>CAVVSE010000017.1:0-240188 GCA_963750905.1 uncultured Acidimicrobiia bacterium
GCGCCACGAGGCGCCATGTATCCGGCGGTGGGTGAAAGGCCCGCCGCTCCGGGCTGTCGCAGCAGGCCGGTGAAGCTGAGGGCAGCCTGACCCTGGAGGTGCTGGGGAGGGTGGGAAGCAGCCCTGACAACGCCGGGACGGGTCGGCACCGCCAGACGGCCCGGGTCCGGCAAGCGAGACGGAGAGGCGTAACGATTGAACCAGCGGTTGAACCCCCTCAAGTGTGGAACCGGCTCCAACCTGGTGGATGCGGGCCGGGCAGCAGTGCGCGTCGAGCCTTCGCACGGTGAGACGACTCCGAAGCCGACATTGACGTCGGTGGGGAGGCCACGGTGAATGCCTGCGGCGTAGCCGTTGGCGAGGCTGCAGGGGCAGAGCTGGGCGCCGATCCTGTCGACCGGTACATGGTGAACGTGGGAACCGTCCCGGGGTTGCCCTTCCCGGCCAGCAGCCAGCTGGTCGGCGGGCAGGCCCACCGTCGGCTGATGACGCCGGGACGGGGCGGAGGGTCCGTAGTAGTCCGAGGCCGGGAAAGCCGTGCACATGGCGAAGGGACCCAGCGAGTTCGCAGCGCGGTTGCTGGAATGCCAGGAGGTCGTCGGTGAACACCGACGCGTCGTGGCCGAGCCTCGTCGAGGCCGAGCTGCGGGTACTGAAGATCCAGACCAAGCTGCACCAATGGGCGGTCGACGATGCTGGTCGTCGGTTCGATGACCTGTTCAACCTTGTCGCCGATCCCGCCTTCCTCACGGTGGCGTGGGATCGGGTGCGGGGCAATCGAGGGGCACGATCCGCCGGCGTCGATGGGGTGCGACCGCGCTCCATCGTGTTCGGTGAGGCGGCGTTCCTCGCCGGGCTGCGAGACAGCAACTCAAGGCTGGCGAGTTCGCGCCGCTGCCGGTGCGGCAACGGATGATCCCCAAAGCGAACGGCAAGCTGCGTTCGCTGGGGATCCCGACCGCGTCGGACCGGGTCGTGCAGGCCAGCCTGAAGCTGGTCCTCGAGCCGATCTTCGAGGCCGGGTTCCACCCATGTTCGTATGGGTTCCGGCCTCGGCGTCGGCCGCACGACGCGATCGCCGAGATCCACATGCTGGCCACCAACGAGTACTCGGTGGGTGCTGGAAGGTGACATCACGGCGTGCTTCGACGAGATCGACCATGCGGCCCTGCTGGGCCGGGTGCGGGATCGGATCGGGGACCGTCGCGTCGTGGCGCTCGTCAAGGCGTTCCTCAAAGCCGGTGTCCTCTCCGAGGACGGCGTCACCAGGGACACCAAGATGGGCACCCCGCAAGGCGGCATCCTCTCGCCGCTGCTGGCCAACATCGCCCTGTCCGTCCTCGACGATCACTTCGCCGAGGCATGGCAGCGTGACATGGCCACTCGTCCGCTGCGGGAACGTCGCCGTCGCCACGGTCACGCCACGTATCGCCTGGTGCGCTACGCGGATGACTTCGTGGTGATGGTGGCGGGCACCAAAGCCCACGCCGAGGACCTCAAGACGAGGTCGCAGCGGTGCTCGCCACGATGGGCCTGCGCCTGTCGGAGGAGAAGACGATGATCGTCGACATCGACGAGGGGTTCGACTTCCTGGGGTTCCGCATCCAGCGGCAGACCAAGCGGGGGTCGAACAAGCGATACGTCTACACCTGGCCAGCGAAGAAGGCGTTCGCCTCGATCAAAGCGAAGGTGAAGACGATCAGCAAGCAGGGAACGAACCAGCCGCTCTCGGCCGTGCTGCGCCAACTCAACGGGGTGCTGCGCGGCTGGACCAGCTACTTCCGGCACGGCGTGTCCAAGACGACGTTCGCCTACGTGCACCAGTTCACCTGGCTGCGAGTCGTCGGATGGCTTCGTCGCAAGCATCGCCGGGCCAACTGGAAGTGGCTGCGACGGCGCTACCTGGCGAACAGGTGGTGGCCCGAGCATGACGGCATGGCGCTGTTCGACTGTCGAGCAGTCCCGGTGACCCGCTACCGCTACCGCGGAACACGGATCCCGACGCCATGGAGCGTGACCGACACCGCCGCCTGAACTGCGGGACGGGCTCGTGGAGAGCCGGATGCGGTGGAAGCCGCACGTCCGGTTCGGGGGACGGGCCGGAGAAACCCACCCGCCGAAAGGGAAGGGCGCTCCGGTCCGATCCCACTGGGGCAGCCAAGCCCTCGACGTGGTGCGCCGGTGGGTGTGGAACCTGCTGCGCCGGATGGACCTCCCCGGCGACGCCAAGCAGTTGAAAGAACTGTCGCGACGCGCTGTGGAAGAACCCCGAAGACCTCACCGCCCGCCAGGCCGCCAAGCTGGCCTGGATCGCCCGCCACAACCACCGCCTCTCCCGCGCCTACTTGCTGAAGGAACAGCTCCGGCTCGTGTTCCGCCCATCGCGGCGATGAAGCCGTCGCCATGCTCGACGCCTGGCTCGCCTGGGCCCGGCGCAGCCGCATCCCTGCATTCGTCGAGCTCTACCACCGGATCAACAAGCACCGTGCCGGGGTCATCGCCGCCGTCACCCACGGCCTGTCCAACGGCCTCACCGAGAGCGTCAACACCAAGCTGCGGCTCCTCACCCGCATCGCCTACGGGTTCCGCTCCACCGACAACCTCATCGCCGTGTGCCTCCTTGACCGCGGCGGCCACTGCCCACCCCCACCCCTACCCGGCCGACCGCTCACAGCGTGACCCACGGATCCAGCAGGAGAGCCGCAAATCGACGGGCCGCGCGCTCGCGTCAGGCGTCTCATCAGCGGCATGAGACGCTCTCTTTTCGGCCAAACCTCCGATGAGTTTCGCTGTGTCCTCCGGCACGTGTGCGCCGTCGATCGTCAATGCCCACGCCGATCTCGTCCCGCTCACGTGAGAACCGCAGCGCCGTGTGTGTCGAGACTCCGGGCGCCATCCGACGCAAAGACACACCCTTCCCAACCGTCCCAGCGAGCGTCCGGCAGAAGCCATTATGCGGCGCATGCGGGATTCGCGGAGCCGCTCGCGCCTTGCGACTCGAGTCGCCAGCTTGCTCGATCGCTCCCCGTAGCGAGGTCGTCTCGTCGTCGATCGGGCTGCGCGTGCTCACGAGTCGGATGCGAACTACGAACGATGGCGGGTGGACGTTGCGACCGGCCGTTCGCCACGGCCGGAACTCGCAGGAACGGGCGATGAATGCACGCGTCGAGAAAATTCGACGCGCTGCTCGGTTGCCTCGACGGGTTCCCAGACATAGGGTTCATGGGCGACGTCGATGTTCGCACGCGATTGCCGTGGGCGACGCGGGCACGGAGCCTCGGGAACTCCATGACGTCGGGAGGGAGACTGGGATGACGGCATACTGCCGGTTGAGACGCGCGCGGCTGCGCCCCGTGGTCCGGCCATCAAGTGGCGGGTCACAGCCGGCCGTTGCGAACGACGGCTGACGAACGTCGCCACGACCACTGCTGACGCTCCGTCGCGAGCAGATCTCGTCAGCGTTGTTCGAATGGCGAATTCGCATGCGCCCCTGGCGTAAGACATCCCTCAGAGCTCGCGCCAAGAGGCCACCCGCCAGGGCAGCCTCTTTGCAATTGGTCTCTGCGACACCGCGTGGCGCGCAAATGACGTCATGGCGAACGAAGCCGTTTGTCCGCTTCAGTCCATTGGGCATCGGGCTCGCCCGATTCCGGCCATGTGTAACGAAATGGTTGACCGCGGCGATCTTCCCATCGGATGCCACGGAGCCGGCGGAGCTCCGTGATGCGGGGAGGGAGAGTGAAATGACGGCGAGCTGCCGGTTCCATACCGTGCCCAACTAACACGGCGGCGCGCGCTCGAACGATCGCGGGCGATCGTTTCCGCACCCGAACGACTCCTCGCCTGCGCCGCTATGCCGACGCTCTCGCGCCTGTAGCGAGACGACGTCACACCGTCGTTCGACGGACAACCCCTGCAGCCTGGGGCTGAGCATTGGCCCCTGAAAGAAAAGAGAATCACTTGCACAGCAAGCACAAGCGGCGGGCACTGCTCGCCTCTGCGGCGGTCGTAGCCGCGGGCACACTCATGGCGACGAGCGCCTCGGCAGTCCTGCCGGGGAGCACGTTCGAGGGGAACGACGGCAACTTCGTCCCCAACGGACTCGTGGACTGGACGAACGTCAACCCGATCCACACCGGGTCGGACCTGATCAACAGCCAGCAGGACAACAGCTTCGGCCAGGGCACGTCGGAGAACGACGTGAACGTCACCGTGGTGCGGGGATCCATCCCCAACTCCAAGGCCGACCTCGCCCAGTTCCTGGAGTCCGATGAGCAGGCCGCGAACGGCGACATCTTCATCTACCTGGGGTGGACGAGGGCGAACCAGTCGGGAACGACGAACTTCGATTTCGAGATCAACCAGGAGGACCAGCCGGGTCTGCTGACGGCGGGGCCGGTGGCCCTCAACCGCACGGCGGGCGACCTGCTGATCAACTACCTCTTCCAGGGCCAGGGGACGCCGGTCATCAACCTGCGGACCTGGACCGGGACGGCGTGGAGCGCAGCGACCCCGCTGGCGGCTCCGATCGCTGAGGCTGCGATCAACACCACGCAGTTGGCGAACCCGTTCGGCCTGCCCGCGCTGCTGCCCGCTGGGCAGTTCGGTGAGACGGCGATCAACCTGACTGCCGCTGGCGTGTTCCCCGACGGGCGTCTGCAAAGGCGTTCGGTTCGGCCTACGTCAAGAGCCGCGGCTTCGACCAGCTTCAACAGCGAGTTGAAGGACTTCGTGGCTCCGGTGGACATCGACATCGCCAACTGCTCGACCATCACGGTCGACAAGGTGACGGTGCCTTCCGGCTCGACGCAGGAGTTCACGTTCACGCCGTCGTGGGACGACCCGTTCGTCCTGACCGATGAGGCCGACCCGATCACCTCGGACGACCTCAACCCCGGCACCTACTCGGTGTCCGAGACGGTCCCGGACAACTGGACGCTCACCGAGGCTGTCTGTGACGACGGGTCGGATCCCGCCGCCATCGACCTCGGCGCTGCCGAGCACGTCACCTGCACGTTCACGAACACCCTGAACACGGGTGCCATCTCGATCCACAAGGACCGCAAGCACGCTGCTGACGGTCCCGGCGACCACCCGCACGCTGGTGTGGAGTTCACCCTCAACGGTGAGTCGATCGGCCTCACCGACGCCAACGGCAACATCTGCGTCGATGACCTCACCTTCGGGGACTACACGGTCAACGAACTGACGCCCGCTGGCTACGTCTCGGCTGACGACAGCCAGGACGTGACCGTGGACAACCTGGCGTTCTGCGACGACGACCCCTACGTGGGCGAGGCCCTGAGCTTCGACAACACGCCGCTGACCGACGTGTTGATCACCACGACCGGCCAGGTCGCCGGGGGCACCGCCTCCAGCATCTCCTGCGTCGACGGGGCGACCACCATCGGCGACCCGTCGGTGTTCACGGAGAACGCCAGCCTGGCGATCAACAACAACGTGCCGAAGACGCTGGTCTGCACCATCGTGATCGACCCGTGACCTGACTCCGTCCTCAGGAGCGGGCGACGGCCTGCCCCTGAGATTCCGCCCTCAGGGGCGGGGCCAAGGAGAGAGCCCCGGTTGTGCCCGCACGCCGGGGCTCTCTCGCGTACCGTGCAGATGGCGCAGGCTGTGTTCGTCCCTGACATCGCCGGGTGAGAACACTGTTTCGAGTCACGGGACGAACGTCCCGGCCTGACGGACCTTGACCCTTGCCCGAGGCAGGGTCGTAGCCCTCGATGCGCACCACCCACTTGCCGCGCTGGCGCCGGACGTGCGGCTCACCGACCCGAACAAGCTCCACGAACGGACGGCATCAGCCGGACCGATACATTCCCGATACATGCCGGGACGCGAAAGAGCCGGTGCCTCCCGGCACCGGCTCTGACCTGGTGTTTCGTGTCGGGCTGGGGAGATTTGAACTCCCGGCCTCTTGACCCCCAGTCAAGCGCGCTAACCAAGCTGCGCCACAGCCCGTATGTCGGTCGCCGATGCTACCCCGGCGCCCGTCATCCGCCCCACTGCTCGCGGGACGATCGTCCACACGGCGCTTAAGCGCAGCGTGGTGTCAGGCGAAGAACATCTCGTAGCCGCGGTACACGAGGTAGACGACGAGCAGCACGATCAGCAGCTTGAAGTGCCACGGTGCGCCCTCCTCGTCGTCGCCGGCACCGCTGCCGACGGGCTCCGGCGCCTCCAGGTCGGCGCCGCACTCCGGGCACTCGCCCTCCGGCGTCATCGCCGAGGGGGCCCAGTACTTCTCGCAGTCCTCGCACCAGGGCATCGTCAGCCGTCCCGCTTCCTCACTCGCAGCTTGAGCGGCGTGGAACCGAACCCGAACGCCTCGCGGATCGAGCGCTCCAGGTACCGCAGGTACGTGTGCGGGATCTCCCGGTTGGCGAACAGCGTGAACGTCGGCGGGTCGGTGGCGCCCTGCACGGCGTACAGGACCTTGGCGCCGCCGGCCGCGGGCGAGCGCTGCTGCGCCTCGGCGATGACCCGGTTGACGTCGCGCGTCGGCACGCGGCGGTGGTACTGGCCGATCGCGTCCTGCAGCACCGGCCGCAGCTTGTGCACGCCCTTGCCGGTCAGCGCCGAGACCTTCAGGACAGGCGCCTCGCCGATGAACGCCAGCTTCCGCGACAGCTCGCCGAGGATCGCCAGCCGGTCGTCGGGGTCGTCGATCAGCTCCCACTTGTTGAGCAGCAGCAGGATCGGGCACCCGGCGGCGTCGATGCGCTCGGCCAGCCGCTGGTCCTGCCCCGTCACGCCCTCGGTGGCGTCGATCACGAGCAGCGCGATGTCGGCGTCGTCGATCGAGCGCAGGGCCCGCACCAGCGAGTAGTACTCGGCCGAGTCGTCGATCCGCGAGCGCCGGCGCATGCCCGCCGTGTCGACGAACACGATCGGTCCGTCCTCGGTCTCGACGAGCGTGTCGATGGAGTCGCGCGTGGTGCCCGCCAGGTCGTGGACGACCGAGCGGTCCTCCCCCACCAACCGGTTGAACAGCGTCGACTTGCCGACGTTGGGACGCCCGACGATCGCCACGCGCGGCGGCCGCGGCTCGTCCGGCGACCACGGCGCTTCCTCGAGCTGGAGCTCGTCGCCCGGCTCTCCCTCACCGTCGCCATCGCGGTCACCGTCGCGGGCTGAGGCGGTCGGCGGGAACTTGGCGATGACGACGTCGAGCAGGTCGCCGGCACGACGCCCGTGGAGGGCGCTCACCGGGTACGGCTCGCCGAGCCCGAGCGCCAGGAACTCCCAGCGCTCGTCCTCGCGGCGGTCGTTGTCGGTCTTGTTGGCGACGACGACGACGTCGTGGGTGCCGCGCCGCAGCCAGGCGGCGATCGCCTCGTCGTCGTCGGTCATCCCGACGGCCGCGTCGACGACGAACAGCACGATGTCGGCGCCGCGGACGGCCGCCTCGACCTGGCGGCTGACCTTGGCCTCGAGGTCGGACCCGCCCGGCATCCAGCCGCCGGTGTCGATGACGCGGAACGGCACGCCGAGCCACTCGGCGTCGAGCGACTTGCGGTCGCGGGTCACGCCCGGACGGTCCTCGACGATCGCTGCCTGCTCCCCGATGATGCGGTTGAACAGCGTCGACTTGCCGACGTTGGGCCGTCCGACGACGACGACGGTGGGCAGGTCACTCATGAGTCTCCAAAGCGCGGCGCAGGGCGTGTCCGTCGGTCGCCACGACCTCGACCGGCCGCGGCAGGTCGGTCACGGTGCCCCCGTCGAGGAACCGGCCGTCGTCGGACAGGCAGACGTCGGGCAGCAGGTAGCGGTGGCCGGCGGGCTCGGCGTTCAGCACCCTCGTCAGGTCGGCGCCGGTCATCAGGCCGGTGACCCCGGTGTTGCCGCCGAAGAACTCGTTGCCGACGGGGATGACGCGCACGTCGTCGCGCCCGGCCACGAGCGGGGCGACGACCCGTGCCCCGAGCTCGCCGGACAGGATGCCGATCGGCGCCGAACGGCGTGGCCGCAGCGTCACCGCGGACGTCGGCGGAGCGGACCGCAGGCCGGTGTACGCCGCCGGGTTCGGCGGCAACGTCGTGGCGCAGGACGATGCCGGAGCGTCGACGGCGGCGAAGAACCCGCGCCGCACCCCGGTCGCGTCCTCGGTGGCGCCGGTGAACTCGAGCTCGAACGTGCGGGCCATGCCGATGCCGTCCTCGTGCATCGTGAAGCCCTCGTACGACGTTGCGTCGGGGAACGGGAGGCCGGCCATCAGGTAGTACTCGTCGGCGGCATGCACGAGGCGGCGCCCGAGCGCGGCGCGGTACACGTCCTGCCAGTCCTCGACGGCGGCGACGACGGCCGCCGCCTCGCCCTGCGTGTGCCGGCGCATGTTCGCTTCGGGGTTGAACCGCGAGATGCCGAGCGGCACGACCGCGACCGACGCCAGCTCCGGGTACTCGTCGAGGATCCCGGCGAACGTGTCGTCGAGCGCGGCGCCGTCGTTGACGCCGGGGCAGATCACGAGCTGCCCGCGCACCTCGATGCCGTGGTCGAGCAGGGCGCGCAGCCAGCGCAGGCTCGTCGCCCCACGCGGGTTGCGCAGCATCCGTGCCCGCAGCTCGGGATCGGTCGAGTGGATGCTGACGTGCAGCGGTGAGAGGCCCTCGGTCACGACGCGCTCGAGGTCGGCCTCCGTGAACCGGGTGAGCGTCGTGAAGTTCCCGTACAGGAAGCTCAGGCGGTAGTCGTCGTCCTTGAGGTACAGGCTGCGCCGGAGCCCCTTGGGCAGCTGGTAGATGAAGCAGAACTCGCAGTGGTTGTCGCACGTGCGGACCCGGTCGAACAGGGCGCTCGAGACCTCGGCGCCGAGCGGCTCGCCGGCGCGCTTGACGACGTCGAGCTCGAGCTCGAGGCCGCTGCGGGCGATCTCCAGGCCGACCACGGCCTCGTCCGACCACAGCCGCCACTCGATGACGTCGCGCGGCACCCGGCCGTTGACGCGCGTCACGGCGTCACCGGGGCGGAGCCCGGCCAGGTCGGCCGGCGAACCGGGCGCGACCGCGACGACGAGAGGCACAGACATAGGGCCGGACCAGGCTACCGGTGGGTACCTGCTCGCTAGCGTGGACGGGACATGGTCGAGCGAGCCGCCGGGCACACCGTCGAGCAGGTCCTGCTGGCCGAGCCGCGTGGCTTCTGCGCCGGCGTGGAGATGGCGATCAAGGCCCTCGCCTGGATGGTCCGCAGCTTCCCGCCGCCCGTCTACTGCTACCACGAGATCGTCCACAACCGCCTCATCGTCGAACGCTTCCAGGCCCAGGGCGTGGTGTTCGTCGACGACATCGACGACGTCGCGCCCGGCTCCCCGATCATGCTCTCGGCCCATGGATCGGCGCCCGACGTGGTGGCCGCCGCCGAGGCCCGCGGCAGCTACGTCGTCGACTCGGTGTGCCCGCTCGTCACCAAGGTCCACCACGAGGTCCGCGTGCGCGCCGGCAAGGGCTACCGCATCGTCTACGTGGGCCACGACGGGCACGAGGAGGCCGTCGGCACGATGGCCGTCGCGCCCGAGGCGATCTTCCGGGTCGAGTCGGTGGAGGAGGTGGCGGCGCTGCCGGACTTCACCGAACCGGTCGCCCTGTTGGCCCAGACCACGCTGTCGCACCGCGACTGGTCGGGCGTCGCGGTCGCCGTGCGCGAGCGCTTCCCCGACGTGTGGGCGCCGGGGCGCAGCGACCTCTGCTTCGCCACCACGAACCGCCAGTCGGCGCTGATGGAGCTGGCCACGCGCTGCGACGCCATCGTCGTCATCGGCTCGGCGAACTCCTCCAACACGATCGCCCTCGAGAAGCTCGCGCGCGAGGCCGGATGCCTGTCCGTGCACCGGGTCAACGACGCCGGTGACCTACCGGCCGACCTCACGTCCACGGCGCGCACGGTCGGCGTGACGGCCGGGGCGTCGGCGCCGAACGAGCTCGTCGAGGAGGTGATCGCCCACCTCGCGCCGGCCCGCGGCGTCGAGGTCGTCGCCGTCACCGAGGAGGACGAGTACTTCCCGCCGCCGCGCAACCTGCGCGAGCTGCAGGTCGGCATCGAGACGGCCGCCACCGCGCTGCTCGGCGGCGCGCTGCGCGACCGGCCGCGCATGGAGGACCGCCGGCTCGGCGCCAGCGCCGTGCTCGCCGCCCTCGCCCGCTAGCCGCGAGCCCTGTGGCAGGCTGATGGCAATGGATGCGGACGCCGGCGCCCACTACCGCGTCGGACGGCTGAAGCTGTCGGCGCTGCTCGCCGAGCAGCCCCCGGAGGCCTGGGACGCGGCCGTGCCGGCGTGCCCGGGGTGGACCGTGCGCGGCGCCGTCTCGCACCTCCTCGGCAACATCGAGGACGGCATGGCCGGCAAGCTCACGGGGCCGCCGACCGACGAGCAGGTCGCCGACCAGATCGGTCGCCATGCCGACGGCCCGGCCGTCGCCCTGCTCGATGCGTGGGCCGACGCGGCCGAGCCGTTCGAACCGATCGTCTCGCAGGCGAGCATCTGGGTCGTCGTGATGGACGTGCTGACGCACGCCCAGGACGTCCGCGGCGCGCTCGACCTGCCCGGCGACCGTGACGACGAGGACGCCCTGCTGATGGCCCGCATGCTCACGGGCACCGAGCTGCCGGTGCAGCTGACGTTCGACGTCGGCGCCGAGCAGCTCTCGACGGCCGCGGTCGACGGGCCGGCGCACACCCTCGCGACGAGCCCGTTCGAGGTCGCCCGCATCCGCTTCGGCCGCCGTAGCCCCGACCAGGTGCTGGCGATGGACTGGCAACCGGCGCTCCCCGCGATCCCCGACGGCCTGTTCATCTTCGGACCCCGAGCAGCCCCGCTCGAGGAGTAGTCGCGGCGGTCCCCTGATCTGGGCGGGAATCGTTCCTGGGGCGGGAGTTGTCCCGGCTTCCGGGACGGATCCCGCCCAGAGACAGATCCCGCCCAGATGGAGGGACGGCGTCAGGTCGCGGCGAGGGCGGCGCGGACCTGCGGCACGACCTCGGCGGCGAAGCGCTCCATCGACGGTGTCAGGGCGGCAGGTGGCAGGCCCGGCGCCGAGCCCCACGTGACGACGTCGGTCAGCCCGTAGCGCCGGACGTACGCCGTCAGCTCCGTCACGCACTCGTCGACGTTGCCGACGAACACGCGCTGTGTGATCCGCTCCAGCTCGTTGAACGTGCCCGAGTTGCCGAGCCCGGCCGCCTCGAAGAACCCGCCGTACACCGCCATGCGGTAGCGCTCGGCGGCACGCAGCGGCGGCCAGTCGCGCTCCGGGTCGTCGGTCACGAGGAAGCTGCGGATGATGCCGACGCGCCTGGCGTCGGGGTCACCCCCGGCGGCGACGGTCTTCTCGCGCCACGAGTCGAGCAGCGACACGGGCCCCTGCGGCAGCACGTTGGTGCCGAAGCGCACGGCGCGCCCGACGCTCGGACCGCTCGACATCGCCAGCCACAGCGGCGGTCCGCCGGGCTGCACCGGGTCGGGGTAGACGCGCACGTCGTCGAAGTCGTAGCGCTTGCCGTGGTAGCTGAACGTCTCCCCGGACCACGCCAGGCGCAGGACGTCGAGGCACTCCTCGGTGCGCGACACGCGGTGCGACACGGGGAAGCCGAACGCCTTGAACTCGTGGGGCGCGTAGCCGAGGCCGGCGCCGAACTCCATGCGCCCGCCCGACAGCTGGTCGAGCACGGCGAGGTCCTCGGCGAGGCGGATCGGGTGGGAGAACGGGACGATGGCGATGTTCGTCGAGATCCGCATCTGCGACGTCACCGCGGCCACGGCGCCGGCGACCGGTGCGAACGAAGGCAGGTAGCCGTCCTCGACGAAGTGGTGCTCGCTGAACCAGACCTGGTCCAGGCCCAGCCGGTCGAGCAGGGCGACCTGCTCGATGGTCTGGGCGTAGACGTCCTGCAGCGTGTAGTCGCTCCCGGGCGGGCACCGGAAGTCGTGGGCGACGCCGAAGCGCACGGATGGGGCCACGGCCGGACCCTAACGAAGCCGCGCCCGCGCCCTTCGGGCCGAGGCGAGCGCGTCATCGTGACCGCTTCGGCCCCCGTCCGCAGCGCGCGTGGATGGTCAGGTCGGGCCTTGTCCCGACACGCGAGCGGAGCGAGCCACCTGCCTCCGTGACCGCTTCGGCCCCCGTCCGCAGCGCGCGTGGATGGTCAGGTCGGGCCTTGTCCCGACACGCGAGCGGAGCGAGCCATGCAGCTCAGTTGCGCGGGACCTTGCTCCACGCGACGTCACGGTCGACACGAACGTCACCCGGCAGGCCGAGGACGCGCTCGCCGAGGATGTTCTTCATCACCTCGGTGGTGCCGCCCTCGATCGAGTTGGCCCGGCTGCGCAGGAACGCCTTCTGGTTCGTCTCGAAGCCGCTGGCGACGTCGGGGCGCTTCATCTCGTAGCTGCCGTAGAGCATCCCGTCGGCGCCCATCACGTTCATGACCTTGGCCCAGATGTCCTTGTTCAGGTCGGCCGACGCCATCTTGCCGATCGAGCCCTCGGGGCCCGGGTCACCCATCTTGCGGTTCTGGTTGGCGCGGATGTTCGTGAGCCGCAGCACCTCGGCCCGGATCCACAGCTTCATGACCTCGTCGAGCTCGGCCTCGCGGCGCTCCGGCGAGAGGTCCTTGAACGCCTTGACGAGGGGCGCGATCGTGCCCGAGCCGCGCTGCGGGATCGAGCCGCCGATCGACACGCGCTCGTTCATCAGCGTCGTGAGCGACACGCGCCAGCCGTCGCCGACCTCGCCGAGGCGCTCGCTGTCGGGCACCCGGGTGTCGGTGAAGTAGACCTCGTTGAACTCGGCCTCGCCGGTCATCTGACGCAGCGGACGGGTGTCGACGGTCGGGTCGGTCATGTCGACGACGAACGCGGTCAGGCCGGCGTGCTTGACGGCCTCGGGGTCGGTGCGCACGACGAGCAGGCCCCACTTGGCGAGGTGGGCGAGCGTCGTCCACACCTTCTGCCCGTTGACGATCCACTCGTCACCGTCACGCACGCCACGGGACGACAGGCCGGCGAAGTCGGACCCCGAGCCCGGCTCCGAGAACAGCTGGCACCAGATCTCCTCGCCCGTGAACAGCGGGCGCAGGTAGCGCTGCTTCTGGTCGTCGCTCCCCCACACGGCGACGGTCGGGCCGCACATGCCGTAGCCGATCGGGTTGCGGTAGCCGGCGTTCGGGCCACCGGCTGCGAAGACCTTCTCGTTGATGTTCTTCTGCAGCTTCGGGTTGAGCCCGAGCCCGCCGAGGCCCTCGGGGAAGTGGACCCACGCGAGGCCCCGGTCGAACTGCTCACCGAGGAACGTCACGGCGTCGGTGGACTTCGGGGGGAACTTCTCGAGCAGCTCGTCGACGAGCGCGTCGACCCGCGCCTCGTCAGTGGTCGCAGCGGACTCCGTCACGGTCATGGGACGCAAACTACCCGCGAGTAGGGAGCACCTCGCCAATCCTGACCGGCGGGTCAAGTCTCGGTGTCGGCCTCCGGATCGCCGTCCACGCCGGCCCGCGCGAGGAGCTGGTCGCGCACGCTCACGCCGGGCTCCCTCGCCCGCTCACCCGTCACCCGCCAGCCGAGCCGGCTGGAGTAGAGGAGCGGCGGCTCCCGCAGGCGGCCCGGCACGACGTCGACGACGCGGGCGAAGAAGAGCTCGTGGTCCTCCACCGGCATGCGGTGGAACGTGGCGCAGCGCAGCCAGGCCACGGCGTTGGGGACGACGGGCGGGCCGGCCGGGTCGCCGGGCCAGCCGGTCAGGTACTCGGTGGCGACGCGGCGCAGCTTGTGGCCCGGGTAGCTGAAGTACTGGCCCTCGACGATCTGGTCGCCGGCCAGGATCGAGACCGCGAACTCCCCCGCCGCCACCATCAGCGGGTGGGTGTCGTGCTTCGGCGAGGCGCTGGCGATGACGATCGGCTCCTCGAAGCTGACCTGGCTGACCCAGTGGCTGGTGTAGGCCCGCCACTCGCCGCCGTGGGCCGCGCCGACGACCTCGATGCCCTTGATCATCTGCCCGAGGCTGCGCTTGATCTCGCGGTCGATCATCCGGCGCGATCCTCCTGGCTCGCGACCTCGGCGGGCCTCAATTGAACACCGCGCCGAGGCGCGCCGCTTCGGCGCCCGCGGTGGGCGCCAGCTCGGGGATCGACGAGCGCATCATCGCGACGAGGGCGACGCCGACGCGATCGGCGCGCCGTTCGTACGACGAGCGCAGGTTGGCGAGCATCCGCACGACGACGAGCCGGGCCGGGGTCGGCTCGAGGTGGCGGTCGTCCCACCGCATGCGGCCGTTGGCGAGCGTCTCGAAGCGCCGGCGGGCGCCGAGACGGTCGAGGGCGGCGCCGGTGAACGGATCGACGAAGGCGTTGTCGTCGTCGCCGGCGCGCACGAGGAAGTGCATCGGCATCCCGATGCCGACGGCGCCCACCCCGAGGCGCGCGGCGACCTCGATGAACACCGTGGCCAGCAGGATCGGCAGGCCCCGGCGTCGCTCGACCACGACGTCGAGGAACGAGTTGCGGGGATGGTCGTAGTCCTGGTGGTCACCGGCGAACCCGAGCTCGTCGAAGAGGTGGGTCCGCACGGCGTCGAACGTCCGCGCCGGGCAGCTCGCGGCGAGCTCGTCGAGCACGCCGTACGCCGCGGCCGTCGGCCGTGACCGGAGGATGGCCGACATGGCCAGCGCGGCGGCGCCGAGCGGCACCGCGTCGGCGTCCCCCGCCATCAGGCCGGCGAAGTCCCGCAGTCGCGCGAACTGCGCGGCGCCGGGATCCATCGCCCGAACGTAACGCCCGGTACGTTCGGGACCATGTACCCCGGTGCCTTCGTGGAGACCCAGCCCGACAAGCCCGCCATCGTCATGGCGTCCACCGGCGCCGTGACCACGTTCGCCGAGCTCGACGCCGCGGCCAACCGCCTGTCGCGCCTGCTGCGCGAGGCGGGCGTGGAGCCGGGCGACCACGTCGCGTTCTGCATGGAGAACCACCCCCGCTACCTCGAGGTCGCGTGGGGCTGCCACTACGCCGGGGCGATCTACACGGCCTGCTCGTCACGACTCACCAGCGGCGAGCTGTCCTACATCCTCAACGACTGCGAGGCGAAGGTCTACATCACGTCGCAGTACAAGGCCGACCAGGCGGCCGAGATCGTGCCGGACACGCCGGGCGTGACGGTGCGGCTGATGCTCGACGGCACGATCGAGGGCTACGAGGCCTACGAGCCGGCCGTCGCCGCACAGTCGCCCGAGCCGATGCCGGGGCTGATCGCGGGCACCGACATGCTCTACTCCTCGGGCACCACCGGGATGCCGAAGGGCGTCGCCCGCGAGTTCCGCCCCGAGCCGCTGGAGACGAACCCGACGGGTGTCGTCGGCGTGCTGCAGCTGCTGTTCGGGGCGTCGGCCGACTCCATCTACCTCTCCCCCGCCCCGCTGTACCACGCCGCCCCGCTGCGCTTCACGATGAGCGTGATCGGCCTCGGCGGCACGGTCGTCGTGATGGAGCACTTCGACGCCGAGCAGTACCTGGCCCTGATCGAGCGCTACCACGTCACCCACAGCCAGGTCGTGCCGACGATGTTCGTGCGCCTGCTGAAGCTCGACCCGGCCGTCCGCGGGCAGTACGACGTCTCGTCGCTGCAGTGCGTGATCCACGCCGCCGCGCCGTGCCCGGTCCCGGTCAAGCAGGAGATGATGGCGTGGTTCGGACCGGTGATCCACGAGTACTACGCGGGCACCGAGGGCAACGGGTTCGTCTATGCCGGTCCCGAGCAGTGGCTCGCCCACCCCGGCACCGTCGGGGCGCCGATCGGCTGCGTCGTGCACATCGTCGGCGAGGACGGCGAGGAGGTGCCGCAGGGCGAGAGCGGGACGATCTACTTCGAGGGCGGGGCGAGCTTCGAGTACCACAACGACGCCGAGAAGACGAAGAGCTCGCGGCACCCGAAGGGCTGGAGCACGCTCGGCGACGTCGGCTACCTCGACGCTGACGGCTTCCTGTTCCTGACCGACCGCAAGGCGTACATGATCATCTCCGGTGGCGTGAACATCTACCCCCAGGAGGCCGAGAACGTCCTGGTCACCCACCCCAAGGTCGTCGACGTGGCCGTCTTCGGGGTGCCCAACGACGACTTCGGCGAGGAGGTCAAGGCGGTCGTCCAGCCCGTGGACATGCCCGCCGACGCCGCCGCCGCCGACGCCCTGGCCAAGGAGCTGATCGCGTTCTGCCGCGCCCAGCTCGCCGACGTCAAGTGCCCACGCACCATCGACTTCCGCGCCGAGCTCCCCCGTCACCCGACCGGCAAGCTCTACAAGCGCCACCTCAAGGACGAGTACTGGGCCGCCGCCGGTCGCGCCATCTGAGTCGGATCCCTCGCTTCTGACGCTCATCTGTCGGCCTGCGGCCGACAAAGGGCGTCAGAGACGCGTGCGGGCGACGTCAGGCGGGGCGGTCAGGGGGCCGATCGCGGTCCCGAGGGCCTGGTCGGCGAAGCGCCAGAACGCCACCGCGCGCCGGCCCACCGACGGGCCGACCGGGGTGCGCGGTCCATCGAACTGGGCGCGGGCGAACCCCTGGGCGACGGCGACCGTGGCGTCGGCCGGCTCGCCGTCGGCGGCCCAGCGCCAGTCGGTCCCGTCGAAGCAGGCGCGGCCGTCATCGATCTCGTTCGGTGTCGGGACGTGCAGCTGCCACGTCCCACCGCTGCGTGAGCCGTCGGCGGCGGCGAGCAGCTCGGCCTCGAGGTCGGCGGCGGCGATCGCCAGGCGGCCGGCCGGCGACGACGAGGTCGAGCACGAGCGGCAGCGGCATCCCGTCGAGCCCACGCGTGATCACCGAGAGGCCGGCGCCGAAGCGCGGGTTCAGCTCGGTCGGGCGGAAGCCGTCCGCCGTCGCCACACCGTCGAGCGTGAACGCGCCCCGGAAGTCGACGTCGTCGCGCAGCACGTCGCCGACCGCCCGCGCCGCGCGTCCGCATCTCGTCGCGGATCGCGTCGGGCGGGTCCCAGAACGTCGCGCACCCGCTGTAGCGCAGGTCGTGGCCCTGGCGCAGCGTCACCAGCTCGACCGGGCGCAGGACGGCGACACCGTCGGGCAGGACGAGGCCGTGGACGGACGTCGCCACGCCCTCGAGGAACGGCATGATCCGCACGTCGCGGCACTGCGGTGCCAGCTCGGCGGTGACCTCGGCGGCCCGCTCGTCGTCGGTCACCCAGCGCGTGAGGGCACCGGCCCCGTGGTACCCCTGCGTGGCGTCGGCCGCCCACACCGTCCCACTGCCGGCGTCGAGGTGGTGCCGGGCCGCGGCGGCCGCCGCGATCGGCACGACGGTCGACGGCGCCGCCGTGACACCGGCTCGGCCGAGGACGTCGGCCAGCCGGGTCTTGTCCTCCAGGGCCACCCACGCCGGACGCCGGTGGGCGACGACGGGGCGCCCGGCGAACACCGGGGACTCGCCGAGGAACACGCCGAAGACCACGGCGTCACGGTCGGGGTCGAACTCGTCGACGGCCTGTGACGACGGCCGCGGGTGGGTCGGCGAGCTTGCGCAACCCGGCGCGCAACAACGTGTTCGGTCCGCCAGGGGCGTCGATCACCTCGTCGACCACGACGGCGCAGTCCGGCTGGGGCCCCGCCCCGCGCCGCTCCAACGCCACGACGAGGACCTCGCCCGCCCCGGCCTCGCGCAGCGGCCCGACGAGCGGCGTCCAACCGGCGGCGACACCGCCGGCCAGGATCACCCTGCGCCCGCCGACGAGCTCCCGCAGCGGTCCCTGCCACCAGTCCATGCCCGACGGTAGGGGCCGCCCTCCGCACTTCTGACACGACTTTGTCGGCCGGAAGCCGACGAAGTGTCGTCAGATGCGGGACGTCGCCGCGCGGAGGGCGTCGACGACGGTGGCCAGGCGGACCGACTGGGCTGGCGTCCAGCGCGGCTCGACGTCGCCGGCGGCCTCGGCGGCGAACGCCGAGACCATCCGCTCGTAGGCGTTGGCGCCGGGGTGATCGACCTCGTCGCGCGAGCCGTCGGCCCGCACGACCGTCAAGGCGCCCGGGCGCTCGGGCCCGGGGAAGTGGTTGTCCACGACGACGACGCCGTCGCGCCCGATGACCGTCTGGTTGCGCCGCCCCGGGGCCGCGATCGACACCGTGAACGAGGCGCCCCACTGGCCGAGCGCGACCCATCCGTCCATCGCCACGTCGACGCCCGCGGCGTTGCGCGCGGCCCGCGCCGCCACCTCGGCCGGCTCGGCGTCGGTCAGGCACAGCGCCGGCCCGAGGCAGTAGATCCCGCCGTCGAGCAGGGCGCCGCCACCACGCGCGTCGAAGCGGTGGTCGGTCGGGCGGTCGAGCGCGAACGTGAACGTCGCCTGGTGGGCCACCAACGGGCCGAGGTCGCCCGCCGCGACGAGGTCGCGCAGCCGCTGCGCGCGTGGGTGGTGCGGCCACATGAACGCCTCGGCCAGGTGCCGGTCGACGGCGCGTCGCCGTCTCGTACAGCGCGATGGTGTCGGCGGCCGACATCGTCAGCGGCTTCTCGCACAGCACGTGCTTGCCGGCGGTCAGCGCCTTCAGCGCCCACGCCGCGTGCATCGCGTTCGGCAGCGTGATGTAGACCGCGTCGACATCGGGGTCGGCGAGCACGTCGTCGTACGCCGACAGGTCCTCGCCGCGGCGCGACGCCTCGTTGACGATGCGCGCCCCGGCGAGCCCAAACGCCGGGCGCAGCCGGGTCCGGTGGTTCTGCGATCGGGCGCCGAGGACGCCCCAGCGCAGGCTCATCCCGACAGCACGACCATGCGCACCTCGGTCATCTCGCGCACCGAGTACGCCGGGCCCTCACGCGTGTTGCCGCTGTCGCGGACCCCGCCGTAGGGCTGCTGGTCGGCGCGCCACGTCGGCACCTCGTTGACGAGGACGCCGCCGAAGTCGAGCGTCTGCAGGGCCTTGATCGCGTCGCCGATGTCGCGGTGAAGATCGCCGCCTGCAGCCCGTAGCGGGTGTCGTTGGCCAGGCGCAGCGCCTCGTCGAGGTCGTCGTAGGCGGCGATCGCGACGACGGGCCCGAAGACCTCCTGCGAGCACACCTTCATGTCCGGCGTGGCGTCGGTCAGCACGGTCGGGACGAGCACGCCGTGCGTCGTCGAGCTCGCCGCCGTGGGCGACGGCGGCACCCTGCGCCGACGGCCTCGTCGACCCACGCCTTCACCCGGTCGCGCTCGGCGGGCGAGATCAGCGCCGAGACGTCGGTCGACTCGTCCATCGGATCGCCGACGACGAGCGAGGAGACCTCCTTGACGAGGGCCTCGGTGAAGGCGTCGGCGATGTCGCGCGTGGACGAGGATGCGCTGCGTCGAGATGCAGCTCTGCCCGGCGTGGGAGAACCCGGCGATGCGGATCTTCGTCGCCGCCGACTGCCAGTCGCTGTCGGCCTCGATGATGACGGGCGCGTTGTTGCCGAGCTCGAGCCCGACCTTCTTGCGCGGCGCCCGGCCGCGGATCGACCAGCCGACGTCGGGCGAGCCGGTGAACGTGATCAGGGCGATGTCGTCGTGGTCGACGAGCGCGTTGCCGACCGTCGAGCCGCCGCCGGTGACGACGTGCAGCCACTCGGCCGGCAGCCCGCAGTCGTCGATCAGCAGCTCGGCGAGGGCGATGCCGCTGAACGGCGTCTGGCTGGCCGGCTTGAGCACGACCGGGCAGCCGGCGGCGATCGCCGGCGCCAGCTTGTGGGCGACGAGGTTGAGCGGGAAGTTGAACGGGCTGATCGCCCCGACGACGCCGATCGGCACGCGCAGCGTGAACCCGATCTTGCCCTCGCCGCTGGCCGTGGCGTCGAGCGGCACCACGTCACCGGCCAGCGTGCGCGCCTCGGCGGCGGCGAAGCGGAACGTCTCGACGGCCCGCTCGGCCTCGACCCGCGCCGTCTTGAGCGGCTTGGCCGCCTCGGCGGCGATGATCCGGGCGAACTCGTCGCGCCGCTCGGCGAGCAGGCGGGCCGCGGTGTCGAGGACCTCGGCCCGCTTCCAGCGCGGCAGCGGCCCGGCGGCCAGCGCGGCCTTGGCGACGGCGACCGCCCGGTCGACGTCGGCCGGCGCTGCACACCGGCACCCGGCCGATCTCGGCGCCGTCGTAGGGCGACGTCACGGCGGCCGACTCGGTGCCGGTGAAGCGCTCGCCGGCGAGCGGCAGCGACCGCACTGCGATCTGCGCGTGCTCATGGGTCGACCATACTGCGGGCCGTGGGCACCGACCTCTCGGCCGCGGCACCCGTTCTTCGACTGGCCGGGACCGATCCCGTTCGCCCACCGCGGCGGGGCCAGCGAGGCGCCGGAGAACACGCTGCCGGCGTTCCAGCACGCCGTCGACCTCGGCTACCGCTACCTCGAGACCGACGTCCACGTGACGGCCGACGGCGTCGTCGTCGCCTTCCACGACGACGACCTGCTCGCGGACGTGCGGCCGGCCCGGCCTCATCCACGAGCTGCCGTGGCGCGAGGTGCCACGGCCCGCGTCGACGGGCGCGAGCCGATCCCCCTGCTCGACGAGCTGCTCGACGCGTGCCCGGACGCCCGCATCAACATCGACTGCAAGACCGACGCGCGTCGTCGAGCCCGCTCGGCGACGAGCTGGCGCCGGCCGGCGCCCTCGACCGGGTGTGCGTCGGCGCGTTCAGCGACCGCCGGCTGCGCCGGCTGCGGCGGCGCTTCGGGCCGCGAGCTGTGCACGAGCGCCGGACCGGTCGAGCTCGGCGCTGCTGCGCTTCATCGGCATCGCCGCGCCCGGCGTGCTGGCCGCCCAGGTGCCCGTCCGATGCAGCGGCGTCACGGTCGTCACCGAGCGGTTCGTCCGGCGTGCCACCGGCGCGGCGTCGAGGTCCACGTGTGGACGATCGACGACGCCGGCCGAGATGGACCGCCTGCTCGACCTCGGCGTCGACGGCATCATGACCGACCGTCCCGGCGGTGCTGCGCGACGTGCTCAGCCGCGCGAGGTCAGTGGCGGTGACGGCGACGCGGGCGCGTCCCGACGCCGACGACGACGGCGGCCACCGAGCCGACGAGCAGCACGACGCCCGCCGACGGCGTCAGCGCCGGCCCGGCGCCGACGTCGAGCAGCTCGCCGTCGCCGGGGCGGCCGCGACGGCGGCGCCGACCCCGCCGGCGTAGACGGCGGCGACGACGCCGAGCACGCCGCCGGCGCGCGCCCAGCCCCACCAGCGGCGACGACGCGCGACGACGGCCAGCAGCGGCACGAGCGGCCACCAGCGCAGCGCCGTCGCCGCCGGGCCGTCGGGGGCGAAGCCGAGGCGCGCCGACGACGCGGAACAGGTCGTAGCTGTTGCGGCTGCGGCTGCCGGTGCGCACCCACGGCAGGAACGAGCCGACGACGACGACGCGCGCCGCCGACCGCCATCGCGACGACGGCGAGCCGCCGGCCGAGCGGCGCGTGCGACCGTCACGCGGCGCGCGGCAGCGTCCTGGTCATCGGGGCCCGAGCATGCCACTGCAGTCCGGACGCCGCCGCCGCGTGGATCGGGCCGTGGCGGCCGGCCGTCGCGGCCGGGTCGGGCGCCGGTAGCGTCCGGCCGATGGTCCAGCTCGTGCCCGCCTCGCCCACCCGGGCCCTCGGGCGGTGGCGGCGACGGCCGACCAGCTGGCCACGCAGGCGGCCATGGAGGTCTTCGCGCGCGGCGGCAACGCCGTCGACGCGGCGATCGCCGCCAACGCCGCGATCGCCGTCACCGCGCCGCACCTGTGCGGTCTCGGCGGCGACCTCTTCGCCCTCGTGCGCACGCCCGACGGCGAGCTCGTCGGGCTCAACGCCACCGGCCGGGCCGGCTCCGGCGCCGACGCCGCCGCGCTGCGGGCCGAGGGCCACGCGACGATGCCGATGCGCCACGACATCCGCGCCGCGACCGTGCCCGGCGTGCGTCGACGGGTGGATGCTGCTCCACGAGCGCTTCGGCTCGCCTCGACCTCGGCGACGATCCTGGCGCCGGCCGTGCGCCTGGCGGCGTCCGGCTTCCCGGCCAGCCCGCTGCTCGTGCGGTCGCTCGGCGCTGCTCGACGACGCGGCCGCGCGAGCGCTTCGCCGAGCTCGCCGAGCAGGCGACGGCGCCGGGCGCGCCGGTGCGCCGGCCCGGGCGTCGCGCTCACGCTGCAGGCGATCGTCGGCGGCGGGCGCGAGGCGTTCTACGGCGGCGCGTTCGGCGAGGGGCTGCTGGCCCTCGGCGACGGCTGCTTCACGCGAGGCCGACCTGGCCACCGTCCAGGCCGACTGGGTCGACGCCGCTGCGGCCACGCGCGTGGGGCGTCGAGCTGGCCACGATCGGCCCGAACTCGCAGGGCTACCTGTTCCTCGGCGCGGCCGCGCCTCGCCGACGCGATCGGCGTCCCGCCGGATCCCGACGACGCCGGCGTGGGCCCACCTCCTCGTCGAGGCGGCGGCGACGGCGGGCTTCGACCGGCCCGACGTCCTCCACGAGGGCGCCGACGGGGCCGCGCTCGTCGCCGCGATCGAGGGCCGCGCCGACCTCGTCGACCTCGAGCGGGCCGGGCGGCGGCCGGTCGCCGACCGCGCCCGGTGACACCACGTACCTGTGCACCGCCGACGCGACGGGGATGGCCGTCAGCCTGATCCAGTCCAACGCCTCCGGGCTTCGGCTCGTGGCTGGTCGAGCCGACGACCGGGATCAACATCCACAACCGCGGCCTCGGCTTCAGCCTGCGGCCGGGGCACCCCGCCGAGCTGGCGCCGGGACGACGGCCGCCGCACACGCTGTGCCCGGCGATGGCGACGCGCGACGGCGAGCTGGCGGCGGTGTTCGGGACGATGGGCGGCGACGCCCAACCGCAGATCCTGCTGCAGGTCGCGGCACGGCTGTTCGCCGGCGGGCAGGGCGTCGCCGACGCCATCGCCGCGCCGCGCTGGGCGCTACGGGGCGCGGCGACCGGCTTCGACACGTGGACGAGCGGCGGGCCCCGACGGTCGTGGTCGAGGGCCACGCGCCGGACGCGTGGCGGACCGGGCTCGGCGGCGCGCGGCCACGACGTCGCGGCGGCACCGGCGTTCGACTCCGGCTTCGGCCACGCCCACGCCATCGTCGTCGAGCCGACGCGGCACGTTCGCCGCGGCGGCCGACCCCGGGCGCGCGTCGGCGCGCGCCGCCGGGATCTGACCGATGCCCGAGGGCCACACGCTCCACCGGCTGGCGCGCGCGCAGCGCGCCCGCTTCGCCGGCCGTGCCGGTCCACGTCAGCAGCCCGCAGGGCCGCTTCGCCGACGCCGCGCTCGTCGACGGGCGCGTGCTCGACACCGTCACGCGCCCACGGCAAGCACCTCTTCGCGGCGTTCGGCGACCGGATCGTCCACGTCCACCTCGGCCTGTTCGGCAAGGTCGCGGCCGGTGACGGCGAGCCGCCGCCGCCCGTCGGCGCGGTGCGCATGCGCTGGGTCGCCGACGTCGGGGTGGAGCGACCTGCGCGGCCCGACGGCGTGCGAGGTGCTCAGCCCGTCCGAGGTCGACGCCATCCACGCCCGCCTCGGGCCCGACCCGCTGCGGCCGCGGCCCGACGGCGCGCGGGCGTTCGCCCGCATCGCCCGCAGCCGGGCGCCGATCGCCGGGCTGCTGATGGACCAGGCCGTCGTCGCCGGGATCGGCAACGTGTACCGGGCCGAGATCCTGTTCCGCCACCGCATCGACCCGTACCTGCCCGGGCGCCTGCTCGACGAGTCCCGCTGGCCGCCGCTGTGGACCGACCTGGTGGCGCTGATGCGGGCCGGGCTGCGCTCGGGCCGGATCGTCACGACCGAGCGGTCGGACCGGACCGGCCGCACGGGCCCGGCCCGGCGCGAGGACGCCCACTACGTGTACCGCCGGACCGGCCTGCCGTGCCGGATCTGCGGCACGCCGGTCGCGATGCAGGAGCTGGCCGCCCGCAAGCTCTACTGGTGCCCCGTGTGCCAGGCGGCCTGAGCAACAGCGGCCGTTTACGGTGCGCCGCATGGGACACGTCGCGCGCGCGTGCTTCCCGGCGGCGCTGCTCGCCCTCCTGGTCGTCGCCTGCTCCGACGACGACGACCGGACGTCGCGCGTCAAAGGCGTCGAGCACGGGCGTGGTGTCGACGTCGACGGTCGCCACGCGGCGCGTCAACGGTGTCACCAACGCGCCGGCGACCGTGGCCGCCCACGACGCCCGCGACGACGACGACGACCGCTCCGTCGGGCGAGGACGACTTCTCCGCCGTCGCGCCGATCGTCCAGGTGTTCGTCGACGAGCACGGCCTCGAGGGCGCGGCTTGGTCGTCGTCGATCGCGACGACGGGATCGTCCACGAGGACTACTGGGGCGAGTTCGGGCCGGATCGGATCTCCCTCGTCGCCTCGTCGAGCAAGATGATCACGGCCGGCGTGCTGCTGCGCCTGCAGGACGACGGCCTGCTCGACATCGACGCCCCGGTCCCGCCGTCGCGCCGTGGGGGCCGGCAACCCGGCCGTCACGCCGGCCCAGCTCGTCTCCAACAGCTCCGGCCTCGTCGGCCTGCTCCCGGACCCGGGCTACACGCCCTATGTCTGCCAGTTCCTCCCCGCCGGCTCGTTGCAGGACTGCGCCCGCGCCATCTTCACGACGCCCGCCGACGACGCCGACATCGTCGCCCCCGACACGGAGTTCCGGTACGGCGGCGCCAGTGGCAGGTCGCCGGTGCCGTCGCCGAGGTGGCTCCGGGAAGTCGTGGGCCGAATTGATCGACGAGATCTACGTGGAGCCGTGCGGGCTCGAGACGCTCGCGTACAACAACCACTTCACACAGTTCGGGCCGGACGGGTTCGACTACCCGACGGCGTTCGACGGCGACCCGTCGACGTTGCAGCCGACGAGCAACCCGAACATGGAGGGTGGCGCGTACGTGACGCCCGGCGACTACGCCGCCCTGCTGCTGATGCACCTGCGCGGCGGCCGCTGCGGCGACGAGCAGGTGCTGTCGCCGGCCGCCCTCGACCGCCTGCACGCCGATCGGATCGGTGCGGCGTACGACGGCACGCCGGTGGCGGCGCCGGGTACGGCATGGGCTGGTGGGTCGACGGGCCAGCGGGCGGATCAGCGATCCGGGCGCCTACGGCAGCGTCCCGTGGCTCGATCTGGACGACGGCTACGGCGCCTACCTCGTCATCGAGGCCGACACCGCGACGGGCGCCCAGCTGGCGGCCCAGCTGTACGACGTGATCGACGAGGCCGTCGCGGCGGCCTGACAAGGCGCTCCTTGTGAGCACGGGAGCGGCCCGTCGGGCCGACGCGGCTGACAGGGGGGGGCGTGACGACCGTCGCTACCCTCGGGCGATGGACGGACCCCTGACCGGGCACCGCGTGCTCGACCTCTCGCAGGCCATCGCCGGGCCGCTCGTCGGGCGCATCCTGGCCGACCTCGGCGCCGACGTCGTCAAGGTCGAGTGGCCGAACGGCGACGTCACGAACCGCTTCGGGCCGGCGACCGCCGGGCTCACCGGGGTCTTCACGCACATGAACGCCGGCAAGCGCGGCATCGGCGTCGACCTCAAGTCGCCCGCCGGCGTGGCGCTGCTGCGGCGGCTGGCCGAGCGGGCCGACGTCGTGGTCGAGAACTTCCGCCCCGGGATCCTCGACCGCGCCGGCCTCGGCTACGCCGACCTCGCGGCCGCCAACCCCGGTCTCGTCATGGCGTCGGTGTCCGGCTTCGGGCGCACGTCGCCGGAGTCGGCGCGCGCCGCCTACGCGCCGGTGATCCACGCCGAGTCCGGGCCTGCTCGCCCGCCAGGCGGCGGCCGACGGGCGGCCGGTCGACGGACTACACGGTGTCGTTCGCCGACGAGATCGCCGCCCTCCACACGTCGGTGGCGGTGCTCGCCGCGCTGACGATGCGGGCGCGGACCGGCGCCGGCCAGCACATCGACATGAGCATGCTCGAGGCCCTGGTCGCGACCGACGACCACGTCGAGCGACGCCATCGACGGCGATCACCGAGCCGTCGGACTCGCGCGGCTACGCGTGGGACGCGACCGGCGGCCCCGATCCTCGTCGCCAGCCAGCCGCGGCACCTGTGGCGCGTCCTGTCGCGCACCCACGGCCTCGACGACGGCACGGCGCCGGATGCCGACATCCCGACGAAGGCGGCGGCCCGCCAGGAGGCGATGGCGGTCGTGGATGCGCTCGTTCACCGACCGCCGCGACCTCCTCGCCGCCCTCGACGCCGCCAACATCGCCTGGGCCGACGTCGCGACGCGTCGACGCTGCTCGACTCGCCGTCGCTGCGCGCCGGGCAGGTCGTCGAGCACGTCGACGACCACGCCGGCGGGCACCGCGGCGTCATCCGCATGCCGTACCGCTTCTCGGCCGCGACGTCCGGCGTGCGCGGCCCGGCGCCGCGCCGTGGCCAGCACGACGTCGAGGTGCTCGCCGACTGGCTCGGCACGACACCCGGCGAGGTCGACGCCTCGTCGCCGACGGCACGCTGCAGCGGGCCTGATCGTCGTCCTGTCAGTGTGATCCGGCCCGATCGGGCCGGATCACACGGACGGTCCGGGTCCGGGAACCGGCGTCGGCGCCGGCGGTGTCGGACGGGCATGAGGAAGCTGCTCGCCGCCACCGTGCTCACGATCGCCACCCTCGCGGTGGCCACGCCCGCCGGCGCCGGCGGGTGGGCGGTGACGACGCTCGACCCGCTGGCCGCGGCGCCGGTCGCCGGCGAGCCGTTCGAGGTCGGGTTCACGATCCGCCAGCACGGCCGCACGCCGGTGTCGATGCCGGACGCGGCGATCATCGTCACCGACGCCAGCCGGCGTCGACACCCGCTTCGCCGCGGTCCCGCAGGGCGCCGTCGGCCACCACGTGGCGACGGTCGAGATCCCGGCCGACGGCAGCTACCGCTGGGCCGTCGACCAGGTCCTCGGCGTGCAGGAGCTCGGGACGCTGCAGGTCGGTGGGAGCGCCGGCCGGCACGACCGGCGACGGCTCCTCGCCCTGGACCGTGCCGCTGTTCGCCGTCGCCGCCGTGCTCGCCGGGCTCGGCCTCGTCGACCTCGGCCGGGGCACGATCGCCCGGCGCCGGCACCCGCTGCCGGCGTGATCGGGCGCCCGTTCGTGCTGCTCGCGGCCGGCGCCCTGGCGGCCGGCGCCGGGCTGCTGACGCTCGACCGGGGCGGCGGCGCGGCGGCGCCCGCGAGCGCGCCGACGGCGCCGCGCTGTTCCAGAACAAGGGCTGCGCGACCTGTCACGACGGCCCCGACTCCGCCGCGCCGGTGGAGGTCGGGCCGCCGCTCGACGACGTCGCCTCGTTCGCCGCGTCGCGGATCGCGGGGACGTCCGCCGCCGAGTACGTCCGGCTCTCGGTCCTCGCCCCGCAGTCGTTCATCTCGCCCGGTGGTCCCGAACCGCGACGTCCTGATGCCGACGTTGCCCGTGGCTCCCGAGGAGCTCGACGCCCTCGTCGCGTACCTGCTCGCCCCCGCCGACCGCTGAGCGACCCGCCGCGTCAGAGCAGCGGGACGACCTCGTCGATGAAGCGGGCCATCTGCTCGTCGGCCTTCTTGTAGGGGTCGCCGAGCAGGTGCGGGAAGATCGTCAGGTGCTGCAGGCCGAGGAGGTCGCGGTAGAAGGCGACGCCCTCGGCGACCTCGGCGGGCGTGCCGACGACGATCGTCTTGTTCTCGATCGACTCGGCGAGCGTCGGGATCAGGCCCGGCTTGCGCCGGCTTGCCGTCCTCGCCCATGTAGCCGCGGCTCCAGCCGTAGGGGCCGAGGAACTTCCAGAACTCGTCGTGGCCCGGGGTCGCCGTCTCGATCGCCTTCTCGTGGGTGTCCTCGATGCGCACGGCGAGCACGAGCATCCGCTGCTCGTGCGGCGGCCAGCTCGTGGCCGTCGTGGGTCGCCGCGTAGCGCTCGCCGTAGGTGTCCCAGAAGCGCTTGATGAACGCGTGGTGCTGGTTCCAGAACACCGCGCCGTGGCCGACGACGGGCACGTACTGCAGCGTGGGCGGGCTCGTGACGGCCTGCCAGATCTCGTACGGGTACAGCGGGCGCGGCACGAGGCTCAGCGTCTGCACCGTGCTGCCGCGGTCGGGGATGCCGGGCACCGGCAGGTCGAAGAACTCGCCGTGGTAGGAGAACGACTCCTCGGCGAGGGCCATCCGGACGATCTCCATCGACTCCTCGAAGACGCGCCGGTTGCGGTCGTCGTCGGCGGCCTGGTCCGGGTTGTCGTGGGAGCCGATCGAGACGCCCTTGTCGTTGAGGTGCAGCACCTCGCGTGGCACCGTGCCGCGGCCGACACCGAGGATGCCCGCCCGCCCGACAGGTTGTGCAGCGTCGAGAAGTCCTCGGCGAGGCGCAGCGGGTTCCACTGCGGCACGACGTTGAACATCGTCCCGAGGCGCAGCCGCTGCGTGCGGGCGGCGATCCAGGTCGACAGCTGGATGCCGTTCGGGCACGACCTCGTAGCCCTCGTGCTGGAAGTGGTGCTCGGTCGTCCAGAACGAGTCGTAGCCGAGGCGCTCGGCTTCCAGCGCCGAGCTCACGTAGTCGGTCGTCGCCTTCCACATCTGCTCGTTCGTGCAGCGCCGATCCATCGGTGCCGGGGGGCCGGCACCGGCGTCGTCCATCTCGACCCCGCCGAAGAAGAACGCTCCGAGCTGGAGCGGAGGGGTTGGCATGGGCCGCGAGCGTACCAGTGGGTAGTTTCGCCGGATGGGCGAACCCGGACGGACGACGGTGCTGCAGGGCGACGCTGATCGACGGTGCGACGACGGACGTGCGGCTGGCCGGCACGACGATCGCCGCCGTCGGGCAGGGCCTCGCCGAGGACGGGCGACGACGTCGTCGACCTCGCCGGCCACGTGCTGCTGCGGGCCGCCGTCGAGCCCCACGCCCACCTCGACAAGGCCTTCCTGTCGGAGCGCCTGACGAACCGCACCGGCGACCTGCTCGGGGCGATCGAGGCGATGGTGGCCGCCCGCCCCACGCTCGACGTCGCCGACACCGTCGAGCGCGCCGAGCGCGCCGCCCGGCTGCTGGCCCGCAACGGCTACACGGCCGTGCGCACCCACGCCGACACGACCCTCGACCACGGCCTGCGCAGCATCGAGGCGCTCGTCGAGGTGCGCAGCCGGGTGGCCGACGTGATCGACGTCGAGGTCGTCGCGCTGTGCGGCTGGCCGGTCGTCGGGCCGGCGGGCGACGCCCAGCGGGGCCTGCTGCGCGACGCCCTGGCGGCCGGCGCCGACGTCGTCGGCGGCTGCCCGCACCTCGACGCGTCGACGCGGCCGGCGACGGAGGTGTACCTCGACATCGCAGCGGAGCACGGCCTGCCCGTCGACCTGCACACCGACGAGACGCTCGACCCCTCCGTCGGCGGGTTGGCCGAGCTGGCCGAGCTCGTGGCCGCGACGGGCTTCCCGCACGCCGTCACGGCCAGCCACTGCGTCAGCCTCGGCATGCAGCCGGTGGCGCAGCAGCAGGCGACCGCCGAGCTCGTGGCCGCCGCCGGCGTCGCCGTCGTCGCCCTGCCGGCGACCAACCTCTACCTCCAGGGTCGCGACTACCAGCAGGCGATGCCCCGCGGCCTGACGGCGGTGCGCGTCCTGCTCGACGCCGGCGTGACGGTCGCCGCCGGCGCCGACAACCTGCAGGACCCGTTCAACCCGATGGGTCGGGCCTGCCCGTTCGAGACGGCCGCGCTCACGGTGCTGGCCGCCCACCTCCTGCCCGACGAGGCGTGGTCGGCGGTCACGTCGTGGTCGGCGGCAGCGACGGGCCGCCCGGCCGCCGGCATCGCCGTCGGCGCCGCGGCGGACCTGATCGCGGTGCCGGCGACATCCGTGCGCGAGGCCATCGCGACGGGCGCACCGCAACGCCGCGTCTGGCGACGCGGCGTCCCGGTCTGCTGAGCGTCAGATCGCCGGCCAGGTGCGGGCCGCGCGTGGCACCGTCACGGTGATCGTCGAGCGCTCGACCTGGGCATCGCCGCCCGTGCGGGCCGCCCAGGCGTCGAGCGACCGCATCCACGCCGGGATCCCGGCGGGCAGGTCCCGCGACGGGATCGGTGCCAGGTCGCCGGTGGTGATCGCGGCGCCGTAGGGCACCGGCGTCGACCGGCACGTCCGGCGTGATGACGGGCGCCAGCGCGGCGAGGGCGGCGTTCCACGAGGCGCACAGGCGCGCCATCGCCGCGGCCTTGGTGCTCGTGCCGCTGGCGCTCGCCGACTCCGGGTAGGTCGGATGGATCATCGCCACGTGGGCCGCCGCGCACGCCGCGCCCCCGGGCGTCGCCCGCCAGACGTCGTGGGCGTGCTCCGCGAGCCCGCCGATCGTGACGATCGCCTCCAGCGGGCTGCGTCGCGCCACCGCGTCGAGCCAGCGGTGGCGGTAGGCGACGATGCCCTCGTCGTCGACGTGGCGGGCGCCGCGGCCCTGCCCGAACACGGAGTACAGGAACGTGTTGACGAGGACGTAGCTCGTCGTGATCCCGAGCTTGGCGAGGAAGCCCTGGACTCGCTGCCCCGCCTCGCCGACGAGGATGCGCCGGCAGATCGCCTCGTGCGTGGCCGGATCCTGGCCGAGCACCAGCACGCGTGCCGTCCGTGAGCCGGCCCCGGTGGAACACCGGCCCCCACTCGGTCCGGAAGGCGTCGGCCGGATACACCTCGGCACCGGGCGCCGCATCGACGAGCGTCGCGAACGGCCCCCGGTACCCGTCGTCGAACGTCTTGCGCCATCACCGCGCCCCTCGTCGACCGACAGTCTCGTCCAACTTTCAGACCACACGGCCAGGATCTGGCCGCCACGTCTGAAAGTTGGCGGTCCGGCCGTCCGACCGCGCTCCGTCAGGTCACCGGGACGGCCAGCTCGAGCAGCGTCTGCAGCAGGACGTCGGCACCCGCCGCGACGTCGGCCGGGTGGGTGTGCTCGGCGATGTTGTGGGACAGGCCCGCCCACGCTCGGCGTGAAGATCATCGCCGCCGGGCAGATGCGCGCCAGCATCTGGGCGTCGTGGCCGGCCCCGCTCGGCAGGCGGCGCGTCGAGTGGCCGAGGCGCTGCGCCGTCGCCTCGACGAGGTCGACCGTCGCGGCGTCGAAGTCCACCGGCTCGAAACGGGCCAGCGACCGCGCGGTCGCCGTCACGCCCTCGGCCGCGGCGAGCCGGTCGACCTCGGCGAACAGGCGACGCTCGGCCTCCTGCAGCACGACGTCGTCGGTGTTGCGCAGGTCCACGGTCAGCACGGCCTCGCTCGGCACGACGTTGACGAGGTCGGGGCGCACCTCGAAGCGGCCCACCGTGGCGACCTGGGCGCCGCCCATCTCGACCGCCAGCTGGCGGGCGAACGTGCTGATGGCGGCGGCCACGTAGCCGGCGTCGCGACGCATCCGCATCGGCGTCGTGCCGGCGTGCGCCGAGCGCCCGACGATCGTCAGCTCGGTCCAGGAGATGCCCTGGACGCCCTCGACGACCCCGATCGTCACCCCGTCGTCCTCGAGGATCGGACCCTGCTCGATGTGCAGCTCGACGTAGGCGTGGGGCGGCCGGGCGGCCGGGCACGGCACCGGACCGGCGTAGCCGATGCGCGCCAGCTCGTCGCCGAGCCGAGCGCCGTCGTCGACGGCCCGGACGTCGAGGGCCTCCTCGACGGCCATCCCACCGACGAACACGAGGCTGCCGAGCATGTCCGGCGGGAAGCGCGAGCCCTCCTCGTCGGTGAAGAAGGCGACGGCGATCGGGTGCACCGTGTCGATGCCGTGCTGGGCGAGCGTCTCGATGACCTCCAGGCCGGCGAGCACGCCGAGGTTGCCGTCGAAGCGCCCGCCGGTGGCGACGGTGTCGACGTGCGACCCGCACAGCACCGGCGCGGCCGCCGCATCGGTGCCGGGACGGGTGGCGACGACGTTGCCGATGGCGTCGACAGCGACGTCGAGGCCGAGGTCGCGCATCCACCCGACGACGAGGTCGCGGCCGGCGCGGTCGGCATCGGTGAGGGCGAGGCGGGCGCATCCCTCCTCGCCGTTCGGACCCTTGATGGCGCCGATCTCGCCGAGCTCGACGAGCCGCGCCCACAGTCGCTCGCCGTCCACCCGCAGCGCCTGCGGATCCACAGCGCCGGCCGGAGCGGTCACGGGCGGTACTGGAAGGCCGCGACCTCTCCCAGGGCGGCGCAGAACGCGTCGACGGCACCGGCGAACAGCGCTGCCCCGCGCTCGGCGGTCGCCGCGACCGGGTCACCGATGTGGCCGTCGTCGCCGAAGTCGTTCGACAGCCAACCGAACGACACCGCCCCGCCGAAGCGCACGTAGCGGTTGCCGGCGAGGTGCTCGGGGACGCGGCGCACGGCGGTCGACATGTCGACCAGCTCCGGTGCCAGGTGGAGCATGATCGAGGTCTCGTCCGTGCCGCCGTGGATGCCCATGCCGAGCTCCTCGGCCGGCGACGGGCCGCCCTGGTCCGGCGGCAGGCCGGGGTGGGCGAGGAACGTCATCAGCCCGTGGTGGAGGCGCAGCTCGCGGTTGGCAACGTTGACGAGGGCGCTGTTGCCCCCGTGCCCGTTGAGGAACACGAGCCGGCACGCCGGGGTCATCGCGATGCAGCGACCGAGGTCGTCGAGCACGGCGAGCAGGGTCGACGCCGACAGCCAGATCGTGCCGGGCGACCAGGCGTGCTCGTTCGACTTCGTGTAGGCCAGCGGCGGCAGCAGCCAGGCGTCGACGTCCTCACCGACGCGCTCGACGGCCGCCGTGGCCACCCGCTCGGCGATCAGCAGATCGGTGTTGAACGGCAGGTGCGGACCGTGCTGCTCGACGGCACCGAGGGGCTGGACGACGATGCTGTCGGCGCGCAGGCAGCGGGCGATGTCGGGCGCCCGCAGGTGGGCGAGCTGGCGGTCGGCGGGCACGCGCGCACGCTACCGGGCGGCCAAGATGGGTCGCGTGAGGACACGGCGGGAGGCGGGCGGCACGGCGATCGAGGTGCGCGGTGGCACGGATCACGACGCCGTCGTCGTCGGCGGCGGCCACAACGGGCTCGTCACGGCGGCGTACCTGGCCCGCGCCGGACTGCGCACGCTCGTGCTGGAGGCCCGCCCGATCGTCGGCGGCACAGCGGCCAGCGAGCCGTTCGCGGGCGCCCACGTCAACATCTGCAACTGCGACCACAACACGTTCCGGACCACGCCCGTCATGGGTGACCTCGCCCTCGCCGAACACGGGCTGCAGTACATCGAGATGGATCCCAGCGGGACGGCGGCGGCGTGGTCGGGCGGCCCGCCGTGGGAGCACCACCGCGACGTCGGGCGGCTGCTCGACGGGCTGGCGGCGACCTACCCCGGCGAGGTCGAGGGGTACCGGCGCTACCTGCAGGCGGCGCGACCGGCTGCCCGGTTGATCCTCGAGGCGGCCAACGAGCCGCCCTCGGTGGCCAGCCTCACCCGCGCCGCGATGCGCCGGCGCATGGCGGGTGTGTCCACCGTCCTGCGCTGGAGCCGGCACAGCGCCGCCGACGTCATGCGGCGCTACTTCACCCACGACGCCCTCGTCGGGCCGGGTCTCGTGCTCGGGCCGATGGTGTGGGGCGTGAGCCCGGAGATGCCCGGGACCGGGCTCGGCGCGCTCACGTACGCGATGCGCCACGTCGGGCGCGTGGGCCGGCCCGTGGGCGGCAGCGGCGCGCTGACCGAGGCGCTCGCCGCGGCGGTCGTGCGCGGCGGCGGCGAGGTCCGCACCGAGGCGACGGTCACCGCCGTGCGCTGTGAGGGCGACCGCGTCGCCGGCGTGACGCTGGCCGACGGGACGTCGATCGACTGCTCGATCGTCGTGTCGGCGTGCGATCCGCGCCGCACGTTCGTGGAGTGGCTGACCCCCGCCCCCGACATCGCGGCCGGGATGATCGCGCGGTGGCGCGGCGCCACGAGCGCGGCCGGCTACGAGTCGAAGATCGATGCCGTCGTGGACCGCGAACCTCGCCTGCGCGACACCGAGCTCGACCTCTCGGCCACGTTCACGCTGGCGCCGACGGCCGCCGAGATGGACCGCGCCGCGGCGATGCTGGCGACGGGTGGCGTCCTCGAACGGCCGGCCCTCCTCGTCAACGTGCCGTCGCTCGCCGACCCCAGCATGGCGCCGCCGGGACGCCACGTGCTCAGCGTCGAGGTCCTCCACACGCCGTACGCGCTCCCCGGGGGCTGGGCCGGCTCCCCCGAGCCGCGGCGCTGGCTCGAGCTGCTCGCGACGCGCTGCGAGCCCGGGTTCCTCGAGTCGATCGTCGACTGGCGGGCGATGACCCCCGACGTCTACGAGCGCGACTTCCACCTGCCGGCCGGCCATGCCGCCAGCTTCGCCGGCGGGCCACTCGCCGCCCTGCGCAGCCGCGATCCCGAGCTGACCCGCTACGAGACCGCCGTGCGTGGCCTCTACCTGACCGGCGCGGCCACCTTCCCCGGCGCCGGGATCTGGGGCGCCAGCGGGCGCAACTGCGCGACGGTCGTGCTCGGCCGCCTCGCCTGACGGTGTGGCGGTCCCTCACCGTTTCCTCACCGACGCCTCGAGCGGACGGTGGGTACCCTTTCCGGTACCGATGTTCTCGACGTCGATCCCGCTGGGCCGCCTCGCCGGCGCCCCGCTCCGCCTGCACTGGAGCGCGGTGCTCGTCGGGGTGCTGCTCGGCGTCATGCTGGCGCCGGCGAACGGGGTGGCCACTGCGGTGTTCGTGGTCCTCGCCTTCTTCGCCTCGATCACCGGCCACGAGGCCGCCCACGCCTACGTCGCCCGCCGCTACGGCATCGCCACGACCTCCATCGACCTGTGGGCCCTCGGCGGCATGGCCCGCCTCGAGCGCGAGCCCCGTACGGCGCGCGCCGAGGGCTGGATCGCGGCGGCCGGCCCGCTCGCCAGCTTGGCGATCGGCGTCGCCGGCCTCGGCGCCGGCGCCGCGCTGCTGGCGCTCGACGCGCCGCTCGAGCTGGCTCGCGTCGTCGCCTGGATCGGCGCCGTCAACATCCTGCTCGCCGTGTTCAACCTGCTGCCCGGCGCCCCGCTCGATGGCGGCCGGATCGTGCGCGCCGTGCGCTGGGGCCACCACGGCAACCGCTACCGGGCGATGCGCGAGGCGGGCCACGCCGGGCGGGTCATCGGCTGGGCGGTCGGCGGGCTCGGGCTGTGGATCGTGCTCGTGCAGCGCCCGAACGGGATCTTCCTCGCCCTCACCGGCCTGTTCATCGCCATGAACGCGCGCGCCGAGATCGTCCACGCCGACGTCGCCGAGCGCCTCGGGGGAATCACCGTCGGCCAGCTCACGTGGTACGGGATCGCCGAGGCCGGCCGGGACATGGACACCGACTCGATGATCTGGCAGCGGCAGCGCCTCGGGGAGGCCGGCGCGGTGGCGGTCCGCGGCGACGACGGCACGCTCGACGGGCTGGTGCTCGAGGACCAGCTGTGGGCCGTCCCGGTCGAGCAGCGGCCGTGGACGATGCTGACGTCGCTGATGGCGCCGTTCAACCGCCTCGCCCGTGCCGACCCCGACGACGAGCTGGCCGCCGTGCTCCCGCGCCTCAACCCGCTGCGCCCGGTGGTCACCGTCTGGCGCGACGGTCGCCTGCTCGGGATCGTCTCGCCCAAGGTGCTGCGCGAGCAGATGCGCCGCATCACCGTCGGCCCGCTGCCGGCGCCCGGCGGCTGACCCCCCGTCCTGTCAGTGCGGATCGGCCCGATCCGGCTCTGTCGCGCGGACAGGACGACCCGTCAGGCGTCGCGGACGGCCCACGCCCGCTTGGCGACGGGCTCCTTGTCGCTCCACGGGAAGTTGATCCACAGGTCGGTGCGCTTCCACACGTAGTCGCAGCGCACGACGGAGTGCGACTTCTCGTAGAGCACCCCGGTGCGCACCTCGGCGACCTTGCCCTCGCAGAACTGCTGCACGCTGCGCAGCGTGTGGCCGGTGTCGGCGACGTCGTCGACGATCAGGATGCGGGCATCGTGGAGGTCGACGAAGTCGGGTGCCGGCGGGAGGATGCGCGGGACCTCGAGGCGCTCGTCGACGCCGGTGTAGAACTCGACGTTCATCGTGTACACGTTCTTCACGGACAGCGCGTAGCCGATGGCACCGCCGATCAGCAGCCCGCCGCGGGCGATCGCCAGCACCATGTCCGGCTCGTAGCCGTCGTCGGCGACCATCTGGGCGACGTCGCGTGACGCGACCCCGAAGTCCGTCCACGACATGATCTCCCGCTCGGACTGGTCAGGCGCGGCCATGGCGCCGAACCTACCGGCCGGATCAGGGCCCCGCCAGACGGGCCCGGCGGGCGGCGTTGCACGGCCACGGCGACCGAGAGCAGGTTCCGTGTCAGCGCTTCGGCCCCCGTCCGCAGCGAGCGTGGATGGTCAGGTCGAGCGTTCGGCACGGAGCACTCGGGCGCCGACCAGGCGCAGCGAGGCACACGAGCGACCGGAGTCTTCGGAGCGAGCGAGTCATCAGAAGACGATGTCGCTCGGGCGCACGGGCACCCGGGTGATCGGCTTGCCGACGCCGTCGTGCTGGCGCAGGGCGTCGCGGATCGCCGCCGCGATGGCCGGGGTCACCGAGATGCACGGCGGCTCGCCGACGCCCTTGGCGCCGAGCGGGGCCTGCGGGTCGGGCTCCTCGACGAGCGTCGCCACGACGTCGGGCATGTCGAGGAACGTCGGCAGCAGGTAGTCGGTGAAGCTGGCGTTGCGGATGCGCCCGTCGACCTGGACGATCTCCTCCATCACCGCCAGCCCGAGGCCCTGGCTGATGCCGCCCTCGATCTGCCCGAGCACGGACAGCGGGTTCAGCGCCCGCCCGACGTCCTGCGCGGTGGCCACCTGGACGACCTTGACGAGGCCGAGCTCGGGGTCGACGTCGACGACGGCGCGGTGGGCGACGAAGGCGAAGGCCATGTGGCAGTTGCCCTGGCCGTCGGCGTCGAGCTCCTCGGTCGGCCGGTGGTGGTACTCGACGGTCTGGTCGAGGTGCACGCCCGCCGATGCGTCGGCGACCGGGATCCGCAGGTCACCCATCGAGTCGACGACGTCGGTGCCGTCGATGACGAACCGCAGCGGGTCGATCCCGTTGGCCGCCCCGACGTGCTCGAACAGCCGCTCCCGCACCGCCCGGCAGGCACCGTCGACCGCGCCGCCGCTCATCCACGTCTGGCGCGACGCCGACGTCGAGCCGGCGGAGCCGATCTGGGTGTCGATCGTGTCGAGCACGACGACGTCCACGCCGAGCACCGTGCGGGCGATCTGCTGGGCGATCGTCACGAAGCCCTGGCCGACCTCGGACGTGGCGAACTTCAGCGTCGCCACGCCGTCGGCGAGCTGGCAACGAGCCGTCGAGTAGTCGTCGAACCCCTCGGAGTACATGAGGTTCTTGATCGCCACGCCGTAGCCGACGCCGCGCCGCACGTGGCCGACGTCGGCGGTCAGCCCGGCGCCGCCCGGCAGCCGCATCGGATCGATCGTCGCCGGCCGGTCGGGCGACTCCCCGATCGCCACGTCCGGCATCGGCAGGGCGGCGGTCTCGCGGATGCAGCGGGCGACGGGCGCCACGCTCTCGACGACCTGCCCGGTGATCAGGCGGTCGCCGGTCTCCATGGCGTTGCGCAGGCGCACCTCGAGCGGATCCAGCCCGCACGCCGCGGCGAGCCGGTCCATCTGGCTCTCGTGGGCGAAGCACGCCTGCACGACCCCGAAGCCGCGCATCGCCCCGCACGGCAGGTGGTTGGTGCGCACGGCGATGCCCTCGACGACGGCGTTCGGGCACCGGTACGGGCCCTGGGCCTGGGTGATGCCGTTCAGCAGCACGGCCGACGACGTCGAGGCGTAGGCCCCGCCGTCGAACACGAAGCGGGCCTCGATCTTGACGATCTCGCCGGCCGCCGTGGCGTGGTGGCGCATCCAGATCGTCGCCGGATGGCGGTGGACGTGGCCGAGGAAGCTCTCGGCACGGCTGTACGCGACCCGCACCGGCCGCGCCGAGGCGCAGCGCGAGCAGGCACGTGTGCACCTGCAGGCTGATGTCCTCGCGGGCGCCGAACGCGCCGCCGACACCGCCGAGCACGAGCCGGACGCGCTCCTCGGGGAAGCCGAGGCAGGCGGCGATCTGCTTGCGGTCCTCGTGCAGCCACTGCGTGGCGACGTGCAGCTCGACGCCGCGGCCGTCGTCGTCGGGGATCGCCACCGCCGCCTCGAGGCCGAGGAACGCCTGGTCCTGCATGCCGATCTCGTACGTGCCCTCGACGACGACGTCGCCCGTCGCGTCCGGGTCGCCGCAGCGGATCATCTGGTGGCGGAAGACGTTGCCGTCGGGGTGGATCGGCTCGTGGCTGCCGTCGATCGCCCGCTCGGGGTCGATCAGCGGCTCGAGCACCTCGTAGGTGACCTCGATCGCATCGAGCGGCGCGGCGGCACGTCTCGGGGTGGTCGGCGGCCACCGCGGCGATCGGCTCGCCGACGTAGCGCACGACGCCCTCGGCGAAGACCGGCTGGTCCGACGAGATCAGGCCGTACGTCGGCTTCCCGGGCACGTCGGCGGCGGTGAGGATCGTGGCCACGCCGGCGATCGCCCAGGCCTTCGTCGTGTCGATGGCGACGATGCGGGCGTAGGGGTGAGGCGAGCGCAGCGTCGCGCCCCACGCCGCCCCGTCGATCGGGAGGTCGGACGAGAACGCGAACATGCCCTGGGCCTTGATGACGCCGTCGGGACGCGCCGGCGAGTCGCCGATCCGGCCGGTGCCGATGCTCGATCCGTTGATCAGGTCGAGCAGCGTCACGACCGCGCCGCCCGCGCCGACCGCGACCTGCTGGACGGCCGCGACGAGGCGGCCGTAGCCCGTGCAGCGGCAGATGTTGCCCGACAGCTCCTCGCGGATCTCGGTGAGCGTCGGCTCCGGGTTCCGGTCGAGCAGGTCGTGGGCGGCCATCACGAGCCCCGGCGTGCAGAACCCGCACTGCACGGCGCCGGCGTCGACGAAGGCCCGCTGCACGTCGGTCGGCGCGCCCGGCTCGGCCAGGCCCTCGACGGTCGTGATCGGCACGTCGCATGCCGTCGCCGCCAGCACGAGGCACGAGCAGACGCAGCTCGCCGTCGACGAGCACGCTGCACGATCCGCACTCGCCCTGCTCGCACGCACCCTTCGCGCCGTACAGGCCGAGCCGTTCGCGCAGCACGTAGAGCAGGCTCTCGCCGAGCCAGGCGTCGGCAACCGGATGGCGGGTGCCGTTGACGTGGAGGTGGTACTGCTCGCTCATGATGCGGGGAAGGCGCGTCGGAGGAGGCGCCGGGCGAGCACCTCGATGCCGCGCCGCCGGTACGCCGCGGTGGCCCGGTGGTCGTCGATCGGGCGCGTGACGGCGGCCGCCAGCTCACCGAAGCGGGTGACGGTGGCGTCGTCGACGCGGCCCGCCGACCAATCCACGGCGCCCGCCGCGAACGCCTCGGCGTCGGGCGCCCGGACGATGGTCGGGGCGACCGAGCCGAGGGCGATGCGCACGGATCGCGACGGGGCGTCGACGGCGAGGCACGCACCGCAGATGGCGATGACCATCGCGTTGCGCACGCCGACCTTGGCGTAGCCCTGCCAGCCGTCGAGCAGCGGGACGGTCACCGCCGTGATCAGCTCGCCGGGGCGGCGCGCCGTCCGCTTGACGCCGGTCATGAACTCGCCGACCGGCATCGTGCGGATGCCGTCGGGGCCCCGCAGCTCGACGGTCGCGTCGAGGGCGGCGAGCACGGGCAGCCCGTCGCCGGCCGGCGAGCAGGTGCCGAGGTTGCCGCCGATCGTCGCCGCGTTGCGGATCTGCGGTGACCCGACGGTGCGGGCGGCCTGGGCCAGCGCCGGCAGCAGGTCGGCCAGCGGCGGCGCGGCGAGCTCGGCGTAGGTGACGCCTGCGCCGAGACGGACCGACGCCGACGCCGGGTCGTGGACCCACGCCCGCAGCTCGGGCACGCGCCCGACGGACACCACGGTCTCGTCGCCCGCCAGCGGGCGGTGGCGCTCGTTGATCTCGACCATCAGGTCGGTGCCGCCGGCCAGCAGCAGGGCGTCGGGGTGCGCGCCGAGCGCGGCGACGACATCATCGACCGTCGTCGGCACCATCACGCCCATCGCCGAAGCACTGTACAAAACGTCAAGTGGTGATGCTCAGGGCCGTTCACCTCAGGAGCGTCCGGGACCCAGTGGGTCACGAGCTCACGGCCGGGTGTCACCAGCGACATCGCCCGCCGACGAGCCATCCGAGTGTTTGGTGCAGGTGGGCCCCGCACCGAACCCTCGGATGCACGAAACACTCGGATGCGAGCGTGCGACGGGTCACACGCCGCGTCGCGGTCGAGCACTCGACCCGGCCGCTGAGCACGCGGCGCACGTGGCCCGGCAGCGCTCTGGGGATCACGTGGCCGTCAGGCCGCCGTCCACGACGAACTCGGAGCCGGTGCAGTAGCTGCTCTCGTCGGAGGCCAGGAACAGGGCCAGCCGGGCGACCTCGGTCGGGTCGGCGGGGCGGCGCAGCGGCACGGAGCGGGCGAAGCGATCGTGGCGCTCGGCGTTGCCGCCGGTGACCTCGGTCATCATGTCGGTCTCGATCATCCCGGGGTGGATCGAGTTCACCCGCACGCCGTGGCGGGCGAGCTCCATGGCCGCCGACTTCGTCATGCCGGTCACGGCGAACTTCGACGCGCCGTAGGCGAACCCACCGCCGGCGGCGCGCAGGCCGGCCACCGACGAGATGTTCACGATCGACCCGGCACCCTGGTCGATCATCGTCGGGGCGACCGCCTTCATCCCGAGGAAGACGCCGACCTGGTTGACGTCGACGATCCGGCGGTAGGTGGCGAGGTCCGTGTCGAGCATCTTGGCGCGCTGGAAGATCCCGGCGTTGTTGACGAGCACGTCGATGCGCCCGTGGCGGTCGAGCGTCTGGCGCACGACCTCGGCCCACTCCTCCTCGGCGCGCACGTCGTGGGGCACGAACGTCGCCCCGATCTCCTTCGCCAGGACCTCGCCCTCGGCGCGCAGCACGTCGGTGACGACGACCTCGGCGCCCTCGGACCGGAACAGCGTCGCCTCCGCCCCGCCCTGCCCCCGCGGCACCGCCGGTGACGATCGCGACCTTGCCGTCGAGTCTCCCCATGACCCCTCCTTCGTCCCGCCGGACGGTACCCGGAGGCGGCACCGCCGGGCGGGTCGGCGACGGCGGTGCTACGTGACGACGAGGCCCTCGACGCCCGGCTCCGGCGGCGGGTACTGCGGGTCGAGGCGCTCGAGCGCGTCGCGCAGGATCCTCGCCACGGCCAGGTTGCGCACCCACTTGCGGTCGGCGGGGACGACGAACCACGGCGCGCCATCCGTCGACGTGGCGCGCAGGGCGTCGCGGAACGCCAGCTGGTAGTCGTCCCACAGGGCGCGGTCGTCGAGGTCGCCGGCGCGGAACTTCCAGCGCTCGTCGGGGCTGTCGATGCGGTCCTGCATGCGCAGCCGTTGCTCCTCGGCGGAGATGTGGAGGAACAGCTTGACGATGGCCGTGCCTTCCTCGACGAGCAGGCGCTCGAGCTCCCGGATGTGGCGGTAGCGGCGCCGCCACTGCGGCTTCGGCACGAGGCCCTTGACGCGCACGACGAGGACGTCCTCGTAGTGGCTGCGGTTGAACACACCGATGCGGCCGCGCTCGGGTGCCCGGCGGTGGACGCGCCAGAGGTAGTCGTGGGCGCGCTCCTCCTCGCTCGGCACCCCGAACGAGCTGACCTCGACGCCCGCCGGGTTGATGCCGGTCATCACCGAGCGGATCACGCCGTCCTTGCCGCCGGCGTCCATCGCCTGCAGCACGACGAGCAGCGCCCGCGTGCGCTCGGCGAAGAGCCGCGTCTGCAGCTCGGCGACCGCCTGCAGCTCGCTCGCCAGCTCGGTCTGGGCCGCCTCCTTCTCCCACCCGAACGTCGCCGCCGGATCGTGGTCCTCCAGGTCGAGGTGGCGGTCGGCCCGCATCGCACGGAGCATCTCGTCACGGTCCGCCGCTCGCGCCACGGTACGACGGTAGCCAGCAGCGGTCGTAGGGTCGGGACCATGCTCCCCACCGCGCCCTTCGGCCGGACCGGCCACACCTCCACCCGCGTGATCTTCGGCGCCGCGGCCCTCGGCGGCATGAGCCAGGAGCGCGCCGATGCGACGCTCGCCGCCGTCGCCGGGTGGGGCATCAACCACATCGACACCGCGGCGTCCTACGGCGCGTCGGAGGACCGCCTGCAGCCGTGGCTCGCCGACCATCGCGGCGAGGTCTTCCTCGCCACCAAGACGGGTCACCGGACGGGTGACGCGGCGCGTGCCGAGCTCGAACGCTCGCTCACCCGCATGGACGTCGACCACGTCGACCTCGTCCAGCTGCACAACCTCGTCGAGCCCGCGGAGTGGGACGTCGCCCATGGGCCGGGCGGGGCCGTCGAGGCCCTGGTCCAGGCGCGCGAGGAGGGGCTCACACGTGCCATCGGAGTGACCGGTCACGGCCTGCGGATCGCCGGGATGCACCTGCGATCACTGGAGCGCTTCCCGTTCGCGTCGGTGCTGTTCCCGTACAACCACTCGCTGCTGGCGGATCCCACCTACCGCGGGGACGTCGAGGCGCTGCTCGAGCGTTGCGCGACCGACGGTGTGGCCGCCCAGACGATCAAGGCCGTCGCCCGGCGGCGCTGGCCGGCCGACCACGAGGGTCCGCGGTTCAGCTGGTACCAGCCGCTGGAGGATGGCGACGCGCTGGCGCGCGCCGTGCGCTTCGTGCTGTCCGACGAGCGGGTGTTCCTGAACACGACGAGCGACGCCCGGCTGCTGCCGGCCATCGTGGCCGCCGCGTCCGGGCCGCTGGATCGCCCGCGCGACGACGAGCTCGCCGCCGACGAGGCCGCCCACGCCGTCACCCCGATCTTCGACGGCGAGGCCCTCGAGCGGATCTGACGTTTCTGACGACACTTCGTCGGCGTCAGCCCACCGAAGTGTCGTCAGAAGCTGGTCTCAGCTGTTCGTGTAGGTCGGGTCGCGGCGCTCCAGGAACGCCTGCATGGCCTCGCGGTGGTCCTGCGTCGCGCTGGCCATGATCTGCTGGCGGTTCTCGAGGTCGATCGCCTGCTGCATCCCGGGGATCTCCAGCGCCGACCACATGCCCTCCTTGGTGAGGGCGACGCCGAACGGCGTGTTGCGCATGATCTCGGCGGCCTTGGCGTAGGCGGTGTCGAGCAGCGCGTCGTCGTCCACGAGGTCGACGACGAGGCCGATGCGGTACGCCTCCTCGGCGTCGAAGATGCGCCCGGTGACCATCAGCTCCTGCGCCCGGGCCGCGCCGACCAGGCGCGGCAGCAGCCACGACGTGCCGATGTCGCAGGCCGACAGCCCGATCCGGATGAACGCCGCGTTGAACTTGGCGGAGCGGGCCGCGAGGCGCACGTCGGAGCCGAGGACGAACGCGAAGCCGCCACCCGCCGCCGGACCGTTGACGGCGGCGATCACCGGCTGCGGCAGCGAGCGCAGGTGCGGGATCACGTTGGCGATCAGGCGCTGCACCGCGAAGCCGCGTTGGGTCGGGCCGAGGTGCTCGGTGTTCGGCGGCGTGCCGAAGCCACCGAGGTCGAGGCCGGCACAGAAGCCGCGGCCGGCGCCGGTCAGCACGACCACGCGGGCGTCGGGATCGATGGCGATGTCGTCGAGGGCCCCGTGGAGGTCGGTGACGAGCTCCGCCGTCAGGGCGTTCAGCTTGGCCGGCCGGTTCATGGTCACCTGCACGACGCCCGGCTGCGGGCGGGAGATCTCGATGGCGCTCATATGGGGTCGATCGTGGCCGCTCGGCGCCCCGGGCGCCGAACTGGCCGCCTCCCGGCGCCGTCCGGGACCTCAGGTCCGCGGCCCGTCCGCGGCGTCCGCGGCGTCGCCGGTCCCGACTGGTACGTTCCGCTGCGATGCCGACCGACGTGCGCCGCACCCCGTCGGGGGTGCCGCCGACGATCGTGCCCCTCGACCTGCCACGCACGCTCGGTTGGTACCGCCACGGTCGCTTCGACCCGACGACGCGCCTCGACGACGGCTCGTTCGTGCGGGCCTGCTGGACGCCCGACGGCCCCGCCGAGGTGCGCCTGGACTGGTCGCGTGGCCCCCTCGACGTCACGGCGTGGGGACCGGGAGCGTCGTGGGCGAGCGCCGCCACCGTGGCGATGACCGGGGCCGAGCGCCTGCCGCCCGCCGTCCCCGCCGTCCACCCGCTCGTCACGCTCGCCGCCCACCGCTTCCAGGGCGTGCGCACCGGGACCAGCGGCGACCTGTACGGCGCGCTGCTCCCGACGATCCTCGAGCAGCGCATCACGAGCGGCGAGGCGAAGCGCCAGTGGTCGGCGCTGTGCCGGGAGCTCGGGGAGCCGGCACCCGGGCCGCACGGGTTGCTCCTGCCGCCCCGCCCCGACCGCCTCGCCGGTCGCCCGGCGTGGTGGTTCCACCCGCTCGGCATCGAGGCCAAGCGGGCCCGCGCCCTGGCCGAGGTCGGGCGCATCGCCGACCGCCTGTGGGACTGGGCCGCGCGGCCCGTGGAGGAGCTCGCCGACCTCCTCGGCCTGGTGCGCGGCATCGGGCCGTGGACCGTCGGGTCCGTGCTCGGGCCGGTGTGCGGCGACGACGACGCCGTGCCCGTCGGGGACTACCACATCCCCAACATGGTGGCGTTCAACCTGGCCGGCGAACCCCGCGGCGACGATGCCCGTATGCTCTCGCTCCTCGAACCGTTCCGTGGCCTGCGCGGTCGGGTCATCCGGTTGTTGGGGCTGGCTGGGCGACGCGCACCGGCGTTCGGACCGCACCGCAAGATCCTCCCGATGCACCGATGGTGATGACCGACCCGCCCGCCGGCGCCAGGACCGGCGTCCGACCACCCACGACCTCCGACGCGACCGCGGAGGCGCCGGCGGTCAGCTCGACGAACGGGTTCGACGAGCCGCCGCCCGACGAGCCGGTCGCCACGGCCGCGGCCACGCGGTCGCGATCACGACGTGACGGCGCCGATCACGCTGCCTGGACGGACGTGGAACCAGGCCGTCGTCATCGGCGTCGCCGCCTTCGTCGTGTCGCGCCTGTGCATGCTCGTCGGCGCGGGGGTGCGCGCGTCCCAGTTGACGGTGGACGCCGGCGAGAACCTCGAACCGAGCCCCGGCTCCCCGCTCAGCCTGGTGAGCGGCGTCTTCACGCAGTGGGACGCCCGCTGGTACCTGGAGATCGTCCGCCACGGCTACCCGCGCGCGATCCCGCCCGACGTCACGTTCCTCCAGGACGAGGCGCGCGCCGCGTTCTTCCCGCTCTACCCGGGCCTCGTGCGGGTCGTCGACTTCGTGCTCCCGGGCGGCGACTCGATCGCCGCCCTCGGCATCAACGTCGTCCTCGGGGTCACCGGGATGATCCTCGTCGGCCACCTCGCCCGGCGCCTGTACGACAACGACGTCGCCGAGCGGGCGATGGTGCTGTTCGCCGTCTTCCCCGGCTCGTTCGTGCTCTCCTACGCCTACGCCGAGGCCCTGCTGATCGTCCTCGCCGCACTGTGCCTGTGGTTCCTCATGGACGAGCGCTGGGTGCTGGCCGGTGTCACGGCGGCGCTGGCCACGGCCACGCGCCCGAACGGCATCGCCCTCGTGGCGGCGTGCGCCGTCGCCGCCTTCCTCGCCATCAAGCGCGACCGCGACTGGCGGTCGCTCATCGCGCCGGTGCTGGCGCCGATCGGGTTCGTCGCGTTCCAGCTGTACCTCAACGCCCATGCCGGCGAGGCGTGGCCGTGGTTCCGCGTCCAGCGCGAGGCCTGGCGCGAGGGGACGAGCTTCGGCGCGACCGCGCTCAGCAACACGTTGAGCTTCTTCACCCACCCCTTCGCCTCCCCGACCGACGCCCTCACCGCGGCGTCGATGGCGGCCCTCCTGCTCGGCCTGTGGTGCCTCTACCGCAAGCGCCTGCCGTGGCCGATGGTCGCCTACATCGCCATCGTCGTCGTGCTCATGCTGCTCCCGGCGACCGTGACGGCCCGGCCGCGGTTCCTGTTCACGGCGTTCCCGCTGTTCATCAGCGCCGCCGCCTGGTGGCCGCGGCGCGACCGGGCGCTCTGGGACCTCATGCTCGTGACGTGCGGCGCCGGGCTGGCCGGGCTGACCGCGCTCTACGGCGTGTACGGCGCGATCCCCTGAGGCTCAGCGCTGGGCGGCGCGGCTCTGGCGGGCGACGAGGTCGCGGACACCCCAGCGGGTGACGAGCAGCATCGACTCCACGACGATGCGTCCCGACATCTTGGACTCGCCGAAGCGCCGATCCCGGAAGACGATCGGCGTCTCCATCACCCGCCCGCCGGCTCGCACGAGACGGCGGACGAGCTCGGTGAGGAAGGCGTAGCCCTCGGCCGTCGTGGTCTCCGGGGCGATCCGCCGCAGCGCGCTGGCCCGGTACGCCCGGTAGCCGGACGTGCAGTCGCGCACCTGCAGGCCGAGGACCAGGGACGTGTAGCGGTTCCCCCAGCGTGAGAGCAGCCGGCGGTGGAGCGGCCAGTCCACCGTCGCCCCGCCCGGGACGTAGCGGGAGCCGATCACGGCGTCGCAACCGGTGGCGATCAGGGCGAGCAGGTCGGGGACGGCCGCGGGGTCGTGGGACATGTCGACGTCCATCGACACGACGACGTCGTAGCCCTCGTCGAGGGCCACGGCGAAGCCCTCGCGGTACGCGCTGCCGAGCCCCTGCTTGCCGGGCCGGCGCAGCAGCTTGACCTGCCCGAGCTCGGCCGCCAGCTCCTCCACGACGCCAGCGGTGCCGTCGGGGCTGTTGTCGTCGACGACGAGGATGTCGGCGTGCGGGACGATCCGGCGCAAGGCGCCGAGCAGGGTGGCGACGTTGTCGCGCTCGTTGTACGTGGGCAGCACGACGATGGTGCGCAGCTCGACCATGATCACGGGCAGGCTACCGATCGGCTGCCCGACCGACCGGATCATGGCCGTGCAGGAGCCCGCCGCGAGCGACGCGCCGCGACGACCTCGTGGAGCACCTCGAGCACGCCGCGCGCGCTGGCCTCCCAGGTCAGCGTGCGAGCCCGGGCGAGGGCGGCGGCACCGAGGCGGGCCCGCAGGTCGTCGTCGCCGAGCACGGCGGCGAGCGCCGGGCCGAGGTCGTCCTCCGCCGCCAGCAGGCCGGTCACGCCGGCCACGACGGAGCACCGGTGACCGCTGATGTCGGTGGCCACGGCCGGGGTTCCGCACGCCGCGCCCTCGGTCAGCGAGAGGCCCCACCCCTCGGCGAGCGAGGCGCTCCCCACGACCCACGCTCGGCGGTACTCGTCACGGAGCTGGCCGCGGGTGACGTGGCCGAGCAAGGTCGCCCACCCGGCGGCGTCGTGGTCGCGGATCCACGCCTCCAGCTCGGGACGCAACGGTCCGTCACCGATGATCCGCAGGCGGGCCCCCGGCACGATCGCCCGCGCCGCCGCCACCGCGTCCAGCAACAGCTCGTGCCGCTTCACCGGCGCCAGCCGCGCGACCGCCACCACCGTCGGCTCGGGCCAGCGCTCGGCGCCCGGCGAGAAGTACGGGTCGGTCCCGTTGTCGACGGCGGTGACCTTGTCCGGGGCGAACCCGAGGCCGAGCAGCTCGTCGCGCGTGGCCGCCGACGGCGTGACCGTCCTGGTGCGACGGTAGAACGGCGGCGCCACACGGGCCTCCAGCAGGCGGCCGGCGTGCGCCAGCGGCGGCGGCATGATCTGGTCCCACATCGGGCCGTGGACGTGGTGCAGCACGACGATGCCGGGCCGCCGGTACCACAGCGGGGTGAACCACGGCACCCCGTTCCACACCTCGACCATCGCGTCGGACCGGCCCATCCGCCCGCTCAGCTCGCTCACCGCCGCCCGTGGGAACACCGAGTACCGGCTCCCGCGGCGCACCACGCGGTAGCCGTGGCGACGCGCCGTCGGCGGCAACCGGCGGGCCGCGGACGTGCGGTGGAGGATCTCGAGGCCGGCGTCGGCCCATCGCCGCATGAACTCGTCGGCGTGGAGCTCGGAACCGCCCGCGTCGGGGTCGTCGAGGTCGCGCCACGCCAGCACGTGGACCCGCCGTACGCCGCGCGCGACGAGGTCGCCGGCCAGTTCCTCGATCGACGCTCCGGGTCCCGGCACGGCGCCCCACCGTAGGCAGCCGGCGTCGCCCGGCGGGCGACGGTCCTGTCCGGCGACGCACCACCAGGGTTAGCCTCGGGTCCCCGTGGCCATCGTCGATGCCGAGCACCGCGTCGCCGCACCGCCCACGCTCGATCGGCGGCCGGCGTCCTGGCGCCACGTCGGCGGCCTCGACGGGTTGCGGGCGCTGGCCGTCGTCGCCGTGCTGCTGTTCCACGGCGGCTACCTGCAGGGCGGGTTCCTCGGCGTCGACCTGTTCTTCGCCCTGTCCGGCTTCCTCATCACGACGCTGCTGGTGCGTGACGCTGACGGTGCCGGCATCCACCTCACGGCGTTCTGGGGTCGGCGGTTCCGGCGCCTGCTCCCGGCCCTGCTGGCGCTCATCGCCGTCGTCGCCGCGTGGGTGGCGGCCTTCGGCTCTCCCGCCGAGCTCGACAGCGTGCGCCGCGACGGCCCGTGGGCCCTCGGCTACCTCGCCAACTGGCACGCCATCGCCGAATCGGGCGGCTACTGGCAGTCGTTCCAGCAGCCCTCGATGTTCGACCACCTGTGGAGCCTGGCGATCGAGGAGCAGTTCTACCTGGTGTGGCCGGTCGTGCTGGCCGTCGTGTGGCGGTGGGCGCCGCGCCCCAGTCGAGCCCTCGTCACGACGTGTGTCGCCGGCATCGTGGCGTCGCTCGTGACGATGGTGGTGCTCGCCGGCCCGGGCGATCCGACCCGGGTGTACATGGGCACCGACACCCGCGCCGCGTCCCTGCTCGCCGGGGCGCTCGCCGCCACCGGCCCGTGCCGCCGCCTCGTCGCCCGGCTGGTCGCCCGGGTCGATGCCACCGTGCTCGTCGTGGTCGTCGGTGCCCTCGTGCTGTGGTCGTGGGTCGCCGTCGACGGCGCCAGCTCGGCGCTGCTCTACCGCGGCGGCCTGGCCGTCCACTCGGGACTGTGCGCGCTGGTCGTCGCCGTCGTCGCGACCGCGCCCGGCGCGACCGGCGCCCGGGTGCTCGGGTGCCGGCCGCTGGCGTGGATCGGCGTGGTGTCCTACGGGCTCTACCTCTGGCACTGGCCCGTCTACGTCGTGCTGTCACCGGAGCGCACCGGGCTCACCGGGCCGGCGTTGCTGGTGCTGCGCCTGGCCGTGTCGGTGGCGTTCGCGGTGGCCTCGTTCCAGCTCGTCGAGGACCCGGTGCGCCGACGGGCCGCGTGGACCCGCGGCCGGGCTGCCGTCCCGGCGCTGGCGGGTGCCGTCCTCCTCGTCGCCACCGTCCTCGCCGTGCTGCCGGCACCGGCCACCGAGATCGCCGCCTTCGACCCGGCCTCGGTGGCGGCGGCCGCCCCGGCGACGACCGCGCGACCGCCACGAGCCGCCGGCGCGACGCGTCACCGGCCACCCGAGCGACAGCGGGCGCGACCGGCGGCGCACCCGCCGCGCCGGCGCCTCACTGCCAGCGACGTCGGCGACCGCACCGGCGGCAGCGGCCGCGCCGGCCCCGACGACCATGCCGCCGCGACCACCACCACCGACCACACCGCCGCCGACCGCACCGCCGCTGCTCCCCGCCGATCGAGCACGCCGTCTGGACGGGCGACTCCATCGCCTGGGACATGGCGCCCGGCATCGACGCCGCGCTCACCTCCGCAGGCGTCGACATCGACGTCAACGCGGCCTTCGTCGGCCTCCGGCTGGGCAACCCGGACAAGTACACCGACATGGCCAAGGCGGTGCGCGTGCGGCTCGAGCACGACGGCGCCGACACGGTCATCATGCAGCTCTCGGTGTGGGACGCGACGCTCGACCCGACCGAGCAGGCCACGCTCCTTGCCGTCGCTGCGTGACCTCGTCGTCGGCCACGGCGCGCGGCTCGTCGTCGTGCGACCGCCGGTCGTCGCCGACGAGTCGACGAACGCCGGCGTCGCCACGATGACGGCCACGGCCGAGGCGATGAGCGCCGCCGACCCCACGCACGTCGTCGTCCTCGACCCGTCGGCGGTGTGGGGACCCACGGCGGTCCTCGACATCGACGGCGACGGCACGCCGGAGCGCAAGCGCGACCTCACCCACGTGTGCCCGTCCGGCGCGGCGCACTTCGGGGCCTGGCTCGCCGGCGCCCTGGCCAGCCGCTTCGCAGACGTCGTGCCGGCGCCGCCCGAGGAGTGGGCGAGCGGCTCGTGGGTGCGCGACGGTCGCTACGACCAGCCCACCGGCACGTGCGCGCCGGTCGGATGACGGGTCAGAGGGCGGCGACGAGCATCCGCGCGACCCGCTCCTGACCGGCGGCCGTCAGCTCCCCGGACGGCTCCCGCACGGCGATGCGGCCGTCGCCGTCGCAGGCCTCCCACCACTCGCACGGTCGTCGCGGATCGTCGCCCGGGAGCCCGACGAGGACGGTCGGATCGAGCAGCAGCGAGCCCGGCGACGGCGGGCACTGCGCGGGTCGCCGGCGGCAGCCGGCTGGGCCACGAGCACCGGATCGCGGCCGCGGAGGACCACCGCCAGCTCGGCGAGGCAGGCGGGGTCGATCGTCGCCGGCGCCAGGACGACGCGCGCCGGGTCGAGTCCGGCGACGAGGTCGGCCAGCTGCCCGGGGTGCGCGCACCAGGTCGCCTCGAACGGCGCCCAGCGCACCGTCCGGCCGTCCTCGCGGACCCGCAGCTCGACGGCTCGTTCGCCGCCGGCGAGCATTCCGTCGGCGAGCACCAACACGTCCGGACGGTCGTCCCGCGTGAGCGCCGGCCACACCCACCAGGCGACGACGCAACAGCGTGACGACGGCGACGACCATCGCGACGAGCAGCGCTGGCGGCGGCGCATCGTCGCGCCGGTGGGCGACGTCACGACGGCGTCCTCGCGCCGGGCCAGCCGCCCGGCGACCGTGAGCGCTCCGATGGCGGCGGCGACGACGACGACGGGTTCGGCCGGGGCGCGGATGCGGTGCCCGCCGTAGAACGCGATGGCCGTGACGGCGACGCTCACCACCGGCACGAGCAGCACGCGGCGCGGGACCACCGGGAGCCGGAGGAGCCCGACGATCGCCAGCACGGCGAGCGCCCAGAAGGCCACGATGCCCGCCCACGCCGCCCAGCGCGGCCGTTCCTCGCCGACGTCACCGTCGACCATGTTGCCCACGCCGACGACGTCCACCATCCGCCCGACCCGCGCCGCGACGACGAGCGGCACCCGCTCGACGTGGTCGGTGGCGTAGCGGACGGCGGAGCGGCGCTGGCGGGCCGAGCGGGCGGCAGGATCCTCACCCGGCGGGCCCGGTGCCTCCAGCACGCACACGCAGCGACCAGCCGCCGACGCCCGGTCCGGCGAAGCTGTCGGGGCAGTTGGCGCCGAGCAGCGTCGTGCCGTCGTTCGTGGTGAGCAGCACGGGCTGGTCGAAGCGCACGAGGTTCGCCGCGACCCACGGCAGGAGCGGCACCGCCGTGCCGGCGACGAGCAGCCCGACGGCTGCGAGCCAGCGGCCGCCCTCGCGGCGGCGGGCCCAGAGCACGACGATCGCGAGGAACGGCAGGAGCAGCAGCAACTCGCTGCGGGCGAGCGCGGCGAGGCCGATCGCCACGCCGCACGCCGCCGCACGCCACCACGGCGCGGCGGCGTCGACGATGTCGAGCCCCAGCCACAGCACCACGACGACGAGCCCGGTGGCGAGCGTCTCGGACATGACGAGCCCGTCGTTCATCCACAGGTTCGGGTACGAGCGCGGCGATCCAGGCCGCGACGCCGGCCGCCCACCAGCCGGCGAGGCGGCGGGCCAGGAGCGCGATGCCGACGACGGTGGCGATCCCGACCACGGTCATCACGGCCCGCTGCCACGGCACCGGCGCGTCGACCCAGCTCACGACGGTGAGCACGAGCGGGGTGAGCGGGCCGTGCTCGGCGCTCGGGCCGCCGAAGAACGGATCGATGAAGCCGCGCCCGTCGGCGAGCACGACGGCTTCGGCGCTGTACCACAGCGAGTCGTTGAGCAGCAGCGGGGTGTCCCACTTGACGGCGAGCTGGGCGGCGCGCGACCGCGACCGCCGCGACGACCCCGGTGACCACGAGCGCCAGCTGGCCCCGGCTCGCCCGGGACCGCTCGAGCGCCTGCACGGCGGGCGACGTTAGCGGTGCGCCCCGGAACGCCGGCGGAGGGCTGCAGCGCAGCCGCGATGCCCGTGCGCCGAGGGAGGTGTCCTCTACACTCCCGGCCGTTGTGAGCACGCCCCCGCTGGCGACGGAGCCGGCCGCCTCCCGCCTCGGCGACGGGCACGCCACCACGGACCGTTCCGGCGAGCTGGTGCGCACCGGTGCCGTCGCCGCGGTGTGCGGCGCGGCGATGCTCGCGGCCCGGGCCGCCGACGCCACCGGCGGGCTCGGCGCCGGGGTGCGTGGCGCCGTGCTGGCGCGAGCCGATGTCGCCGCCGTCGTGCTCCTCGTCCTCGGCGTGGCCCTCGGCGTGGCCCCGGCCGTCGGGCGACTGCTCGCCGGGCGCCCGCCGGCGTCCTGGCGCCGGCACCTCGTCACCTGGCTGCTCCCGCTCTACGCGCTGTGGATCCCCGTCGTCGTCATCGACGCCGTCGTCGTCCACCCGACGGCGAGCTGGCGAGCCTGGCTGGCGTCGATCGTGCTGTTCCGTGACCCGCGAGGCGCGCCGGTGCCCGGCCTCGGGATCGGACCGGTGCTGACCGTGCTCGCCGTGACGATCGTGCTCGTCCCGGTCGCCGAACGGCTCCTGCGGCGGACGCCGGACGGCGACGCCGCGGTCACGCCGTCGACGCTGCTGCGCGGCGCCGCCCTCCTCGCTGCCGTCGGGCTCGTCGTCCGCGCCGTCCTCGTCGTCGGCGGCGCGACCGCGCCGTTCGGCGCCCTGTCGTGGTGGCCCGCCCACCTCGACGCCGTCGCCGGCGGCATCGCCGTCGCGACACTGCGGACGACCGGGTGGGCCGCCGCGCCGCGGCGCCGCCTCGGGGCCGCCGCCCTCGCCACGGCGGTCCTCGCCCTCGCGGTCGATCGTGCTGCCGCGGGCCCTCCTCGTCACCGACGCCGGCGACGCCTGGCTGCGCGGCACGCTGTACGCCGTCGTCGCGACGGCGACCGTCCTCGCCGTCGGCGCCGGCGGCCGACCCGCGGGCCCGTCGCCCGCAGCCTCGCCGTCGTCGCGCCCGGCGTCGTGCTGACGGGCGACATCGCCTTCATCACCATCGCCCGCCAGCACGTCGAGGCCGTCGTGGACGGACCGGCCGGGCTCCGGCTGACCGCCCCGGCCCTGCCGGCATGGGCGTGGTCGCTGACGATCGCCGCGGCGATCGGCGTCCTGCTGACGGCCGCCGTGATCGTGCCCCTGCGGCGCGCTCCGCATCGGACGCTGGCCGGCCCACGGCTACCCGCTCGCGGTGGCGACCGTCGTCGCCGGCGGCCTGCTCGTGCGGGTGATCACCTGGCTGACGATCGCCCCGGTCAAGACCGACGGCGGCGACCCGTTCTTCTACCACGTCACCGCCAACCTGCTGGCGGCCGGGCGCGGCTTCCTCGAGCCGCACAACTTCCTCGACGGCGAGCGCCAGATCGCCAGCGCCGTGCACGCGCCCGCTGTACCCGGTGGTGCTCTCGTTGAGCTCGCGCATCGGCGGCACCACGTACGTCGACCACAAGTTCGTGTCGATCGTGATCGGCTCGGGCGTCGTGCTGCTGACGGTGCTGCTGGCCGATCGCCTCGCCGGCCACGTCGCGGCGATCGTGGCCGGCAGCCTCGCGGCGGTGTACCCCAACCTGTGGTTGATCGACAGCCTGCTGTTCCCGGAGGGGCTGTTCGCGCTGCTGACGACGGCCTGCATCCTCGTCGCCTACGTCTGGTGGGACCGTCCGGTGTGGTGGCTGGCCGTCGCCCTCGGGGCCCTCGTCGGGCTCGCCGCCCTGACGCGAGGTGAGGGCCTGCTGCTCGGCCCGCTGCTCGCCGCGCCCTGGATCCTGATGCGCCGCCCGCTGGCCCTCGCCGACCGCCTCCGCCAGCTCGCCCTGGCGGGCGCCGCGTGCCTCGTCGTGATCGCCCCCTGGACGATCCGCAACCTGACCACGTTCGACGTGTTCGTGCCGCTGTCCACGAACGGCAACGAGCTGATCATGTACGCCAACTGCGACGACACGTACTCCGGCCGGCTGATCGGGTTCTGGAGCTTCGCCTGCCAGGAGCGCTACCGCCAGGAGATCGGCGAGCCGCCCGGCGACGAGGCCGAGAAGGCGCAGTTCTGGCGGCAGGTCGGCGTCGACTACGCGCGGGACCACCTCGGCGACGTGCCACGGGTCGTCGCGGCGCGCGTGCTGCGCCAGTGGGAGCTGTTCCGCCCCGGCCAGACCGTCGAGTTCGCCGCCATCGAGAACCGCGACAAGCCCTCCACCGCCGTCGGGCTGGGGATGTACTACGCGCTGCTCGCGGCGTCGATCGGTGGTGCCGTGGTGCTGCGCCGGCCGCGGGGTCCGGCTGCTGCCGCTGCTCGCCCAGGTCGTCAGCGTCACGATCACCGCCGCCTACGCCTACGGCACGGTCCGCTTCCGCGCCCCGGTCGAGCCGGTGCTGTGCGTGCTCGCCGGCGTGCTCGTGAGCGCGCTCGTCGCGCCGGCGGACGTCGACCGCACACGGGCCGGCCGGCGCCGCCTGATGGCCACGCTGTCGCGCCGGCGCGCGGACGATGTTGGCGCTGGCGGTGCTCGCGCTCCTCGCCTACGTGCCCGCGCTCCTGTCCTCGCCGGGCCGCATGCCGGCCGACACCAAGCTGTCGCTGTACCTCGATCCCGGGCGCCTCATCAGCGACGCCCCGTGGACGTTCGACGCCCGCCAGTTCGCCGGCTGGGTGCCGCACCAGATGATCGCCTACCTGTGGCCGCAGGGCCCGTGGTACTGGGTCGCTGACGGCATCGGGCTGCCCGACTGGGTGGCCCAGCGGCTCTGGATCGGCACGCTGTTCCTGGTCGCCGGCACAGGGGTGCTGTGGATGGCGCGCCGGCTCGGCCTGAGCCTGCTCGCCGCGCTCGCCGCCGCACTCGTCTACCAGCTCACGCCGTACCTCCTGCCGTACGTGTCACGGACGTCGGCGATGCTGCTGCCGTGGGCGGGCCTCGGCTGGCTCGTCGGTCTCACGGCGCTGGCGGCGACGCGGACCCGCTGGCGCCACGCCGCGCTGGCGGCCCTCGTCGTCGTGACGACGGGGTCGATCAACCCGACCGCCCTGGCGATGATCGCGCCGGGACCGGTGCTGTGGCTGGCGTTCGCCGCCGGGCGCCGGCTGATCACGTGGCGCCGGGCGACGACGACGGCGCTGACGATCGGCGGGTTGTCGCTCGTCGTGTCGGCGTGGTGGATCACGATGGTCGCCATCCAGGGCCGCAAGGGCGCCGACGTGCTCGCCTACTCGGAGTCGCTCGAGTCGGTGAGCTTCACGTCGACGTCGACGGAGGTCTGGCGCAACCTCGGGTACTGGCTGACGTACATCCGCGACGCCTACGACGCGACGACGACCGCCGGGCGCGACTACATGGTGTCGGGTCGCCTCATCGCGACCGGGTTCGTCCTCCTCCTCGTCGCCCTCGCCGGCCTCGTGGCCACGCGCTGGGCGCACCGGCGCGTTCGCCGTGTCGCTCGTCGCCACCGGCGTCCTGCTCGGCGTCGGCGTCCACCCGATCGACGACCCATCACCGTTGATGGACGCCCTGCTCGGCGACGGGACGTCCGGCGCCGCGCTCGCCCTGCGCTCGAGCACCCGGGCCGTGCCGCTCCTCGTCCTCGGGCTCGCGCTGGGGGCCGCCTGCCTCGTCGACGCCCTCGGCTCCCTGCCGTTCGCGCGGTCCCGGTCGTGGCGGCCGCTGGCCGCGGTCGCCGTCGGGCTGCTGGCGATCGCCAACCTGCCGTCGCTGACCGGCCGCCGGCTCGTCGACCCGGCGATCGACCGCGACCAGGACGTGCCGGCGGCATGGACCGACGCCGTCGCCGCGCTCGACGCCGACCTCGCCGCGGGGCGGGTGCTGCAGCTGCCGGGCCAGGAGTTCGGCGCCTTCCGGTGGGGCTACACCGTCGACCCCCCGCTCCCCGGCCTGACCGACCGGCCGCTCGTCACCCGCGACCTCCTGCCCCTCGGCAGCGCAGCGGCGATGGACCTCGTGTACGCCCTCGACGACCGGTTCCAGTCGGGCACGATCGAGCCGGCGTCGATCGCCACCGTCGCCCGCCTGCTCGGCGCCGGCACGATCTGGGTGACCGGCGACGCGGCGTTCGACCGCTTCCGCACCCCGCGACCGGAGCTCGTCCACGACCTCTTCGCCGACGTGCCCGGCGTCGGGTCCGCCGTGCCCTACGGCGAGCCGGTCGGTCAACCGGCCCGACATCCCGATGACCGACGAGCAGAGCGGTCGCGGACCCGCGGGTCGGCCAGCCGGTGCCGCCCGTCGAGCTCGCCGCGGTCGACGACCCCGTCGCCGTGATCCGGGCCAAGGACGACGTCGTGGTGCTCGTCGGCAGCGGCGACGGCATCGTGGACGCGGCGGCCGCCGGCCTGCTCGACGGCAGCGAGCTCGTGCGCTACAGCGGCTCGCTCGCCGCCGACGAGGTGGCGCCGGTGACGGCTGCCGCGTCGACCGTGATCGTCACCGACTCCAACCGCGACCGGGCCCACCACTGGCGCAGCTCGCAGGACGTCGTCGGGCTCACCGAGGACGACGATCCGGCGCCGGACGTGCTGCGCGTCGACCCGGCCGACGAGCGCCTGCCCGTCTTCGGCACCACCGGCGCGCCCGCCACGGTCGCCGTGCAGGAGGGACCGGTGCGCGCCCACGCCACGGCCTACGGCGAGCCCTTCGCCTACCGGCCGGAGGACCGCCCGGTGATGGCGATCGACGGCGATCCGACGACGGCGTGGGTCGTCGGCGACCGCGCCGACCCACGAGGCGAGCAGATCCGCCTCGACGTCGACGCCCCGATCGACCACCTCACCCTCGTCCAGCCCACCGGGGCGGCCGACCAGCGCCACCTCGCCCGCGTCAGCGTCGCCGTCGACGACCGGGCGCCCGATCGTCGTCGATCTCGACGAGCGGTCGCTGTACGCCCGACGGGCCAGCGCGTCGACCTCGCGCCGACGACGGACCGCAGCACCGTCACGATCACGATCCTCGACGTGGCGTCGCCGACCGCCGTCCTCGGACCGGCGCTCGCCGCCGTCGGCTTCGCCGAGATCGACACCGGTCTCGGCCCGACCGTCGAGGTCGTGCGCCCGCCCGCCGATGCCGCCGACGTGCTGGCCGCGGCCCCGGACACCCCGGTGTCGTTCGTGCTGACCAGGCTGCGCACGCGGCCCACCGACCGTTGGCGCGCCGATCCGGAGCCGACGCTCAGGCGCGACATCGACCTGCCCGCGGGGCGGACCTTCGATCCGGCGATCACCGTCCGCCTCGACCAGCGGGCGAGCGACGACGTGCTCGCCGACCTCCTCGGCATCGACGGACCCCGCGCCACGGACCGCCTGACCGGGGTCGCCGGCGCGGCCGGCTGGGCGGCGACCGACGGTGACCTCGGCCACGGCGTGGCAGACGCCGTTCGCCGGCGCGGTCGGCGCGTCCCTCGACCTCGTCAGCCCCAGCGACCTCACCACGTTCACGATCACGCAGCCCGGCGGGGACCACTCGCCGATCACCGGGGTGCGCCTGACCAGCGGGAGCACCGTCGTCGACGCCGCCGTCGGTCCCCCCGACGCCGGCGGGACGAGCGTGGTCGCGCTGCCGGCAGCCGCTGCCGGCCGGCCCGCTGCGCGTCGAGATCACGACGATCGACGCGCGGTCGACGCTCGACCGGCGCTACGCCGAACCCGTCGTGCTGCCAGCGGCCATCGCCGAGATCTCGATCGGTGAGCCGACGACCGTCCCCGCGGAGCTGGACACCGGGTGCCGCGACGACCTCGTCACCGTCGACGGCGATCGCCGTGCCCGTCCGCGTCGCAGGGCGACGTCGCCGATCTGTTGGCCGGCGAGGCGGTGGCGGCGGAGCCCTGCGCCGGTCCGCTCGAGCTGGCGGCCGGGACGCACCGCGTGGCGACCACGCCGGGATCGGCGACCGGCCTGGACGTCGACCGGGTCGTCCTCGCCAGCGCGGAGCGGCCGGCTGCCGCACCGTCGGCTGGGTCGTCGCCGGAGGTCACGGTGCGGGCATCCGGGCGCACGAGCCGCGACGTCACCGTCGACGGATGCCCCGACGGCTGCTGGCTCGTGCTCGGCGAGGGCTTCCACCCGTCCTGGTCGGCATCGACGGCGGCCGGCGACCTCGGCCCGTCGCAGCTCGTCGACGGCGGCTTCAACGGCTGGTGGATCGCGCCGACCGACCAACCCGTCGACGTCGCCATCCGCTGGACCGCGCAGCGTCCGCTGACGCTCGCCCTGTGGTTCAGCGTGCTCGGCGCCATCGCCTGCGTGGCGCTGATCGTGCTCGACCGCCGGCGCGCTCCGGTGCCCGCGCCGGTGCCACCGCGCCTCGCGCTCGACACCCGCCCGGTCCCGTGGCGGTCGCGATGGATCGCGTCCGCGCTCTGGGTCGGCGCGTCCGGCACTCCTCGTCGGGTTCGGGTGGGCGCTCGTCGCCGCCGTCGCGGCGGCCGTCGTCGTGGTCGCACTCGGGCGGCCCGCGCCTCGCCGGCGTGCTGACGATGGGGATCCTCGCCGTCATGGGGCTCGTCGTCGTGCGGGTGGTGCAGACCGAACGGCCGTGGCCCGACGCCGGGTGGCCGGCCCGCTTCGAGTGGCTCCACGCCCTCGGGGGGTTCGCCGCCGTGTCCCTCCTCGTCACGATCGTCACCGGCCGCCAGCGCGACGCGCCGCCGCCGCCGACGGACCCGTGACGCCGTCCGCGCCCGCACGGATCGCGTTCACAGCTCGGTCTGTTGCGCTGAGCGCAACAGAACGGACTGTGAATGCCGCAGCCCACCCCCGGCGTGACGGTCGGCGCATCCCATCGGTCCCGCGGCGCGGCCGGTAGCTTCTCGACATCGTGGAGGACACCGTCGCGGCGGATGCTGAGGCGCGCGCCGAGTCGACGGACGCCGGGGGCGACGACAGCGATCGCACCGCCTTCGTGCTCGGCGGCAGCGGCGGCCTCCGGCGGCGGGCGGACGGCGCGGTCGGGACGTGGATCGGGATCGCCGCCATCCTCGTCACCGTCGCCATCCCGCTGCGCGGGCTCTACCGCTTCACCGGCGGCACCATGGAGGAGGGCTTCATGCTCCTCTTCCCGGAGCTGCTGAAGGACGGCAAGGTCCCCAACGTCGACTTCCTCCACCTCTACGGCCCCGGCTCCTTGCACGTGCTGGCCGGGTGGTACGAGGTGTTCGGCGACTCGCTCGCCGCCGAGCGCACGTTCGGCCTGCTCCAGCACCTCGGCATCATCTTCGGGCTCTTCGCCCTCGCCCGGCCGTGGGGCCGGCTCGCCGCCACGCTCGTCGGCGGGCTGTCGGTCTTCTACATCCTCACGCCGATCGGGCTCACCGCGATGGCGTGGAACGGCGCCCTCGCCCTGCTGCTGTGGGCGGCGGTGTTCGCGGTGCGCGGGCTGTACCGCGACACCGGCCGGACCCGCTGGTTCGCCCTCGCCGGCGGGCTCGCCGGGCTCGCCCTCACCTACCGCCCCGACGTCGCCATCGCCATCGGGCTGCTCTTCGGCTGGCTCCTCGTCCAGCACCGGGAGATGCGCAAGCCCGTCCTGCTCGGCGCCGTCGTCGGCCTGCTGCCGATGTGGTACCACCTCCTCGTCGCCGGCATCGGGCCGTCGTTCGAGGGGATGTTCGTCGACCCCGTGTTCCGGCTGCGCGCCGGGCGCGAGCTGCCCCGGCCACCGAGCTGGAGCCACATCGACGGCGCCCTGCAGGCGATCGCCGAGGAGATCCCGCCGTGGTGGCGGGTGCCCCACCTCAGCGTGCCCCACGCCCTGTTCCTGTGGTTCTTCGCCATGCTCGCCGGGACCGCCGGGCTGCTCGCCGTCGCCATCGTCCTGCGCCGGCGCCCCGGTGGGCGCACGATGCGCTCGACCGTGCTCCTCGCCGTGGCGCTCGTCAGCGTGGGTGTGCTGCCACAGGCGTTGCAGCGGCCGGACTCCACCCACCTGACGTGGGTGACGTGCATCTCGTGGCCCTTCGCCATCGTCGTCGTCGCCGAGCTGGTCCGGCGCCGGTGGCCGGCGGTCGACATGCGCGCCGCGGCCGGCGTCGGCGCCGCGGTCGCCCTCGTCGCCACGCTGACGTTCACCGCCCTGTTCACGTTCCGCTACTACCTGCTGCACACGCGGGCCGGCCTCGGCCAGGTCCCGAGCGCGGTCCCGGTGTCACGCGACGGGCGCACGTTCTGGTTCGGCAGCGCCCGCGCCGCGTCGGCGCCTGCAGCAGGCCGTCGACGACCTGGCCACCATGGCCACGCCCGGTGAGCGGCTGCTCGTCGGTCCCAAGGACCTGCGGCGCACCTGGTACAGCGATGCCATCGCCTACTGGATGTTCCCGGAGCTGGAGCCGGCGACGTACTACATCGAGATGGACCCCGGGCTGGCGAACGCCGACGACTCGTCGCTCGCGGCGGACGTGGCCTCCGCCGACTGGGTGCTCCTGACGGGGTTCTGGGACGGCTGGTACGAGCCCAACACGTCGATCGACTACGGGTCCGACGCCCCGAACCAGGTCGTGCGGGACGACTTCTGCGAGGTCGGCTCCTACGAGGACGCCCTCGTCGTGCTCTACCGGCGGTGCCCGTGACTCGCGTCGTCGAGTCGTTGCGCTCGTTCCACCGGCGACGGATCGACATCCCGGTGGGTCCCGACGCGCTCGTGCTCGACATCGGTTCCGGTGACAAGCCGCACTGGCGCGCCGACGTCCTCCTCGACCGCTTCATCGGTGGCGAGCACGCCGGGCAGCGCAGCGGCCACGACGCGGCGCGCGTGAGCCGCCCCCTGTTCGATGCCGACGCCGCGGCGATGCCGTTCGCCGACGCCGCGTTCGACTACGTCGTGTGCTCGCACATGCTCGAGCACGTCACCGACCCGGGCGCGGTGGTGGCCGAGATGGCACGCGTCGCGGCGGCCGGCTACATCGAGGTGCCGGAGGCCGCCAGCGCCAAGATCCTCGACTTCCCGAGCCACCTGTGGTGGTGCCGGCGCGACGGCGACGCCCTGGTGATGACGGCGAAGCAGGCGCCGGCGTTCGACGCCGAGATCCAGGCGTTCATCGACGGGGCCGGGATCGCCCGGTCGCTCGCCGACCTCCTCGACGCCGACTTCGACCGGCGCATCGTGGCGCTGCGCTGGTCGGGGCGGCCCGAGGTCCGGGTCGAGGGCAGCCCGTCGGCGGCGCTCGTCGCCGCCGCGCAACGCGCCGACAGCCACCACCGCGCCGGGCAGGAGATCGTGGCCCGCACCCTCACCGCGGTGCTCACCGCACCCCGCCGGGGCCAGCGCCGGCGGCGGCCGATCCTGCTCGACGACGTGCTGCACCCCGATCTCCGCACGGGATCCGGCGAGCAGCTGACCCGACGCGTCTACCGCTTCTGACCGCTGCCGCGACGATGCCGCCCGACACCCGACGAGTGCGCGTCGAGCGGCTGGTGATCGTCGTCGTCGCGGCGGCCGTCCTCCTCGAACTGGGTCGCGTCGGCGCGGGCGTGTCGAGCGCCGAGCTCGCCGGGAGCTGGCAGCTGCTCGATCGTCAGCTGCTCGCCGGGGATCTGCTGCGCAGCGTGTGGTACCTGCACACCCAGCCCCCACTCCACAACATCGTCGTCGGGCTCGTGCTCTGGTCGCCGCTGCCGGCGGAGGCGACGTTGTTCGCGCTCTACGGCGCCTGCCTCGTGGCGCTCGGGCTGCTGGTGCACGACCTCGGCCGCCGGTGGCGGGTACCCGGACCGGTCGCCTGCGCGATCGCGTGCCTCGTCGTCGTCGACCCGGCGCTGCTCTCGACGATCTACCACGTCTCCTACGAGCTGCCGGTCGCCACGATGCTGGTCGGCCTCGTCGCGCTCGTCGATCGCCAGATGGCCGCACCGTCGCCGCGCCTCGCCCTGGCGGTCGCCGCCGTCGGCACGGCGGTCGTCCTGACCCGGGCGCTGTTCCACCCGGTCTGGCTGGCGGCGGTGCTGCTCGTCGTGCTGCTCGCCCGCCCGCTCGGCCGCCGGGTCGTGCTGGCTGCCGTCGCCGTGCCGGTGCTGGCGATCGGCGGCCTCGTCGCCAAGAACGCCGCCGTCGTCGGCGAGGCGTCGCTGTCGACGTGGACCGGGTTCAACCTCCAGCGCGGCGTGCTCGGTCCGATGCGGGCCGACGACGTCGCCGCGGCCATCGACGCCGGCGCGATCACGTCCCTGGCGCAGGCGCCGCCGTGGCGCGACCTCGGCCTCCTACGAGCCGTGGCTCGACGGGTGCCGCCCGGCCCACGATCACCCGGCCCTCGCCGCGCCGTCGAAGGAGGTCGGCGCGATGGCCGTACCGAACTTCAACCACGAGTGCTTCCTCCCGCTCTACGACGAGAGCAGCGCCAACGCCTGGGCCATGATCCGCCGCGAGCCGGCGCGCTACCTCGCCACCCGTGTCCCCGCCCTCGCCCTCAGCTTCGCCGTGGCCACGGTCGGCGACGACGATGCGGCACCCACGTTCTTCGGGGCCACCCCGCCCCGGCGGTCCTGGATGGATCGCGTCTACGAGCCGCTGCTGCTGGTGCAGACGCGACCGATCGGGATGGCGGACTGGAACATCCCGCTGTTCGGTGAACGCCTGGCGGTGCGCCTGTCGTGGACGCTCGTCGCCCTCTTCGCCGTCGTCGCGACACGCACGGTCGTCGCCGTGGTCCGGACGGGCCGCGCCCTCGTCGCGCGGCGGGCCTGGCCCGGCGACGAGGTCGTGTGGCTGGTCGCCGGGGGCACCGTCCTGTTCGCGATCCTCGGCGGCGACCTCGTCGAGCTCGGCGAGAACGGACGCTTCCGCGCCATGCTCGACCCGCTGCTCATCGTGCTGTCGGCGCGGGCCGTCGTCGAGGTGACGACCGCCGTCCGGGCCCGCCGCGAGCGTGGCGAGGGCGCCGCCGCGGTCACCACCGGGCCGTAGCGGAGGGCGGATTGCCGGGCGGGACCGTCCGGGATCCGGGACGATCCCGTCCGGGACGACCCCGCCGAGCGGCACGGTGCTGGGTCGGGCGCCGGGGTGCCGACTACGTTCTGGCCGGGTGAGCAGCGGACCCGGGTCCACGGGGCCCGGTGCGCGAGCCGCGCTCGTCGTCGGCACCGCGATCGTGATCCTGATCCCGGCGATCGTCGCCGCCATCGCGATCACGCGGCCGCAGTGGTACCCCACCGGCGACATGGCCCAGGCCGAGCTCCACGTCCGGGGCTTCTGGTCGCACCCGCCGCTCGTCGGCGCGGCGGGACGCATCCAGAGCTCGGCCGGCGTGCAGGGGTCGCACCCGGGACCGCTGCTCTGGCTGGCGATGTGGCCGCTGTACGCGCTCGGGGGCGCGACGAGCACGTCGCTCGTCGCCAGCGTGGTCGTCGTCCACCTCGCGACGGCCCTGTTGGCCTTCTGGCTGGCGCTGCGTCGCGGCGGCATCGCCCTCGCCCTCGCGCTCGCGGTCGTCCTCGCCCTCATCGTCAAGGCGGGCGGACCGGACCAGTTCACCGAGCCGTGGAACCCGTGGATGGGGTTGCTGCCGTTCCTCGTGCTGCTCCTCGCCTGCTGGTCGTACCTCGACGGCGACGGCTGGGCCCTCGTCCTCGCCGTCGCCGCCGGCACGTACTGCGTGCAGGCCCACACCGGGTACCTCGTCATCGTCCTCGGGCTGCTGGCGTTCGTCGTCGTGGTGGCGGTGGTGCAGGCGATCCGCGACCGCAGCGACACGGCCACGACGACCCACCGGCGGCCACTCCTGACCGCGCTGGCGTGGATCGGCGGCGCGGCGGTCGCCGGCGTCGTGCTGTGGATCCCCCCGCTGCTCGACCAGTTCGGGCGCGACCCGGGGAACATGTCGATCCTCCGCGACAACTTCACCCACCCCGACTCGCCGTACCTCGGGCTGCGCCAGGTGGTCGAGATCGCCGTGGTCCAGTTCGACCTGCTCGGTCCGTGGCTGCTCGGACCCGGCCGCGGTGACGCCGACTGGTCGGCGTGGATCGGCTTCCTGGCCTTCCTCGCGCTCTGGGCGGCCGCGGTCACCACCGCGTGGCGCCGCCGCGCCGTCAGCGAGCTCCGGCTGCACGCCGTCCTCGCCGTCGCCGCCGGCCTCGCCGTGGTGTCGATCAGCCGGATCTTCGGGCTCTACCTCGAGTACACCGTGCGCTGGGTCTGGGTGCTCGTCGGCACCATCGTCGCCGCGTCCGCCGTCTCCATCTGGCGTGCCGTCCCGCGCCCGGCCGCTGGCGCGCCGGACCCTGGCCATCACCGGCGTCGCCATCGTCGGCGTCGCCGTCGTGATCGGGTCCGTGCAGTTCGCCGATCGGGCCGGGCCCACCGGCGCCATCGACAGCCGCATCGTCGGCGGCCTCGCGACACCGGTCGACCGACGCCCTCGACCCGGCCATCCCCTACGTCGTGCGCTGGTGGGATCCCACGGTGCTCGGGGCCACCGGGTTCGGGTTGCTCCTCGAGCTCGAGCGGCGCGGCTACGACGTCGGTGTCGACAAGCCGTTCGCGGCAGCGGCCCTCCCCCATCGCGTGCTGCCGGAGGAGCAGGCCGGTGGGGTGCTGTACGTCGTCACCGGCACGCCGGCCATCGAACGGGCGCGGACGCTGCCGGGCGTCACCGAGCTGGCGTACTTCGACGTCCGCTCGCCGGACCAGCAGGCCCGCAGCGACGAGCTGCGCGCCGAGCTCGAAGCGGCGCTCACCGCCGGTGGCCACGCCGACCAGATCCCGCTCCTCGACGCGCCGTACGGCCAGGCGCAGCTGATGTTCGCCAACCCACCGCTGCCGTCCGACCAAGCGGCGCTGCTCGCGGACTACGTGGCCCTCCGCCAGCCCACGGCGGTGTTCGAGGCGGCGCCGTTCACGCCGGTGCTGCCGCTCGGCTGAGCGTCAGCCGTAGGAGATCTCGCCGAGCGAGTCGGCGATGATCCCGGCCGCCTCGAGCTGGTCGACCTCGGCGGCGGACAGCCCGCCCACCGCCGTGAGCACGTCGCGGTTGTCCGCACCGAGGTAGGGGGCGTGGCGGCGGATCGTCGGGTTCGCCTCGAGCATCCGCCAGACCACGCCGTGCTTGCGGTACGGGCGCATCTTCTCGTTCGGCACGCGGATCCAGAAGTTGCGGGCGTAGAGGTGGGGATCGTCCTTCAGCGTGCGCATGTCGAGGACCCGGCCGGCGGGCACGCCGGCGTCCTGCAGCACGTCGACCGCCACCCGCGGGTCGAGCGGCGCCGACCACGCGCCGATGGCGTCGTCGAGGTCGTCGTGACGGGCCCGTCGGTCGGCGAGCGAGAGGTCGGCGAGGTCGGGACGGCCGATGACGCCGCGCGCATGCAGCCCACTCCTCGTCGTCGGTGCACGACACGACGATCCACTGGTCGTCACCGCGCGCCGGGTAGCACCCTTGCGGCGCCCAGCGCGGGTGCCGGTTGCCGGTCGCCGGCACCACGGCGCCGGTGCGCGCCAGCTCGGCGAACGCGACCCCGGCCATCTTCGACGACACCTCGTTCTGTGAGAGGTCGACGATCGACCCCTGACCCGTCCGGCGGCGCTTGATCAGCGCCAGGGCGATCGCCCCGACCGCGGCGAGGCCGGCGACCGGATCGCCGTAGGAGATGCCCGTCTTCTGCGGCGTGTCGGCGTCGTAGCCCGACAGCGACATCAGCCCCGACATCATCTCGATGATCGGTCCGTACCCGACGTTGTCGCGGTCGCCGCCGCTCTTGCCGAACCCGGCCATGCTCACGAGCACGAGATCGGGCTTGGCGGCCACGAGCACGTCCGCCGTCAGCCCGAGGTTGTCCATCACGTCGGCGCGGTAGTTCTCGATGACGACGTCGCTGTTGGCGACGAGGCGCAGGAACGCATCCTTGCCCGCCGGCTGCGCGAGGTCGAGCGTGACGGACCGCTTCTCGTGGTTGTACTCGGCGAAGTAGAACGCCGAGTTCCACGGATCCTCGACGGCATCGGCACGCGGCATCAGCGTGCGGATGTTGTCCCAGGCCCGCGGCGACTCGATCTTGATGACGTCGGCGCCCATCTCGCCGAGCATCTTCGTGGCGTACGGACCGGCCCACATCATGGTCAGGTCGAGGACGCGCACGCCCTCCAGCGGCCGCTGCTTCACGACGGCACTCCGGCCGGGACCGGCTGCCAGTCGGCGAGCACGGCGTCGACGTCGGTCACGGCCACCGCTCCCGGGGCCGCCCAGTCGAGTCCGGGGAACGGACGACCGGGGAGCCGCCCCTCCGGACCGTCGTCGAAGAAGCCCGCGCTCGATCAGGGGTTGGTGTGCGACCAGCTCGGCGGGCGTGCGCACCGCGCCGATCGGCAGCTTGTGCGCCGGTCCGAGCGCGACGAGCTCGTCCTTCGTCCGCTCGATCATGAACACCAGCACGTGGGCCATCAGCTCGTCGCCGTGCTCGGCACGCTGCAGTGGGTCCTGGAAGCGGGGCTCGTACTCCAGGTCGAGCTGCTCGAACAGCGCCGGCAGCTGGCGTCCGAGGCAGCACACGCCCGCCCAGCCGTCGGCCGCCGGGTACACGCCCCACTCGGCGCGCGGCGTGTTGCCGCTGCGCTCGACGAGCAGGCCCTCGTACTCCCACGCCGCCGCGCAGTACTCCAGCATCGAGGCCGCGCACTCCTGCAGCGAGATGTCGAGCAGGTCGCCTGCACCCTGCACGAGCGCCCCGAACAGCGCCGTCGAGGTCGCCGCGAAGGCGTGCAGACCGCCGAGCATCAGGGCCTGGTCACCGCCGGTCTGCAGCGGCGGTCGCTCGCGCTCGCCCGTGATCGACATGATGCCGCCGTTGGCGAAGGCGACGATGTTCGGCGCCCGGTGCCCGGCGTGCGGCCCGTCGAGGCCGAACGGGGTGACGGCGGTGACGACGAGCTGCGGGTGGGCGTCGTGGATCTCGTGGGCGCTCGGCACCACGACCGCGCCGGCCGCGCGGGACCGGCCGTCGACGACGACGTCGGCGACATCGAGCAGGGCGGCCAGCGCATCACCGTCCGCCAGCACGCGCCGCTTGCCCCGGGAGAGGTAGCGATCCTCGTCGGCGGTCAACGCCGGGTCGCCGACCTGCACGACATCGGCGCCGAAGCCGGCGAGCAGGTGCGTGCAGAACCCGGCTGGGATCCCGCCGCCGAGCTCCACGACCCTGATCCCGTCGAGCGGTCCAGCGGTCGCTCCCGGTTCCGCGCTCACCATCTCCTGCCCCCTTCCGGGCCCTTCGTCCAGGGCGGGGCGAACCTACCAGCGGCGCTGCGCAGCGGGCCGAACCGGGCCGTCGCCGATCGGACGCCGGCGCCACGCCACTCCGCACCGCAGTTGGTCAGACCATCAGTCCGAGACGTTGCTAGGTTGCGGCGATGACCGCGCCGAACACGCTCATCTTCGTCGACTTCCCGTCACCGGATCCGGCCGCCAGCGGGGCGTTCTACGCCGAGGTCTTCGGCTGGGAGGTCGAGCCCCGGCCGGCCGACGTGTTCTACCGGATCGTGCCCGGCGGGCACTTCCCGCTCGACGACGGCTCGCCGTCGCCGGTCGGCAACCTGCACATGGGCATCTTCCACGCCGCCAATGCCCGGCCCCACCCCGACCCGGCGGGCGTGGAGCCGCGCGACCTGAGCACCGGCGGGCGCACCGCGCGCACGTGGATCCTCGTTGCCGACGACGACAGCGAGGACCGCATCCTCGACACCGCCGTGCGCCTCGGCGCCACCGAGCTGTGGCGGCACCACTACTGGGCCGAGTTCAACGGCTTCAACGGCGCCTTCGTCGACCCGTGGGGCAACACGTTCGTGCTGTGGACCAAGGGCGGCGACGATCCCCAGCTGCCGGCCGGCTACACCGGCGAGTGATCCCGACCCGCACCCTCGGCCGCAGCGGCATCGAGGTCAGCACGATCGCCCTCGGCACGATGATGTTCGGGGCGTGGGGGAACACCGACGAGGCCGCGTGCCGTCGCATGGTGGACGTCGCCCTCGACGCCGGCATCACGCTGTTCGACACGGCCGACATGTACGACGACGGCACATCGGAGCGGATCCTCGGCGCCGCCCTGCGCGGCCGTCGCGACCGCGTCGTGCTGGCGACGAAGGTCGGCAACCCGATGAACGGTGACCCCGACCGACGCGGGCTCTCGCGGCGCTGGATCACCCAGGCCTGCGACGACAGCCTGCGCCGCCTCGGCGTCGACCACATCGACCTCTACCAGCTGCACCGCCCGGACCCCGACACGCCGATCGGCGAGACGCTCGAGGTGCTCGGCGAGCTCGTCGCCGCCGGCAAGGTGCGGGCCATCGGGACCTCGACGTTCTCGGCCGTCCAGCTGCGCGACGCGCTGGACACGGCGACCGCCCTCGGGGTGGCCGAGCCGACGAGCGAGCAGCCGCCGTACTCGGTGCTCGCACGCGGCATCGAGCGCGACGTCCTGCCGCTGTGCCGCAACGAGGACATCGGCGTGATCTGCTGGGCGCCGCTCAACGGCGGCTGGCTCACCGGCAAGTACCAGGGCTCCGGCGGCGACTGCCGACGACCGCGCCAACCGGCAGGGCGACCACTTCGACTACAAGGACGAGGCGATGCGGGCCGAGAAGCGGCGCGCCGTCGACGCCCTCACGGAGATCGCCGCCGATGCGGGGCTGTCACTCGTGCAGCTCGCCCTCGGCTTCGTCCTCGACGACCCGACGGTGACGGCCGCGATCATCGGCCCGCGGACGCCGGACCAGCTCACCGACCTGCTCGCGAACGGCGCGCCGGGCCTGCCACCTGGCACGCGCGCCCGCATCGACGAGGTCGTCGCGCCGGGCCGCACGATCAACCCGTACGACGCCGGCTGACGCGCGGCGACGCGGCCGCTCCGCCAACTTTCAGACGAGACGGCCACAGGGTGGCCGTGTGGGCAGAAAGTTGACCGAACCGCGCCGCTCTCAGCCCCGCTTGGAGCGCACCCGGTCGAGGTAGCGGCGCGCCGACGCCCGGCCCTCGTCGTCGCGCAGCCCGGCGAGCAGGCCGTCGGCGTCGGACCAGCTGCGACCGGTCGAGACCATCGACTCGGTGACCGCGTTGGTGTGCGCCTTGGTCGCCAGCAGGGCGAGCTTGGGCATCCGCACGAGCGTGGCCACGAGCTCGTCGACCTCCTCATCGAGCGCCGTCGTCGTCGACGACCCGGTTCAGGAAGCCGGCCGCCTTGGCCTCGTCGGGGCCGAACTCGCGACACGTCATCACGAGCTCCTTCGTCAGCGCCGGGCCGATCTCGCGGACCAGGCGCGGGATGCCACCCCACGCCAGCGGGATGCCGAGCTCCACCTCGGGGATCGAGAAGCGGGCCGATCGGGCGGCCACCCGCAGGTCGCAGACGCCGGCCAGCACGAGCCCGCCCCCGACGCACCAGCCCTGCACCTTGGCCACCGTCACGGCGCGCAGCTCGTCCATCGCCCGGGCCATCCGCCATCCACCGTCGGCGTCGTCGCGTGGCGACCGCGTGCCGCGCTCGCCGGCGCCGAAGGACGAGACGTCGGCCCCGGCGGAGAACGCCCGGCCGCGCCCGGACACGACGACGACCTTGAGGTCGTCGAACCCGTCGAACCAACGCGCCGCCGCCTCGATCTCCCCGAGCGTGTGCGAGGAGAGCGGGTTGAGCTTCTCGGGGCGGTTCAGCACGAGGTCGCCGCGCGCGCCGTCCACCGTCACCTCGATGGTGTCGAACTGCATGGGCGGCGACCGTACCCGTCGCCTCGCGACGCGACGGTCAGCCGCGCAGGTGGGCGGGGCGGGGATCGCCCATGCCGCGGATGTGGGACTGCGCGGTCAGTCCCCCGTCGACGACGATCGCCTGCCCGGTGACGAACGACGACTCTTCGGAGGACAGCCACACGGCAGCCGCGGCGATCTCCTCGGGCTGCCCGAGCCGGCCGAGCGGGTGGGCCCGCTCGCTGCGCCGGCGCGCCTCGGCGTCGGCGAGCATGCGCCCGACGGGGGGCGTCTCGATGGCGCCCGGGCAGATGCAGTTGACGCGGATGTGCTGCGATGCGTGGTCGACGGCGAGGCTGCGCGTGAGGTTGATCACGGCCGCCTTGCTGGCGCTGTAGACGACGCTCGCCGGGTCGCCGTTGAGCCCGGACACCGACGCCGTCGAGACGATCGTGCCGCCGCCGCGAGCGACGAGCGCCGGCACCGCGTACTTGGCGCCGAGGAAGACCGAACGCACGTTGACGGCCATGACGAGGTCCCAGTCCTCGACCGCGAGGTCGACGGCCGTCCCCGGACGCAGCGTGCCGGCGTTGTTGAACAGCGCGTCGAGGCCGCCGAACGTGTCGACCGCGACGGCGACCATCCGCTCGACGTCGCCGGCGTCGGCGACGTTCGCCTGGCACGGCGCGGCGGTGCCGCCATCGCGCTCGATCATCGCCACGGTCTCGTCGACCTTGGGACCGCGGATGTCGGCGGCCACGACCGACGCCCCCTCGGCGGCGAAGCGCAGGGCGCTGGCCCGCCCGATCCCCGACCCGGCACCCGTGACGATGGCGACCTTGCCCGACAGCAGCATGCGCGCATCGTCGCGTACCCGAGCTCCACATCTAGTGTTCGAGGACGCGACGCCGGCCGGGTACCGGGCGCGAGATGGGGGTTGCCACCGATGTTGTCCGCGTACCGGGTGATCGACGCCACCGACCACCGCGGCCAGCTGGCCGGGATGATCCTGGCCGGGCTCGGCGCCGAGGTGATCCTCGCCGAACCGCCGGAGGGCAGCCCGCACCGCCGGCGCGGCGACGGCCTCGAGTTCTGGGCGTTCAACCGGGGCAAGCAGAGCATCGTCTGCGCGACCGACGACGACGTGCTCGAGCTCGTGCGCGACGCCGACGTGCTGCTCGACAGCGGCGGGCGCTTCGACCCGGCTGTCGTGGCCGCCGTCAACCCGGCGGTCGTCCACGTGACGGTCAGCGCGTTCGGCCGCGGCGGCCCGAAGGCGGACTGGGCGGCGTCGGACCTCACGATCCTCGCCGCCGGCTGCTCGCAGGCGCTCAACGGCGACAGTGACCGGGCGCCGGTGCGCACGTCGGTGCCCCAGGCGTGGCTGCACGCCGGCGCCGAGGCGGCCGTCGGCGCCCTGCTCGCCCTCACCGAGCGAGCCGACAGTGGGCGCGGCCAGCACGTCGACGTGTCGGCGCAGCAGGCCGTGCTGCAGGCCGCGATCCCCGGCGTGCTGCTGGCGCCCAACGACAACCCGGAAGCGCAGCGCACATCGGGCGGCATCCTGACCGGGCCGATCCACCTCCAGTTCGTCTACCCCGCGTCCGACGGCTACGTCTCGATCACGCTGCTGTTCGGCACGATGATCGGCCCGTTCACGGCGCGCCTGATGCACTGGGTGTGGGAGGAGGGGCACTGCTCCGAGGAGATGCGCGACTGGGACTGGCCGGCGTTCGGCGTCCGCCTCGCGACCTCGGAGGAGGGCGCCGCCGACCTGGAGGCCGCCAAGGCGGCGATCACGGCGCTGACCAGCAGCTACACGAAGGCCGAGCTGTTCGCCGAGGCGCAGCGCCGGCGCCTGCTGCTGGCACCCGTGACGACACCCGCCGAGCTGGTCACGATGGAGCACCTGCGCGAGCGCGGCTACTGGGAGGACGTCGCTGGACGCACGTGCCCCGGCGCGTTCGTGCAGTCGTCGGCGTGGCCGCTGCCGACGCTCGGCCCGCCACCCGAGATCGGGGCCCACACGGCTGCGCCACGCGCCCGCCGCACGCCCACCGTGACGCGGTCCGGGGACGACCGCCTCCCGCTCGACGGGCTCAAGGTGGTCGACCTGACCTGGGTGTTCGCCGGGCCCCTCGCGACACGGGTGCTGGCCGACTTCGGGGCGACCGTCGTGAAAGTCGAGGGTCCCGGCCACCCCGACGCGTCTCGCGGCGGCGGCGGCGCGCTGCAGGGCGACCTCTCGCTGGAGGGCAGCGTCGCGTTCGCCCACTTCCAAGCCGGCAAGCAGAGCCTCAGCCTCGACCTCACGAACGAGACGGCGCGCGACGTGCTGCGCGACCTCGTGCGCTGGGCCGACGTGCTCGTCGAGTCGTTCACGCCCGGTGTGATGGACGCGTGGGGGCTCGGGCACGAGGCGCTGCTGGCGATCAACCCGCGCCTCGTCATGCTCAGCACGAGCCTGATGGGCCAGACCGGGCCGCTGTCGTCGTTCGCCGGGTTCGGCAACCTCGCCGGGGCGATCACCGGCTTCTACGAGCTCACGGGGTGGCCCGACCGGGCGCCCGCCGGACCGTTCCTCGCCTACACGGACTACATCGCCCCGAAGTACACGCTGGCGGCCCTCCTCGCCGCCCTCGACTGGCGCCGCCAGACCGGCTGCGGCCAGTACCTCGACCTCTCACAGGCCGAGGCGTCGATCCACTTCCTCGCCCCGGCCGTCCTCGACCACACCGTCAACGGCGCCCACCCGACCCGCATGGGCAACGCCGACGCGTTCCTCCACCCGCACGGTGTCTTCCGCTGCGCCGGTGACGACGAGTGGGTGGCGATCGCCTGCGAGGACGACGACCAGCGCGCCGCGCTCGCCGGCGTGATCGGGTCGCTCGACGACGGGGCGATCGAGACCTGGACCCGCGACCGCAAGCCGGCCGACGCCGAGCAGGCCCTGCAGGCCGTCGGGGTCCCCGCCCACGGCGTGCAGAACAGCCTCGCCTGCTGGACCGATCCGCAGCTCGTCCACCGCAACCACTACCTGACCGTGGCCCACCCCGTGCACGACACGTGCGTCGTCGAGGGCCCGCGGGTCGTGCTGTCGCGCACGCCGGGCGTGGTGCGCCGCGCCAACCCGTCGATGGGCGAGCACAACGACACCGTGCTGCGCGACCTGCTCGGCTACGACGACGAACGGGTCACCGACCTCGTCATCGCCGGCGCCCTCGGCTGACCCCGAACTGTCAGCCGGAACCGGCCCGATCGGGCCGGTCCGGGATGACAGGACGGCTCAGGCGCCCTTCCACTGCGGCGGGCGCTTCTCGGCGAACGCTCGTGGCCCCTCGATGTAGTCCTGCGACGCGGCCATCTCGGCGACGGCCGGGTAGCGCCTGCTCTCGGCGCCGGCGATGCCGCCCTCCTCGAGCCCGAGGTACATGGCCTGCTTGGACGCCCGCACCGACATCGGCGACACGGCGAGGATCTCCTCCGCCCAGCGGCGGGCGCCGACGAGGGCCTGGCCCTCGGGCACGACCTCGTTGACGAAGCCGAGCTCGTAGCCCTCCTGGGCGGACACGTGGCGGCCGGTGAGGATCATGCCCATCGCCCGCTTCGGGCCGATCGTGCGGGGCAGGCGGTGCACGCCGCCGGCGAGGGCGGCGAGGCCGACGCGCACCTCGGGGAGGGCGAAGCGGGCGTTCTCGGCGGCGATGATCAGGTCGCAGGCGAGGGCGATCTCGAAGCCGCCGCCCATCGCCACCCCGTTGACCGCCGCGATCACCGGCTTCGTGAGATCGAACCGCGAGGTCAACCCGGCGAACCCGGTCTTCGGCGCCGCGCTGCGGTCACCGCCCGCGGCCGTGTACTTGAGGTCGTTGCCGGCGCTGAAGGCCCGCGGCCCGGCCCCGGTGATGATCGCCACCCACAGGTCGGGGTCGGCGGCGAACTCGTCGAAGCACTCGGACAGCTCGGCGTTGCCCGGCGGGTGCAGGGCGTTCATCACCTCGGGCCGGTTGATCGTGATGACGAACAGGTGGCCGTCGCGCTCGGTCGTGCTGAAGTTCCCCATATCCGCCGACCGTACGGGAGCCCCCGGCCCGCACCGGCACCGAGCGTCCCCTCTTCTGACGACAGTTCTGCCCGCTGAGCGGGCAGAACTGTCGTCAGATGCGATCGGGGCGGCCCGGTCAGGCGGTGGCGAGGAGGTCGCGGACGGCGGCGAGGACGTCCGCCGACTCGGTCCAGGCCATCCAGTCGGGCGTCACGCTGAGCCAGCGGACCACGCCGGCGTCGTCGACGAGGACGAACGACGGGTGCGGCAGCTCCTCGAACGACGTCCCGCCGGGCGGGCCCATCGGCTCCTTCGGCGTGAACGTCAGGCCGAGCGATCGGGCCAGCGCGTTGTCGGCGTCGTAGGCGACGCGGAACGGCAGGTCGTGGGCCCGCTTGATCTCGACGAGCTCGCCGACCGGCTGCGGGCTGATCGCGACCAGCGGCACGCCGAGCGACGCCAGCTCGGGGGCGAGGACCCGGCCGTAGTGCGGCAGCGTCAGGTTGCACACGCCGCAGCCGGCGAAGCGGAAGAACAGCAGCACGACCGGACCGTCGGCCGTGACGTCGGCGAGCGTCAACGGGCCGTCGTCGACCTCGGTCAGCTCGAACGGGGCGACGACGTCACCGGGCCGCGCGGTCGGATGGGTCGCCGCCGACTCGATGGCGTGGGCGCGCGCCGCGGCGCCGGCCTCGAGCACGGCGGGATCCCAGGTCTTCGCCCGCTCGGCACCGAGGTCGGCGAGCAGGTCGGTCACCGTCTCGGTGCTCACGACGGCGCCGCCTCGCCCCACAGGCTGGGCAGGTTGACGACGATGCCCTCCTGCGTGCTGCGGGCGATGACGACGACCGCGGGCGTGTCGGGCGAGGGGTTCTCCTCGCGGTGCGGCGTGTACGGCGGCACGAACACGTAGTCCCCGGGACCCGTCTGCAGGATCTTCTCCTGGCCGTCCTCGAGGAACACGAACCGGGGGTTGCCGGACACGACGTAGATCGCCGTCTCGGCCTCGCCGTGGTGGTGGTCGCCCGAGTTGGTGGTCGGGGCGACGTGGGTCTCCCCCATCCACAGCTTCTCGGAGCCGACCGTCTTGCCCGAGATCGCCTCCAACCGCGTCATGCCGCTCGTCTGGCCCGTCGAGCCGGACAGCTCGCCGTGGAAGATCTGCCGCAGCGGGCGGTGCCAGATGGTGTCGCCCTCGGCGAGCTTGGCGACGGTCGTCGGCGATTCCTCACCGAATCGCACCGTTCGCTCGCTCGAAGACTCGCTCGACTCACTCATGGATGATCCAGCATAGAGACCGCCGATGAATCCCGACTAACCTGATCGACAATGAGCGCGAGCAGCGACGGGACCGTCGAGTTCATCGGCTGGGCGGCCCCGCAGGAATCCAGCGAGATCATGCCGCCGCAGGGTCCGGTGTTCGACGCGGACACCCTCGCCCGCACCGCGCAGGTCCACGAGGACGCCGGGTTCGACCGCGTCCTCATCGGCTACTTCACGAACGCTCCGGACGGGTTCCTGGTCAGCGCCCACGTGGCCCACACCACCGAGCGCCTCGGCCTGCTGCTCGCCCATCGCCCCGGCTTCGTGGCGCCGACGTTGGCCGCCCGCAAGCTGGCGACGCTCGACCAGCTGAGCCGCGGCCGCACGGCCGTCCACATCATCAGCGGCGGCAGCGACGAGGACCAGGCCCGCGACGGCGACTTCGTCGGCCACGGCGAGCGCTACCGGCGGTCCGCCGAGTACGTCCGCGTGCTGCGCCGCACGTGGGCCGCGCGAGCGCCCTTCGACCACCACGGCGAGTTCTACCGCGTCGAGGGGCAGGTCGCCGAGATCACGCCGTGGAACGGCGAGTCGATCCCCGTCTACGGGGGCGGCGGGTCCGATGCAGCGATCGAGGCGCTCGCCCCCGAGATCGACACGTTCATGCTGTGGGGCGAGCCGATCGCCGACACGATCGAGTTCAGCGACCGCGTCCGCAAGGTCGCCGCCGACGCCGGCAACGACATCAGCTTCAGCGTCTCGACGCGACCGATCCTCGGGCGCACCGAGGGCGAGGCGTGGGATCGCGCCCACCGCTTCCTCGAGACCATCCTGGCCCGCTCGAAGCGCCCGGCTCCGACGTCGGCGCCGAACGTCGGATCGCAGCGCCTCCTCGAGGTCGCCGCCCGGTCGGAGGTGTTCGACCGTTGCCTCTACACGCCGCTCGCGGCGGCGACGGGTGCCCGCGGCAACTCGACGGCGCTCGTCGGCACGGCCGAGACGGTCGCCGCGGCGCTCGCCGACTACGTCGACGCCGGGGCCAGCGCCCTGCTCATCCGCGGGTACGAGCCGCTCGCCGACGCCGCCGAGTACGGCCGCGAGCTGATCCCCCGCACCCGCGCCCTGATCGCCGAGCGCGCCGCCGCCCGCCACGCCGACTCGTCCGTCTGAACCGGCCCGATCGGGCCGCATCGCACTGCCAGGACGGGCGCAACCGAGGTCAGCGCAGCGTGATGCCGGCGTAGCCGGCTTCGGCCGCCTCGGTGATCTTCTTGCGGAACTTCGGCGTGCCGCCGTTGTAGACGAGGTAGCGGATCGTGCCCTTCTCGTGGCCGTCGACGTTCGAGTTGTAGCCCGTGAACCAGCCCTGCGCCTTGCGCATCAGCATGATCCCGTAGAGCTCGCGGACGTGGTCGTCCCACGCCGCGGCGGCCTCCGGCGTCGCCTCCTCGCGGCTGTAGCCGTGCTCCCACATGTAGCGCATCAGGTCGGTGCACCAGTCGACGCCGATCTCGATGCCGCGCGGGAAGTTCGTCGACGCCGAGCCGCTCTGCGGACCCGTCGGCATGAACATGTTGGGGAACCCGGGGACCTGCAGCCCGAAGTAGGTGTAGGGCCCGTCGGCCCACCGCTCGCGCAGCGACTGCCCGCCGACGCCGCGGATGTCGATGCGGTCGTAGGCGCCGGTGATCGCATCGAAGCCGGTGGCGTAGACGATGATGTCGAGCTCGATGTCGGCGTCGGTCGTGCGGATGCCTGTCGGCGTGATGCGCTCGATCGGGGTCTCCTGGAGGTCGACGAGGTGCACGTTGTCGCGGTTGTACGCCTCGTAGTACCGCGTCTCCATTGGCACCCGCTGGACGCCGAAGCCGTGGTCCTTGGGGATCAGCTTCTCGGCCAGCACGGGGTCGTGCACGCGCTCGCGGATCTTGTCGGCGATGAACGCCGACAGCTCGGCGTTGGCCTCCTCGTCCATGAACGTGTCGCGGAAGTTGGCCAGCCAGATGCCGAAGCCGGGCTCGCCGTAGAGCTGCTCCCACTTGGCGAGGCGCTCCTCGCGGGGCACCTCGAAGAACGGGCGCCGGTCGGGCTCGTGGATGAAGCCGCCCGGCGTCCGTGCGCAGAGGGCGAAGATCTCGTCGTAGCGGGCCTTGATGTCGGCCATCTCCTCCGGGGGGATCTCCGCGTTGTGCAGCGGAGCGCACCAGTTCGGGCGGCGCTGGAAGACGGTCAGCTCCCCCACCTTGTCGGCGATCTCGCCGATCAGCTGGACCGCCGTCGCGCCGGTGCCGATGACGCCGACGCGCTTGCCCGCCATGTCGACCGGCTCGACCGGCCAGTTGTACGTGTGGAACGACTGGCCCCGGAACTCGTCGATGCCCTCGTAGCGCGGCATCGTCGGCGCCGACAGCAGCCCGATCGCCAGGACGAGGAAGTGGGACGTCAGCTCGCGCCCGTCGTCGAGGTGGAGGTGCCAGGCCGTGGCATCGTCGTCGTAGACCGCCGATTCGACGGTCACCCCGAACTGCATGTGCGGGCGCAGGTCGAACTTGTCGGCGACGTAGTTCAGGTAGCGGAGGTTCTCGGGTTGCCCGGAGAAGCGCTCCTTCCAATCCCACTCCTGCAGCAGCTCCTCGGAGAACGAGTAGCCGTAGGAGATGCTCTCGGAGTCGAAGCGGGCACCGGGGTAGCGGTTCCAGAACCACGTGCCGCCGAGGTCCTCGCCGGCCTCCAGGACGGTGGCGCTCACGCCGAGCTCGAGCAGGCGGTGCAGCTGGTAGATGCCGCACACGCCGGCGCCGATGATGATCGCCTCGTAGTCCGTCTGCGGCCCGCTGCTCGTGCGCTCCGCCGTCTGGACGCTGTCAGTCATGTCGGTTCCCCTGTCCGCCGGCACCCGGCCTCGCGGTTCCCGGTCACGGGCTCGACGTTCATGGTACGGGCCGCGCCCGCCGCGCCGTGATTCGGGCAACCGCTCAGGTGCCGCAGTACGTCACGTGCGGCGCCGACCCGGACGGCGCCGGCAGCGCGTACGACTCACCACCGGCCCGGGCCTCGAACGGTCGTTGCACGACGTCGAGCAGCTCGTGGAACGGCTGCAGGTCACCCGCCGTCGCCGCCGTGAGCGCATCCTCCACGAGGTGGTTGCGGGGGACGTACACCGGGTTGACGCGCTCCATCGCCGCCGTGTCGCCGCTCCGGCGCGGCCGCCACCGCGCGGCCCACGCGTCGAACGGGCCCGGATCGGGGAACAGCTCGCGGCCACCCGTGCCGGATGACAACGCCCGGAAGCACATCGTGAAGTCGACGTGCTGCTCCGCCAGCAGTGCGAGCAGGTCGGCCGCCAGCGCGGCGTCGGTGGGCTCGACGCCGGCCAGTCCGAGCTTGGCCCGCATGCCGGTCAGCCAGTGCCGCTCGTAGCGGTCGGCGAACGTCGCGAGGACCTCGTTGGCGCTGGCGACGGCCGGTTCCAGCTCGCTCGCGAACAGCGGCAGCAGCGCCTCGCCGAGGCGGGCGAGGTTCCAGTGCACGATGCGCGGTTGGTTGCCGTAGGCGTAGCGCCCGCCGTGGTCGATCGAGCTGAACACGGTGGCCGGGTCGTAGGCGTCGATGAACGCGCACGGTCCGTAGTCGATCGTCTCGCCCGAGATCGTCGTGTTGTCGGTGTTCATCACGCCGTGCACGAACCCGACGAGCATCCACCGGGCCACGAGCGCCGCCTGGGCCTCCGTCACCGCCTCGAACAGGGCGACGTACGGCTGTGCGGTGTCCCGCGCGGCGGGGTGGTGGCGGTCGATGGCGTGGTCGGCGAGGCGCCGCAGGACGTCGCTGTCACCGTGCACGGCGGCGTACTGGAACGTGCCGACGCGCAGGTGGCTGGTGGCGACCCGGGCCAGCACGGCGCCGGGCAGGGCGACCTCGCGGGCCACGGTGTCGCCGGTCGTCACGACCGCGAGCGAGCGGGTGGTCGGGATGCCGAGGGCGTGCATCGCTTCGCTGACGAGGTGCTCGCGGAGCATCGGCCCGAGCGCGGCGCGGCCGTCGCCGCCCCGCGAGAACGGCGTCGGACCCGAGCCCTTCAGGTGCAGGTCGTACGGTCGTCCGGCGGCGTCGACGAGCTCGCCGAGCAGGAGCGCCCGCCCGTCGCCGAGGCTGCTGGAGAAGCCGCCGAACTGGTGGCCGGCATACGCCTGGGCGACCGTCACGACATCGGGCGCGAGCCCGGCGCCGACCAGCGCGGCGACCCCGGCCGGCGTGCGGAGGAGGTCAGGGTCGAGTCCGAGCTCGACGGCGAGCGGCTCGTTGAGCACGACGAGGTGTGGGTCGGGAGCCGGTGCCGCGGGCCAGCGCTCGTACAGGCCGTCGAGGCCGAGGAACCCGGGACGGCGCAGCGGCAGCGGCGTGTCGACGGTGGCGATCACCACATCGACGCTAACGGCGGTTCCCGGGCGCCGACCTGACCTGTCCGTGCGATCCGGCCCGATCGGGCCGGATCGGCGGCGCGGCCGGCCGAACACGTATCAGGCAACCGCCCGGGGGCTCCTCTGATTGGCTCCATTGGAGGTGTCATGGCGATCGAGATCTTTCTGTCGTACCGGCGGGTCGAGACGGAGCTCGCCACTGCGCTGCAGGCCCGCCTCGAGCAGGGCTGGGGGTTCCGCGGCCAGGTCTTCCGCGACACGTCCACGCCCGGCGGCGAGCGCTGGGAGAAGTTCATCTTCGGCCGTCTCGCCCAGAGCCGGGTGATGCTCGCCCTCGTCGGCCCGAACTGGTCGTTCCAGCGCGCCGGTGCCGATCCGGACCAGGTCGACTTCGTGCAGCGGGAGTTCGAGCACGCGGCCAAGGCCGGCACCCCGATCCTGATCGTCGAGGCCGGCCGCGACGGGCAGCACGCCGTCGATGCCCTGCCGCCCTCGCTCCGGGCCAGTCAGCGGTGGCAGACCTGCCGGGTCAGCGCCGACCTCAACGAGTACGACCTGCGTCAGGTGGCCGAAGCGCTGAAGCGCGCCGGTGTCACGCCCGAGAAGGACTCGGACCCGTTCACGGTCGCCGGGTCCCTCGCGCCGCCCGAGCACGAGACGCGACTGACGGCGCTGGTGCGCGAGGCCCAGGTCGACGACGTCCGCGTGGCACCCCTGCTCATCGTCACCGGCTCCGTCGGACTGGGTCGCAACGCCCTGGTGCGGTCGGTCGCCCACGCCCTCGAGACCGATCGCCTCGTGCTCGGCGCCGACTACGACATGCCTGTGCGGCACCGCTCGTTCGCCGTGCTCGCCAACTGGTTCGCCGACCTCGTCACCGCGGCGTCGTCCGGTGAGCTCGCCGACTGCGGACTGTCGGCCGCGTGGCTCGCCCGTCGCCTCGTGACGTCCGGTCGCGACCTGCTCAGCCGCTCGATCGTCGCCGCCGACCAGCTCGCCGACCTCGGTGACGACGACCTGGAGCTGGCCGTGGTGCACGCCGCCGGGCGCGTCGATGCCCGCCACGCGGCGTTCAACCCGCAACGCATCCGTGATCAGGCCTTGGCGATCCTGCGGGCGGTGCAGAAGAAGACCGGCCGTTCCCTCCTCGCCGTCGTCGGTGACCTCGAGACGGTCGACCGGGAGTCGCTGACGACGATCGCCCACCTGCGGACGGGTTGGGGCCGCGGTGAGGGGCTCACCTTCCTCGCGACGTGCCGCGGCGGGCACCGCACACGTTGGGAGCACGACCTGCCGGGCGCCCGCTCCCTCGAGCCAGCGGAACGGCCGGCAGGAGAGGTCCTGCAGGTGGTCCTCGCCCAGCGCGGGGTCCACATCGAGCCATCGGTCCTCGCCGCGGTGACGACCAGGCACCGCGCGCCGTTCCTGGCGGTTGCGGCGCTGAAGGTGATGGCTGATCGCGGCGACATCACGGGCCCAGTGGAGTCGGACGACGCCGATCCCACCGCGGGCGCATGGCGAGCCACCGCGCACCGCGACGCGAGCTCGCTCGTGCCGACCCGCGCCGACATCATGGATCATCTCATCGAGGCGTCGTCGCCACTGCACCTGCGACCCGTGCTCGACATCGGCGCGTTGATGGGCGCACCGTTCCCGTTCGACGTCGCCTACGCGGTGGCCGTCGAGGAGGACGCCGCGGGCGCCACGTCCGACGAAGGATGGAGCGAGCTCGTCGAGCGCGCCGCCCAGGTGTCGATCGTGCGCACGCAGATGACCGCCGACGGGCAGCGGTGGGTCAGCCTGCACCGCGACCTCGCCAGCCACCTGACACGGCGGCTCACCCCGAGCGATCGCAGGGCCCTGCACGCCCGCATCGCCACGCGGGCCGAGGCCGACGCTGCGGCGGCCGGGGTCGAGCGACGGGAGCGGCGGTACGGACTGATCGCCCTGGCCGCGGAGCAGTGGACGGCGGCCCGCGAGGTGGGCAAGGCTGCCGTCGCCCACCGCACAGCGGCCGAGCTGGCGGAGGAGCTGCTGGCGTCCGACCTCGCCATCGACCACTACCGTCGCGCCCGCTTGGCGTTCGACCAGGCGCGCCGAGCCGACGCGCCGGACACGGCCGAGCGCTTCGGGTACGCCCACTGCGACTACCGGCTTGGTCGGCTCCACCTGCTGGCCGGCGAGCCGTGCGAGGAGCACTTCGTCCATGCGATGGCGGTGTTGCACGAGCTCCAGGCCCGCCTGCGCGATCGCTTGAACGACATCGCTCGGCTCGGGTCGGAGAGCTCGCTGGCCAACGAGACCGGCGAACTGCGCGACTGGCTCCGGCGATGCGCCAGCCTCGCCGCCTACGTCGAGTTCTCGATGGCCGAGCAGGCGAGACGGGTGGCCGCGCCGCGGCGAGCCGTCGCCGCCGACCTCTACTGCGAGGCGTTGCAGCAGGCGGAAGCGGCGCGCAGCGAGGCCGACAGCCGGTGGATCGTCGCCGCCGCGTCGGCGCGGCTGGCCGACCTGTTCCTCGAGGAGGCGGCCGACGTCGCCGTCGCGGGTTCGGGGCTGCCGGCGGAGCGAGACCGTCTCGACATGCTGCGGCGCAACGTGACGCTGCACGCCGAGCGGGCACTGCGGGTCCGCGGTCTCACGACGACCGACGAGGAACGGCTCGCCGAGCCCCGGGCATGGGCGTTCGAGGTGCTCGGGCGACTGCACCAGTGGATCGCCGGGCAGCCAGTGGTTGCCGCCGGCTTCTTCCGCCGGATGAACGACAGCTCGGCCGCTCTCGACGACGCCACCGATCGCACGACCGACCTCAGCCACGCCCTGTTCCTCCTCTCGCTCGTGCCCAGTGACGACCTCGACGGCCTGGCCGCGGCGCTCGCCACCGAGGAGGCCCAGACACGACTCGTGGTCGACGCGGAGCCCGGGGCCGTCGATCCCGGGCGGGCGGGCGCGCCCTCCGCCGTCGCTCGGATCGCCCGGTTGCTGTACGACGCCCTGCGGTGGACCGAGGCGACCCGTGCCCCCGAGCACCGCGCCTCGGCCCATGCCTGCCTCGCCGTCGCGTGGTTCGCCGCCGCGGGTGGCGATCCGACGCGCCCTGGCCCTGCCTGGGAGCAGGCCCGCCGCCATGCCGCCGACGCCGTGGGGCTCGTCACGGGACGGGCAGCGTGCCGCCGCCGGATCCTGTTGTTCTGCGGGCTCGTCCTGGAGCTGAGTGAGCTCCCGGACGCGGCGACGGATGCCTACGCGTCGGGCTTGGCGCTCGAGCGTGGGCCCGCAGCCCTGGCCGCCGGCCATCGAGCGGCCGTCGGGCGGCTCCTCCTCGAGCTGCCGGGCCTCGCGCTCGACGGGGTCGGTCGCTGGGTCGTCGCGGCCGAGCAGCCGGCGCCCGCCATGCAGCGCGCCGCGCAGTACCGCGCCCGGGCCGCGGGCGGTCCCGCCGAGGTGGTGCCCTTCGACGAGCAGGTGTGGCAGCTCGCCGAGTCTCGACTCCCCGAACCGCTGTACCGGCACAGCAGCGCCGTCCGTGCGGCGTGCGCGGAGATGGCGGAGGCCTGTTGGGTCGAGCCCGCCGAGCGGATGGTCATCGTGCGGGACCTGTCGCTGGCGGCCGGGCTGCACGACTGGTTCAGCGACGTCGACCCGGCGCGGCTGCTCGTGCTGGCCCGGGAGTGGGACCTGCCGATCAGCGGCGTCGAGTGGGCGAACCCCGTGCTGCTGCACGGTCGCCTCGCCGTCGAGGTGGCGCGGGCCCTCTACGACGCCGAGACCCGCCTCGGGACGGAACGGTTCCACCGGATCGAGCGGATCGTGCTGCACCACACAGTCGGCGCCTGCGACGCCACGCTCGCCGAGAAGGTCTTCGCCCTCGCCGACTGGCGGTCGCGAAGCCCCGAATCGGCACGAGAGCCGCTGCCGTCCACGAGCGGCGCGATCGACGCGGCCTACCGGCAGATGTTCGTCGACAAGGCAGAACAGGTGCGCCGCCGCGGCGGCATCCTGGCGCCCCAGACGGACGACCTCGTGGCCTCCGCGGCCTGACGACGCCCGGTCCACGGCCACCCTCCGGGCGCCGGCGGGCGGTCCATCCGAGGCCGCGTGCGGGGCCTCCCTGCACGCCGTGCCCGCACGGCGTGCAGGGACCCGGATGGGAGCCGCCGGTGCCCGGTCACGAGGCGTCGACGTACGGCAGGCGCTCCTGGTGGAACACCCCGTCGGGTGTCGTGCGGAGGAACGTGCGGGCCCCGGAGCGGCCGATCGGTGCCAGCCGGTGGAGGTCGATCCGTGGGTGGTCGAGGTCCTCGCCCTCGAGGACCTCGCCGTCGATGACCGCGCAGACCACCTCGGCGACGACGAGCACGACGGGCGCCCGCGGGCTGCCGAGCGGGACGCGCTCGTGCACGACGCACTCGAGGTGGGCCAGCGCCTCGCCGACCGCCGGCGCCGACACACGCGCCGCGGCGACCCACGTGAAGCCGTGCAGGGCGGCCTCGTCGATGCCCGGCGGGTACTCCTTGGCGATGCTCTCGATGTGCTCCGCGAAGACCTCGGTGCAGACGTTGATCACGAAGTCGCCCGATGCGACGAGGTTCTCGTAGGAGTGCTTCGTCCCCCCGTCGGATGAGCGCAGCCCGAACGTGACGCCGACGAGCGGCGGCTCGCCAGTGATCGGCAGGTAGTAGCTGAACGGGGACAGGTTGCCGTTGCCGGCGGCGTCGCGGGTCGACACCATCGCGATCGGGCGCGGGACGACGAGCTGCGAGAGGAGCCCCTGGTTGGTGCCGGGGTCGCGCCCGGCGAACTCGTACACGTGCTTCATCGGACGACCTTGGGGGTGGGCGGTGCGGACAGGTGGTGGCCGGTGGCGGCCTGGAGCGCGGCACCGACGGCGAGGCAGCGCTCGTCGCCCCACGGCCGGCCGATGACCTGCATGCCGATCGGCAGGCCGTCGGCACCGAACCCGATCGGCACCGACAGGGCCGGCAGCCCGGTGACGTTCCACAGCGCGACCTGGCGCGCCGTGACGTCCGGCCACGTCGCGGCGACGCCCGCCACCGGACGATCGACGTCGTCGCGGGGCGGAGCCGTGGAGACGCACGTCGGCGTGACGACGACGTCGCACCCGGCGAGGGCGGCGAGGACCGCCGCGGTGATGGACCGACGAGCGCGCAGGGCGTCCTCGTAGGTGGCGGCCGCGATGCGGCCGCCGACCTCCAGCCGGCCCCGGAACGCCGGCGACAGCAGTTCCCGCGGCGCGTCGGCATAGGTGCGGGCGGCCTCGGCCATCGTGATCAGCCAGCTGAGGGGCGGACCATGGCGGGCGACCTCGATGTCCACGACGACGAGCTCGGCCCCGAGCGCGCGCAGCTCCCCGACGGCGGCGTCGAAGGCGGCCGCGACGTCGGCCGCGAGGACCGCCGCGAACCACCCCCCGAGCACGCCGATCCGGGCGCCGGCGAGCGGTGGGGTGGGGGCGACGGGCCCGTCGGCGGTGCCGGCCAGGACGCCGAACAACAGCGCCGCGTCGGCCGCGGTCCGGGCGAGCGGCCCGACGGCGTCCAGCGTCGGCGCCAGCCCGAGCAGGCCACCGGTCGGCACCCGCCCGAGCGTCGGCTTCAGGCCAACGGTCCCGCACCAGGCGGCGGGGATGCGGATCGAGCCACCGGTGTCGGTGCCGATGGCGAGGGGCGCGAGGCGGGCCGCGACCGCCGCCGCCGACCCGGCGGAGGACCCGCCGGTGATGCGGCACGGGTCCCACGGGTTGTGGACCGGACCGAACGGGATCTCGTGGTCGCCGCAGCCGAGCTCGTACGTGGCGGCCTTGGCGACGACGACCGCGCCGGCCGCTCGGACGCGCGACACCGCGGCCGCATCCGCCGTCGGGATCCGCCCGGCGAGCCAGCGCGACCCGCCCGTCGTGGCCAGGCCGGCCGTGTCGAGGAGGTCCTTGACGACGATCGGCACCCCTTCGAGCGGGCGCGCCACGCCGGCCCGCCAGCGGGCGGCCGACACCTCGGCCGCCGCCGCCGCACCCGCTCGGTCGACGGCCCAGATCGCCCCGGACGGATCGGCGTCGATGCGGGCCAGGCACGCGTCGAGGACCTCGCCGGGCGCGAGCGCACCCGTGCCGTACGCCGCGAGCAGGGCCGTCGCGTCGAGCTCGCCGGGCGCGCCCGGCGGCGCCTGCTCGGCGACCGCCGCCACGGCGGCTGCGACGCGCGGCAGCATCGCGGCCAGCTCGTGGTCGGCGGCGTCGGTCATCGTCAGGTCAGGCCGCGCACGAACGGCTTCGCGAGGGCGGCCGGCTGGCGGCTGCGGTGGGCGAACACGAGCATCGTGGCCAGCGCCATCACGAACGGCAGGGCGATCGAGCAGCTGGGCGTTGGTCCGGAACCCGAGCGCCTGGAACACCGATCCGAGCGCCTGGAAGAACCCGAACACGAGCGCGCCGGCGAGCGTGCCCTTCAGCGACCAGCCACCGAAGATCACCGCGGCGAGGGCGATGAAGCCCCGCCCGGACACCCCGTCGGGCGTGAAGCTGCCGGTCTGCCCGAGGGTGAGGTAGGCGCCGGCGAGGCCGGCGCACAGCCCGCAGACGTAGACCCCCTGGCGCCGCCGCTTGTTGACGTCGATGCCCGAGACGTCGCCGGCCTGCGGGTTCTCGCCGGCGCAGCGCAGCTCCAGGCCCCACCGGGTGCGGTACATCGCCCACCAGGCGAGCGGGATGAGCGGGTACAGCAGGTACTGCATCCACGTCGCGTCGAACAACGCCCCGCCGATCAGGGGGATGTCGGCGAGCACCGGGATCCGCAGCACGCCGGCCGTCGTCACCTCGGGTTCGATCTGGGCGTCGAGGAACGCGGTGAGGCCGATCGCCAACACGTTCAGCGTGAGGCCGACGACGAACTGGTTGGTGCCGAGGCGGTGGCTCATCGTGCCCTGCACGAGGGCGATCACGAGGCCGCCGGCGATGCCGAACAGCAAGCCGACCCACACGCTGCCGGAGACCTCCGTGCCGAGGGCGGCGGTGAAGGCACCGGTGAGGATCATGCCCTCGACCGAGATGTTGATCGTCCCGGCCCGCTCGGCGATCCACTCGCCGATGGCGGCGAAGGCCAGCAGCGTGGCGAACCGCATCGTCGACGAGTACGTCGAGTCCGACCGGAGGACCTCCCAGATGGCTTCCCCGAACGCGATCACGCCGCCACCGCCCGGCGCTCGGCCCGCCGCCGTTGGATCTCCTGCAGCGCGGGTGCGACGAGGAGGGCGAGGACGAGCATCGCCTGCACGACGTCGGCGATGCGGCGGTCGACGCCGGTGGCCGACAGGAACTGCGACCCCGTGCGGAGGCAGGCGAACACGAACGCCATCGGGATCGCCAGCAGCGGGCGTTGGCGGGCCAGCAGGGCCACGAGCAGCCCCTGCCAGCCGAGGTTCGACGACATGCCCGAGGTGAACCGGTCCCCCGGCACCCCGCCCGTCAGCCACAACCCGCCGGCGAAGCCGGCCGCGGCGCCGGAGAACGCCAGTGCCCCACCGCCGATGCGCGCCGCCGACACGCCGGCGCGGCGGGCCGTGCGGGGGTTCATGCCCAGCATCCGGATGCGGAAGCCGAGCGTCGTGCGGGCGAGCACGACCCCGATCGCGAGCGTCAGGGCGACGGCGAGGATCGCGCCCCACGAGATCACGTTGCCGAGGACCTCGATGCCGGGGAGCCGGGCGTTGCCCTTGATCGGCTCGCCGTTGTTGACCCGCGAGTCGGTCGAGTGCGACGCGAGCAGCCAGCGCTTGGTCAGCCCGTAGTTCGTCAGCTGGATGGCGATGAAGTAGAGCAGCAGCGTCGAGATGACCTCGGGGACCTGGCGCGTGAACTTCATCACCGCAGCGAGCCCGGCCCACAACCCGCCGGCGACGAAGCCGACGGCGAGCGACACGGCGATGACGACCGGGCCGGAGGCGACGATGCGCGTCGCGGCGAACGCCGTCGCCGCGGCCCCGATCAGCACCTGGCCCTCCTGGCCGATGTTGGACAGCCCGGCCTTGCCCGACACGATCGTGCCGGCGGCCACGATGAGCAGCGGCGCGGCGGTGTTGATCGTCACGCCCCACGCGCCCGCCGAGCGGATGCTGCCGTCGAGCAGGGCGCTGAACACGGCGCTCGCCGACCCCCCGGTGGCGGCGACCAACAACGCACACAACCCCATCGCGACGGCGATGCACGCGGCGTAGATCAGCACCGCCGGCACGACGCGTCGCCACATCGGGAGCGGCCGTGGCCCGACATCGGGGGCCGCGGCGGGCGCCGCGTCCACGGCTGCTCCCACGGTCGTCATCGCCATCAGCCCTCCCCCGCGTCGGCGACGCCGCCCATCAGCATCCCGAGGCGCTCGATGTCGGTGTCGTGTTGGGACATCTCGCCGACGATCCGCCCGCCGTGGATCACGCAGATCCGGTCCGCCAACGTCAACACCTCCTCGAGCTCGGTGGAGATCAGCAGGACGCCGACACCGCCGTCGGCGGCGGCGCGCAGGCGGCCGCTCATGTACTCGATGGCGCCGACGTCGAGGCCGCGGGTCGGCTGGGCGGCGACGAGGACGCGCGGCTGGGCCGACAGCTCGCGGGCCAGCACGACGCGCTGCTGGTTGCCGCCCGACAGGGAGCGCATCGGAGCGTGCGGCGACGCCGCCTGGATGTCGAACGCCGCCATCAGCTCGGCGGCGCGAGCGCCGATCGCCTTCTTGTCGAGCATCCCCCGCCGGCTGACCGCGCCGAGGTCGGCGAGCACGAGGTTCTCGGCCACGGTGAGGTCGAGCACGCAGCCCGAGTCGTGGCGGTCCTCGGGGATGACCCCCACGCCGGCCGCGGCGAGCGCGCCGGGCTTGTCCGTCACCACCGCCTTGCCCTCGACGTGCACGGTGCCCTGCTCCAGCGGCACGAGGCTGGACAGGACGTCGGCCAGCGTGCGCTGGCCGTTGCCCTCCACGCCCGCCAGCCCGACGATCTCACCGGCGTGCACCGAGATCGACAGGCCGTCGAGCAGCACGCGGCCGTCGCGGTCGTGGACCGTGGCGTCGCGGACGTCGAGCACCACCGGCGCCTTCGCCACCGCGGCCTCGGCCTGCACGTCGCTCTCGTCGACGGCGACGGCGGCGGCCGTCTCGACGAGACCGAGCGCGGCCGCCTCGGACCGCAGCGAGACCGGCCGGCCGACCATCGACTGGGCGAGCGACGGCGCGGTCGCCGCCGAGGTCGCCATGCGGTCGACGACCCGCCCACCGCGCATGATCGTGACCTCGTCGGTGGCGTGGAGGATCTCGTCGAGCTTGTGCGACACGAGTGCCACCGCCCGCTGCTCCTGGACGACGGCGGTGCGCAGCACGGCGAAGAGCTGCTCGCTCTCGGCCGGCGTGAGGACGCTGGTCGGCTCGTCGAAGACGATGATCTCGGGCTCCCGGCGCAGGCACTTGATGATCTCGACGCGCTGGCGCTGGCCCGCCGTCAGGTCGGCGACGCCGGCGAGCGGGTCGACGCCGAGGCCGTAGCGCTCGCTGATCGCGGCGACCCGCTCGCACGCCCGACGGCGGTCGAGGGCGACGGGCTCGCCGAGCACGACGTTCTCCCACACCGTCAGCGGCTCGACGAGGCTGTAGTGCTGGTGGACCATCGCGATGCCGAGGTCCGATGCGGCGATGGGGTCGGGGATCTCCGTGCGCTCACCGTGGATCGAGATGACGCCCTCGTCGGGCTGGATGAGCCCGATGAGGATCTTCATGAGCGTCGACTTGCCGGCGCCGTTCTCCCCGAGCACGCCGTGGATGCGACCCGGTTGGAGGACGAGGTCGACGCTGTTGCACGCCACGATCGAGCCGTAGCGCTTGGTGATGCCGTCCAGGCGGACGGCCGGGGCACCAGTGGCTCGCGCCGCCGGTGCCCCCGCCTCGTCCTGGCTCAAGAGGCGTACGCCTCCGCCTTCACCTCTCCGAACTGCTCGTCCAGCTCGCCCGAGGCGATGCGGGCGTAGGCCTCCTCCATCGCCGTGGTCTGCTCCGGCGTCGGGTCGCAGATCACGGCCCCGACCTCGGGATCGACCCCGACGTTGAACACGCGGGTCTCGCCGCGGGTGAGGTCGCCGGTCTTGATCTCGTTGAGGATCTTGTCCACGTACAACCCGGCGTCGAACTTGACCGCGATCTGGTAGTCGAGGTCCGTGCGCTCGCAGGCGTTGGCCGCGCCGGCGCTCATCGTGATGACGCCGTTCTCGTTGGCCAGCTTGACGACGGCCTCGTGCGACCCGCCGAGGTACGGGTAGACCGCGCCGACGTCTTCGGCGAGCAGGTTGTTGAACGCCTCCGTCGCCGCAGCGACGTCGTTGAACGAGCCGGTCGCGACGTACGTCCACTCGTACGCCGGGTCGATGGCGTCGAGCCCGAGCCGGAAGGCGCCGAAGGACTCCTTCTCGAAGTTGAAGCTGTTGTTGCCGATCATGGCCGCCTTCGTGCTGCCGTCGGCCTCCATCAGGAGCCCGGTCGCGACACCCGCCGAGTAGGCGATCTGCGACCCGTCGTCGCCGGACTGGATCAGGTTCGGCAGCTCCTCGAAGCCGCCGCCGCAGTTGCAGTACCAGACGATGTCGCCGTACTGCTCCGTGAGGTCGGGCAGCGGGTCGGCGATCTCACCGGCGCCGACGGCGATCATGTCGACGCCCTGGCGGGCGAGGCCGTCGAGCTGCGTGGCCGCCTCCTCGGGCTTGATGTTGTCGACGACGATCGGCTCCTCGTAGCCGTTCTCCTCGGAGAACGCGGTGACACCGTCGACGAGCGCCTGGTAGTAGGCGCCGTCGTTGCGGGGCCCGGGCGTGGCGACGCCGATGACGATCTTGCCGTCGGCGTTGGTGTCCATGTCGAACGGCTCGCCGCCGCTGCCGCCCGTGGTCGCGGCCGTGGCGTCGGTGCCGTCGGCGCCTCGTGCGCCGGCGCCTCGGTGGCCGCAGGCGCGTCCGTGGCCGGCGGCTGCCTCGGTGGCGGCTGGCGCGTCGGTGGTGGCGGCGTCGTCGTCATCGTCGCCGCCGCACGCGGCGATGGCGAGGCTGAGGGCGGCGATCGCCGCGATGGTCGTGGTTCGTCGCTTCATGAGGTCTCCCCCTCGGAAGAAGTGGTGGTGACAGGTCCGCCGGAGGGCCCGGCGGGGATGGGTCTGCTGGTTGACGTCGGGCCGCCCGTGATGCCCCGGGTCACCTCCTCAACTCGGCGACGATGGACTGCTTGACGCCGTAGGCCGCGGCGAGCGGCTCGCCGCGACCGAGCGCGTCGAGCACGGCCGCCTCGGCGGCGGCGTAGCGACCGGCCGCCGCCAGCACCTCGTCCAGGACGGCGGCCGTGATGCGCACGCAGCCGGTGGCGTCGACGACGACGTGGTCGGCGGGATCCACGGCGACGGCACCGATGGTGACGGTCGAGTCGGTGGCGACGACGTGGCCACGCCCGGCTGGGCCGACGACGCACTGGTCGGCGGCGTACACCGGCAGGCCGAGACGGCGCATGTCCGGCTCGTCGCGGACCGCGCCGTCGACGAGCACGGCCGTGGCGCCGATCCGGCGGCGGCCGTCGTGAGGATCTCGCCCCAGACGGCACCGGCGACGCCGGCGCCGCGACGAGGATGAGCTCGCCGTGGAGGTCCTTCGACAGCAGGTCGTAGACCGGGCCCAGGCCGGCCCCCGACCAGCGGCCACCACCTCGACCGTGCGCACCCGGCCAGCGTCGGTTCGGCGGCGGCACGACGGGCCGCAGCGGTGGCGTCAGCCACCCGTCCAGGCCCCAGAGGGCGAGCACGTCGGCGATCGCCGACACCGGCGGGATCACCGGCACTCCCGGTCTGACGACACTTCTGCCCGCTGAGCGGGCAGAAGTGTCGTCAGAACCGGATGCGGGCCGTCATGTCGGCACCGGCCAGTGGCGCCGGTAGCGCTGGACGAGCCACCGGTTGAACTGCACGTGGCTCTCCTCCTGCCAGGAGTACCGGCCGCGGGCGGCAAAGCGGCTGTGCATGCCGCGCTGCACCTTCGTCGTGGCGTCCTGGTCCTGGCGCACGAACACCTGCACGCCGGCATCGCTCATCTGCATGAGGTGCTCGAACATCGGGTGCTTCGGGGCGCTCGGGTGCAGCAGGTACCCGATCTCGAGGTCGATGGTGTCCGGCGACGTCGGACGGACGATGAAGAAGAACGCCTGGTCGGGCGCGGTGCCGAAGCACAGCGTCGGCGGCAGCAGGGCGAACGTCGAGCGCCAGCGCTCCTCCTCGGTGAGGTCCGGGAAGATCGGCAGCAGCGCCTTCGTCGTGGCGTTGAAGCCGCCGTCGATGTGGGTGTAGCCGTTCGTGCGGAAGATGACGTTCGACGACTCGGACCACTCGACCGGGAACGCCGCCAGCTCGCTCGGGCAGAAGTCCTGGATCGTGTGGTGCAGCTTGTTGGCGTGGTAGCCGTCGTTGAAGTTCTCGAACATCACCTTCCAGTTCCACGGCAGGTCGTGGAGGGTGAACGTGCCCGGGCAGACGGCGTGCTCGAGGTCGTAGTGCTCGACGTACGGCTCGTAGGCGGCCAGCGTCGGCGCGAGCGGCGCCGGGTCGGCGTCGAAGTGGACGAACACGAAGCCGTGCCAGAGCTCGACGCGCAGCGCCGGCAGCGGGAAGTCCTGCTTGGCGAAGCCGACCGTGCGCTCCATCGCCGGGGCGCCGAGCAGGCGGCCGGTGAGGTCGTAGCTCCACAGGTGGTACGGGCACGTGAACTTCGTGCACGTGCCGGCGTCGTCGGCGACCTGCATGCCCCGGTGCTGGCAGATCGCCGAGAACGCCCGGATCGCCCCGTCCTTGCCGCGAGCGACGATGATCGGCTCGCCGTTGACGTTCGTCGTGAAGTAGTCGCCGACGTCCGGGATGCGGCTGGCGACGCCCACGCACAGCCACTCGTGGGCGAAGACGGCCCGGCGCTCGAAGGCGAGGAACTCCGCGGCCGTGTAGATGTCCGGCGGCATCGTCACGGCGTGGGCGACGTCGGTCGTGCTGGCATCGAACGAGGCGAGGAGGTCTGCGGTCAACATGCTCATGGGAGGTTCGCTCCGGGGGTGGTGGACGTGCGGTCACGGGAGGCGAGCGCCGCTTCGTTGAGGAGGAACTTGCGGATCTTGCCCACGCTCGTGCGCGGCAGCTCGTCCAACAGCGTGATGTCACGGGGACGTTTCGACTTGGTCAACCGTTGCGAACACCACGCCTCGAGCTCGTCGATCGACGGTGGCGCGGCGGGGTCGGCGGCGACGACGAACGCCACCGGCACCTCGTCGCGGACGTCGTCGGGACAGCCGACCACGGCGGCCTCCAGCACGGCCGGGTGGGCGGTGAGGACCTGCTCGACCTCGACGGTGGAGACGTTCTCGCCGGCCACCTTGAGCACGTCGGAGCGGCGACCGTCGAACAGGAAGCGCCCGTCGTCGCGGTGGGCGCGGTCGCCCGTGACGAACCAGCGGTTCCCGTCCGACCGGACGCGGAAGCTGGCCTCCGTCGTCGCCGGGTCGTCGAGGTAACCGGCGAACAGCGTGATCCCTGGCTCCCCACCGACGACGAGCTCGTCGCCGTCGAGGTCGACCAGGCAGCCGTCGGTGGGACGCCCCATCGACCACGGCAGCGGATCGTCGGCCGGCTCGGTGAGCACCGCGGGCACGGTCTCGGTCATCCCGTAGAGCTGCCGGGGACGGCAACCGAACCAGCGCGCCAGCGTGTCGTGCTGCTCGGGCGTGATGTTCATCGCGTACCAGCAGTGCTGCAGGCCGGCGGGCCGCGCCGGCTCCTCGCCGCGGGCGAGGATCATGCGCATCGGGGCGGCGAACAAGCTGGCGTGGGTGGCGCCGTGGCGGGCGGCCTGGGCGACGAACCCGGACGCCGAGAACGTGTGCATCAGGGCGACCGACGCCCCCGCCCACACCGCCGAGGAGATGCTGTAGAACTGGGCGTTGGCGTGGAACAGCGGCAGCACGACGAGCTGGCGGTGGTGCGCCTCGAGGCCGCAGGCACCCGCCATCGTCATCCCCGTGAAGGCGTAGTTGGCCTGCGTCAGCTCGACGCCCTTCGGCTGGCCCGTCGTCCCCGACGTGAACATCACCGCGGCGCGCTGACGCAACGGGACGCGCGCCCCGCTCGGCACGCTCGCCGCGCCGAACACGTCGAGGGCGGTGTCGGACTCGTCGACGATGACGACCGGCACGACCTCGCCGGCTGCCTCCTCGTACACCGCCGCCCGGGCGACCGAGCCGAAGCCGACGCGTGGCGCCGTGCGGCGCAGGTGGCCGGCGAGCTCGGGGGCCGTGCCCATCGGATCGGACGGCACCATCCACGCGCCGAGCCGGAGCGTGGCGAGCCAGATGGCGATGAACGCCGGGCTGTTCGTGAGGGCGAGGTGCACGGCGTCGCCGGACCCGACGTCGTGGGCGGCGAGGAGGCCGGCGCAGCGGGCGACGACGGCGTCGAACTCGTCGTACGTCCAGGTCGCGACGTCGCCCGACGGGCCCTCGAAGCGCAGGAACGGGTCGCCGCCGCGGGCCGCCACGGCGCGCTCCCAGACCTCGTTGAACGTGACCGGCTCCGACCACGTCGTCACGGGACGGCCCCCGAGGCGCCCATCAGTCGCCCGCCACCGGCGCGGGCTCGTCGACGGCGCCGTAGCCACCGCCACCGGGCAGGTCGAGGCGGACCTGGTCGCCCGGCTGCAACGTGACCCGGGACTGCGTCGTGATCGGCTGGCCGTTGACCGTGAACGACCCGGCGGCTCCCGGCGCGCCGCCGAAGATCCCGTCCGGTGCCACGGCGAGGCGCGACGTGACGGCGTTGAGCTGCCAGGCCCGTTCGGTGTCGACGGTGAACTCGATCGTCTGACCGGCCCCGCCGACCTGGCGCCCGGCACCACCGCTGCCGGCCCGCAGCTCCTTGCGCAGGAAGCGGATCGGCGCCGACGCCTCGACGACCTCGATCGGCACGGCGGCGACGCCGGTCGGGAACGAGCACGCCGACAGGCCGGGCTTCGACGCCCGGGCGCCGACGCCGCCGGCGTACGTGAACATCGCCGTGATGAACGGGCTGCCGTCGGGGTGGTTGCCGCTGACCTGCATCGTCCACACCGCGCCGGAGCCCTCGGCCATCGACTGCTCCGGCTTGATCTGGGCGAGCGCCTTGAGCAGGGCGTTGGGCAGGAACATCCCGACGACGTGGCGGGCCGTGCACGGCTGCGGCGACACGGCGTGGACGATCGAACCCACCGGCGCCTCGACCTTGATCGGCGCCAGGCTGCCGTGGTTGTTCGGCAGCTCCGGGTTGAGGACCGAGCGGATCGTGAACGTCGTGTAGGCGTGGGTGTAGTTGCGCACCACGTTGATGCCGAACGGGCTCGCCCCCGACGAGCCCTCGTAGTCGACGAGGATCTCGCCGGCCTCGGTGTCGACGGTGATCGCGCACACGATCTGGACCCGGCTGCCGTCGGCGAGGTCGAGCTCGGCCTGCCCGTGGTACGTCCCGGCGGGGAGCTCGCGGATGCTGGCCCGCGTCGCCGCCTCGGAGCGTTCGATGATCTCGTCGGCGAGCGCCTCGATGTCGTCGAGGCCGTGTCGGTCGCAGAGAGCCTGCAGCCGTTGCGCGCCGACCTCCCCGGAGGCCATCTGGGCGTGCAGGTCACCGGCCATGTGGTCCGGCTGGCGGACGTTGGAGAGGATGAACTTCCACGCGATGTCGTTGCGCTCCCCCGCCTGCATGAGCTTGCAGATCGGGATCCAGAGACCTTCCTCGAAGACGTCACGGGCGCCGGCGCCGATGCCGTAGCCGCCGACGTCGGTGTGGTGGATCGTCGAGCCGAAGAAGGCGATCACCCGGCCGCCGCGGAACACCGGGTACAGGACGGTGACGTCGAGCAGCTGCCCGGCCGTCTTGTACGGGTCGTTGGTGATGAGGACGTCGCCGGGCACGAGCGAGTCGGTCGGGTGCTCGTCGAGGATCGCCGAGGCGGCGCGGGCGAGCGAGTTGATGTGGCCCGGCGTGCCCGTGACGGCCTGGGCGACCATCCGCCCGCGCCGGTCGAACACCGCGTTGGCGAGGTCGCCGGCCTCCCGCACGATCGGCGAGAACGCCGCCCGCTGCAGGGCCCGGGCCTGCTCGTTGACCGTGGCGATCAGGCTCTGCCACAGCACCTCGAGCTCGATGGGATCGAACCGGTCGCTCATCGCGCGCCCCGCTCCCCGCTGCGGCTGCGGCCCGTTCGTGCCAACTTTCTGCCCACACGGCCACCACGTGGCCGTCTCGTCTGAAAGTTGGCGGATCCGGCCACGACCCGGTCGGCATGGAGGGCATCAGCGGCGTCCTTCCTGAGGCTCGCGGTCGGCGATGAGGGAACCGTCGGGGGCGACGGTGACGATCCAGCCGGGGCGGATCACGGCCGTGGTCTCGCGCTCCTCGACGATCGCCGGGCCCGGCACGACCTGACCGACGCCGAGGTCGGTGCGCCGGTACACGGGGGTGTCGACGGCGTCGCTGCCGCGGCTGAAGCGGACCGCCCGATGGCGGTGGGCGACGCCGGTGCCCGTGCCGACGGCCGCCACCGGCTCGATCGCCTCGGCGGCGGCGAACGCGGACAGGCGCCACGTCACGGCCTCGATCCCGACGTCGGGGATCGTCAGGCCGTAGATGCGGCGGTAGTCGGCCTCGAAGCGGGCGACGACGTCCTCGTCGCTGGCCGGCCACGCCGGGCCCTCGCCGAGCCACAGCGTGATCTCGTTGCCCTGGCCGAGGTAGCGCGGCGTCGAGCCCGTACCGGAACGTGATGCGGTCGGCGGGGACGCCCGCCGCGCTCGAGCACCCTGGTGCCCTCGGCGCGCAGCTCGTCGAGCAGCGCGTCGCGGTCCGCCGGGTCGATCGTGGCGAGCGGCCGGACCCGGCTGCGGGCGAGGTCGATGCGCACCGGCGTCACGAGCGTGCCGAACGCCGACAGCACGCTGGCGTTCGTCGGGAACACGACGCGGCTCGACTCCAGCAGCTCGGCGACACCACAGGCGTGGATCGGGCCGGCCCCGCCGAACGCCAGCACGGGCACGCCGCGGAGGTCGGCGCCCTGCTCGACGGCGTGCATCCGGGACGACGCGGCCATGTTCTGGTTGACCAGCTCGTGGATGCCCGCCGCCGTGTCCCCGACCGGCAGGCCGAGCGCGGTGGCGACGCTCGCCAGGGCGCGCTCGTTGGCGGCCAGGTCGAGGGGCATGTCGCCACCGAGGAAGTAGTCGGCATCGAGCATCCCGAGGGCCAGGTCGGCGTCGGTCACGGCCGGGCGCTCGCCACCCTGGCCATAGCACGCCGGTCCCGGGTCGGCGCCGGCGCTCTCCGGGCCGACCTTGAGCAGGCCGAGGTCGTCGAGGCGGGCGAGGCTGCCGCCACCGGCGCCGATCTCCACGAGGTCGACGGACGGCACGGACACGGGGAACCCGGAGCCCTTCTTGAAGCGGTAGATCCGGGCCACCTCGAACGTGTTCGTGAGCTCCGGCTCGCCGTCGGAGATCAGGCACGACTTGGCCGTCGTGCCACCCATGTCGAAGCAGAGGAGGCGCTCCTCCCCGAGCCGGCGGGCGAACCAGCTGCCGGCCAGCGCCCCGGCCGCGGGACCGGACTCGACGAGGCGGATCGGTGCCAGCGCGGCGTCCTCGGCCGACACGACGCCGCCGTTGGACAGCATCATCAGCACCGAGCCACCGAACCCCTCGGCGGCGAGCCACTTCTGGAGGTCGTCGAGGTACGGGCCGATCACGGGCATCGTCGCCGCGTTGCACGCCGTCGTGATCATGCGGGGGTACTCGCGGATCTGCGGCGAGATGTCGCTCGAGATGCACACCGGGACGCCGAGGGCGCGGCGGAGGTGGGCGGCGACGGCGCGCTCGTTGGCCGGGTTGGCGTAGGCGTTGATGAGGCACACGCCGACCGCCTCCACACCCGCCGCGCCGAGGCGCTCGGCGACCGCATCGAGGTCGGCTGCGGACGGCGCGGCGACGACCGCGCCGAGTGCGGTCGTGCGCTCGGCGAGCTCGAGCACGAGCTCGCGCGGACACGGGCGGAGCCGGGAACTCGATCTGCAGGTCGTACATGTCGTAGCGGTGCTCGTCGCGGATCTCGAGCGTGTCGCCGAAGCCGGTCGTGGTGACGACGGCGGCGCGACCCGTCTTGCCCTCGATGAGGGCGTTCGTGATGAGCGTCGTGGCGTGCACGATCGGCGCCACGATCTCGGCCGGCCGCACGCCGGCCTTGGCGAGCAGCTGGCGGACGCCGCTGCGCACGCCGTCGAGCGGCGCCTTCGGCGTCGTCAGCGTCTTCTCGACGACGACCGTCCCGGTCGCCGCGTCGAGCAGCACGAGGTCGGTGAACGTGCCGCCGATGTCGACGGCCAGCCGCCAGTCGGCGGTCGTGGTCATGAGGTCACCCCGTTCACGGTGCGCGGCGGGGCGAACACGTCGAGGATCCACACCTCGTTGAGCTCGTCGTCGCCGATGAAGTTGCTGTCGCCGTGCCAGACGTTGGCGTTGGCGAGGTAGACGTCGCCGGCCTTGAGCGTCACGCGGGACTGGTCGTCGGGGTCGCCGATCCGGAAGTCGAGCTGGCCGCGCACGATGATCCCGATCTGCTCGTTCTCCGGGTGGTGGTGCAGGACCGAGCCGCCGGTGCCGCCGGTGATCCGCCAGAACCACAGCTCGAGCTGGTCACCGAGGATGACGCGGCGCCGGAAGCCGGGCCGCCCCTCCTCCTCGAAGGCGTCCTCGTCGTAGAAGTAGCAGTACTCGTGCTCGAAGCTCGTCGTCCCGCTCATCGGTGCGCTCCGTGTGCCTTCCGGTCCCAGGTCGCGATGCGCACGCAGCACCGATGAGAAGACCGTGACGATTCGTTCGCTCGCTCGAAGACTCGCTCGCTCACAGGAGGCGCTCCACCATGCGGCGCTCGACGTCGTCGAGGTGGGCGACCACCGCGGCGGCCGCCTTGCGGGAGTGGCCCTTGACGACGGCGTCGGCGATCGCCGAGTGGGCGGCGAGCGAGGAGCTGATGATGTCGTCGACCTCCGCCCGGTTGACCTCGGCGTAGAGCAGCGCGGCGAGGTCGCCGGAGCCGAACAGGGCGGCGAGGGCCTTGGCGTGGACCTCGTTGAGCAGGGGGTTGCCGCACGAGCGGGCGAGGGCGGCGTGGAACTGCTTGTCGAGGTCGCGGAACTCCTCCAGCAGGCGCGGCGACTGGGCGGCGATGGCGGCGATCTCGGCACGCTGCTCGTCCGTCGCCCGGCGCGCCGCCATCTCGACGATCGCCGGCTCGATGACCTGGCGCACCTCGAACAGCTGCGTCACGAGCGCCTTGCGGTCGTCGCCGGCGAAGTTGACCTCGGGCAGCCGCTCGGCGACGACGGAGCGGTTGCCACGGCGCTCGACGTAGCCGGCGATCACGAGCCCCTGGATGGCCTCGCGGACCGACGTGCGGGCGACGCCGAACTCCTGGCAGAGGACCCGCTCGGCCGGCAAGGGCGTGCCCGGCGCGAGCTGTCCGGTGTGGATGGCGTCGGCCAGCCGGCGCCGGATCTCCGCCGAGACGGTCTGGCGGTTGATCGGATCGAACGTCGACGCCGGCGCGCCGTCACCCGTTCCGTTGCCCGTGACGGTCACCGGGCCCCCTCGATGATGGTCCGGAACCCGAGCACGTCGGCGGAGAAGGCCTCGGTTCGACGTGCGTCGCGGACGTCGAGGACCGCGTGGTTCATGGTGCTGATCGGCATGGGACTCCCTGCTCCGGAGGTGCCTCGCTGCACCGGCCCGGAACGGCTCTTGGACTGATGGTCAGACCGTAGCCCACCAGCGCGGGCGCGTGCCGCCGAAGTGAGGCGTCGCGACCGGCCTGCGGCGACCATCGGAGTGTTTCGTGCGGGGAGGGGGTGCAGGAAACACTCGGACGCACGAAACACTCCGATGCGCGTTTGTCTGATGGTCAGACCAACCGTGGTGTACGGTGCGAGACCGTGGACCAGGTCACCGCTCCGCCCACGTCGTTGCTCACGCACATCGCCCTGCCGGTGCGCGACATCGACGCGACGCTCGCCTTCTACCGGCGCTACACGACGCTCGACGTCATCCACGAGCGCGTCGACGACGAGACCGGGCTGCGCACCGCGTGGCTCGCCAACCCCGGCGACCGGACGACGGCGGGCGACGACCTCGGCATCCAGGCGGCGACGTTCGTCATCGTCCTGATCTGCGGCGTCGCTCCCGACCCAGATCACCGGCGACATCAAGGAGGAGTACGGCTTCCTCCGCTCGATCAGCCACCTCGGCATCTCCTGCGAGACCCGCGAGGCGGTCGACGGCATCGCCGCCATGGCCAAGGAGGACGGCTGCCTCCTGCTCGGGCCGATGTACCGCAACCCGGTCGTCGGGTACATCTGCATCGTCACCGACCCCGACGGCAACAACGTCGAGTTCTCCGTCGAGCAGGTGCTCGGTTGACGCGAGCCCGACCTGCTCGTCACCGGCGGCGACCTGCTGACGGTCGACGCCGAGCGCCGGATCATCCTCGACGGTGCCGTCGCCGTCGGCGCCGGCCGCATCCTCGCCGTCGGCTCGACGGCCGAGGTCCGTGCCGCGTACCCCGGCACCCCCGAGCTCGACGCCACCGGCTGCGTCGTCACCCCTGGCTTCGTCAACACCCACCAGCACACGACCGGCGACCCGCTGGCCCGCAGCTGCGTGCCCGACGACCTGCCGCCCGGCGAGTCGATCTTCTCCTGGGCGGTGCCGCTCAACGACGCCCACACGCCCGAGGACGACGGCGTCGCCGCCACGCTCACGTTCGTCGACAGCCTGCTCAACGGCGTCACGACCGTGATCGAGGCCGGCACGATCGGCCACCTCGCCCCGGCCGCGGCGGCCGCCGAGCGCACCGGCATCCGCGCCGGCCTCGGCGTCTGGGGCTGGGACATCGAGCACGGCCCGTTCGCCGCCCCGACCGCCGAGACGCTCGCCCGCCAGGCCGCCACCCTCGACGTCGCTCCCACCCGGCGGCCGGGTCACCGGCTGGGTCACGCTCGTCGGCCACGACCTGGCGTCCGATGCGCTGCTGACCGGGGCAGCCGACCTCGCCCGCGACGCGCGGGGCGCGGATGACGATGCACATCTCACCGACGAGCAACGACCCGGCGGCCTACCTCGCCCGCACCGGCGTGCGGCCGCTCGTCCACTTCGGCCGCCTCGGCATCCTCGGCCCGCACCTGCTGCTGGCCCACGCCGTGTGGCTGGACGACGAGGAGGTCGAGCTCGTCCGCGCCACCGGCACGGCCGTCGCCTCCTGCCCCTGGGCCTACGCCCACCACGGCCAGGGCATGGCCCGCATGAGCACGCACATGGCGCATGCACCGGGCCGGCGTCCCCATCGGGCTCGGCTGCGACGCGCCGAACGCCAACGACGGCGTCGACATCCTCGACGCCGCCCGCCTCGCCGTCGGGATCGCCAAGGACGCGGCGATCGACCCGACGTGCGCCAGCGCCTACGACGGCCTCGAGATGGCGACCATCGGCGGCGCCGCGGCGGCCGGCATGGCCGCCGACATCGGCTCGCTGGAGGTCGGCAAGGCGGCCGATCTCGTGATCCACGACGCGACCGCGCCCGCAGTGGCGGCCGCGGGGCAACCCGGTCCAGCAGCTGATCTGGGCGGCCCAGGGCCGCACGGTCCGCGACGTGCTCGTCGACGGCCGCGTCGTCGTGCGCGACGGGCGCTGCACCACCGTCGACGAGGCGGACCTGGCGGCGCGCGCCGCGGCGCACCAGGCCGCCGTGCTCGAGCGCGCCGGGCTGACCATCCCCCAGCGCTGGCCGGTCGATCGACGGTCGCGCGATCGGAGCGTCCGCCCGATGATCATCACCGCCGTCACGCCGCTCACGGCGACGTTCCCGTTCGAGCGCGACCCGCTGTCGTACTGCTTCGTGCGCGTCGACACCGACAGCGGGCGCAGCGGGTACGGCGAGGCGTGCGACAGCTACGGCTGCTCGTTCGCCGGGGTCGTGGCCGCGGTCGTCGATCAGGCCCTGGCCCCGCTGCTCGTCGGCCAGGAGCTCGACGCCGTCGACCGCCTCGCCGAGCGCATGCGGCTGTTCACCCGCCGCCGTCTCGGCGACGCGGCGATCGCCCCGGAGGCCCGCAGCGCCGTCGAGATCGCGTTGTGGGACCTCGCCGGCCAGGAGGCCGGCCGCTCGGTGTCGGCGCTGCTCGGCCAGGCCCGCGATCGCGTGCCCGTGTACGCGAGCAGCGTCTTCCTGGAGGAGGGCCCGGCGTCCTGGCACCGCGAGCTGCTCGCCCCGCTGCTCGACCGCGGCGTCACGATGGTCAAGGTCCGCGTCGGACCCGAGTGGCGGCCCGACCTGGCGACGCTCGCCGCCTTGCGCGCCGCGCTGCCCGACACGGTCGAGCTGATGGTCGACGGCAGCGAGATCTTCACGCTGCCGACGGCGCTGCAGGTCGCTGACGCGCTCAGCGACCTCGGTGTGACCTGGTTCGAGGAGCCGCTGCCGCAGAACGAGCGGGCCGGCATCGAGCAGCTCGCCGCCCGCTCCCCCGTCGCGATCGCCTACGGCGAGCACCTCTACGGCAACCTCGACGCCCTCGAGGTGCTGACCCGCCGCCAGGCGAGCGTGCTGCAGCCGGATGCGTCGACGTGCGGTGGCATCACCGAGGCCCGCCGGATGGCGACGACCGGCGCCTACTTCGGTGCCCGCGTCGTCCCCCACGTCTGCGCCGGACCGATCTCGCTCGCCGCCAACCTGCACGTCGCGGCGACCACACCGGTGATCCGGGCCATCGAGTACCCGTACACGATGGCCCCGGCGTGGGCCGCGTTCAGCCCGGGCGACGGCGCTCGGTCCCGACGCCATCGAGGACGGCTCGCTCGCCGTGCCCGACGGCCCCGGCCTCGGCATCACGCTCGACGAGGCCGCCGTCACCGCCCATCCCTACCGCCCACCCGGGGTCCGCGTCGCCGGCTCCCGCGGCGGGCTCCCCGACCGCTTCGTCGGCGACCGCTGACGACCACCACCGACCACGGAGGCCCCGCCATGACCGACCTCGCCACCCCGCTCGGCGCCATCGACACCGGCTTCGACGGCCCGATCGGCCCGAGCATGTCGACGTTCAGCTCGGAGTACATGACCCACATCGAGGCCGCCCTCGACGAGGACGACGCCCAGGTCCCCGACCGGATCCTGGCCCTGCTGCGCTCGACCGACCTGCTCGTGCAGGGGTTCCAGGTCACGCAGCTCGGCCACGGCCTGCAGACGGCGACGATGGCCGAGCGCGCCGGCGCCGACGTCGACATGGTCGTCGCCTCGCTGTGCCACGACATGGGCAAGTTCATCTCCAACGCCAACCACCCGGCGATCGCCGCCGAGATGATCCGGCCGTGGGTGTCCGACGAGGCCTACTGGGTCGTCAAGGTCCACCAGGACTTCGAGGGGATGCACTACTACGACCGCATGGGCCTCGACCCGATGATGCGCCGCACGCACGCCGACCACCCGTACTACGAGCTCGCCGAGCGCTTCGCCGACCAGTGGGACCAGCACGCCTTCGACCCCGACTACCCGACGCTGCCGCTCGAGCACTTCGAGCCGATGGTGCGCGAGGTCTTCGGCAAGCCGCCGCGCCGGGGCTAGGACCGCATGGGGCCCACGCCGTTCGCGCCGGTCGCCCGGCGCTCGCTCGCCGACGACGTCCGCCGCCAGCTCGAGGCGCGCATCCGCAGCGGCGTCCTGCCGCCCGGCTCGATGCTCCCGAGCGAGGACGCGCTCGGCCAGGAGCTCGGCGTCTCGCGCTCGTCGGTGCGCGAGGCGCTGCGTGACGTCGTCGCGCTGGGGCTCGTCGAGCGGCGCGGCAACCGCGCCCACGTCGTCGAGCACCTGCCCGCGGTCCGCCTCGACGACGTGCGGCGGGACCGCATCCGCGAGGTCTTCGAGACCCGCCGCCTGATCGAGGTCCAGCTGGCCGAGTACGCGGCAGCCCGGGCGACACCGCGCCAGCGCCGTGAGCTCGCCGAGCTGGCGGCCCGGATCGAAGCGGCGACGGACCTCGAGGCGCTGCGCCCGCTCGACCGGGCGTTCCACGGGACGGTCGGCGCGGCGGCCGGCAACGCGCTGCTGGCCGAGCTCCACGCCAAGGTCCTCGACGCCGTGTTCGCGTCACCGCCGTTCGAGGAGCTGCTGCACGGGGAGCCCGACCCGGGCGACGCGCGGCGCGGTGCTGCTCGTCGAGCGCGCGGGCGCACGCGGCGATCGCCCGGGCGGTCATCGCCGGCGACGTCTCGGCGGCCGGCGCCGCCGCGCGCGCCCACCTCGACGACGTCGAGCGCCGGCTCGCGGGCGCGGTGGCCGGTCAGCGCGAGAACGTGCCGGTGAGCACGCCGCGTGCCAGCACGTGACCGAACATCAGGAACCCGGCGAAGGCGTTGGTGGCGTTCTCGTCGACCCCGGTCGTGTCGACGTCGAGGGCGTGCACCGCGAACACGTAGCGGTGCACCCGGCCGGGGGGCGGACCGGCGCCGACGTAGCCGGGCACGTTGGCGTCGCTGCGGATCTGCACGGCCCCGTCCGGGAGCTTGCTGCCGTCAGCGGCGCCGGCACCGGTCGCCAGCTCCGTGACGGACGCCGGGATGTTGAACACGCCCCAGTGCCAGAACCCGTTGCCGGTCGGCGCGTCGGGGTCGAGGCACGTCACGGCGTAGCTCTTGGTGCCGTCGGGCGCGCCCTCCCACCGCAGGTGCGGTGAGGTGTCGGTGCCGCCCGGCACCCCGAACATGCCGCTCGCCTGCGGCGCCTCCATGCGCTCGCCGTCGTCGAAGTCGTCGCTCACGACGGTGAACGACGGCACCTCGGGCAGGTAGTCGTACTGCAGCGGCGGGAAGGTCTGGTCGGCCATGACGCCGAAAGATAGGCGGCCCGCAGCACCTCGTCGGAGCACACCGCCGCGCGCCCATCCGAGCATCTGGCGCCGTGCGAGTACGCGGCGCGGGTCTGCGCGGCGCGCCGTACTCCGACGGCGCCGCGTACTCGGATGGGGCGGAGGCCGTCAGCCGAGCGGGAGGCGGCGCCAGAGCGCGCCGGGGAGGTGGCGGAACACGCTGAAGACGACGCGCAGCGTGCCCGGGACCCACACCGTGCGGCGCCCCCGAGCCAACGCCTTGACGGTGGCGTCGGCGACCGCGGCCGGCGTCGTCGCGAACGGGGCCGCCTTCATCCCCTCGGTCATCGACGAGTGGACGAAGCCGGGCCGCACGACGAGCACGCTGGCCCCCGACCCGGCGAGGGAGTCCCCGAGACCCTGGGCGAACGCGTCGAGGCCCGCCTTCGACGAGCCGTACACGAAGTTCGCCTTGCGGACCCGTTCGCCGGCGACGCTCGACAGCACGACGAGGCGGCCGTGCCCCTGGCGCCGGAACTGCGCCGCCACGGCGAGGCCGACGCTGACGGCGCCCGTGTAGTTGACGGTCACGACCTCGGCGGCCCGGGCCGGGTCGTCGTCGAGCTCGGCCTGGTCGACGAGCTGCCCGAACGCCAGCACGACGACGTCGAGGTCACCGTGCTCGGTGGCGAGCCGGCGCACGAGGTCCTCGTGGGCGGCCACGTCGGTGGCCTCGAACGAGACCGTGACGATGTCGAGCCCCGGTCGGAGCATCTCGGCGGCACGCATCTCGTCGGCGCGCCGCCCGGCGAGCACGACGGTGCGGGTGCTCGGTGACAGCAGGGCGCCGACGATCGCCCGCCCGATGTCGGACGTGCCGCCGAGCAGGACGATGGTCTGGGGTTCCCCGAGGGCGTTGTCCATGGCAGTGCTCCAGTGCGTGGTCAGACCAGCTGCAGGCGCCGGGCGAGGTCGCTCGCCCAGATCCCGGCCGGGTCGACGGCGGCCCGCACCGCCCGCCACTCGTCGAGGCGGGGGTAGCCCCGGCGGATGGCGTCCGGGGTCGTGTGGGCATCCTTGGCGAGGTAGTGGCGGCCGCCGGCGCCGAGCACGAGGTCGTCGAGCCCGTGGACGAGCGCCCGCAGGCCGCGGGTCGCCGTCGGCACGTCGACGGTGAACGTCCAGCCCGGCGCGGGGAAGCTGAGCGGCGCCGGGTTCGCCGCACCGAAGCGCTTCAGCACGCTGAGGAAGCTCGGCGCGCCGGACGCCGCGAAGCGCTCGAGCACGGCCCGCAGCGTGGCCTCGGCCCCGAACGGCAGCAGCAGCTGGTACTGCAGGAAGCCGGCCCGGCCGTAGAGGCGGTTCCACGCGCCGACCATGTCGAGGGGGTGGAAGAAGCCGGGGATCGACTCGACGTGCTCGACGCGGTGTCGCGGCGCCCGCCGGTACCACAGCTCGTTGAACACCTTGATCGTCGTGTGGTTGATGACGCCCGGCGCCGGCACGAGCGGGGGCACGGTGATGCGCTGCCGCGGGTCGTACGCGAGCGGCTCGGCGGCGTCGCGCCCGTCGAGCTGGTCGGGTGTGGCGTGGTCGGCACGCGTCAACACGCTGCGGCCGAGGTGCCGGCCGCGGGCCATCGGGTCGATCCAGGCCACCGAGTAGCGGAAGAAGCGGTCGCCGGCCTCCATCGCCGCCAGCAGCGTGTCGAGGTCGCCGATGCGGTCGGTGTCGACGGCGAGGCGGCTCGTCGTGACCGGCAACAGGCGGATCGTGGCCTCGAGGACGATGCCGGTCAGGCCCATGCCACCGACCGTGGCCCAGAACAGCTCGGCGTCCTGGGTCGGGGCCAGCTCGCGGACCGTGCCGTCGGCGAGGAGCAGCGCCATGCGCACGACGTTGGTGCCGAACGAGCCGTCGACGTGGTGGTTCTTGCCGTGGATGTCGCTGGCGATCGCCCCGCCGACCGTCACGAAGCGGGTGCCCGGCGTGACGGGGACGAACCACCCGCGCGGCACGAGCACGCGCAGCAGCTCGTCGAGGCTGACGCCGGCCGGCACCGTCGCCGTCGCGGCGACGTCGTCGACGACCACCTCGTGGGCGTGGTCGCGCAGCTGCAGGACCGTGCCACCACCGTTCTGGGCGGGGTCGCCGTACGAGCGGCCGAGGCCGCGGGCGATGCCACCCCGGCCGGGCAGGTCCTTGACGGCCGCCGCCAGCCGTTCGACGTCGCGCGCCGAGCGCTCGACGACGGCCGCCGCCGACGGCGCCGTGCGGCCCCACCCCGTCAGCGTCACCCGTTCCGTCACCACAGCCCGGCGAGCCTACCGGCCGGCCGCGTTCGGGACCGGGAGATCGCGACGCCGCGAGCCGCTAGTACGGCCACTCCGGGACCCGCCGACCGAGCCGCCTGGCCAGCTTCCCGTAGCCCAGCGTGAGCGCGACCTTGAGGCCGAGGTTGCCGACGAACCACGGCAGCTGCGCCAGCTGGGCGAGGGCGTTGGTGATCCGCCCGACGTCGCTCTCCAGCAGGTCGGCGCGGTACTCCGTGAGCGATCGGGAGCGCCCGACGTAGCGGAACCGGCGCCCCGGCACGAGCTCGCGCAGGATCGCCAGCGTCACGCCGACGGACGAGAACGAGTCGTGGATGAGCAGCGTGCCGCCGTCGCCGACGCGCAGCCCCCACGAGCGGATGTCGGCGCGAGCCGGCGCGTAGCGGTGGGCGCCGTCGATGTACAGCACGTCGATCGGATCGCTCACCTCGGCGTGGGCGGCGTCGGAGAAGGCGGCGACGTGGCGGACCCGATCGGCGACCCCGGCGCGGGCCAGGTTGGCGCGGAAGACGTCGCGGTCGGTCGCTGCCTCCGCGACGTAGCCGTCGATCTCACCGGGTCCCCGGTCGTTGCCGGCGTGCGGGTCGATGGCGACGACCTCGACGCCGTCGGGCGCCGACGCCGCCAGCACGATCGTCGAGCGGCCGCGGAAGCTGCCGATCTCCACGATGCGCGCCCCGCGGTGGCAGCGCGCCGCGGCGTCGTGCAGGCGGCGCGCCTGGACATCGCTGAGCCATCCGTCGACGCCCTCGGTCAGCGCCAGCACCGCGTCGAGCGACCTCATCGCGCACTCCTCCCGGTCGACCTCACTGGACGTACACCGCCAGCCCGAACACGACCACCCAGGCCACCCCGAGCAGCTGCAGCACGCGATCGTCGGTGAAGACCTCCTCGGGCGCCGCACCCCGGCCCTGCTCCAGCACGAGCGCGTAGCGCAGCAGGGCGGTCAGCAGCGGGACGATCGACAGCTCGTAGAACGGCCACTCCGTCTTCGTCTCGCCGCTGCGCTCGAACGCGAACTGGCAGTAGCTCAGCAGCGCCGCACCGCACGACACCGCCAGCACCAGCCGCAGGTACCCGAGGTTGTAGGCCGCCAGCGTCACCCGCACGGATGCCGCGTCCTCACCGATCTCGCGCATCTCCGCGTAGCGCTTGCCGCTCACGACGAACAGCGAGCCGAACACCGTGACGAGCACGAACCAGTTCGACATCGGCACGTTGACGGCCGCCGCGCCGCCGGCAGCACGCAGCACGAAGCCGGCCGCCACGGTGACGATGTCGAGCACGGCGACGTGCTTCAGCCAGGCGCTGTAGAGCATCAGCACGACGATGTAGGCGCCGACGACGGCGACCGTCTGCCAGCGGCCGGTCAGCGCCGCGACGCCGAGGGCGGCGAACGGCAGCAGCGTGCCGACGAGCTTGGCGGTCGCCACGGGCACGACGCCGGCAGCGACCGGTCGGTGGCGCTTCGTCGGGTGGATGCGATCGGCCGCCACGTCGAGGGCGTCGTTCCACATGTAGATCGCGCTCGCGCCGAGGCAGAACGCCACGAAGACGAGCAACGTCCGCCACAGGTCGTCCCACTGGTCGAGCACCCCTGCGGCGCCCGGCGCGGCGAACACGAGCACGTTCTTCAGCCACTGCTTCGGCCGGGCGGTGCGGACCAGGCCGCGCAGCAGCGTCACGCCGCGGCCTCCGCGGCCGCCGCCAGCACGACGTCCACTCGACCGCGATGGCCGGTGGCGAGCGCCTGGCCCGCCTGAACACGCCGGGCGAGGGCGGCGGCCGCCACGGGTCGCGGGTGGGTGGCAGCCGGCACGGCGGCCATCGTGGCAGGTCGTCCGGCGGACGACGCGGCACCGGTCATGCGTGGCCGATGACGCGTTCGCGGACGGCCCAGAAGTCGGGCCAGCTCTTGGAGACGACGCCCGGGTCGACGACGGCAACCCCCGGGACGACCGTTCCGAGCACGCCGAACGCCATCGCCAGGCGGTGGTCGTGGTGCGTCATCACCTCACCGCCGCGCAGCGGACCGACCGGCTCGATGCGCAGGCCGTCGGGCTCGACCACGACCGCAGCGCCGAGGGTGGTCAGCTCGGCAGCGAGGTCGCCGAGGCGGTCGCTCTCCTTGGCCCGGATGAACCCGACGCCGCTGATCGTGGTCGGCGTCGTCGCCACGGCCGCCACGACGGCGAGCGTCGGCACGAGGTCGGACACGTCGGCCATGTCGACGTCGATGCCCACGAGCGGCTGGTCGTCGTCGCGAGCCACGCTGAGCCCATCGTCGTCGTCGACGACCGTGCACCCCATGCGCGCGAGGAGGTCGGCGAAGGCGGCGTCGCCCTGGGCGGACGAGCGGTGGAGGCCGCGCACGAGCACTCGACCGCCCGCCACGGCGGCCATCGCCAGCGGGTAGCTGGCGGCGGACGCGTCGGGCTCGATCGTCAGCTCGCTCCCCCGGTAGCGCCCCTCCGGCACCACGATGCGATCCTCGGCGACCGTCACGCCGGCCAGCCCGAACGCGGCCATCACCGCGGCCGTCAGGTGCACGTAGGGCACCGACACCAGCGGCGTCGTCAGGCGGACCGCCAGCCCACCGGCGAGCAAGGGCCCGATCAGCATGAGCGCCGTGAGGTACTGGCTCGACACGTCGCCGGTGAGGGCGATCTCGCCCCCGCGTCGCAGCGGGCCCGACACCGTCACCGGCAGGCCGCCGGCGCGCTCCGCCGGCACGACGGTGGCGCCGAGGTCGGCCAGCGCGCCGTGCAGCGGCCCCATCGGCCGACGCCGCAGCGGTGGCGCCCCGTCGATCGTGATCGGACCGGCGGCGAGCGCCGCCACCGCGGTGACGAACCGCGACGTCGTGCCGGCCAGCCCGGCGTCGAGCGTGACGTCGACGGCGTCGATGCGACCGCCCGAACCCGCCACGAGCGCCTCGCGAGCACCGTCGTCGCCCGATGCCGTGATCCCGATGCCGAGCGCCGTCAGGCAACCGAGCATGGCGGCGGTGTCGTCGCCGGCGGGCAGCCCGAGCAGGCGGCTGTCACCGTCGGCGAGGGCGGCGCACACGAGCGCCCGGTTGGCGACGCTCTTGGACCCGGGAACGTCGACGACGGCGTCGAGCGGGCGCGACGCCGTCGCGAGGCGGAGGACCTCGGTCATCGGCTCAGCTCAGGCGCGTGACGGCCGGCCGGAAGCCGCGCGCGATGAGGCCGCCGCGATAGAGGTCGGCGACGTCGCTCGCGACCAGCACGACGGCGACGCCGACGTTGCTCTCGGCGAGGTGGACGACCTCGAAGCTGGCGATGTTCACGCCCAGCTCGGCGGCCAGCGTGAAGATCTCGGCTGCCGCCCCCGTGCGGTCGGGGATCGGGATGCGCACCTCGGCCAGCTCCTGCGGGTGGGTGGCGTGGATCGGCAGGTTCGTGCGGGCGTCGCGGGCCCGCTGGAGGCGGCTGTAGAGCTCGTCACGGGCGTCGGTGCGCACGATCTCCCGCATCTCACCGAGGTGTCCGATCAGGGCGTCGAGGGCGGACACGATCGCCGGGCGGTTCTCGGCGCAGACGTCGAGCCAGATGTCGGGCTGCCCGCTGGCGACGCGCGTCATGTCGCGGAACCCGCCGGCGGCGAGGCGCAACAGGGCGGCGTGCTCCTCGGCGCGGTCGGCGGCGACGCCCATCAGGCTCGCCGCCGTGAGGTGCGGGACGTGGCTGACCACGGCGACCATCTCGTCGTGGCGTTCCGGGGCCATCGCCACGACCTCGGCCCCGAGCTGGGCGACCACCGCGGCGACGGCCGAGAACGTCGAATCCGCCGTGCCCGCGACGGGCGTCAACACCCACACGGCACCGCTGAACATCGCCCCGTCGGCGCCGTCGAGGCCGTCGAGCTCGCTGCCGGCCATCGGGTGGCCGCCCACGAAGCGCGGGTCGTCGATCGCCTCGGCGATCGAGCGCTTGACGCCGCCGACGTCGGTGACGGCGCCGTCCGTCTCGGCGAGCGCCCGCTTCACCTGGTCGGCGACGGCGAGCACCGGCACGGCGACGAACGTGAGGGCGGCGTGGGCGTCCAGGCCGGCGCGATCGACGATGGCGCGCTCGACGGCCTCGTCGGCGCGTCCCGGCACCACGTCGTCGCCGCTGACGTGCCAGCCGGCCTCGCGCAGGGCGAGGGCGATCGAGCCGCCGATCAGCCCGAGGCCGATGACGTTGGCGCGGGGGGATGCCACGGCCCACGAGGCTATTGGCACAGAGCGTCCGGCACCCACTGCGATCCGAGCTCAGCGACCGGCGTCGCCGGTGGTTCGCGGATCGAGTTGGTCATCCGGCCGCTGAGCCCTCGCAGGCTGAGTCCGTGCCGCTCCTGACGTCACGGCCGCGGCGAGGGCCCGGACCTCCGCCTGGTCGAGCGAGCGCCACGTGGCCGGCTTCAGGCGACGGTCCGAGAGCGGCCCGATGCGCGTGCGCACGAGGCGGGTGACGGGGTGCCCGATGGCGTCGCACATCCGGCGGACCTGGCGGTTGCGGCCCTCGTGGATCGTGATCCGCAGCACGCCCGGGCTCGGCTGCGAGACCTTGGCCGGTGCCGTCGGCCCGTCGTCGAGCTCGATGCCGTCACGGAGCCGGCGCAGCGCCCCCGCGCTGACCTGCCCATTGGCCACGTTGGCGAGGTACTCCTTCTCCAGGCCGTGGCGAGGGTGGCTGATGCGGTTGGCGAGCTCCCCGTCGTTCGTCAGCAGCAGCAGGCCCTCGGTGTCGGCATCGAGGCGCCCGACCGGGAACACCCGCGGCTCGGCCGGCACCAGCTCGACGACGGTCGGGCGGCCGTGCGTGTCCTTCGCCGTCGTGACGACGCCGGGCGGCTTGTTGAGCAGGTAGTAGACGAGGCCCGGCTTGGTGCCGACCGGCGCCCCGTCGACCTCGACGAGGTCGGCGTCGGGATCGACCCGCCGGCCGAGGACCGCGACCTCGCCGTTGACCGTCACCCGCCCGGCCGCGATGAGGTCCTCGCAGACCCGACGGCTGCCGTAGCCGCGCGTCGCCAGCACCTTCTGCAGGCGTTCGGCACCCGGCGCGTCAGCGGCGCGCCGCGCCGCGGCGGCCGTCTCCAGCTGCTCCCACAGCGGCGGCTCGGGGCCCGCGGCGTCGTCGGCGTCGTCAGGTGGTCGGGGCATCGGTGACCCGCAGGCCGACCTCGAGGGCCTCGACCACGTCGGCACCGGGGATGAACTCGGCGATCGGCGGCAGGTCCTCGATGCGGTCCAGGCCGAGCTTCTCGAGGAACGTCACGGTCGTGCCGTACAGCGTCGCCTGCCCCGGCCCGCTGTCGTGACCGACGACGTCGATGTAGCCGCGGCCCTGCAACGTGCGCAGCACGCCGTCCGGGTCGACGCCGCGGATCGACGCCACCTGGGCCCGCGAGATCGGCTGCTTGTAGGCGACGATCGCCAGCGTCTCGAGGGCGGCGCCGGACAGTCGCGCCCGCTGGTCGTGGAGCAGGAAGCGCTCGACGTAGGGCGTGAGGTCGGGATGGGTCTGCAGGCGGTAGCCGCCGGCCACGCGCACCAGCTCGAAGCCGCGCCCGTCCGTCTCGTACCCGGCGGCGAGCTCGTGGCACCAGCGCTCGACGTCGGTCACCGAGCGCTCCAGCAGCTGCGCCAGCAGCTCCGGCGCGACCGGCTCCTGGGCGACGAGGATCATCGCCTCGATGGCGCGCAGGTGGTCGGCGTCGGCGCTGAACAGGCCGTCGCGCACGCCGTCGGTGGCGGCGGGCTCGTCGACGGGTTCGGGCAGCAGCTCGTCCATGGGCGGGGTCATCCTTCGTAGACGTCGACGGCGATCGCCGCGGCATCGGGGTTGCGCGGGCCGGTCCACTCGATGCGGATCTCACCGAAGCGGTCGGTCTGGTCGACCTCCACCAACCCCTGCTTGAACAGCTCCAGCACGGCGAGGAAGCGCACGATGACGTCGAGGCGCTCGACGAGCGACGCCGTCAAGCGGGCGAACGTGATGCGCCCCGCCCGCGGCAGCTCGTCGACCAGCTCGGCGACCGCGTCGGCGACGCTGGCCCGGATCGGGGCGACGTGGAACAGGTCGATCGTCGGCACCGGCTTGGGCGTCAGGGCGCGGATGGCGGCATCGCGCATGCGCAGCGGGGTGAGCCCGGCCAGCGGGTCCGGCGCCAGACCGGTGAAGCGCTCGTCGGGGCCGACGCGGCGGGGGAAGCTGCGCCCGGCCTCGTCGGCGAGGGCGCCGAAGATCCGGGAGACGTCCTTGAACGTCTTGCACTCGAGGAGGCGGGCGAGCAGCAGGTCGCGCTCCTCCCACAGCGCCAGCTCGTCATCGAGGTCGACGTTCGCCGGCCCCGGCAGCAGGCGCCGTGCCTTGAGCTCGACGAGCGTCGCGGCGATCAGCAGGAACTCGGTGGCGACGTCGAGGTCGACGGCTTGGAGGCGCTCGATCTCGGCCAGGTAGGCGTCGACGATGCGGGCCAGGCTGACCTCGTGGATGTCGACCTCCTCGGCGAGGATCAGCTGCAGGAGCAGGTCGAACGGACCCTCGTAGGTCCGGTCGGACAGCTCGGCCGCGACATCGATCGTCATGACGCCCCGCGACGCTACTGGCGCCCTCCCCGGTGCGCGCGGATCTCTCCGGATCGGAGCGGGCCGCTCTGACCAGGAAGGATGGGGCCGTGAAGATCTCCGTCGAGTTCCCGAGCGTCGCCTACCGGGAGGGCCCGGACAAGGTCGTCGAGCTGGCGCAGGCCATCGACGACATCGGCTTCGACGACCTGGCGATGTTCGACCACGTCGTCATGGGCTACGCGACCGAGACCAGGCGGGCGCCGATGTACCCGTCGCAGATGCCGATCCTGGAGGCCCTCGTCACGCTCGGCTTCGTCGCCGCCGTCACCCGGCGCGTGACGCTGTCGACGGAGGTGCTCGTGCTGCCGCAGCGCCAGGCCGTGCTCGTCGCCAAGCAGGTCAGCACGCTCGACACGCTGTCGGGCGGGCGCATGCGCCTCGGCGTCGGCGTCGGCTGGCAGGAGGCCGAGTTCGTCGCCCTCGGTGAGGACTTCGCGAGCCGCGGGCGGACGATGGACGAGGCGATCCGCCTGCTGCGGGCGTGCTGGTCGCAGGAGCGGATCGAGGAGCAGGGCGGGCGGTTCCATGCCGACGCCATCGCGATGGAGCCCAAGCCGCCCCAGGCCGGCGGGCTGCCGGTGTGGGTCGGCGGTGGCGGACCGGCGGCGTTGCGCCGGGCCGGCGAGCTCGGCGACGGGTGGATGGGCATGATCGCCGGCTCCGACGACGACGTCCGGGCGATGATCGCGACGATCCGGCGCCACGCCGAGGCCGCCGGCCGCGACCCGCAGGCCATCGGGCTGCAGGCGATGCTCGCGCCGCCGCCGAACGACCGCGGCGGCAAGGACTTCTACGCCGACCACGACCGCGTCGTGCAACGGGCCGAGCAGGTCCGGGACCTCGGGTTCGGCTGGCTGGCGATCAACGCCACGGCGATCTTCCAGTCCGGCGCCCGCGGCGTCGGCGAGATGGCCGAGCAGCTCGCCGCCATCCACACCCGCCTGCGCGCGGCCGTCGGCTGATCCCATCCGAGTGTTTCGTGCATCGGAGTGTTTGCTGCGGGGGCCACCCGCAGCAAACACTCGAATGCAGCAAACACTCGGATGCGATTCGGCCCGAGGCCGGTCGGCAAACGCTCCTCGGTCCGGCCGGGGCTCGGCCGGTACCCTCGGCACGTGACCCGTGTGCTCTCGTGCATCCAGCCGACCGGCGACGTCCATCTGGGCAACTACCTGGGCGCGCTGCGGAACTGGGCGCTCGGCCAGCACGAGGTCGACGCCTTCCACGGCATCGTCGACCTCCACGCGTTGACCGTCACCGAGGAGCCGGGCGTCATCGGCCAGAGCACGGTGGAGCTGGCGGCGATGCTCTTCGCCGTCGGCCTCGACCCCGACGTCGCCACCGTCTTCGTGCAGAGCCACGTGCCCGAGCACAGCCAGCTGGCCTGGATCATGGAGTGCACCGTCAGCTACGGCGAGCTGTCGCGGATGATCCAGTTCAAGGACAAGTCGGCGAAGCGCGAGTTCATCTCCGGCGGCCTGTTCACCTACCCCGCCCTGCAGGCCGCCGACATCCTGCTCTACGACGCCGATCACGTCCCCGTCGGCGACGACCAGCGCCAGCACGTCGAGATCACGCGGGACATCGCGCTGCGCTTCAACCACCGCTTCGGCGAGACGTTCGTCGTCCCCAGCGCGGTCACGCCGCGCGCCGGCGCCCGCGTCATGGACCTCCTGAACCCGGTCGCCAAGATGTCGAAGTCCGCCGAGTCCGGGGCCGGGATGATCCAGCTGCTCGACGATCCGGAGATGATCCGGCGCAAGTTCAAGCGCGCCGTCACGGACTCCGAGAACGAGGTCCGCTACGACCCCGTGGAGAAGCCCGGTGTCAGCAACCTCCTCGACATCCTCGGCGCCGCCACCGACCAGGCGCCGGCCGACCTCGCCAAGGGCTACACGCAGTACGGCCCGTTGAAGTCCGACGCCGCCGACGCGGTGGTCGAGCTGCTGACGCCGATCCAGGACCGCTACCGCGAGCTGCTCGCCGACCGCGCCGAGCTGACCGCGCTGCTGCGCACCGGCGCCGCCAAGGCCCGCACGATCGCGTCGGCGACGCTGCAGCGGGCCTACGACGCCGTCGGCTTCCTGCCCGCCTGACGGCCCGCTTGAACGCGACCGACCGCCGGATCCTGCGGCTGGCGCTGCCGGCCCTCGGCAGCCTCGCGGTCGAGCCGCTCTACATCCTCGTCGACACCGCCATCGTCGGCCGCCTCGGCACGGCCCAGCTCGGCGGGCTCGCGATCGCGGCGACGGTCCTCGGCCTCGTCGTCGCGGCGTGCAACTTCCTGACCTACGGCACGACGGAGCGCGTCGCTCGCCGCATCGGCGCCGGTCGTGCCGACGACGCGGCCGAGGTGGCGGTGCAGACGATGTGGCTGTCGTCGATCGTCGGCATCACCGTCGCCCCGCTGATCGGCCTCGGCGCGCCGTGGCTCGCCGGCGTGCTCGGCGGGCAGGGCGACGTCGTCGACTTCGGCGAGACGTACCTGCGGATCGGGGCGCTGGGGATCCCGTTCGTCGTCTTCGCCCTCGGTGCCCAGGGCGTCCAGCGTGGCGTGTCGGACTACCGCACGCCGCTCGTGATCCTGCTCACGTCGAACGCGGTCAACGCCGTGCTCGAGGTGCTGTTCGTCTACGGCTTCGGCTGGGGCGTGCCCGGCTCGGCGTGGTCGACGGTCATCGCCCAGGCGGGTGCGGCCGTCGCCTTCGCCGTCGCCGTGCGCCGGCACCTGCGCGGCGCCACCCGGCGCGGCCCGAGCCGGGCCGGGATGGCCCCGCTGATGTCGGCCGGGCGCCACCTGCTGCTGCGCGTCGGCTCGATGCTCGCCGTCACGATCACGGCGACGGCGATCGCCGCCCGGATCGACGAGCCGACGCTGGCCGCCCACCAGATCGGCGCCAGCCTGCTGCTGTTCCTGGCCCTGGCGCTCGACGCGTTGGCGATCCCCGCCCAGACCCTCGTCGCCGAGGAGCTCGGGCAGGGCGCACGGGAGGCGGCCGCGGAGATCTCGCGGCGCTGTGCCCGGCTCTCGGTGCTCGTCGGCACCGGCCTCGCGCTCGTGCTCGCCGTCGCCTCGCCGGCGCTGCCACACGCCTTCAGCGGCGACCCGGCCGTCGTCGCGCGGGCGACGACCGTGGTCCTGTGGATCGCCCTGCTCGTCGTGCCCGCGGCGCTGGCGTTCGCCTACGACGGCGTGCTGATCGGCGCCGGCGACTACCGGTTCCTCGGCCTCGCCGCCCTCGCCTACCTGCTGGCGGTCCTGCCGCTGTTCGCGCTCACGTTGGCGACCGACGCCGGGATCGCCGCCATCTGGGGCACGCTGGGGGTGTGGATGGTGCTCCGGGCCGTGTGCAACCAGGTCCGCGCGACGCGCCTGCTGCACCGCGTGCCGGTCGGGGTGGCGGCCGGGCGATGACGGGCCGCCTGCTCGTGACCGGCGCGACCGGCTACCTCGGGCAGGTGCTGGTCGGCCACGCGTCGGCCAGCGGTTGGGACGTCACGGGCGTCGGTTCGGCCGACGTCGACGTCCGCGACCGGCGTGCTGTCGAGGCGCTGGTGGCGGACGCCCGACCGGACGTCGTCGTGCACACCGCGTACCGCCGCGACGGACCCACGGCGGCGGCGGTGATCGTCGACGGCACCGCCCACGTGGCCAACGCCACGGCGGCGGCGGGCGCCCGTCTCGTCCACCTCTCGACCGACGTCGTCTTCGACGGGCGCGCCGGGCGGCCCTACCGGGAGCCCGACCTGCAGACCCCGATCACCGACTACGGGCGGGCGAAGGCGACGGCCGAGCACCTCGTGCGCACGCTCACCCCGACGCGCGCTCGTCGTGCGGACGTCGCTCATCTACGGCGGTCCCGGCGGGCCGGTGTCACCGCACGAGGAGGTGGCCCACGATCCGGCCGCCACGTTCTGGGACGACGTCGTGCGCTGCCCGGTGCAGGTCGACGACCTGGCGCGCGCGCTCCTCGAGCTGGCCCCGGCCGAGCTCACCGGCATCCTCCACGTCGCCGGGCCGGAGGCGGTGTCGCGCCGGCAGTTCGCCGAGCTGATCATCGGTCGCCCGGTCCGCCACGCCCCGGCGCCCGCCGACCAGCCGCTCGACTGCCGGCTCGACACCAGCCGGGCGATCGCGTCACTGGCGACGGTGCTGCGCGGCGTGAGCGAGGTCTACGCCCGCTGAACGAGCTCGTCGGGCGCGACACCGGCCGGCACGACGAGCACCAGCCGGTCGAGATCGCACGCCACCATCGCCCGCCGCTGCGGGTGGTCGGCGTCGAGGAGCTCGGGCGCCCACGTCGTCCAGGCGGTGAGCAGGAAGCCGGCCCGGTCGCCGCGCGCCGCCACCGCGGTCGCCAGCAGCTCGTCCCGGCGCGGGTGCTCCCAGCCGACGTTGACGCCGTCGGCGCGGCGCCCGGCGAGCGTGGCCAGGGCGGGTCCGTTGACGCCGAGCAGCACCGTCGGGCGGGGCCGCGGCAGGGGGAACGTCGCCAGCTCCGCCGGGCGCTCGGGGTCGTACAGGCGCGCCAGCAGGTCGAGCACGTCGGCGAGCCGTTCGTGGCGGGCGGCAGCCGTCGGCGGCACCGGCTGGCCGACCGCCCGCATCTCCGCCGACCAACGGCTGTCCGGCGCGCTGCCGGCGCCGAGCCCGAGGTGGACCGGCCGCCCGGCGATCGCCGTGAGCGTCGCCGCCGCGACGGCGAGCGTCGCCGGCGTGCGGTTGTGCACGTTGGCGACCATCGTGCCGAGCTCGAGCCGCGACGTGACCGTGGCCAGCGCGCCGAGCAGCGTGAACGCCTCCATCATCGAGCTGCCGCGCAGTGACGACCCGGCGAGGTGGTCGAACGCCCAGACGGCGCCGTACCCGCCGGCGTCGGCCGCCTGCGCCAGGTCGCGGAGCTCGGGCCACGCCAGCCGCGCCTGGTTGAACTGCACGTCCAGCGTCAGGGCCACGCCGGTTGTCTACCCCAGCCCCCTCCCATCCGAGTACGTGGCGCCGTGCGAGTACGCCGTGCTGGGAGGTCCCGCACCGCGTGCTCGGACGGGCGAGCGGGTCAGACGTCGTCGGCGGCCCGCAGGTCGGCGGCGGCCGCGCCGTGGCCGGCCACCAGATCGACGGTCGCCGGGTCGGCACCGGCAGCCGCGGCGAGGCGGGCGCCGATGGCCTCGTGGTCGTGGTAGCGCCGGAAGCGACGCGTGCGCGGCCCGACGACGGTCGCGGCGACGCGGCCGAACGTCCCCAGCCCGGCCTCGACCTTGCCGACGTCGTGGAGCAGCGCACCGGCGACCTCCGGTGCCGTCGCGGCCGGCCGACGGGCGACGAAGCGGCGCGCCACCTCGATCGAGTGGCGGCGGTCGGCGGCGGTCATCCGCTCCCACAGCTCGCGCTCCCCCGCCGTCAGGTGCTCGCCGGCCCAGGCCGCGTCGGCCGGGTCCGGCGGCGCCGACGACAGCGACGTCACGAACCGCCGCACGAGGTGCGCCCCCGGCACCCGGACGTTTCTGACGACACTTCGGTGGCCTGGGGCCGACGAACTGTCGTCAGAAACCGGGTCCGGGCTCACCGCGTCGCCGTCGCCCGGGGGTGGGCGGCGCGGTAGACGTCGAACAGCCGCTCCTGGCTGACCTTCGTGTACACCTGCGTCGTCGAGATCGAGGCGTGGCCGAGGAGCTCCTGGACGACCCGCAGGTCGGCGCCGTGGTCGAGCAGGTGGGTGGCGCAGGAGTGGCGCATCACGTGCGGCGACAGCTCGGTGCGGATGCCGGCGCGCTCGCCGTAGCGCCGCACGACCGCCCACGCCGCCTGGCGGGTGAGGCGGCCGCCGCGCCGGTTCAGGAACACGGCCTCGGCGTCGTCGCGCCGGCGCCACTGCGTCGGCACGAGCAGCACCCGGCCGCGCGGCGAGAACCACTCGTCGAGCGCCGCACCCGCCGCCCGCCCGAACGGCACGATGCGCTCCTTGGACCCCTTGCCGAAGAGCCGCACGAGGCGGGTGTCGAAGTCGATGTCGCCCATCGACAGGCCGCACGCCTCGGAGATGCGGGCGCCCGTCGCGTACAGCAGCTCGAGCAGGGCGCGGTCGCGCAGGGCGACCGGATCGTGGCCGACGACGGCGTCGAGCAGCGACGTCACCTCCTGCTCGCTGAGCGGCTTCGGCAGGCCGGCCGGCACGCGCACGCCCTCGAGGTCCGCCGTCGGATCGTCCGGCCGCTCGCCCTCGGTGACGAGGTAGCGGTGCAGCGTGCGCACGGCGGCCAGCTGGCGGGCCACGCTCGACGCCGCCGCCCCGCTCTCGCGGCGCTGCGCCACGAAGTCCACGAGCGTGGCCGTCTCCACCGACAGCAGGTCCTCGCCGTGGCGGCGCAGCCACGTCGCGTAGGCCGTGAGGTCGCGGCGGTAGGCGAGGATCGTGTTGGCCGCCCGGCCCCGCTCCGTGACGAGCCAGGACAGGAACTCCTCGACCTCGAGCGGGAGGAGGTCGTCGCCGTCCTCGATCGCCGCGCGGACCACGGCTAGGGCCCCGACAGATCGCCGTCGCGCAGCCGCCGCTCGGCCAGCAACAGGGCGATGACGGTCTTGGCGTCGCGGATGCGCCCGTCGAGCACCATCGCCATGGCGTCCTCGAACGGCAGGTGCAGCAGCCGTGAGTGCTCTTCCTCGGGCCCGTGCGGCGCCCGCTCGACGGCCGTGCACCCGGTCGCCAGGTACACCGACGTCACCGAGTCGGTCAGTCCCGGCGAGGGGTAGAACTCGCTGAGCAGGTCGACGCGGGCGGCGGCCAGCCCGGCCTCCTCGACGAGCTCGCGCCGCGCCGTCTCGTCGGTCGGCTCGTCGGCCACGTCGCGCATCCCGGCCGGGATCTCGAGGATCCGCTCCTCGTAGGGCGGTCGCCACTGCTCGAGGAGGACCACGGAGGGGTTGCCCTCGGCGTCCCAGACGAGCGGCAGCACGCCGACGGCACCGGGCGAGCGCACGATCGTGCGCTGGAACCGCTCCCCCGCCGGGCCCTCGAAGTCGGAGACGACGACGCGCCACACGTGGGCCTCGTGGACCTCACGCTCGCCGAGGCGCCGGAAGTCGCCCACCTCAGGCGTCGGCCGGGGCCGGCGCGCCGCGCTCGGCGCGCAGCTTCAGGGCGGCGCCGACGAGGTCGCGGAACAGCGGGTGCGGCCGGTCGGGCCGGCTCTTGAACTCCGGGTGGGCCTGCGTCCCGACCCAGAACGGGTGGTCGCGCAGTTCGATGAACTCGACGAGGCGGCGGTCCGGGGAGGCGCCGCTGCACACGAACCCGGCCGCCTCGAGCCGCGCCCGGTAGTTCGAGTTGAACTCGTAGCGGTGGCGGTGGCGCTCGCTGACGACCGGCTCGCCGTAGGCCTCGTGGACCTTGGTGCCGGGCTCGAGGACGGCGTAGTAGGCGCCGAGGCGCATCGTGCCGCCCTTGTCGGTGACGTCGCGCTGGTCGTGCATGAGATCGATCACGGGGTGCTGCGTCGTCGGGTCGAACTCGGTGGAGTTGGCGTCGGCCAGCCCGAGCACGTCGCGGGCGAACTCGATCGTCATCGTCTGCAGCCCGAGGCACAGGCCGAGGCACGGCACGCCCTCCTCGCGGGCGAAGCGGGCCGCCGCGATCTTGCCCTCCACGCCGCGGGCGCCGAACCCGCCCGGGATGACGATGCCGTCGAGGTGGGCGAGGCGGCCGGCGGCCAGCAGCCCCTCGACCTCCTCGGCCTGGATCCAGTCGACCTCGACGCGGGCGCCGTGGTGGAAGCCGGCGTGCTTGAGGCTCTCGACGACGGACAGGTAGGCGTCGAGGAGCTGCACGTACTTGCCGATGAGGCCGATGCGCACCGGCTCCGTCGCCGCCTCGACGAGGGCGACCACCTCCTCCCACGGCCCGAGGTCGACCTGCCCGGCGGTGTGCTCGAGGCGCAGCACCTCGCAGACGACCTCGTCGAGGCCCTCGTCGTGGAGGATCAGCGGCAGCTCGTAGATGTTGCGGGCGTCGGCGGCGTTGACGACGGCGCGGCTGTCGACGTCGCACAGGTTCGAGATCTTCACCTTGAGGTCGTCGCTGAGGGGCTCCTCGCTGCGGCACACGATCAGATCGGGTTGGATGCCCCGGCTGCGCAGCTCGGTGACCGAGTGCTGCGTCGGCTTCGTCTTCTGCTCGCCGGACGGGCCGATGAAGGGCACGAGGGTCACGTGGATGTAGCAGACGTTGTCGCGGCCGGCCTCCTTGCGGAACTGGCGGATCGCCTCGAGGAACGGCAGGATCTCGATGTCGCCGACGGTGCCACCGACCTCGGTGATCACGACGTCGACGTCGTCGGTGGCGACGCGCCGGATGCGCCGCTTGATCTCGTCGGTGATGTGCGGGATGACCTGCACGGTCTTGCCGAGGTAGTCGCCGCGGCGCTCGGCGGCGAGCACCGACTGGTAGATCGACCCCGTCGTCGCGTTCGACGCCCGCGACAGGTTCTCGTCGATGAACCGCTCGTAGTGGCCGAGGTCGAGGTCGGTCTCCCCGCCATCGTCGGTGACGAAGACCTCGCCGTGCTCGAACGGGTTCATCGTGCCGGGGTCGACGTTGATGTACGGGTCGAGCTTCTGCAGCGTCACCCGCAGGCCGCGCAGCTTGAGCAGGCGGCCGAGCGACGACGCCGTCAGACCCTTGCCGAGGGAGCTGGCCACCCCACCGGTCACGAAGATGTGCTTCGGCATGTGGGGACCTCCGCAGTAGGGCCCGCCCCCGCAGGGCGGACACGAACGACGGGATCTCAGCGTACCTCACCGGGCGTGCGAGAGTCTGGGACCGTGGCGAACATCTCCCGTTGGATCTTCGAGCGCAACGGCAACGCCGTCGCGTCGTTGCTGTTCGCCATCGCCGGACTGGCCGGCTTCGGCGTCATCCTCGGCCCGATCGCCATCGGTCTCGGCCTGCTCGCCCGCAGCCAGATCGCCGACATCCCCCGGCCCGGGCTCCGCCTCGCGTACGCCGGGATCGCCATCGGGATCGTCGCCTTCGTGTACCCGGTCGTGCTGTACTCGACCTGACGCCGGCTCAGCGCCCGCCGAGCAGCTCGTGGGCGTGACGGCGGGCTGCGTCGCCGCCCTCCTCGCCCGAGAGCATGCGGGCCAGCTCGCCGACCCGCTCGTCGCCGGTCACCGCCACCGCGGTGGCGGTCGTGGTGCTGCCGTCCGTGCGCTTGGTCACGGCGATCTGGCGCGTCGGCCAACGCGGCGACCTGGGCGAGGTGGGTGACGACGAGCACCTGGTGGGTCCGCCCGACCTCCGCCAGGGCGGCGCCGACGGCGGTCGCCGCCGTCCCGCCGATCCCGGCGTCGACCTCGTCGAACACGAGCGTGCGCGCCGCCTCACCGGGCGCCGTCAGGACGAGCCGCAGGGCGAGCATGGTGCGGGCCAGCTCACCGCCCGACGCCGCCCTCGCGACCGGCAACGCCGGCGCGCCCGGGTTGGCGCGCAACAGGAACTGGACGTGCTCGCCGGCCGCGTCGTCGTCGGTGATGTCGACGGTCACGACGGCATGCGGCATCGCCAGCTCGCGGAGCCGCTCGCCGACGGCCTGCCCGAGCGGCTCGGCGGCGGCGCGTCGCTGCCGGCCGACCTTGAGCGCAGCCTTGCGCTCGGCGGCCACGGCGTCGCGATGCTCGGCGTCGATGACCGACGCCCGCTCCTCGTGGGCTTCGAGCTCGGCCAGGCGCGTTGCCGCCTCCTGCCCGTACGCCACGACCTCCGCGAGGTCGTCGCCGTACTTCCGGCACAGGTCGCGCAGCAGCTGGCGACGGGCGCGCACCGCGCTCAGCTGCTCGGGGTCCTCCTCGATCGCCTCGCTGACGTCGCGCACCTCGGCGACGACGTCGTCGAGCTCGACGAGCAGGGCGGCGAGGCGGTCGGCCACGGCGCGGAACGGCAGCCGCACGGTGAGCGCGGCGAGGGCGCCGGCCACGGCATCACGCGCTCCGCCGTCGTCGGCGAGGGCGTCGTGCACCGCGCTCCCGGCCTCGCGGTGGCCAGCGGCGTCGGCGAGCACGTCCTCGAGCTCGCGTAGCCGGGCCTCCTCGTCGAGGTCGTCGATGGACGCCGCCGCCAGCTCGGCGATCTGGAAGCGCAGCAGGTCGATCTCCCGCGCCCGCTCGCGAGCGCCACCGCCGAGCGCGGCGAGCTCGGCGTCCAGCACGGTCAGACGCGCCCGCGCGTCGCGCAGCGGGCTGCCGTCCACGCCGCCGAAGGCGTCGAGGGCGGCGCGCTGCGTCGGCCCGGCGAGCAGGCTCTGGTGATCGTGCTGGCCGTGCAGGTCGACGAGTCCCGCCGCCGCCTCGGCGAGCGCGCCGACCGTCGTCGGGCGGCCGTCGACATAGGCCCGCGAGCGCCCGTCCGCCGGCACCACGCGCGAGAGCACGAGCTCGGTGTCCCCGCTCACGAAGCGCCCGTCGACCCGCGCCTCGACGGCGCCCGGCCGCACGATCGTGGCGTCGGCGCGGCCGCCGACGAGCAGTTCGAGGGCCTCCACGAGCATCGTCTTGCCGGCGCCCGTCTCCCCCGTCACCGCCGTCATGCCCGGCCCGAACGTCAGGTCCAGCCGCTCGATCACGCCGAGGTCCTCGATGTGCAGCTCCGTCAGCACGTTCGTCCGCGCCTCAACGACCGGCGAGCCCGAAGGTGGACGTCGAGTTGCGTGTGTGGCTCATCATCCCTGGTCAGCAGCTTGCGCCGGGTCGCTCGTCCCGCGGCTGGTCGGCATCAGCCTGCCACGCCCTGGCGCTCGAGCGTCGGGGCTCGATCGCGTCCGGTGGCCCGCCTCGTCCGTGTCGGCGATCGGGTGTCCGCAGGGGACGCGGCATCGTGCCGTAACGGAACGCGCCGTCGCGTCGCTCTCTCCCATGTATGCAACGGCGCAACGACACCGCGTCCGGGACGGCAATGCTGTGCATCCGGTCCCCGCGCCACCTCCTCGTCGGCGTCGGGATCGGCGTCGCCCTGGCGGTGCTGGCACGCGCGTCCCGGCGCCGCGCCGGCGCGGTGCTCGAGCGCGCGTGGGGCGCCCTCGACGTCCCGACCGCGACACGGTGCCCGGGCTGCCTCGGCGACGAGGCTCGGGATCGGTGGGCACACGCCGGCTGATCCGCCACGACGACGGATCGTCGCTCGTCCTAGCGATCGGCGAGCCCGAACTTCGATTTCAGGATCTGGTGGAAGTGGTGGGCTGACAGGCGCACGAAGCGGGCCGTCTCGTCCGCTGGGCAGCACGTCACGACGTCACCCTCGGCGAGCGTCGCCACCCGCTGCCCGTCGACGGCCAGCGCGGCCGGACGGAACCCGGCGACCTCGATCTCGACCGTCTCGGACGGTTCCAGGACGAGCGTGCGGTCGAACAGCATGTGGGGCGACACCGGGGTGAGCAGCATCGCCCGGTGCTTGGGCGACACGACAGGCCCGCGCGCCGACAGCGAGTAGGCGGTCGAACCCGTGGGTGTGGCCACGATCAGGCCGTCGGCGGCGTAGCTCGTGAACGGCTCGCCGGCGATGCGGGCGAGCAGGCGGACCGTGTGGCCCGAGTCGTGCTTCTCGACGACGGCCTCGTTGAGGGCCCGCCACGACCCGTCGCCCGCCACCGTGACCCGCAACATCATGCGCTCGTCGAGGTGCCACGATCCCGCTGCGGGCCCGGCGAGGAAGCGCTCGAGGGCGCTCGAGAGGGCGGGCGGGTCGATCTCCGTCAAGTAGCCGAGCACGCCGACGTTGACCCCGAGCAGCGGCACGGGAGCGCCGTCGAGGAGGCGCACGGCGCGCAGCATCGTGCCGTCGCCGCCGAGGCAGACCAGCAGGTCGGCGGCCGCCAGCGGACGTTCGCTGACGAGCTCGCCGAGATCGAGGACCGTGGCGTCGTCGGGCACGACCCAGGCCTCGTGACCTCGCTCCCGCAGCCACGTCACGGCGGCCCGGGCGAGCAGGGCGGCGTCCTCGCGCTCGTGGTGGGCGACGAGCGCGACGGCCGTCATCGCCGGTCTCCCGTGCGAGCGTGGACGAGCAGCTCGCGGTTGCCCTCGCCGCCGAGGATCGGCGAGTCCATCCACGCCAGCACGTCGCACCCGGCGGTGACGAGGGCCGCGGCCACCGCGGCCTGCACGCGGTCGTGGATCGCCGGATCGGTGATCACGCCGCGCCCGCGGCTGACCTCGGCCCGACCGGCCTCGAACTGCGGCTTCACGAGCAGCACCATCGGGGATCCAGGCTGGCACAGCGTCACGAGCACCGGGATGATCACGGTGAGCGAGATGAAGGAGACGTCGACCACCACGACACGGACCATCCCACCGATCGTCGCCGGCGTGACGTCACGCACGTTCGTCCGCTCCAGCACGAGCACCCGGGGATCCGACCGGATGCGGGGGTGGAGCTGGCCATGGCCGACGTCGAGTGCCACCACCTCGGCCGCGCCCCGCTGCAACAGGCAGTCGGTGAAGCCGCCCGTCGACGCGCCGACGTCGAGGGCCCGCTGACCGGCGACGTCGATGCCGAACGCGGCCAGCGCGGCGTCGAGCTTCTCGCCGCCGCGCCCGACGAACCGAGGCGGAGGACCGGACACGATGACGGCGTCGCCGGGCGCCACGAGGCGCGCCGGCTTGTCGGCGACCGCACCGTTCACCAGGACACGACCCGCCGCAACGGTGGCCTGGGCATCGGTGCGGCTGATCGCGAGTCCCCGTCGGACGAGCTCGGCGTCGAGGCGCCGACGGGCCGCCACTCAGGCCGGTCGCGACGTGGCGACCTTGCGGACGCCGGACGAACCGACCGCCTTGCGGGCGGGCGCCTTGCGCGTGCCGGTCTTCTTGGCCGCGGCCTTCTTGGTGGCCGCCTTCTTCGCCGCGGCCTTCTTGGCGGGCGCCTTCTTCGCCGCGGCCTTCTTCTTGGCGGGGGCCTTCCTGGCGGCGGCCTTCTTCGCCGGCGGCCTTCTTCGCCGCGGCCTTCTTCGCCGCCGCCTTCTTGGCAGGGGCCAGCGTGGCGACGCCGCCGGGCGCGAGCCGGCTCACCATCGACTCCAGCTGGTCCTCGACCTCGTCGACCCGGTTGGCCAGCCAGCCGAGCTGCTTGGTGACCTCCTGCTGGACGACCTCGGCCAGGTGCATCGCCGTCGCCCGTCCACGCTCGAGCAACGTCTGCACCATCGCCTCGGTCTCCGAGCGGCGGACTTCGCCGGCCTTGACCAGCTTCTGGACCGCGGCCTCGGCCTGCTGGCGCGTCATCTCGCCGAACTGGACGCCCGCCTCGAGCAGCTTCTGCAGGGAGTTCTTGGCCATCGCCGCATGGTAGTGGCCGCCCGCTCGCCGCCCCGGCGACCCTGTCGTCGGCGGCGGCGGCGACGACGTCGGCGGGCCGGCACCGGGCGACCGCGTCGTCACGCCATGCGGTCGTCGCCGTTCGACCGGGCCAGGACGACGTCCGCGACGGCCGCCAGATCGGCGGCGTCGACGGCCACCGGCACGCCGACCTCATCGCCGGGCAGCGTGACGCCGGTGCGCACGAGGGCGAACGGGCAGCGGATCGTCACCGCGAAGGCGCCATCCGTGCTCGCCCGGTCACCGACCATCAGGAGGTCGGCGCCGGCGCCGGTCGCCGAGCATCGTCCGCACGGCGGCGGCCATCGGTTCGTAGGGCTTGCCGGCGACGACCGGCTGCCGCCCCGTCGCCGTCACGACGGACGCCAGGATCGCGCCGCCTCCCGGGATCGGCCCGTCCGGCGTCGGGTACGTGGCATCGTCGTTCGTCGCGATCAGCCGGGCCCCTCGGCGCACCGCCGTCGCCGCGATCCGCAGGCGCTCGTAGTCGAACTCGCGGTGGAACCCGACGAGCACCGCATCGACGTCGACACCCGCCGGGTCGTCACCGGCGACCGCGACCGCCCCGCGTGCCGTCACGGCCTCGGCGATGCCCGGTCCACCGCACACGAGCACCCGCTCGCCCGGCGCCGACGAGCGCGGCGGCGGCGACGGCCGACGTGAGCACGTCACCGGCGGCCGGGATCCCGATCGCCGCCAGCGCGGCCTCCTGGGTCGCGATCACGGCCGAGGAGTTGTTGGTCACGAACACGACGCGCCGCCCGCTCGCCCGCAGCCGTGCGACCGCCTCGACCGACCCGGGGATCGGGACCTGGGCCAGCCAGACGACCCCATCGAGGTCGCACAGCACCGCGGCGGGGTCGGGGACGGGCGCGGCTGGCTCCACGGGCCGGCACGGTACCGGCCGGACGCCGCCGGCGCCGGGTGGAGCCGCGACGCCACCGCCGGTGCACCGCGACGTGACGAGCGGGTGGGCAGCGGCCAGGCGCACGTGGGCAGGACACGGGTCGGCGGCCAGAATGGCCCGGTGCCGCGCTTCGAACCGTTCCGGGCCATCCGCTACGCCCCCACCGTCGACCTCGACGCGGTGATCGCCCCGCCCTACGACGTCCTGTCGGATGCCGAGGTCGACGCCCTCGCGGCCCGCGACGAGCACAACATCGTCCACGTCGACGTCCCGCGCGGCGGGCCCGACCGCTACGCCGACGCCGGCGCCATGCTGCGCTCCTGGCTCGCCGCCGGCGTGCTCGTGCGCGACGACGAGCCGACGTTCACGCTGTACCGCATGCGCTTCACCGACGCGGCCGGCGCCCGCCGCGACCTCGTCGGCGTGCTCGGCGGACTCGAGGTCGTCGACGAGGGTGCCGGCGGCGTCCTGCCGCACGAGCGCACGACGCCCAAGGCCTCGACGGACCGCCTCGACCTCACCCGCGCGACCGACGCCAACCTGTCGCCCGTGTGGGGCCTGTCGCTCGCCGGCGGCCTCACCGCGCTGCTGGCGGCGCCCGGCGAGCCCGTCGGCGCCGTGACGGTCGACGGCGTCGAGCACGTCGTCGAGCGGGTCCGCGATCCGGATCGCATCGCCGCCATCCGCGACCACCTCGGGCGCGACGACGTGCTGATCGCCGACGGCCACCACCGCTACGGGGTCAGCCGCATCCACCGCGACGACGTCCGGGCCGCCACCGGCCGCCGCGACACCGCCGCCGAGGAGACCCTCGCCTTCGTCGGCGAGCTCGTCGCCGAGCAGCTCAGCATCGAGGCCATCCACCGCCTCTATCGCGGCATCGACCCGGCCGACCTGCGCGATGCCCTGGCCGCCCGCTTCGAGCTCACCCCGGCCGACCCACCCACCCCGGCGACGTTGGCGGCGATGGAGGCCACGGGCCGCCTCGTCCTCGTCGAACCCGAGGGCGCGACGTGGTTGGCCCCGCGCCCGGGCGCGTTCGACGACGTCCGGTCGCTCGACGGAGCCTGGCTCGAGGCCACGCTCGAGGGCACGGACGCCGACGTGACGTACCAGCACGGCCTCGCCGAGGTCGTCGACGCCGTGGCGACCGGCGCGGCGACGGCTGCCGTGCTGATCCGGCCGGTGAGCATCGGCGAGATCGAGCGCACGGCGCGCGAGGGCCTCCTGATGCCGCCGAAGTCGACGTTCTTCACCCCGAAGCTGCGCACCGGCTTCGTGCTGCGCGACGTCTGAGCGGGCGGTCAGGCCGCAGCGGCGTTGGCACGGGAGGCCCGCACCCTGGGGTCAACCGGACGCGGCCACGGCGACCTCCTCCACGACGTCGGGCGGGGCCTGCAGCGCGCGGCACACGGCCTCCACCGCCCGCTCGACGGCGCGGGTCCGTCGCGCGGGGAGGACCTTCTCGGCCACCACCTCGGTCCGCGATTGGGTGGCGCCCCCGGCGCGGAAGAAGCGGCGGCGGACGCTGCCGATGACGACGAGCTCGTCACCGGCGGCCAGCTCGGCGGACGCGGCCGGTGGGTCGAACCACGCGACGGGCACGGACTGCGTGCCCGTCGAGTCGCGCGTGGTCAGATCGAGTTGCGTCAGCACGCTGCCCGATGGCAGCTCCCGCGTGCGGGGGTCGGCGGCGAGCGTGCCGCGCAGCACGACGACGTTTCGTTCGGACATGGTGGTCCCCTTCGGAGCCCGGCGCCGCACGCCACGGTGCGGTGCCGACGGTCGAGCGGGGGATGTCGGTGCGGATGACCCTAGCGACGGGGTGCGCGCCCGAGCTCGTGCGTCCTGACCAGGCGTGATGCCCGCTCCGGCCGCCGGACCACGCGCCGCGTCAGGCCCGCGGCAGGACCCGGATCCCGAGCGCGGCGAGCTGGGCCGGGTCGACCGGCAGCGGTGAGCTCGTCATCGGATCGGCGCCGGACTGCGTCTTCGGGAAGGCGATGACCTCGCGGATGTTCTCCTCGCCGGCGAGGATCGCCACGAGGCGGTCGATGCCGAACGCGAACCCGCCGTGCGGCGGCGCGCCGTACTCGAACGGGTTGAGGAAGAAGCCGAACTTGCGGTCGGCCTCCTCGTCGCCGATGCCGAGCACGCCGAAGACACGGCGCTGGATCGCCGTGTCGTGGATCCGGATCGAGCCCGAGCCGAGCTCCCATCCGTTGAGCACGAGGTCGTACGCCTGCGAGCGGACGTTCATCGGGTCCGTCTCGAGGTGGCCGATGTCGTCGGGGTGCGGCATCGTGAACGGGTGGTGAGCCGGCTTCGGGTGGCCGTGCTCGTCGGTGCCGACGAACATCGGGAAGTCGACGACCCACACGTACCGGTAGGGCCCCTGGTGCACAGGTGGGCGGCCGAGGTCGTTGCGCAGCTGCCCGAGCACCTCGACCGTCGTCATCCACTCGTCGGCGACGATGAGCAGCAGGTCGCCGCCCGTGGCACCGAGCCGCTCGCTGACGGCCGACGACTCCTCCGCCGACAGGAACTTCGCCACCGGGGACTCGAACGAGCCGTCGGCGGCCACCTTCAGCCACACGAGGCCCTTGGCGCCGAGCGACTTGGCGCGGTCGGTCAGCTTGTCGAGCTGGTTGCGGCCGTACTCCCCCGCCGCGCCGGGCACCCGGATGCCCTTGATCGCAGCGGCGCCGGCGAACGCCTTGAACTCGGTGGCGCCGAACACATCGGTCAGCTCGACGAGCTCGAGGCCGAAGCGGAGATCGGGCTTGTCGACACCGAAGCGCTCCATGGCGTCGCGCCAGGTGATGCGCTCGATCTCCGGCGGGCGCTCACCGGTGACGGCCGCGGCGGCGGCGAGCACGGCGTTGCTGATCGCGGCGAGCACGTCGTCCTGCGACGCGAAGCTCATCTCGGCGTCGAGCTGCATGAACTCGTACTGCCGGTCGGCACGCAGGTCCTCGTCACGCAGGCAGCGGGCGATCTGGTAGTAGCGGTCGACGCCCGCCACCATCAGCAGCTGCTTGAACAGCTGCGGCGACTGCGGGAGGGCGTAGAACGAGCCCGGCTCCTTGCGCGACGGCACGAGGAACTCGCGGGCGCCCTCGGGTGTCGACGGCACCAGCATCGGCGTCTCGACCTCGACGAAGCCCTGCGCCTCCATCGCCCCGCGGATCGCCGAGTTGACGGCGCCGCGCACGCGCAGGTTGCGCTGCATGCGCTCCCGGCGCAGGTCGAGGTAGCGGTACTGGAGGCGGATGTTCTCGTCGACCTCGTCGGCCCGGGCATCGATCGGGAACGGCGGCGGCGTGGCGGCGCGCAGCACCTCGACGGTGCAGTCGCCGATCTCGATCTCGCCGGTCGGCAGGTTGGCGTTGACCGTGCCCGCCGGGCGCTCGCGCACGACGCCGGTGACCCGCACGACGTACTCGCTGCGGACGTCGATCGTGTTGTCGACCACGCACTGCACGACGCCGAGGTGGTCACGCACGTCGAGGAACGCGAGGTGCTCGCCGTGCTCGCGGCGCCGGGCGACCCAACCGCAGACGTGCACGGTCTGGCCGATGTGCTCGCGGCGGAGCTCGCCGCACAGGTGCGTGCGCATGGCGGTGGCAGAGGGCGACAGGGTCATCGAAGGGCTGCTTCCAGGTGGGTGAGGAGGTCGGGACGGGCGACGACGATCTGCTCGCCGTCGCCCCGGAGGGGTCGCACGATGGCCGTGCCGGCGGCGCGCTCGTCGTCGCCGACGATGACGGCGATCGGCGGCGCCGCTGCGGTTGGCCGCCTTCATCTGCGCCTTCATGCTGCGGCCGTCGTAGGCGCGATCGGCGGAGCGACCGGCCCGGCGCACCTGCTCGGTGATCAGCAACGCCTCGCCGCCGCCGGTGGTGTCGACGACGAAGACGTCGAGCGTCCGAGCCGGCGCCGCGAACACGCCTTCGTCGTCGCACGCCAGCAGCGTGCGATCGAGCCCGAGGGCGAAGCCGACGCCCGGGGTCGGCGGCCCGCCGAGGGCCTCGACGAGGCCGTCGTAGCGACCACCGCCGCCGAGCGCGTTCTGGGCCGAGTCGAGCGTGCCGCCGGCGAACTCGAACGTCGTGCGCAGGTAGTAGTCGAGGCCGCGGACGAGTCGCGGCTCGACGCGGTACGGGACGCCGAGGGCGTCGAGGCCGGCGCGCACGACATCGAAGTGGGCGGCCGCCTCGTCGCTCAGGAAGTCGGCGAGCTGCGGCGCGGCTGCGATCACGTCGGCGTCGGCCGGCCGCTTGGAGTCGAGCACGCGCAACGCGTTGCGCTCCAACGTCTGGCGGCTCTCCGACGTGAGGGCGTCGAGGTGCGCGCCGAAGTGGGCGTGCGAGGGCGTCGACGTAGCGGGCGCGGTCCGCCGGCTCGCCGAGCGAGTTGACGAGCAGCGTCACCTGGCGCAGCCCGAGCGCCTCGTAGAAGCGCCAGCCGAGGGCGATGACCTCGACGTCGAGGTACGGGTCGTCGACGCCGAGCACCTCGACCCCGACCTGGTCGAACTGGCGGTAGCGGCCGCGCTGCGGCTTCTCGTAGCGGAAGTTGGGCCCGGCGTACCACGCCTTCCACGGCGTCGTCGGACGGTGCTGCACGAACGCCCGGCAGGCGCTGGCGGTGAGCTCCGGGCGCAGGGCGACGTGGCGGCCACCGAGGTCGGTGAACTCGTACATCTCCTTGGACACGACGTCCGTGGCCTCGCCGACGCGCTTGAACACGCCGGCGTCCTCCATCATCGGCGGGATGAGGTAGTCGTAGCCGGCCGGCTCGACCACCGCCGCGAAGACCTCGACGAAGCGGCGCCAGCGGTCCGACTCCGGCGCCAGGACGTCGCGCATCCCGGGGCTGGTCTGGAACTCGGACACGGCCAACGAGGCTACCGGCGCCCTGGTCAGGCCCCCGAGGCCCTTCCGAGCGGTCCCGGACCTCACCGCCCGGATCCCGAACTGTCAGTGCGAAGCGGCCCGATCGGGCCGGAATCCACTGACAGTTCGCACCGCCGGCGGGCACGCCACGGCGAGGGCGACGCCCCGGCGCGCCTACGCTCGCCCGACCAGTGGAGCCGACCCGCCTGACCGCCGAGCGCCGCCGGGTGGCCGTGGCGTGTCGCATCCTCGCCCACGCCGGGCTGATCGAGGACGTGCTCGGCCACGTCAGCGTCCGCGTCGACGACGACACGATGCTCGTGCGGGCACGCGGTCCGGCCGAGGCGGGCGTGCTGTTCACCGAGCCGGCCGACGTCATCGCCTGCTCGATCGCCACCGGGCGACCGCTCACCGAGACGCGCCTGGTCGCCGCCGAACGAGCTGCCCATCCACCTCGCCTGCTACCGCGACGACCCGGCGATCGGCGCCGTCGTCCACGCCCATCCACCCGGCCGTCGTCGCCGCCGACCTGGCCGGGCTGCCGCTCGTCCCGCTCGTCGGGGCGTACCACATCCCGGCCGCCCGCCTCGCCGCCGACGGCATCGCCACGTTCCCGCGCGCGGTGCTGATCAACAGCGACGAGCTCGCCACGGCGATGCGCGCGGCGATGGGCGACCGCCCGGTGTGCGTGCTGCGCGGCCACGGGATCACGACGACCGGCGCCACGCTCGAGGCCGCCGTCGCGAGGGCCCTCGCCGTCGACGCCCTCGCCCGGATGGTCGAGCGGGTCGCCCGCCTCGGCGGCCAGCCGACGGCGCGACCCGACGACGAGCTGGCGCAGCTGCCCGACCTCGGTCCCGGCTTCAACGACCTGCTGCAGTGGCGCTTCCGGGAGCGCCTGCTGCGCCACGATGGGCTGGCCATCGAGGGGGACCACGAGTGACCGACACCACCGCCATCGCCGCCAGCATCCGGGAGGGGATGATCCCGGCCAACGTGTACAGCGATCCCGCCGTGTTCGAGCTGGAGCGCGAGCGGCTCTTCGGCTCGGCCTGGGTCTTCCTGGCCCACGAGTCGGAGGTGCCGAGCCCGGGCGACTACGTCGTGCGCCGGATCCTCGACGACTCCTTCATCGTCGTGCGCGACGAGGCCGGCGTCGTGCGCGTCCACTTCAACATGTGCCTGCACCGCGGCATGCAGGTCTGCCGCGCCGAGGTCGGCAACGCGTCGCACTTCCGCTGCCCGTACCACGGCTGGTCGTACCGCAACGACGGACGCCTCGCCGGGCTGCCGTTCCACCAGGACGCCTACGGCGGCGACGACGGGCTGCCGCGTGCCGAGCACCGGCTGCTGCCGGCGCCACGCGTCGACACGATCGACGGGATGCTCTTCGCCAGCCTCGCCGCCGACGGACCGACGCTGCGCGAGCACCTCGGCGACTTCGCGTTCTACCTCGGCTTCTACACCCGCCAGAGCGGCGCCGGCTTGGAGCTGCGCGGCCCGCAGCGTTGGCGGGTCCGCGCCAACTGGAAGATCGGCTGCGAGAACTTCGTCGGCGACATGTACCACACGCCGCACACGCATCGCAGCGTGGTCGACATCGGGCTTGTTCCGGGAGCCGAAGGCCAACAAGCGCAAGGAGGGCATCCTGTACTTCGCCGGCGCCGGCGGCGGCACCACCTACAAGCTGCCGCCCGGCGACTTCGACGACCGGATGCGCTACGTCGGCTACCCCGACGAGATGATCGAGCGGGCCGGCGGCTCGTGGACGCCGCAGCAGGTGGCGATGGTCGGCGACGACGGCTTCATGGTGTCGGCGGCGACGCTGTTCCCGAACCTCAGCTTCGTCCACAACTGGCCGCAGGTCGACGATGCCGGCACGGTCGTCCCGTTCATCTCGGTGCGCCAGTGGCAGCCGGTCTCGGCCGTCGAGACCGAGGTGCTCTCGTGGTTCGCCGTGGACCGCGAGGCGCCCGAGGACTTCAAGCGCGACTCCTACCGCGCCTACCTGATGTGCTTCGGGTCGTCGGGCATGTTCGAGCAGGACGACGTCGAGAACTGGGTCTCGATCACCACGGTCTCCCGCGGCACGATGGCCCGGCGGCTGCAGCTCAACAGCCGCATGGGGCTGACCTCGACCGACGCCCCGATCAACCAGCAGGTCGCCGGCTTCTCCGGGCCGGGTGCGGCGCGGGTCGGCTACAGCGAGTTCAACCAGCGCGACTGGCTGACGATGTGGTCGAGCCACCTCACCGGCGGGCCGATCGAGCGCGTCCACCCGCTGGGGCCGCGGCCGTGACGTACGAGCCGGCGCTGCCGTTCGACGACCCCCGGCACCTCGCCGCCCACCGCTTCCTCGTCGAGGAGGCGGCGATCCTCGACGCCGGCGACTGGGCGGCGCTGGCTGGGTCTGCTCACCGACGACATCCGCTACGTGATGCCGGTGCGCGTCACGACCGTGCGCGACACCGGCTACGACGCCCGCGCCGACATGGCCCACTTCGACGAGGACCGCTACGCCATCGAGAAGCGGGTCCAGCGCCTGCTCACCGACCACGCGTGGACCGAGGACCCGCCGTCGCGGACCCGCCACCTCGTCACCAACGTGCGCACGTTCCCGGGCGACGGCACGACGATCCGCGCCGAGTCGAGCCTCCTGCTGTTCCGCAGCCGCGGCGACGACCGCGAGGCCGAGTACGTGTGCGCCCTGCGCCGCGACGTGCTGCGCGATGGGAGCGACGGGCTGCTGCTGGCTCGCCGCGACATCGCCGTCGAGGAGTCCGTGCTGCGCACCCAGAACCTGGCGGTGTTCCTGTGAGCCGCGAGCGACGAGCCGATCGAGCTGGCCAACGAGTTCGCCGCGGTCACCGTGCGCGTCGTGGAGACCGGTCATGGCGTCCGGCTGCGGATCGAGTCGCCGCGGCTCGGCCGCTCGATCGACCTCGACCCGCTGGAGCTGGAGACGCTGACGTGGCAGCGCCACGACCTGTTCACCGGGCTTCCTCGCCGACCCGTTCGGCCCGGAGGACGCGTGATGCTCGCCGGCCGGCGCGCCCTGATCGTCGGAGCCGGGTCGGGCATCGGACGCGCCGTCCACGACGCGTTCGTGCAGCAAGGCGCGCTCGTCACGGCGCTGGAGCGCGATCGCGAGAAGTGCGCGGCCCTGCGCGCCGACGCACCCGGCGACCGTCGTCGTCGAGGGCGATGCCACGACGCCCGACGACAACGAGGCGGCCGTCGCCGCGGTGGTCGGCGCACACGGCGGGCTCGACGTGCTCGTGTCGTGCGTCGGGCTGTTCGACTTCTACCGCGGGCGCGCGGGACCTCGCTGGCGACGACGTCCTGCCGGCGTTCGACGAGCTGTTCCACGCCAACGTGGCGTCGCCGCTGCTGGCGGTGCACGCCGCCCTCGACGCCCTCACGGCCAGCCGCGGGGCGATCGTCCTGACGTGCTCGACGTCGGGCTTCTACGCCGGACGCGGCGGCGTGCTGTACGTGGCCAGCAAGTTCGCCGTGCGCGGCCTCGTCGTCGCGCTGGCCCACGAGCTGGCGCCCGACATCCGGGTCAACGCCGTCGCCCCGGGCGGCACCGTCGGGACCGACCTGCGGGGGCCCTCGGCACTCGGGCTGGCGACCGAGTCGCTCGGCGACCGACCCGGGCGGGAGGACGAGCTCAAGGGCCGCACACCGCTGGCCGTCGCCCTGACGCCCGCCGACCACGCCGCGAGCTACGTGTTCCTGGCGTCCGACGCCGCACGGGGCATGACCGGCACGTTCCTCCACCCCGACGGCGGGATCGGCGTCAAGGGCTGACGAGCACCCCGTCGCGGGCGACGACCGTGCCGCCGCGGATCACGAGGGCGCGCGGCGGGTGGTCCATCACCGCGGCGGTGACGGTGTCGGCGGCCACGACGAGGAGGTCGGCGGGGGCGCCGGGAGCGAGACCGGACACGCCGTCGGCGAGCATCGGCGCCGTCGACCACGGCGTGCCCTCGACGATCGCTCGCCCACCGCGCGCCGCGGTGTCGACGCACAGCTCGACCAGCTCGTCGTGGCGGTAGTCGGCGCGGAACGCCAGCTGCCACGCGCGTCCGAGCACGTCGCCGTCGCCGTACGGCGACCAGTAGTCGCGGATGCCGTCCTGTCCGAGCCCGACGCGCACGCCCGGCCGCCCGCAGCGCCTCGAGCGGCAGCGGCTCGCGGTTGCCCGGCGCGACCGTCGCCAGGGCGATGTCGTGAACCGCCAGCAGCTCGATCAGCGCCGCCTGGCGCGGCGCGTCGACCGTCGACAGGGCGAACGCGTGGCTGATCGTCACGTGGCCCTGCATGCCGAGGGCAGCCGTGCGCTCGGCGATCAGCTCGAACGTGAACGCGCCGAGCTCACCCGTCTCGTGGAGGTGGATGTCGACGCCGACGCCGTGGCGCTCGGCCACGCCGAACACGACGTCGAGGTGGGCGACCGGGTCGCGGTCGTAGGCGCACGGGTCGAGCCCGCCGACGAGGTCGGCGCCGGCGGCCACGGCGGCATCGAGCAGGGCGGCCGTGCCGGCGTCGCGGAGGATGCCCGACTGCGGGAACGCGACGACCTGCACGCGGGCCCGGGCGGCGTGTGCCTCCCGCGCCGCGAGCACGCCCTCCAGGCGCTCGAGCCCACAGTCGGTGTCGACCTGGGCGTGGCTGCGCACGGTCGTCACACCCGACGCGATCGTCGCGCCGAGCGTGTGGGTGGCCCGCGCCGCGACCGAGGCGCCCGCCGTGCGCCAGTTGGCGCGATCGTTGCCGATCAGGCCGGCGAGCCCCGGGCCGGCCGTGTGCGGACGGAACGGCAGGCCGAGCCGGGTCGAGTCGAGGTGGGCATGGACGTCGGCCAGGGCGGGCAGCAGGACGCCACCGAGGCCGTGCACCACCGGGAGGTCGGGCTCGTCGGTCGGGGCCACCCCGTCGGTCCCGATGACGGCGATGCGACCGTCCCGCACGAGCACGTCGACGGCGTCACCACCCGGCGCGCGCGGCCACGGCCGCACATCGCGGAGCAACAGGTCGGCCATCGGCCGCGATCAGGCCTCGGCGGGTCGGCGCGGCAGCAGCGTGCGCTCGAGCAGGGCGAACTGCCCGAACCACAGCACCATCGAGATGGCGATGTTGGCGCCGAGCACGACCACCGTCCGCGTCGCCGGGGCGACGCCGCTGCCCTCGGCCCAGCGCCCGGCGAGATCGACGGCAGCGGTCGACGCGGCGAGGCTGCACAGGGCGTAGACCCAGAACGGGAGCAGCTCGCGACGGACGTGGCCGCGGCCGGTGCAGCGCCAGGCGTAGCGACGGTTCAGGGCGAACGAGGGGCCGACGGCGGCCAGCGACGCGACGACGTTGGCCCACGCCGGCGACATCGAGGACTGGTGCACGAAGCACGGCGAGCATCGACAGGCTCAGCACCGACGTCACCATCGAGACCGACATCGACCTGATCAGGCGCCCGAACCGCTCCAGCACCGACGCCGGCACGAGGGCGACGAGCGCCGCCGGTGGGTCCACGGGGTCAGCCGCGGACTCCATCCGCTCGTCGCGCACCCCAGGACGCTAACCGCGACCGGGCGCCAGGGGTGGCCGTCGTCACACGATTTTCACCGAACGCCCACCCGACCGCACGGCCGTCGGCGTCGGTTCAGCTGGCCGGCGCCCCGCCCGGCACCAGGCGATACGCGTCGTAGACGGCATCGATGCCCTTGATCGTGCGCAGCACGGCCGCCAGGTGGTTGGGGTCGGCGAGCTCGAACTCGAAGCGCATCTTGGCGACGCGGTCGGACCCGGTGTTGGTGTCGCAGGCGACGATGTTGACGTGGTGGTCCGACAGGGCGTTGGCCACGTCGCGCAGCAGGCGGGAGCGGTCGAGGGCGACGACCTCGACGCCGGCGCGGAACACCGACCCCGACGACTCGCCGTCCCAGTCGACGTCGATCATCCGCGTCGCGTGGTCGCTCATCAACGTCACCGCGTTGGCGCAGTCGGCGCGGTGGACGCTGACGCCGCGGCCACGCGTGACGAAGCCGATGATGTCGTCGCCGGGCACCGGCGTGCAGCACTGGGCGAGGCGCACGAGCACGTCGTCGAGGCCTTCGACGTGGACGCCGATCTTGTCGGACTGGGTGCGGTGGCGGCGCGGCCGCAGCACCGTCGCCGGCAGCTGCTCCTCGTCGTCGCCGCCGCGGAAGCCACGCGCCACGCGCTGGGCGACGCCACGGGCGGAGACGTGGTGCTCGCCGATCGCCGCCAGCAGGGCGTCGAGGTCGAGGTAGCTGAACTCGTCGATCACCGCCTTGAGCTGGTCCGACGCCCACATCCGCTGCACCGGCAGGCCCTCCCGGCGGAGCTCCTCGGCGAGCTCGTCGCGGCCCTGCTCGATCATGTCGAGGCGCCGCTCGCGGCTGAACCACTGGCGGATCTTGTTCCGCGCCCGCGGCGACTTTCACGAAGCCCAGCCAGTCCTGCGAGGGCCCGGCGGTCTCGACCTTCGAGGTGAAGATCTCGCACGTGTCGCCGCTCGACAGCGTGTGGTCGAGCGACACGAGCCGGCCGTTGACCTTGGCGCCGATGCAGGCGTGGCCGACCTCGGTGTGCACGGCGTAGGCGAAGTCGACCGTCGTCGACCCGACCGGCAGCGTCACGACGCGACCCTTCGGCGTGAACACGAAGACCTCGTCCTGCTCGAGGTCGGTCTTCAGGCTCTGCATGAACTGCGCCGGGTCGGAGACCTCGGCCTGCCAGTCGATGATGCGGTTCAGCCAGTCGATGTCGTTGGACGGCGAGCCGTCCTTGTAGGCCCAGTGGGCGGCGACGCCCCACTCCGCCCGCTGGTGCATCTCGCGGGTCCGGATCTGCACCTCGATGGCCTTGCCGTTGGGCCCGATGACCGTCGTGTGCAGGCTCTGGTAGAGGTTGAACTTGGGCATCGCGATGTAGTCCTTGAAGCGGCCCACCACCGGCCGCCAGCGCCCGTGGATGCACCCGAGCGCGGCGTAGCAGTCCTTCATCGAGTCGACGATCACGCGCACCGCCACGAGGTCGAAGATGTCGTCGAACTCGCGCCCCTTGACGACCATCTTCTCGTAGAGGCTCCAGAGGTGCTTGCCACGCCCGGTGACCTCGGCATCGATGCCGAGCTCGGCGAGCCGGCTGCGCACCTCGGCGATGGCGGCGGCCAGGTACACCTCGCGCTCGGGCGAGCGGCTGCTGACGAGGTGGTCGAGCTCGGCGAAGCGCTTCGGGTGCAGGGCGGCGAAGGAGAGGTCCTCGAGCTGCTGCTTGATCTCCTGCATGCCCAGGCGGTGGGCCAGCGGGGCGTAGATGTCCAGCGTCTCCTGGGCGATGCGCTGCTGCTTGGCGAGCGGCATCGCGGCGATCGTGCGCATGTTGTGCAACCGGTCGGCCAGCTTGATGACGAGCACCCGCAGGTCGCGCGCCATGGCGACGAGCATCTTGCGCATCGTGGCGGCCTGCTGGGCCTCCCGCGAGTCGAACTGGATGCGCTCGAGCTTGGTGACACCGTCGACGATGGCGGCGACCTCGTCACCGAAGTCGGCCTCCACGTCGGCCAGCGTGATCTCGGTGTCCTCGACGGCGTCGTGCAACAGCGCAGCGGCCACCGAGATCTCGTCGAGGCCGATGTCGGCGACGATGCGGGCGACCGCCAGCGGGTGGTTGATGTAGCTCTCGCCGCTCGAGCGCAGCTGGCTGCGATGGGCCTCGGCGGCGACCTGGTAGGCGCGGTTGATGGTGGCGACGGGCGCCTTGGGGTGGCGCCGCCGGTAGCTGGCGAGCAACGGCGTCAGCTCGACGGGCGCTGCCGCCTCGTGGTGCCGCCGCCAGGGCAGGACTCGATCGACGGTGCCCACGGTGCCCCTAGTACGTCGCCAGGACCTCGAGGCGACGACCCGCGAACGCGGCCCGGCCCCCGAGCCCGGCGATCTCGATGAGCAGCCCGATCCCCACGATCGACCCCCCGAGGGCCTCGACGAGGCGGGCCGTGGCCACCGCCGTGCCACCGGTGGCCAGCACGTCGTCGATCAGCAGCACCCGCTCGTCGGGGTGGATGGCGTCGCGGTGGATCTCCAGCTTGTCGCGGCCGTACTCCAGCTCGTACTCCTCGCGCACGACGGCCCATGGCAGCTTGCCCGCCTTGCGCACCGGCACGAACGCGGCGCCGAGGCGGTAGGCGATGGCGCCGGCGAGGATGAAGCCGCGCGACTCGACACCGACGACGGCGTCGACCTGGACGTCCACGAAGCGGTCGGCGAGCTCGTCGATGCAGCGCTTGAAGGCGACAGCGTCGGCGAGCAGCGGCGTGATGTCGCGGAACGCGATGCCCGGCTGCGGCCAGTCGGGGACCTCCCGCACGAGCGAGCGGAGCCAGGGCGGGGCTTCGACGTCGGACGTCGTCACCTGCGTGGCTCCGTCACCGCTCATGGCGAAATCTTACAGGGGGTCGCTACCTGCGCTTCTTCTTGCGTGGCCGGGGTGGGTGCGTCAGCAGGCGGTCGGGCGGCGCGGCGACGACGTGGGCCGGCTCCGGCGCCGGAGCGCCGCTGGCGTCATCCCCTGGGGCGCCTGCCGTGGCGCGACGCCGGCGACCCGACACGCTGCGCACACCGCCGGGACCGGCGATCACGACGGCGCGGAGGTCCTCACCGACGAGGTGGTCGCCCGGGCTCGAGCCGCGCCCGGCGAACGTTGCCGACCGGGCCTTCAGCCAGCCGAGCAGCGGGGACGCCACGAAGATCGACGAGTAGGCGCCCGTGAGCATCCCGACGAGCAGGGCGATGGCGAACTCGCGCAGCGTCACCTGGCCGAAGAGGCCGGCACCGATCAGCAGCAGCGAGATCACCGGCAGCGCCGAGGCCATCGTCGTGTTGATCGAGCGCAGCAGCACCTGGTTGGTGGAGATGTTGACGAGATCGCCCGCCGTCAGGCCGGAGCTCGCCACACGCCGTTCGTTGTCGCGGATGCGGTCGAACACGACGATGCTGTCGTACAGCGAGTAGCCGAGCACCGTCAGGAAGGCGACGACCGTGGCCGGGGTGACCTCGAACCCGAACACGGAGTAGATGCCGATGCTGACGAGGACGTCGTGGATCATCGCCAGCAGCGCGGTCAACGCCATCCGCCACTCGAAGCGGAACGAGATGTACACCGCGATGATGAGGAGGAACACGATCAGCGCGGTGACCGCCTTGCGCGTGATCTCCTTGCCCCACGTCGCGCTGACGGACGCCACGCTGACGTCGGCGGGCTGCACCCCGGCGGCCTCGGCGAACGCCTCCTGGAGGGCGACGCGGACGTCCGCGGGCTGGTCCTCGACCTGCACCTTGATGATGTCGCCGCTGTCGGAGTTGCGCTCCTGGATCTTGGCGTTGTCGCTCTCGAGGCCGTTGTCGCTGAGGATCTGACGGGCGTCGTCCACGGACAGCTGCCCCGCCGGGACATCCCACGCGACACCGCCCTCGAAGTCGATGCCCAGCACCAGCCCACGGGTCACGAGCGAGACGCCCGTGACGAGCAGCAGGACGGTCGAGATCGAGCAGCCAGACGCGCCGCTTGCCCCAGAAGTCGATCGCCGTCTGGGCGAGGATGAGGCGGCGCCAGCGGGTGCGGGCCACCGGCCGCATCGCCGTCCCGACGGTCTCCACGGTCGTCATGAGGCACCCGCTTCCGCGGTCGTGGCCGGCGGTTCGGGCACTGGCCCGAGGCCGAACGGGTCGTGGCCGTCGAGGCGGCCGGTCCCGGCCAGCAGGATGACCGCCGGCCGGGTGAAGAACCACAGCACGATGACGTCGCAGATCGTCGTCACGCCGAGGTAGAGGGCGAAGCCGCGCACCGATCCGACGCTCAGGACGAACAGCACCGCGGCGGCGATGAACGACACCAGGTTGGCGGCGAGGATCGTCTTCCACGTCGACGCGAAGCTGCGCGCTGCCGAGTTGCGGAACGTCCGCCCGTGCAGCACCTCGTCCTTCATCCGCTCGAAGTAGACGACGTAGCTGTCGACGGTCATGCCGATGGACACGATGATGCCGGTGACGCCGGCCAGCGTGAGGGCGTAGTTCGTCGTCTGCGAGATGAACACCGCGACGCTGTAGATCAGCATCGCCCACACGATCATCCCGGCGGCGATCAGCAGCGTCAGGCGCCGGTAGAACAGCACGAGCGCCAGCACGAGCAGGGCGACGCCGACGAGGCCGGCGAAGATCGACGCCTTCAGGGAATCCTGGCCGAGCGTCGGCGAGACGGTGTCGACGCGCCGCACCTCGACCTGCGTCGGGAAGGCGCCGCGGTTGAGCACGCGGGACAGCGAGCGGGCCTCGCTCTCCTTGAACGCGCCGGAGATCGACACGCTGCCGCTGAACTGCGGCTCGTTGACGGTCGGGTGCGACTGGATGACGTCGTCGAGGACGATCGCCAGCTGCCGCGACGGGCACGTCTCGAGGCCGTTGTAGCACTGCTGGGCGAGGGCGTTCCACGCCGCCTCGCCACCCGGGCTGAGACCGACGACGACCGTCCAGCCCTGCGACTGCACGAGCTCGACGTCGGAGCTGTCGCGGCTGAAGACCTCGTCGCCGGCGCCACCCGCCGGCCCGACGATGCACTGCTCGCCGTCGATCGTGCGCAGCACGGTCGTCTCCGGCGCGTTCGCCGGCACGGTCGTCGCGGTCGGATCGGTCGGCACCGACGAGCCCGGCACCGTCGTGGGCGGCACGGACGTCGCCGCGGGGTCGTCGACCGGCGTCGTGGTGGGTGTGGTCGGCGCGGCCTGCGGCCGCGCGTAGAGCGCGGCATCAGGTGCCGCACCCGTCCCGAAGCCGGCCGGTGCCGCCGCCGTGGTCGGCGTCGATCCACCGACGGTGGTCGCGGGCGTGGAGCCGGCGACCGTCGAGCCGGTCGGCGTCGACCCGGGCGTCGTCGAGCCGGGGACCGACGAGCCGGTGCCCTCGGCGGGCGCGGCGAAGCACTGGTACACCGGGCGCAGCGTCACGATGCCGGCGACGTCGACGGCGTCGAGGGCGTCGCGCTGGTCCTTCACACCGGGCAGGTCGACGACGAGGTTGGAGCCCTCGACGCGGACGTCGGGCTCGCCGATGCCGCGGTTCTCGAGCTCGTCGCGGATGAGGTCGCGGATGACGAGCAGGTCGTCACCGGTGGCCCCGCTGTCGGGTGCGAGCACGACGGACACGCCACCCTGCAGGTCGAGCCCGAGGGCCGGGGTGTTGCCGAGCGCGAGGTTGATGGCCAGCAGGGCGAACGAGATGCCGAGGCAGCCGAGCAACGACGCCCAGAGGCGGCGCCGAGTCATTCCTGTGTCGTGCGCTCGGCGTCGGCGTCGGCCTCACCGGGCTCGCTCGCCTGATCCGCCTTGCCCGCCCGGTCGCCCTTGACGCCCTTCACGGTGGGCGTGACCTTGCCGCCGCCAGCCGTGCCGCCGGAGGCCTTCGCGGGGGCCGAACCGCTCGTGGCGCCACCACCCGCCGGGACCTTGCCCTGCAGGAAGCCACGGTTGACCCGGATCTGCACGTCGTCGTCGATCTCCACCCACACGACGTCGTCCTCGAACCCGGTGATGAAGCCGTAGATGCCCGAGCCCGTCATCACCTCGTCGCCCACCTCGAGCGAGGACTGCAGGGCCTGCTGCTCGCGCATCCGGCGCCGCTGCGGCCGGATCATCAGGAAGTACATGGCCAGCGGGATCAGCAGCAAGATCCCGATCTGGACGAGACCGGCGGCGCCGCTGCCATTGTTGTCGTCGGCGGCGAGGAGGGCGAGGACGTGCATCGGTTCCGTTCCGTTTTCCAGCCCGGGCCAGGAACGCCCTGGGGCGGCGGAGAAGCCTATCCCTCGGGCCTCCGGGACTGACATCACCCCCAGACGGCGAGGATGTCCCGGCGCAACGACTCGAACGAGCCGTCGACGATGGCCGCCCGCAGCCGCGCCATCAGGTCGAGCGTCCAGGCCACGTTGTGGTAGCTGACGAGGCGTGATGCCGTCGGCTCACCGACCGCGAACAGGTGCCGCAGGTAGCCGCGGCTGTGGCGGCCGCAGACCGCGCACGCGCACGCGGGGTCGAGCGGCCCGTCCTCGTCGCCGTGGCGGGCGGCCTTGACGCGCAGCTTGCCGGTCGCGGTGAGGGCGGTGCCGTGGCGCCCGATGCGGGTCTGCATCACGCAGTCGAACTGGTCGACGCCGAGGGCCACCGCCTCGACGAGCGACGCCGGGTCGCCGACGCCCATCAGGTAGCGGGGCCGGTCGGTGGGGAGGCCGGCGAGGGCGGCGGCGAGGGCGGGCAGCATCTCGGCGCGCGTCTCGCCGACGCTCAGCCCGCCGATGCCGTAGCCGTCGAAGTCGAGGTCAGCGGTCCGGTGGGCGCTCGCGGCCCGCAGCGCCTCGTCGGTGCCGCCCTGGACGATCCCGAACAGCGCCTGGTCGGCGCGGCGATGGGCGGCGCGGGCACGCGCCGCCCACGCCGTGGTGCGCTCGACGGCGAGCTCGACGACCGCCGGCGGGCTCGGCAGCGGTGGACACACGTCGAGCACCATCTGGATGTCGGCGCCGAGGAGCTCCTGCGTCGCGACCGTCGACTCCGGCGTCAGGCGGTGCGTCGACCCGTCGTAGACGCTGCGGAACGTGACGCCGTCGTCGTCGACCTTCGGCTCGAGGGAGAAGACCTGGAACCCACCGCTGTCGGTGAGCGTCAGGCCGTCCCAGCCGCTGAAGCGCCCGAGCCCGCCGAACCGGGCGACCACCTCGGCGCCCGGGCGGAGCATCAGGTGGTACGTGTTGCCGAGCACGATCGACGCGCCGAGCGCGTCGTAGTCGGCGGCGCTGAGGTACTTGATCGCGCCCCGCGTCCCGACGGGCATGAAGCACGGCGTGCGATAGGTGCCGCGCGCCGTCGTCGCGGTGCCGGCACGCGCCGCGCCGGCGGTGGCCTCGAGCTCGATGCGGACGGGGTGCAAGGGCGGAACCCTAGGAGGCGTGCCGGTCGAGCAGCATGGCGTCGCCGAACGACAGGAAGCGGTAGCCGTCCGCCAGCGCGGTCGCGTACAGGTCGCGCCAGCGCGGCCCGACGAAGGCGTCGATCATCATCAGCAACGTCGTGCGCGGCAGGTGGAAGTTGGTCAGCAGCACGTCGACGACCTGGAACGTCGAGCCGCGGTGGAGGAACAGCTCCGTGCGCCCGGCGAGGGCGCCGCTCGCCGCAGCGCTCTCCAGCGCCCGCACGCTCGTCGTGCCGACGGCGACGACGCGCGACGCCGCCTGGCACGCGGCCCACGTCGCCTCCGGCACGCGGTAGCGCTCGCTGTGCATCCGGTGGTCGAGCGGGTCGGGCTCGCTGACCGGTTGGAACGTGTCGAGTCCGACGACGAGCTCGACGGGGTGGATCGCCGCCCCGGCGGCGCGGATCTCGTCGAGCAGTGCCGGGTGTCAGGTGCAACCCGGCGGTCGGCGCGGCGGCCGAGCCGGGCTGGTTGGCGTACACCGTCTGGTAGCGGTCCGGGCGGTCGAGGCGCGCCGTGATGTACGGCGGCAGCGGCACCTCGCCCACGTCCGCGAGCAGGTCCAGGGCGTCGACACCCGTCGAGTCGACGAGGTGGACGTGGAACGTGTCCCCGGCCACCGTGCGCGCCCCGATGACGAGCACCGGCCGCCCGTCCGCCGTCGTCAGCTCCTCGCCGTCGCGCAACTTGCGCGCCGGGCGCACCAGCGCCTCCCAGTGGCGGCGGCCGGGATCCTGCGGCTCGAGCAGCAGCACCTCGGCCTGGCCGCCTGACGCCCGCTGCAAGCGCAGGCGCGCCGGGATCACCTTCGTCTCGTTGACGACGACGACGTCACCGGGGCGCAGCAGGGCCGGCAGGTCGGCGACGGTGCGGTGCTCGGGCGGCGCGCTCCCCCGGTCGACGAGCAGGCGCGCCGCGTCACGTGGCTCGATCGGGACCTGGGCGATGCGCGCCGGCGGCAGCTCGTAGTCGAAGTCGTCGAGGCGCACGGCGCTGCAGGGTACGGACGTGTGCCAGCATCACCGCCCGTGACGCAGCACGACGAGCAGGTGACGATCCCGGACGAGGGCTCGATGACGATGACGGTGTGGACCCCGGATGCGAGCCGAGCGAGTCCTCGAGCGAGCGAGTCGACCAGCGCGGCCGGCCGCGGGCCGGGGATGCTCCTGATCCAGGAGATCTTCGGGGTCGGCCCGTACATCCGGGCCGTCGGCGCCCGTCTCGCCGAGGCCGGGTACGTCGTCGGCGCCCCCGACCTGTTCTGGCGGTTCGCGCCCGGGTTCGAGGGCGGCCACGACGAGGCCGGGCTGGCCGAGTCGATGCAGCAGGCGGGCAACCTCGATCCGGCGAAGGCGGTGAGCGACTGCATCGCTGCCCTCGAGCACCTCGCCGGGCTGGCGGCGCCGGGCGCCCGCCCCGGCGTCATCGGCTTCTGCCTCGGCGGCACGCTGGCCTTCGGCGTCGCCGCGGCAGACGACCCGTCCGTCTGCGTGAGCTACTACGGCTCGGGCGTGCCGGGCATGGTCGACCGGCTGCCCGAGGTCACGTGCCCGACGCTGTTCCACTTCGGCGCCGAGGACGCCTACATCCCGGCCGATGGCGTCGAGGCGCTCGCCGCGGCGCTGCCGGCGGGCATGGTCCTCAACGTCGAGGCCGCCGGCCACGCCTTCGACAACCACGAGTCGGAGATGTTCTGGAACGAGGCCGCGGCGAAGGCCGCCTGGTCCAAGACCATGGCGTACCTCGGAGAACATCACCCGGCGTAGATCCATCCGAGTGTTTGGCTGCGTCCGAGTGTTTCGTGGGGGTGGCCCCCACAGGAAACCCTCGGATGCGCGAAACACTCCGATGGGTGGGTCGCTAGTCGAACAGGCCGGGGGACGGGTCGCGGCCGGGGCTGGGGACCGTCAGGCCGAGGTGCTCGTAGGACGCCGGCATGGCGACGCGACCACGTGGCGTGCGGGCGAGCAGGCCCTGCTGGATGAGGAACGGCTCGTAGACGTCCTCGACCGTCTCGGGCTGCTCGCCGACGGAGATCGCCAGCGTCGACAGGCCCACCGGTCCGCCGCGGAACTGCTGGCACAGGACGCCGAGGATCGCCCGGTCGACCTTGTCGAGGCCGCGGTCGTCGACCCCGAACACGCGCAGGCCCTCGCGAGCCGTGGCGGCGTCGATCGTGCCGTCGCCACGGACCTCGGAGAAGTCGCGCACCCGGCGCAGGAGCCGGTTGGCGATGCGCGGCGTGCCGCGCGAGCGGCGGGCGATCTCCCACGACCCGGCGGCGTCGATCTGCACGTCGAGGATGCCGGCCGCCCGCGTGACGATCGACTCCAGCTCGGCGGTGTCGTAGAAGTCGAGCCGGGCGACGAGCCCGAAGCGGTCGCGCAGCGGGCCGGTGATCATCCCGGTGCGCGTCGTCGCCCCGACGAGCGTGAACGGTGGCAGCGTGAGCCGGATGCTCGACGCCGCCGGTCCCTTGCCGACGACGATGTCGAGCTGGAAGTCCTCCATCGCCGGGTAGAGGATCTCCTCGACGGCGCGCGAGAGGCGGTGGATCTCGTCGACGAACAGGACGTCGCGCTCCTCGAGCTTGGTGAGGATGGCGGCGAGGTCGCCCGCCCGCTCCAGCGCCGGGCCCGACGTGACGTGCAGGGTGACGCCCATCTCGGCCGCCGCGATGCCGGCGAGCGTGGTCTTGCCGAGCCCCGGCGGCCCGGCGAACAGCAGGTGGTCGACGGCCTGGCCGCGCCGGCGCGCCGCCTCGATGACGATCGCCAGGTGCTCCTTCAGCTCGCGCTGGCCGACGAAGTCGGCGAGCAGCCGTGGCCGCAGGCCGACCTCGACGAGGTCCTCGGTCTCACCGGTGACGCCGGGCTCGAGGAACTCGTCACGCACGTCGCGCCCCGAGCGACTTGAGGGCGTCACGCAGCAGGCTGGAGGCGTCGCCATCGTCGGTGGGCAGCTCGCGCAGCACGTCCCGGATCTCCTCCGGGCCGTAGCCGAGCCCGGACAGGGCCTCGCGGACGTCGCCGACCGTGGAACCGCCGCCGGACGCGCCGACCGGGTCGAGGATCGGCACCGACAGCCGGTTCTTGAGCTCGACGAGCAGGCGCTCGGCGGTCTTGCGGCCGATGCCCGGCACGAGGGTGAGCGAGGCCACGTCGCCGGCAGCGACGATGTCGACGAGGGCGGCCGGCGAGTGGGTGGCGAGGATGGCCATCGCCACGGCCGGCCCGACGCCGTGGGTGGCGATCAGCACGTTGAACGTCGTGCGCTCCTCGCGCGCCGCGAAGCCGTAGAGCGTCTGGGCGTCCTCGCGGATGTGGTGGTGGACGTACAGGAAGGCGGTGGTCGTCGGCTCCAGCTCCGACAGCGTCCGCGGCGACACCGTCACGTGGTAGCCGACGCCGCCGACCTCCAGCAGCACGACGCCGTCGAGGCCCCGCTCGAGGACCTCGCCGCGCAGCGACCCGATCACGGCCGCCTCGCCGAGCGCGGCGGCGATCTGGGCCCGCATCGGGGCCGACGCCAGGTGGCACAGCGCCAGCGCGGCGGCGTCGGCGGCGTCGGCGGGTTGCGGCGGGCTGGCGAGCCGGAGGCGGGCCTGGACCATCTTCTGCACCTGCTCCTTCGCCGCCCCGCCCCATCCGGCGACGGCATCCTTGACCTGGTTGGGCGTGTACTGGGCGACCTCGCAGCCACGCGCCGCAGCCGCCGCGAGGGCGAGCCCGCTGGCCTGGCCGACGCTCATCGCGGTGCGCACGTTGACCTGGAAGAAGACGTGCTCGACGCTGACGGCGGCGGGCCGGTACTCGTCGAGCAGGGTCACCAGCTCGGCCTGCAGCGCCGCCAGGCGCTGCGGCAGCGGATCGGCGGCGGGCGTGCGGATCACGCCGAGGGCGACGGCCGTGACGTCTGTCGCACCGCGCCCGTCGACGACGGCGTAGCCGCAGCGGGTCAGCCCGGGGTCGATCCCCAGCACGCGTGTCGTCCCGGATGCGAACACGAGTTCGGATGGTACCCGGCGCCTCCGTGCGGCGGGCGGATCCCCGTCCTGGCATCCTGATCCGGCCCGATCGGGCCGGATCGCACGGACAGGTCGGTCCTACAGGCGCTCGAGGACGGCCACCAGCTCGCTCACCGGGCGGTACGTCAGCCCGGCGATGGCGCGGTGGGCGTAGCGCACGATGCCCTCGCCGTCGACGATGAAGACGCTGCGCCGCGGGAAGCCGATCGGGCCGAGCGTGCCGTAGCGCGCCGCGACGGCCTTGTCGGTGTCGGCGAGCAGCGGGAACTCGAAGCCACCGTGCTTGGCCGAGAAGCGGTCGTGGCTGGCGACGTCCTGGGCCGAGATCGCCAGCACCTGGGCGCCGAGCTGGCTGAACTGCTGGAGCCCGTCGTTGTAGGCGTTGAGCTGCTTCGTGCAGACCGGCGTGTCGTCACCCGGGTAGAAGACGATCACGACCGGCTTGCCGCGGTACTCGGCCAGCGAGTACTCGCGCTCACCCGTGCCGGGCAGCGTGAAGTCGGGGGCCCGCTCCCCCACCTTGAGGCTCATGCCGAGCCACCGTGGGGGCTGCGCCGCCACACCTCATCACCGCTCGGCTCACTGGCGCTCGCGGATCGGCGGCCCTCACTCGCTGGCGCTCGCTCATGCCGACTCCATCACCTGGTCCATGACGTCATCGGGGATGTCGAAGTTGGCGAAGACGTCCTGGACGTCGTCGTTGTCCTCGATCATCTCGACGACGCGCAACACCTTCTTGGCCTCCTCGACCGTGGTCACGGGCACGAGGTTCTCCGAGACCATCGGCGAGTCCGCCGACTCGACCGTGAAGCCGGCGGCCTCCGAGCGCGTCGCGCACGTCGAACGTCGTCGACGGGTCGCACATCACGCGCCAGGTGCCACCGTCGTCGGCGACGTCGTCGGCGCCGGCCTCGAGGGCGGCGAGCATCAGCTCGTCCTCCACCGCCGCGCCGTCGATGAGGATGATCCCCCGCCGGGCGAACTGCCAGCTCACGGCGCCCGGCTCGGCGAGCGAGCCGCCGTGCTTCGTGAACACGCCACGGATCTCGGAGCCCGTGCGGTTGCGGTTGTCGGTGAGCACGTCGATCAGCAGCGCCACGCCGCCGGGCGCGTAGCCCTCGTACATGATCGACTCGTACGTGCCGGTGTCGCCCTCGCCGGTGCCCCGCTTGATCGCCCGGTCGATGGCGTCGTTCGTCATCTGGGCGGCCTTCGCCTTCTGCACGGCGGTGCGCAGCGTCGGGTTGGCGTCGGCATCACCGCCGCCGGCGCGCGCCGCGACCTCGAGCTGGCGGGCGAGCTTGTTGAACAGCTTGCCCCGCGCCTTGTCGACGGCGCCCTTCTTGTGCTTGATCGTGGCCCACTTGGAGTGCCCGGACATGTCAACGCTCCGTGTCTGAGTCGGTGTCGTCGTCGAGGTCGCGAGCGCTCGCCACGAGCTCGACGAAGCGCTCGTGGAGCCGGGTGTCACCCGTCAGCTCGGGGTGGAAGGAGGCGGCCATGATGCGGCCCTGGCGAACGAGGACGGGATCACCGCCGTGGCGGGCGAGCACCTCGACCGCCGGGCCGGCCACGTCGACGCGCGGGGCACGGATGAACACGCCGTGGAACGGCGCGTCGAGGCCGGCGACGTCGAGCTCGGTCTCGAAGCTGTCGAGCTGGCGGCCGTAGCCGTTGCGGCGCACGGTCAGGTCGATGGCGCCGAAGCTGCGCTGGTCGGGCCGTCCGTCGAGGACCTCGGTGGCGAGCAGGATCATGCCGGCGCACGTCCCGAACACGGCCATCCCTTCGCTGGCACGAGCCTTGATCTGATCGAACAGCCCGCTCGACGTCAAGAGGCGCGACATCGTCGTCGACTCGCCGCCGGGCATGACGAGGGCGTCGACCCCGTCGAGGTGCTCGGGCGTGCGGACGTCGCGCGTCGCGACGCCGAGGTCGGCGAGCGTCTCGGCGTGGGCGCGGAAGGCCCCCTGGAGGGCCAGGACGCCGATCAGCAACGAGGGGTCAGCCGGCTGGGCGGACGTCGGGCCCGGCTCCACCTGGGGGCTCCGGGTTCACCGCGCTACCTCGTTCGCTCACCAGCCGCGCTCCGCGTAGCGCTCGGCGACGTCGTCCATGCCGATGCCGGTCATCGGCGCACCGAGGCCGCGGCTGACCTTGGCGAGGATGGACGCGTCCTGGAAGTGCGTCGTCGCCTCGACGATGGCCTTGGCCCGCGGCGCCGGGTCGTCGCTCTTGAAGATGCCGGACCCGACGAACACGGCCTCGGCACCGAGCTGCATGGCGAGCGCGGCGTCGGCCGGCGTGGCGATGCCGCCGGCGCAGAACAGCGGCACCGGCAGCCAGCCGGTCTGGGCGACCTCCTGCACGAGCGGCAGCGGCGCCTGCAGGCGCTTCGCCCACTCGAACAGCTCCGCACCGTCGGCCTGGGTCAGCTTGCGGATGTCACCCGTGATCGAGCGCAGGTGGCGCACGGCCTCGACGATGTTGCCGGTGCCGGCCTCGCCCTTGGAGCGGATCATCGCCGCCCCCTCGGAGATTCGCCGCAGCGCCTCGCCGAGGTTGGTGGCGCCGCACACGAACGGCACGTCGAAGGCGAACTTGTCGATGTGGTGGGCCTCGTCGGCGGGCGTCAGCACCTCGCTCTCGTCGACGAAGTCGACGGCGAGCGACTGCAGGATCTGGGCCTCGACGAAGTGACCGATGCGGGCCTTGGCCATCACCGGGATCGACACCGCGGCCTGGATGCCCTCGATCATCTCCGGATCGCTCATCCGGGCGACCCCGCCGTCGCGGCGGATGTCCGCCGGCACGCGCTCCAGGGCCATCACCGCGCACGCCCCTGCGTCCTCGGCCACCTTGGCGTGGTCGGCCGTGACGACGTCCATGATGACGCCGCCCTTGAGCATCTCGGCGAGGCCCCGCTTGACCGGGAACGTCCCGGTGGCGCGCTGATCAGGGGAGGTCATGGTCACAATGCTAACGACCGGTCGGCCGCTGGCCGCGGGTCGTTGTCGGTCAGCTCCAGGTCGTCCCGTGGTCGGCGACGTCGGCCATCTCGACGAACGTGCGGCCCGGGGTGATCTCGATCGGCGTGCCCTCCGGCGTCGTCAGGATGATCGGCGACGTGCGGTCGGGGCGGCTCCAGCGGCCGAGCATCACCTTGCCGCCCGAGAAGACGGCGGCGTCGCCCTCGCCGACGGACTGCGCTTCCGGGCTGATCCGGTTGTAGGAGCTGACGCCGTACTCGTTCGCCAGCACGACGACGGTGTTCGTGGAGACGGGCGAGCCGTCGGCGACGGTGTGGGGGCGGCCGTCCTGCGAGCGCAGGTAGACGCCGAAGTCCGAGTTCCACTCCCAGCTCACCGGGATCGTCCCGACCATCAGCTCGATGTCGGTCGCATCGTCGCCGGTGGGGGCCTCGCCCGGCTCGAGGTAGTCGAACAGTGGCGTCGGGCGTCCGGCCTCGGGCGGCGCCTGGGCGAACAGGGCCGACGTGTTGTTGAACAGGTTGTGCGGGCTGCCGCAGCTGCGGGACCGGTAGTAGCCGGCGCCGCCGCGCTGGGCGGACAGGTCGATGAGGTCGGACTCGGCGATCAGGGCGTTGGTGCCGGCGTTGCCGCCGCTCCACGCGAACAGCGGCCGGTTGAGCCCGCCGAGCATGTCGACGTCCTGGCTGCGCCCGCTGCGGATCGGACCGACAGGGTCGGAGTCCTGCGAGTGGAAGACAGCGGCGAAGCGGGTGAGGCGACCCTCGACGATCTCCTCGAACACGATGTCGGCCTGGTTGAGACCGGCCTGCGTGCGGCGGGCGCACTCGACGTTGTCCAGCTTGACGACCAGGGCCGGACGATCGGGCGCGGTCTCGCCCTCGCCGAGCGGGACCCCGGTCAGGGGCATCCGCGCCGGCTCGGGCGCGGTGGTCGTGGTCGGTGGCAACGTCGTCGGCGCGACCGTCGTGGTCGGCGCCTCGGTCGTCTCCACGACGGTCGTCGTCTCGACGGCCTCCGTGGTCTCGGGAGCCGCAGTCGTCTCGGGGACCGTTGTCTCGGCCGCATCGTCGTCGTCGCCTCCGCAGGCGGCGGCGAGCAGCACGAGGCCACCGGCGACGGTGGCGGCGAGCAGTCGCCGGGCGCGCCGCGGCTGGGGACGGTGGAGGGTGGGGTTCATAGTTCTCTCAGCAGGCTGATCCGCTCATCGAGCGGGGGGTGCGTATCGAACAACTTGTGGAACGAACCGAGCCGTCCCTGGTCGCCGACGCCACTCATGGGCTGTTCGATCCACAAGTGTGCCGTGGCGGTGGACGCGGAGTGCGTCACCGTGGTATCGGCCTTCAACTTTTCCAGGGCCGAGATGAGCCCGGGTGGATACCGCGTGAGCTGGCACGCGCTGACATCGGCGAGCGTCTCGCGGCGCCGCGAGATCGTCGCCTGCATGGCCTTGGCGATGATCGGACCGACGATGAGCAGGACGAACCCGACGATGATCAGGGGGTTGAAGGAGTCGCCGTGATCTCCGTCACGCCGCTCGCGACCGCCGTTCCACCACATCATGCGGATGGCGACGTCCGTGACGAGGGCGACCGCGCCGACGAGCGTCACGGCCAGCGTCGACACGAGGATGTCGTAGTTCTTGATGTGCGACAGCTCGTGGGCGAGGACCCCCTCGAGCTCGACGCGGTTCATCTTGTCGAGCAGCCCCGTCGTGACGGCGATCGCCGCGTGCTGCGGGTTGCGGCCGGTGGCGAAGGCGTTCGGCGCCGGGTCCTCGACCACGTACACCGCCGGCTTCGGCAGCCCGCCGGCGATGCACAGGCCCTCGACGAGGTTGTGCAGGCGCTTGTAGGTCTCGGGATCGGCCGGCTTGGCGCGGCTCACGGCGAGGGCGATGCTGTCGGCCCTCCAGTACGAGAAGAACGCCATCGCGCCGGACGCCACGAGGGCGATGACGACGCCGATCCAGCCGAGGCCGACGAGTAGGCCGACGGTCAGGCCGATGACGACGGCGACGCCGACGAAGGCGGCGATGAGCAGCACGGAGCGCCGCTTGTTGGCGCGGATCAGGTCGAACATGGGACGCGCGGCGCGACGCCGCTGCCGGTCTCGGGGGTCATGGTCGACTCAGAACTCGACGGTCGGCACGGTACGTGCGGCCTCGTCGGCCTCGAAGTACTCGCGCCGCTCGAACTTCAGCGCCCGGGCGTAGAACACCGTCGGGAACTGCTGCAGCTTGTTGTTGTAGCCGAGCACGCTGTCGTTGTAGAACTGCCGCGCGTAGGCGACCCGGCCCTCGGTCGCCGTCAGCTCCTCCTGCAGGGCGAGGAAGTTCTGGTTGGCCTTGAGGTCGGGGTAGGCCTCGCTGAGGGCGAACACCTGGCGCAGGGCACCCGTGAGCTGGCTGTCGGCAGCCGCCTGGGCGTGCGGTGTGTCGGGCGCGGCGATCGCCGAGTTGCGGGCCTTGATCACGGCGTCCAGGGTCTCGCGCTCGTGGGCCGCGTAGCCCTTGACGGTCTCGACGAGGTTGGGGATGAGGTCGAGACGGCGCTTCAGCTGGACGTCGATCTGCGACCAGGCGTTCTCGATCTGGTTGCGGCCGCGGATGAGCCCGTTGTACGCCGCGATGAGCCAGATGATCAGCAGCACCACCACGACCGCGATGACGATGAGGGCGATGGTCATGGCGATGGAGTGTACGAGCGCAGGTTCGCGACAGAGCGTGACCCTCCCGGCGCGGCGAGCGGCTCACGCTCGATCTGGGTGCGCCGCGGCGCGCCGCGCGCGCTATCGGAACCGGCGCCACCAGCGCGCCGGCTGGACGGCGGCGGCGCGCTCGGCGATCACCTCGCGGTAGATGCGCACGTACTCGGCGGCGAGCGTCGTCATCGCGAAGTTGCGCGCCCGGCGGGTCCCCGCGGCGCGCAGCTGGGCGGCGAGGCCGTCGTCGAACAGGACCTCGTGGAGGGCCCGAGCGAGACCGTCGCGGTCGCCGGGCGCGACGAGCAGGGCGTCCTCGCCGTCGGTCGCCACGTTGCGGTAGCCGTCGATGCCGCTCGCGACAACGGCCGTGCCGGCGGCCATCGCCTCGATCAGCACGACGCCGAAGGACTCGCCGTACAGCGACGGGGCACAGAACGCGTCGGCCCCGCGCAGGCGGGCGAACTTCTCGGCGTCGCTGATCCGGCCGAGCCACGTGATGCGCTCGTCGCCGGCGTGCTCCTGGCGCAGGCGGGCGCTGTCCGGTCCGTCGCTGGCGATCCACAGCCGGACGTCGTCGGGCAACGCGCCGAACGCATCGAGCAGCACGGCGAGCCCCTTGCGCTCCTCGTGGCGACCACAGAAGAAGATCGTCGGCGACGGTGTCGGCGTCGGCGCGGTCGAGGCGATCTCGTCGATCTCGACGCCGTTGAAGAGGATGTCGTACTCGCCCGGGACGTAGGACTGGACGAGGCCGAGGGCGTCCTTGGAGACGACGACCTTGCGGTCGATGCGCTCGGCGACCCACCGCACGAACCAGCCGAACACCTGGTACCCGGACGAGCGACCGGCGGCGTGGAACGTGCCGACCACGGGCGCGGCGTGCATCAGGACCGACGTCATCGTCGGCCCCGGCGCCAGCGGCTCGTGGACGTGGACGACGTCGAAGGCCTCGTCGTTGAGGGCGCGGATCGTCCGCAGCGCGGCGGACGCGTCGGGGGCGAGCGGGGCGATCGAGCCGTTGGCCGCCGTGGGCAGGCTGTTGCCGAGGGGGGTGACGAACGCCTCGGGCGGCGGACCGTCGCACGGACCGAGCACCCGGGCCTCGTGCCCCTGCCGGCGCAGCTCCCGAGCGAGCCCGAGGACCTGCGACTGCACGCCGCCGGGCAACGACAGGCTGTACGGGCACACGAGCCCGACGCGCAGGGCCCGGCCGCCGGTGGTCCCCGCAGCGGTGTCGGCCATCCACGGACACCGTAGCGGTCGGGTGGCGACCGCTCCGTCGAACGCCGGACGCGCCGATGGCCGGCAGCGGGGTCGGTCCAGGCCCTACCCGGTGACGTCGGTGGAGACGTTCGGGTTGATCGTGCCCTCGAACAACGTCACGGTCGGGTCCGACGGGGCGTCGTCGTCATCGTCGCCGCAGGCGGCGAGGAGCGGGGTCGCCGCGATCGCGGCGACGACGGCGATGGCTGGCCAGCGGCTGCGCATGGCCGAGCGTGTACCCCGCCGACCGTCGCGCCGACACCCGGGGCGGCGCGGACGGCACCGCGTCAGCAGTCGAGCCAGGGCAGGCGCGGCGCCATCACCGCCCGCAGGGCGGTGCGCAACTGGGTCCGCTGGGTCGATGTCAGCGGGCCGAGGAACGCCTGCTCGGCACGGCCGGCCGCGGCCACGGCCGCGTCGTGCACCGCCGTGCCCTCGTCGGTCAGGGCCAGGATGTTGCGCCGCCGGTCGGCCGGATCCTTCGTGCGGGTCATCAGGGACCGGTCCTCGAGGCCGTCCACGAGGCCGACGACCAGCGTCGGGTCGAGGCCCAGCCGCGCCGCGAGCGCCTGCTGCGACAGGCCGTCGGCCGCCCGCACGAAGCTCAGCACGAGGAACTCGCGCCCGGTCAACCCGAGCGTGGTCAGGGCCGCGTCGAACTCGCCGCCGATGTAGTGGCCGGCCTTCAGCAGCAGGTAGCCGGCCGACGAGAGCACATCGTCCGCAGGAGACATCCGGTGCACAGTATGGAGCACCGGCCGGCGACTCCGATGGTTCCTGCGATCATCGAACGTTTCGATGATCTAGGATGTCGATCATGCATCGCACGCACATCGGACTCCAGATCCCGCTGTTCACGTATCCGGACGTGCCGCCCGCCCAGCTGTTCGAGCGCGTCGCCGCCCAGGCGGTGGCCGCCGAGCAGTCCGGCTTCGACACCGTCTTCGTGATGGACCACTTCTACCAACTGCCGATGATGGGCCGCCCGGACCAGGAGATGTTCGAGGCGTACACGCTGCTCGGGGCGCTCGCCGCGCGGACCGAGCGGGTGCGCCTCGGCACGCTCGTCACCGGCGTCACCTACCGGCACCCGTCGCACCTCGCCAAGGCCGTGACCGCCCTCGACGTGATCTCGTCGGGCCGCGCCCTGCTCGGCATCGGCGCCGCCTGGTTCGAGCTCGAGCACCAGTCCCTCGGCTTCGAGTTCCCGCCCCTGACGGTGCGCTACGAGCACCTCGTCGACGCCCTCGAGATCTGCCGCGGCATGTTCACGCAGCAGTCCACCACGTACGCCGGCACCCACCACAGCGTCACGAACGCGTTCAACAGCCCCGGCCCGATCAACGGCGAGATCCCGATCATGATCGGCGGCCAGGGTGAGCGCAAGACGTTCCGCCTGGCCGCCGAGTACGCCCACGAGCTCAACACGACGTCCACGTTCGCCGACCTGCCCCGCAAGCTCGACGCCCTGCAGGGGCACCTCGACGCCGTCGGGCGCGACCGCAGCGACATCACCGTGACCCCGCTCGGCACCCTGGTCGTCGCCCCGACCCACGACGAGGCCGCCGCCAAGCTGGACGCGATGCTCACCAGCCGCGGCACCGACCTGGCAGCCGTGCTCGCCGACCCGGCGCTGGCGGCGATGGTCATGGGCCGCATGGTGTGGGGCGATCCGGACGAGGTCGTCGCCCGGGTCCAGGAGCTGATGGCGGTCGGCCTCGACGGCTTCGTCGTCAACCTGGTCGCCGATCCCGGCGACACCGACACCGTCGCCCTCGCCGGCGAGACGCTGACCAAAGCCATCGGCTGAGCGCCGCGGCGACCTGGCAGGCTGCCGACGTGCAGCGCCGCTTCCGCCAGGTCGACGTGTTCACCGATGTCCCCTACGCCGGGAACCCCGTCGCCGTCGTGCTCGACGGCGACGGGCTCGACGTCGCCGCGATGCAGCGGGTCGCCCGCTGGACGAACCTGTCGGAGACGACGTTCGTGCTCCCGCCCACGCAGCCCGGCGCCGACTACCGGGTGCGCATCTTCACGCCCGTGGACGAGCTGCCCTTCGCCGGCCACCCGACGCTCGGCACGTGCCACGCCTGGCTGGAGGCCGGCGGCGAGCCGGAGGCCGGCGCCACGGTGGTCCAGGAGTGCACGGCCGGGCTCGTGCGGGTGCGGCGGGCCGCCGGGTCGCTCGCGTTCGCCGCTCCCCCGCTGGTGCGCTCCGGGCCGGTCGACGTCGCGCTCGTCGGCGCACTCGCGGCGACGGTCGGCGTCGTCCCGGCGACGATCGTCGAGGCGGCCTGGGTCGACAACGGGCCGGGCTGGGTGGCGTTGCTGCTCGACTCGGTCGCTGCCGTCGAGGCCGCCCGGGCGGGCGCCGTGGCCCCGGGCCGCGACGACGTCAAGATCGGCCTCGTCGGCCGCCACGCCGGCGAACGCAGCGGCGGCGATCGAGGTGCGCGCCTTCTTCCCGAAGGACGGCATGCTCGCCGAGGACCCGGTCACGGGCAGCCTCAACGCCTCGGTGGCCCAGTGGCTGCTCGGCCGCGGCACCCTCGTCGCGCCCTACGTCGCCAGCCAGGGCGGCGCGCTCGGCCGCGCCGGCCGCGTGCGCGTCACGCAGGACGACGAGGGGACGATCTGGATCGGCGGCGGCACCGTGACCGTCGTCGACGGCCGCATCGACATCTGAGCGTCGGCGGCCCCGCCAGACGCCGTTCTGTCATCCTCGATCGGCCCGTCCGGGCCGGAAGTGACTGACAGTTCGCGATCGGTCAGTCGGTCATCCGATCTGGGACGCCGTGCCCCGACTCGCGTAGCCGGGGTCGCTCGGCCAGTTCGGCTGGAACAGGTGCCACTGGTCCGGGGCGCGACGGATCAGGTACTCGAGGTCCTTGGCGAGGGCCTGCGTGACGCGGGCGACGTCCTCGCGCAGCGTGCCCTCGCGCTCCATCGGGATCGGCGGGCGCACGACGGCGTGGTGGCCGTTGACCTGGCGGGTGAAGTACACGCCGACGGGGATGATCGGCGCGCCGGCGCGGATGCCGAGCGTCGCCGGGCCGGCGGGCAGCGTCGTGCGCTCGCCGAAGAACTCGACCTCGATGCCGCCGCCCTGGATGTCGCGATCGCAGAGCAGGCACACGATCTCGTTGTCGCGCAGCGCCCGCAGCACCTGGGTCGCCGCCGACGGCCCGAGCGGCACGACGTTCATGCCGAGCTCGCTGCGCAGGTCGACGAACCACTCGAACAGCTCGGGCGGCTCGACCCGCTCGACGACGACGGTCGTGTGGTGGCCGGTGTCGCCGAGCCAGCGACCGGCCCACTCCCACCCGCCGAGGTGCGGGAGGGCGAGGATCGCGCCGGTGCCCGCGCTCCAGGGCGTCGGTGACGTGCGAGAACCCCGTCAGCCGCATGCCGGCGTCGACGGTTCGTGCCGACAGCGACGGCAGCCGCAGGCTCTCGATCCAGTAGCGCGTGTAGGAGTCGAACGCGCCCTGCACCGCCTGACGGATCTTGGCGTTGGGCCACGTCGGGTTGACCCGGCGCATGTGGCGCTCCACCATCGCCCGGCGCTCGACGTTGGCGAAGCTGGCGCCGAGCCCGATGGGCGGGGCGAGACCCTCGGCGACCGCCCCCGGGAGGAAGCGGGCGAGGGCGGCCCCGGTGCGGTACCCGCCGACCGTCATCGCGTCGGACCAGCGCTGGAAGGGGCTGCGGCGAGCCCGGGGACCGGCCACCCTCAGGTGCGGCGCCGCGGGACGCGCGTGCGCCGGCGGTCGAGGCGGGCCACCCGCCGCCCCTGGCGCCGCGAGCGGCGCAGCTCCATGCGCGCCGCCGTGACCGGGGCGACCTGCGCCTGGCGCCAGACCTTGACGAAGCGCTGACCCGCCGTGATCGCCGTCAGCACGAGCATGATCCACAGCACGGGCACCAGGAGCGGCTCGATGAGGAGACCCACGCACAGCAGCACGACCCGCTCGGCCCGTTCCATCAGCCCACCCTTGGCGTCGAGCCCGAGGGACTCGGCCTTGGCCCGCTGGTAGGAGATCAGCGAGGACGAGGGCCATCACGGCGAACGGCAGCATCGCCATGTGCGGCGATTCCTCGGTCCCGAGGTACCAGGCGACACCGCCGAGCAGCAGGGCGTCGGTGATGCGGTCGACCGTGGAGTCGAAGAACGCGCCCCGCTGGCTCGCCGAGTCGGACGCCTTGGCGAGCGCCCCGTCGAGCAGGTCGGGCAGGGCGGCGAGGATCACCAGGACCAGCCCGAGTGGGAGGTAGCCGGCGCCGATGGCGAACGCCGCGCCGACCCCGAGCACGAGCCCGGCGATCGTCAGGTGGTCCGGCGTCAGCTTCGTGCGACGCAGGAGGTCGCCCAGCGGCTTGACGGCCTTGTCGACCGGCGCACGGAACTTGCCGTCGAACACCCGTCGAAGGCTACCGCGCGCTTCCGGCCCCGGCGATGAGCCTGGCAGGCTGGGGCCATGAGTGGTTCCACCCCCGCCGACCTGGCGGTGACGTTCCGGTCGCTCGGTCGCCGCCAGCGCGAGGCGATCGGCGACGCCGACCCGGGTGCGCTCGCGGGGTTGGTCGGCGAGCTGCAGGGCCACGTGGCGGCCGCCGCGGCGGCCCTCGGGACGGCCGCCGACGCCGCCAGCGTGGCGGCCGCGATCGACGGGCGCCGGCCGGACGAGTGGGACGACGCCACGCTCGAGGCCCTGCGTGGTGAGGCGATGGCGGCCGGCGCCGTGCTGCGCCGGATCGCCGCCGCCGCCGAGGCCGCCCAGGACACTAGCCCCGATCGGGGCCGTGGCGTCACTCGACGCGGGCGATGTTCGCCGCCTCGCTGCCGTCCGGGTCGGTGGCGAGGAAGGCGTCGACGATCTCCAACGCGGCCGCCTCGGACGTCAGGCGCAGACCGAGGGCGAGGACGTTGGCGTCGTTCCAGCGCCTGGCCCCGCGTGCGGTCTCGGCGTCGGTGCACAGGGCGGCGCGCACGCCGGCCACCTTGTTCGCGGCGATCGACACGCCCGTGCCGGTCCAGCACCAGGCGACGCCCCGGTCGGCCCGCCCGGCGACGACCGCCTCGCCGACGCCGCGACCGACGTCGGGCCACGGCACGCCGTGACCGGCGTCGACGACGTGTGGCCGCGATCGCGGAGGTGCTGCTCGACGGCGCGGCGACCGCGGTCACCTCGTCGGTGCCGACGGCGACGCGCACGTCAGGCGGCGTCAGGGCTCGACGGGTCCGCCGACCAGCGCTCCGGGTTGTCCTCGACGAGGCGCTCGACGACCGTGCCGTCGACCGCGTCGACGAGCACGAGCCCGCGACGCTTCGGGGGCTCCTCCACGGAGTAGCAGAGCACCCGCCAGGTCGGTCGGCTGCGCAGGCCGCGCCACACCTGCTGGGCGGACGCGTGGCCGACCGGGAACGCGACGGCCTGCTGGGCCTTGACCAGCGCCTCCTTCTCGTCGACGTGCATCCGCCAGCCGGACGTGAAGGAGAAGACGGCGACGACGGTCAGCAACGCGGCCGCCCAGAGCCATCCGTCGTTGACGATGGGCGACGAGTCGTTGCCGACGAGCCACACGACGACGCAGCCGGCCGCGATGACCAGGTAGATGATCGCCGGGATGCGACGGCGGGAGTTGTCCGGGAACTGGTAGGGCCCGACGTAGCCCGCGGCGTTCAGATCGTCGGGCAGCTCGTCACGATGCTCGCCCGCCGGCGTCGTGTCGGGCTCGTGGTCCGTCGTCATCGCCCACCCAGGCTACGGACCCCGGCCACCCGACGGCACACCGCATCCCATGGCGACGGCGGCGCTGGTCGAGGGCCTGTCAGTCGTCGTCGTCACCCGACCCGGGACCACTGCTGTCGTCGGATCGACCCATCTCGATGAGCGCGGCGACCAGCACGTCGGACTCCTCGTCGGTCAGGCGGGCGCCGCGGTGGATCAGCGTGTAGCGGCTGAGCGGCATGTTGCCCGGCCGCGATCATGTCGACGGCGTCGCCGGCCTCCTCGCTCGCCTCCGACCAGTCGGAGAAGTTCAGCTTGTCGCGCCCGTCCTCGACGTCGCACCGCACCAGCCACGACATCGGGGCGACGTAGCTGTAGAGCGGCCAGTCGGTCTCGTTGCTGTGGCACGCGTAGCACGACTCGCGGGCGATGCGCCGCGCCTCGTCGTTGGGCCACGGGGCGTCGGCGACGACGGGCGGGTTCTCGTGCCACCACCCGTACGGGACGAACTGGATCGCCACGAACGGCCACGACGAGCACCGCCAACGGCCAGCGCACGATCCGCCAGAGCTTGCGCCGCTTCACCCCCATGGGCCGACAGCTTTCCCCACGCGACGCCGACGCTGTCGAACCCGTCGGCCGACGCGACGCGACACACGGGAGCCGGCTGCTGAGCTCAGGGCGCAGTGGGTCCTGGCCGCTCCGGGTGTGACGGCCAGCTGGCCCGCAGCTTGGCGGCGCTGTCGGGGAGCGCCTCGGGGAGCGTGCGCGTCGAGGCGGTCGCGGTCATGAAGTTGCTGTCGCCGGTCCAGCGCGGCACGACGTGCACGTGGAGGTGCTCGCTGACGCTGCCGCCGGCCGGCTTGCCGAGGTTGACGCCGACGTTGATCCCCTCCGGGCGGTAGGCGGCCTTGATCGCCACGCACGCCGTCGGTGACGGTCGCCCACAGCTCGCGCGGTCTCGTCCGCGGTCAGCACCTCGAGCTCCCCGACCTCCCGGTACGGGATGACGAGCGTGTGCCCGACCGAGTACGGGAAGGCGTTGAGGATCGCGAACACGTGCTCGCCGCGATGGACGATGTGGGTGTCGACGTCGGGCAGCCCGGAGTGCAGGATGCGCGTGAACACGCTGCCGCGACCCGGACTCGACGTCGTCGGGCCCGACACCGCCGGCGGCGCCGCCGCTCGTGACGTACGCCGCGCGCCAGCCGTTCCAGAGCCGCTCGAGCACTCCGCTACCTCGTTCGCTCGCTCGCGGACCCGCTCCACACGCCGTCAGGCCTGCAGGGCGGCCGTCGTGCCGAGCTCGATCTCCTCGCCGAGCGTCTCGACGAAGGCGGCGAGGTCGACGCCCCGCTCCGGCTTGTCACTGCCGCGGCGGTTGACGCCGACGGTCGTGTTGGCCACGTCGTCGTCGCCGACCACGAGGATGTACGGCAGCTTCTCCAGCTTGGCGGCGCGGATCCGCTTGCCGAGCTGCTCGTTCGCCCCGACGACGTCGGCGCGGGCGCCGATCGCCCGCAGGCGATCGACGACCTTCTCGGCGTACTCCTCGTGGGCCGTGGCGACGGGCAGCACCCGCACCTGGACGGGCGACAGCCACGTCGGCAGGTTGCCGGCGTAGTGCTCGAGCAGCACACCGAAGAAGCGCTCCACCGACCCGAACAGGGCACGGTGCAGCATGATCGGGCGGTGCCGGGCGTTGTCGGCGCCGACGTACTCGAGGTGGAAGCGCTCGGGGTGGTTGAAGTCGTACTGGATCGTCGAGAGCTGCCAGCTGCGGCCGATCGCGTCGCGGACGTCGATGTCGATCTTCGGCCCGTAGAAGGCGGCGTCGCCCTCCTTGATCGAGTACTCGAGTCCGTGGCGCTCGAGGGCGGCGCGGAGGGCCGCCGTGGCCTCGTCCCAGCCCTCGTCGGTGCCGACGTACTTGTCGGGGTCCTTCGTCGACAGGTTGAACGTGAAGTCGTCGAAGCCGAACGCCCGCAGGACGGACAGCACGAAGTCGAGCAGCGAGGCGATCTCGTCCGGCGCCTGCTCGCGCGTGCAGTAGATGTGGCTGTCGTCCTGCGTGAAGCCGCGGATGCGCATCAGCCCGTGCAGCGTGCCGGCGCGCTCGTAGCGGTACACCGTGCCGAGCTCGAACAGCCGCAGCGGCAGCTCCCGGTAGCTGCGCTGCCGCGACCGGAAGATCAGGCAGTGCATCGGGCAGTTCATCGGCTTCATGTAGTACGTGCCGTTGTCCATCTCCATCGGCGGGTACATGCCGTCGGCGTACCAGTCGAGGTGGCCGCTCGTCTCGAAGAGCTGCTGCTTCGTGAGGTGCGGCGTGAACACGAACTCGTAGCCGCCGTCCTGGTGGCGCTGGCGGCTGTAGTCCTCCATCAGCTTGCGGACGATGGCCCCCTTGGGGTGCCAGACGGCGAGGCCGCCGCCGATCTCGCTCGGGAAGCTGAGCAGGTCGAGGTCGGTGGCGAGGCGCCGGTGGTCGCGCTTCTCGGCCTCCACGAGCATCTCGAGGTGGGCCTTCAAGGCGGCGTCGGACTCCCACGCCGTGCCGTAGATGCGCTGCAGCATCGGGCCCTTCTCGTTGCCCCGCCAGTAGGCGCCGGAGACCCGCTGCAACTTGAAGTGGCCGAGGCGGGCCGTCGTCGGGACGTGCGGGCCCTTGCACAGGTCGAGGAACTCGGGCGTGTTGCGGTACACGCTGATCGTCCCGCCGGCCGCCACCTCGCCGCTGTCGAGGACGTCCGCCGAGTCGCCCGCCGCCTTGACGCGCTCGATGATCTCGACCTTGTAGGGCTGGTCGGCGAAGAGCGCGAGCGCATCGTCGGCGGACACCTCGGACCGCGTGAACGGCTGGTCGGCCTTGATGATCTCGCGCATCCGGGCCTCGATGGCGCCGAGGTCGTCGTCGCTGAACGTGCGGCCACCAGGCAGCTCGAAGTCGTAGTAGAAGCCGTTCTCGATGGCCGGGCCGATCGAGTACTTGGCGCCCGGGAACAGCTGCGTGACGGCCTGGGCCATGACGTGCGCCGTCGAGTGGCGCAGCACGTGGCGCCCGTCGGGCGTCTCGTCGGTGATGATCGCCACCCGCGCCCCGTCCGGCAGCGGTCGCTCGAGGTCGTACTCGGCGCCGTCGACGTCGGCCGCGACGGCTGCCTTGGCGAGGCGCTTGCCGATCGACCGGGCCACGTCACCCGCGGTGGTGCCCGCGGCGTAGTCGCGCGCGGAACCATCGGGGAGGGTGATCGTGATCTGGTCGCTCATAGAGGCTGCCGAGTCTACGAGCGACCCTCACGCCCAGAGCGGCCCGGAATCGCTGCGACGAGGGCTCAGCCGCCGGGTCACGTTGGTCGTCGTGGCCCGGCCGCTGAGACCTCGCCTGCCATGAGTCCTGGCCGCTCCGGGCGTCAGAGCTCCCTGAGCAGGACCTCCTGGGCGACGGTGGCGACGAGCGTGCCGTCGGCCGTGCGCAGGGTGCCGATCGACAGGCCGCGGCCGCGGCCGGTCGCCACGGGGACGAGCTCGGACAGCAGCCACTGGTTGACGTCGATCGGGCGGTGGAACCACACGCTGTGGTCGAGCGACACCGACATCCGCCGGGCGTCGTCGGAGAGGTGGGCGTGCGGCTCGCGCGCCGCCCGCGTCGGTCCGTGGTCGCTGAGGTAGGCCAGCACCTGGAGGTGCAGCAGCGGGTCGGCGGGCACCGGCGCGGTCGGGCGGAACCAGGCCCGCCGGGCGAACGGCACCGGGTCGCCCGCGATCACCGGCACGTCCCGGGACTCGATGTACGGGTTGTCGTAGCGTCCCCGGGCCAGCGCGTCGGGGCCGGGCACGCCGGGTGTCGCCGGGCGCTCGAACTCGACGCCGGTCTCGTCGTGGTGGAAGTCGGCCGTCAGCACGACGACCACGCCCCTGGTCTGGCGGGCGACGACGCGGCGGGTCGCGAAGCTGGCCCCGTCGCGGGTGCGCTCGACGTCGTAGCGGATCGCCTCGCCACCCGTGCCGGCGACCGCGAACGACAGGTGCAGGGAGTGCGCCGGCTTGCCGTCGTCGACGGTGAGTTGCGCCGCGCGCAGGGCCTGACCGACGAGCAGGCCGCCGAAGACGTGGCCCGGCGCCGGCGTGTCGTGGCTGTGGAACACGTCGGGCGCGACCTCGTCGAGGGTGAGGCGCTCGACCATCGTGGGGGGATCGACGGTCATGCGGTCAGAGGCTGGCGAGGAAGTCCAGCAGCGCCTCGTTGACCTCGGCCGGGCGCTCCTGCTGGGTCCAGTGGCCGCAGCCGGGCAGGATCACCGAGGCGTGCAGCTTGGGCAGCGTCTCCGGGAACCGCTCGATCGACGGCATGCCCCAGATCGTCGGGCCGTCGCGGTCGCCGCCGACGAACAGCGCCGGCACCTCGATCGCCCGGCCGCGGAACGTCGCGAGGTCCTCCCAGTCGCGGTCGACGTTGCGGTAGCGGTTGAGGCCGCCGGTGAACCCGGTGTGCTCGAACTCCGCCGCGTAGACGTCGAGGTCGTCGTCGGTCAGCCACGCCGGCATCGGGTCGGGGTAGGCGAAGCGGTCACGCATCAGGGCACCGTGCGGGATCGTCGCCACCGTGCCGCCGGTCGGCGGCGGGGCGTCGCCGGACGCCGTGAAGTAGAAGCCGAGCAGCCACCGGCGCACGTCCTCGTCGAGCTCGCGCTCGGCCCGGCCGGGCTGCTGGAAGTACTCGATGTAGAACTCCTCGTCGCCGGCCATCCGCCGGAAGGCATCGGTGGGACGGGTGTCGCCGGCGGGCGCGAACGGCACCGACAGGCCGCCGACGGCGCGGAACACGTCGGGGCGCAGGAGGGCCGAGTTCCAGGCGATCGGCGCGCCCCAGTCGTGGCCGATGACGACGGCCTGCGCCGCGCCGAGCGCGCCGACCAGGGCCACGTTGTCGGCCACGTGGCGCAGCATCCGGTAGTCCTCGACGGCGGGCGGCGCCGACGAGCGGCCGTAGCCGCGGACGTCGAGGGCGACGGCGCGGTAGCCGGCGGCCGCGAGCACGGGCAGCTGGTGCCGCCACGAGTACCAGGACTCGGGGAACCCGTGCACGAGCAACACGAGCGGTCCCTCGCCCTCCTCGACGACGTGCAGCCGGATGCCGTTGACGGCCAGGATCTGGTGGTTCACGGCCGTCAATCTCGCAGAGCACCCGCTGGCGCCGCGAACGCTGCCGTCCCGACCACGTCTGACGACAGTTCGGCGGCCCCAGGCCGACGAAGTGTCGTCAGAAACGTCAGCGGCCGGCGCCGACGAGCTCGCGCTCGGGGCGGCGTGGCGGCACCGGATCGGTGACCCGTGCCGGCTGGGCGACGACCGGCAGCTCGAGCACCGCCTCGACCTTCTCGCCGGCGTAGTGGTTGCGGTACTCCTGGCCGGTCATCTCGCGGATCTCGAACATGACCTCGTCGATCATCGAGCGCCACGCCAGGTGCGGCTCGCGCCGGTCGCGGTAGCGCTCGGGCCGGACGGGCCGGCCGATCGTGATCGTGCAGTGCTTGAACGGCTTGGGCGCCTTGGCCCCTGGCGGCTGGATGGCGTCGGTGCCGGTGATGCCGACCGGGAAGACCGGGCACCCGATCTGCAGCGCCAGGCGGGCGGCCCCGGTGCGCCCCTTGTACAGGAGGCCGTCGCGGCTGCGGGTGCCCTCGGGGAAGATGCCGAACAGCTCGCCGCGCTCGCAGGACGCCTGCCGCGGTGTCGAGCGCCGACTGCGACTTGTCGCCACCGGCACGGTCGATGGGGATCATGCCCATCGCCGGGAAGATGTGCTTCGTCTTCCACGAGTCCATGTACTCGGCCTTGCCCACGAAGCTGATGTTGCGCGGCACGGTGAGCATCAGGAACGCCGAGTCGAGGAACGAGATGTGGTTCGGGCACAGGATCGCGGGGCCGTCGGCGGGCAGCCGGTCGTACCCCTCCATGTCGATGTGCCAGAGCCGTCGGACCACCGGCCCGACCACCGCACGGACGCGCCGCTGCGCGTCCCCAGCACCATTCCCTCGCGACACGACACGCATGGTACGCCTCTTGTGTTACGGGAGTTCGCGCGTCAGGTCATCAGACGATGAACGTCACATGCAAGTCGACACTGACGTCGCGTTCGTGCACGAGCGTTCGCGCCGCGCCATCTCGTTGCACGAACGCGTGAATGCCCAGGTGGCGGCGGGTGCGGGCCTCCGATCGAAGCGGTCGCTTGCGCGCGCACGTTCGCGCGGGACGTGAACGGCCGTGAGCGGCCGGACATCCTGCGTTCGCGCAGCGGCGCGCGCCCTGACGCACCTCGGTGCACGAACGCGGTGTCAGAGGACGATGCCGAGCAGGGCCGCGGCGGCGGAGACGTCGTGGCCGCTCATCGCGGCGTCGTCGATGGCAGCGAGCGCGCGCGGGGTGTCGAGGTCGTCGTCGAGGGCGTCGCGGACCTGCTCGAGGACGTCGCTCGGGTAGCCGTGGGCAGCGTCGCGCCACGTGGCCAGTCGTTGCGCGGACAACGGCATCAGGTGGTCGTCCCACGACCACTCCGCGCGGTAGTGGTGGCCGATGATCCCGGTGCGGATCACCATCGGGTCCCACTCCTTGCGCAGGGCGTCGACGAACACCAGGTTGCCCAGGGACTTCGACATCTTCTCGCCGTCCTTGGCGATCAGCGCGGTGTGCATCCAGTGCTTGACGAACGGCTCGCCCGTCGCCGCCTCGGACTGCGCCCGCTCGCACTCGTGGTGCGGGAAGATGAGGTCGCTGCCGCCACCGTGGAGGTCGATCGTCGTCCCCAGCTCGCGCAGGGCGAGGGCGCTGCACTCGATGTGCCAGCCCGGGCGGCCCGGGCCCCACATCGTGTCCCACGACGGCTCGTCGGGCGCCGACGGCTGCCACAGCACGAAGTCGAGGGGGTGGCGCTTGTCCGGGTTGTCGACGTCGCCGCCGCGCTGACGTCCGAGCTCGAGCATCGTCGCGTGGTCGTAGTTGCTCACCGCGCCGAAGGAGTCGAACTTGGTGACGTCGAAGTACACCGCGCCGCCGGCCTGGTAGGCGTAGCCGCGCTCGAGGACCATCCCGATGAAGCCGCGGATGTCGGGGATCGCCGACGAGGCCCGCGGTGCCGACGCCACCGGCAGCGCGTTCAGCGCCTCCATGTCGGCCTCGAAGCGAGCCTCCTCGCCCGCTGCCAGGTCGAGGTAGTGGATGCCGAGCTGGCGGGCCTTGGCGAACAGCGGGTCGTCGACGTCGGTGACGTTGCGCACGCACGTGACGGTGTGGCCGCGGTCGATCAGGCGCCGCTGGAGCACGTCGTAGGCGAGGAACGTGGCGGCGTGCCCGAGGTGGGTGGCGTCGTAGGGCGTGATGCCGCACGTGTACATGAGGACGTGGTCGGCGGGCTCGAAGTCGACGACCGCGCGGCGCGCCGTGTCGTGCAGGCGCATCGGCGGCAGACCGCGGTCGGGGCGGTGCATCGTCACTCGCCGGTGGCGTCGACGGGCACCGAGTCGGTGGGCGCCGCGGCCGCGGCGACGTCCGCCGCCGGCGGGGGCACCGGCGCCCGCGGGTCGCGCTTGATGCCGGTCAGCTTCGGGGCGACGCGGGTCTTGTAGCGCACGTTGAGCTGCAGCAGTACGGCCGTGAACGCCTCGATGGCGGTCGCGTTGGAGAGCTCGCCGGCGTCGAGCGGCCGGCAGCCGGGGATCTTGGCGACGATCTCGCTGACCATCTGCACGGCGCCCGAGTCGTCCCCGCAGATCAGCACGTCGGAGTCGATCGGCTCGCCGAGGTGGCCGAGCTCCTGGGCGGGCAGGTGGTGCAGAGCGGCGACCACGTGGCAGTTCGGGACAGCGGCCTGGACGTGGGCGGCGACGCTGCCGCGCGGCGGCACGAGCGGCTGGAACTCGCGACCGACGCGCACGAGGGCGTTGGCCATCGACACCACGACCTTGCCGCGCAGGTACGACTCGTGCTCCTGCGCGGTGGTCGCCGCCGAGTCCCACGGCGTGGCGATCACGACGAGATCGCAGTCGGCGGCCGCGATGTTGTCGCCGTAGGTGAGCTGGCCGGTGAGCTCGGGCCACTTCTCGATGAGGTGGTCGCACGCCTCCATCGCCCGGTACTTCGACCGCGACCCGATCACGACCTCGTAGCCGATGCTGGCGAGGCGGGCCGCCAGGCTGCTGCCGGCGGGGCCCGTGCCGCCGAGGATGCCGATGCGCATAGGGCGGCAGCCTACGCAGGGGGACGCGGAGCGACCCACTACCGTCGCCGGTCATGGGTCTGCTCGACGGCAAGAACATCGTGGTCACCGGCGTCCTCACCGACGCGTCCCTGGCATACGCCGTGGCCCGCGTCGCGCAGGCCGAAGGGGCCGCGATCGTGCTCACCGGGGCCGGGCGCGGCCTCAGCCTCACGCAGCGCACGGCCCGCAAGCTCGACGGGGAGGTCCCGGTGCTGGAGCTCGACGTCACCGTGCCCGAGCACCTCACGGCGGCACGCGAGGCCGTCGCCGAGCGCTGGGGACGCGTCGACGGCGTCGTGCACGCCATCGCCTACGGCCCGCCGGCGACGCTCGGCGACGACTTCATGGGGGCCCAGTGGGACGACGTCGCGGTCGCCGTGCACGTGTCGGCCTATTCGCTGAAGGCGCTCGCTGACGCCTTCGTGCCCCTGATGACCGACGGCGGGGCGTTCGTCGGCCTCGACTTCGACAACCGCCAGGCCTGGCCGGCCTACAACTGGATGGGCGTCGCCAAGTCGGCGCTGCAGAGCGTGAACCGCTACCTGGCCAAGGAGCTCGGCCCGCGGCGGATCCGCTGCAACCTCGTCGCCGCCGGGCCGGTGCGCACGATGGCAGCCAAGAGCATCCCCGGCTTCTCGAAGTTCGAGGACGTGTGGGACGAGCGGGCCCCGCTCGGCTGGGACATCACGGACCCGGAGCCGGTCGCCCGGTCGTGCGTCGCCCTGCTGTCGGACTTCTTCCCGGCGACGACCGGGGAGATCGTCCACGTCGACGGCGGTTTCCACGCCGTCGGCGCGTAGACCTCAGGCGGCCGGGCGCCGAGCGGCCAGCACGAGGCCGATCGCCAGCACCGCCCCCACGAGGACGATCACGAGGCGGGCCAGCCAGAGGTCGAGCGTGACGCGGGCGCGGGCGTCCTCGACCCGCGTGACGAGCCGCGCCGCCGCCACCGCCAGCTCATCGACGTTCGGCGAGAGCTCGGCGAGGGCATCGCCGAGCTCGCTGACCGTGTCAGCGACGTCGGACAGCGTCGGATCGAGGGCGCCGAGCTCGTCGGCGGTCTGCTGCAGCTGCACACCGAGGGCGCGCAGCTCCTCCGGCACCGGCTGCAGGCCGTCGGCGATCGTGCGCAGGTCCTCGGCTGCGGAGGCCCGATCACCCGGGATGAAGCGCTCGATCGACCCGATGACGTCAGCGACCCGGTCGGCGAGGCTGCCCAGCCCCTCGGTCGTCACCGCCAGGTCGTCCTCGGCCGCGGCCCCGAGCTGGGCCAGCGAGGTCTCCGCCGTCGCCAGCAACCGCCTGGCGTCCTGGATCCCGGTCTCGGCGACGTCGGCGAAGGCGACGAGCTCGTCGGTGATCGCCACGATGGGCGCCGCGCCGTCGGCGGCGAGGGCAGCCGATTCGGCGGCGACCTCGAGGCCATCGCGGTACGTCGTCCCGATGCGCTGCACGAGCACGAGGCCGACGATGACGGCGATCGCCACGCAGACGAGCCCGACGACCAGCAGCGGCGGCCGCCGAGCGGCGCGGCTGGCCGGCGCGCTCGTCCCCAGGGCCACGGCGCGACGCTACCGAGCGCGGGCGCGGACGACGCGGTGGGACACTGCTGGGACCGCCACCGGCGACGGCACGCCGCGACCACGGGTTCCGCCCGCTCCCGTGGCAACGGGACGTGCGCAGCCGTTGCGCCGTCGTCACGTCCCACGTCCGCCGAGTGCGATCGAGCGGCCCTAGGGTCGACCCGTGAACCGCCTTGCGGACGAGACCTCGCCGTACCTCCGCCAGCACCGCGAGAACCCGGTGGACTGGTACCCGTGGGGCGCCGCCGCCTTCGACGAGGCCCGCCGGCGCGACGTGCCGGTGCTGCTGTCGGTCGGCTACTCCGCCTGCCACTGGTGCCACGTGATGGCCCACGAGTGCTTCGAGGACACCGAGGTGGCCGCCGAGATGAACCGGCGCTTCGTGAACGTCAAGGTCGACCGCGAGGAGCGCCCCGACGTCGATGCCGTCTACATGGACGCCGTGCAGGCCATGACCGGACGCGGCGGGTGGCCGATGACCGTCTTCCTGACGGCCGACGGGGACCCGTTCTACGGCGGCACCTACTTCCCCAAGCCCAACTTCCTCCAACTGCTGGCGGCGATCGACGACGCCTGGACGAACCGCCGCGACGAGGTCACCACGAACGGGAACGCCCTGCGCGAGGCCGTGTCCCGGACGGCCCACCTGCAGCCGGCGGCGGCACTTCCCGACGTCACCCACCTCAACCGCACGGTGCAGGCGCTGGCCGCCAACTTCGACCGCGAGTGGGGCGGTTTCGGCGCCGCGCCGAAGTTCCCCTCGACGATGAGCCTCGACCTCGTGCTGTCCGCCCACCTCCGCTCGGGCGATCCCGCCGCCCGCGAGATCGTCACGACGTCGCTCGACGCGATGGCGTCGGGCGGGATGTACGACCACATCGGCGGAGGCTTCGCCCGCTACTCCGTCGACCGCGAGTGGTTGGTGCCGCACTTCGAGAAGATGCTCTACGACCAGGCGCTCCTCGTGCGTGCCTACGCCCACGCGGCGGCTGCCCTCGGCCACCCGCGGCCTGCGCAACGGTGGCGCCAGGTCGTGGCCGAGACCGTCGGCTACGTGCTGCGCGACCTGCGCCAGGAGGCCGGCGGGTTCTCGTCGGCCGAGGACGCCGACTCCCCGGGGCCCGACGGGCACGGCCACGAAGGCCTGTTCCACACGTGGACCGTCGAGGAGGTGCGCGCGGTCCTCGGTGACGCCGCCGATGGCGCCCTGGCCCACTACGGGATCACCCCCGAGGGCAACTTCGAGGGACGCTCGATCCCCAACCGGCTCCACGCACGCGGCTCCTTCGCCCGCTCCGAGGCGGTCGAGGACGCCCGGCGACGCCTGTTCGAGGCCCGCGAGCAGCGGCCGCGACCCGGGCTCGACGACAAGGTGCTCACCGAGTGGAACGCCCTGATGATCGGCGCCCTCGCCGAGTCCGGGTCGCTGCTCGGCGAGCCGGCGTGGGTCGACGCGGCCGTCGCCGCCGCCGAGTTCCTGCTCCGCGAGCTGCGCCGCCCGGACGGGCGGTGGTCGCGCTCGTGGCACGCGGCCGGTGCGCCGCGAGCGCGCCACGACGCCCTCGCCGCCGACCACGCGGCGCTCGTCGACGCCTTCACCCGCCTCGCCGAGGCGACGGGCGAGGCGCGCTGGATCGGCGAGGCGACCGCCGCCGCCGACACGCTCCTCGACCACTTCTGGGACCCCGACCTCGGCGGCGTGTTCACCACACCCGATGACGGCGAGGCGCTCGTCGCCCGCCAGAAGGACCTCTTCGACAACGCCACGCCTTCCGCCAACTCGCTCGCTGCCGTCGCCCTGCTGCGCCTCGCCGCGCTCACCGGTGAGGCGCGCTACGAGCACCACGCCCACCGCATCCTGCAGCTCGTCGGCGCCGTCGTCGACCAGGCGCCGGGCGCGTTCTCCCACGCCCTGTCGGCCGTCACCCTGCAGCTCGGCGGGATCACGGAGGTGGCCGTCGTCGGCGACCGCCGCGACCTCCTCGCCGCGGTCCGGGAGACGTGGCGACCGGAGGTCGTGCTGGCATGGGGCGAGCGCTACGACTCCCCGCTGTGGCAGCTCCGCGACGACGGCTTCGCCTACGTGTGCCGGCGCTACGCGTGCCAGGCGCCGCAGGACACCCCGGAGGGCGTGCGGGCCCAGCTCGCGGCCGCCGTCTGAGCGGATCCCGGGGCCGGACCGTCAGCGCGGACCGGCCCGATCGGGCCGATCGGCACGGACAGGTCGTCGCGGCTCAGGTGACCGCGCGGCCGAGGACGTAACCGAGCGCCGACGCGGCGAGCCCGATCACCAGCGAGCTGGCGACGTAGGCGAAGGCGGCGACGGGGCGGTCGTCGCGGCAGGAGCGCCGTCGCCTCGTAGGCGAACGTCGAGAACGTCGTGAAGGCGCCGAGGAAGCCGACGGTGATCGCGGCGGTGATGTCGGCGGGCCAGCGGGCGGCGATCGGCCCGGCGAGCACGAAGCCGAGCGCGAGGGCACCGGCGACGTTGATGGCCAGCGTCGCCCACGGGAACGTCCGCGGCCCGACGGCCTGGCCGATCCCGTAGCGCGCCAGCGCACCGGCCGCGCCGGCCAGGGCGATGAGCCCGACGCGCACCGCCGATCCCTGGCTCAGATCGGCGCGGCGCTGAGGCCGCCGTCGACGTCGAGGACCGTGCCCGAGACGTACCTCGCGTCGTCGGACGCCAGGAACACCGCGGCGGCGGCCACGTCGAACGGATCACCGTGCTCGCCCCGCAGCGGCACCTTGGCCCGGCTCTTGTCCATCTCCCGCTGCCGGAGGTCCTCGGGCAGGTGGCTCACGCCGCTCATCACGAGCGGCGTCTCGGAGAAGCCGATGCGGATGCAGTTGACGCGGATGTTGTCGCGGCCGTAGCCGGCTGCGCACGCCCGGGTGAGGGCCTCGACGGCCGCCTTGCCGGCCGTGTAGCCGGCCGTCGGGCGGCGCAGGAAGCGCACCGCCAGCAACGACGAGATGTTGACGATCGAGCCGCCGCCGGCGGCCCGCAGCGCGGGCACCGCACAGCGGATGCCGAGGTACGCCGTCGTCAGGTTCTGGTCGATCTCGCGGGCCCACGCCGCCGGCTCGATCTGGTCCGGCAACCCGCTCGTGCCGCCGACGCCGACGTTGTTGTGCATCACGTCGAGGTGGCCGAACGTGCCGACGGCCGCGTCGACGACGGCCTGCAGCGATGCCTCATCGGTGGCGTCGGCCTGCACGGCCACCGCGGTGCCGCCCTCGGCCGCGATCAGCGCGACCGTCTCCTCGGCCCGCGCGAGGTGGTAGTCGGCGCACACGACGGACGCGCCCTCGCGGGCGTAGGCGACGGCGCTGGCCTTGCCGTTGCCCCAGCCCTCCCCCATCGAGCCGGCGCCGACGACGATGACGGTCCGTGCGGCCAGGCGGGTGCCGGGGTCAGCGCTCATGACGTCACGTTGCCAGCCCGGGCGCCGGACGCGCGAACGCTAGGCGTACAGGGTGACGGTGCTCGCCGACCCGGGACCCGGTACGACCGTCACGAGGCCGGCGCTGACGAGCGTCGGCCAGGCTCGCCGGTCGATCGTGCGCCGCCACTGCTCGACCCGATCGAGGTCGTACCCGACGATCACGGGCGCCGCCCCGACCGTCCCCTCGCGCTGCACGGAGATGAACCCGTCGCCGCCGAGCACGCGCAGCGGCGACGACTGCTGCACCGCGGCGGGACCGTCCCAGACCTCCTGCCCGGTCCGGGCGTCGACGACCTGCGGCGGCATCGCGACGATCGAGCCGGTCCGGCCGGCGATCGCCATCAGCTCCCGCTCGGCGTCGAGGTGCCAGTCGACCAGCCACGCCGATCCCGACCACAGCTCGCGCAGCGAACCGTCCTGCGCTGACACGACGAGGAGGTGGTCGCCCTGCTGCACGGCGACGATGCGCCCGGCGTCGTCGAGGACGTCGATGCCGACCCGGGTCGCGCCCTCGACGAACGCGGCGAGGGCGAGCTCGGCCCGCCGACGCCCGTCACGACCGACGAGCACCAGCGTCGACCCGGCGGCGACGAGCGGTCCGGCGCTGCTGATCGCCACCGCGACGTCGGGCCGGACCATGTCGACGCGCCCGAGGTCGACCGCGGCAAGGCGCTCGAACCGGCGCCGACCGTAGACGGTGACGTGGTCGCCGTCGCGCGCCTGGACCTGGGTGCGCGACCACGTCACGCGCTCGCCGTCGACCGCCGCCGCGACCGCGCCCACTGGCGACGTCGACGAGCTCCAGACGCCGCCGGCCGGCGGCCGGCGTGCTCGCCAGGAGCAGCTGCCCCTGGTCGGTCGCGAGGCGCTCGTCGGGACGCAGTTCGCCGCGTCCACGAGACGGCACCGGACTCGAGGGATCGGACCACCACCGCGTCAGCGCCGGCGCTGGCGTCCGATTCCGTCGCCACGACGTGCCCGCCGATCACCGTCATCGAACCGACGTCGCCGTCGCGGCGCCAGCGCTCGCGTCCGGTGCGGGCGTCGAGCACCACGATCTGGTGCCCTGCGTCGTCGGCCAGCACGAGGGCGCGCGGCGACCCCGTCACGCGTGCGACGTCGACGTCGTCGATCGTGGTGGACCACCGCTCGTGGGCGTCCCCGGGCAGCTGCACGCCGTCACCGGCGGCGTCGGATCCGTGACGGACGGCGCCGACGGCAGCGGTCACGGCCAGCGCCACGATCGCGGCGGCGAGCCCGGCGACGAGGCGGATGGCTCGCCGGCGGTGGGTGGGCACCTGCGCCGCGTCGCCGTACGAACCGGTGTACCCGGGCCGCCACGGGGCGTCCGGGTCGTGGTCCCGCATGGGGGCACGGTACGTCCCACGCGGACACCGCCGTGACCGGTGATCGGCCGCCGGCTCAGCCCGAGACGCGATCCGTCGGTGTGCGCCACCCGCCGCGGTGGATGATCTCGTCCGGGGTCCGCCGCGTGCCGCGGCGCCGAGCGCCCGGACCCGAACGCACCGGTGTCGTCGGCCGCGCCGGGACCCGTCGGCGTCGGGTCGGTGGGCGCCGCGTAGCCGAGCGCGAGCGCCCCGAGGATCTGCATGACGGCGGGGATCCCGAGTGCCTTGCGCAGCGCCCGCTCGCCGCGGAAGATCCCGAAGAACAGGGCGCCGAGCCCGACGTCCTCGGCCGCGAGGAGCATCGTCATCACCGACATCGACGTGTCCACGGTCCAGTACGGCGCCGGCCAGGCTTCCGTGCCGGCACCGAGGCCGCTCGCCCGCTTGTCGGCCTCGGAGTAGCGCTCGACGTAGGCCCGGGGGTCGGCCAGCGGGATGGCGATGACGGGTGCGTCGAGCAACCGCTTCCAGCGGAACGCCCCGCGCCGCATCGGCGGCAGCGTGATGTCCCAGAACCGGGCCGTCTCGGCCCCCTCCAGGACCACCAGGTGCCAGCCCTGCGTCTTGCCCGCGCTCGGCGCGCGCGACCCGAGGTCGACGAGCTCGTCGAGCAGCTCGCGGGGCACCGGCCTGGTGTCGAACGCCCTCGTCATCCGCCGCGAGCGGACGACCGCGGCGAGCTCGGGCACGTCTCGTCGCCGCTACGTGCCGCGCGCCGAGCTTGACCAGGTCCTCCGCCATCGTCCACCCGTAGACGACGAGGGCGCCGCCGGCGTCGGCGGCGACCTGGCGCGAAGAGCTCGGCGCTGGAGCGGATCGATCGACTCGGGCTTCGCCGACTCGAAGTCGATGAAGCCCTCGCGGCCGTCCTTCTTGACGACGAACGTCTTCTCGTCGTACTGGCCCTCGACCTCGAAGCGCTTGGCGAGCCGGCGGCCCCATGCCCGCTCCTCGCCGACCGCCCGGCTGCCCGGGCTCGGCGTGACGTCGTCGAGCTCCTTGAAGGCGTCGAGGGCGTCGGCGGACACGAAGCGCGAGCCGACCACGACGTCCTCGTCGGGGAACGCCATCAGCGCCCGGTGGTACGCCTCGGCCATCAGGCCGCGGAGCACCTGGTCGCGCTTGGAGCTGCGGCGCACGCTCATCAGCCCGATGAGCACGCACGGCGTGCCGCCGATGCGCTCCAGCGTGGAGAACGTGAACCCGTGCAGCTTGCCGTCGATGCGGGCGACCGTCGCGAGGACCCAGTCCTCCTTGGCCTTGGACAGTTCTCCGATGCCGAACGCACCGTCCATCGACGCCAGTTCGTCGAGGTCGGAGTCGGTGAGGGCCGCCGAATCGTTCGTGTGCACCTGGACTGCCATGTCCCCTCTTCCGTTTGCACGCGAAGTGTGGAACACACATTCTACAGGACGCCCGGACGACTGCCGAAGACGGCATCCGCCGGTCCCGTCACACCAGCGTGTGGTGCTCGTACCGACAGCGGAGACGCCGACGAGCCCCCGAGTGAGCCCGGTTCCGTGGAGCCGCTTCGGCCCCCGTCCGCAGCGAGCGTGGATGGTCAGGTCGAGCGTTCGGCCGGAGGCCGGGCGGCGCCAGCCGCAGCGAGACACGCCGAGCGACGAGTCTTCGAGCGAGCGAGGCATCATCAGAGCAGCACGGCGTCGTGGCCGAAGGCCATCCGCAGCTCGCCGACCGAGTGGTCGACGTCGACGCGGAAGTCGTCGGCGAGGCGCAGGACCTGGTTGCCGAGGTCGAGCAGCACCGCCGAATCGCCGGGGTGCTCGCGCAGGATCCGCTTCAGGCGCTGGATCTTCAGCTCGTCGAGCGACGTCGGCGGCAGGCGCAGGGTGATCGTCGGCGCCGGCCCGGTCTCCAGGCCCTGGAGCACGTCGACGCCCTGGCAGATCAGGTTGATCCGCGCCTCGTCGCGCCGGTCGAGGCGGCCGCGCACGGCGACGACGAGGTCGTCGACGAGCTTGTGGCCGTGCTCCTGCAGGGTGCGCGGGAACAGCGTCACCTCGATGCTCGACTCGAGGTCCTCGAGCACGAAGACGGCCATCTGGTCGCCCTTCTTCGTGAACTTCCGGGTCAGCGCCGTGATCACGCCGCCGATGTTGACGGTGGCCCCGTCGCCCATCTCGGCGAGGTCGCCGATCGAGTGCTCGACCTTGCGGCGCAGCGCCGCCTCGACCCCGAACAGCGGGTGGTCGGACACGTACAGCCCGAGCATCTCCTTCTCGTGGCGCAGCTTGTCGGTCTTGTCGAACTCGACGTCGGGGATCGGCAGGCGCTCGTCGAACGCCGCCGGCCGGTCGTCGGCGGCGTCGTCGCTGCCGCCCCAGTCGCCGAACAGGCTCATCACGCCCCGCTCCCGCTCGCGGCGCCGCGTCAGGGTGGTGTCGGTGACGTGCTCGAACACGCCGAGCAGGCCCTTGCGGGTGTGCCCGACGCGAGTCGAACGCGCCGGCCTTGATCAGCGACTCGACGGCCCGCTTGTTGAGCACCGGCTCGGGCACCCGCTCGGCGAAGTCGTGGAAGCTCGTGAACGGCCCGTTGGCGTCGCGCTCCTCGAGCAGCTGGGCGACGATGCCCGGCACCGACGTTGCGCACGGCCGACAGCCCGAACGTGATCGCCCCCGGGCTGCCGACCGGCAGCGTGACGCCCGGCGGGGACCGCCGCCGGCTGCGATCGCCGCGAAGTCGGTGACCGAGCGGTTGACGTCCGGGTTGAGCACCCGGATGCCCATCGCCCGGCACTCGGCGATGTAGACGGCCGCCTTCTCCAGCGTCCCCTTGACGCTCGTCAGCAGCGCGGCGAAGTACTCGACCGGGTGGTGCGCCTTGAGGTAGGCGGTCTGGTAGGCGACGAGCCCGTAGCCGAAGGCGTGGCTCTTGTTGAACGCGTAGTCGGCGAACGGCTCGATGATGTCGAACAGCTGCGTGCCGAGGGCCTCCCCGTAGCCGATGTCGACGCAGCCGCGGATGAACTTGTCGCGCTCCTTGGCGACGATCTCGCGGACCTTCTTGCCCATCGCCTTGCGCAGGTTGTCGGCCTCGGCGAGCGAGTAGCCGGCGATCTTCTGGGCCACCCGCATGACCGACTCCTGGTAGATCATCAGGCCGTACGTGTCGCCGAGGACCTCCTCGAGGTCGGGGTGCAGGTACTCGATCGGCTTGCGCCCGTTCTTGCGGTCGGCGTAGTCGTTGTGCATGTTCGCCGCCATCGGCCCCGGCCGGTAGAGGGCGACGAGGGCGGCGACGTCGTCGAAGCTGGTCGGCTTCAGGGCCCGCATGAGGGCGCGCATCGGGCCGCCCTCGAGCTGGAACACGCCGATGCCCGAGCCGCGCTGGAGCAGCTCGAGGGTGGGCTCGTCGTCGAGCGGGATGGCGTCGATGTCGAAGTCCGGCTCGCCCGCCGGCGTGCAGCATCTCGACGGTGTCGCTGATGACGTCGAGGTTGCGCAGGCCGAGGAAGTCCATCTTCAGCAGGCCGAGCTCCTCGACCCCGTGCATCTCGTACTGCGTGACGACCGGGGCCAGCTCGGGCGGCTGGCCGGACTCCGGCTTGCGCTGCACCGGGAGGTACTCGGTCAGCGGCTCCTTGGTGATGACGACCGCGGCGGCGTGGATGCCGTCGGAGCGCTTCAGGCCCTCGAGGCCCTTGGCGACGTCGACGACCTTCTTGACGTCGGTGTCGGTGTCGTACATCGCCCGCAGCTCGGACGCCGCCTTGTAGCCGTCGGCGTACTTCGGGTGCTGCTCGAAGCAGTACTTGAGCGGTGTGTCGCGGCCCATCACGAGCGGCGGCATGGCCTTGGCGATGCGGTCGCCGACGTTGTACGGGAAGCCGAGCACGCGGGCCGCGTCGCGCACCGCGTTGCGGGCCTTGATCGTGCCGAACGTGATGATCTGGGCGACGTGGTCGCGGCCGTAGCGCTCGGCCGCGTAGCGGATCATCTCGTCCCGGTAGCGGGAGTCGAAGTCCATGTCGATGTCGGGCATCGAGATGCGGCTCGGGTTGAGGAAGCGCTCGAACAGCAGGTCGTAGCGGATCGGGTCGAGGTCGGTGATCTGCAGCGCGTACGCCACGGCGCACCCGGCGGCCGACCCGCGGCCCGGGCCGACGCGGATGCCGGCGTCGCGGGCGTGCTTGATGAGGTCCCAGACGATGAGGAAGTAGGAGCTGAACCCCATCGTGGCGATCGTGTCGAGCTCGTACTGGATGCGGTCGCTGGGTCGACTCGGGGACATCGTCGCCCCAGCGCGCTCGCGGACGCCCTGCCACGTGACGTGGGCGAGGTAGCCGGTGTCGTCGGTGAAGCCCTCGGGCAGCGGGAAGTTCGGCAGCAGGGCGTCGCCGAACTCGATGGTCGACGTCGGCCCGCTCGGCGATCCACAGCGTGTTGTCGCACGCCTCGGGCACCTCCCGGAAGAGGTAGCGCATCTCGTCGGCCGTCTTCAGGTAGTGCTCGTGGCCCTCGAACTTGAAGCGCTTCGGGTCCGACAGCACGGCGCCCGTCTGCACGCACAGCAGGGCGTCGTGGGACTCGTGGTCCTCGCGGTGGGTGTAGTGCGAGTCGTTGGTGGCGAGCAGCGGCGCCGACAGCTTCTGGGCCAGCTCGATCAGCTTCGGGTTGGTCTCGCGCTGCGCCGGCAGCCCGTGGTCCTGCAGCTCGACGAACAGGTTGTCGCGGCCGAAGATCTCCTGCAGCCGGCCGGCCTTCTCGAGCGCCGCCCGCTCGTCGCCCTGCAGCAGCGACTGCAGGACGTGGCCGCCGAGGCAGCCGGTCGTGGCGATCAGGCCCTCGCTGTGCTCGGCGAGGAGCTCCCAGTCGAGGCGCGGCTTGTAGTAGTAGCCCTCGAGGAACGCCTTGCTGGAGAGGTGGATGAGGTTGCGGTAGCCGCGCTCGCTCTCGGCCAGCAGGGTCAGGTGGTAGTAGAGCTTCTTGCCGCCCTCGGTGTCGCCGCCGGAGTCGTCGACGCGGCCCGCGGCGCGTCGGACGCTCGCTGCGGTGGTCGTGGGCCATGTAGGCCTCGGTGCCGAGGACCGGCTTGACGCCCTGGGCCCGGCACTCCTTGTAGAACTCCAGCGTGCCGTACATGTTGCCGTGATCGGTGATCCCGATCGCCGGCTGCCCGTCCGCCACCGCCTTGGCCACGAGCTCGTCGAGCCGGGCCGCACCGTCCAGCATCGAGAACTCGGTGTGGACGTGGAGGTGGGTGAATGACGCCGATGTGATTCCGCGACGTTAGCCGTTGAGCCCGGCGTGTCGCCCGCCCGCTGCGTCACGCCACGTCCACGCTCAGAGCGGCACGGACCCACTGCGGCAGGAGCTCAGCGACTGACCTCTCACGTCGCGACGGGTTCGGGACCACCGCTTCTCGCGAGGTGGAAGCCCCGATCAGTGATCGCTTCGGCCCCCGACCGCAGCGCACGTGGGTGCTCAGGTCGAGCGTTCGGCCGGAGGCCGGGCGCCGCCAGGCGCAGCGAGGCACGCGAGGGAGCGGAGTCTTCGGAGCGAACGAGCTACAGGTACGTGCCGGGACGCTCCTGGGGGGGAACTGCTGGCCCGGCACGCCGGCGACCTGCGGGTCGCCGCCGACACCGGGCGGGCAGCTGGCGCATCTGCTCGAGCTGCTGGCGGGCGGCGAGCTGCTGGGCGAACAGCGTCGCCTGGATGCCGTGGAAGAGGCCCTCGAGCCAGCCCACGAGCTGCGCCTTGGCGACGCGGATCTCGCCCTCGGTGGGGATCTCGCCGTCGCGGAACGGCAGCGCGAGCATCTTCAGCTCGTGCTGCAGGTCCGGCGACAGGGCCTCGGACAGCTCGGCGACCGAGCGCTCGTAGATCTCCGCCAGGCGCTCGCGGCTGGGCTCGTCGAGCGGCGCGGCGCGGACCTCCTCGAGGAGCATCTTGACCATCGAGCCGATCCGCATCACCTTGGCCGGCGAGGTGACCGCGTCGCCGTGCTCGCCTCGTCCTCGGCTGCGGCGCCGGATCGGGTGGGAGCACGATCTCCCGCGCTCGGTGGGGCCTGCAACGGTCGGGTCGCTCGCAGCGTCGGCGGCAGCGTCGGTCATGGCACGCATCCTTGCACCGGGGTGTCGCACGCGGTCAACGGCGTCCGGCGAGCAACGGCACGAGGACCTCGGCCGGCGTCAGCGAGCCGTGGCGGCAGATCAGCTCGAACGGCCCGGAGTCGGCTCGGGTCGAAGAACGTGACCGGCGCGTACGGCACGAGCGCGACGTCGCCGAGCCGGGCCGCCATCGGCGCGGCGATCGAGGGCCCGAACCAGTGCTCGTCGATCACCTGCTCCCTCGTCACGACCCAGGCGAGGTCCTCGTAGCGCTCGGCCGCCGCCTTGGCGAGGTCGTCGACGGAGCCGTGCCGGGCGTGCCACCAGCGGAAGCGCCCCTCGCCGGACTGCTGGGCGACCATGTCGAGGAGCGCCGGCTCGGGGACGACCACGTTGTCGCCGACCTGGACCTGCCCGTGATCGGCGGTCACGAGGAGCACGGCGCCCGGCGGCAGCACGTCGAGCAGGTCGCCGACGAGGCGGTCGGCGAAGCGCAGCTCGGCCTCGTAGAACTCGCCGAACCCGCGCTCGTGGGCCGTCTTGTCGACCCCGCCGTAGTAGGCGTAGACGAAGCGCTCCCCCGCCTGCAGCTGGCGACCGACCTCGACCGGGATCGCCGAGACGGCGCCGGTAGCCGACGGGCCGCGAGCCGCGCAGGTGGCCCTCGGTGAACGCCGACGTCTCGAGCTCGGCCGGTGAGACGACCGGGACGTCATGGCCGAGGAAGGCGGCGAACGGTTGCACGTCGCGGGGTGGGTGGGCTCGCCGGCGGTCACCGCCGGTGCTCGTCCAGCGCAGCACGTTGAGCACCTCGCCGGACAGCATCATGCGGTACCCGAGCAGCCCGTGCTCGGCCGGGGCCAGCCCGGTGGCGATCGAGCTCAGGGCGGTCGCCGTCGTCGTCGGCGCGACGGTCGTGATCGCCTGCCCGGTCAGCGCGGCGAGCGTCGGCATCAGCGCCCGGTGCTCCTGCAGCTGCTCCCAACCGAGCCCGTCGAGGACGAGCAGCACGACCTGCTCGGCGGCCGCGACGGGCGCCGGCATCCACGGCGGCAGCGACGTGGCCCACGACCCCGGGCCGAGCAGGGCGGGGATGATCCCGCGGACGTTGGGGCCCGCGTAATCGGGGATCAGCGGACCGTCCGCCGAACCCCGCGATGGTGTCGCGTGGGGGGTCACCGCCGCAGAGTCCACCACCTCCGCCGCTGCAGGTAAAGCCGAACGGGTCCCGGCGCCGCACCGCGCCCCGTACCATGGCATCGTGCGCGTCTCCACCAGGGGCGACTACGCCTGCCGGGCGTTGCTGTCGCTCACGCTCCACGCCGACACCGACGGCCCGACGTCGGTGCGCGACATCGCCGAGCGCACCGGCCTGCCGCAGCCGTACCTCGAGCAGATCCTGCTGGCGCTGAAGGGCGCCGGCCTGGTGCGCTCCAAGCGGGGCGTCGGCGGCGGGTACGTCCTCGCCCGCGACCCGGAGGACATCAAGCTGTCCGAGGTCGTGTCGGCCGTCGACGGCCCGATCACCCTCGGGGACTTCGGCCAGCCACACCAGGACGGGGCGTGCGACCACGAGGGCCAGTGCGTGCTCATCGCGGTGTGGAACGTCGCCGGCGAGTTCATGCGCCAGCACCTCGAGAGCTACACGCTCGCCGCCGTCGCCCGCATGGCCAAGGGCGACGCGACGTGGCCGTCGCTCGACGACGCCGCACCGATCGAGGCCGGCACCGCCTGACGCCTCGCCCGTCAGCGCTCGGGGGCCACCTCGAGCGTCGCCAGGAACGTCGCCAGATCGGACGGCAGCGGGCTCGTGAACGTGCGCCGCTCGCCGGTCACGGGGTGGTCGAAGGAGAGCTCGGCGGCGTGCAGGAACGGCCGCGTCAGGCCGAGCGTGGTGCGGCGGTCGCCGTAGGTCGGATCGCCCACGAGGGGGTGGCCGACCGCCGCCAGGTGGACGCGGATCTGGTGCGTGCGCCCCGTCTGCAGCACGCACGTCAGGCGGGCCAGCGTGCCGGGGGCCACGAAGCGCTCGACGAGCTGGTACTCCGTGCGGGCCGGCTTCCCGTCGACGACGACCGCCATCTTCAGCGGGTCGCCGGGATCCCGCCCGATCGGTGCGTCGACGATCCCGTGCGGCGCCTCCGGATGGCCCCACACGACGGCGTCATAGCGCCGTCCGGCGCGGTGCGACGCGAACTGGGCGATGAGCGCGGTGGCCGCCGCGTCCGTGCGGGCCACGACCAGCAGACCCGAGCTGCCGGCGTCGAGCCGATGGACGATGCCGGGGCGCACCGGGTCGCCCACGTCGGCCAGTCCGGGGAACCGGGCGAGCAGGCCGTTGACCAACGTGCCGTCGGGGTTCCCGGCGCCGGGGTGGACGACGAGCCCGGCCGGCTTGTCGACGACGATCACGTCGTCGTCGACGTGGACGATGCCGAACGTGACCGCAGGGTCGGCGGTCGGCAGCGCGGTGCGCGGGATCGTCGCCGGGTCGACCTCGACACGGGCGCCCTCGTCGAGGCGGACCTTCCCCGACGACGCCGGGCTGCCGTCGACGGTGACCCCGCCGGCGGCGATGGCGGCGGCCGCCGCAGCACGGCTGATGTCGGCGAGCAGCGACACGATGCGGTCGAGGCGCTCGCCGGCGAGGGCGGCCGGCACCTGCTCGGTGATCACGGCTCGATCGCGCCGGTCGGCGCGATCGGCGACCCGCGCCGTGGACGTCGGGGCCGCGTCGTCCGCCACCTCGGCGGGCGTCGCATCGGCGGGCGCCGCGACCGCATCGGCGTCGGCGGGCGCGGCGCCGGCGGCCTCGGGCGTCACGTCGAGCGGGGCGTCACCGGCCGGCGCCGGCGACCGTTCGCCGCGCAGCGTGCTGAGCAGGAGCAGCGTCCCGCCCACGGTGACGGCGATGTCGGCGACGTTGAAGATCGGCCACCACTGCACGTCGATGAAGTCGACGACGCCGCCGCGGAACCAGCCCGGCGACCGGAACAGGCGGTCGACGATGTTGCCGACGGCGCCGCCGATGATGAGGCCCACCGCCGGCGTGTACAGGGGGCTCGACGAGCGCCCGATCGAGATCAGCAGCCCGACGACCACCAGCAGCGCGACGACACCGATGACCGGTCCGATCCCCGTGCCCCGGGAGAAGGCCATCCCGGTGTTGTAGGCGAGGTTGAACCGCAACGACCCGATCACGTCGATGTTGCGGTCCTGCAGGTTGTTGACCGCCCAGTGCTTCGTCAGCTGGTCGACGAGCACGACGGCGGCCGCGATCAGGAGCGCACCGCGCAGGCGGCGCAGCGCGGCCATGGACGGTCACCGGCGGCCGATGCCGCCGACCTTCTCCTCGACGAGGACCGTGGCCCACGGGATCGCCTCGAGGCGCTCGCGCGGGATCGGCGCGCCGGACACCACCGAGTAGCCGTAGGTGCCGGCGGCCATCCGCTCGAGGGCGGCGTCGATCTCGGCGACGGTCTGGCGGGCCTGCGCGGACAGCGCCAGGTCGCGCTCGCGCTCGACGACCATCGTGTCGCCCTCGCCGCTCTCGTCGTCGAACTGCACGTCGCCCATCTCGCCGTCCTCGATGAGCGAGTTGGCCTCGTCCTCCAGGCGGGTGGCCTGGCCGGTGAGGGCCACACGCTCGGCGACGAGCGCGTCGTGCTGGGCCTTGAGGAACTTGACGTCGAAGTCCTTGGTGTACACGATGCCGTCTTTCGTGGTCCCGCGCGGTGCGGGGATGAGGTCGGGGTGATCAGCGGGCTCGGCCGCCGGGGCCGCCTTGGCGGGAGCTGCCTTCGCAGCGGCCTTCTTGGCCGGCGACGCCACCTTCTTCGCCGGCTCCGTGGTGGGCGTCTTCTTCGTCGCGGCCATGCCGTCCGGACCTCCCAGGGGTGTGATCGAACGGGGGACTCTATCGTCGGCCGTGGCCCGTGGGACCGCCGCGAACGAGGCCCTCCGCGGTCAGCCGCGAGCGGCGTCGCGCGGGTCGACCGCGGCCATCTGCTGCGTCGGCTCACCGCCCTCGTCGAACAGCGAACCGCTCGGCGGCGTGGCGTCCCGGGGCAGCTCGTCGGCCGACGCGACCCGCCTGATCTCGGCGATCTCGTCCTGGTCGTCGGGACCGGCGTCCGCCGGGCCGTCGAGGGACGGCTCGTCGATCGGGTCGTCGACGATCTCGCCGTCGACGATGTCGTCGGCGATGTCGTCGGCGGCGTTGTCGTCGGCGTCGACCGGCGACGGGTCGGCCGCCGCCGAGAGCAACGGCCGGCGCATGTCACCGAGGCCACCGGGCACCCGCTGCACGAGGTCGTTGAGCGAGGCGACCGCTTCGACGATGCGCTCGCGCTGGGCGACGAGGTACTGCTCGAGGTGGTCGACGTCGGACTCCAGGAAGTCGCGCCGGGCCAGCAGGGCCTGCACCTCGCCCTCCACCTGCACCCGCTCGGACTCCCCGGCGCGCCGGGCGTCGGCCTTGGCGCCCTCGACCACCGCCTCGGCCTCGGCGCGGGCGGCGTCGAGGCTGCCGGCGGCGTCGTCACGGGCGGCCGCGAGGAGGCGGTCGGCCTCCGCCTGGGCCTCGGCGACGGTCGTGTCCGCCGTGCGTTGGGCCAGCAGCAGCGTGCGGCTGATCGTCTCCGCCTCGTCGACGCGCGCCGTCGGCGCAGCCTCGGCCGGCGACCCGGCGTCGCCCGACTGCTGCGACAGCTCCTGGAGGCGGGCGACGGCGGCGCGGGCCCTCGCCTCCATCGCCGTGGCCTCGTTCTGGGCGGTCTCCAGTGCTGCCGCGACCTCCTCCACGAACGCTTCGACCTCGGCGGGATCGAGGCCCTTGCGGACGGACTTGAACTGCGTGTCGCGGATGCGTTGGGGGCTCAGAGCCATCGGCCTCAACTCTCGTAGTCGTCGAATCGGTGGACGCGCCCGGGCGGCGGCTTCAGCAGGTAGACGCCCGTCGCGATCTTCTCCATCGAACCGTCGAGCGAGTAGCACACGCCGCTGGCGAAGTCGATCAGGCGGCGCGCGACGTCGCGCTCGGCGGCCTCGAGGTTGAGGATCACCGGCTGCCCGTCCTTGAACTTGTCGGCCAGCTCCTGGGCCTGGTCGAAGCGGCGCGGCCGCACGGTCGCCGGCTCGGCGCTGTTCGGCGCCGGTGCGACGCGTGCCGGTGCCGACGACCGCGACGGGCGGGCCTGGGCACCCGAGTCGTCACCGATCGCGGCCGGCGCCGGCTGGCGCTGGCGGGACTCGAAGTCACGCGACGGGAAGCTCGGCCGGGCCGGGACGGCTCGGATCACGGTCTCGTCGGACTCCGCCGGCCAGTTCTTGTTGCTGGACGAGCGCCCACTCCTCGACGTGCCGTCGCCGGAGGACCGCGATGACCGCGCGGGCGGTTCGGGCTCGAGCTGATCGTCGTAGTCGTCGTACGCGTCGTCAGGGCCGAGACCGAGGTAGTCCATGGTCTTCTTCCAGAATGACATCCGGTTCCTCCTGCGCCGCGCAGGCTATCTCAACAGGTCAGAACGTCCGCGGACAGGCGCGACGGGGCCACCACGAGGGGGTTCGCGGGCGGCGGGCACGGCGGCGGCGGGCGATGAGTTCGGGCGGCGCACCCCGTCGGACCCCCGATGGCCACCTTCGTCCTCCTCCACGGCGCCGCCTCCGACGGCTGGTACTGGCACCTCGTCGAGCCCGCGCTGCAGGCGGCCGGCCATCGCACGATCGCACCCCGACCTGCCGTGCGACGACGACGCAGCCGGGTTCGCCGAGTACGCCGACGTCGTCGTGGCGGCGATCGAGCAGCAGGCGACCGGCGCCGACGAGCTCGTGCTCGTCGCCCAGTCGATGGCCGGGTTCACCGCCCCGATCGTGGCGACGCGGGTCCCGGTCGCGATGATCGTGCTCGTCGCCGCGATGACGCCGGCGCCCGGCGAGTCGGGCGGCGACTGGTGGACGAACACCGGCTCCGGGGAGGCCCATCGGGCCGCGATGGCCGCCCTCGGCCTGCCCGCCGAGCCGTTCGACGAGGCGGCGGTGTTCCTCCACGACGTCCCCGCCGACGTCGTGCGCCGAGTCCGGGGCCCACCTCAAGGGCCAGTCCGGACGCCGTTCGAGGCGCCGTGGCCGCTCGCGGCCTGGCCCGACGTGCCGACCCGGTTCCTGCTGTGCCGCGACGACCGGCTGTTCCCGCCCGACTTCCAGCGCCGGGTGGTGGCGAGCGCCTCGGCATCGTGCCCGACGAGATGGCGGGCGGCCACCTGCCGGCCCTCGCCCACCCCGCGGAGCTGGCCGACCGCCTCCTGCGCTACGTCGCCGACCTGCACGCGGCGGGCTGACGCGACCGGTGCGGTACCCCCATCTGGGCGGGATCCGTTCCTGGGCGGGATCCGTCCCGGATCCCGGGACGGATCCCGCCCGGAGACGATCCCCGCCCAGATGGCGGACGGCGCCGAGCTACGTCGCGGTCCGCGGGCCGAACAGGGCGGTGCCGACGCGGACCTCGGTGGCGCCCTCCTCGACGGCCACCTCGAGGTCGGCGCTCATCCCCATCGAGCACGTCGTCAGGCCGAGGTCGTCGGCGAGGCGGCGCACGGCCCGGAACCCCGGCCGCGCCGCCTCGGGCCCGCCGTGCGTCGGCCCGACCGTCATCAGCCCGGCGACCGCAACCCGGCGTCGCGCGGCCGTGCGCACCAGGTCGGGCACGTCGTCGACCGGGCAGCCGCCCTTGCCCTGCTCCCCCGTCGTGGCGACCTGGACGAGCACGGTCGCGCCCGGCGCCCGCCTGGCGATCTCGGCGACGAGGCGCGGCCGGTCGACGGTCTCCCAGACGCCGACCGGCCGGCGAGCTGGCGCACCTTGTTCGTCTGCAGCTGGCCGATGAAGTGGACGACGACGCCCAGCTCGGCGGCGACCGGCGCCTTCGTCGACCAGCTCCTGGGCGTAGTTCTCACCGATCGCCCGGCAGCCCGGCCGCGGCCGCCGCGGCGACGGCGTCGGGCCCGAACCCCTTGGTGACGGCGAGGATCGACGACTCGTCGCCCACCCGGGCCCGGATCGGCGGCGAGGTTGGCTCGGCGACGTCCGTCAGCGCAGGAACGACGGGACGTCGAAGTCGTCGTCGTCGTCGGTGTCGAGCGGATCGGGCTCGTCCTCGGCGAACAGCTCCGAGATGGTCGTCGGCGGCTTGGCTGCGGCACGCGCCGGGCCGCCGTCGAGGCGGTCGAAGCCGGCGGCGATGACCGTCACCTTGACCTCGTCGCCCATCTCGTCGTCGATGACGGTGCCGAAGATGATGTTGGCGTCCTGGTGGGCGACGCCGTGGATGATCTCGGCCGCCGCGTTCATCTCGAACAGGCCCATGCTCGACGGGCCGGTGATGTTGAGCAGCACGCCGCGGGCGCCGTCGATCGCCGACTCGAGCAGCGGGCTGGAGATCGCCGCCTTGGCGGCCGACACGGCGCGGTCGTCGCCGCTCGCCTGGCCGATGCCCATCAGCGCCGAGCCGGCCTGCGACAGCACCATCTTGACGTCGGCGAAGTCGGTGTTGATCAGGCCGGGGGTCGTGATCAGGTTGGTGATGCCGGAGACGCCCTGCAGCAGCACCTCGTCGGCCATCTTGAACGCGTTGAGCACGCTGGTCTTGTCGTTGGCGACGGTCAGCAGGCGATCGTTCGGGATGACGATGAGGGTGTCGACCTTCTCCTTCATGCGCTGGATCCCGGTGTCGGCCTGCACGGCCCGGCGCCGGCCCTCGAACTGGAACGGGCGGGTGACCACGCCGATCGTGAGGGCCCCGAGGCCGCGCGCGATCTCGGCGATCACGGGGGCGCCGCCGGTGCCGGTGCCGCCGCCCTCGCCGGCGGTGATGAACACCATGTCGGCGCCCTTCACCATCTCCTCGATCTCCTCGTGGTGCGCCTCGGCGGCGGCCTTGCCGACCTCCGGGTCGCTGCCGGCGCCGAGGCCGCGCGTGAGATCGCGGCCGATGTCGAGCTTGAGGTCGGCGTCGCTCATCAACAGCGCCTGGGCGTCGGTGTTGACGGCGATGAACTCGACGCCCTTCAGCCCGGCGTCGATCATCCGGTTGACCGCGTTGACGCCGCCGCCGCCGACACCGATGACCTTGATCACGGCGAGATAGTTCTGGGGCGCGCCGGCCATCAGCGTGACCTCCCTGTGCTGGGTTCGTTTCTGAGCGGTCGTGGGTTCATGTGATGGTCCGGTGGTGCGTCCGGCGGGCCGTCCGGCCCGGGGCGGGCGACGGGACGGCGAGCCGCACGGGCATCGCTGCAGGTCTCGCAGGTGTCTCTCGAAGGTCGACCTTCATCCTCGCACGTTACGGGGCAAACACGTGCATCCCCGGGCCTTGCGGGGGATCCGGGTCACCCGCGCCCTCACCCCGTCGTGACCTCGTTCGTCGACACGTCGAGGTACTGGAAGCCGCCGGCGTCGACCTGCGCCAGCCGCGTCTGCAGGCGCACGAGCTTGGTGACGAGGTCGCGGCCGGGACCGAAGCGGACCTCGCGCCCGTCCGTGATCGCCAGGCGCAGGTCGCTGCCGTTGCCCGTCACGGCGACCGACTGGGCGAGCAACCGCAGCTCCGGCGTCAGCGCCTGGACGAGGTTGGCGGCGGCGATGAAGCCCTGGGCGGCGAACTGACCGGGCTCCAGGTCGGACGCGTCCGGGCTGGTGAGCAGCAGGTACTCGGCGGGCTGGGCGTCGAGCACGTCGAGGACGCGGCCGTCGACGTCGATCACGCGGAAGCGCTGGTCCGGGCCCTGGTAGGTGGCGACGGCTTCGCGCTCGCGCAGCTCGATGGTGGCGGCGTCGCGGGAACTGCGTCGTGACGCGGGCGTCGGCGACCCACGGGATCGCCTCCAGCTCGCGCTCGGCCGCGGTCGGTGTCGGCCCGCAGCACGGGCGTGCCCTCGAGGTCGTCGACGACCGCCTGCAGCGCCGCCGGGTCGGTGTAGACGGCGCCGTCGACGTGCACCTCGTCGATGGCGAAGAGCGACGAGCCGAGCACGGCGAGGGCGGCCACGACGAGCGCCGCCACGACGACCACGACGAAGGCCCAGCGCAGCCGCTTGCGGCCGGCGGCCCGCTTGACGGCGATGCGCCGCTCGCGCAGCCGCGGCTCGATGCGCGTGGCGCTCGAGGCGTCGGCGAGGCTGATCGTCTCGCCGCGCTCGAGCGGCCTGGTCGTCGATGAACACCGGGGCGTCGCCGGTGGCGTCGGCCGCCTCGTCGGTCGGCCGCGTCGCGCGCCGCCACCGACGCCGCGAGCAGCGGGTCGCCGGCCGCCAGGTACACCGCATCGGGCGGGTCGTCGGAGGCGTCGATCCGGACGACGTTCGGTGGCGAGCCGGCCGTCGCGTCGGCGCCGACGCTCGGCGGCCGGCGTCGCCGTCGGCCGCGTCGCCGCTCGTGACGGTGTCGTCCGTGGCCGCCGTCGTCGGTCGGCGACCGTCGGCGTCGGCTCGACGGTCGTCCGTCGACCTCGACCGCCGCCGCGACCTCGGCGCTCGGCGTGGCTCGTCCGGCGTCGCATCGGCGGCCGGCGTCGGACCGGTCGGCGTCTCGAGCTCCGGCTCGACGGCCGGTCGATCCTCGACCTCGCCACGCCGACCCGGACCCTCGACCTCGACCGACCTCGACCTCAGGTCGAGGTTCAGGGTTGCGATCGGGCGCCGGCGTCGGGCTGGTGGGCGCCAGCAGCTCGGCGACCTCGGGGCTGGCCAGATCGATCTCCTCCAGCGTGCGGCGCGTCGGCGGCGTCGGCGGAGAACGCCTGGAGCAGCTCGTCGAGCACCTCCGCCGACGGCACGTCGTCGGCCGGGGAGGTCGGTGCGGGCGCGACGGCCCGCCGGGTCGTCGCGCCTCACCCGCTCGGTCGTCCCCGAACCCGACGAGGCGGACCTCGCTGCGCAGCCGGAAGCCGGTGGCGGCGGCGACCCGCTGCGCGGACGTCCTCGATGACGGCGCGCACGTCGGCCGCCGAGCCGCCGTCGGCCGCCTGCACGAAGTTGGCGTGCTTCTCCGACACCCACGCCGTGCCGATGCGCAGGCCGCGCAGGCCCGAGCCCGTCGACGAGGCTGCCGGCGCTGACCTCGCCGGGCACCGGGTTCACGAAGACCGAGCCACAGTTCTGGCCGCCCGGCTGGTGCTCGCGACGCCAGCGGACGATCTCGGCGATCGTCGCGCTCGGCCTGCTCGCGCTCGCCCGGCGCCACTCGCAGCGTCGCCGCGACGACGACGTGCTGGTCGCCGAGGTCGGAGCCCCGGAACCGCAGGCCGAGCTCGCCGCCGACCGAGCGGCCGCACGACCGGCGTCGGGCTCGTCGAGGTCGAGCACGTCGACGACACGAGGCAGGCGGCGATGTCGGAGCCGTGGCCGCCGGCGTTCATCCGCACGGCGCCGCCGACCGAGCCCGGCACGCCGACCGCCCACTCGAAGCCCGGTGAGGCCGGCGGCCGCCGTCCGCCGGGCGAGGACCGGCAGCGGCGACACCGCCGCCGGCGACGACCACGGTGCCGGCGGCGACGTCGATCCCGGCGGCGAGGTCGGCGACCGTCGACGGCGATGCCGGCGAAGCCGTCGTCGGCGACGAGCAGGTTGGAGCCGCGGCCGACGACGAGCACCGGCAGCCCCGAGGCGCGGCGCGCCGCGGCGACGGCGCGCAGGTCGTCGAGCGAGCGGGCGCGCACGAACAGCGCCGCCGGGCCACCGACGCGGTACGTCGTCAGCGGGCCGAGCGGCACGTCGCGCGGTCGCCGCGGGCCGAGCACGGCGGCGGCGGCGTCGAGCGCCGGCGACGTCGCGCGAGCGGGCTCACGACAGCCTCCGGCGCGACGCGCCGGGCCGAGGATCTCCTCGGGCAGCGTGGCGATGTCGCCGCAGCCCATCGAGATGCACACGTCGCCCGGACCGACCTCGCCGGCGAGGAACGACACGACGTCGTCGCGCCGCGGCAGCCACACGACGCGCGCGCTCGCGGGTGGGCGTCGACGACGGCGTTGACGATCAGCTTGCCGGTGACGCCCGGGATCGGCGTCGTCCCCGACGGGTAGATGTCGGTGATCACGACGACGTCGGCGCCGACGAAGGCGTCGGCGTACTCCTGCCACATCTCGGCGATGCGGTTGAAGCGGTTCGGCTGGAAGGCGACGACGACCCGCTGCCAGCCGTCGCCGCTGTCGCGGGCCGCGGCGACGACGGCGGCGATCTCCGCCGGCAGGTGGCCGTAGTCGTCGACGAACGTCGCGCCGCCGTCGACGCCGCGGATGTCGAAGCGGCGGGCGACGCCGCCGAAGCGGCCGAGGGCGTCGCGGCAGTCGTCGAACGTGGCCCCGAGCGCGAGGGCCATGGCGATGGCGCCGGTGGCGTTGACCACGTTGTGCACGCCGCGCAGCGGCAGGTGGACGTCGCCGAGCCGGGTCACGGTCCGTCGTCCGTGCGGCGCTCGACGGCGAAGGAGAACGAGCCGTCGTGGGACTCGCAGGTCGACGGCGCGCACGTCGGCGCCCGCGGCGAGGCCGTAGGTCGATGGCGCCGTGCCGTGCCGCCAGGTCGGCGCACACGGCGTCGTCGGCGCACAGCACCTTCGGGCCGTCGATGCGGGCGACGTAGCGGTCGAAGCTCTGCAGCAGGGCGTCGAACGTCCCGTAGTGCTGGAGGAAGTCGAGCTCGACGTTGAGCAGGATCGTGCCGGCGAGCGGCAGCTCGAGGTGCGTGCCGTCGCTCTCGTCGGCCTCGACGACGAGCAGCTCGCCGCCCGTCCAGTGGGCGCCGGTGCCGGCGTCGGTCACGTCGCCGCCGACGATGAAGCTCGGCGCCGAGCCCGGCCGCGGCGAGGATCAGCATCAGCATCGACGTGGTGGTCGTCTTGCCGTGCGTGCCGGCGACGCCGATCGACCGGGCCTGCGCGCAGATCGAGGCCAGCATCCCGGCCCGGCGCAGCGTCGGGATGCCCAGCTCGCGGGCCGCCGCGAGCTCGATGTTGTGGGCCGGGATCGCCGTCGAGGACGTGACGGCGTCGCAGCCCGTCGACGACGGCGGCGTCGTGGCCGACGCGCACGTCGACGCCGGCGGCCCGGACGCGGTCGAGCACGGGCTGGTCGCGGAAGTCGCTGCCCGACACGGCGTGGCCCATCTCGGCGAGGGCGATGGCGATGGCCGACATGCCCGGGCCGCCCGACGCCGACGACGTGCAGGCGCAGGCGGTCGGGAGAGGTCGAGCGGCGCACGGGGCGCTTCGAGGGGCGGGAGAGCCGTCACGGTGCCCGCCAGGCTAGGAGGCGCGACCGCTGCGTGACCGGGCATGTCGCGTGAGCCGAGCGAGTCCCGACCGAGCGACCGCTGGCGAGCGACGTCCTCGACGAGCGTCGGCGAGCGGTCACCGCGGCCGGCGGTGCATGCCGTCGACCGGCGAGCCGCGCGGCGCTCACCGGCCCGATGCGGCAGCGCCATCGCCGCCAGCGCCGCCGGGTCGGCACGCAGCCCGGCGATCACCGTCCCGAGGCGGGCGACCTCGGGCTCCGGGAGCAGCACCGCGCCGCCCTGGTCGGCGAGCCAGCGCACGTTCAGCGTCTGGTGGTCCTCGGCGGCGCCGGCCCACGGCACCAGGATCGACGGCGTGCCGGTGACGGCCGCCTCGGCGACCGTGCTGGCCCCGCCGCGCCCGACGAGCAGGTCGGCGGCGGCGTAGAGCCGCTCGACGTGATCTCGTAGCCGACCACCTGGTGGAGCAGCCCGTCGGCGCCGTCGCGCGGCGCCGGGGCCCGGTCGAGGAAGCGGTCGCCGACCACCTGGCGCAGGGCCAGGCCGCGGTCGCCGGCGTGGGCGGCGGCGAAGTCGGCCGACCGCCGCGTTGAGGGCCGCCGAGCCCTGCGACCCGCCGGTGACGACGACGACGAAGCGGTCGTCGGGCAGCCCGAGCGCGGCCCGCGCCGGGCCGCGGTCGCGGCCACGGTCGACGGCCAGGATGTGGCGCCGCAGCGGCGCGCCGGTGACCACCGCTCGCGGCAGCGGCGAGTCCGGGTACGCCACCGCGGCGACGGCCGCGACGCGGGCGGTCAGCGCGCTGGCCCGCCCAGGGCGGCGGTCGTAGCTCACGACGACGACCGGGATGCGCAGACGTCGGGCGGCGAGCACGGCGGGGAGGCTGGCGTAGCCGCCGACGGACACGACGACGCGCGGGCGCGAGCTCGCGCAGCAGCCGCACGCGCCGCGCGGCGGGCGGTCACCAGCTTGGGGACCATCGTCGTGTTGCGGCGGACGTTCGCCATGTTCAGCTCGCGCTGCAGACCGATGACGTCGAGGAACGTGTGCGGGAACGGGGTCGCCGGCAGCAGCCGGGTCTCGATGCCCCGCGCCGCGCCGACGTAGTGGATCTCGGCCGGGTCGTGGCCGTGGTCGACGAGCGCCTCGGCGATCGCGAGGGCCGGCAGGACGTGGCCGGCCGTGCCGCCGCCGGTGACGACGGCGAAGGTCGGGCCGGTCACGTCGCGCGGCGGGCGACGTTGAGCAGGAGGCCCGCCGCCGTCATCGACACGAACAGCGACGAGCCGCCGGCGGAGAAGAACGGCAGCGTCAGCCCGGTCACCGGCATCAACCCGGTCACGCCGCCCAGGTTGATGACCGCCTGGACCCCGAACCACGTCGTGATGCCGCCGGCCAGCAGCATGCCGAAGCGGTCCGGCGCCGACAGCGCGGCCTGGATGCCGAACCAGACGAGCAGCATGAAGCCGCCGATCACGGCGATCGAGCCGACGAGGCCGAGCTCGTCGGCGATGACGGCGAAGATGAAGTCGCTGTGGGCCAGCGGGAGGTACCCGAGCTTGCCGTTGCCGGCGCCGACGCCCGAGCCGGTCAGGCCGCCGTCGGCGATCGACAGGAACCCCTGGTACGTCTGGTACGAGAGGTGGTCGCGGTGCCCGGCGATGTCGAGGAACGCGGTGAAGCGCTGGTAGCGGTACTCGGTCGAGAACACGAACCCGAGGGCGCACACGGCCGCCGACGAGCCCGGTGGCGAGCATCGGCGACAGCGGCACGCCGCCGATGAACGCGATCGCCAGGACGATGGCCGTCATCACGATGGCCGACCCGAGGTCGCCCTGCAGCAGGCAGGCGCCGGCGGCGAAGGCGGCGACGATGGCGATCGGCCGCAGGCTGCGCCGGACGTCGGAGAGCTGCTCGTGGCGGCGCACGAGCAGGTCGGCGCAGAACAGGATGAGCGCCAGCTTCAGGAACTCCGACGGCTGCAGGCTGAACGAGCCGACCGTGACCCAGGCCCGGGCGTCGTTGACGGTCGCTCCGACGCCGGGCACGAACGGCAGCGCCATCCCCACGCCGGCCAGCACCACGAGCGGGATCGCCAGCCGCTTGACCCACGTGAGGTGCATCCGCATGGCGATGACCATCCCGACGAGGCCGATCGCGGCCCACGTCGCCTGCCGGGTGAAGATGTGGTACGGGCTGCGGCCCTTCGCCGCCTCGACGCCAGCGGACGCCGACAGCACCATGACGAGGCCGAGCAGCACGAACATCGCGACGACCACGCCGATGACGTAGTAGGCGACCGGCGCCGGCCCCCGCTGGACGTCCCACACGCCCGGCTTGTCGGCGTTCGGCGCCTTGACGGCGCGGCGCCCGGCGGCCCGCCGCTCGGGGACGCTGCCGCTGTGCAGGCGCTCCAACGCCCGCTGCCGGCGCTCGGCGACGGAGCCGGCAGGCGCGGTCGCGACCGTCGCCGCGGTCACCTCGATGGTCGTCGGCGGGCGCGGGCGCAGCGCCGCCGTCGTCTCGAACGTCCTCATGTCGTTCCGCCTTCCGTTCGTGCTGCCACGAGTCGTCTGAAGTCGTCGCCGCGGGCCGGGTAGCCGCTGTACCAGTCGAAGGACGCGCAGCCCGGCGAGAGCAGCACGACGTCGCCGTCGCGCGCCACCTCGCCCGCGGCCTCCACGGCTTGCTCCATCGACGTCGCCGTGACGACCGCGCCGGTCGCCGGCGAACGTGTCCGCGATCAGCTCGGCCGACTGCCCGATCGCCACGACGGCCCGCACCCGGCCGCGCGCCGCGTCGGCCATCGGAGCCAGGTCGAGGCCCTTGTTGAGACCGCCGGCGATGAGCACGACGGAGTCGAAGGCCCGGATGGCGACCGACGCGGCGTGCGGCGTCGTGGCCTTGGAGTCGTTGAACCAGCGCACGCCGCCGGACTCGCCGACGAGCTCGATGCGGTGGCGCGGGCCGGTGAACGTCGCCGAGCGCGGTGGCGACCGCGTCCGGCGTCGCCAGCCCGGGCTCCAGCGTCACGGCGGCCGCGGCGAGCCCGTTCGTCAGGTCGTGCGGGAGCGCGCGGCGCATCGACGCGACCGGCGCCAGCCGGCCCTGCGGCCCGCAGAGGTGGCCGTCGGCGACGTGGTAGTCGGCGTTGCTGGCGGCGAACGTGCGCTGCCGTGCCGGCGCCCGCCGGAGGTGGGCCATCACGACGGGATCGTCGGCGAAGCCGATGGCGACGTCGGCGGGTCGCTGCTGGGCGAAGATCCGCGCCTTGGCCGCCTCGTAGGTGTCCATCCCGGTGTGCCAGTTGAGGTGGTCCGGCGCCAGGTTGAGCCAGACGGCCGCGTCACCGCGGAACGACGAGGTCCAGGCCAGCCGGAAGCTCGTGCACTCGACGACGAACGCGTCGACGTCGAGGTCGAGCGCCGCCACCAGCGGGACGTCGGTGTTGCCGGCATCGACGGCGCGGACCCCGGCGGCCTCCAGGATGGCGACGGCGAGGAGGGTGGTCGTCGTCTTGCCGTCGGTGCCGGTGACGGCGAGCATCGGGCGCGGGCCGCCCGGGCGCTCCTGCTCCCACCGGTAGGCCAGCTCGAGCTCGCTCTCGACCGGACGGCCCGCCGCGGCGGCGATCGCGAACAGCTCGTGCGTCTCGGGCACGCCGGGCGCCGGCACGACCAGCTCGCTCGCCGTCACGAGCTCGCGCAGCCGGCGGCTGTCGGGCTGCTCGACGAGCTCGACGCCGAGCTCGGCGGCCAGCACCCGCTTGGCGTCGTCGACGGTGTCGTCGGACGCCACGACGTCGGCGCCCCGCCGCTGCAACGCCCGCACGGTCGCCGCGCCGGCGATGGCGAGCCCGTGGACGAGGATCACGGCATGTCCGCCGAGATGCGGGTGAAGTCACCGATGAACAGCCCGAGGGCGGCGGCCACGCAGACGGCGGCGATCAGCCAGAAGCGGATGATGACGGTCGTCTCCGGCCAGCCGAGGAGCTCGAAGTGGTGGTGGATGGGCGTCATCCGGAACAGGCGCTTCTTGCGCCCACTGGCCTTGAACACGGTCATCTGCACGCCGACCGAGCCGGCCTCGATGACGTTCAGGCCGCAGATCAGCACGATCAGCAGCTGCGTGTTCATCGTCAGGCGCGAGCAGCGCGAGGGCCGACCCGAGGCCGAGCGCGCCGACGTCGCCCATGATGATCCGCGCCGGCGCGGCGTTGAACCACAGGAACCCCATGCAGGCGCCGGCGAACGCGGCGGCCAGTGCGGCGAGGTCGAGCGGGTTGACGACGGCGCCGTAGATCTCCGGGTTCCGGAACGCCCAGTAGCCGATGATCATGAAGGCGCCGAACCCCATCAGCGCCGAGCCGCCGGCGAGGCCGTCGAGCCCGTCGGTGACGTTCACGGCGTTCGTCGTCGCCCAGATGATGAGCCCGGCGAAGATCACCCACACCGGGGTCGGCAGCTCCCACCCCGGGTAGTCGGCGCGCGTCAGCGAGACGGTGTGGGCGATGCCGGTGCCGGCGACCAGCCACCACGCCAGGCCGAAGCTGATCAGCATCGTGACGTAGTTCTTCTGCTTCCAGAAGATGCCCCGGTTGTGGCGCTTGCGGACCTTGATGAAGTCGTCGAGGAAGCCCATGAAGGCCATCACGAGGACGGCGGCCCACACGATGAGGGCCTGGTCCGAGAACGGCAGGCCGCGCCGCACGTGGGCCACGATCCAGCCGCCGAGGGCGGCGACGATGATGGCGATGCCACCCATCGTCGGCGTGCCCTGCTTGGCCATGTGGTGCTCCGGCCCGCGGTCCTCCTTGCCGAGGATCGGCTGGCCGAGGCCGCGGGTGCGGAACGCCGAGATGAGGAAGCGGGTGACGATCAGCGACAGCACGCCGGCGACGACGCCGGCGATCATCACCGCGATCATGGCGAGACTCCGTCTCGACCGGTGATCATGGCGAGACTCCGTCTCGACCGGTGATCATGGCGAGACTCCGTCTCGACCGGTGATCATGGCGAGACCCGTCTCGACGGGACGCGTCACGGGCCTCGAGCAGGGCCCGGACGACCTCGCGGTCGTCGAACGGCAGCACCTGGTCGCCGATCGTCTGCGTCGTCTCGTGGCCCTTGCCGGCGACCACGACGACGTCGCCCGACCCGGCCGCGTCCACGGCGACGGCGATCGCCGCCGCCCGGTCGGGTTCGACGACGACGCCCGACCGGTCTTCGATCCCGCTCAGCACGGCCTCGATGATGGCGGCTCGGGTCCTCCGAACGCGGGTTGTCAGATGTCACGACGACGACGTCGGCGAGGCGCGCGGCGACCGCCCCCATGCGCGGCCGCTTCGGGTGGTCGCGGTCGCCGCCGGCGCCGAAGACGACGACGACGCGCCCGGCGGTCACGGCCCGGGCCGCCCGCAGGACCTCCTCCAGGCCGTCGGGGGTGTGGGCGTAGTCGACGATCGCGACCACCCCTCCGCCGTCACCACGCGCCGGCAGGACCCGCTCGAAGCGGCCGGGCACCGACGGCGGCCGTCGCCAGCCCGGCGGCGATCACATCCGGCGTCGAGGCCCAGCACGGCGGCCGTCGTGGCCGCGGCGAGCGTGTTGGCGACGTTGAACCCACCGCCGAGGCCGACCACGAGCCGCGCCCCGCGCCACGTCAGCTCGTGGTGGTCGGCGGTCACGACCAGGTCGCCGGCGTCGGCCAGCGAGTACGGCACCATCTCGATCGGCGCGGCGTCGAGCAGCAGCCGGCCGTGGGCGTCGTCGGCGTTGCTGACCCCGACTGCGGCCAGCTCCGGCGTGAACAGCCGGGCCTTGGCGCGGAAGTACGCCTCCGGCGTGCCGTGCAGGTCGAGGTGGTCGGTGCCGAGGTTCGTGAACACGCCGACCGCGAACTGCGTGCCGTCGACGCGGTGCAGGGCGAGGGCGTGGGACGACGCCTCCATCACGACCGCCCGGTCGCCGCTGGTCGCGGGCCTGCGCCAGGCGGGCCTGCAGCTCGGGCGCCTCGGGCGTCGTCTTGGTGCCCGAGAGCGTGCCGATCACCGTCGTCGGGCGGCCGGCGGCCCGGAGGATCGCGGCGAGCAGCGCACAGGTCGTCGTCTTGCCGTTGGTGCCGGTGACGCCGACGACCGGCAGGGCGCGGCTCGGGTACCGGTAGACGCCGGAGGCGACGGGTCCCATCGCCACGCGGGTGTCGGCGACGACGAGCTGGCCGACCGGTTGCCGACGTCGACGACGTGGTCGACGAGCAGCGCCGTGGCGCCGGCCGCGACCGCCCCGGCGGCGAAGCGGTGGCCGTCGTGGTGCTGGCCACGGACGCAGGCGAACAGGTGCCCGGGCGCGACGAGGCGCGAATCGTGGGTCATCGCGCTGACCGCTGCTCGCAGCGTCACCGTCGATCCAGCCACCGAGCGTGGCGGGGACGTCGGGGAGGAGAGCGGCGAGCGTCGGGGCGGTCGTGGCGTCGGACGCCGCGTCGGCTCCGTCGGCGCTCACTCCGGACAGCCCGTCGATCCGGGTGGCTGCTCGATGTCGAGCTCGTGGATCATCATCGGCGCCAGCTGCTGGAACACGGGCGCCGCCGCCGTGCCGCCGAAGCGGTCGCCGCTGTCGGCGGGCGGCTGGTCGATCGACACGAGGATCGTCACCTGCGGGTCCTCGGCGGGCAGGAACCCGACGAAGCTCGCGTAGTAGGCCCGCGTGCCGTCCTCGCGGTCGTAGCGTGCCGTTCGCCTGGGCGATGTAGCCGGTGCCCGTCTTGCCGGCGATCGAGAGGCCCGGCACGCGCGACTGCTTCGCCGTGCCCTCGCACACCACTCGCTTCATCATCTGCTGCATCGTCTCGGCGACCTCCGGCCGGATCACCTCGTGGGAGGCCGACGCCGGCATGTCACGCACCTCGCCGGCATCGTCGACCGTCGAGCGGACCAGCTTCGGCGCCACGTAGGTGCCGTCGTTGGCGATCGCGTTGACGGCGGAGATGAGCTGGATCGGGCTGCTGGCGACGCCCTGACCGTAGGCGACGGTGTACTTCTCGGTGCCCTCCCACTCCTGCCAGGGCTTCAGGATGCCCGGGTTCTCGTCCGGGAAGTTGAGCGCCGTGCGCTGGCCGAGCCCGAACAGGCGCATGTAGTGGTCCTGCTGCTCGAAGCTGGTGCCGCCAGGTCCGCGCAGCGTCTCGGACACCGTGATCGTGCCGATGTTCGAGGACTCGGTGAGGATGTCGCTCGACCGTCATCGGGTCCGTGCCGTGCTGGTGCGAGTCGTGGAGCCGGTCACCGTTGTTCGTGTACACCTTCTGCCACGGCACGGTGAAGACCGTGTCGGGCGTGACGGTGCCGTCGTTGAGGGCGCCGGAGATCGTGATGACCTTGCCGACCGAGCCGGGCTCGTAGGCATCGACGGCCGAGTAGTTGCCGGACGTGATCTCGTAGACGCCGCTGTCGCTGTTGATGCGCACCGAGGCCATGGCGAGCACCTCGCCGGTCTTGGTGTCCATCACGATCGCCTGGCCGCCGCGGGCGCCGAGCTCCCCGACCCGGGTGAGCAGCGCCTGCTCGGCGGCGTACTGCACCGAGCGATCGAGGGTCAGCACGATGTCGGCGCCGGGGATCGGTGCCTCGACGACCTGCTCGCTGCCGGCGATCGACCGACCGCCGGGCGCGACCTCGAGCGACTCGGTGCCGGCGGTGCCGGCGAGCACGTTGTCGTACTGCTTCTCCAGCCCGGCGGTGCCGATGCCGTCGATGTCGGTGCGCCCGATGACGCTGCGGCCGGTGTCGCCGCCCGGCAGCATGCGGCGGTCCTCGCGGTAGATCGTCACGCCGAGGACGTCGAGCGCGCGCGAGCTGGTCGGCGCGATCGGCGTCGACCTGGCGGGCGACGTAGACGAAGCCCTTGTCCTTGTCGGCCATCGCCGCGGCGAGCTCGTCGCGGCGGTCGTCGTCGAGGCCGAGCACGTCGGCGAAGATCCGCGCCGTGCCCTCGGGGTCGTTGACCTGCTTGGGGTTGACGGCGACGGTGCTCGCCGGGACCGACAGGGCGAGCTCCTCGCCGTTGCGGTCGAAGATCGAGCCGCGCTGGGCGCGCAGCGGGCGCTCGCGGGTCCACTGCTGGGCCGCCGCGCTGCGCAGCTGGTCGCCCTCGAACGTCTGCAGCAGGCCGACCTTGACGAGCACGGCCGACAGGATCAGGAGCATCACGACGAGGGTCGTGATCAGGCGCTTGCGCGGCTGCCCGGCGGAGAAGCGGTCGGAGAGCCGGCGGGTCCGCGTCCGGATCGTGCGCCGCGCCCGCTGCCGCGGATCGGGTGGCGCGGGCGGCCCGACGCCGCTCCGGGCCGCGGCGGCAGGGCGCGGCGTGATGTGCGACCGTCGCGTCGGGCGCGCAGCTGCTTGGCGCCGCGTCGGGGCGCCGGCGCCGGGCCCGCCGCGGCGCGTCGAGGTCCCGGCGGGCCGCCGTTGCCGGGGCGGATCGGCCCGGCGGCCCACCGGCGCGCCGACCCGTGGTGGCAGCTCGACGGGTCGGTGCGTGCTGGCGGCGCCGACCGGCATCCCGGTCGGCGCGTCGATCTGTCGTCCGGGCGCGTCGCGCCGCGTCGCCACCACCGGTCGTGGGGCGCGGCTCGCCCGGGCGGCGCCGGCGCTCCATCAGCCGGCGCCTCCGTCCGCCGCCTTGACGCGGCGGATCTGGTCGAGGGGGTCCTCGATCGTGATCGTGCCGGTGACCTCGTCGACCATCCCGACCGACGCCAGCACCTGGGCGAGCGTCTGCGGGTCGACGGCGAGGAACTCGGTGCGCGGCGCCGGCATCATCCCGAGGTTGCGGGCCTCGATCGCGAGGCGCGTCGGCGAGCGCAGCTCGGCGCGCTGCTGGCGCAGGACGTCGAAGCGCTCGCGCGCGTCGGTGACGGCCGCCTCGAGGCGGTCGATGTCGCCCTGCCGCTCGGCGAGGCGGGTGTGCAGCACGACCGTCCCGAGCATCAGCACGACGACCACGAAGCCGAGCACGAGCGCCGCGTTGTAGGCGACACGCGGCCTCGGCACGAGCCGCAGGTCCGGCTTCGGCGACGGCCGCGACGCCGACGCCGGGGTCTCCCGGCGGGCGACGCGACGCGCCCTGGCGGGCGGGCTTCGGCGCATCGACGCGGCGGACGGGGACGGTGGCGGCCATCGTCAACGGCGCCCGTCGCGTTCGTCGCCGGTGCGCGGCTCGGTCCGCTCGGCCACCCGCAGGCGGGCCGAGGCGGCGCGCGGGTTGGCCGCCCGCTCGGCCTCCGAGGCGCGCTTGGGCACGCCCCGCACGAGGCGCACCGTCTGCACCGCGCCGCACACGCACGGCAGCCCCGGCGGGCAGTCGCACGCCCCCGTGGCGCGGCGGAAGCGGTCCTTGGCGATGCGGTCCTCGCCGGAGTGGTACGAGAGCACGGCGATGCGGCCCGCCGGCGCTGGTGGCCTCGATGGCGGCGTCGAGCGCGGTCGGCAGCACGTCGAGCTCGGCGTTGACCTCGATCCGGATGGCCTGGAACGTGCGCGTCGCGGGGTGCCCGCCGGTGCGGCGGGTGGCGGCCGGGATGGCCGCCGTGACGATGGCGGCGAGCTCGGCGGTCGTCTCGATCGGGCGGGCGGCGACGATCGCCCGGGCGATCCGCGTGGCGAAGCGCTCGTCGCCGTAGCGGCGGATGACGCGGGCCAGGTCGTCGACGTCGTAGCCGTTGACGACGTCGGCCGCCGACCACGGCGCCGTCGTGTCCATGCGCATGTCGAGGGGGCCGGACTGGCGGAACGAGAAGCCGCGGTCGGCGCGGTCGAGCTGCGGCGAGGACACGCCGAGGTCGAACAGGGCGCCGCTCAGGCCGGCGCCCAAGCGGGCGTCGAACGTGGCGTCGGCGTCGCTGGCGGCGAGCTGGGCGAGGGACGGGCGTTGGATCTGGTCGGTGGGCATGAGCTGGTGGAGGTCGTCGAACCTGGCGTGCACGGCGCGGAAGCGGCGGCCGAAGCGCTCGAGGCGGGCGGTCGCCGCGGTGAGGGCCTCGGGGTCGCGGTCGATGCCGAGGACCCACAGGTCGTCCCGGCTGTCGAGCAGCGCCTCGGTGTGACCGCCCCCGCCGAGCGTGGCGTCGAGGATGACCCCGGCCGGCACCGTCGCGAAGATGGCGACGATCTCGTCGAGCATCACCGGCCGGTGCACGAAGGCGTCGGTCATCCCGGCCCCGCCGTCGCGGGTTCGTGGGTCCTCGCGCCTCCTTCCGGGGAGCTGGTGGGGGGAAGTGGGGAGCGGGCGGCGCTCACTCGCGGCCTCCGGCGACCTCGCCGCGACCGGCCGCGGCGATCTGCTCGTAGAGCTCGCTCGACCACACCTCGGCGCGGTCGAGGTTCCCGGACACGACGACCGTCGAGCTCGGGCTGAGGCGGGCGTACTGGCGGAGGCGCTCGTCGATCGTCACGCGACCCTGCTTGTCGAGCGTGACGAGGGTGGCCGAGTGGGCGAACGCCCGCTGGCGGCTGAGGGAGATCTCCTTGGCCCTGACCTGGCGCATCATCTCGCGGGCCATGTCCTCGAACGCCTCGCGGGGGAGACGTCGATGCAGCGCTCCTCGCCGTAGACGAGGTAGCAGGCGTCGCCGAAGTCGGGCCGGAACGCCGACGGCAGGGCGAGCCGGCCCTTGTCGTCGAGCTGGCGTTCGTGGAAGCCGACGAACATCGCGCCAAGACCACCGCACCTTCCTCGCTCGGCTCCCGGACGGCTGCCTCGTCAGGGACCCCGGGTGGTCCCCGCCGGGCCCCACTTTGCCCCCCAGAACCCCCCTCCGTCAACCACCACTCCCCACTTTCCCCCATTGGGACGCGTCGGCCCCCACGCCGCGACGGGCGTCGGCTGCGTCGGCGGCGGGTGGCCGGACGCGGCCATCCGAGTACGTGGTGCGGGGCCTCCCCGCACCACGTACTCGGATGGCGTCAGGTACTCGGATGGAGCCGCCGGGCGCCGGCGCGGGCGCGGGCTCGGCTCGGCGCCGGCGGCCGGCGGCGCGGCCCGTCAGGCGGTCACGCGGCGAGCGGCGGCTGGGTGTCGGCGTGGCGGTCGACGTCGATCGCCTGCGTGCCGAGGGCGATGGCCCAGCCGGAGCCGTCGCAGGCCAGTGCCCACGCGGCGCCACCGGGGCGCCGGACCTCGGTCACCAGGTGGCGCACCCCGCCGTACTCGACGATGTCGCCTGCTCGGACCTGATCGGCCGTGATGATCATCTCGGAACCCCCTTCCGGTGTGCTGTGCGTTCGACGCCCGTCGGGCGTCGGATCCCGATGTTGCTCATCGGTCCCCGAGACGATGGTGCGCCACCCCGCTTGAACTCCGCTTGGAGACGGGGTGAGGAAGCGTTGACACCTATGGAGGGTCGCCCGGAGCCGCTCCTGATACGCGACCGCCCGTCGGCCGCTCCACGTCGCCCGGCGGCTGGTCGGCGAGCGATGCTGGCGGGCGTGCGCTTCGGCATCTTCTTCGAGCTCTCGGTCCCGCCCCCGTTCGACGGAGCGGCCGAGCGGCAGGTCTACGAGAACGCCCTCGAGCAGGCGATCCTCGCCGACGAGCTGGGGTTCGACTGGGTGTGGGCGGTCGAGCACCACTTCCTCGAGGGCTACAGCCACTGCTCGGCGCCCGAGCTCTTCCTGACGGCGGTCGCCGCCCGGACGGAGCGCATCCGGGTCGGGCACGGCGCCGTCGTGTGCGTGCCGGAGATGAACCACCCGGTGCGCGTCGCCGAGCGGGCGGCAGCCCTCGACATCCTGTCCGGCGGCCGGCTGGACGTCGGCACGGCCCGCTCGTCGACGTGGACCGAGCTCGGCGGCTTCGACGTCGATCCCGACCTGACCAAGCAGACCTGGGACGAGTTCGTCCACGTGCTGCCGAAGATGTGGTCCGGCGCGCCGTTCAGCCACGAGGGGATCGGCTGGCGGATGCCCGAGCGGCGTGTGCTGCCGACGCCGGTGCAGGACCCGCACCCGCCGCTGTGGGTCACCGTGACCACGCCCGGCACCGAGCTCGACGCGGCCGATCGTGGCATCGGGTGCCTCGGCGTGGCCGCGGTGACGTTCGCCGAGCAGGAGCGGCGCACGGCCGAGTACCGCCGGCGCATCCAGCTGTGCGAGCCGGTCGGCGGGGTGAACGACGCCGTCACGACGCAGAACTTCCTCTACTGCCACGAGGACATCGACCACGCGGCCACCGTCGGCGGCGGGATGGCGGCGACGTTCGGCCTGTCCAACGCCCATCTCCTGTGGACCCGCGAGGCGTATCCCGACGAGCGCCTACCAGAGCCTCGGCAACCTCGCCCCGCCGGCCGCCAAACGGGAGACCGGTGCGCCGGGCGAGCGCCGGCCGCTCCCGGAGGGGGTGGCGATCGGCGACCCGGCACGGATCGTCGGCGAGATCGAGCGCTGGGACAGCGTCGGCATCGACGGGATCAACTTCATGCTCAACGCGATGGAGCAGATCCCCCAGCAGCAGGTGCTGGACAGCATGCGGCTCTTCGCCGCCGAAGTGATGCCGAAGTTCCAGCAGTGAGCGCGCCGCAGCCTCTCCTCCCCTGCCGCCGAACCGGTCGCGCTGCCCGCCGCCGAGGTCTTCCAGGCCGCGTTCGAGCACGCCGGATCGCGCGGCGAGACGTTCCTCCCAGCGGGCCTGGTGCCGACGATCCCGACGCTCGTCACGCTGCTGGCCGTGCGCGTCGCCGACGGGCCCCGCGGTCCGTTCACCTTCGCCCAGGTCCGCGTCTCGTGCCGCAGCGGCGCCCGGGCCCGAGCCCTCGTCGTGGCGACGGCCGTCGACGCCGCGCCGGAGACCGCCGCCTGGCTGGCGGACCAGTGGGGGCTCGCCGGCGACGGCGACGTGCGGTACGACCGCCGCTACGACCGGGTGCGCGTCGCGGCCCCGTGGTTCGACGTCGCGCTGGAGAGCCCGAAGCCGATCGGGGTGCACGACGTCCAGTACGTCGCCGGGTTGCACCCCGTGACGACGGCGGCGGGGCCGCGGCTCGCCCAGGTCGAGCTGGAGGTCGACCTGCAGCGCGTCGAGCGCGGCCGTCCCGTGCTCCACCGCTTCGATGCGCCCGCGTCGGCGGCGCTGAACCCCCGCTTCCCCGTCGCCGCCACGTCCGGCGTCGGCACGCTCACGCTCCCCCACGTGCGCTTCGTGCTGCAGCCCGACGTGCCGGCCCACCTCGGCACCGAGCGCGTCGGCGAACGGACGCCGGCATGACGGCGCCCGTCGCCCGGCGCATCTGGGCCGCCGTCGAGCCGATCGCCGCCAGCACCTACTTCCTGCCCGAGGTCCACCGCGCCTACCACGAGCTCGGGTTCGACGGCTCGAGCCGCACCGTCAACGGCATCGAGTACCCGGACATGCTCGCCTACTTCACGAGCCGCGGCGCGTGCCTCGGCGACCGGGTGAGCGGGCACCTCGTCGCCTCGGCGTTCGGCGTCTTCAAGCGCCCGATGGTCGTCGCCGCCGTCGCCGAGGGCTGGCAGCGGACCGACCAGGCGGCGATCCTCGGCAGCCCGCGAGCGGGGCGCCGTCGCCGGCCTGCGCCGGCTGCTCGGCGACGACCCCGATGACCTCGCCTGGGCCACCGCGACGCTGCAACGGATGGCGGCAGCGGCGCCGGGCGAGGGCCGCGCCCTGTTCTCGGGGCTGCTCAGCCTCGGCATGCCCGACGATCCCGTCGGTGCGTTCTGGCGGGCCGCCGACCTCGTGCGCGAGCACCGCGGCGACAGCCACATCGCGGCGTGGATCGACGCCGACCTCGACGCCTGCGAGATCGGCGTGCTCACCGATCCGTGGCGGGGCCAGCCGCTCAAGTCCTGGGTGCGGTCGCGTGGCTGGACCGAGGAGGAGCTCGACGGCGCCATCGAGCGGCTCGCCGGGCGCGGCTACCTCGACGGCGACGCGATCACGCCGGCCGGCTGGGACCTGCGCGAGGAGATCGAGTCGGCGACCGATCGCATGGAAGGTCGCGTGGTCGCCGCCCTCGGCGACGACGCCGACCGCCTCTTCGGGCTGCTCGACGCGTGGTGCGACGAGATCGTCACCGGCCACGGCTACCCCACCCGGGTCCGCTGGCCGGACCGCCCGGCCGACCCAGCGGTCTGATCCGGGTCCGCCGACGCGTTCACAGCTCGGTTTGTTGCGCCTGGCGCAACAAACCGAGCTGTGAATCGCCGGACCGGACCGGTCCGGTCCGGACGGTCCGGGTCCGAGGCGGCGTTGGACGATCAGCCGGCCGACAGCGACGCCGCCACGGCGTCGGGCAGCGCCGCCGCGACGGCCACCGGCACCTCGGCGACGGGTGGCAGCGCTGCCACCGGCACGTCCGCCCGCAGCAGGGCGGCGAGCGCCGCCGGGCGCCACGCCGTGTGCACCGCGCACTGGAACCGCGAGCCGGGCCGGCTGCGCCGCTGGCTGATCCCGACGAGCTTGGTGCCGTCGACGAGCACCTCGCCCGGACCGATGCCGGCGAAGCAGACGAGCGGGCACCAGTCCGAGCACGCCATGCCGCCGCGGTGCACATCGGCGCCGGCGACGCCGAGCTCGGCGAGCGCCGACGCGACGTGCCAGCCGAGCCACGTCATCGACGCCGCGACGTCGTCGCCGACGCCGGCGGCCCGCAGGTGGGCGGCGGGCACGACGACGTCGAACCACGCCACGCTCCCCGGCTCGAGCAGGACGACGCCACCTCCACTGCGACGCCTGACGACCTCGACCCCTGCCGCCGCGCACGCCTCGAGGTCGGCGACGTCGTCGGGACGCTGCCCCGACCCGACGACGAGCGCAGGACGCTCGACGACGAACGACCACACCTCCGGTGCCACGTCGTCGTCGAGCGACCGGGCGTGGAACGCGGCCGCCGTGCCGGTGGACGACCGGACCGCGAACGCGGTCACGACGCGATGGCGAGGTAGGGCTTCCACGCCTCCGGGACGCGGGTGACGCTGACGACGACCCACGCGGTGGCGCGCGGGGCCCGGCACGGGCGGGCGAGGCGCATGCCGGCCTCGTCGGGCGTGCGGTCACGCTTCGAGAGGTTGCACGGACGGCACGCCGCGGCGACGTTCTCCCAGGAGTGCTCGCCGCCGCGCGACCGCGGCATGACGTGGTCGATCGAGTCGGCGGTGCGGCCGCAGTACTGGCAGCGGTAGTCGTCGCGGGCGAACACGGCCCGCCGCGACAGGGCGGTGCGGCGGTGGAACGGCACCTTGACCATGTAGCGCAGGCGGATCACGAGCGGGCTCGGGAGCACGATCGACGGCGAGTGCAGCGCGGTGCCGTCCTCCTCGATGACGTCGGCCTTCTCGGCGAGGACCAGACACGCGGCCCGCCGCGCCGGGACGACGCTGAGCGGCTCGTAGCTGGCGTTGAGGACGAGCGCGCTCCGCATCGAGTCCCCTACGGTCTCCGTCTCACGGCTGCGACCGGCACCACGCGAGGTAGTTCACCACATCGGCGGCGCTCGCGCGAGCCTCGGAATCCCCGTACTGCGTGAGGAGCCGGAAGCGCAGGTACTCGGCGGTGGGCACGGGCAGGAACGGGCGACGACGCCACCACCGTGGCGGCGTCGTCCGCCGCCACTGGCGCACGGCGACCGGCCACAGCCGCGGGTGCGCGAGCACCGCCAGCCCGATCCCGAGCATCAGGCGGGACGCGGTTCCTTGGGGAGCCCGAGCACCATCTCGCCGAGGATGTTGCGCTGGATCTGCGAGGACCCGGCGTAGATCGTGGCGGCGCGCGTGTTCAGGAACGTGTCGACCCACGACGCCGAGGAGTTCGGGGCGCCGGCGTCGTCGGCGCCGAACGCGCTCGGTCGGCTTGCGCCCGCTCGGGATCGTCGCCTCGGCGCCGAGGATGTCCATCGCCAGCTCGGTCGCGGTCTGGTGGTACTCGCTCCAGTACAGCTTGGTGATCGCCGCGTCGGGTCCCGGCTGGTGGCCGTTGAGGAACTGGGTCAGCGTGCGCATCCCGAGGTAGCGCATGATCTGCACCTTGCCGTAGCACCACGCCAGGCGCTGGCGGATCAGCGGGTCATCGGCGAGGCCGCGCTCCTTGGCGAGCAGGAACAGGCGGTCGAGCTCACCCTGGTAGCGGATCGAGTTGGTCGCCGCCGCGGCACCGCGCTCGTAGCCGAGCAGGCTCATGGCGACGGCCCAGCCGTTGTTGACGCCGCCGACGACCTCGTGCTTGGCCGTCACGGCGTCGGTGTAGAAGACCTCGTTGAACTCGCTCTCGCCGGAGATCATCTTGATCGGGCGGACCTCGATCCCGGGCTGGCGCATGTCGACGAGCAGGAACGAGATGCCCTTGTGCTTCGGGGCGTCGGGGTCGGTGCGGGCGAGCGTGAAGATGTGGTCGGCGAGGTGCCCGGCCGACGTCCAGATCTTCTGGCCGTTGAGCACCCACTGGTCGCCGTCGAGCTGCGCCTTGAGCCCGAGGCCACCGAGGTCGGACCCGGCGTTGGGCTCGGAGTAGCCCTGGCACCACGTGTCCTCGCCGGACAGGATGCGCGGGATGTAGTGCTGCTTCTGCTCCTCGGTGCCCCACACGAGCAGCGTGTTGCCGAGCATCTGGATGCCGAAGCCGTCGTTCGGGCCGCCGGTCGGCACGCCGGCGCGGGCGAACTCCTCGGCGAGGATGACCTGCTCGAGCGCCGACAGCCCGGCCCCGCCGTACTCCACCGGCCAGCCCGGGGCGAGGTACCCCGCCTCGTAGAGCGTGGCGCGCCATGACGTCACGAAGTCGCGCACCTCGTCGTCCGGCAGCTTCCCGATGCCGGCCCAGTTGCTCGGCAGCTTCTCGGCCAGGAACGCCTGCACCTTGTCGCGGTAGCCGTCGGCCTCGGGACCGTATGTGGGGTTCATCGTGCCCCACCGTAGTGAACGCCGGTCGCCCCACTCGGACGCCGCTGCCGGCGTCGGGCCTACGCGGCAGCCGGGTTCCAGCGGGCGAGTGCGGCGGCCCCGACGAGCGGCGCCTCGCGCCCGAGCGTCGTGAGCTCGACGCGCACGAGGTGCTCGCTGCGGTCGGCGCCGCGGCGCACGTGGGCGAGGCGGCTGCGCTGGTCGAGCTCGCGGCGCGCCGCGTCGAGCAGCGTCTGGCCGAACGCCGCCGGCACGGCGCCGGTGAGCACGACGAGGCGCAGGTCGAACACCGCGACCGACGAGGCCACGGCGCGGCCGATCATCACGCCGGCCCGTTCGATGACCGTGACCGGAGCCCGCCGCAGCGGGCGGTTCGTCTCCTCCTCGATCGCCGACGACGACACGTAGGCCGTGAGGCAACCGGCGCCGCCGCAGACGCACGGCAGGCCGTCGGGCTCGACGACGACGTGACCGAGCTGGCCGGCGTTGCCCGAGCGGCCGTGCAGGAGGCGGTCGTTGGAGATGACACCGGCCTCCACGGCGTCGGACACGAACAGCACCATCACGTCGGTGACGTCCGCCGCCGCGCCCTTCCAGCGCTCGGCGAGCACCCGGCCCTGCGCCGGTCGGCCCGAGCACGGTGGGCAGGCCGGTGAGCTCGGTGATCCGCTCGCGCAGCTCGAAGCCCTGCCACACCGGCAGGTGCAGCGGCGAGACCGTGCCGCCGACGGCGTCGATCGGGCCCTCGCAGCTCACGCCGCAGACCTCGAGCGGATCGACGTCGTCGGGTCGCGCCGCGACGACGCGCCGCACGAGGCGGTGCAGGGCCGGCCAGACGTCACGCTGCGGGGTCGCCACGCGGTCCCGCACGACCACCACGCCCGTCTCGTCGACGACCCCCGCGGCGAGTCGGTCCGTCCCGACGTCGATCGCGAGGAACGTGGCCACGGTCGTGCGACGCTAGCCGCGCGGCTCGGAACCCCGGGTCCGAGGTCCGGCTACTTGCCAGTAAGTTGTGACGGGTGACCGTTCTCCCGAGTCGCCAAGTGGGCGGCGACCTCCCGGCACCCGAGAGCAGCAGCTCCCGGTTCGCCGCGCTCTTCGATGCCGTCACGGCCAACGTGGCGCAGGTGGTGCACGGCAAGATGGAGCCGATCGAGATGGCGCTCATGTGCCTGCTCGCCGAGGGCCACCTGCTCATCGAGGACGTGCCGGGCGTCGGCAAGACGAGCCTCGCCAAGGCGCTGGCCGCATCCATCGACTGCTCGTGGAAGCGGGTCCAGTTCACGCCCGACCTGCTCCCCGCCGACCTCGTGGGCGTGAGCATCTACGAGCGCTCGAGTGAGCAGTTCCGCTTCCAGCCCGGTCCGCTGTTCGCCAACATCGTGCTCGCCGACGAGATCAACCGGGCCTCTCCGAAGACCCAGTCGGCCCTCCTCGAAGCGATGGAGGAGCGCCAGATCACCGTCGACGGCGCGACGCGCGCCCTGCCGCCGCCGTTCATGGTCATCGCCACGCAGAACCCGGTCGACCAGGAGGGCACGTACCGGCTGCCGGAGAGCCAGCTCGACCGGTTCCTGCTGCGCATCGGCCTCGGCTACCCGGGGCGCGCCGCCGAGATGTCCATCCTCGACGGCCGCGGCGCGGTGGAGTCGCTGCCCAAGCTGAGCCCGGTCGTGTCGGCCGCCGAGGTCATGACGATGATCGAGGCCGTGCGCTCGGTGTTCCTCGCCGACGCCCTCAAGGCCTACCTCGTCGAGATCGCCGAGACGAGCCGCCGCCACCCGGCGATCGAGCTCGGCCTGTCCCCCCGCGCGACCCTGCAGCTCGCCTTCGCCTGCCGCGCCCACGCCGCCGCCCGGGGCCGGCGCTACGCCACCCCCGACGACGTCAAGGTGATGGCCGTGTCGTGCCTGAGCCACCGGCTGCTGCTGCGCACCGACCGCGGCGCCCGCCTCGATCCCGCCGACGCGATCGGCGAGATCCTCGCCGACGTGCCGGTGCCGGTCGCCCGCTGACGGCGGCGATCATGCGCGCCCGCCCGACCCGCCAGGGGATCATCGTGTTGGTCTCGGCCCTCGGCGCGCTCGTCATCGGCCGGCTGTTCGGGCTGCTCGAGCTGTACGTCATCGCCGCCGCCCTGCTCGCTGCGGCGCTGCTCGCCTGGCTGATCGTCGCCGTGCGCCGGCCGCACGTCGAGGTCAGCCGCTGGATCCGCCCGTCCGTCCTCACGGCCGGTGACGTCGGGCGCGTCGAGGTCCTCGTCGAGCAGTCCGGGCGCAGCGCCTCCCCCGCCTTCGAGCTCGTCGAGCCGGTCGGCGCGACGCCGCACGGCCCGCATGACGGTGTCGCCGCTCGGTCGCGGCGTCGACGTGAGCGCCGGCTACCGCATCCCGACGGAGCGGCGCGGCGTGCTGACGATCGGCCCGCTGACCGCCTACCGCCAGGACGTCCTCGGGCTGGCCCGGTCGACGACCGTCGTCGCCGGCGTCGAGGAGGTGCTCGTGTCGCCGCGTGCCCACCTCCTGGACATGCCCCTGCTCGGCCAGGGCGTGCTCGGCCGCCACCTCCTCGCCCTCGCCCAGCGTCTCGGACCCGGTGACTTCCACAGCCTCCGTGACTACGTCGACGGCGACGAGCCGCGCACGATCCACTGGCGGGCGTCGGCCCGCTCCGAGAACCTCAAGGTCCGCCAGCACAGCGTCGAGGGCCTGCAGCGCTGCGTCGTCCTGCTCGACCAGCACGTGGCGCCAGGGCCCGCTGGCGAGGAGAGCTTCGAGCGCGCCGTGACCGCCGCGGCCAGCGTCGTGCACAGCGCCGACCGGGCCGGGCTGACGACCCGGTTCGTGACGACCGACGGCGCCGATCTGCGGGGCCCGGACGTCGCCGCGACGACGCTGCACCTGCTGGCGCGGATCTCGATCAGCGAGCAGCCGACGGTGCCGGCCGAGCGCGACCCGAGCGAGGGCCTCGGGCTCGTCGTGTCGATCGGTGCCGATCCCTGGGCGGCGTCGTGGACGCTGCTCGACAAGGACCCGGCGCTGACCCCGATCGGCGTCTACACGTCCGACCTCGGCCACCGCGCGCCGCTGCTCGCCGTCGACGCCCGCAGCGAGTCGTCGTTCCTCCAGGGCTGGGGCGTGCTCGCCGGGAGCACGCGCGCGAGCGGGCCGCGCGACCCACGCCGCCCGGACCCCGTGCTCACCAAGGTCGCCCTGTGACGGCGACGGCCGCGGCTGCCCCGTCCGGCTCCCTGCTGGACGGACGCCGCGAAGCGCTCGACCTCGTCGCCACCGTCGCCCTCGCGACCTACTCCTTCATCGCCGCGCTCGGGTTCGCCCGCGTCTTCGCCGATTGGCAGTTCGTCGCCGACATCGCCGTCGTGGTCGTCGTCGGCCACGGGCTCTCGCTCCTCCTGCGCCGCCTCCACGTGCCCGGGCTGGCGGCCGTGCTGCTCACCGCGCTCGGACTCGTGTGGGTCGTGGCGTGGGTGTCGTACCCCGACACGTTCGCCGCGTTCTTCCCGACCCGCGAGACGTGGGACATCGCATGGGCGGACCTCGGGCTCGTCCGCGACCAGTTCCAGGACGCCGTGGCGCCGGTCGAGTACGTCGGCGGGTGGTCGCTGCTGGCGGCGATCGGCACCGCGTTCGCCGTGCTCACCGCCGACACGTTCGCGTTCCACGCCCGGGCACGCGGCGAGGCCCTCGTGCCCGGGGCCGTGCTGTTCGTCTTCGTCGCCGCCCTCGGAGCCGACCGCCACCGGATCGGCCTCACGCTGGCCCTGGTCGCGGCCGGCTTCCTCACCGCGGCGGCGCTGCGGGCGCGGTTCGCCCAGCCGCCGCGCACGTCGCTCGGCCGCCCGCGCCACCCGCTCACGGTGACGATCCCGGCGGCCGTCGCCGCAGGGACGGCGGTCGTCCTCGCCGCCTGGATCATCGGACCCCGCCTTCCCGGGGCGACGGCCGATCCGCTCATCGACACCCGCAACGACAGGGGTGGCGTGACCGAGGTGTTGAGCCCGCTCGTCGACATCCGGTCGCGGCTCGTCAACCAGAGCGACACCCAGCTGTTCGTCATCACGGCGGGGGCCGAGTCGTACTGGCGATCCATCGGCCTGCCGCAGTTCGACGGCAACACGTGGGGCCTCCCGACGCGCTCGACCGCCGGCGTGGACAACGCCCTGTCGCAGGCCGCGCCCGGGTCGACGCCCAACGCCCAGCAGATCGAGATCGACGCCCTGCGCGGCAACCTCGTGCCGGCCGCTGCCGAGCCCGTCAACGCCGACGGCGACGGCTTGCGGTGGGACGGCGAGACCTCGACGCTGGTGCGGACCGACCGCGACCTCGAGACGGGCGACCGCTTCGCCATCGTCTCGGCGATGCCGACGTTCACGTCCGAGGCACTGCGGGCAGCCACCTCGTCGGCCCCGCCGGACTCGATCTACCTCGACCTCCCCGACGGCTTCCCGACGTCCGTCGCGGCGACCGCCGAGGCCGTGACGGCCGATGCGCCGACGACGTACGACAAGATGATCGCCCTGCAGGACTGGTTCCGGGCCAACTTCCAGTACAGCCTCGACGTCCCGCAGGGCCACAGCACGAGCGCGGTGGAGGCGTTCCTGCGCCAGCGCATCGGCTACTGCGAGCAGTTCGCCGGCACGTTCGCGGCGATGGCCCGTGGCCTCGGCATCCCGGCCCGGGTGGCGGTCGGCTACACGCCGGGGCTGCTGCAACCCGACGGCACCCGCTCGGTGCTCGGCAAGAACTCGCATGCCTGGCCCGAGGTCTGGTTCGACGGGCTCGGCTGGGTCGGCTTCGAGCCGACGCCTGGCCGCGGCGCACCGGGCGCCGAGGCCTACACCGGCGTGGCGCCGGCACAGGACGAGACGGCACCGGGTCCCGGCAGCGGCACCGGCGAGGGCGCCGGCGAGGAGGCGCCGCCCCCGACGACGTTGCCGTCGCTCGACGTGTCCGACCCCCTGCTCGACCCGACCGCCGGGTTGGAGACAGGGCCGACCGGTCCCGTGTACTCGACGCGCGTCGAGGACCGCCCGGTCAACTGGGCCGCCGTCGGCATCGTGTTCCTGCTCGGTGCCCTCGCCCTCGCCATGCCGACCATCGTCCGGCGCTGGCGTCGCGCCCACCCGAGCACGGATGTCGCCAAGCAGGTTGCCGCCCTGTGGCGCCGGGCGCTCGGCGCCGTCGAGGCGACGGGGTGCCGCATCGATCCGACGCTCACGCCGATCGAGCAGGCCCGCGCCATCTCGCCGCGCCTGCCGGTCGCGGCGCGGCCGTTGAAGTCGCTCGCCGAGGTCGCGACCGCGGCGACCTACGCGACGGACGAGGAGGTCGCCCACCTCGCCGATCCGCAGATCGCCGGCGAGCCGGGACCGCGACGGTGGTGCCGGCAGGTCGAGCGCATCGCCGAGGACTCGATGACGGCCAGCGGCCGTGTGCGGCGCTACTTCACGGTGTGGGCCTGATGTACCGGCCCGCCCCCAACCGCGTCGACGACCTCCCGACGGCCGTGGCCCTGATCCGCGACCACGGCTTCGGCCACCTCGTCGTGGCCGGGCCCGCGGGCCTCGACGCCGTCGCCCTGCCCGTCATCGTCGACGACGAGGACGCAGACGGCGTCGCCGCCGACGGAGCCGGGCTGCGCATCCGCGCCCACGTCGCCCGGGCCAACCCGATCTGGCGTGCCGCGCCCTGCCCGGCGCTGCTCATCGTCGATCCCGTCGACGCCTACGTCTCCCCGAGCTCCTACCCGTCCAAGCAGGACGATCCGCGGGTCGTGCCGACGTGGAACTACGAGCTCGTGCACGTCCACGCGACGGTGCGGGCGCACGACGAGCCGGCGTGGCTGGAGCGCATCGTGCGGGACCTCACCGTGCGCCACGAGGCCGGCCGGCCCACGCCGTGGTCCGTCGACGATGCGCCGGCCGACTACGTGGCGCGGATGCTGCGCGCGATCGTCGGCCTCGAGCTCGAGGTGTCGCGGCTCGAGGCCAAGCGCAAGCTGAGCCAGAACCGCACCGCCGCCGACGTGCGCGGCGTCGTCAGCGGGCTCGCCGCCGGCGGTCCTCGCGAGCAGCGCGTCGCGGCAGCCATGGCTGACGTGAGCGCGGCGCCGCCGGGGGCCTGACGGACGACCGCGGGCGGGCCGGCCGACCACGACTGGCCGGCGCTGGATCAGTCGAGCTCGTCGCCGAGGGGCCGCGGCGCCGCCGGCATGGCCCGCCCGACCCGGCGCAGGTTGCGGACCGCGGGCCGTCCCGTTGCGAGGCGGTCGTGGCGGCCGCCCCGCTCGGCCAGCGCGAGGGCGACACCCACCGTGCTGAGCCCTCGGATCGAACGGCTCAGCGGCGACACGTGGCCGTTGCCGAACCGGTTGGCGTCGCCGTCGAGGCCGAGCTCGGTCAGCAGCTCGACCCAGAACACGTCGAAGCGGCAGACCTCCCATGCCGAGGCGGCCACCGAGCGGGGGATGCGGTAGCTCACGGGCAGGAAGGCGTCCCACAGCTCGTCCACGTCGGCGCGCTCGACCCGGACGTCGGCGACCTGGTGGGTGGCGACCGCCGCCTGGTAGCCGGCACGGATCGTGCGCTCGGCCCCGCCCGTCAGCAGCTCGGCCGCCCGTGTGGCGGGCGCGATGCGACCGTGCAGCACGCCGCCGAGGCGCGGGAAGCGCACGGCGGAGACCCGCCCGACGCCGGCCAGGTCACCGTTGCTGACGTCGGCCTCCAGCGCGGCGAACCGCACGAGGCACGACTCCGCGGCGCGGGTCGGCCGCGACGAGGCGCCTTGCCCGCCGGCACCGTCGACGAGCAGGGCCGGGACCAGCGCCGTGGACGGTGGCAGGTCGTTGCCGACGACGTCGTCGTCGCCGAGCACTCCGTCGAGCGGGCCCGGACCGTGCTCGGCGTCGGGGGCTGCGTCGGAGGCGGCGGCGGGATCGGGGCGGCAGGGGGTGGCGATCAATGGGGATCCTCTGTGCGGAGCGGGTCAGGTCGTTCGGTGCCCACGACGAGTGTGCGCACCTGCCGACCCCACGAGAAGCGGGAAACCCCGTGACCCACCGGCGGGCACCCGTGTTGGCGACGATCGAGCGACGAGGCGTTCACGAACGGCCGCCGTCAACGCCCGGAAGTGGACTCAGTCCGCTGGCTCGCGGTTCGAGCGGTTGCGGCGCCCGCCGCCGAGCCAGGCGCTGATCGGCAACGTGCCGAGCCGCTCGCGGGCCAGCAGCCGCACCTCGCGCTCCAGCGCCACCGCCAGCGCGAGCACCACGAGGAAGGCGGCGAAGGCCACCCAGAAGCTGACCGAGAGCCCGAGCACCGTGACGACGATCGCTCCCACCAGGCCGATCGCCAGCAGCACCAGCCGCGATCGGGAGACGCGGTAGCCGCGCGCGGCGAACGTGGGATCCTGCTCGAGCTGCTGCTCGATCTGGCGGAGGATGCGCTGTTCGTGCTCGGAGAGCGGCATTACCCCTCATCATCACATGTTCTGGGGCATTCCTCAACGCGCGGATGCAGGTGGCTCGCGGTCCGGGCCCCACTGCTGCTCGCCGGGCCGCACGACGCGCACCCGGCGGGCCCCGTCCGGCCCGGTCGCGACGCTGCTGGCAGGGCCGATGGCGCCCGGCCCGAAGCGGGCCCGCACCCCGTCGATCGCCCGGCTGGCATCGCTCCACCGAGCCCCGCGCGTGGCCGTGGCGGTGTCCGGGCCAGCCGCCGCCAGGCCGTCGAACCCGAGCTGCTCGGCCGGGGCGGCGAACCGTGACGCCGAGACGCCGAGGAGGCGCACCCCGGCGGCGAGGTCGATCTGGTCGAGCAGCGGCGTCACGGCGCGCACGATGGCATCGGCGGTGTCGACCGCACCGGCGACCGTCGTCGCACGGGTCATCGTCGTGAACCCGCCGTCGCGCACCTTGAGCGTCAGCGTGCGGGCGCCCGTGCCGGCGGCTCGCAGCCGTCCGGCCACCGCGTCAGCGAGCCGCGTCACCTCGCGTCGGAGGTCGGCGGGGTCGTGCAGGTCGTGGGCGAACGTCTCCTCGTGCCCGATCGACTTGACGTCCCGATCAGGCTCGACGGCGCGGGCGTCGCGGCCGTTGGCGAGGTCCACGAGGTGCTGGCCGTGGGCCCGACCGAGGGCGCCGACGACGGCCTGCGGGTCGAGGGCGGCGAGGTCACCGACCGTCGCCACGCCCATCCGCTCGAGGCGGGTGAGCGTCGCCGGCCCGACACCCCACAACCGCCGGACCGGCAGGGCGTGCAGGTAGGTGAGCTCGTCGCCCGGCCGGACCTCGACGACGCCGGGCCCGGGCCGCACCCCCTCCGGCGTCGCCCGCGGCTTGGCCTCCACCGATGCCAGCTTGGCGATGAACTTGCGGGTGGCGACACCGACCGAGCACATCAGGCCGAGATCGTCGCGGATGCCGTCGCGGAGGCGGTGGGCGATCGTCACACCGTCACCGAGGAGCTGGCGCGCCCCGGTCACGTCGAGGAACGCCTCGTCGAGGGCGAGCGGCTCGACGAGCGGGGTGACGGCCGCGAAGTGCTCGTGGACCTGGCGGCTGACCGCGGCGTACGTCGCGTGGTCGCCCGGGAGGAACACGGCGTTCGGGCACAACCGGCGCGCCGTCGCGGTCGGCAGCGCCGAGTGCACGCCGTAGCGGCGCGCCTCGTAGGACGCCGCGGCGACGACACCCCGCCGCCCGGTGCCGCCGACGACCACCGGCTGCCCGCGCAGCTCCGGCCGGCGTCGCAGCTCGACGGCGACGAAGAAGGCGTCCATGTCCACGTGGAGGATCGTGCGCACCGCCACGACGGCCAGTCTGACAGCGGGCGGCAGGATCGCGGCCGCCCGGTTCCGAGCGGTGGTGGCCGGTCAGCCGTTGAGCCGGCGGCGGGTGCGGCGGCCCCGCCGGTCGGCCAGCCACAGGCGCAGCACCAGCCCCATCGCCTCGCCGACGATGCCCTGGGAGAGCTTCGACACGCCGGCTCGGCGGTCCCGGAAGTCGATCGGGAACTCGACGATGCGCCCACCCGCCCGGACGAGGCGGTGGGTCATCTCGATCTGGAAGCCGTACCCCTCCGCGGTGACCTCTTCGAAGCCCATCGTCTCGAGGGCGACGGCGCGGTACGCCCGGTAGCCCGCCGTGGCGTCGTTGACCGCGAGGCCGAGCAGGCCGGCCGCGTAGCGGTTGCCCCACCGCGAGAGCCAGCGCCGCTTCCACGACCAGTTCTCGGTGCGACCACCGGGCACGTACCGGCTGCCGATCGCCAGGTCGGCGCCGTGCTCGATGTTGGCGAGCAACGCCGGGAGGTCGGCGGGGTCGTGCGACAGGTCGGCGTCGATCTGCACGCAGACGTCGGCGCCACGCGTCGATGGCCCGGCGGAAGCCGTCGCGGTAGGCCGATCCGAGGCCGCGGCGATCGGCGCGCACCAGCACGTCGACGGCGCCCAGGTCCTCGGCGAGACGCCGTGCGACGGCCGCCGTGCCGTCGGGGCTGTCGTCGTCGACGACGAGCACGCCGATGTCCGGCACCGCCTTGCGCAGGAGCTCGACGAGCTCGGCGAGGTTCTCCGCCTCGTTGTACGTCGGCACGACGGCCACGACCTGCACGCCCGCGGAGGATACGACGAGGATCGCGGCCGCGGTGGGACACCTCTCGCGGACGGCAGCCGCGAGCGGCAGGCGCGACGGGGAGCCGTAGCCTCACCGGGCGATGGATCGCCCGCCCGCCGCGCCCGACCGCGCCGCCGCGCCGCTGTCGGCGCTGCCCTCCCCCGCCGCCCGGGCGGCAGCCTTCGCCGCCATCCTCCTCGCCGGCGTCGCCGGCGCCCTGATCGGCTACAGCCTCGTCGAGCTGCAGTGCACCGGTGACTGCGCCGTGCCCCTCGGCCTCGGCATCCTCATCGGCGCCCTCGTCGACGGCGGGCGGGATGAGCATCGTCGCCGTGCTCGTCCTGCGCGCCCTCGGCGAGTGGCGCGAGATCCAGGACCGCGCGCCGCGGTGACGACCGCCGAGCCCACCGCGCTGCGCGACCTCGCCTGCCGGCTCGCCGTCGAGGCCGGCGACGCGGCCCTCGCCGGACGCCGCCACGCCGCCGAGGCACCGCTGGCGCCGGGCACGAAGTCGTCGGCGACCGACCTCGTCACGACGTTCGACCGGGCCGCCGAGGCGCGCATCGTGGCCGGGCTCGCCGAGGCCCGGCCCGACGACGCCATCGTCGGCGAGGAGGGCACGGACCACCCCGGCACGTCGGGCATCTCGTGGTACGTGGACCCGATCGACGGCACGACGAACTTCGTCTACGACCTCCCGCTGTGGTCGACCTCCGTCGCCGCGGGCGACGCCGACGGCATGCTCGCCGGCGCGGTCTACGTCCCGGCGCTCGGCGAGCTGTTCGCGGCGAGCCGCGGCGGCGGTGCCACGCTCGGCGGCCGGCCGATCCACGGCAGCGATCGCGACGACCTGGCCCTCGCCCTCGTCGCGACCGGCTTCGCCTACGACGCCGGGCGCCGCCGCGAGCAGGCCGCGATCGTGCAGCAGCTGATCGACCAGCGTGCGCGACATCCGGCGCCTCGGATCGGCCGCCATCGACCTGTGCTACGTCGCCGCCGGCCGCTACGACGCCTACTTCGAGACCGGGCTCAACGCGTGGGACGCGGCCGCCGGCGAGCTGATCGCGCGCGAGGCGGGGTGCCGCAGCGGCGACCACCGCGGCGGCCCGCCGCGGCCCGCCGAGCTGCTCGTCGCCGCCCCGGCCATCTTCGACGACCTCCAGGCCCTCCTCGGACGCCTCGGCGACTGACGGGCGCCACCGCGCCGATGGGGCGGGATCGAGCCCCGCATCAGGCATCATGGGGTTCGTGGGTACCCGAATCCTGGCCGTGGAGGACGACGAGCGGATCCGCGAGGCGGTCAAGCTCGCACTCGAGGACGAGGGCTGGACGGTGCAGGGTGCCGGGTCCGGCGAGGAAGCGGTCGAGCTGTTCGGCCAGCAGGTCCCCGACGTCGTGCTCATCGACATCATGCTCCCCGGCATCGACGGCTTCGAGCTGTGCCGCACGCTGCGGCGCTCGAGCGACGTCCCGATCGTCATGGTGACGGCGCGCAACGACACCCACGACGTCGTCGCCGGCCTCGAGGCGGGCGCCGACGACTACCTCACCAAGCCGTTCGCCCCGAAGGAGCTGTCGGCCCGCATCCGTGCCCTCCTGCGCCGCGTGCGGCCGGCCCAACCGGGACACGAACGCCTCGTCTTCGGCGACCTCGAGCTGATCCCCGAGGAGGGCAAGGTGCTGCGCGGCGGCGGCGAGGTCCACCTCACGAAGACCGAGTTCCGGCTGCTGTGCGAGCTGGCCGAGAACCGCGGCAAGGTGTTCAGCCGCGAGGAGCTGCTCGACAAGGTCTGGGGCTACGACTACTTCGGCGACGGCCGGCTCGTCGACGTCCACATCCGGCGCCTGCGCACCAAGGTGGAGGCCGACCCGGCCGCCCCGCGCCACGTGGTCACGGTGCGTGGGCTCGGGTACCGGCTCGAGTGACGGCAGGGCTGGATGACCGACCAGATCACCACCGGCGCGGTGGCCGTCGGTGAGGCGTACGCGGTCACCCGACGAGCCGTCGCTGCCTGTCGATCGCACGGCGCCGCTGCCACGTGGCGACGACGTACCGCGGGACCGCTCGCTGCGAGGCGCCCTGCGGCGGTCGGGCGGCGTCGGGTTGCGCCGGCGCATCCTGCTCATCTTCACGCTCGGGTCGCTGACGCTCTCCGCCTTCCTCGCCGTCACCACCTACGGCCTCGTCCGCTCGAACCTCATCGAGCAGCGCTACTCGGCGAGCCGCCAGGCCGCCTACAGCCACGCCCAGGTCGTGCAGAACGAGCTGCGCGCCGATCCATCGACCCTCGCCGCGGCGACCGAGCAGCTGCGCCAGGTCGGCGCCCAGTGGGGCGTCATCAACTACGACGGTGACTGGTCGGCGAACAGCGGCCGCTTCGGGTCCCAGGATCTGCCCGACGGTCTCGTCGAGAGCGTCCTCGAGGAGAACACGCCGTCGCGGATGATCACCGACGTCCGTGGCGAGACGGTGATGGTGTTCGGGATCCCGCTGCGCGCAGTCGGCGGCGCCTACTTCGAGTACTTCGACCTCGGCGAGGACGACCGCACGCTGTCGAACGTGGCCCTGTCGCTGTTCCTCGCGAGCGTCATCACGACGCTGCTCGGCGTCCTCCTCGGCGTGTTCGCGGCGCGCCGCGCCGTGCGGCCGGTCGCCGAGGCCGCCCAGGCCGCCAAGGCGATCGCCGGCGGGCACCTCGGCACGCGCCTCCCACCGAGCGACGACCCCGACCTCGGCCTGCTCGCCGGGTCGTTCAACGACATGGCGTCCGCGCTGCAGCTGCGGATCGAGCGTGACGCCCGGTTCGCGTCCGACGTCAGCCACGAGCTGCGCTCGCCGCTGATGACGTTGTCGGCCTCGGTGGAGGTGATGGAGGCCCGCCGCCAGGAGATGCCGGAGCGCGCCCAGGCCGCCCTCGACCTGCTCGCCAGCGACGTCAGCCGCTTCCAGGGCCTCGTCGAGGACCTCCTCGAGATCAGCCGCTTCGACGCCGGGGCGATCCGCCTGCACCTCGAGGAGCTGCAGGTCACCCAGTTCGTGCGCAACGCCATCGCCGTCAGCTCGGCACCGGCGACGGAGGTCGCGGCCACCGAGCGCGCCGAGCGGGCGTTCATCCGCGGCGACCGACGGCGCCTCGCTCGCGCCCTCGCCAACCTCATCGACAACGCCAACGCCTACGGCGGCGGGGAACCCGAGGTGACGATCGCCGACGCCAACCCGCCCGACGAGCCGCTCACCCACGTCCAGGTCGGCGTCGAGGACCACGGCCCAGGTGTGCCCGGTCGAGGAGCGGGCGCTGATCTTCGAGCGCTTCGCCCGCGGCGCCACGGCGGGCCGCCGCGGCGGCAGCGAAGGCGCCGGTCTCGGGCTGGCGCTCGTCGACGAGCACGTGCGGATCCACGGCGGGCGGGTCTGGGTCGAGGACCGTCGCGACGGCACGCCGGGCGCCCGCTTCGTGATCGAGCTCCCCGCGCACGAACCGGCGCCGGAGCCGGACCCGTTGACCGAGGCGATCGACCTCGACCTGGCATGAACGTGCGCCGGGTGCTGCTCGTCACCGTGGTGCTGGCCCCGCTCGTGACGGCCTGTGCGATCCAACCCGACACCGCGCCGCGCGACATCCCCGAGGGCGAGCGCGGCCTCCTCGACGTGGTGCCGCCGGAGGGCGGCGAGACCGGCGGCTCGACCCGCGTCTTCCTCGTCGCCGAGGGCGACGACGGCCAACCCCACCTCCGGTCGGCGGTGCGCAGCGTCGACGCGGCGGCGGGCCCGGCGCTGCAGGAGCTGTTCAAGGGGCCCAACGACGACGAGGTCGACAGAGGGCTCGGCACGGCGCTGCCGGCCGGGCTGCAGCTGGTCGACGTCGGTACGGTGGCCGGCACGCTGCAGGTCGACGTCACCCCGGAGATCCTCGACGTGCCGACACCGCAGCTGGTGCTGGCCGTCGCCCAGATCGTCTTCACCGCCAACGAGCTCGACGGCGTCAGCAAGGTGCGCCTGCGGGTCGAGGGCGAGAACCGGGCGTGGCCCGACGGCCGCGGCGAGCTGCAGGACGGCCCACTGACCGTGTACGACTACCCGGGCGTGGCCGAGTCGACGCAACCGCCGTACCCGCCGATCCCCTCTGGGCAGCCGGCGGGCTGACCGGTATCAGCGGCGCCCGCCGGCGGTCTTGTAGGGCAACGACGCGGCGGTTGCAGCTTCCCTGCAGCCGCCGCGAGGTCACATGGCGGGACGGACGGGACGCGCCGCGACAGGCGGCGGTGGTGACGGAGGAGGGCGACGTGACGCAGTTGGACGTCCAGACCAGGTTCCACGACGCGCCGGTCGAGGCGCGAGGGCCGCGGCCGCCGCGGGTCCGGGATCGGCGTGCCGTCGAGCCCGCCGCCCGGCGCTGCGCGAGCCGGCTGATCGGGACACCCGACGTCGGCACGGAGGACTTCCGGCTGTGGAGCGAGTGGCTCGGCCGGCGCCTCGCCGGAGGGAGGCGCGGCCGCGGTGGAGCCGCACCTGTCGCAGTTCGCGGCGACCGCCCTCGACCACGGCGCCGCACCGGAGGACGCGCACCTCCTCGCCGATCGCACACAACCCGAGATCATCCGCGCCCGCGCCTTCTTCAAGGTGGCGACGGCGCTCGGCGACGCGGACCGCGTCGCCGCCTGACCGGCGCATCCCTCGCCGCGGCGCCGTGACCGAGTGGTGCGGTCCGGTGCCGCGGCCGGCTCCCCGCCCGGTCTCCTAGGCGAAGAAGACCTGGGCGACGTCGTACAGCGCTGGGTCGACGGGCTTCGTCTTGCCGACGGTCAGCGACAGCGGCGCCGGCACGATCTCGGTGCCACGGGCGACGACCATCTGGCCCCAGCCGCGGTCGTGGACGAGGTTGATCGCGGCGACGCCGAAGCGCGTGCACAGGACGCGGTCGTAGGCCGTCGGCGTCCCGCCACGCTGCACGTGGCCGAGCATGACGACGCGGGTCTCGAAGCCGGTGCGCGCGGCGATCTCGCGGGCGATCACGTCGGAGATCCCACCGAGCAGGACGTGCCCGAAGCGGTCGTAGGTCTTCCGCTCCACCTCCATCGTCCCCGGCACCGGCTCCGCCCCTTCGGCGACCACGACGATCGACGCGAAGCGGTTGCGCTCGTGGCGGCGGCTGAGCCGCCGGCAGATCTCCTCGATGTCGAACGGGATCTCGGGGATCACCACGATCGTCGCGCCGCCGGCGATCCCGGCGTGGGTCGCGATCCACCCGCTGTGGCGACCCATCACCTCGACCACCATCACCCGGTCGTGGCTCTCGGCCGTCGTGTGCAGCCGGTCGATGGCGTCGGTGGCGATCTGCACAGCCGTGTGGAAGCCGAACGTGACGTCCGTGCCGACGATGTCGTTGTCGATCGTCTTGGGCACCCCGACGATCGGCATGCCGTGGTCCTCGCAGAGTCGGCTGGCGACGGTCAACGATCCGTTCCCACCGATCACGATGATCGAGTCCAGGCCGAGGTCGGAGATCGTCGCCGCGACCTCCTCCACCCCGGACTCGGTGTCGAACGGGCTGCCCCGCTTGGTGCCGAGCACGGTGCCGCCCTTCGGCAGCGTGCCGCGCATCGCCTCGACGGTCAGGGGCATCGTCTTGCGGGCGCGCACCCCGTCCCAGGCGTCGAGGAAGCCGACGATCTCGTCACCGTGGACGCGCTCGCCCTGGCGCACGATGGCGCGGATGACGGCGTTGAGGCCGGGGCAGTCGCCACCACCCGTGAGCACCCCGACGCGCACGGAGCGAGCGTAGGGCCCGCTGCCGCGGCGTGCTATCCATCGGGGCATGGGATGGGATGCCAGCCGCCCGGTGCCGTGGCGCCGACTCGCCAAGGAGTGGGTGATCTACGCCGGGATCATGACCGTGGTCCTCGCGGTCCTGTTCCGCGACGGCGACCGGTTCCTGCCGATCCTCGGTGGCCTCCTCGTCAGCGGTCCGCTCTACCTGGCGCTCGGCTACCTGCTGGCCAAGTTCGGCTACCAGCGCAAGACGCTCGCCGACCTCAAGACGCCACGCGCCGCCACGGCGGCGCCGGGCGACGAGGCGGGCGCGCCACGAGCGCGCCCCGCGCCGACGCGGCGCACCTCCACCGGTCCCAACCGCGCCCGCAGCAAGAAGCGGTGACGGTGCGATGAGCTGCGTCATCGCCATCGACGCCGGGACGACGGGCATCCGCAGCCGGGCCGTCCACATGGATGGCCGCCCGGGGGTGTCCGCCTACCGGGAGTTCACCCAGCACTTCCCGCAGCCCGGTTGGGTCGAGCACGACGCCGACGAGATCTGGGCCGCCGTGCGGGCGACGCTCGCCGAGGTGGTCGCCCACGTCGGGCGCGACGACATCGCGGCGATCGGCATCACCAACCAGCGCGAGACCGTCCTGGCCTGGGACCGCGCCACGGGGCGGCCGTACGGGCGGGCGATCGTGTGGCAGGACCGCCGCACCGCCGCCCGCTGCGACGAGCTGGCCGCCGACGGCGCCCTCGACCTCGTGCGCTCCCGCACCGGCCTCGTGCTCGACCCGTACTTCAGCGGCACGAAGTTCGAGTGGCTGCTGCGGGAGGGCGGGGTGCCGACGACCCCGGACCTCGCGCTCGGCACCATCGACGCCTGGATCGTGTGGAACCTCACCGGTGGTGCCGTGCTGGCGACGGACACCACCAACGCCAGCCGCACGATGCTGTTCGACATCTCGACGCGACAGTGGGACGCCGAGCTCTGCGAGCTGCTGCACGTGCCGGCCCGCCACCTGCCCGAGGTGGTGCCCTCGAGCGGGCGGATCGGGGTGACCTCGGACCGCTGCGGTGCGCCCGCGGGCATCCCGGTCAGCGGCATCGCCGGCGATCAGCAGGCCGCGCTGTTCGGTCAGGCGTGCACGTCGCCGGGTATGGCCAAGAACACGTACGGCACCGGGAGCTTCGTCCTGCTCAACGTCGGCCCGACGTGCCCGCCACCGGCCGAGGGGATGCTGACCACCGTCGCTTGGACGCTCGCCGACGGCACCGCCGCCTACGCCCTCGAGGGCGCCATCTTCTCGACGGGGTCGGCGATCCAGTGGCTGCGTGACGGGCTCGGCGTGATCGCCTCGGCGGCCGAGATCGGCCCGCTCGCCGCGACGGTCGAGGACAACGGCGGCGTCGTCGTCGTCCCGGCGTTCACCGGCCTCGGCTCGCCGTGGTGGGATCCCTACGCCCGGGGGACGATCGTCGGGATCACCCGCGGCACCACGCGCGGCCACCTGGCCCGCGCCGTCGTCGAGTCGATGGCCTTCCAGACCCGTGATGCGGTCGAGGCGATGACCCGGGCCAGCGGTCGCCAGCTGCGCGAGCTGCGGGTCGACGGTGGTGCGTCGGTGATGGACGAGCTGCTGCAGTTCCAGGCCGACCAGCTCGGCGTCCGGGTGCAGCGACCGACGGAGCCGGAGACCACCGCCATCGGCGCCGCCTACCTGGCTGCCCTCGCCGAAGGCGTGCTGCCAGACCTCGCAGCCGTCGCCGCCAGCTGGCGGCTCGACGCCACGTTCGAGCCGTCTCCCGACCGCGCGACCGCCGACGCCGCGCACGCCACGTGGTTGCGCGCTGTCGGACGGTCGCGGGCCTGGGAGGCATGAGCCGATCGGCCCCGCCTTCAGGCGGCCGCGGCGAAGGCGGGCTCGCCCTCGTCGACCGCCATCTCGCCGTGCTGCTTGCTGACGAACGGCCGCATGAGCAGCTGTTCGGCGGTCGCCATCAGGATGACGACGTCGAGGCCGAGCGACCAGTTCTCGACGTAGTGCAGGTCGAGGCGCTGGTAGGCGTCGAACGCCGGGTTGTCACGGGCCTCGACCTGCCACAGGCCGGTGATCCCGGGCCGGACGAGGTGCCGGTCGTGGAGCTCGGCCGGGAACTCGGCGACCTCCCGGCGCAGCGCCGGGCGGGGACCGACCAGGCTCATGTCGCCCTTCAGGACGTTGAGCAGCTGCGGCAGCTCGTCGAGGCTCGTGCGGCGCAGGACGAGCCCGATCCGCGTCACCCGTGGGTCCCGGGCCAGCTTGAACAGCGGGCCCGAGCGCTGGTTGTCGGCCTGCACCGCGGCCAACCGGGCCTCGGCGTCGACGCACATCGTGCGGAACTTGAGCATCCCGAACTCGGCGTCACCCCGGCCGACCCGCTGCTGGCGGAAGAAGACCGGACCCCGGTCCTCCTTCTTGACGAGCACCGCGACGACGGCCAGGACCGGCGCCGCGGCGACGAGCAGGGCGCCGGCGACGACGATGTCGAACGCCCGCTTGACCGCCCGGGCCGACAGCGACGGCGTCGCCGACTCGACGTGCAGCAGTGCCTCGTTCGCCATCGTGGAGATGGAGACGCGGCTGGCGTCGAACCCCGGCAGGCCGGCGTGGAGGACCACCTCGGCGCCGCCCCGGTGCTCGGACCGGATCAGCCCGGCGAGGACGGCGGCGTCGATGTCGTTGGAGCTGACGACGATGCGGTGCGGGGCGGCCTCGGCCACCGCCGCGGCGAGGTCGGCCAACTCGGCGATCCACAGGTCGCCCCGACCGGCGGCCTCGGCCTCGGCCTGGCGGCCGACGATGCCGACGACCTGCGTCCCGGCCTCGGGGTGGACCTCGGCGATCCGGACGAGCTCGATCGCCCGATGGTCGGTCCCGACGATGAGCGTCGTGCGGACCATCCGGCCCTGGCGGCGGTTCACGGCGAGCCACGAGCGGTACAGCGACCGCCAGACGACGAGGAACGCGAAGGCCAGGACGGCCGCGGCGATGATCCAGCGCAGCCGGAGGGCCGGGCCGAAGAAGCGGTCGAGCACGACGACGCCGGCCAGGATCGAGACCGTGGCCCGGGCGATGCCGGCCAGCTCGGCCGAACGGACGGCCAGCTTGTGGGCGTTCCACATGCCCGACGTGCGCAGGCTGACGAGCCCGATGGCGGCGGCGACCACCGTGTAGACGACCTCGCCGGCGCGGATCCCGCCGAAGGCGACCGTCGCGCTCATGATGAACGCGAACGCCAGCGTGATGGCAGCGGCGTCGCCGGTCGCGACGATCCGCTGCTGGCGGCGCCGCTCGAACGCCGCGCCCGGCGCCGGCGCGGCTGGCTGGCCGCCCTGCGTCCGCTTCACCCGTGGGGGTGCGCCCGTCGTCAACATGATGTGCCCGCTTCTTTCGCCCGGTTGCCCGTTGTGTCCGTGCACGCCTTGCCCGTGTGCACGATTGCCCTGTACTGGTCCCTGCCCGGAACCAGAGCTTCTTGCCGGTAACTGGATACGAGGATGGCGCGATTTCGGTTCGCCGCCATCGGGGGAAACCCGTGACGCGTACAACCATTCGGCGCGCCCGGCGGGCGGATCCCGTGCTGGACGTGCCGGTCGTCACGTCCAGCCTGTGGACAACCGGCCCGTTCGACCCCCGGCGACCGGTCGGGCGGCGCTAGACCTGGGTGGATGGACGTCGATCAGGCCCTGCTCGCCCCCACCTGGTTCCTCGACAGCGACGATCCCGCCGTCGTCGCCTTCGCCGCCGACGCCGCGGGCGACGCCACCGGCTCGACCGACGTGGCGATCCGGCTGTTCTACGCGGTGCGCGACGGGTTCCGGTACGACCCGTACAACGTCGACCACGCGCCGGAGCGGTTCCGGGCCAGCTCGGTCGTGCAGTCGTCGTCGAACTGGTGCGTGCCGAAGTCGGTGCTGCTGACCGCCGCCGCGCGCGCTCGGGGCATCCCGGCGCGGCTCGGGTTCGCCGACGTCAGGAACCACCTCACCAGCGAGAAGCTGCGGGCCCAGATGCAGACCGACGTCTTCGCCTGGCACGGCTACAGCGAGCTCCTCCTCGACGACGGGCGCTGGCACAAGCTGAGCACGGCGTTCAACATCGAGCTCTGCGACCGGTTCGGCGTCCGGGCGCTCGACTTCGACGGCACCGGCGACGCCCTGATGCATCCGTACGACAAGGCCGGCAACCGCCACATGGAGTACATCAAGCAGCGCGGCAGCTTCGACGACCTGCCGCTCGAGCAGATCCTGGCCGACTTCGCCGAGATCTACGGCGACGACGTGGCGGCCTCGGCGGGCGGGCCCGGCAGCGCCGTCGCGGCGGGTGACGACGCCTTCGCCTGACCCCGCAGACGTCGCGCTGTCCGGTCACACGAGGTGGTCGATGATCCGCGCCAGCGTCGTGATGCGGGCCCGCTCACGCTCGTGGACGGCGCGGTCCGCGCGGCCGGTCGCGATGGTGATCGCGGCCGTCGGCAGGCGCGCCCACATCACGTCGCCCGGCGTGTTCGTCGTCGGGCACGCCGGGTCGAGGTGCTCGGCGCCGTCGAGGAAGGCGAGCAGCCAGGCGAGGTCCGGCGGGGTGCCGCGCTGCTCGACGAGCTCGTAGTCCCGCACGGCGACCGCCCAGTCGGCGTCGACGGCGTGGAGCAACCCGCTGACGAGCGTGCCGAGGCGGTGCTCGGCATCGGTCTCGGCGACGACGGCCGCCAGCTGCAGCACGGCGGTCGCCGAGTCGGGTCGCTCGTCGCCGACGATGCGGATGTGCTCGACGGCCACGCCGTCGACGGCGCCGATCTCCTTGGCCAGGAGGTCGAGCGACACCGACTCGGGCAGCGCCACCATCAGCTCGTCGATCGCCCGCCCCCCGCCACGCTCGAGGATGTCGATCGCCGTGACGTCACCGTGGACCGCGCCGATGCGGCTGGCGACCTGCCCGAGGGCGCCCGGGCGGTCGGGCAGCCAGACGCGCACGACCAACGTGCGAGCGTGCTCGGGCGGGGCCACCTCCTCGCTCATGGGCGCGCAACGTAACGAAGCGATGGCGCGGGCGTGTCTCGTCCGTGTGACGGGAACGTGAACCGCGTCCCCCGTTCGGGCTCAACCGAGCTTCGGCAGGCCCTTGCGGAGGTTGCGGATGCCCTGGGCGATGCGCTTCTCGTTCTCGATCAGCGCGAAGCGGGCGAAGCCCTCGCCGCCGGGCCCGAAGCCGAGGCCCGGCGACAACGCCACGTCGGCGTCGCGCACGACCATCGAGCAGAACTCCACCGAGTCCATCTCGGCGTACGGCTCGGGGATCGGCGCCCACACGAACATCGACCCGCTCGGCTTGGGGATGTGCCAGCCGATGCGGTCGAGCCCGTCGATGAGCGCGTCGCGACGGCTCTGGTAGATCGCGCAGACCTCCTCGAGGGAAGTCCGACGCCTCGTTGATCGTGACGGTGGCGGCGATCTGCACGGGCTGGAACATGCCGTAGTCGAGGTAGCTCTTGAGCTTGACGAGCGCCTGCACGACCTCGGCGTTGCCGAGCAGGAACGCACAGCGCCACCCGGCCATCGAGAAGCTCTTCGTCATCGAGTAGAGCTCGACGGCGCACTCCTTGGCGCCCTCGGCCTGCAGGATGCTCGGCGGCCGGTAGCCGTCGAACCCGACGTCGGCGTAGGCGAAGTCGTGGACGGCGATCATGCCCCGCTCGCGGCAGAAGTCGACGACGCGCTGCATGAACGGCAGCTCGACGACGGCGCCCGTCGGGTTGTGCGGGAACGACAGCACGAGGACCCGCGGCTTCGGCCAGCCGATGTCGTAGGCGGCCGTGAGGCGGTCGAAGAACTCGTCGGCGAAGCCCTCGCGCTCCTCCGGGTGGGCGAGCGAGCGCATCGGCACCTGGCGGAGGTCGGCCCCCGCGAACAGTGGGCCGTAGATGTGGATGGGGTAGCTCGGGCTCGGCACGATCGCCGCATCGCCGCGGTCGAGCAGCACCCACATCAGGTGGCTGAAGCCCTCCTTCGAGCCGATCGTGTTGGTGATCTCGAGCTCCGGATCGAGCTCGACGCCCCACGTCTTCTGGTAGTAGCCGGCGATCGCCTCGCGCAGCTTGGGCAGGCCGCGGCTCAGCGAGTAGCGGTGGTTCGCCGGCTTCGTGGCAGCCTCGGCGAGCTTCTGCACGGCGATGTCCGGCGACGGGATGTCCGGGTTGCCGAAGCCCAGGTCGATGACGTCCCGGCCTGCCCGACGTGCCTCGACCTTCAGGTTGTTGATGATCGTGAAGACGTACGGCGGCAGGTTCTCGATTCGCCTGAACTCCATGCCTGCGACGCTACCCGTCGTCCCCGGCCGACCGGGGCCTCCGAACCCCCGCCGTGGTATCGCGTCTGACGACACCTCTGCCCGCCCAGCGGGCAGGAGTGTCGTCAGATTCGGGTCGTGGAGAGGAGAGCGGCGCCGATCGCGCCGGCGTGCTCGCCGAGCTCGGCGAAGCAGAGGTCGGGGTGCGGGCGCCGGTCGGGGGCATAGAGGAGGTCGCCGAACCAGCGCCGGATCGGGTCGAGGTACAGGTGGGCCCCCTCGGCGAGGCCGCCGCCGAGGACGAACACGGCGGGGTCGAGGGCGTTGGTCAGGTTGACGAGCCCGAGCGCCACCCAGCGGGCGAACTCGTCGATGACGGCGAGCGCCCCCTCGTCGCCCTCCTCGGCGGCCGCCTGGACGTGCTCGCCGCGCACCAGCGACACGTCGCCACCGGCGACCTGCACGACCCGTCGCAGGCGGCCGCCGACCGCCGCCGTGCGGGCGAGCTGGGCGAGGCCCGAGCCCGACGCGTAGCGCTCCCAGCAGCCGCGCCGGCCGCACGGGCACGGCGGACCGTTCGGGTCGACCACCATGTGGCCGAACTCGCCGGCGAAGCCGTTGTGCCCGAGCACGAGCTGACCACCCGAGACGATCCCGCCGCCGATGCCGGTGCCGAGCGTGATCATCACGAGGTCGGCGTGCCCGCGGCCGGCGCCCGTGCGCCACTCGGCGAGCGCCGCGCACGTCGCGTCGTTGGCCACCGTCACGGGCCGTCCGAGGCGCGCTCCGAGCCGGCCCCCCACGTCGAGCTCGGTGACGTCGGGGACGTTGGGCGACGATCGCAACACGCCCGCACGCGTGATCAGCCCCGGCACGCCGACGCCGATCGACGCCACGTCACCCGCCGTCGCCGTCAACGTGGTGACGATCGAGGCCAGCACCTCGATGAGGTCGTCGTCGTCGTACGGCGTCGGTTCGCGCGCCTCGGCGAGGATGTTCTCGGCGTCGTCGATGCCGTCCGCGACGACGACACCGAGGCACTTGGTGCCCCCGACGTCGATGCCGATCCGTTGCGCCGCCGTCACGACGACCCCGCCGCGGTCAGGCTTCGGCGCGGGTCTTCAGCTCGCGCACCGAGTTGAGGATGCGCACCTCGGCCCGCCGCTTGACGAAGCCGGGCAGCGGCGCGGCGAGCTCGATCGCCAGGTCGTAGCGCACCTCGGTGCCGCCATCGCTGGTCGCGCTGAGGTGGTACGCACCCTCGATCGAGCGTTGGATGTCGCCCTTGACCATCTTCCACGCCAGCACGTCGGGCGCCTGGGAGTAGTCGTAGGCGAGCGTGTAGTGCGTGCTGCGCCCGAGCGCCGAGGCGCGGAACTCGACCTCCGACGGGCGCTGCTGCTCGTCGCGCGAGCGCACCACGACGTCTTTGACGTCGCGCACCCAGTCCGGGTACCGCTCGACATCGGCGGCGATCTCCCACACCCGCGCCGGCGGCGCGGCGATCCGGATCGTGTCTGACGCCGTGTCGGCCATGACGCTCATTCTGTCACGGGCTCCGTCGCTCCCGGCAAGACATCCGGTCGCGGCGGGAACGACGCGTGGTAGGCGGCCCACAACCCGTTCAGCCCGAAGCCGAGCATCGGCACGAGGAACCCCAGGGCCAGCGACGAGCCGGGGTTGCCGTCGGGCCCGTCGAGACGGGCGAAGGTCGTCGTCACGGCGATCAGGACCTGGACCAGCAGCGTCCCGAGCATCAGCCGGCGCACCCGCGGCGGCGTCGGGTCGCCGAGCAACAGGTACAGGGTGCTCACCGTGATGACGTCGTGGCGGCTGCGCTGGACGGCGTTCCAATAGGACCACAGGAAGGCGAACACGCCGATCGCGAACAGCACGAGGGCGGTGATCGCGGCGACCCACTGCCACAGCGACGTGAACAGCACGGCCGCCAACGTCGCCGTCACGGCGAACACGACGGTGCCGGCGACGTCGGCCCGGATGACCACATCGCCCGCCCCGGCGCCATCGTCCGGTCCGGTCGTCGTCGTGCGCTCGTCCACCTGCTCCACGTCCTCCATCGAACCGGCTTCCTCGCCCGACGCCACCGCGCGACCCCGTCAGCCGACCCCGAGCGACCGGCCGAGGCGGTCGGCGAGCACGTCGTAGGAGAACTCGGCGACCGCACGCTTGCGCGACGCGACCGCCATGTCGTGGCGCAGCGTCGGATCCGTCAGCAGCGCCTCGATCGCCGTCGCGACCTCCTTCGGGTCGTCGGGCCGGCGCACGACGAGGCCGGTCACGCCGTCGTCGACCGCTTCGGCCGCTCCCCCCGAGTCGCCCGCGATCTGCGGCACGCCGCACGCCGCAGCCTCCACGAAGACGATCCCGAAGCCCTCCTGCTCGAGCCCACCCCAACGCGACCGGCAGGCCATCGTGAACACATCGGCACAGCCGTAGAGCGCCGGCAACCGGTCGTTGGCGACCCGGCCGAGGAACCGCACGGGCGCCCGACGCGTCGTCGCCAGCGTGCGCAGCCGGCGCTCGTCGCGCCCGCCGCCCGAGATCGCCAGCAGCATGTCGGGACGGCTCGGCGCCAGCAGCGCGGCCGCCTCGATCGCCACGTCGAAGCCCTTGCGGGGCACGAGGCGGGAGATCGACACGACGAGCTCGGCGTCGACCGGCAGGCCGAAGCCCTCGCGCGCGTCGCGCCGCTCGGCCTCGTCGAGGGGCCGGAAGCGCTCGACGTCGACCCCCGGCGGCACGATCGTCACCGGCAGCGACCGCCCGGCCGCCCGCTCCGCCTCGCGCGCCGCGTACTCCCCCGCCGACACGACGTGGCGGGCGCGGCGCAGCACGTTGCCGAGTGCCTGGCGGGTGCCGGGCAGGCGGCCCGGCACGGTGACCTCGGCGCCGTGCAGCACGACGTCGTAGGGCAGCTCCAGCGACGGCCCGACGAGACCCAACGGGATCGCCGGGTCCAAGACGACGAGGTCGGCGCCGAACTCGCGCGCCAGCTGGTCGATGCGGCGCACCATCCAGGGATGCGGGAGCAGCACCGGCTCCGGCGTCCGGTCGATCCGGTACGCCTGTGCGCTGTCGAACTGGGCGGCGCCGGCGTAGGGACTCGTGAGCACGGCGAAGCGGTCGGGTGGCAGGCGCCGCCACCACTCCCACAGCAACGACTGGATGCCGCCGATCTTCGGGGGGAAGTCGTTCGTCACGAGCAGGTGCTTCACGGGCGTGACCCTGCGTGGCGGCCGAGCCCGAGCCGGTCGCTGGCCCAGCGGGCGTGCTCCGCGAGCACCTCGTCGGCGTCGTGGCGGTACCGGGCCAGCGTGGCGACCACCCGCGCGGTCGGCCGGGTCGGCCGTGTTGCCGAGGATGACCAGGGCGTTGCGACGGAGCCACCGCGGCTCGCGATCGGCGATGTACCAGCGACCATGCCGCTCGAGCAGCGTCGCGTCGTCCGCCGCCAGCAGCTCGAGCACGTCCACCCATGGCTCGGCATCCGCCGGCAACGGCCGCCGGTGGCGCCGCCCCAGGTGGACGGTCGGCGGGCACGCCTCTTGGCAGTCGTCGCACCCGTACAGGCGGTCGGCGACCGCCGGCCGGAGCTCGACCGGGATGGCGCCGGGGCGCTGCAGCACCCAGGCGAGGCAGCGGTTGGCGTCGATCACCCCCGGCGCCACGATCGCGCCGGTCGGGCAGGCGTCGAGGCACCGGCGGCACGGGCCGCAGCCGTCGGCGACCGGCGCGGCGGCGACGGGGTAGGACGCGGTGGTGATCACGCACCCGAGCACGAACCAGCTGCCGGCGCCGGGCAGCAGCAGGTTGGCGTTCTTGCCGAACCAGCCGAGCCCTGCCCGGTGGGCGACCTCGCGGTCGACGATCGCGTTGTCGTCGGCGAACGCCACGGCGCGGTGACCGGCGGCCCGCAGCCGGCGGGCCATCGTCCGCAGACCGTCGCGCAGCGGCGCGTAGTGGTCGCTCCAGGCGTAGCGGGCGACCCGCGCGGCGACGCCCGACGGCGGGGCCGGCGGCTCCTCGTCGGCGAGGTACGAGCGTGCCGCCACGATGATCGAGCGGGCGCCCACGACGGCGCGCGCCGGATCCGTCGAGCGATCAGGGTCGCGATACGTGAAGCCCATGTCAGCAGCCAGGCCGGCGTCCCGACGCTCGTGCAGCGCGGCCCGCGCCCGCTCGAGCACGCCGGCCGGCGCCACGCCGAGGTGCTCGATGCCGAACGGCCGCCCGAGCGCGCCCAGCTCGTCGAGGCTGGGCAGCGGGGCGGGGCGGCGCACTGCGCCAGCGTACGGGGCGCTGTGGCCCGTGATCCCCGCACCGCCCCGGCCGGCGCGCCCGCCACGGCCACGCTCAACATGCCGGCTCGTGTCGCGAGGCCGGCACGAGGCCGGCGTGGACGAGCAGCCGCACGACGCGCTCCGCGGCGACGTCGAAGACGACCCCTCCCCCGTCGGCGCCCAACACGTGCGTGACGACGCAGTCGGCGCATGCCGTGGTGTGCTGCATCACGCAGTCGTCGCAGGAGATGACCATGCGACGATCATGACGAGGGGGTGTCAGGGTGAGATCGTGTCGGCGCCCAGCTCGCCGCGCTCGACGACCGCCCGCGCGGCGCGGCGTGGTCGACGGTGCGAGCCCGCGGCGCGCCGTCGCGCGAGCGATCGGAGGGCGGCCGTCCACGAGCGCAATTCGGCGGCGCGATGATGCCGGCGCGACGACGATGGGCAGGTCGACGGAGGGAGCGTGCGGTGGCCAAGCGGGCGTTGTGCGTCGGGATCAACCGCTACCCGCGGCCCGACCTGGAGCTGCGGGGGTGCGTGAACGACGCCAAGGCGTGGGCCACGCTGCTGACCGAGCGCTTCGACGTGCGCGCGACCCGACGTGCGCGTGATCACGGACGCCAAGGCCACCAAGGCCGCCGTGCTCCGCGCCCTCGGCGATCTCCTCGCCGGCGCCGAGCGCGGTGACGTGCTGGTGTTCACGAACTCGTCGCACGGCACGTACGTCGCCGACCGGGACGGGGACGAAGCGCGCTACGACGAGGCGATCGTGCCCTACGACGGCGAGACCGACCTGATCGTCGACGACGATCTGCGCACGTTGTTCGCGGACATCCCGGCGGGCGTGCGGCTGACCGTCATCTCGGACTCCTGCCACTCCGGCTCGCTGACGCGGGATCCCGGCCTCGAGACGCCCGACCACCGCCGCAAGCGCTACGTCGACCCCGCCGCCCTCGGCCGTCGCAGCATCCCCGACGTCCGGCGACGGGCCGTGCCGCGGCGCGTCGGCAACTACCCGGAGTCGGCGATGAACGAGCTGCTGCTCAGCGGGTGCCGCTCCGACCAGTACTCCTACGACGCCCGCTTCGGCCGCCGCCACCACGGTGCGATGACGTTCCACGCCCTCGGCGTGATCGCCGCGTCCGGGTACCACCTGACGTACGGCCAGCTGCACCGCCGCCTCGTGCCGGCCCTGCGCGAGGCCGAGTACGACCAGGAGCCGCAGCTCGAGGGGCGCACCGCGTTCAAGCGCCGGCAGGTGTTCACGTGACGAACCCACCACTCGTGCTCAGCGGCACCGTCGTCACCTACGACGACGGCGACCAACCGTCGTGCGCGACGGAGCGGTGACGTCGGCACCGACGGGTCGATCGACGCCGTCCAGCCGCGCCGGCGGCGCGCCCCTGCCGGCTTCGCGCGAGCCAGGCCGCGTCGCCACCGGCGGCGTCATCACGCCGGGCCTGATCGACCTCCACAACCACCTCGCGTACAACACGCTGCCGCTGTGGTCGGCGCCGCGCGACCAGCCCTCCACGACGCCGCCACCAGTGG
>CAVVSE010000018.1:0-660525 GCA_963750905.1 uncultured Acidimicrobiia bacterium
CCTGCCGGGGGCACTGCGAAGGCCCAGCTAGACGGCCCCTTCGTGACATCGGTCGGTGTCGGAAGCGCCCGTGGTAACGCCGTGGTAACGCTCTGGTACGGTGGTGCATGGCCAGCGGCACGATCTACCGCCGCACGACGCCGGCCGGCTCGGCGTCGTGGGTCGCCCACACGACGTGGAACGAGGGCGGACGACGGCGGCAGTCGAAGCGGTCGTTCCGCACCAAGCAGGAGGCCAAGGACGAGCTGACCCGCTTCCTCGGCGCCCACCAGGTCGGTGCCTTCGTCGCCCCGAGCCGGATGACGCTCGCCGAGTTCGTCGACCCGTGGCTCGACGGCCTGGCGAACCAAGGTCGCCGTCTGTCGACGCTCGCCGGCTACCGCCGAGATCTCGCCCGGTACGTCCTGCCCCGGCTCGGCGGCATGGCGTTGCAGGACATCCGGGTCACCGACATCGACACGCTCTACGCCCACCTGTTGCGCGACGGGCGCCGCGGCGGTGGCGGCCTGTCGATGGCGCACGGTGAACCACGTCCACACCGCGCTCAACAAGCTGTTCAACGACGCCGAGCGCAAGGGCCTCATCACCAAGAACGTCGTCCGCCTCAGCACCCACCCGACGCTCACCGCCGCCCGGGCCGCCGGACCGGAGATGGTGGTGTGGACGCCCGACGAGCTGGCGACGTTCCTCCGCTCGATCGATGGCAACCGCAACGAAGCGATGTTCCGCCTCGCCGCCCTCACCGGCATGCGCCGCGGCGAGCTCGTCGGCCTCCGCTGGACCGACGTCGACCTCAGCCGCCGCCGCCTCACGGTGAACCAGTCGGTGACCGTCGTCGACGGCGTCGAGGTGGCGAGCGTCCCGAAGACCCGCCGCAGCCGCCGCGCGCTCGACCTCGACGCGGCCACGGTGGTCGCGCTCCAGCAGCACCGGTCCCAGCAGCGCGAGCGCTACCTCCGCCTCGGCGTGACCGCCACGGCCAGCGACCGCGTCTTCACCACCGACCTCGGCGAGCCGCTGCAGCCCAACTCCGTCGGCCAGGCGTTCCGCCGGCTCGTGAAGGAGGCCGGCGTGCCGGTGATCCGGCTGCACGACCTCCGCCACACCCACGCCAGCCAGCTGCTGATGGCCGGCATCAACATCAAGGTCGTCAGCGAGCGCCTCGGCCACGCCTCGGTCGGCTTCACGCTCGACACCTACGCCCACGTCATGCCCGGCCAACAAGCCGAGGCCGCAGCCGCAGCCGCCGCCCTGCTCGACGTCAGCGATCGGTGAGCGCGGTTCGACGGTTGGTACGTCGGCGCTCGAGCTGTCGCTGGCCGGTCCGTACGCTGGTCCGAGAGGAGGCACCGTGGCCCACGTCGACATCACAGCTGACCTGAACAGCGAGGACGAGACCGGTCTCGTGTGGACGTTCCTCGACGAGGCGTCCGACCCGTCGATCATCCGACCGGGCGCGGTCGTCGTCGCCGGCTCCGAGCTCACGCCGGCCGTCTGCGAGGTCGTGGACCTCGTCGAGAAGCCCGCCGGCACGGTCGTCCACCTGCGCGTGCTGCCGGAGACGATCGAGCAGTAGCGGCGCCTCCTCGACCGCATCGGAGCCTGACCGCCACCGGTCAGGTGAGCCCGGCGATGTACCGCTCGACGTCGCGAGCGAGGTAGCGCACGCATCGGTTGATGTGCTTCGGCCGCAGCGCCAGCGACCGCAGCGTGGTCCGCCCGATGCCCAGCAGCTCGCACACCTGACGCTCCGTCAGGAGCACCGGTGCGAGTGGCTGGCGCGCATCGAGGTCGAAGGAGAGCTGCTGCCCGCCGCCCTCGGGACTCGTCTGCTCGTCCATGTCGTCGGCGTCGTCGTCGTCGTTCCTCACGCCTCCTACAGGGGTCTCGACTTCGCGTTCGGTCACATCTCGGTCGCGCGCCGTGGTCCGATCACCCAGCGGCGTGGACGCTCTCGTGGCCGCAGGTTGTCGAGGCCGGGCCGTCGTGCGGGTCTTCTCGTCGTTGCCAGTGACCGTCGCGATCTGTCAGCGTGGCTCTACGGCGATCGTGGCGCCCGCGTTTCATCCCGCCTCCTCACCTTCGACGGTTTCGGTGCCTCGGGCGGCGAGGATCTCTACTCGATCGGCGAGTGCAGCTCACAGGAGCTGTGCCGTCGGAGCCCACTCTCCGGTCCCAACTCCCCCACGGCGGCACTGAGGGGGACCCGTTGAGTGGTCCAGGCGCTATGCGGCTTCTGGTTGATGGCCGGCCCAGGCCTGGGCGAACTCGGTGGGGGTGAGGTCGCCGTGGGCGGTGTGGGGTCGGTGCTCGTTGTAGTCGATGCGCCAGTCCTCGATGATCACGCGGGCCTCGAGGAGGCTGTCGAACTGCCAGCTGTTGAGCAGCTCGTCGCGTAGCCGGCCGTTGAAGGACTCGATCCAGGCGTTCTGCCATGGCGAGCCGGGGTCGATGAACACGGTGGCGACCCCGTTGAACCGGCACCAGTCAGCGACGGCGTGGGCGATGAACTCGGGACCGTTGTCGAACCGGACGAACCCCGGCGCACCGCGCTGGGCGGCGAGGCGGTCGAGGAGTGGCGACGACGGCGTCGGCGTCGATGGAACGAGCGACGACGATGGCTGGGCACTCGCGGGTGAACTCGTCGATCACGTTGAGCAGCTTGATGGTGCGGCCGTCGATGGTGACGTCGAACTGGAAGTCCATGCGCCCACAGGGCGTTCGGGCGGATCGGGCACATCGCCCCGACATGGGTGCCGATCGCCGGTGAGGCGCTTCTTGCGCCGCTTGTAGGGCACCTTCAGGCCCTCGTCGCGCCACAACCGTCGGATCCGCTTGTCGTTGACCTGCCAGCCGGCCCGGCGAGCGTCCTTGGCTGCCCGACGCCATCCCCAGCGTGGTCGTCGGCGGGCGAAGTCACGCAGGAACTCGCGCAGCCGCTGCTCGTCGTCGTCGATGACGGGCGCGGCGAGGCGTTGGGTGGAGCGGTGCTGACCGACCACCCGACAGGCTCGGCGTTCGGAGACCCCGAACCGTTCCCGCAGCGCCTGCACGGCGCGGCGGCGACGGGTCGGGGTCAGAAGTTTCCCTCGGCGAGCTCCTTGAGCATCGACTTGTCCAGCTCGGCCTCGGCGAGCAGCTTCTTCAGCCGGGCGTTCTCACCCTCCAGCTCGCGGAGCCGCTTGGCGTCGTTGGCCTTCATCCCGCCGTACTGGGCGAGCCAGCGATGCCACGTCGACTCGGCGATCTCCAGATGCCGGCACACCTCCTCCAGCGACGTCCCGCGGCGAGCTGCTTGTGGCCCTCGGCCAGCTTGCGGATGATCTGATCCGGCGTGTGCCGCCGGCGCTTCCTCGTCATGGTGCTGCGGTTCCTCCCTGCCATTCTCGGGCATCGGACTCGCACAACACCTGGACCACTACGAAGGCCCAACCTCACGCCCAGCAGAAATTTCTAGACAAGTTCGGGCGACGTCTGCATCATTGTTGCGCGGACGTTCCGAGACTGTTCACCAGAGGCAGACATGATCAGCCCCGTACGAGACCGTGGTACGTCGGCCAACTCTGCGCGACGCAACCCGGATCACGGACGAGGAGACACCCTCGGGCGACGATCTCGGGGCGCGTGTCATTCAGGCTGAAGGAGGACCGGTGAACTGGGTTGTCGTTGAAGTCGTCATCGGGTTGTCGTTCCTCTTCTTCTTGTTGAGCATTGTGGCCAGCGCGCTCAATGAGGCCATCGCCGGGATCTTCAAGCTGCGCGCGCGCACGCTTGAGCGTGGCATCAAGAACCTCCTGACTGGATCGAGCCGCCCCGCTCGTGATGATGCCGGACTTCAGATCGTTCGAGATCTGTACGCCAGCCCGCTCGTTGCCGGGTATGGCGCGAGCGAGAGATCGAGGCCCTCATACCTGGCGTCACGCTCGTTCCGGAACGCGCTGCTCGGGGTCACGAACCTGCTCGATACGACTGCTGCGTCCGGCGACCCTCTGCGAGCCGACGAGATCAAGGAGCAGGTCGCGGACACGATCAAGGCGATCCCCAGTGCTCACCTCCAGAAGACCCTCACCACGATCTGGGAGTCGACCAACCACGACGCAGCGGAGTTCCGCGCTGGCGTCGAGCGGTGGTTCGACCGGGGCATGGAGCGTGTGTCCGGGTGGTACAAGCGCCGAACGCAGTTGATCCTGTTCGCGATCGGGCTGCTCAGCGCGGTCGCGCTCAATGCTAATGCCATCATCGCCGCGAATCGACTGTGGTCGGACGACGCGATTCGCGACGGGCTGATCGCGCAAGTTGAGAACCAGCAGGATGACACGTCGGGCGCCGACGCACTGGAAAGCTTAGAGGAGATGGGTCTTCCCCTCGGCTGGGGTGACGCCAATCGTCCCGACGGCACGGGCGGGTGGGTGAGCTCGCTCGCAGGATGGCTCCTGACTGCTTTCGCCATCAGTTTTGGCGCCGCCTTCTGGTTCGATGTGCTCAACAAGTTCGCCAATCTCCGGAACGCCGGCAAGAAGCCGGAAACGACGCTCATGCCGACGCCCACCGAGTCGAGCAACGTGCGCCTGACCGTCGCGGCCGAGCCACCGCCCGATGTCGCCCGATGAGCCGAGGCGGTGCCCTGCCACGTAGCGGGTGCGTTTATGAGGCGACTACCGGCGAGTCGGATCGGCTTGAGACCAGAACGACGATGCCGTCCGGCCGCTGGGCGGCGCTTCGGTCACGGCGCGGGTTTCGAACCCCTGGAGCACCGCTTGGACTTGAGGCGCACCGGAAAGACAGTTGTCCACAGCCTGCGCACAGCCCGATATCCGCGCCCTGTAATCACGGGCCCCCGGGTCCGAGACCGCCGGCTTCCGGTCAGGGGCTGTCAGAGCCGTGTAGCCGAGGCGATCGAGGGCCGAACCGCTGCGGAGGGCCTAGGTTGCGCCCATGCAGTACGTCGAGGTGGCCGGGGTTCGAGTCTCCAAGATCGGGCTCGGCTGTTGGCAGTTCGGTTCTCGCGAGTGGGGCTATGGCCGGGACTACGCCCACGACGAGGCGCTCAGGATCACCAACAAGGCGTTGGACCTGGGCATCAATCTGCTCGACACCGCCGAGATCTACGGGTTCGGCCAGTCGGAACGGATCGTCGGGCGAGCGATCACGGGCCGGCGCGACGAAGCGTTCGTGGCGACCAAGATCTGGCCGCTGATGCCGGTCGCTCCGCTCGTTGTGGACCGGGGCCGGCGCAGCGCGCGCCGCCTGAAGGTCGACACCATCGATCTCTACCAGGTTCACCAGGCCAATCCGTTCGTTCCCGATGGAACGACGATGAACGGGATGCGCCAGTTGCAGCGCGACGGTGTGATCCGCCAGGTTGGCGTCAGCAACTACTCCCTCGATCGGTGGAAGCGCGCCGAACGGGCGCTTGGTGCGCCCGTCGTGAGCAACCAGGTCGAATACAGCCTCGCCGAGCGCAGCCCCGATCGGGATCTGGTGCCGTTCGCCGCCGCCAGTGACCGTCTGATCATCGCCTACAGCCCGCTTGCCCAAGGTTTCCTTGCCGCCAAGTACGACGCCAGCAACCGGCCCGGCGGCGTGCGCGTCACCAACCCGTTGTTCCTCGAGGAGAACCTCACTCGAGGTCACGAGCTGCTGAACACGCTGCGCTCGGTGGCGAAGACGCACGGTGCGACGCCGGCCCAGGTCGCGCTGGCCTGGGTCATCCGCCGTCCCAACGTGGTGGCCATCCCGGGCGCCTCATCGCTCGACCAGCTCGTGCGCAACGCCGAAGCGGCCGACCTCGACCTCAGCGACAGCGAGGACGCACAGCTCACCGACGCGTCCGGCCAGTTCAAACCGTTGACCGGTGCCGCCGCGGCGCCAGCCTTGGTCCGCTCGCGCCTGAGCACCGCCACCCACCGGGCGTGATCACGGCGTCAACAGGGCGGGCGCGGTCGGCACCGGAACGGCTGGGCCAAGGGCGGCGCCCGATGTGACCCGGCAGCCCGGCTCTTCCGGCTCAGTTTGCACGCGAACCGTCGGGGCTGGGCGGCGGCGGACGTACGGCGCCTCGGCCGCCTGGCGTGCGCGCGCCTATGCGAGGCCGCCAACCGGGTATCCGCTAATCGCGGGGATAACACGGTCGCTTCGTGTCGGAGACCGCCGCGACTTGGACGTGACCGGGTGTGGCTGGCCGACCAGCCGCTCGCTCGTGCGGAGGAACCGAGCGGTCGACAAACGGGGCCCGACTGGCGATGGTGGAGCACATGCGCGAAGTCATCAGCACACCCGACGCACCGCACTCTCCGCTGTATAGCCAGGGGATCAAGGCAGGTGGCCACATCTCCGTCTCTGGCCTCGTCGGAGTTGACGTCACCACCGGCCAGGTGGCCGGCCCAACCATCCAGCAGCAGACCCGCCAGGCGCTCGCGAACTGCGAGGCCGTCCTCAAGGCCGCCGGCGCATCTCTCGCCGACGTCGTGGAGGTCGGGATCCTGCTGGCCGACCCGGACGACTTTGCCGGCATGAACGAAGAATGGACGGCCTGGTTCCCGGTCGACCCGCCAGCACGCTACGCAGCCAAGCTCGGGGCCAACATCCCCGGCATTCTCATCTCGATCCGCATGACCGCGTTCCGGTCGTAGCGAGCTCCTGCGTCGCCGCTCCTCAATTCGCGGAGCGGTGCTGGGCGCCTCGAGGTGACCGATAACCCCATCCACGTTGAGCCCCCACGTGCGTCCTCGACCGGCTCGATGACGGCACCACCGAACGTCGGGCGTCGTCCTTCGGTCACGGGCACGGTCTTGCTGCGGGATGCCGAACGACGTTCAGGCGCATCCCAAGCGCAACACTGCTCACGTGCGCTTGACGCGTGGCGCTGAGCTGTGCGGGTACCTCCGCACGGTCAGGTAGCGCATCACGGCATCTCTGGCGCGACCGGCCGACGTCCGCCGAGGCCCACGTCGAACGACGAACCGGCGACCGAACTCTCGGTCGGTGCGCTCACGCACGCACGTAACACATCCGCCGCTCGACGCGCCACGCGCCATCCCGGGCCGGCCGTTACCGGGCAAGAGAACTCGCGACCGGCGACGAGGCGACCCGGGCACCGCCTGTGACGCGTCCGGGAATCGGTTTGGGCTCGGACTGGTACTGTCAGCTCCCTCACCTCGAGGGAGGAGGATCGCATGAGCGTTGCACCGCGCAACAAGTCCGCGACCACCATGAAGGCGAGGCTGCCGCAGGACTACACCCACACGGATGATCTCGACTGGCAGCCGTTCCCTGAGCCGTTCAGCGAGGGGGGAGTCACGTGGAAACTGCTCAACGTGTCTCCTGAGATGGGCGCCTGGACCGCGATGTTCGACTGCCCGACGGGAGCCTCGTTTGCCCGCCATATCCATATGGGCCCCGGTGAGTACTTCCTCATGTCGGGAGTGATGGAAGTGCAAGGGGGTGAGCACGCAGGTGGCATTACTGCCGTGGCACCCGCTTACGGCTACGAGCCCTGCAACGCGCGGCACGACCGCACGTATTTTGTCGAGGGCGGTCAGTTTTACATGACGTTCCTCGGTCCAATCCAGTTCATCAACGAGGACGGCACGCCGATCGCTGTCATCAGTTGGGAACAGGCGCAGGGCCTGTGGGCTGAACAGAACGGCCAGACGATCCCCGCCTGACGTTCGGGCGTCATGTTGTCCCAAACTGAATTCGGGCGCGAGACCCAGGGATACAGAGAGAGCGCGCGCCTGCCGGATCGGGTCGCCGGGGGTATCCGAGTAGTGCGTCCGAAGATACCCCTGCATCATGCGTCGCCGGTCGTCCTCTACCGCACCGATCGGAGGAGGCAGCCGCGACGCGTGGTGCCGGACGCGCGTTCCAGATCGTCGCGTGCTGCCCGGTGTGAAGATCGAAGCCGTCCGCGCGACCGCGCCGGAGTTCGCCCGAACGGGCGCCGACCGCAACCTCCTCGAGGATCCGCCGCGACTTCCTCGATGTCTGGTGCTCAGTGTCGTCAACGGGCTCGTACCAGCTGTCGAAGGTCGCCGAGGGGTTCATCGCCGCCTCCTTCAGCACGCCCACGAGCTCACCGCCATCACCAACCCGACGGTCAACTCCTACAAGCGGCTGGTGCCGGGTCCGAGCGTCCGCCTACGTGAGGCTTCCGCGCAACAACCGCTCGGCGCTCGTCCGTGTGCCCGTGGTCAAGCGCAAGGCTCGCTCGACGTGCGTCGAGCACCGCCCCTGATCCGGCGTGCAACCGGTGCCTGGCGTTGTCGGTCATCCTCGCCGCCGATCGGAAGGGGCATCGAGGAGGGCTACGAGCTGCCGCCCGAGGCGATGGCCGACATCTTCGAGCTCACCGACGAAGAGCGCACCGCCGAGCGGCTGTTTGCGCTGCGGCAATCGCTGCACGACACGCTGCGCGAGATGGAGCACTCCGAGCTGGTCGCCGAGTCGCTCGGCGAGCACATCTTCGAGTGGTTCTTACGCAACAAGCGCTCGGGTGGCGCCGCTCCAGCCTGCGAGTCACGCCGTTCGAGATCGAGCAGTACCTGCGCACGTTGTGAGCCGGAGGCTCGCAACTGGATGTGACCGCGGTAGACGATGGTGCCGTCGCTGATGACATCGGGACGCTCGGGGACCGGCGAGCAGCGGCCGTGGCCACGCCGGCCGACACCCAAGCCGTCAGGGCGCGGTCACGTGTGGACAGAGGAAGCCGGCCTGCGCATCGAACGCGCCGACCTGGCCTCACGGAGCCGAAGACTGGCTCACATGGACCGAAGCGTGGGGGACGACGGGGCACGAGCGAACGGGTCGAGCCCCTACGACCTCGAGTCCCGGACGCTGCGCGCCGACCTCGACGAATCATCGGCTTCACCCGCCTCGTAGCCGCCAAGACCTGACACACCGAACGCGCGTCCGCAACTCGGACCACCGGGGTAGCCGACAACGGTCACGACCACGACCCTGACCGACGCGCCCGGGATCGCCGATGTGAAGCGCCATGGACAGCTCGGGCTGGCATGGCCGGTCGTTTGAACCAGTCAGGCCTCGCCGGCCAGAACGCCGGCTCCGTCAGGGTTGTCGATGAGGTACAGCCAGGTGCCGTTGGGTTGCCGCCGAGCTACCTCGGCGGTGGTCGCCGACATCTCGTCGTCGCCGATCTGCATCGTCCACCGATTGCTCAGCAACGCGACATCACCTTGCACGACCGCGTACTGCGTGGTCATCTGGAGTTGCCCGTCCATCGCTACGAAGCCGTCCCAAACAGCGCGGATCGCGTCGTGACCTTGCACCGGGCCCTCTGGTCCGAAGAGCCACGCGTCGGGCTCGTACAGCCCGACCAACGCGTCGACGTCCTTGGCATTGAACGCCGCCTGAACAAGTGGATGAAGGTCGCCCGGTTCCATGGCGGGACTGTAACCACAGTCGAGAAGCCCATCGGCCCGATGTTCGACGAGGCCCCAACCGTCACCTGACGAGATCGCTAGCACTCCCCTGAGCCACGTCCGCTCAGCCTTCAAACTCAGAGTGCTGCTCTCGACGAGGGATGACGGCCCTCCGTCGCGGAGACGCCGCCCCGGTCGCTGTTGCGCCCTCTGTACTCGGGGTCGATTCGGAGGCGGTACGGTGCGGTCGTCGAGCAGGTCCCGGGTGTCGGGTCCGTCCGACGTCTGGAAGGACGCACCGTGTACACGATCATCGACCGTCGCCAAGTGAATCAGGACCGTCTCGATGAGACGACACGACGGGCAGAGACCGAGTTCTTCCCTAAGGTGCAAACGGCAGAGGGGTTTGTTGGCTTCTACCTCGTGGCCGACGGCGACCTCTTCACCGCGATCTTCGTCTGGGAGGACCAGGCCAAGGCGGATGCCTTCGAGGCGACAACATACAAGGGCTGGACGGCGGTACTTGACGAGATGGGCCACCGGCTAGAGAGCGACAATCGAGGCGAGACGATCATTCAACTCGAGCCGAAGCAGTAGTCCTCGGCAGAGAGTTTTTTGCGGATCGTCGCCTTGAGGCCCTCGAGTTGGCCGACGACGCGGCGACCAAGCGCCGGTCGCGCACAGCCGGGTTGCAGCCCGGCGGGCAGGTCGGGGCGGGGCGAGGCTCGATCGCCGGTGGATGGGGACCGCGGTCTCAACCGAGCGCGCAGGCGTTTGCCGTCGACGTCGACCGCGCTTTCTCAGCGCGACCTTCGGTCCGCAGACGACGAAGTGGTCGAGCCCAGGTCAACGCGAAAGCTCCTGTTGACCGGGCATCGAGGTTGGTCGCCTGAAGGTTCGAGAACTGGTTTGCCGAGAACCCTCGCGCAGCAGCTGCTCGGCGACGGCGACCACCGAGCGGACGCGCCCGCGGACTCCTCGAAACGGAGACGGGTGTACGCCGGCACGACAGAGGCGCGGTGGACGAACGGCAAGCTGACGCGGCGTTACAAAACCGTGCCAACTCGGGCTCGTTCGCATCGCCGAGGCCTCCGCGTCGGGAAGCCGCGTGCCCTCGGGCAGGAGGTACGGGCGCCACGAACGTCGTCGGCCGGGTGTTGCAAAGACATCGCTCCGTAGGCGGAGCGACGCATGGTTGGCCGATACCGCGGCTAGGTACTGTCCCATCCCTATGGCCAGGTCAATCTGGAGCGGCACCATCTCGTTCGGGTAGATCGCTATCCCCGTCCAGCTGCTGACCGCGGTGCAGCACAAGGGGTCGTTCACCCAGCTCGACGACGGGACGATGGGCCGGATCCCGCTCAGTCCGACCTCAGCGTCCATGACCTGAGCGCCAGCGCAGCGGTGATCGTTCATGGGCTTCGTGGGCGACCAACCTTGATGTGGAGCGAACGCTCGCCGTGGTGATGACCCGCGGGGGCACGGCCTCGAACTGCGGCAGTCGTATGCGCCCATGGCCCGGACGTTCTGGCCGCCGTCCCCGACCGTGAGCAGCGGATCCGCCGCTGACGCGAGCGTCGTCGACCGGCGCGCCGCGCTGCCCTCTGGGCGGTCGCGCTGACCGTTTGTGTGGCGAGGTATCGGACGCCGACCCCGATCGGCGCGAGCGTCCCCGATCGGCACATTGGGGCGATGCCCCACGCCGGTATGCGCGCGCATTCGGGGACAGTCCAGCGCCTCGTCGGCCCAGTCGATCTGGCGTGTTTCGACTCCACCGTGAAGGTGCCGACGGGAGGCTCACGTAGCACGGCGCGGCACTCAGGCCGCCGCGTTCCTGTGGTCTCGTTGTGCGACGGGTCCGGGCGTGCACTCCGCCGGTTACCGAGCGACGTGGCTGCCGGACGCGGTCGTGATTATTCCGCGTACCGGGAGCGTCGGCGATCCCGCACGCGTGGCGTCGGGATACCGGACGCGATGCTCGGACGCGTGCTCGGAAATGCGCAGCGGATTCGACCGCCGATCCCGCGCCGCCCCCGCCTGCCCGCTCTGTATGAGTTCCTAGCCTCCGAGGTTGGGTGAACCGTTCACCTCACGTCGGCGGTCCTGCGGTTGGTGGAGGTTCCCTCTAGTCCAGCAGGTGGTCGAGCGCCCGGCCTATCACGGCGATTCGTTCGGCCTCAGTCGAGACGCCCTCCAGTCCGAACCCGAGCAGCAGCGAGTGCGGTGTGGCGATGGCGTTACCGACTGGGAAGCCCGATGCGTCGGTTCGGATGAAGTTGTTGACGTTGGGTGCGCTGCCGTCGGGCGGACCGGTGATCGCCCAGCCGTCCAGGCCGGCCTCGAACGAGGTGCTGGTGCCGTCGGGGAGCGTGATGTCGTCGATGAAGACACCGATGCCCTGCGACGCCCAGTCGCTGGCGTAGGCGATGGAGATCTCGACGCTCTTGCCGGCGTAGGCCGACAGGTCGATGCTCCACTGCTGCCAACCCGCCGAGTTGCCGCTCGCCGCGTTCCAAGCGCCGGTGGTGCCGGCCGGCTCGCAGTTCGCCGGCCCACCTGGTAGTGCGCGAGCTGCGGGTGCAGCTCGACCCAGCCCGCGGGGCAGCTCTGGCCGGTCGCCGTCGTCGTGTGACCGTTGGCGTCCGGAAGCGTCGTCCAGTCGTCACCGCCGGGAGTACGGGCCTCCACGAACAGGTGGTCCCACGCTGGTTCGGTGTCGTACGACGTCCAGAACGTCATCGAACCGCCACCCGCCGGGACGGCGACCTCGCGGGTGAGCCGCTTGTAGGAGACGTCGGCGATCTGCGAGTAGACGTACTGGGTTCCGGTGTGCGGGTCGAACGGCCCGCCCGGCTTGTCGTACCGCGCCGCGGCCCAGCTGTCGAACTGCGCGTACCGGTCGACCGGCAGGATGCCGCTCGTCGCAAGGAACGATGACCTCCGGACCGTGTTCCCCGCGAAGATCGGATCGTCGAGGCCCCACGCGAGGTCCGTGAACGGCTCGGCGACGCCCACCGAGTCGAACGCGACGCCACCGACGTGACCATCATTGGCCACGGCGACATAGCCGCCCAGGTAGTACTGCAGCACGTCGTTGGTGGTGTCGCCACCGCCGAACGAGCCGAACAAGGGCAGGCAGCGCCGCGGGTCGGTGCCCGCAGGAAGCGGGTTGCAGGCGATCTCGCCCTTGGGGTCGTAGAGCTGCGCCATGACGTACTGCTGGCCGGCGGAGTCGCCTGCGAGGAGCACCCTGCCGCCCTCGTTCATGTACGAGCGGAACTCGAGCAGTTCGTCGAGGGCCAGCCGGTCCGCATTGCCGCCGGCGCGGCCGGCGGTGCGGGTGACCAGGTCGTTTCCGGTCTCCCAGAGGACGGCCTCGTAGTGGCTGAGCACTCCGAGGGCGTCCGGGGCGATCCGCCCGGCGGCGTCGATGTCGTAGACATCAGCCTGCTGGCCGTTGGCGGCCAAGGCGGCGGTGTACGTGTCGACGTAGTGCGGGCCTGCCGGATCCTGCACCGGCGAGGCGCCGGTGTAGTCCTCGGCCGCCACGACGAGCACGCGGTTATCACTCTCGGAGACGGCCTGGTAGGTGAACGAGTCACTGACCTCGCCGCCGCCTTCGAACCAGACCTCGACCGAGTCGCCGGGGTCGGTGCCGGTCACCACGCCGCGCATCTGGTGGTAGTAGACCGACGCCGGGTTGTACCTCAACCCGTCGTCCCACTCGGACGTGGGTGCCGACAGCACCGGCCCCTCGCCGTTGATCTGATACTTCACTTCCACGGCGCCGAGGCTGCGCTTGGCGATCACGGCGACCGGCTGCGGGTCACCGTACGACCTGGCGAAGCTCAGGTGGACGCCGGGGTTGCCGCGCTTGTACGGGTCCTCGCTCTCGATGTAGAAGGGCTTGGTCTGGATCCCCGTGACCGTCTTCGGGTCATCGGGGTCGACCGCCGAGTTGGCCACCGAGCTGGCGAACGGCAGGTTGCGATCGAACTCCGCCTGCACCAGTGCGTCGTCGTCGGGGAACACGAACCCGCAGTTGTCGCACCCCTCGGAGAGCTCCGGGGTCCACGCCAGCGTGCCCGTGACGGCGTGCGCGTAGTCGGTGGTCTCACCGTTCGTGACGTACAGGACGTCCGAGCTCAGGCCCGGGTGGAAGTCGGCGATCGCCGGGGCGTCCAGGTTGCCGGACATGGCGTAGTAGATCGGGTCGTCCGCGGTGGGAGTGCCGGTCTGCCAGCCCTCCGCGTAGAGCAGCCACTGCCCGGCGGAGTGCCAGTTGACCTGGAAGGCGAACCCGATCCGGTCGAGGAGGCCGACCATCGCCTGGGTCTCCGGCTCCGACATCGGCCCCGGGCCCCGGTAGGTGTCACTGGACTGGATGGCCGACGACCCCTCCTCGTCCCAGCCCCAGTGGTTGGGGAAGTTGCGGTTGGGGTCGACGCCGTCGCCGACCTGGGTCTGTCCGTCTCCGTTGTTGTCGCGGAGGTTCTTCCGCCACAGCCGCTCGTGGTCGAACGTGTACTGGTAGCCGTCAGGATTGGCGACGAGGATGAACCAGAGCTCGGTCGTCTGCAGCAGCTTGCGGACGTCACGGTCGTTGGCCCGCCACCCGTCGATGTAGTGGTTCATCAGCCGCCGGTTGACCTCGGTGGAGATCCATTCACGAGCGTGCTGGGTGGAGCTGTAGAGGACGGCTGGACGCGTACCGTCCGGTGTGCCCCGAGCGCCCTGGGTCAGCTTGACTGCGATGATCTCGCGACCCTGGCCGGTGTGCCCGAGGACCTCGAGCTTCACCAGCTGCGGGTTGTCGCGGGCCGCGGCGTAGAGCTGGTCGCGGATGCCGCCGGGCTCGTCATACGAGCGCCAGACGTTGAAGCCGTTGGCGGCCTGTTCCGCCGCGAACTCCCGCACCGTCTTGCCCCCCTTGACCCGGGTGAGCTTCAGGTCGACTCCCCTACCCCGTAGCCGGTCGGCCTGGGCCTGGTCGAGGACGACGTCGAGCTCGATGCCGTTGGCGACCGCTCGCTGGCCGCTCACGTCGATGCCCTGCTGGGCGATCAAGGGAAGCTGGGCCGGCTGCACGACAGCGGTGTAGGCGTCCAGCGGGCCCGGATCGGTGTCCGCGCCCGGTGCAGCAGACGCAGTCGTGAGCCCCAAGCCTGCGGACATCACCACCGCGACCAGTAAGACAACAAACGATCGACGCACCGCCCTACCTCCCCATACCCCCGAACCTGTTCACTCTTGCACCCGCCGGCCGACGTCGCAAATGGTCGCGGGTGTTCGCCGGGCCGTCTCCCGAACGGGAGCTGCGCATCGCTCGGGCCTCGTGCACGCGGTCACGCCAAGCCGGCCCTTGCCGCGTCCAGTGCGCTGAGGCTCGCGAACACCCGCGCTCCATCGCCCGGCGTTCGGCCTGATCTCGGCGGGACGGAGCTGGACTCTTGTGCTCACACAGGACGACACCGACCGTGGCGGCGTCGCACCGCCGGAGCCGCCGTTCGGCAATGGCGTCGAGCAGGGGCTTGCGTCCGTCGACGATCTGCACCGAACGACGAGCCGACCGGGCGTGCAGCCGGTACCGGACAGCATCGTTCGGTGTCCGAGAACGTCCATCCGACACCGCTCGCTCCGTCATTCACCACCGCGCCGCATGAGCGCCGGTGGAGGATGCCACGAGCAGCCGATAATCCGCGCGCAGCAACGCGTCCTGCGGGCAGCCACCCCACCGCTGCAGATCATCCCTTACCGGGTGCCCCATATCGCTCACCAAGCCCAGCGTGGAGGCATGCCACCAAACGCCGGCTCCGTGGCGCTGATCTGTGCGGGTACCTCCGCACGGTCAGGTAGCGCATGACGGCAGCTCGGGCGCGACCGCGGCGACCCTGCGTAACTCGCGCGCCCGCCCCGAAACAGCACAGATCGCCCCTTCGTAGTGCTCGCGGCAGCAAGCACTCACCGTCGTAACGCCCGCGCGGATGCGATCAAGCCGGCGTTAGGTCGCGCGGGCGCTCAGAGTTGCTCCCGCGTTACTCGGACAGGTCTGCGGCGACCGCGCGAAAGCCGGAGTCGTCACCAGAGTGGATGAAGAGGCGACCACGCAGCGAGCCATCCTCGTCCAGACGCACCCACCCTCGACCCGAGACATGGTCCCCTTCGTCGTATCCGTCCCAACTGAACTCCGCCGCTGGGCTTCCGTCGAGGTCGACGTGCCGAGCGTCGATGAACCCCTCCACGGCGATGAACCGGAACGAGCCGCGCCCCTCCGCGGTGATCTCGATGAAGGCTGGGCCGACGAGGTCGATCGCCTCGCGGTCCCACAGGTCCATCTCCACGATCCGCCACCGGCCATCCACGCGACGTGCCATCGGCGGAACCTACAGCCGTCGTCGTCAGCGGCTCAGTTGCGGCACTCACGATGTCGACGTCCCGGCGGTCTAGGACACGGCGAGCCCCGCCTACTCAGCGTTCTTGTCGGCTACACGGCTCGGGCGACGTTCGGGGCGCGGATGGAGGGCTCTGCGACGACGTGGTTCCCCGCAGGAGTGTCGTGGCGAGCGAACCTTCGGCTGCGGGTGGGATCACGCGCGGGGCGCGATGCATCACCGGTGTAAACGGTCAGGCGAGGGTCAGCATCGCGAGTGCGTTCGGTTCGAACGCGTGGGCGGGCACGTTCCATGGTCCGGCGAAGCCCGCCCGCGTGGCCATCGCCAGCGCTGGGCTCTCGGCGAGCCGTGCCTGCATTCGCGAACGGCGTTCGCGTCGATCTGGGACGCCGAACGCTCCCAGGATCGACCCAAGCGCGACAACGAACCGCAAGCGGCGCATCCGCTCGGAGCGCTCCTCGACATACTCACGCAGGGAGCCGGAATCCCATGCTTCGCTCGACAAGAGGACGTCTGTCAGCACCCGAGCGTCGCGCAAGGCCACGGCCAATCCCTGCCCGATGACGGGATCGCTCCACCCGGCAGCGTCGCCGATCAGCACCATCCCTGGCGCCGTGGGATCGTCGGTCCAGCTGTCAGTCATCTCGTAGCTGGCGCACGGACCGACCACCTGTGACGCGCTGAGCGCGTCGGCATGCGGCAAGCAGTCGAAGCGGAACGCGCTCGAGGAACCGTTGGCCCCGATCCGGGCCCACGAACCCGTCGCCGCTCGACCGGACATGACCGAGGTACAGCCGAACCAGGTTCTGTCCGCGAGGGATCACGAAGAACTGGAACGCGCCCACGATCCCGATCGTTGCCACCGATCGATCCCACACCCCGCCGTCGTCAACGAGCATCCCCGTCAAGACCACCCGGGGCTCCGTCACGCGAAGACGAATCTCACGCTGACGCCGTACCGTCGAATCCTTGCCGTCGGCGCCAATCACCAAGCGGCACTTCAGTTCGCGCCGCCTGCCGCCCTCGTCATAGCCGACAACAGGCGCATCACCAGAGCCGACCGACACGTGCTCAACCCCCCGAACGACGGTCACACCCCGATCGGCAGCATGGTCGATCAAACGCTGGCGTAGCTCAGGATGACCCACCGCCACGATCCCAACCGAGCCAGGGCGCACGGCCGTCAAGTCGACGAAGGACCGTTCTGCGGTGGCGATGCTCATCTCTTCGTCATACGGAACGAAACGTGCGATGGAGGTCGCCCCAGGCGTCCCAAGCACGACCTCGCCCAACCCCATCGCAACAGCGTCATCGAAACCCCACGGCACCAGACCCTCGCCGCGGACCCGGTCAACGAAAACCGTCTCACGCTCGAGGACGACCACCGAGAGCCCAGCCGTCACGAGCCGCGCCGCCGCCGCCGCCCCAGCGACACCACCCCCAACGACCGCCACATCGGCGTCCATCTCGCCCCCCCGCCTCGACGACCTACCCGGCGACCGTACCAGCTGCGCGCCGAAGCACCCCCGAACCGCGAGGCGCTACCGACGGCCAGCTGTGGCCCGGACCGGCTGCGGCGTTCGCAGCGCGCCGCCACACACAAACAGCGTTCAGCATGACCGTCGCCGCCGAGCACCGAACGGGCAGATCGGCCGCCCAACGAGCTTCCGCAGGGACGACTGACACACCACCGTCCCGCACCGAACAACGGGCGGGCGAGACGGCGACACCCAACCCCGGTCCGGCACCGACCGAATTCCGGCGTATCGGACGCGGCCCGACGCGATACTCGGCGTCGTTTCCTGTTTGAGCCCGGGATGTCAAGGCCCTCTCGGCGAGCAGTGCTCCGGGCCGCAGGTGTTCGTCAAGGTGGAGCGCCCGCAGCGGAGCGAGGACGAACGACCTTGAGCAATCCGAGGGCCGGTGCATGCTGGATATGGGCCGGTTGACGGCGGCGTGGGGGCGCCCTGCGTTTCCTAGGTGCTCGACGAACGTGATGTCGTCGGCGACAACAATCGTGATCGGGTGTCCCCCGTGGGTGGGAAGCGCGGTCGCGTCAGTGTTTGCAGGCCGTCCAGCACGGTGGCTGGCGGGCACGCCGGTGGCAGGAGCTGACCGCGGTGGAGACCCGTGATGTTGATGTGGTCGACCCCGACCGCCGGAACCGACGGTGTTGGTCAGGCCGGCATCGCGTACACGACGTCGGGATCGAGGTTGCGCAGCACGTGGTAGCAGCGTCGGGCGAACTGGCGGGCCACCGAGATCGCGGCGAGCTTGCCGTCGTGGCGGTCCTTTACCTGGCTGTAGTAGGCGTGGTCTGGGCTGCGCCGGTGCGACGCGTTCATCGCTGCTTCGAACAAAGCCCAACGCAACGTCGGCGGCCCCTGGCGGGTGAGGTAGCCATGGGCTCGGTGGCGGTCGGAGGAGTCGACCTTGACGTCCAGACCGCTGTGGCGCACGACCTGTTCGGAACGTGAGAAGCGTCGACAGTCGCCGAGCTCGGACCACACCGCCACGGCGATGAGACCGCCGATGCCGTAGGTCGCTTCGACCAACGCACGGCAGGCCGGCTGACGATGACCGAAGCGTTGCAGGTCCCGCTTCAACGACTGTGCCTCGACGTCGGTCGCCTCGAGCATCGAGTAGCCGACCCGTATCCGTTGCCGACCGGCTGTCGTCAGGTCCACCTCGTCGCTGAGCAACGAGTCGCGGGTTGCGGTCGAGCGGATCGCGGCTTCGGGGACGGCGACGCCGTGCTGGAACAGCTCGGCGTGGATCCGTTGGATCCACACTCGTCGCTGATCGACCAATGACTTGTAGAGCCGCACCCGCTCGCGCCACTCCAAGACGTCCGTCGGCGGGATCCACGACTCGGGCAGCTCGCCGGACTGCAACAACTCGCGCAACAGCCGGGCGTCGGAGCGATCCGTCTTGGCGTGGTGCTTGCGGCCCCGCGCCGCCTGGGTGTCGGCTGGCTCCGCCAGATGCGCCTCGAACCCGGCGGCGACGATCTCCTCGACGACGTACCGCCACCCAGTGCAGCCCTCCACCGCCATCGCCACCGGCTGACCGTCGGCCCGACGAGCGACGTCGCGACACAACCAACGCCGGAACCGCTCCCGGTCGGGCTGCCACACCCTGCCCCTCCAGACCTCGCCCGACTCCGTCTCCAGCGCGTCGAACGTGATCTGCTGACGATGCAGATCCAGCCCAAATTCCATGCTCATCGAGGACCTCCCTGGCCGAGCTCAAGCAGTTGACAAACCGAATGGTTGCCCACGCCCGAGCCGGCGAGGTCCTCACACATCGATTGTTAGCGGACATCCCCGGCGCCGGCATGCTCGCTGCCTCGCGAGGGCGGACTGCACACGTGCAAGGAGCGCGATCCATCCATGTCGGCCAAGCGAACCGCTGCGACCTTGGCCCCGGCGGGTACAGGTCAGGGCGAGCGACGCCTGCGAGCGCCCGGCATCGCGGCCTCGACCAACCGCGTCCGTTCGATCACGTCGATCGGCATGTGAACCCGGCACAGGCCGTCGTCGGCAACGCAGCCGCCGAGGGCCGCCCCGACGTCATTCACCTGCGGGTCAAAGGTCGAGCTCGGATCCGTCGCCGGTGTTGCGACGGCACCGCAGGCGGAAGGTCGCTCCGATGGCGCTCGGCCGCCCCGGCACTATCGGCGGGTCGGCGAGCGCCATGGAGCCGGCGGTTGAGGACGCCTGATGTGAAGTTCGTTGACGTCGTTTGTGGACAGCAGCTGGCCGGCTGCCTTGGCGCGGGCGGGACATTCCGCGGCGTTGCACAACTGTTCGGCCGCCTCAAGCAAGATCCGGGGGTTACGGTGTCCCCCTGGTGTCCGGGGGACGGAAGAGGGGCTATGGATCTCGGTGGTGTCTGTCAGGTTGTTGCTGCCAACCGGGCGCAGTCCGACGCTGCTGCCCGGATGACGCCGGAGGTCCGGCGGGCGGCGACGGAGGCAGGGTTGTGGTTGTTGGTCGCACCACACGAAGTGGGCGGTGGTGAGGTGTCGTTGCCGGAGTTGGTCGACGTCTTCGAGCGGCTCGGATGGGCGGATCCGGCGTTCTGCTGGATCGCGATGAACTCGACGATCACGGAGTTGATGGGGGCGTTCCTGTCGCCAGAAGTCGCTGATCACGTGCTTGGTGGTGCCGACGGGCCGTTCGGGCTCAGCGGCGCCGCGACCGACATCGATGCCACGCGAGTCGATGGCGGGTGGCGGGTTGATGCCCGTTTCCGGTTTATGACCGGTTCCGCGGACGCCCGATGGTGCACTGCGTTCGGCCTTGACGCCGACACGCCGGAGGCGGGCATGTTCGCGTTCGTCGTGCCGATGAGCGACCTCACCGTCACGTCGAATTGGGTCGATGCCTCGGCGATCCGCGGTACCGGCTCGAACGCCGTCACGGGGGAGGGCGTTTTCGTGCCGGACGAACGGGTGGTGTCGTTGGCGCAGCCGCCGCGACTCGATCGCCCGACGTTTCGAGTGGCGCCATTCGTCACTCTGTGGATGCCGTGCGCGGCGATGGTCATCGGCGCTCTGCGGGCGGCGATGGATGGCTGCGTCGAACTCGTCGCCAACAAGGTCGGTGCCGATCCGACCCGTACGCCATACATCGAATCGGGCCGGTTGCAACAGACCCTCGCCGACAGCGCGGCGACGATCGAATGCCTCTCCGCCGGGTTGCGCACCGTCGCCGACGACCTCTGGGCGGCCGCCAGTCGCGGTGAGCAGCCATCGCTGGCGCTCCGGGCCAGGTGGTGGTCGCTGCTGTTCCACGTGTTCGACACCGCCAGGACCACCGTCAGCAACCTCTACCGATCCTCCGGCAGCGCCGTGTACGGCACCCCGAACCCGCTCGAACGGTCGATGCGGGACATCCACGCAATCGCCACGACGTTCGAGCAGCCCCCGGCACAGGCGTTTCGTGCCGACGCCGGGCGCGTACTCGCCGGGAAGGACCCCATCCTCCCGATCTTCTGAGATCCACCCCCTTGCCGGTGACGATCGAGCTCGTCGCCCCGCTGCGTCGTCTTTGCCGGGCAGCCCGCGTCGCACTTCCCGCCAGCAGCGATCGCGAGCTTCGAGCGACAGCCCGGGAGACTCACGGACCGAGTGCCGGTTCCCGGCGATCCGGGATGCGCGGTGCAGACTCAGGCTCCGTCTCTCGGACTCACCCAGCGGTTCGCCTCGGGACGTCGCCATCTCTTCGGCGTCGGACATCCGACGAGCAGGCGCCGCGCCTCCAGCGGGAAGCACGCTGTTGCTTGGTCGTGGATGGGAGTCGGACGACCACCGCCTCAGAGCTACAGCGCGACGATGTTCGATGGCCCCCAGTAAGCCCGCATGGATGTGATCTTGGCATCGTCGTCGAAGGTCATGACCTCGATGACATCCATGCGGCGTCCGTCGGTGGTGACCTGAAAGTGGAAGGCTGCTTCGCCGCCAGCGACGTTGAGCGACAGGAGGCCGACTTCGAACGATCGGCCATCCTTCACCGCGTGGCAGAAGCCGCGAATCGCTTCCATGCCGCGATGAACTTCGCCGCCAACCGGGTCTTCGACGGTCGCGTCGTCGGCGTAGAGCGCGGCCAGCTCGTCAGCGCTGCCGTGCGCGGCCAACTCGACGTAAGACCCAACGGCCTGGGCGATCATCTCGGCGGTCGGCACATGCCGATCGTACGTCGGACTTCTCGTCGGGCCGGCCTCCTCTACAGTCGGTCGCTCGCGACGCGATGTCCGACTTCCGCGCCCGGTACCGCTCAGTCAAGGGCCGTGCAGGCATCCTCGAAGCGCCGGTGGAGGATGCCAGGAGCCGCCGATTACGCGCGGGCAGTAACGCGGCCTACGGGCTGTCAGGACCGCTGCATTTCGTCCCTTACCGGGTGCCCCATATCGCTCTCCAGCGAAGCGTGGAGGCGTGCCACCAAACGCCGGTTTGAGGACCATCGCGTCGTCGACTCCCATCGCTGTCGGAGATGGCTCGCGATGGACCGTTCGTGGCAGCCTGTGGGCAGATCTCGATGGCCACGAACAGCGTGGAGCAATGTACAAGGCGCCCCTCCGAGGAGACCCGGGTGTACAAGAGCTCGCGACGTGGGCCCGGCCATCTGTGCCGGGCGGTTCGATCTTGACCTCCATGAGGTAGTGGGAGCGGCGCACCGTTCATGTCGGTGGGAGGGTGCCTTGCTCACGCGGCAACGAGCCATGCCTGCCAGGGGTCGCGTGTACTTGGGGTTTGTGTCGCCCTCCGACACACCTACACCGTGTTCTCCCTGCTCAGAGCATGTGGTCAAGTTCGGGACCGACTCGAACCCCCACGGCGTCACAGGTTTGGGGGTAGTCGTCCTCTCAGCTCCTCGCTGTGCGGGGTTTCGACTCGTCGCCCACCAGGTCGGCCGCCTGGATCCGCGGTGTATCGGGGAAGTCGGACGTCGTGCGGCGAACGACCGAGTGTCGAGAAACGGCGCTTGGAGGACGCGATCATCCTCTTCGAACCGTGCATTTCCGGACGCCGCGAGTCGGACCTTCGCGTCTTGAGCCGGCTTGCCGGAGGGACGGCACTTCGGATTGGGGACGGAATGCTCACCGAGCGTTCGCGGACGCGGTATCGGATACCTGCTGAGATAGTCGCAGTCTCCGATGGTCAGTGTGTCGCCTGAGCGGCGATCGCGGGCGGGTGGATCGGTTGTCGATGGTCGAAGGCGGTGATGACGTCGAGTTCGTCGTTCATCGCGGCGTTGAGTTCGAGGAGCAGCTCGGCGATGCGGTCGTCGTTCCATTGGAAGCTGGCGATCTCGTCGGCGGCGGTGAGGATCGGGACGGTGAGCCGGTTCCGTGTGCGCTCGTAGGTGCCGAAGGCGTGCTCGTCGCGTTGCTCGTCGATGGACGTGGCGATGATGGCTCGCCCGAGCAGTTCGGCGTCGCGTAGGGCGTCGGTGAGGCCGTGGGCGCTGATCGGGTCCTTCCAAGATCCGGCGTCGCCGACGAGCGCCCAGCCGGGCCCCCAGGGTCGGCGGAGGTGACCGGGCTGCCCGACGAAGGTTCTCGTCGCTGGGGGTGGAATCGCGGCGTGCAACCGTTCCGCCATGTCCGGCGAGGCTTGCTGGACGAGCGAGCGGAGGACCGCGTGCCCACCTCGACCGACGCGAGGTGTCGGCCCACTGGCGAACACGCATGTCTGGTCATGGTTGGTCGGGATGAACCCTGCGGCGGCGCCGGGCCGGTACGCCCACTCGTAGCCCTCGGCGTCGAGGTCGGACCAGTAGCCGTAGACGAAGGCGCTGGTGTGGGTCGTGGCGTGGGTCAGCGGCGCTGCCGTCAGCCGGGCGATTGTCGAGCGGCGGCCGTCGGCGCCGACGACGAGCCGGGCGTGCACGGTGACGATCCGACCGTCGCGATCGCGGATCTCGAGGCCGGTCACCCGGCCGCGGTCGTCGCGGCGCAGGCCGACGACGGCGGTGCGGTGGCGGACCACGGCGCCGGCGGCGCGTGCGGCGTCGACGAGTAGCGGGTCGAGCAGCGTGCGTCGAGGCGCGTAGAGCGCGTCGACGCCGGCCGATGGCTTGATCGCGAGCGTGACGTCGGCACCGGTGTAGTGGAACGTCGTGTGCCGGATCGCCGGTGTGCCGGCGGCGATGATCTGCTCGAGGAGGTTCCAGCGGGCGAGTTGGACCACGCCGCCGCGCATCAGCGCGTGGGTCGACATGGTGTCGGCGTCGGGTCGATCGCGGTCGAGGAGGAGGACGGACAAGCCGGCACGCGCCGCGAGCATGGCGGTCGACGCGCCGGCTGCCCGTGCGCCGACGACGACAACGTCGGCGTCGCTGCTCATGGCTGGGCTGCGTCGACCTCGATCGACACCGGCACGCCGTTGGTGATGATGTCGAACACGGCCGATCGGGCCTGGGACTGCTCGACGATGCGCCGCAGGGCCTGCGGGGTCGTCGCCGCGCAACGTGAAGGAGACCTTGATCTGTTGGAAGCCGTTGCGCACGCTCGGGTCGAGCCCGAGAAGGCCCATCAGGTCGATGTCACCCTCGACGGTGGAGTGGACCTCGTGGAGGTCCAGTCCGCGGGCGGCGGCGATGTTGGCGATCCCCGCGGTGAGGCAGGCGGCCAGCGCGTGCAACAGGTACTCGACCGGAGTTGGGCCGTTGTCGGCGCCGACCAGCACTGCGGGGTGGTCGGCGTCGTAGCTGTGGGACTCGGTGTGGGTCATCTCCTGCATCGCCCCGTAGAACCCGTGGATCGTCGAGCGGTTGTGGGTGCCGCTGACCCAACGGTTGGTGGCGCGGAACTGGAACTTGGCGATCTCCGGGTTCGCCTTCACGGCGTCGAGCGTGGCGAACAAGCGTGGGAACGTCGACGCCGTTGCGAGCCGGGCGGTCGGTGACGGTCATGGCGGTACCTCCTGGTGACATGGGTGCACGTCGCACTGTCGACCACCGCCCGATCCGGCACATCGGGGGAGATCACGGGTTCCGGTCTCCGTGGCGACCACGGAGACCCGCCTCCGCGACATCTCGCGGACCCGGGAGGCGTGTGACTGACAGACTCAGTAGGTGGCCTCGTCACCGCCGACGATGCCGGGGGGCGCGTTGACGCCGCGGGAGGCTGAGGTGCTCGCCCTCGTGCAGCAACACCTGACGAACGCCGAGATCGCCGACCGTCTGTTCGTCTCGGTCCGCACGGTCGAGACGCACGTGTCGGCGCTGCTGCGCAAGCTCGGCGCGCCCGACCGCAGGGCGCTGGCCCGCCAACCTCTCGCCGCGGCCGTGTCGACCGACCGTCGGTCGTCGCTGCCGATCCCACTCACTTCGTTCATCGGACGGACAGCGGAGCGGGCCGAGCTCGCCACTGCCGTCCGATCGCACCGTCTCGTCACCGCAACTGGTCCCGGAGGGGTCGGCAAGACCCGGTTGGCGCTCGCCGCCGCCGAGGATGTCGCCGCCCGGTTCGAGCACGGCGTGGTCTTCGTCGACCTCGTCAAGGTGACCCAACCGGACAGGGTCGTCGAAGCCATCGCCGACGCGGCGGACGTGCCCGAGACGTCGGCTGCCACGCGCCAAGAGGCGCTCATCAGGTCGCTCGCTGACCGCAACTGCCTCCTGGTCGTCGACAACTGCGAGCACGTCCAGGACGCCGCCCGCACCTGGCTCGAGCGGCTGCTCAGCGACTGCCGTTCGCTGCACGTCCTGGCCACCAGCCGTCTGCGGCTGATGCTGCCGTTCGAACATGTCGTCTCCGTCCCCGGCCTCTCGCTCGACGCCGCCGGCGCCGACGACGCGGTGGCGTTGTTCATCGAGCGGATGGTCGCTGGCCGGTGCCGACCGCCCGAGCGGCGCCGCCGATCGGGAGACGATCGCGGAGATCTGCGCCGCCCTCGAGGGCATGGCGCTCGGGATCGAGCTGGCGGCGGCCCGAGTCCCCGGACTCGGCCTCCAGGCGCTCGCCGGCGCTCTCGGGTCGCGCCTGGACATCCTCGACATCGGCGCCCGAGCCGACGACCGGCACCGCTCCCTGCGTGCGGCGATCGACTGGAGCTACGAGCTGCTCGCCCCCGACGAGCAGGCGGTGCTGCGCGCCGCGGCGACGTTCGCCGCCCCCGCTGACCTCGACGCCATCTGCGCCGTCACCCGACAGCCATCCCCGACTGTCCTCGACGCCTTGGCCCACCTGGTCGACTGGAACCTGGCAGCGCTGAAGGCCGGGTCGCCGATGCGTTACCGCGTCCTGGAGACGATCCGCCAGTACGCCATCGACGCCGCCGAGTCCGTTGGCGAGGCAGTCGCCCTACGTGACGCCCACCTCGAGTGGTGTCGCCGTCGTCTCGATGATCTGCTCGCCCGTGCGCCGGGTGACGAACGGTGGTGCAGCCAGGTGGATGACGTGCTGGACGACGCCCGGGCCGCGCTGGCATGGGCGGACCAGGCCAGGGCGTCGCCCGTCGCCGCGATCACGATGGCCGGCCTGCTCGCCGACGTGCTGTTCCAGCGTGGTCATCCCGGCGAGGCCCAACGTCGCTACCAAGAAGCTGCCCTGCTGGCCGGCCAACCCGGCGAGCGCTGTCGTTGGTTGCGGCTCGCCGCCGGTGCCGCTGCGGGGCGCAACGTCGGCGGCGACACCATCGACCTGCTGATCCAGTCAGCCGACGTCGCGCTGGCGTCGGGCGCCGCCGATGACGCGGCGTACGACCTCGCCGCCGCCGCCGCCCTGCAATACCGCGCTCCCGGCATCATCCGGCGCCCGATCGACATCCCGTCCGTCGACGCCCAACTCACCCAGGCCCGCGCCATCTCCCAGGGCGGCGCCCGTGCCCAAGCGGCGATCGCAGTCGCCGCCGGCTGGGCACCCGGCGCCAACGTCCGCTCGCCCGACCTCACCGAACAGGCCATGCGGCTGGCCGGCCGCACCAATGATCGCCCTGCTCATCAGCGAAGCGTTCGACCAGCTCAGCGGCGCACGAGCTCAACGCTGGCCACCTCGCCGCCGCGGCGGCGGTGATCGACCGGCGACTCGGCGCGATCGCCAACGTGCCGATCGAGCCCCGCAGCGCGTTCGAGCACTTCGACATCCTGCAGATGGCCTGCCGTGTCAAGCTCGGCATCGGCAAGCTCGCCGAAGCGCGGCACTACGCCGACGCGATCGCCGCACTGCCGTACTTCCGAGAGCAACGCCACATCGGCCTTGGCCGCCGCATCGAAGTCGACGCCATCGCCGGCGACTTCGATGTCGTCGTTGCCAACGCTGAACTCTTCGAGCGCGACTGGCGGCGAGCCGGCACACCGGTCGCCAGCAACCTGGCCATCGGTGCGTACGCCGCGGCGACAGTGCACGGGATGCTCGGTGACCCGGACGCCCGCGACCGATGGATCGAGATCACCCAAGCCCTGCTCCCGCCACCGGAGCGGTTCGATCAGCACGTGCACCTCTGGAAGGTCACGCTCGACGCCTTCCTCGCCCTCCACCTCGACCAGCCACACGTCGCCAACGAGCTGCTCGGCAACACACCCGAGCCCCCCGCCCCCGTTGCCCACCCGGTCCGGAACGCCTGGCTGCCGTGGTACATCGCGGCCTGGGCCGAAGCGAGCGTGCTCACCGCCCAACCCGACGCCGGCGAGCGGTTGCGGCGTGCCGCGCAAGCGACGTACGGCAACGAAATCGTCGCCACCATCGTCGAGCGCGCCAAGGCGCTCCACGAGCAGCGGCCCGAGCGCCTCGACGCGTACTCCCGGCGATTCACCGCCGCTGGGTGCAACTATCAAGCCCGCCGAACCATCACCCTCGCCACCCTCGCGCAGCCATCGTGACGTCGACGAGCAGCACACCGCGGCCGTCGGGACGGGACGCATACCCGAGACGATGTCCGAGAACGACGCCGAATGGCGCGATCGCTCGCGTCCGCGAACGCCTCGGGACCATTGACGCAATGTCAGACGGCTCGTTTCTATGGATCCTGTTTCTGTCCTCCTCGTGCACAACGCCGATCACGCTCTCGTTCGTGCAGGACGGCAAGGCCAAGACCGTCACCCTCACCGGCGCCAACCTCGACGAGGCGCACGCCGCGCGCGCCCGCCACGAGACCGCCAAGGCCGAGCTCGACCGGGCGCGCGTGAGCGGCGCATGGTCGAGCTGGACGACTGTAGGGACCGGATCTGCTCAGTTGCTCAGGCGTCCTCCAAACGCTTGGCAGGCCCGGCCGTGCTCGCCGAGGCGAGGCTGCTCGAAGCCCGGACGTGACGGTGTGCGTCTGGTTGATCTCGCCGTGGGAGAGTGGACGTGCGCGCAGTCGTTGACAATGCTGGCCGGTCGGGCAGCGCCGAGCCGGTGTCAGATCCAGCCGGCGCGATCGTCCGAGCGCACTGGGAGCGTCCCGATTTCGTCGGGCTGCTCGTCGGTACGACGGTGTCATACGCACTCAGGACACCAACGAGCTGACCGAATAGCCCGACCCCCGGCATCGTCCTTCGTCAGGCGACTTCGGCATCGCGAGGACTCAGGAGTCGGACATCTCTCGATCTGGTGCGGGAATCCACCTGTCGTCATCGCCGGAGAAGGGGCTTCACGACGCGGCCGAGTACGTCGGCCTGTTCGGCGGGAGTGGCGAGTGATTCGATGCCGAAGCCGAGTAGTGCCGTGTCCTCCGTGGTGACCGAGGAGGCGACGGCGATCAGCTCTTGGGCGATGGCGAAGTTGCCGTGGATGGCCGGTGGGCTGCCGGCGGGAGGGGCTTCGACGGCCCACGCATCGCCGTCGGTCTCGAACCCGTCGGCCTCGACGACCGTGCCACCGACGGTGAGCCGGGTGTCGTCGACGAACACGCCGATGCCGCCGCCGACGCCGGCGTCGATGTGGTCGGTGATGTAGCTGACCTTCAGGTCGACCTGTTGACCGGCGTAGGCGGACAGGTCGAAGGCGGTGTCGATCCATCCGCCCGACTCGCCGGTGAACGCGTGCCACGAGCCGCTGGTGCCGGTCGAGCGGCACGGCGAGCCCTGCGTCAGGTAGTGCCGCAGGAAGGGGTGGAGCGACAGCAACTGGCCGTCGGCACACGACGCCGGCGGCGCCGGCGAGGTTCGCCCGTTGAGGTCGCGCAGCGTGGTCCATTCGTCGGTGCCGGCCGGTGCCGCTTCCACGATCACGTGGTGGAACGCCTGCAGGGTGCTGTAGGACAGCTTCATCCGCAGTGTGGGAGTTCCCGTGGCCTGTACGCCGGTCAGGTCGAGCGTGCGGCCGATCCGCTGGTATGACACCGGCGCCTTGCGGGCGCCGGCGTAGCGCGACCCTTCCACCGGGCCGAACGGATTGACGGTGGCCGCCCCGCGGTACGTGCTCGTCGCCTCGCCGGCGAACAGCGGGAAGTCCTCGGCCGGCAGCACGTCGCTGGTGAGGGAGAAGGCGCCGGCGCTGTCGAGCGGGTTGTCGGCCACGGCCGGTCCAGTGAGGTCGGCGGTCACACCGTCGAGCGGGCCGCGGCCGTCGATGCCGGCTGGACGCCCGAACGTGGCGCGGTTCGCGGCGCCGAGGTAGTACTGGGCGAAGTCGTCGGACAGCAGCAGGCAGTCCGACAGGAAGTCACTGGTGATGACGCAGTCCTGGTCGGGCGCACCGTCGAGCCCGTAGTAGATCCCGCCGAGGGAGCGCCCGAGCAGCCCGTGGTACTGCGTGTTCTCTCCGGCCTGGACGAGTTTGCCACCCTCGTTGAGGTAGTCGCGCAGGGCGATCGTCAGGTACTGCTGTCGCTCGGCGACGGCGATGTCGGGCAAGGGTCCGAAGAGGAACGTGTCGGTGAGGGCGTCCTCTGGGTCCTGTACCAGCCGGTCGTCGCCGGTCTCCCACACGACGACGTCGAAGTGGCTCAGCACGCCGAGCGGATGGGGGACACCCTGGGCGTCGACGTCCCACGTGGTATTGCTGATGCCGTTGGCATCGAGGGCGGCGCCGTACTCGTCGGCGTACTTCGGCGCGGCCGTGCCGGCGGGGTACGTGGGGTTGACGCCGGTGTAGTCCTCGCTGGCGAGGATCAGCGCGTCGGCATCGCTGTCGGAGGCAACCGTGTAGGTGAAGTGCTCGCTCTCGACGTGACGAGCGTCGCGGCGAGCGGTGAACCACACCTCCACCGAGTCACCGGGCCGGGTGCCCGTCACCTTCCCCCGCAGTTCGACGTAGTAGCGGTCCCGCTCGTCGCCATAGCGCTCACCGCCCTTCCACTCGCCGACGTGGGCGCGGCGAGTGCGTCCGCCGTTCACCCGGTACTCGAGCCGCTGGTTGTGCTGGTCACGGCGGGCGGTCACGGCCACCGTCTGCGGGTCGCCGTAGGACACATCGAAGCTGTCGACCACGAACTCGGGCGCCTGGCGTCCGGTGACGGTGACCGGGTCGGCCGGGTCGGCCGCCGACTGGGCGGTGGCCAGGGCGAACGGGACGTTCTTGCGGAACTCCGCCTCGATGAGTGCCTCGTCGTCCGGGAAGAGGAAGGCATTGGTGCAGCCGGCTGGCTCCCAGGTATCGGTGGGATCGGCCGCCGACACGGTCTGGCACGTGCTCATCTCCACAAGCAAGCTGAGCGTGCCGTAGGTGAGGTGGGCGTGCTCGTCGAGGATGCCGTTGCCGGTGTACAGGTCCGCCGACAGACCGCTCCCGTAGCCGGGAACGGCGGGGGTGGCGTTGTCGCCAGCGATCGCCTCGTACAGGGCGTCGTCGGGCGTGGGCGTGGCGACCTGCCAGTACGTGCCGTAGAGCACGGACTCGGATGCCGAGTGGTAGTTGACGAGGAACTCGAAGCCGACGCGCGCCATGAGCCGGTCGAGGGCCTGGGTTTCGGGTTCGGAGGCGGGTCCGGTTCCTCGAAAGGCCTGGCTGCCACCGTTCGGTGACGAGCCCTCGTCGTCGTAGCCCCACTTGGTCGGGTAGTTGCGGTTGAGGTCGACGCCGTCGTTGGCGGTGATCCGGTCGTCGCCGTCGTTGTCGCGCAGGTTCTTGCGCCACAGCCGGTTGCCGGGGGTGAACGTGAAGTCGTAGCCGTCGGGGTTGGCGACCGGGACGAACCACAGCTCGGTCGTGTCGACCAGGTCGGCGATCGCCGGGTCGGTGCGGTAGCCGTCGATGACGTGGCGGGCGAGGCGGCGCACCATCTCCGGCGTGATCCGCTCGTTGCCGTGCTGGGCGCCGACGAAGAGGGTCGCCGGCCGACGGCCGTCACGGATGCGGCGGGCGTCGCGGGACACCTTGAGGGCGACGATGTCCTCGCCCTGCACGGTCTGGCCGATCGTGACCAGCTTGGTGACGTCGGGATGTTCGGCGGCGAGTTGCTCGAGTTCGTCTTTGAGGCCGCCCGGCGCTCCGTACGGACGGAACACCGCCCCGCCGCTTGCAGACACGTCAGGCGTCGTGATCCCGACGACACCCATCAAGAGGCACACGCCAACCATCGCCACAATCCGTCTCACCGGGGCTCCTTCCGTCGCCCGGCCCCGGTGGGCCAGACCTGCTCCGACATGTGGGCGATGTTCGAAGCCGGTGCGACGGGCGGATCAGTTCGCGCCGATCTCGCCCGCCACGGGAGACGTCAAAGCACGGCCAGGGCGGCAAGCGCGTCGACGAGGTCGCCGGGTGGTCCCTCGTCGCCGACGACGTCGTAGGTCACGGCACGCGGGTCGACCCCTGGCACCGACCCCGTGGCAGAATGCGGCGGCTTTGACGGCGAGCTCGGTGTTTGACGCGCGTCGTGGCCGGCGGGACGAACACGGCAGACTCCTGCGAGACCGACGTCCCAGGCGGCGTCGCCGAGGTCGGTGAATTGGAAGCGGACGAGCTGGCCCGGATGGTGGACACCCCGAGCGGCGAGCATCAGTGGTACGAGGCCGCACGCGGCGTGGGCCATCATGAGCAGCCACGGTGGACCCGCGAACGCCATTCCGACCGCACGGCGGATGTGGACGCGATCGACAGCGGCATGGCCGACGGTGAGCGGGTGCTGAATACCGCGAACTGAGGTCGTGCGTGCGCCCCGGGGCCGACTGTGTTGGCCGGTTCGGCTCGCGGGGCGGCGAGCGCCCTTGGCGACGTGTGCCGCTCAGGCGTGCTCGGCAGGGGGCCCTCGTGTGGATGAGGTTGTAGGACGGCGGCGGTGATGCGGAACCGGGACTGGTCACCGAACCAGTCGAAACGGCACTCGATGATCGGACGTCCGCGCAGCGAGCCGCTGGCGCGGAGCGGCGCCGGTGGGATTTCTTGGCGAAACGCCGTCGAGCGCCGCTCGGACGCCAAGGCCCGACGAGATGGGGACGACCTCACGATCACGCAGTCGGCCACCGGATCGATCACCTCTCCTCGCCGCGCCGTCACTTGCCGTCGGCGTCGCGTCACCGCGGGCGATCCCGATGCCGCGACGAAGGGCTCGCTGGGTGCACATCGCGTCGTCGTGTCGGTCGAGACGGCCGTCGCCGAATGGCTGATGGCCGCGATCCAGGCGCATGCCGTCGAGGACAGCGCCGGCCTGCTGGCCGCCGCGACTCGGTCCCTGGTCTGTCGAGCCGCAGGGATGTTGCGCGGCTGGCCTCGCCATGGTTCTTCGCCATGCCGGTCGAATAGCGTCCGGGGTCGAGGGGGTACGTCGAGGGGGTACGTAGTGGCGGAGCCGATCGAGCAGGACGGCCGACGAGCGCGATCCCAGCGCACCCGCGCTCGCATCGTCGATGCTGCGACCGGACTGTTTCTCGAGCATGGCTACGTCGCGACCAGGATCGAGGCCATCGCGGCGCGGGCAGGCGTGGCGGTCCCGACCGTCTACTACCTGTTCGGCACGAAGCCGAACTTGCTCGCCGCCGTGCTCGAAACCACGGTCGCCGGGCCCGCCGCGACACCGATCGTCGAGCAGTCGTGGGTCGAGGATCTCGGCGCGGCACCGCTGGCCGAGGACGCAATGCGCCTCCTCGCCGCGCACGCGACCGCCATCGTCGCCCGTGCTGCGCCCATCTACGACGTTGTGCGGCGAGCCGCCGCCGAACCCGAGGTGGCCGCCCTGTTCGCCGAGAGCCGTCGCGCCCGCCGCAGCGACCAGCGTCGACTGGCCGAGCTCTTGGCGCAGGCCGGACATCTCCGTCCCGGCCTCGAGGTCGACGACACGGCCGACGTCCTGTACGGGCTCGTCAACGAAGAGGTGTTCCTCCTGCTGACCGCCGACTGCGGGTGGGGCCGGCAACGGTTCGAGGACTGGCTCGCCGCCCTGTTGTGCCATGAGCTGGTCGAGCCTGGCGCCGGTGACCAGGCTCGCTGACCCAGGGCCGAAATTCATATCGAGACTTTGGAAATCTCCCATCCACGGGCCCGCCGACGGCGAACGGTGGGTGCCAGCAGCAACCCCCGCTGCTGTCTGGGGCTGCCGCCCCCGTACAAGGAGTGAGAGATGAACAAGCTTCGAAGGTCCGTTCTGGTGGGTGCGGTCGCAGTGTCCTGAGTAGGCAATGCCCTGGCGACGACCGCGACGCCGGCCTCGGCGGCGAGCACGGTGGGTGGCTGCACGACGACGCTGCGGGTCAACGCAGCCGGAGCCAGCGAGGCGAGCGTCCTGTGCACCCAGGGCGCGGGCACGTACCGCGCCATTGTGGTGGTCGGGACCTTCTCGCTGTCGTCTCCCTCAGCGTTCGTGCCGAGGACCGGGCCCATCGTCCAGGTGGGGCAGGCCTCGACCTTCGCATACGCCATCGGCAACATCGGCGGCGCCCCCGTACGGGTCATCGGCGCCGGGGCGGAGATCCTGTCCTGACCCGCCCGCGCTCGTGACGTCAACCGCTGCGCAACAGCGCGAGACCGATCTGTGGTCACCGAACGGGCGGCGCCACGAGCGCCAGGCACATTGGTGAACATCCGACGGCCACGAGCGGCGACGGCGATCCACGCGGGACTGCTCCGGGAACTGCCGTTGCCGCTCTGGCCGTGGCCGAGACCCGAGAGCTCTGCCCCACGCTCCGGGCCGAACTCGGGCAGAGCGCCATCCGAACGACTCGTTCACACGACGGTTCCGGCTGCCGCAGCCGCACTGTGAGATCAACCAGTCATCAAGGAGAACACCATGAACAGACTCACCGGTCAGACGGCGGTCGTCACCGGCGCCACCTCGGGCATCGGGCTGGCCACGGCGCAGCTCTTCGCCGCCGAGGGGCCCGGGTCGGGATCATCGGACGCGACGCTGCCGTCGCCTCGACAGCCGCCGCACTCGTATGCGCCGGAGAGGTCGGCGACGTCACCGCAACCCGAACAGCGCTGGCGCGACTCGCCGCAACCACCGGGCGCGGCATCGTGACGGCTGCGGCGCGAGCACTGACCGCCACGGCCCTGGCATTGAACGGCGTCTCGCCGCGTCGAGATCCACTGCGACGAGGTCAACGCCCGCAGTGCCGCGGTCGCCCACCGCCTCGGCTTCCACCTCGACCGCATCGAGGTCGACCGGATCTCGGCGCCCGGCGACCTCGGCCGATCGATGATCTGGACGTGGCCACCCGCAGGCCCGGCGGAACCGGCTCGCGCGAGGGTCGGGTGATCGGCGACGCGACGGCCACACGCCGCACTGGCGCAGGTCCGGCGGACCTCGGCCGACCTGGCGGAGGTCACCGAACGGCTCAGCCACGGTGCGCCGACGTCGTTCGCCCGGATCACGACGACGTGCGTCATGCTCCACGACGCCCACAACGGCGACGGCCGCCTGGCGGTCTGGTGCGCGGCGCCGCCCGGCGTTCAGGAGCAACTCGTCGAGCAGGAACCGCGCCGCTTCTTGCGCCCGCTTTACGTTGGGCACCGCGGCGGGCTCGGCATGCGTCGCACGGGCTCGCCAGCGGCGACGCGCTCATCGGCATTCACTCCATCCGCCAGCGCTGCGTCGTCACCAATGTCGACCCCGACACCGGCCGGCAGGACATCGACATCCACCGCCACCTCCAGGCTGACTCCAGCGGCAAACCCACACCTGGCTCCTGGGTCAATCCCGCCCGGCACGATCCACGGAGGTGATCCCGCCCGTCTCGTTGCCACCGACGCCGAACCACCGTACGTCAGTTGATCGATCCTCGGCGCTCCGTACTTCCGGTTCGATGCACGGCACCGATGACCGTGACATCGGCGGTCTCACTCGTGTCGCGCCGGCTGGACCGGAGTGCGCCGGTTGGGCGCCGCGATCAGCCTGGCGGCGCTGGCATCGTGGGCGACCGCTGAGTTTCGCCGGAGCACTTGACGACATCGCCCGAAGTTCCCCATCACGTGCTCACGGCGGCGGGCTCGAGCCGCATGCCGAGAGCGAGGCGGGCGCCGATGAGCGGGTTGTGGCGACCAAACGGCTCGATGGTGCCGCGGTGTCGAGCCCCAAGCGGCGCCACCGCCCGTCACCGGGTGCAGCGCTGTGAAACCAGCCGAGACGGTCGAAGGTGACCGTGGAGAGGATGTGCGCGTGGACGAACGGCATCAGGCCCGGTGGGCGGAGCGGGCTCTCGTCCAGCGCCTGGCCGGTGGCGACGAGACGGCCCTCCTCGATCTCTACGACCGTTACGCCGGCTTCGTCTACGGGGTCGCCGTGCGGACGCTCGTCGACTGGCAGACCGCACAAGACATCACCCAGGAGGTGTTCGTGTCCCTGTGGGAGCATCCGGAGCGCATCGACTCGGGGGCGGGGACCCTGCGCGGCTTCCTCGGGACGCTCACCCATCGCCGTGCGGTCGACGCGGTCCGCCGAGAGGAGGCCCGGCGGCGTCGCGAGGCGCGGGTGGCACGGCAGCAGGGCGACGTGCCCGACGTTGCCGAGGCGGTGGAGCGGTCGGACACCTCGGGCAAGGTCCGCGCGGCCCTCGAGGTGCTGCCCGAAGCGCAGCGGCAGGCCCTGGAGCTCGCCTACCTCCACGGGTACACGTACCGGCAGGTCGCCGACGTGTTGGACATCCCGGAGGGCACGGCGAAGTCGCGGCTCCGCCTTGCTCTGGCGCGCCTCGCCGAGGCTCTCGGTTCCGAGACGAGTGAGCAGACGGAACGATGGTCATGAACGACGAATCGGGAGGGCTTCGACACCGCACCCTCCAGTACCTTCGGTTCGGTCGGACTGTCATGGGTGTGGAGGGTCGTTGCGCGCGTCCGCGTACGGTGCGCGCCCTGGATTCCCTTGGTGACTGGCGGCGACGAACGGTGGTGACGGATCTTCACGAGCCCGTTCTTTGCTCCGTCTCTGATCGGCACGCCGACGGGATGTGATGTCGACCTCGCCGAGCATTTGCTGGCTGGTCTGGGACTCGATGACGTCGAGTGGGTGCTCGTGACTTTCGACGAGCTCATCCCCGCGTGTCCGCGCTGGCGCCGGCATCTGAAGTCGCCAATGTTCACCACGATGAACGGGCCGCACTCGTCCGATTCAAGCCGCCATGCCCCAGCGCTGCTCGCCCGCCAGTTCGGCCGCGAAACAGACCCATGGCTGTCGGAGGGCCTTGGGAGGTCGTCGGACTCGTGGTCGGCCGAGCTCTGGTCACGCGCATCGGCTCGCCACGCTGAGGATGCGCTCCATGACGATGGCGCCCTCCGTGCTCAGCGTGGTCGGCCGTGTGGACGACTCGACGAAGCCGTTGCGCCGGTACACCGCGATCGCCGGGTCCATGGCACCACGGACTGTCTCGAGCCAGACGGTGTGGCACTGCCGCTCCGTTGCACCAGCAACTGCGGCGTCAATCAGCCGATCAGCGACGCCGCGACCACGTGCAACTGGTCGCACGTACATCCGTTTCAGCTCTGCCCTTCCGCCGGGCTGGACGCGGATCGCCACAGCACCGATCGCGATCGAATGCCAGGCGGCGACGTAGAGCGCGGCGTAGTGGTCGGCCGGACGGGCCAGTTCCGCATGCAAGTGCGGTTGCTCGGCGACGGGGTCGATGTCGGTCCAACCTCGCACCCACTCGACGTAGTCGTGCAGGAGCGCTGTCGCCTCGCGCCAGTCGGCGCCGGTCGACGCCCGGTGAACGGTGAACATCGAGCCGGCTCTGTCGTCGCTGCTTCTCTCCACTCCGACCGTTCGAAGCCGAGCGCGGGATCGGACCACCCGACACGCGCCGGTTCTGTCCGCTCAGGCGATTCGGCGCAGGTCCAGTGCAGAGCGGCGACGTGCAGGCTGGTGGCGAACGCGCGAGAGATGGCCGTTTCGATGCCCTGGAGGGCTCAGACGTGGCGCGCCGGGTGCTGGGTCAGGACCTCGACGCAGTCGGTGAGTTCGCCGGGCAGCCGTCGGCAACCTCGAGGCGGCGCCGACGGATCCAGTCGCCGTTCAGCAGGTCCATCGCTCGTTGCCGACCCGTGAGGCGCGACCCGTGACGCTGAAGAAGGTTGCCTCAGTCGGTAGGTAGCGATCGCGCGCGGCCAGCATGACGACCAGTCGTGATGCCGAGGAACCAGACGACGGTGGTTGCGATCGCCGTCGAAGCGGGCCGGATCGTCCGCAGTCGAACCATCGCCGGCCCGCGGGTCGGCGCGTCGACGACGGGGTCGAACGATCGGATCGTCGCCTCGGTGTCGGACAGCAGCCGGATGCCGCCGGGGTGGGTCACTTCGACGTGTGGCGCGGCGCTCACGCCGACGGGACGTCGAGCCACAACGTCGGTAGAAGTCGAGCGCCGCTGCCAAGCGGACGACATCCGCGACGCCTCCGGGGTGTCGCTGAAGCGCCTCTACCGGCTGTTCCCCACCAAGGAGCAGTTGGAGGGGCAGCGCTTCGGCACCGCGACGCGGCGTTCACGGCATCACTGGCGGCCCGCGTCGAGGCGGTGGCCGACCCGCGCGATCGCCTGCTTGCGGTGTTCGACCACCTGCAGGCGTGGTTCGACGAACCCGACTTCCGCGGCTGCCCGTTCGTCAACGCCTGGGGTGAGGCCGGCACCGCGGGAGGCTGTCGTGGCCGACGCCGTCACCGACCAGAAGCGGGCCCTGCGCGCCGATCTCGACGAGCTGGTCGCTGCCGTCGACGGCCTTGCTCCTGCACTGGCCGGCCAGCTGTTCGTCCTCGCCAACGGCGCGATGGTTGCCGCCGCCACGCTCGACTGGCCCGAGGCCGCCGCCGAGGCCCGCGCCGCGGCCGCCACGCTGCTCGACACGACGTAGCACGGCGCGGACTGATCCGCCTGCCGCATCCGATTCGAACAGTGCCCACATGTCTGGGGTGGTTGCTGACTGGGGTGCGTTGATGGCTCGGGTCGCTACGGGCGACCAGCAGGCCTTCGCCGCCCTCTACGACGAGCTGGCGCCGACGCTCTACGGCACCGTGCTGCGCGTCGTGCGCGATCCGGCCCAGTCCGAGGAGGTCACGCAAGAGGTGTTCCTCGAGGTGTGGCGCCACGCAGGACGCTTCGACCCGGCTCGCGGTGGGGTGCGCGGCTGGGCCGTGACGATCGCGCGCCGGCGTGCGGTCGACTGCGTGCGGTCCGAGCAGGCGCGGCGCGACCGTCAGCGCGTGCACACAGCCACTCCAGCCGGCGGGCCCGACGACCCGGTCGATGCTGTCGTCGATTCATTGGAGCGCGACCGAGCACGCTCGGTATTGGCCGAGTTGAGCGATGCCCAACGGGAGGCACTCGAACTGGCCTTCTTCGGCGGTCTGACCCACGTCGAGGTCGCCGACCACCTCGGTCTTCCGCTCGGCACCGTCAAGACGCGGATCAGAGACGGGCTGATCCGGCTGCGGAGCCTGATGGAAGCCCACGCGTGAACCGACACGCGCATGACCGCGCTGACGCCGCGTCGTTCAGGCCGCTGGTCTGCGCACGTGCGGCGGTTGGCCGGCGAGGTGAGTCTGGAGGATGGCCACAACGGCGTCAGTGACGTCGCTCCGTTCGGGCCGTGTGGCGCAGTACCAACTGCGGCGCTGCGGCGGATCGCCGACAGCGACGGACGTGACGTCGTGGGTGGAGAGGTACGGCGCGATGATCCAGCACGGCAGCACCGTGACGGCGTCGCCCGCTGCGACCAGCTCGATCAGCATGTCGGTGTCGATCGACATCGTGGTGAGGCGAGCCGGACGGGCGCCGGCGGGGAACGGCAGCGGCACGGCGGGTGTCCTCGCCTGGTCGTAGCCGTCGTAGAGAACGACGTGCACGTCGTCGAAGTCGGCGGCGGCCACGCTCGCCCGGCGCGCCCACGGGTGGCGCGAGCTCACGACGGCGCGCAGCTCGTCGTCGAACAGCCGCTCCAACCGCACGCGGTTGACGTCGCCGTCGAGTTTGGTGACGAGGGCGACGTCGAGACGGTCGTCGAGGAGGGCGGCGATCGGGTCGTCGTCGGGCAACGGCTGCACACGCAGCTCGGTGCCCGGGTGCTGGCGGTGCAACGAGCGCACCACGTCGGCCATCCACTGGTAGTTGGTGGCGCACTGCGACGCCAGCCGGAGCGGGCGACGTCGTCCGTCGGCGAGGTCGTGCAGGTCGTGGCGGGCGGCGCGCAGCTCGCGCAAGGTGACCTGGGCGGCATCCAGCATCCGCCGTCCGGCGGCGTTGGCGACCAGGCGCCGGCCGCGCCGCTCGAACAGAGGCGTAGCCAGCCGCTCCTCGAGCCGCAGCAAGCGTTGGCTCAGCGCCGGCTGGCTGACGAAGAGGTGGCGCGGCAGCGGCGGTGAGGGTGCCGTGCTCGCCGAGCGCATCGAGCAGTTCGAGGTCGCGAACGTCGACATCCATAAGCGGAGCTTAGAGCTTCCATCGAGGATCGGTCGTGGACGTATGGATGGTGCAGCCGTAACTTCGCCGCCATGACGAATTCATCGGTCGCCGTCGTGTTCCACAGCGGCTTCGGCCACACCCGCGTCCAAGCCGAAGCCGTTCGAGATGGTGCCGCGGCGGTCGAGGGCACCATGGCCCACCTCATCGCCGTCGACGATGTCGACGCCCACTGGGACGTTCTCGACGACGCCGACGCGATCATCTTCGGCTCACCGACCTACATGGCCGGAGCGTCAGCACCGTTCAAAGCGTTCCTCGATGCGACGTCGCAACGGTGGAACGAGCAGCGTTGGCGCGACAAGCTGGCGGCCGGGTTCACCAACTCGGCAGGTATGAACGGCGACAAGCTGGCCACGCTGCAGCAGTTCGCCCTGTTCGCCATGCAGCACGGGATGGTCTGGGTCGGCCTCGGCCTGCTCCCGGGCAACCACACGAGCGACGGGTCGCCCGACGACCTCAACCGCTTGGCCGGCTTCATCGGCGCGATGGCTCAGTCGAACGCCGACCAAGGAGCCGACCTGGTGCCGCCGCTGGCCGACCGCCGCACCGCCGAGCACCTCGGCCGCCGCGTCGCCGAACTCGCCGGCCCGTTGCGGATCGCCCGCCAAGCGCTGGTCGAGGTCGTCCAGTGACCGAGCGACCGTCCGAGGGAGCGAGTCTTCGAGCGATCGAGGCAATCGTTCGCGTCGAGCGAGGGCACCATCAGGCACGGCCTTCGGGTCAATGGTGCACCTGCTGGGGCGAGAGCACGTCGCACAGCGTCATGGTGCACCCGTGACAGCCACGATCGAGGAGACGCTCCAGGAGTACTTCGACGGTCTGCACCACAGCGACACCAATCGGCTGCGGCGCGCGTTCCACCCCAAGGCGTTGTATGCGACGGCGACCGGCGGAGTACTCGTCCACCACACGATGGACGACTACTTCCCGATCGTCGACGCGAGACCGTCGCCCGCCTCACGAAACGAACAGCGACGGGACCGTCTCGTGTCGATCCAACAGGTCGGTCCGGTCATGGCCGTCGCCCGTGTCGAGTGTGCGATCGGACCGCAGCGCTTCGACGACGTCCTCACGTTGGTCCTGCTCGACGGTCGATGGCAGATCATCGCCAAGGTCTTCCACTACGAGCTCGCCGAGGAGGCGTGATGCCGTACGTGCGCATCGAGATCACCGACGAAGACGTCGCCGACGACGAGAAGGCCGAGGTGATCGCCGGGGTGACGGAGCTCCTCGAGCGCGTCCTGGGCAAGGATCCGGCGACGACGTTCGTCGTCATCGACGAGGTCCCGCTGACCAACTGGGGGATCGGAGGCGTCCGCGTCACCGAGTGGCGGAAGCGACCACGTGAATGAGGTTCCTGCCGTCGTCAACGCACCGATGGCCGGCATCGCCGGTGGCGCGCTGGCAGCCGCCGTCACACGAGCAGGCGGCCTCGGTCTCATCGGCGGCGGCTACGGCGACGTCTCCTGGATCGACGAACAGCTCGACATCGCCGCCGACGCCGCGGTCGGTGTCGGCTTGATCACGTGGGCGCTCCAACCTCGGTCCGGCCTCGTCGAACGCCTCGTTCGGCGCGGCGTGCGCTGGGTGTGGCTGTCGTTCGGCGACGCCGCACCGCACATCGGCGTGATCCATCAGGCCGGCGCCGTCGCCATGTGCCAAGTGCAAACCGTGTCGGAGGCCCGCCGTGTCGCCGCAGCCGGTGCTGACGTCATCGTCGCCCAAGGACAGGAGTCGGGCGGGCACGGCCGCGACAACGAGCCCCTGGCGCAGCTGCTGCCGGCGGCGATCGCTGCCGTCGCACCCGTCCCGGTCCTGGCCGCCGGCGGCATCACCACCAGCGTCGATCGCCAACGGGCGATGGCAGCCGGTGCGGCCGGCGTCGTGATCGGCACCCGGCTGTATGCCAGCCACGAGGCGCTCGACACCGACACGGCCAAGGCCCGACTCGTCGACAGCACGGCAACATGCCGAACGACCGTGTTCGACCTCGTTCGAGGACCAACGTGGCCCGCCGAATACACCGGGCGCGCCATCGTCAACTCGACCGTCGAGCGCTGGCACGGACGCGACGCCGTCCTACGCGCCAACCTCGACGCGGCGCGCCACCACTATCGACACGCGGTCGCCACCGACGACACCAACGGACGCGTCGTGTGGGCCGGCACCGGAGTCGCCCGCATCCACGAGCTCCTGCCGGCCGGCGACATCGTCCGCTCGATCGCCGGGCCCGCCCCAGCCGCGCCCTCCGGCTGGTGCGTGTCGAGTGATCCTTTTCGGCGCTCGGCTCCGAACAGTGGCTGTGGAGAGGACCTACCTCGTGGCTGAACGGCACATGGGGCCATGGGCCGAACGGGTCCTGCTCGAGCGCCTGGCCGGCGGCGACGAAACGGCGCTGGCCGACCTGTACGACCGCTACGCAGCGTTCGTCTACGCGCTTGCCATGCGGACACTCGTCAATCAGCAGGCCGCGGAAGACGTCACCCAGGACGTGTTCGTCTACCTGTGGCAGCATCCGGAGCGCATCGAACCTGGACGCGGAACACTGCGCGGCTTCCTCGGAACGCTGACCCATCGCCGCTCGGTCGACACCGTCCGCCGGGACGAAGCTCGACGTCGCCGCGAGGCCCGGGTGGGACGCGAGTACGCGAGCATGCCCGACGTCGCCGAGGCGGTGGTCCCCTCGGGCCCGTCCGGCACGGTCCGCACGGCTCTCGAGGGGTTGCCCGAATCGCAGCGGCGCGCACTGGAGCTCGCCTACGTCGACGGCTACACCTATCGGCAGGTTGCAGATGTGTTGGCGATACCAGAGGGCACGGCCAAGTCGCGACTGCGCGTGGCGTTGGGACGCATCGCCGACAGCCTCGATTCCGAGATGAGCGAGCAAGGCGGGCGATGGACATGAACGACGACTCCTCGGTCCCTCCGATGTCACCGGACGATCTGGCCACCTACGCCCTCGACGCCCTGGACGCCGAGGACGCGGACGCGATCGCCGCCCACCTCGACGCGAGCCCCGACGCCGCCCGTCGGGAGCAGGACCTCCGATCCGCGGCCGGCGAGTTCGCCGCCGTGGTGGTCAGCGACGTCACGCCACCGCTCCCGCTGCGGTCCCGCGTGCTCGCCGAGGCACGGAGGCGCCGACCACCAACCGCCGTGGTGGCCGGCGCCTCTCCGATCGAGGTCCATCGCGTCGAGGTGGCGCGGTCGATCCTGCTGCTGCGCGACCTGACGGTCGACGACTGGGCTCGACCGGTCGACCCGCCCGAGCTCGCCGGCTGGACCGTCCATGACGTCGTCGTCCATGTGGCCGCCAACGAGTCGCTGCTGGCCCGACAGCTCGGCGTGCCGGTGACTGGCATCCCTGAGACCGCGACCGACAACGAGGGTCGCACGGCGCAGGCCCAGGCTCGCCACGCCGGCCGCCCGCCGGCGCGTGCGGTCGCAGAGTTGGAGGCTGCCGCCGAGGTGAGCGACACCGAGATCGCGGTCCGCGGCGAGGCCCGCCTGAACGAGTTGATCGATTGGTGGGGCCGACCCACTCCGACGCACCTCATCTTGCTGGTGCGGGCCTTCGAGACGTGGACCCACACCGACGACGTCCGCCGTGCCATCGGAATGGGCGTCGTCGATCCTCCGCCGGCGTCGCTCCTGACGATGGCCCACGCGGCGTGCGGTCTCGTACCGACGATGCTCGCCGTCCGCGGGATGGACCACCCCGGCAAGCTCGTTCGCTTCCGATTCACCGACCTCGGCGACGCCGCCTGGGACGTCGACCTGGGAGCCGGCGCCGTGGTCCGTCCTGCCGGCGACTACGCGGTCGACGCAGAGATCGCCGTCGACGCCGCCGCGTTCTGCCGGGGCGTCAGCGCGAGGATCGCCCCACGCGCATTGACCTACGCCGTCGTCGGCGACGATCAACTGGCCGCCGGCGTGGTCGAGGCCCTCCCCGCATTGGCCGTGCTCTGAGTGATCCGCCCGTCGCACCGGCATGGTCGGGTGTCTGGCTGCTCCCTGCCACGATGGTGAAGGTGACCTCGCCAGACGTCTTCGTGTCCTGACGATCGCAGTCGCGTCACTTCACCCGCCGCCCCCGGCAGACCGAGCCGCTGCAGGTCCGAGTTCGTACTCCAGGCGGCGCTTGCGATCGGAGCACTGCATCCACGAACAGGTGAGGCGCGTCCGCTCGTCACGACCACTCTGCGCTGATGCGGACGCTGCGCGCCAGGCCCTCAACCGGCCTCGCAGAACACGCCGGGCGAGTGTCCGAACTGCCGCGTCCTACAACGCGCGCCCTCGTGCCTGCGATTCCGTCGGCTCAGTCGCGTCGACGCGGGATTCGGTCCATGTGTCTCGCGACGTGACACGACCGCGACGACGAGGGGTACTGGCGGGCGGCGTGCGATCGCGTTGGAGGCCTCGTGTGGCGACATCCCTGACGGGCTTCGCAGGCGGGTGTGGCACGGCGGCTCGTCAGCGGCCGGTGGTGGCGGACCTCGTTGCGAGTTCGGCGGCGAGGTGGGTGCGACCGTTGAGTCCCAGCTTCGTGAAGACGTGGGAGAGATGTGTCTCGACGGTGCGGCGGGAGATGTACAGGCGGGCGCCGATCTCGGGGTTGGTGAGACCGTCGGCGGCAAGCCGGCTGACATCGCTTTCCATCGGAGTCAATGACTCCCAGCCGAACGTGGGGCGCGTCGCCAGCTGGCGGGGCCGGCGGGCACCGAGATGGCGGAGGGCGGCGTCGACGCGAGCCGCGTCGGCGATCGCGTCGGTGTCGGTGTGGATGGCTGCCGCTTCGTTGAGGAGGGCGATCGCTTCGTCGCGTCGACCGAGCGGGGCGAGGAGCGCGGCGGTGTGTTCGCAGCATGCGGCGAGGGCGGGTCGTAGCGGGGTCCGTCGGTAGCGTGTGACGGCGTCGAGCGCGACGGCCGGGTCGTGTTCGACGAGGCTGCGGCACAGGAGGGCCGCTGCCGCGGCGCTGTTGGCGGGGCTACGGCGGGCGCCTTCTTCGAGTTCGCCGGTGACAGTGCGGGCGAGCTCTTCGTGGCCGGTGGCGATTGCCAGGCAGACGAGCGACGTGCCGCGCTGGCGGTAACCGAAGGCATATCGGAGGTAGGCGGTGCGGGTCCACGTCGCTCTGGCGGTCTTCAGTGCGGCGTCGTGTTGTCCGGTGGCGGCGAGCCATTCGGCCTGGGCGGCGAACAGCCAGTCCGCCCCGGACTGTGCCGCGCCGGCCTCGAAGTCGCGGATCCCGGCTTGCAGGTGGTTCTGCGCGGCGGAGAGGTCGCCGCGATGGATGGCGATCGTGGCGAGGACCGCGTCGTACTGGAGGACGAAGTTGCGGCTGCCGGTGTCGTCGATGATGGCCATTCCCGCTTCGAGCTCGGCGAGCGCGTCGTCCCAACGTCCGGCGGTGAAGTGGATGATCGCGCCGATGAGGTACGGCTCCTGGACTCGGTTCTTCGCGCCGAGCTGTTCAGCGCGTGTGCGTGCGTTGTCCGCGGCGGCTGTCGCCTCGTCGAGGGCGTCGAGTTCGAGCAGGCAGAGGGCCCGCCACCTGTCGGGGACGAGGTAGTGCGGTTCGCGCAAGCGGCCGGACTCGACCAAGGCCATCGCCGCGGTGAGGTGCTCGAGGCTGTCGGGGCCGTGGCCGGTGAGCAAGGCGATGGCGCCGAGCGTTTGACGGGCGACACATTGTGTGGTCGTGTCGCCAGTGCTGATGGACTCAGCCATCGTGGTCTCCGCGACGCGTCGGGTGTCGTCTGTGCTCGTTTCGCCGATGAGCATCGACGCGTATGTGGCGATGCAACGCCACCGCCGCGCCTCGTCGGCGGGCGCCGCGGGGGCCGCCGCAGCCCGGTGAAACGCGGCGATCTCCGATGTCATGTCGCCACGGCCGCCGTACACGAAGGGCAGCGCGCGTAGCGCGATGTACTCGACGTCCGGTCCCGGTTCGGACAACAGGATGATGTTGGCGATGGCTTCGGCCTGGTCGTAGCGGCCACAGAGGGCGAGCGGTTCGATCATTCGGGCCTGCAGGGCGGGTCGGCCGGTCCAATTGGTGGGGACGAGTGCCACGGCTCGATCGAGCAGGGCGACGGCATTGGTAGGGGAGACGGCCGCTGTCTCGAGGGCGGCGAGCTCGAGCCAGTGGACAGCTTCGAGGTCGCCGGCAACGGCACCTCGGGCGTACTGCTCAGCGATCTGTTGCGCGGGTGCGTCGGCCTGGGCGAGGGCGTGGCCGGCGGCCCGGTGCAGATCACGGCGTTCAGCCGGCAACATGTGGCCGTACACCGCCTCACGGATCAGGTCGTGGCGAAACGCCAGCCGATCCGCCTCGCCGACGACGAGCCCGGCGATCGCCGCTTCCCGCAGCAGGGCCGCGACGTCGACGACCGCCCGACCGGTGATCGACGCCAAGTCATGCAGCGTGAAGACGTTCCCGAGCAGGCTCGCCAACCGCAGCAGCTCGTTGGTGGCCGAAGGCAGCCACGACAGGCGACGCACCAGCGTGTCGTGGAGGTTGACCGGCATCACCGAGGACGTCACCTCGGCAACGCCGGACTCCACCCGCAGCAGCCCGTCGTCATCGAGGCAGCGGAGCAGTTCGGTCACGTACAGCGGATTCCCAGCCGCCGCCCGCAACCGCTCGCGCAACCCCTCACCCGCAGCAGCCCCGGTGAGCGAGCTGGCCAGCGCGTACACGTCGACCTCGTCGAGCGAGTCGAGGCGAACATGGCGACCGCCCCGGTCGCGCACCACCTCGAGCAAGCGGTCGAGAGCGGCAGGGCGGGGCGACAGTCGTAGCGAGCCGATCACGCCGTATCGGGAGACGGTGGCGCGTCGCACCAGCGCCGTGAGCACGGCGAGGGAGAGATCGTCGGCCCACTGCAAGTCTTCGACGGCGAGAAGAAGCGCGTCGTGTCGACTCATCTCCTCGACCAAGTCGACACTGGCTTCCACGACCGCGTAGCCGAGATCCTCGCCGGCAGCGCTCGTGCTCAGTCGGCCATTCAGAAGCTCGTCCAGACGCGCCCGCGACCGCATGCCCACAGAGGCGACCTTGAGCAGCCGGTGGGACACGGCCCCGGGATGTCGCACTACCTCATCCGCGTCCACCTCGACCACGCCGATGCCGGCCAGCCGGGCCCTGCCCGTCGCCTGTCGCAGCAGATGGGTCTTGCCGATCCCGGCCTCCCCCTCCAACAACAACACCCGACCATCGCCGGCCGCCAACGAGGCAACCATCTCCGTCACGACCGCCAACTCGCCGACGCGCCCGATCGTGGCGGGCGGGTGCGGTGCAGCCGTGGCGTCCTCGGCCGCCCACAGATGCCACCGCTCCGAGAACCCCTCGAGGCGAGCGTGACCACGGTCCGAGAACCTGATCGCCGGGGCGGTGCCAGCCAGTTGGCGGACAACGTCGGAGACGAGCACCTCGCCGCCCGCGGCGCGTGCCGCGATCCGCTCCGCCGCGTTGACGGCCGCCCCGAGCGGGTCGCCGTCGATGTCACCTACCTCGCTCGTGTTGACGCTGAACCGCACCCGGGGCGCCGAACCGGCGAGAGCTCGCTGCGACGCCAGCGCGAACGACACCGCCCGAGTGGGCGACACGAACGTCAGCAGCAACCCGTCACGCAACGATCTCACCACTGTGCCGCCGTACGCCTCGACGCGCTCCAACACCACCCCGAGCTGAGAGCCAACCGACGCGAACCCCGCGTCGTCGCCGACGCGCTCGGGCAGCTCGGCAGATGCTTCGACCTCGACGAACACGACCGTCGTCAGCCCCGGGCCTGTCCCTCGATCGCCCATGGCAGCAGGGTACGCAGAGCAGTCGGCGCGGGAGATCCGTCATCTGCCTGATCTGTCGGCGAGCGAGGTGACGTTCGAAAATCTCCGTGAGCTACCGGATGCGTCGCCCACCTGGCACGGCAGACGATGCGATGGGCCACCACGTCGCCGACCACCCCGATCGAGTCCGTTCGAACAACGGCTCGAGGAGCCCGTGGCGAACCGGCGGCCGCCGCCACGAGGACTCACGTGGACGGACATACCAAAGGAGCAGAGATGCGTCAGCCGAGCGCAACCGACCACGCGGAGCGGACCGTCGCTTCGTTCCGGCAGCCGTCGCGTCCTACGTCCCTGGAAGCCCCCGAGCCAGGTGAGCGGTTCCCTCGGCCCCAGCCGGCTGATCTGGACCCTCCAGGCGATCACGGCCTGCGGCGACCGGATCGTGCTCACGAAGCCGACATGGTCGGAGACAGCGGCGTCATCGTCGATGTCCTGGCGATCGCCACGGTGATCCCAGTCCCAATCGCAGCACCGTCACCGGACACGTCCCCTGCAACACTCGGTGACAGTGGCCCACGCTGCCGCCGCAACGAAACTGCGGACGACGCCCCGCGGACTCCGGCCATCCTGCCGGGACCGCCCAGCGCCGGTGGCGAGGACCAGCGCGGGCGCTGCAAGGAGCCGGCATGACCCGTCCCCGATCGCGCCACCACAACGCCGCAGGCGAGCGGATCGGTCACGGCGCGCTCGGGGCACGATCGAAGGAGAGAACATGAACTTCGGCATGATCCTGCGCCGCTCGGCCCGGATCTTCCCGGACAAGGTCGCCGTGCGGTTCGAGGATCACGAGCTGTCCTACGCCCAGCTGTACGAGAGGGCCTGCCGCCTCACGAACGCGCTGCTCGGATTGGGCGTCCGGCCTGGCGACCGCGTCTGCACGCTGGGCGACAACTCACTCGAGTCGATGGAGGAGATCTGCGGACTGGCACTCGGGGGGTTCGTCCGCTCGCCGATGTACACGCAGAACCCCGTGGACGTCCAGCTGTACATGCTCGACACCGTGCAGGCGTCGGCGTTCATCGTCCAGGACACGTGTTGGGACGAGATCCGGCCGCGAATCGGCGAGGCGCCGTCGGTCAAGCACGTGCTCGTGAAAGGCGACGGCTACGAGGAGCTCGTGTCGACGGCATCGGCCACCGACCCGATGATCCCCGTCCGGGGTGCACGACCTCCACCAGGTGCGGTGGTCCGGCGGCACGACGGGCAGGCCGAAGGGGATCGTCCACACGACGGCGGGCTGGCTCGCCATGGCCAACGAGCTCGCCCTCGCGTTGCGCGGCTTCGACGACCGCGACATCAACCTCGTGGCGTCGCCGCTGTCGCACGCCGCCGTCCTGATGGGATGGCCGCTCATCGCCGTCGGCGCGACGCAGGTCGTCATGCCGGCCTTCGACCCGGGACGGTTCCTCGAGCTCGTCGAGCGCGAACGGGCCACGTGCACCTTCCTCGCCCCGACGATGGTGCAGGTGGCGGTCAACCATCCCGACGCACGGAAGCGTGATCTGGGGTCGCTGAGGTTCGTGTTCTACGCGGCGGCGCCGATCGCCGAACGGACGTTGCTCGACGCGATGAAGGTGTGGGGGAACATCAACTGGCAGCTGTACGGGCAGTCCGAGGTGCTCCCGGTGACGGTGATGACACCGGAGCACCATGTCCCGGGGTCGCCGTGGCTGCGCTCGGCGGGTCGGCCGACACCGAACGCGTTCGTCAAGATCCTCGACGACGACGAGCACGAGCTGCCGGTCGGCGAGGTGGGCGAGATCTGTTGCTGGAGTCCCGGCAACATGCTCGAGATCTGGGGCAATCCTGAGGTGACCGCCGAGCGGTTCACCTCGGACGGCTTCATTCGCACGCGGGACCTCGGCTACATGGACGCCGACGGCTTCGTCTACCTCTCGGACCGCAAGGAGGACATGATCATCTCCGGCGGGTTCAACATCTGGCCGGCAGAGGTCGAGAACGCGCTCTACGCGCACCCCGCAGTGCTCGAAGCGATGGTGATCGGCGTGCCGCACGAGAAATGGGGTGAGACGCCGCTCGGTGTCGTCGTCCTGCGCGATGGGCACCGCGCGACGGAGGACGAGCTCATCGGCTGGTGCCGCCAGCAGATCGGCTCGGTGAAGAAGCCCACACGCATCGAGTTCCGGACCGAGGCGCTCCCCAAGTCGCCGGTGGGGAAGCTGCTGCGCCGGGTCGTCCGCGACCCGTACTGGGAAGGCCTCGACCGGCGCATCGCCGGGGCTTGACCCAAGTCGGGGCCGGAGATGCAGGCGTCTTCCTTGACGAGGAACGGAGCAGCGATACCGCGGCGTCGTCGTCGCCACAGGCAGCCGGCGGACCCGGACGCTGGGCGTCCACCGGCGACAGAGAGCGGGGTGTGATGAGCGTTGTCCCGGCTGGAGAGCCCTTGCGTGTACTCATCGCCGGCGGCGGGATCGGCGGGTTGACGGCCGCCCTTGCACTCGGCCAGGCCGGCTTTGATGTCCACGTCTACGAGCAGGCCGCCGTCCTGCGCGAGGTTGGCGCGGGCCTCGCCGTCGGCCCCAACGCGGTCAGAGTCCTGCACCGCCTCGGGCTCGCCGACGCGTCTGCGAGCCGTCGGCGTCGCCTCACGGTCGTGGGACGAGCGCGACTGGCAGAGCGGCGACATCCTCACCCGGGTGCCGCTCGCCGAGGCCGCGCCGCTGCGCTGGGGGGCGCCGTTCTACAACATCCATCGGGCCGATCTCCACGATGCGCTGCGCGCCGCGGTCGGGGATCAGCACATCACGCTCGGCGCTCGTTGCGTGTCCGTCGAACAGGACGCTGAGACGGTCATGATCGGGTTCGCCGACGGCCGCCAAGCGACCGGGGACCTGGTGATCGGCGCCGACGGCGTGCACTCGGTGGTCCGAGACCACGTGGCCAGCCCGGCCCAACCGACCTGGTGGCGCCAGACCGCCTGGCGCGGTCTCGTCCCGGCGGCCGTCGGGCGCGAGATCGGGCTGGAGACGCGCCAGCACGTGTTCCTCGGCCCGGGCATCCTGTTCGTGACCTACTACGTGGCGTCGGGCCGACTGGTGAACTGGATCGGGTGCACGCCGAGCGACGGCTGGCGTGAGGAGTCCTGGTCAGCACGCGGCGATCGCGACGAAGCACTGGACCTGTTCGCCGGCTGGCATCCTCAGGTACGGGCCCTGATCGCCGGCACCGAGGCCGTGTTCAGGTGGGCCATGTACGACCGACCACCGCTCGAGCACTGGACGCGCCGACGGGTGACGCTGGTGGGCGATGCCGCCCACCCGATGCTGCCGTTCATGGGGCAAGGCGCCGCCCAGAGCATCGAGGATGCGTCCCTACTGGCGCGCTGCCTGGCCGCTGATCGACACGAGCCACAGCGGGCGATCGCCGTCTACGCCGCTCGCCGGCACGAGCGTGCGGCCGCGTTGCAGGTCGCCTCGCGTGCCGCCGGCGGCACGCTGCAGCTCAGCGACCCCGCCGAGGTCGCTGCTCGGAACTCGCGGATGCTCGAAGACCCCGAAGGGCAGATCGCCCGCTTCGACTGGGTCTGGGGACACGACATCGACAGCGCCACGGCCGACGGCGAGCCGCACGACCGTGCGCCGCCCGCACCCGACCGTACCTAGCTCCAGCCCAGGGCTACCGCGCCTCGGGCGCCACGCGCCCTTGGCCTGGCACGTCAAGTCGGAGTGGTTCCACCGTGGTCCGCTCCGACCGCCGCACGAGGTGACACGACCCGTTTCGGGGAAACAAGAGGAGGTGGCCTGTTGCCTCGTTGTCTATCGGTGACTCGAGTGTCGGTTCGAGATAGGTGCCACCTGGTGCGATGGCGTCCACGATCGCTTCGCCGTCGTGTGCGTTGAGCGCACTCAGCCACCGGTTCACCGCGTCGATGATCGCCATGGAACGAACTCAGTTCCGTCGTGGGGTACTTCGATGTACTGAGTGCGCTCAAACAAACCAGAGACTGATCACTGACAGCGACCACGACGTTGGAGTGAGTGCTGTGGCCGATGTGGGGGTGAGCGTCCCGCGGGCTACGGGCTGACCGACGTCAACACCCAGCGACGAGACATACCAAACAGCCGGGCGTCCGAGCGGGCCGTGCGGATCGGGTTGCGCCTGATCGGTCAACTGCGCAATGCCTGCGCGGGCCTGATCCAGCTCCGAGTCGCACTGGCTCGCGGGACGACCCGGGCGCGCCGCCAACGCGGCCAGCCGGCCCGATGTCCATCTCGGCGTCGGCTCATTCGACGTCGAGATCCCGGAGCTCGATGGCGGTCGTTGGGAAGCCGCGAGCGGATCTCGGGACGCCACGATCACCACACATCCGTGAGTCACGGATCCTTGCTCGAGCGCCTTGTGCCTACGCTCGCCGCGTGGTCCGACAGATCGGTACGGGCGCGCTCACGACGTTCGTGTTCGCCGACATCGAGGGCTCGACGACGGTGTTCGATCGCCTCGGTGACGATGTCGGCGTGCCGTCAGTGGTGCGCCAACTCGACGAGCTGGCCGAGCGGGTCGACGGCTACGGCGGGCGGATCGTGAAGTCGACGGGCGACGGGATGCTGGTGACGTTCGAGTCGCCACGACAGGCCGTCTCGTTCGCCTTGGCGGCGCAGCGGGCGCTGGTCGGATCGGCACCGCGAGTCAAGATCGGCATGAACACCGGCGAGGCCGACTGGCAGAACGCTGACCCGCTCGGGGCGGCCGTCAACGCCGCCGCCCGCATCGCTGCACGTGCGGACGGCGGCGAGGTGCTCGTCACCGACGTCGTGCGCCTGCTGACCAGCGCCGTCCCGGCGTTCCACTTCCGCGATCGAGGGCGACACCGGCTGCGCGGGTTCAGCGAGCGATGGCACCTGTGGATGGTCGAGGATCGAGCGTCGGCTCGTCACACCGTGACGACGATCGGCCGCACGGACGAGTTGGCGACGATCGACGAGTTGGTCTCGTCCACCGCGATCGGCGCCGGCCGTGTCCTGCTGCTCGAGGGTGAGGCGGGCATCGGCAAGACCCATCTCGCCCGCGAGGCCGCCGCGCGGGCCGCCGATCGGGGGGTCATCGTCGTCGAGGTCACGGCCGACGAGCTGGTCCGGCGCCCCGGCGCCCTCGCTCACAGCCTGCTCGCCGCCGCAGGTGGCCGGGCGACGGCGAGAGAGCGACTGGCGCAGGCGTTGACCCCCGAGCGTGGTGACCGCATCGACCACAGTTTCGCCGTCGTCGAGGCCAGCATCGACCTCGTCGAGGATCTGGCGCGCGACCGGCCCGTGATCGTGATCGCCGAGGACCTCCACTGGGGTGACGACCTCTCGACGGCGATCTTCGCCGCCGTCGCCCGTCGCTGCCCCGTTTCGCGATTCAGCGTGATGGGCACGACGCGGCCGTCGGGGCGGTCACCGTCGGTCGACCGTGTGCTCGAAGCATGCCGCGACGGACTCGGCCAGCACCTGCGCCTCGGGCCACTGAACCCAGTCGATGTCCAGGCGCTGGCCAGCGCGATCACCGCCGCCGCCCCGGGTGCGTCGCTGCGCACGCGGTTGGACGCCACCGGCGGAAACCCGCTGTACGTGCGCGAGCTGCTGCATTGCCTCGACGACGACGGGGCTCTGCGCATCGACGACGGTGTCGCCGAGGTCGCCGACGACGTTCCGTTAGCCGGCCTCCACGACACGTTGGTTCGACGGCTGTCCTGGCTGCCGGCCGAGACCAACGAGGTGCTCCGGTACGCCAGCCTGCTCGGAACGGCCTTCACGCTGCAGGATGTCGGCACGGTCATGGGTCGATCAGTGGTCGACGTCGCCGGCTGGCTGCGGGAGGCGTCGCTGGCCGGGCTCATCACCGGCGACGGCGACCGGATGTCGTTCCGCCACGACCTGATCCGTGAGGCCGTCTATGGCCACATGCTGGCGGCCGAGCGGCGTGACCTACACCGGGCCGCTGGAGATGCGCTCGCCGCCGCCGGCTCGTCGGCCCGCCAGGTCGCCGAGCAGTTCGGGCGGGGCGGTCGGGTGGGCGATCGCCAGGCGATCCGGTGGCTGGAACGGGGCGCCGACGAGGTGCTGCCGGTGTCCCCGGCAGGGGCCGTCGAACTCCTCGAGCAGGCGATCTCCCTGACACCGGAGCACTGGCCGGAGCGTCTGGAGTTGCAGGCCCGCTGTCTCGAGCCGTTGGTGCTATGCGGCCGATTCGACGAAGCGGAATCGCTCGGGGAGGCAGTCTTCGCCGGCGCGCCCACGCCCGCCACGCGATTCGCCGCCCTACGTGCGGTGAGCGCTGCCCACGGCAACCGCGGCGACTTGGCGTTGGCCGTCCGCTCGCTACGGCGCGCTGCCGACATCGACGGGGCACCGGCTGACGAGGTGCAACAGACGCGCTGCTTCATCGCCGCTCTTGCGACCCCGCTGGGCGGGGTGACCGTCGACGAGGCCCGGAAGGTAGCCGAAGAGACCTTGGCGATGGCGGGAGAGATCGCGTCGTTGCAGTGCGCGGGGCACCAGGGACTGGGTTGGGTGCAGCACATCTCGGGCCGCCAGCGTGATGCGCAGGTCCACCTCGCCACCGCTGCCGCGCTCGTCAGCTCCGGTCACGTCCGGCCCTGGCCGTACATCGCACCAAGCGCAGTACTCGCCTGGACGCTGAACGAGCTCGACGACCTCGAGGCGGCAGCATCCGAGGCGACGGACGCCCTGCGGCGCGCCGGGCGAGCGGGAAACGTCGCGCTGCTCCCGATGAGCTACATGGCGATCGCGACGGCCTGTCGCTGCGCCGGTCGCTGGGACGACGCCTTGGCCGAGATCGACGCGATGACCGCGCTGTGCCGAGAGATCGGGAGCCCCTCCTGGCTCCTCGCCGGTGAGGCGATGCATGCCGACATCTCGTTGCATCGCGGTGATCAGACAACCGCCACGCACCACGTGGCGAACGGCCTGGAGCAGTTGGCGCAGATGAAAGCGCAACTCGGTGCCGACATGCTCCTCGAGGTCCAAGCGCGCTTGTTGCAGACGCAAGGTGACGTCGACGGTGCGCTCGCCTTGATCACCTTGGTGTGGGCGAAGACGGCGAACATCCGCTACTTCCTGGGTCATCGCGAGCGTGGCTCGCTTGCCGTCCGCCTCGCCGTGCTCGGCGGACACCTCGACTTCGCCCGTGAGGTCACCGCCGACCTCGAGGAGGGTGCCCGCCGAACGCCCGTCGCCAGCGCGATCGGGGCGGCGCAGCGCTGCCGTGGGCTGGTCGCGCGCAACGGCGACTTGATGCTCGAAGCGGTTGCCAGCTATCGGACGACACCTCGCCGGCCGGAGCTCGCCGCGTGTTGCGAGGATGCTGCAACAGTGCTCGCCGAGGCGCGTCGACGAGACGAGGCGATCGCCCTCCTTCATGAGGCGGCGGGCATTCACGCCGACCTCGGCGCGACCGGCGACGCCGCCCGCGTCGACGACGGGCTGCGAGGGCTCGGTGTGCGCCGGGCGCGAGTGCGAGAGGCTCGCCCGACGTTCGGTTGGGCGTCGCTCACGCCGACCGAGCTGGGCGTCACGCGCCTCGTCGCCGACGGACTGACGAACCCGGAGATCGGCGCCCGGCTGTACATCTCCCGCCGCACCGTCGAAACCCACCTCTCCCACGTCTTCCGCAAGCTCGACCTGGCCAATCGAACCCAACTCGTCGCCGAGCTCTCCCGTCGCACACCAATCCGCTAGCTCCCTCAGCTCGCTCAACGCGACCACATCACGGCGACCCTTGGCCGGGCGTTGAAAGGCCGATAGGGGGCCACGCATGCACCCGGACCGACGTGCGAGATCCGTCAGGTCACCGGGACCGTACGTGCCCGCCGCGGCGACGGCACGGAAACTTCCGGTGAGGAACTTCGACACGCGGCCGCTGTCGAACCTGTCTGCGCAGCAGATCGAGTGCTTGGGGTTCGACGCCGGCGGATCCTCGAAGTTCCTCACCGAACTCCGTGAGCTGCCGGATGTGTCGCCTCGGTGGGGAGCAGATCATGAGACCGGACATCACGTGGGCGACCACGCCAGCCGGCCCGGGCAGAAGCAACGGCTCAAAGGTCAGCAGACGCCCAGCGTCCGGTCCGCCACGAAGACGTGAACGTGAAACACACCCAAGGAGCATCAATGCATCAGCCGACCCCCACCGACGAAGCGGAGCGGACTACCCGTTCGCCCCGGCAACGCTCGCGTCCCCCATCCGCGGACGCTCCCCAACCGGGTGACCGTTTCCTTGGCCCCAGCGGGCGGATCTGGACCGTGCAGGCGATCACGACCCGCGGCGACCGGATCGTGCTGACGACCCCGACACCTGAAGGCGACAGCGGCGCCATCGTCGACCACCTAGCGGTCGCCAGGATGATCCCACTCCCCATCGCGACATCGTCACCCCACGACACCGCCGCGACACCCGGGGACAGACCCACGAGCTGGTGTCACCGCGACGCCATCGACGATGACCCACGAACCCAAGCCATCCTCCAGACGGCAGCTGGCGTCGCACATGACGACGACACCGCCAACCAGGCAGTCGCCCCGTGAATCACGAACAGCCCGGCGACTCCGGCGGCAGTCCGGACCGGCATCGGCACCACGACCTGATCACGCGTCGATGTGGCCTCGATGGAAACTGGGGCCGTCTCGGCGAACCCCGGCGCGGCGCGGCGCTCAAGCGGTTCGACCTCGGGCGAGCAATCGTGCGTCAACGCCGGCACGGCCGAACGAGGTTCCTCACGCTGGTCGTCGGGGCATCGCTTGCCCTTGTCCTGTCGGGTGCACCCGACGCCGCGTCCGCCGAGGACAGCGCGGGCAGGATCGTGTTCGAGAGCGATCGGCGTGGGCATCGCGACATCTGGATCGTGGATGCCGACGGGTCCCACGCCGCGGCGCTGACCGATGACGGCGCCGACGACGTGTTCCCCGTGTGGTCCCCGGACGGCGGGCGCATCGCATGGTCCCGAGGTGTCCAAGGCGTGTACGAGATCTGGGTCATGAACGCCGATGGCTCGGGCAAGACGCAGATCACGTTCGAAGGTGTGCGATCGCGTGTGCCGACGTGGTCGCCGAACGGCGACCGGATCGCGTTTGGGCGGAGCGGTGACCTGTGGGTGATGGATGCGGACGGCTCCGATCAGCAGCAGCTGACCAGTGGCCCGAACCTCGATCTCGGACCCCGCTGGTCGCCGGTCGACGACCGCATCGCGTTCTTCAGCGACCGCAACGGCGGCTCGGCCGTCTACACGGTGCGGTCCGACGGCACCCAGATCGCCCAGATGACGCCGGACGCCCTCAACGCCGGTGCGCCTGGATGGTCGCCGGACGGGAACCAGCTGTCGTTCTCCGACAACTTCTGTGCCACCTGTGCAGCCGAAAGCGACCTCTTCGTGATGGACGTCGACGGCTCGAACCTGCGCCAGCTCACCGACACCGACCCCGCGAACGAAGGAGGCGGCGGCTGGTCACCCGACGGAACCACCATCGTCACCGATGTGCCGACCCTCTACGGCAACCACCTTCGCAAAGCCGACATTGCCGTCATCGCCGTCGGGGGCGGTGATGTCGCGTACGTCACCCAGACGCTGGGCATCGACGAACAGCACCCCGACTGGTCTCCGGTCTGACCGGTTCCTCCTCGCCCGCGATGGGGGTTCCGGCGCGGCACGATGGAAGGTTCTGACGGACCGCCAGGGTGAGATGCGGGCGAGCGTGGTCGACACGATGCGACCGCCGGCAGCACTTGGCGCAGCCGACGTCTTGGGAGGGTCATCTCCCGGCGGGTGGCTCACGCTGACAGGAAGGCGCTGATCGCCGCGGTGACATGGTCAGGGTGGTCGATCCACGGCGAATGCCCTGCTCGGGCCACGAGTTCCAGGTGGGCATCGGGGAACGGGGCGCTGAACGCCTCAGCGACCGATTTGTCTCCATTTGGGTCCTCGTCGCCCCACAGGAACAGGATCGCCGCCGGGATGCTGGACCGCAACGGCGGCGGGAGCAGGACGCGTTCGTTCATCCCGCGGATCGGCAGGATGACGCGAGGCGTCCCTGACAGTTCGTTGCGCATCGTCGGCGTGTCACGCAACACCGACGTGAACCAGGCCAGAGCTACGGGTGAGAAGGCACCGGAGTCGAGTGCCCGCCCCAGCCCGGCTTGGCGCAGCATCCGACGAACGACTCGCTGGTTGGTCGGCATGACACTCGACAGGACCCGGCCGACGCCAGGCACGGCCAGCAGCCGGAGAATGAACGGCACCTTCGACATGGGCGCACCGATCGTCCATCCCAGCTCGACGATCCGTTCGAACCGGTCTGGGTGCGCAGCGGCTCCGCGCAGCGCGAAATAGCCGCCGTAGGACGTGGCCACGACGTGGGCCCGCTCGAGGTCGAGCGCGTCGAGCACGTCGGCGACGAACCCGTCGGCGTACGCCTCGATCTGCTCGACGCGGCGCAGTGGGGCAGGCAGTGGATCGCTCAGCGCGCATCCCGGACGGTCCAGCAGAATGCAGCGGAACCCATGAAGTCGGGCCACGAGATCAGCCCAGCTCGTGCCACCACTGGCGGCGCCGTGGACGAAGAGCACCGCTGGACCGGAGCCGGATTCCTGCACCCGCACCGTGCAGCCGGTACGCACCAGACGCACTCGCCGTTCGCTCGGCGCGACACCGACCGATGCCCACACCGCCCGCTCGCTGCTCCGGAACCGCACCTCGTCCATTGCTCCCCTTCAGTCGCGTCTCGATCGGCGGCGCGGCGCTCGCCGATTCGTCCGTTCATCAGCACGTGACCGTCGTCGGTCACGTCGTGGGCGATGCGCCCGTGCCGATCGTTCCAGCAAATCACGGTGCTGGTCCGGCTGAGCTCGGCGACGTCACCTTCGACACGCGGGTCGTGGTAGGCGGCGGGTCGTGGCCGGCGCGCTCGCGGGCGTGACGGTCCTCGCTGTCGATCCCACGAGCGAGGACCGTGTCGCTGTGCTCGACGGCGAGGGCTTCTCGTTCGTCACCGAAGACGGCATCTGTCCGGCTCGAGACAGCTCGATGGGACGTTCCTCGCGTGCACGCCGTCCGGAAACGGCGTCGTCGCCACGCAGGGTGACGGTTCGTCGTCTCCTGGCCATGGTCATGTTCTCGCCAGGGCGTGGCCGGACAGGTGATCACCCCGAGGCGGGCGCCGTCGCCGCCGATCCGCCGGTCGTGGCCACCTTCGACACGACCAGCGACGGCCTCGTCCTCCAGGCAGTCGGAGAGACCACAGTACGGGCGGCACTGGTCGACCTGTGAGGCAGTCGGGCTCATCGTTCGGCCGTCAAACCAAGCCGACCGAGTCTCATGACGTCGTGGCCGTCGAGTCCGGCGTCGGTGGGCAGATCTGGCCTCGACCCGTCGAGCGATCGTCGGGTCGACGTCGATGCTCAGCATCTGATGCTCTACAGGTTGGCGAAGACTTCGTAGAGTTGTGGCTCACCTACTCTGGCTCCCACCTGCTCTTCGGCCTCTTTCGTCAGCTCCTGTCGACGTGCATCGAAGGCGTGGGCTGCCGCTTCGTCGCGGAACATGTTGATCGCCAACCCGTTTCCTGTGTTCGGATCGATGAGCACGACGATCCCTTCGCATCCGTCTGCTTGGCGCGCCTTTGCCGTCACCTCCGCAATGAATGTGCGAGTGTCGTCGGTGAACGGGACAGACGCGGATGTGGTGAGCACTTGCGCGATCATGATTGTCTCCTTCGTGTCGATTCGGTGATTGGAGCGCTACGAGCACTCGTCGACGTGATGCCGGCGACGCCCAACGCGGCGCGCGCGTCCATCTCGGCGTCGACATCAGCGTTTGGTTCGAGGCGCATGTTGCCAATGAGCACGGCCTGACGGTCCGCGGGGCACGTCCGGTCGGTGGTCGTGAACGCCACTGCTTTTCCGTGAGCGTGAGGTGAGACCGCGTTTCCACCGCGGCATCGAGATCTCGCGGAGAACCGGTTCGCCGATGGTGACACCTCATCGAAGGTCATCAATTCCTCGTTCCGGTGAGACGGGCATCCTCATCGTGGCCCGCGCATCGTCCGAGGAACATCCGGCATCTCACGGATATGTCGCGACGAGGTTGACGACGCGCGGCATGTTGGAGACTCGATCGCGACGGCGCGGCGCGGCGTGCGGCGGCGGGTACTCCACGCAGGCCAGGGGTGACGCTCAGGGGCGCTTGGAGTGCACGACAATCTCGCCGAAGCCGGTGCTCTGGTCACCCCCGGTCGGGTCCGCGCGCCCGTCGACGATCCTCCCGGTACCACGCATCGCGACCAGCTCCCCGGTCCCGCTGTTGTCGACGAGGACGACCTCGCCGGAGGTGACCCCGGCCTGGTTGAGCCCGATGGAGCGCATCGCCACGGAGCCGGTCCGCAGCCACGGAACGTCCCGGTGAACTTGACCGTGCTGTTGGCGTAGATCGTGCCGCCGGGGAGCATCGTGCCGGCGCCGGCGCGGACTGCCTCGTGCCGCCCTCGTGACGCCTCGGACTGCGGCACGAAGGACACACAGGGAGCGCATGACCCCAATCCCAGCGAGCACCGAGTTTGGTAGGCCCCAACGTTGCCTGACGCGGCACGAGATCGCTCTGTGGCCGGGACTCGAGACAAGGTGACAAGTTCTGCCGAGCGCGACGGTGGAGACGAGACGGGTCTCGTACCGCCCAACCTGGACTTGCGACCTGACGGCGCCAGTGAACACGAGCGGTCGCTCTTCTGTGAGACGAGGGACTTGGCGGATCGCTTGAGTCGCGTGGCCCCGGGAGGGGCCGGGGGAGGGCCTGCCCTCCCCGCGCTGAGACTGTTGAGCAATCTCGGCGAGGGCGCTTGCGTTGTGGTCTCGGATCGAAAGGGACGTTCACCGCCGCGATCCACCGATCCCTGTTCGTGGAACGCATCGTCGTACAGTCGCGCCGTGGCCGATCCGCTCACCGCCGACGGGTCATCGGCGGCGGCGGTCGACGCGTCGCCGGCCGTCGCGGACCATCGCTGATGGGGCATCCCCCGCAGGCCGTCTGGCTGCCCGCCCGCGGCGTCGCCCACCTCGCTCCGGCTGTCGAGCGGACACGTGCCTACCACGGCACGACGCCCGAGGAGTTCGCCGTGGTGTTACGGGCCCGACCTCGTGGCACCGAGGTGGGTCAGCTCGCCGCGATTGCGTGGGTCCTCGACGCAGCCCGCGGTCACGTGCTCCTCGTCGATCACACCCAGCACGGTTGGAGCTGTCCCGGTGGACACGTCGAGACACGCGAGGAGCCGGCGGCGGCAGCCGCTCGGGCGCTGTCCGAGGCGACCGGGCTGAGGTTGACACCCGACCGGCTCGACCCCGTCACGGTCTCGCGCGCCTCGAGCGCCGCTGACCACCACGGACCGGCGCACGACCATTGGATCCTCGGCTACCTGTTCACCGCCGACCCGACAGCGGCGCTGGCACGCGAGCGCGACCCGATCGCGTGGCATCACGTCGACGCCCTGCCCCCCGGGTGCGTGGACGACCTCGCTCCTCTTCTGTCGGCGCTGCTCGCCGACCGCGAGGTGTGACCCCGGCTTCCACAGTTGGATCTCACTGTGGCCGGGACTTGTCACGATGTCCCAAGTCCCCGCCACAGAGGAGATTGAGCGCCGCGTCACCCGGCCCCGCGACGAGCCAGCGGTCGGCGGGAGGGACATCGTTGATCGGGTCGGCGGCGCCCATGGTGCGCCGCACAGGGCAGGGCGACGTGTGGCGGCCCACCCCGCATCGTGGAGATGGCGCGTTCGGCCTCGCCGCGACGTGCCCTCGTGACGGTTGCCGCGCACACGAGGAACAAGGCGCGGCTGTCGTGGCCGCCGTGCGCACAGGTGTGTAGTTCGGCGTCGGGTCGGCACCCGATGGGTCACCTCGCTGCCTTCGACCCACTCGCACGACCTGCGCACCTGCGGCGGCGGAGAGACGAGCGCGATGCTGAGCCCCGCCGAGCGTGGGGGCTCGGGAGTCGGTCGTCACCGCCACTGCATCCACGAAGCGATGATTCCCGGCCATGCACGCGATCACCGGCGTTCGATGACGCGCCGGGTCGCGATGATCCGCGTCGTTTGCGGATACCGCTGGCCTCGCGTTGGCTGGTTTCTCGGTGGTGGTGCCGTGTCGGTCGGAGCGTCCCGAAACCGCGGTCGGCGACGCTGTCGCAGGTGTCGCCGCCCAACGATTGGGCCGGTGACATGCCGATTGGCGGGGAGTTCCTCACGCGAGGGGCGGAGAGCACCAACGACCGGGATCGTGGACGCCTGATCGATTGTTCGAGCCCTCTGCGGCGCCGGGATGGGTCGTGCGCTGGTTGCTGTACGGTTCGCGGATCGCCGGATGGGCGCGGCTGGTTCGAGTGTTTGCTCGATGATCACGCGGGGCGTGCCTTGACAGGCGGGGGAGAAGATCATCGATGAGTCAGGTTGATGTTGCGGTCGTCGGAGCAGGCATCGCCGGCGGGGCGATGGCAACCGTGCTGGCTCGGGCGGGGCTGGAAGTCCTGCTGGTCGAGCGGGACAACGCGTACCGAGACCGTGTTCGCGGTGAGACGATGTTCCCGTGGGGCGTTGCCGAGCTTGAACGGCTCGGTCTGCGGGACGTGCTCGTCGATGCGGGAGGCGGGTTCGCTCGCGAACTGTTCGAGTACGACGAACTGTATGAACCCGCCACGGCCAGGCCGATCCCACTGCACACGATGGTTCCGGGCGTCGCGGGCTCGTTGAACGTGGGCCATCCGCAGTCGTGTCAGGCGCTCGCGTCTGCGGCGGAGGCAGCGGGCGCGGTGGTGCGTCGCGGTCGTGAGCGATGTGCGCGTGACGCCCGGCTCCGAGCCTCTGGTGGCCTTCGTTGCCGACGGACTGCGTGTGGAGGTTCGACCCCGGCTGGTCGTCGGCGCTGATGGCCGATCGTCTGCCGTTCGCCGCCAGTGCGGCATCGCGTGCACCCAGACGGATGCGAGGTTGATGCTCGCAGGGCTGTTGGTGAGCGGTTGGGATGGCTGGGCCACCGACGTGAACGTGAACGGTGTCGAGGGCGACTTCTTCTTCCTGGCGTTCCCCCGCCCGGGCGGTTTGGCTCGTCTCTACCTCGAGTGGCGCCTCAGTGGCGACAAGCGCATGACGGGACAACGTCGCAGCGAAGACTTCATCGACGTCTTTCGGGCGCTCACGTGCTTGCCCGAGGGTGAGCTCTTCGCCAACGTCGAGCCCGCTGGTCCCGTCGCGACCTATCCGATGACCGACGGGTGGACGAAGGATCCAACCGCAGTCGGTGTGGTGCTCGTCGGTGACGCTGCCGGGTGGAGCGACCCGACGGCCGGACAGGGCCTGTCGGTGTCGATGCGCGACGTTCGGGTGGTCTCGGAGCTGCTGCTGACCAACTCGAGGTGGGATCGGGCGACGTTCGAGCCGTACACCGACGAGCGAGGTGAGCGGATGCGGCGTCTTCGACTCACGACGGCGATCTTGCACGACGCGTTGTGCGACTTTTCTGAGCGCGGTCGCGAGCGGCGTCGAGTCTGGCGACAACAATTGGTCCACGACCCGCGCCTGCTTCGTCCTGTCGCCATCATGCTGACCGGGCCCGAGTCCGCACCGGCCGAGTTCATGACGACCGACGCTGTGCGACTCGTCCGAGAACTGGGTGGCTAGCGAGGAAGCGAAGCCGGCCGTTTGACGCCGACTCAGCCGGGGTGCTGTCAGGTTCAGCGCTTCACAGTCGGCGTCCCGTCATCCTCGGCGCGACGCCCGTTCCGTCGAAGCGGTAGGGCAACAACCAGCCCCAACGCGGCCGCGCCGAGCATGAGCCTCCGGCGTTCGGTGCGCGGTCAACCCGGCGATCCAGGACGGGCGCTGCCGCGATTACAGGGCGGTGCGCCCAGCAGTTCGGGCGCCACGATGACAAGGAGGTCAACGTGACGTAACTGAGCGAGAAGCTCAGGGCAGCCAGCCGGTGCGAGTCCGGTCCGGGGAGACGCCTGGGTCCCCGGTAGTGAAGCCCCCGTGCGTGGTTGAGAGGCCGGGTGCGAAGCGGGGCGGGATCAACTGGTCGGTCCGCAGCGAAAGCGAAGCCAGAACAAGCGTCGTCAAATCGCCCGCCGTTGGCGGATCAAGAGGGTGCCGAGCCGGTCGTCCGACGGCGAAGGCCATGGAAGACGTCTTTGATCCAGGAGCAGACGTCGAGGAACTCTCCGGCGTAGTTGGCGTGGAACGGTCAGAAGGTTGTCCTGGGAACTGGGGAGGCCCTCCTCGGCCCCGTCGCTGTGGGCGGCGGGAAGTGGTCCTGTCTATAACCGGTGATCCGGGAAGTGGCAGGCGGCCGAGAGGGAGTCGGAGGGGGTCGTAGTACTGGTGATGGGCAGGACAACACAACCTGTCCGGAGGGAAGGGCCCCTGCTTCATCGATGCACGACGAAGGAACGGAGGAACCCTGATGAGTGCCGACATGTCGGCTAGGTCCGTCAGCCACGCCGAGGGCGTGGACAAGGTTCGAGCCCTCCAACGCGTGCTCTATCGCAGTGCCAAGCACGACCCGACGCGTCGGTTCCATGCCCTCTACGACAAGGTCGCCCGCAGCGACATCCTGTGGGAGGCATGGGTCGGCGTGGCCACCAACGGTGGCGCCCCCGGCGTTGATGGTGTCTCAATCGGCGCCATCCGCGACGGGGGTGTGGAGGGAGTGCGAGCGTTCCTCGATGGGCTCGCCGCGGAACTGAAGGCCGGTTCGTATCGGCCTCAGCCGTTGCGGCGGGTGCACATTCCCAAGCCGGGCAAGCCGGGACAGACCCGACCGCTCGGCATCCCCACGATCCGTGACCGCGTGGTCATGGCGGCGGCGAAGATCGTCTTGGAGCCAGTCTTCGAGGCGGACTTCTCACCGGTGAGCTTCGGGTTCCGACCGAAGCGTTCGGCCCATGACGCCCTTGAGGTGATCCGGGTCGAGGTCAACCGGGGCCGCCAATGGGTGCTCGACGCCGACATCAAGGCCTGTTTCGACAACATCGATCACGACGCCCTCATCGCGCAGGTGGCACGACGGGTGTCGGACCGGGACATGTTGAAGCTGCTGCGAGCATGGCTGCGAGCGGGGGTGTTCGAGGGCGGGATCGTCTCCGACACGGAGTCGGGGACCCCGCAAGGCTCGCCGATCTCTCCACTGCTGGCCAACATCGCCCTGCACGTCCTCGACGAGCAATGGGCGTCGCTGCGCCATCTGGGGACGCTGGTTCGTTACGCCGATGATCTCGTCGTATTGTGCCGCACCCGGCAACGGGCCGAACAGGCCCGTGAGCGGGTGGCGGCGATCCTGGCGCCGCTCGGGTTGGAGCTGCATCCCGACAAAACCAGGATCGTCTCCCTCGCCCAGGGTCGGGAAGGCTTCGACTTCTTGGGCTTCCATCATCGTCTGGTGGAGTCCTGGAAGTGGCGGGGTCGCTACTTCCTCAACAAGTGGCCGTCCGCGCGGGCCATGGCCTCGATCCGGGGCAAGATCCGTGAACGGACCGATCGGCGATACGCCAGCTTCGACCTGGGCTTCGTTGTCGGCGATCTCAACCCCGTGCTGCGGGGTTGGGGGAACTACTTCCGGCGGGGCAACTCGACCCGGAAGTTCTACGCCGTCGACATGTACGTCGCCCAGCGGATGGCCCGGCTGGCCAGCATCAAGCACGGACTCCGAGGCATCAACTGGGGCCAGCGGTTCAACTACGACTGGCTCCAAACCCTCGGCGTCCACCGGCTCACCGGAACTGTCGGCCAACGGGGTGCGCATGCCTGAGGATGAACGATGTCGGAGAGCCGTGTGCGGGAGAACCGCACGCACGGTTCGATAGGGGGCCGCTGGCGACACGGAACCAAACCTGCGGGGGCAGCTGGTCCCGGGCCGGTGACGCATCGACGCCACCACACGGCCTGGGCGGGACCTCAACCGCAGCAACGATCCGCCGAACCAGCGGCCTACCTCACCGAATATCGGACTGTGAGGAAGGTGTGGACGAACGCCGTTCGGTGCTCCGACCTTGCTACACGGGCCACGCGACGACTCAGGTCGCCCGTCGATCGTTTGCGTCGGTCGCGGTCGGGCTCAGACGCCGAGCCGTCGTTCTGTCGCGGAAGGGAGTGACCGCCACGCGTAGTCGTCCCGCGCGATGAGTGAGCACGTAGACGCGTCGTGGATGCCCTACGGCGCTCAGCCGGAACAAGCCAACCTTCAGGTGGAGTAGGCCACAATGATGCTCGGTGTGAGGATCGGCGTTTGCTCCGACGTGCACGGTCGCCATGACCGGCTCCTGGCTGTGCTGGGTGCCATGGCGGCAGCCGGTGTCGACGAACGCTGGTGCCTCGGTGATCTGGTCGGAGGCGAGCCGGTCACGGCTGAGCTAGTCGGCGCGGCTCGTCAACTCGACCTCCTGATCGCCGGAAATCACGACGCCTGGGCGCTCGGACCCGACCACGTCGTCGACCGCAGACGCGACGTGTTCAGGCTGTCGAGCCGCGCCAAGGCCAGCCGTCACGGCATCGACTGCTGGCACGGCTCGCCGCGCCACCCCCTGCTCGGGTTCCTCACCGAGGCGTCTGCCGGAAAGATCCTGCCCGACCGCCCGGTCGGCTCGCTCGGGCTCGTCGGCCATACGCATGAACCGGCGCTCTTCGCCTACGACGGCGCCACGACGCGCGCGGTGCGGCCCGTTCCGGGCGAGTCGTACGACTGGCCCGCGACCGGCGCCTGCATGGCCAACCCGGGGGCGGTCTGCGGCAACCCACGCGACGCGGCGAGCTGGTGGCTCATCGTCGACAGTGACGCCCGTGTGCTGCGGTGGCACCGCAACGAGTTCGAGTCCGGAGAAGCTGCCGTTGCCGGCGTGTGAGCCACGTCGCGGGGTTGGTGTTCTCATCGACGGGGGACCCGGGCGATCACCGGCATACGCCACCGGGCGCCCGATTTCCAGGGGGACAACGACACCCGTCGGAGCGCACATTCTGTTCCTCAACCCGTTGCACCAGTTCCGTCGTTCCGGGGCACTTCAGGTCGGAGCGATACCGGATGGGTCTCGAGCCCGTCCAAGCCGGGGTCCGAAACGCTCGGAAACGGCACTTAGCTTAGCCCTGATCGTTCACGAGTAGGGGTGGGCTGAGGCTGGCCCATCCGCGGAAGTGCCCACCAGATAAGGGATTCTGACGTTGTTGACGCGTCCGAGTCTCGACCTGGAGGGCACTCGCGAGGTGAAGAGTAACAGCACGGTTCCGGTGGTGGTGGAAGGCGGCGGCGACCAGGTCGTGGCCCACGTCGGATTGCACGCCTTGGGCGCGTTCGCCGACCGGTTGGGGCTCGGCGATTCGTTGTCGGCGGCGATCCCGAACACCGGCGAACGAGCACCGTTGCACGACCGGGGCAAGGTGTTGGTGCAGGCGATGCTGATGCTCGCCGGCGGCGGGGAGGCGTGCGCTGATATCGAACATCTGCGTGTCCAGGCCGATCTGTTCGGCTCGGTGGCGTCGGACTCGACGTTGTATCGCAGCTTCCGACACGTCGACGCGGCGACGCTGGCGCGCCTGTGGGAAGCGATCGCCGAGGTGCGCGCCGCAGTGTGGCGGCGCAGCTCGGCGACCACTGGGAGGGCGACGGTGGTGGTGGACATCGACTCGTCGCTGCATCAGGTGCACTCGGAGAACAAGGAGCAGGCGGCCCCGAACTACAAGGGCGGGTTCGGGTTCCACCCGATCTACTGCTTCGCCGATGCCACCGGCGAGGCGCTGGCGGTGCGGTTGCGACCGGGCAACGCCGGGGCGAACACGATCGCCGATCACGTCACCGTGTTGGATCAAGCGATCGCCCAGCTGCCCGCCGAAGTCGCCGTCGGTCACCGCGACGGTGACGACCCGGCCCTGGTGTGCCGCCCACTACAGGTGCGCTGCGACTCGGCCGGATGCACCGACTTCGTGTGGCACTGCCGCGACCGCAACGTCGGCTTCGCTGTCGTCGCCCGCTCCAACGCCAGCATTCATGCGGGGATCAGCCACATCGCCGCCGATGACGACGCCTGGACTCCAGCGGTCCGCCAAGACGGCGAGGAACGTCCCGGCGCTGCCGTCGCCGAGCTGACCGATCTCGTCGACCTCGGCGACTGGCCGACAGGGACCCGGCTGATCGTGCGCCGTGAGCCGTTGCATCCCGGCGCTCAACAGACCCTGTTCCCGTCCACGCTGTTCCGCTATTGGGGCCACTACACCGACGCCGCCGGCGACCCCGTCACCCTCGACGTGCACATCCGCGCTCACGCCCACGTCGAAGATCACATCCGCCGACTCAAGGACTCCGGCGCCCACCGCTTCCCGTTCGTCGACATCGACGCCAACCGGGCCTGGCTCGCCGTGGTCAGCTTCGCCGACGCCCTCGTGCGCTGGTTCCAGCTGCTCTGCCTGACCGGCTACCTCGCCGTCGCCGAACCCAAGACGCTGCGCTGGAGCCTGTGGCACACCCCCGCACGCCTCGTGCACCGAGCCCGCCGACACATCGTGCGCATCCTCGACGGCTGGCCGACCGCCGACGAGCTCCTCGCCGCCTACCAGCGCATCACCCTGATCACCTGACCCGGCCCAATCCCCGGGCACGCCGGCGTCCCGCCCGATCACCGCGCACCCAAACGCCTGCGAGCCTGCCTTTCAACGATCAATAGCAGCCACCCGAACCGCTGCGACCACTCAATCACCGCGCCGGCCACCGAACACCATCGCCACAAGTCAGCCCAGACCGGCCATGGACATCTCGTGAACGATCGAGGTTAGGTGGTGCCGACCCGCAGGCCGCAGCACGGCCGTGCCCGCCCGTGACAGGGTCCGGAGCGCTTGTCGCCTGCGCACGCCCGGGCACGGCGTCGTTACGGGCGGTCAGCCCGGCAATTCTGCTGCGCCGCCGACACGACCTTGCACGGCCGACAGGCGCGCCGCGAGATCGGGTTCGGTTGATGGGTTGATCGGCGGCTCAGAGGTCACGGAGTGAGACAGCGCCGATCGAGTGAGGGACTATCGTCACCCTCATGAAGTGGGCGTGGCTGCGGTGGTTGGCGCTCATTCCAATCGTCGTTGCGCTGCCGTTCCTCTTCTTCGGTCTGATCTGGATGGAAATTCTGCAGCTCCTTGTCGGCGTTGCGCTGCTTGTGGCGTCGTCGGGCATCTGGATGATCTTCGCCGAGGACTGACGCGGCGGCACGACGCCGATCGCCGTTCGGTCGTCGCAGCCGAACTCGCCGTGTCAGGCAACGTTCACCTCGTTGGACCCGTACCGATCGGCGGCTGTGCGCGATGACTCGGGCTCGTCTCGGCTGACGAGAGCCGCGGCGGAACGCCACTCGGCGCGCTGACGGAGGGTGACCTTTTCAGCTCACGCTGATGAGAGGCGCCGTCGCCGGCGGTTCCGGAGGCAGCCGCCCGGGGTTGGAGGGCGCGGATGTTGGACTGTGAGCAATCTGTGGTTGATCATGTTCGGTGCGCGCCGCCGTCGCGCGGCGGCCGTCGACTCGCTCGATCCCCGATCGGTGGCGGACCATGGTCGACGGCAGCGACGGGGGGCAATGTCGTCTGATGACACCATGGGGGTGCTCGCGTTGGTCGCGTCGACGCGCATCGCGGATCGAGGGTGGGCACCGGCGCCGAGGCGCTGACACCCACCCTCTGAGGCGTTGCTGATGCAGCGCGGCTGGCCGCGGTTCATCGCCGCGCCGTTGGCATCACGGCACGTTGAAGATGGGGTCGCAGGTGCCGACGACCTGGTCGTCCTCGGGCCAGCCTGGCGCCACGCCCGTGCCGCCGTCGCAGTAGTCCTGGCCGGCTCCGGGATAGAGCATGTCGGGCCCGCGCTCGCCGTAGAGGTGGTCGTCGCCGCCCTCGGCGTAGAGCCAGTCGTGGTAGCCGCGGTCATCGTTGGGACCGCCGTAGATCCAGTCATCGCCGTCGCTCCCGTTGAGGACGTCGAGGCCCGGGCCGCCGTCGATGCGGTCCTCGTCCTCGCCGTCATCACCGCTCGTGAACTCGCCCGTGACCGGGGAGCGGTCGGGCAGGTAGCCGCTCTCGACGTAGTCGTTGCCGCCACCGGCGCAGATGCGATCGTCGCCTCCGAGACCCCAGATGGAGTCGCCGCTCGAGCTGCCGACGATGATGTCGTCGCCGCCGGTGCCAAAGGTGTAGGTGTCGTTGGGGTCGGCGTAGATGATCGTGTCGTTGGATGTGTAGGACCCGAAGCACTCACCGAGCACGAGGACCGGGAAGGTGTTGACGGCGGTGTCGGCCGGAAGCGTCTGGTTCAGGCGTTCTGCCGTCGCCACGGGGTCGTCAGAGGCAGGGCCACGAGCGGCGCCGGTCACCGCTGCCGGCACGGCCATCGCGGCCGCCGCCAAAGGCACGGCCGCCATCAGGGCCCGCAGACGTACGGGCCGCGTCAGTCGATACATGGAAGTGCTCCTCGGGGGTGCGAGTTCGGATGCGCCGAACGATCACGCAGCCGCGTTAGCCGAGCGCTAGCGACCCGCCCGCGCCCTGGCTGAAAGGGCGGTTCACGCCCCGCTCGGAGATCGCGTCGTCGTCTACCTGTGTGAACGCGACAGCCGCCAGTGACGACAGGGGACGTTGTCCCTGGCCTGGTGGTGTGAGGGGAAGGGACCGCGATGTCCGGTTCGCGCCCTGCTAACACTTTGCTCACGGCAGGGGCCGAATTGCAGCGGCAACAAGCGGAAGCCGCGACAAGGGCACGCATGAAGGGCCTGCTCAACTGCCATTCCTGCCGCTTCCTACCGTGCGCGGGGGACTGTGAAGGGGTAGGTTCAAGTCCTCCCTCCGACACCGATGTGAACCCCCACGAGCGGCATGAGGCTGCAGGTCAGGACGGGGGAGCGGCCGTGGGGGTTCAATTCGCATTCAGCTGTGGCGAGATCCCGCGTGGCGTGTCGCGAACCGCTCGTGGGCAGGGGACAGGCATCCGACCGCGGCCTCTTTGATGCCCGCGAGGTCGATCTGGAGCGGGACGATCAGCTTCGGGCAGATGGAACATGTGCCAAACCTGGCCGGCGGGTAGCGCGCGCAGTATCGCCCGCGAGTCGGATGGGACCACCGGTGCGCCCGTAGGATGGGAGGTGCTCCGAGTTGTCCGCGTCGGCGTCGTGATGAACGCTGAAGGACCGTCCGGTCACTGTCTGCGGGTCCGGTTGGGCCGGGTTTCTGGCGTTTGCGATAGGACTCGCCGTCCTCATCGAATGTCGCGTTTGACGCCCGTGGAGAAGCGCGCCGGTGACAAGACGGACCTCGCGGTTCGCGTCCGTGTCGAATCGCCTCCCACGATCTCCGGGATCAGGTGAAGGTGTTGGGTGGTCCGCCGAGCCCGGTGAGCAGGCGGGTGGCGGCGTCGGTGAGGGCCCGGGGGATCAGCGGGTGCGTGGAGGCGAGGGCGAGGGCGTCGGCGCCGACGAGGTAGCGGCGCAGTGGGCGGGCGTTGGCGATGGCCGAGGCGATGACGCGGGCCACGGCATCGGGTGGCGGTGCCAGGCGCTCCATCGTCTCGACGGAGGCGGCGGTGCGCTCGTAGGCCGCTCGGTACGGTGAGTCTTCGGCGACCCGGGCGCTGGCTCGGGCCTTGGTGTCCGAGCCGATCGCGGTCCTGAAGAAGCCTGGTTCGACGATCACGACCTTGACGCCGAACCCGGCGACTTCCATGCGCAGCACGTCCGACAGCGCCTCCAGCCCGAACTTGGAGGCGTGGTACCAGGCGTTCAACGGCATGATCGCCGCCCGACCGAACATCGATGACACCATCACGATGCGCCCGGCGCCGCGCTCGCGCATCGCGGGCAGAGCACACGACGAGACGACGGCAGGCGCGATGAGGTTGACGTCGAGCTGCTTGCGCGCCTGGTCGGCCGTCACGTCTTCGACGGCGCCGAGCTCGGAGTAGCCGGCGTTGTTGACGACGGCGTAGAAGGCGGGCAGCTCGGACCAGCGTCGCACGACCGCCTTGTCGTCGGAGACGTCGAGCACGACCGGCCGCACCAGGGCGTCCACCTTGGCGGCCGTGGCGGCGTCGCTCAACCCCTTCGCCTTGGCTTTGGAGCGCACGGTGCCCCAGGTCTCCCAGCCTCGGCGCGCCAGGAGCAACGTCGTCGCCAGCCCGATCCCCGAGTTGGCGCCCGTCACCAGGACGGGACCCGGCCTGTCGGCCATCGCGCTCACCTCCACTGCATCATCGACGATTTCAGGACTCCCACCTTTTGGATCTGGCGGCGCGGTGTGGCTCTCGTCTCGGCACCAGCTGCAGCGCCGGCGTGGCCCGGCCAGCTCCGGCGCTCGCCGGGTCGCTGCCACGGGGCGTCTGGCAGACTCGTTCGATGGGCAACGCTGGTGCCATGCCGTCCCGCTCCGATTGGCAGTCCGCGATGACCCGCGAGGCCCGAGCCGCTCCTGAGTTCGCGGCGTTCACGTTGACGGCCGGCCCGCTGCTGGTGACGCTGCCGCGAGGCGACGGGCACCCGGTTCTGGTGCTGCCTGGGCTCGGCGGATCGGACTCTTCGACTGCGCCGCTGCGCTGGTTCCTCGGTCAGCTCGGCTACCGCAGCTTCGGGTGGGGCCTCGGTGAGAACCGCGGGTTCGGTCGCCACGTGACCGACGGCCTCGATCAGTTGCTGGCGGCCAAACGGGAGGGCGGACCGGTGAGCGTCATCGGCTGGAGCCTCGGTGGCTTGCACGCCGTCGACCTGGCCCGGCGCCGACCCGACGCCGTCCGCTCGTTGATCACCCTCGGTAGCCCGCTCGCCGGGCATCGTCGACCGCCGGCGACGATCCCGACGACGTCGATCTACAGCCGTACCGACGCCATCGTGCCGTGGCGGACCTCGATGCTGCACAGCGCCGGACGCCACGAGAACGTCGAGGTCCGTGGCAGCCACCTCGGCTTGGGCCACAACCCCGCCGTCATCGTCGTGGTCGCTGACCGCCTCGCCCAGCGAGCCGGGCACTGGCGGCCGTTCACCGCGCCCGCATGGGCCGGCCACTGGCTGCGCGCCGCCGCCTGAGTGACGCCGGCGCCGTGCAACCAGCCCAATCCGGCAGCGTCGACCGGTCGTGAAGCCACGCTCTTGTCGGCGTCACGGCGGTGGTGATGTCAGGACGCTACGGCGCGGAGTCGTTTGGTGCGGGTGGTGGAGGGTCGGGGTGGGGCGTTGGGTCGCCGGGTTGATGTGGCGGCACGTGTGGGGGTGGCGAGTTCGAGGAGTTCGGCTTGGGCGGTGACGAGGCCGTCGTAGAGGGGCCAGGCGTCGTCGACGATGTCGCGGTCCACGACGATGCCCCAGTCGAGGTGTCCGTTGTAGGAGGTCACGGTGATGTTGAGGGCCATGCCGTCGGTGATCGTCGAGTATGGGTAGCTGGCGAGTTGCTCGGCGCCGTCGAGGTACAGCGGCATCTGCGGGCCGGGCACGTTGGAGATGGTGAGGTTGAAGGGGATCATCCGTTCGCTGAGGCGGGTGCCGAACACGAGGCGCATGGCTTGTTCCATGGCGGCGGCCGGGAGGTGGGTCAGCATCTCCAGTTGGGCGTGGACGGGCAGGGCGGCTTGCAGCATCTTCTGGTCGCGCATCGACGCCGAGATCTTGGCGATCCGCGCCGCCGGGTCAGGTTCGTCGGTGTGCAACACCGCGGCCATGCCCGACACCTGGTTGCCGAGCGACGTGCCGTGTTCCTCGCTGCGCACCGAGACCGGGACCATGGCCACGAGCGGCTGGGCCGGCAGCAGGTCGCGCTCGCGGAGCCAGGTTCGCAACATGCCGGCGCACGTCGCCAGGACGACATCGTTGACGGTGCAGTCGAAGGCCGTCTTGATGGTGCGGGCCTCGGCCAGCGACGTGGACCCGAAGGCGAAGCGGCGGTGCTGGCCGATGCGCTGGTTGAACACGGTGCGCGGCGCTTGTGTGCGCAGCTGGTTGAGCAGCGCCGGGACCCGTTCCCGCACCGGTGGTCCGCCGCTGCCGCGGCGCAGCCCGTTGACGGTCTGGCGGATGGCGCGGCGCTGCACGCCGAGGAGCTTGGCCGGGCGTTGGGCGGTCGCGGCGAGGCCGCGGGCCAGCATCTCGGCTTGCGTGGGCACCCGCTCCGGCTGCCATGGCGTGGCCGGTGCCGGGTGGTTGACGGGTTCCGGGGTCAGCTGCATGGTCGCCAGGGCGAGCTGGGTGCCCGACGCCCCGTCGATCGCACAGTGATGGGTCTTGGAGTAGAGGGCGAACTTGCGGCCCTCGTCGACGCCTTCGATGAGGTACACCTCCCACAGCGGCCGTGACCGGTCGAGTGGCCGTGCCGCGATGCGCGACACGACCTGCTCGAGTTGGCGGTCGGTGCCGGGCGCCGGCACGGCGATGAAGCGCTCATGGAACTCACGGTCGAACGCCGGGTCCTCGATCCAGTACGGGTGATCGAGCCCGAACGGCACCTCGACCAGCCGGCGCCGGGTGTAGGTCGCCAGGCTGTACAAGTACTCGGTGTGGGCGGCCTCCTCCTGCGGTGTGCGCCAATGCGGTGTCGCCGCGTTGGCGAAGATCTGCACGCCGCCGACATGGCCGTAGTTCGTCGACGATTCCATGTAGAGAAACGTCGCGTCGAGTCCCGAGAGCTGTTCCACGATCCCCCGATCGTCGTGTTGGCGGCGACCCTAACGCCCGACACGCCCGCCGCCGACCGGTCGTCGCCCGGTGTCCCGGCGCGATCCGACACATCGTGCGGGCGATGGCTTGGTCACGAGCGCAGCGTCCCCCGGGACCTAGTGTCGGTGGCGATGACCGAACAGGTGCCGGGTCCGCGACAAGATCCGGGCTCCACCGCCACGAGGCCGATCCGCCCGCCGCGGCCGGCGCTGCGGGCGCTCGAGGGGATGTGGCTGCCGCTGGAGGCCTCCGGCTTCTGGACGCTGCGGCCGCTGCTACGACTGGCGGGTGCCGGTGACCAGCACCCGGTGCTGATCCTGCCCGGGTTCGGCGCCGACGACAGCTCCACGGCGCCGCTTCGTTGGACACTGCGCGGCCAGGGCTACTGGGTCCACGCCTGGCGCCTCGGTCGCAACATCGGTCCGACCGCCCACGCCGTGCAGGGTGTCCGCCACCGCATCGCCGCCCTGCACCGTGAACACGGCACGACCGTGACGCTCATCGGGCAGAGCTTGGGCGGCGTGTTCGCCCGCCTGTTCGCCCGCGAACAACCGGCCGCCGTGCGACAAGTGATCACGCTGGGCAGCCCATACCGGATGGTCGAAGGCGATCGCAGCAGCGTCCCACCACAGGCATGGAAGCACCTCCAACACCTCCACAACGGCGACCTCGCCCTGGCGGACCGGCGCGAACAGGACCGCCCTCCACTGCTGGTCCCGGCAACATCGATCTACTCGCGCACCGATGGCGTCGCGCCATGGCAAACCTGCATCGACACCGTACGCGAGACCGCCGAGAACATCGAGGTCCGTGGCTCCCACATCGGCATGGCGATCAACCCAGCCGTCCTCCTCGCCATCCTCGACCGACTCGGGCAGCCCGAACAGGACTGGCGACCATTCGCCCCCCCACCCGGCCTACGAGCCTGGTACCCACGCCCCGTCAGCTGGCACGACCGACGACGCCCCGCCGTCGCCTGACCCCAGCCCTCAGACCGCTGCCGGCTCGGCCCGCCGAGGCGACGAGCCACGCTTCGTCGCCTTCGTCGCCTTCGTCGCCTTCGTCGCCTTCGTCGCCTTTGCGTGGCCTTCGTCGCTTTGGTCGCCTTGCGCGGCCTCGCCGGGGCCGCCTTGCGCGCCGCGGGCTCGGATGCGGCGCCGGTGGACGCGGCGAGCTCGGTGAAGGACTGCTCGAGGAGGTCGCCGTAGTGGCCGGGATCCGGGAGCATCTCGCGGTCCGAGACGACGGAGACGATCAGTTGACCGACGTAGCTGCTGATCCCGTGGAGCAGGCCCATGCCGTCGGCGACACCGGCCCCGCCGAAGAACGTCACCAAGCGGGCGCCGGCGAAGTACAGCGGCACCTGGGAGCCGGGAACGTTGCTGACGACGGTGTTGACCAGTGGCGTGGTCCGCGTCGCCATCTCGAACTGGCTGGCCGTGCGCGCCGCCAGCGCGACGAGGCCGCCGGGCATCAGCTCGGAGAACTGGGCGAGGTCCTGGGCACCGGCGGCCTCGGCGGCCGCCTTCGACGCCGCCGTCGACTCGTGCACCGCCGCCAGGCGCTGGCGCGGGTCGGCGACGTCGGTGCCGGCCGTCACGATCATCGCCGACACCTGGTTGCCGGCCGTGCCGGCCTGCTCGGCGGTGCGGGTGGAGATCGGGGCCATCACCCGCAGCGCCTGGTCCGGCAGCTCGCCGTGCTCGCGGAGGTACGCACGCAACGCGCCACCGACGACGGTGATGGCGACGTCGTTGATCGTCGCCCCCGGCACGGCGGCCTTGATCGCCTTGGCCGTGGCCAGCTCGAACCGGCGCGCCTCGATGACCCGGTGCGTCGTGACGACGCCGCTGAACCGGGTCCTCGGCGCCGGCGAGACCGCGCCCAGGTCGAAGTTCTGGCGGGCCCGCTGCTCCCGCATCCGCTCGGCGGTGCCAGGCACCGCCGAGGCGGCGAGGCGAGCCATGCGCATCGGCCGCACCGCCGTGTTGACGGCCGCCCGCGACAGCAACTCGAGCGAGCTCGGCAGGCGCTCCGCACGCCACTCCCCGGTGCCTGCGGGCTCCGGCGCGTCGGGTGCGACGTCGTTGAGGGCGCTGGTGATCTCGAGCAGCGTGACGCCGTCGATCGCCGCATGGTGGATCTTCGTCATGATCGCGAAGCTGCCCGCGGGCAACCCGGCCACGTCGTCGAGCCCCTCGATGACGTACATCTCCCACAACGGCCTGCTCCGGTCCAGCGGCCGCGAGTGCAGCCGCGCCACCTGGATGCAGAACTGCCGCCAATCGCCCGGCCGGGGCAGCGCGAGGTGCCGCACGTGGTACTCGAGGTCGAAGTCCGGATCCTCGATCCAATACGGGTGATCGAGCCCCAACGGCACCTCCACCAGACGCTGCCGGAAGGTCCGTGAGACGTGCAGGCGACGGCCGACGTGGTCCAGGATCCCCTTGAACGACACCTTGCCACCCGGCGCACTGGACTGGTCGTAGATCCACACCGAAAAGATGTGACCCGGCGCGTTCGGCGTCTCGAAGTACACGAACGAGGCATCCATCCCCGACAACTGCTTCATCGAAGCCCCCTTGCCCGTCGAGCTGACCGACGGAAACGGCCGCGACACTAACGGTCGGCGCGCACGACGTCGTCGGGTCACGGCGGTGCGGCCTCCCGGACGTCGCTCAGCGCGACGGGCGCTTCCTGCCCGCCCTCGGTGGCGCGTCGGATGAGGCCGCCGACACCCTGGCAGCGTCATGAGGGAATCCCGGCCGGCAACCACCGGGCATTTCGACGCCAGTGGCGACCTGCGCCAGCTCACCGTTGTGACGCCGACGAACCCGCTCCCGGCCGTGCTGGGCGGCGCTGTGATCACCATCACTCATCCCGTAGGGGCTGCCCAACGAGTTGGGTGGTCATCGCCAGGCGAGGTGGGACTACGGTGGCGGCGGACCGGCACGTGGTGTGCCGACGAGTGGGATCGTCGGAGCGCCGGATTGGGGGTTGGACATGCTCTCGTCGTACCGGGTGCTCGATATGACCGATGAGCGTGGCCAGCTTGCCGGGTACACGCTGGCCAGTCTGGGCGCCGACGTGGTCCTGGTCGAACCCGCTGGCGGTTCGGGTTCGCGTCGGCTGCCACCGTTCGCCGGCGGGGTCGATGACGTGGAGCGGTCATTGGTCTTCCACGGCTGGAATCGGGGCAAGCGCAGCGTCGTCATCGATCTCCGCAACGATGCGGGACGCGCCGAGCTGACCCGCCTGGCCGGTGACGCCGACGTGGTGTTGGAGTCGGGCGCGGTGCCCGTCGACCTGGCGGAGTTGCGGGCGGCGAACCCGGCGCTGGTGACCGTGTCGATCAGCCCGTTCGGCTCGACGGGTCCGAAGGCCGACTGGCCGGCCACCGACTTGACGGTGTTGGCCGCCGGCTGTCAGCTGGTGCTGACCGGGGACGCCGATCGTCCGCCGGTGCGGACCAGCGTGCCACAGGCGTTCCTTCACGCTGCCGCCGATGCCGCCGCCGGGGCGCTGCTTGCACTCACCGAGCGGGCCACGAGCGGGCTGGGTCAGCATGTCGACATCTCCGCGCAGCGCTCGGTCCTGCAGGCCACGCAGAGCTGTGTGCTGGCCGTCCCGCTGGGGGCGTCGTCGGTGCAGCGCTCGAGCGGAGGGGTGCGGGCGGGGGGTTTGGATGTCCAGCTGCGCTGGCCGTGCAAGGACGGCTTCGTCTCGATCACGTTCCTGTTCGGTGACTCGATGGGCCCGTTCACGCGCCGCTTGATGAACTGGATCCACGAGGAAGGCTGTTGCGACGAGGCGACGCGCGACAAGGACTGGATCGCGTATGCCGCGATGCTCTACGACGGGCGAGAGCCGATCTCGGAGTACGAGCGGCTCAAGGGCGTGGTGGAGGAGTTCTGTCTGACGAAGACCAAGGCCGAGCTGCTCGAGGCGGCGCGTTCGAAGATCCTGTTGATCGCCCCGGTGGCTGGTCCTGACGACGTGATCGCCAGCTCGCAGTTCGCGGTGCGGGACTTCTGGGACGACGTCGAGGATCCGCTGCTCGGCGAGCGCCCGGTGCGTGCTCCCGGTCCGTTCGCTTGGGGCTCGTCAAGTCCTGTCATCCGTCTCGGCCGGGCGCCTCGCCTGGGTGAGCACACCGATGAGGTCCTCGCCGCCCCGGTTCGTGCCTCGACGTCGACGATGGCGGCTACCGGTTCCGAACGGCGGCTGCCGCTGGACGGAATCAAGGTCCTCGACCTGACGTGGGCGATGTCGGGCCCGCAGACGACCCGGGCGATGGCCGACTTCGGTGCCATGGTCGTGCGCATCGAGTCGACCAAGGTGACCGACGTGGCGCGCACGGTGGCGCCGTTCCTCAACGACGTCCCGGGCGGCGAGACGTCGGGCCTGCTGTTCAACATGGGCACCGGCAAGCGCAGCATCACCCTCAACTTGCGCAGCCCCGAGGGTCACACGATCTTGGAGGACCTGATCCGGTGGGCCGACGTGCTGATCGAATCGTTCTCCCCCCGTGGCGGTGCCAGCCTCGGCCTCGACTATCAGCGGGTCTCGACGATCAATCCGGGGATCGTGATGATGTCCAGCTGCCTGTTCGGCCACAGCGGCCCGCTCGCCCAGTACGCCGGGTTCGGCACGATGGGGGCATCGCTGACCGGCTTCTTCCATCTGACCGGCTGGCCGGACCGGCCGCCGTGCGGCCCGTTCGGTGCCTACACCGACTACATGTCGCCCCGCTTCGCGCTGTGCACGCTCTTGGCCGCCCTCGACGAGCGGCGCCGCACCGGCCGCGGCCAGTACTTCGATTTCGCCCAGGCAGAGTCGGCGGTGCACTTCCTCACCCCGGCGTTGCTCGACTACACCGTCAACCACACCGTTCAATCCGCCGACGGCAACGCCGACAACGTCATGGTGCCTCACGGGATCTACCCGAGCGCCGGCGAGGATGAGTGGGTGGCGATCGCCTGTCGCGACGACGCCGATTGGCGGGCGTTGGCCGGTGCGCTCGGCCGGGACGACCTCGCCGATCTCACCGTCGAGCAGCGTCGCGACCGTGCGCTCGAACTCGACGCGCTCGTGGCGGCGTGGACAGCCGGGCAACCACCGGCCGTCGCCGCGACCACCCTGGTCGGGCTCGGCGTACCCGCCCACGCCGTGCAGAACTCCGGCGAGTGCGCCAGCGACGAACAGCTCGCCGCGCAGCACCACTTCGTCGCCGTTCCCCACGCCCATCACGGAACCGTCGTCATCGAAGCGAGCCGTATCAGCCTCTCAGCCACCCCCGCCACCGTCCGGCTCGGCCCCCCAGTGCTCGGCGAACACACCGTCGAGGTGCTCACCGAACTGCTCGGATACGACGACGAACGACTCGGCGAGCTGTTCGCCGCGGAGGCCCTCGACTAGCGCAGGGACTGCTGACCGCCTGCCCCCGTTGGCGAGCAGCAGACACGGGGCGAACTCGAGCTGGCGCGTCGCTCGCGCTTGGTGGGAAGCCGGCCAGCCCCGGTGGATGATGCTCCAGCTGCTGCACCGCCTCCGCACGAACGGCCGCGAGGCTGCGGGTGGGTGCCGGGAGAGTCTGTCGGCAGGCTTGGGACGGGGAGCGGATCGCCGCGAAGGCGTGATGCCGGCGCGGCGTACAGTTGCGCACGGCGTAGAGACGCGGGCGACAGGAGTTGACGTGACTGACGAAGCGGATCGCCTGACAGCAGTCCCGACATGGGCCGATGCGATGCGCCGACTCCGTGATCTGGCCGCGCAGATGACGGCGGCCGCACAGGCGGCGGCGGTCGCCGGTGCAAAGGCCACGCCACCGGTGCTCGCGCAGCCGTTGGCGCGCTACGTCGATCAGTTGTTGACCGTCAGTGCGGCGGTCACGACCCCGCTGCGGCGGTTGCTGGATGAACAGGAGCGCCTCGTGGAGTTGATGGCCGGCTGGGCCGAACAGCACCGCGACCTGTCGGAGCAGATCGCCGAGTGGGCGGATCAGCAACGCCGCTTGAGCGAGCAGATGGTCGATCTGGCCCGGCCATTCCTCGACCAGTCGGCGATGCTCGAGAGCCTCCAAGCCGAGTGGAGCAATCAATCCGCCGACAGCGCATCGCCCACGCCTCGAGCGACCAGGCCAGCGAAGAAGGCGGTCGCCAAGAAGTCGGCAGCACGGAAGGCGCCGTCGCGCCGTCGCTGACCGTCAGGCGTCGCCGTGACCGGGAGTGCCTCGGCATCGGCCCGGACTCGCGACGTGACGCCTCGAGGTCGTGCTCGACCTCGGCGGTTGGACGGCGGTCGTAGCGGCGGCGAGCGGCCGACGGCGGCGACGGAAGCCAACCACCCATCGGTAACCGGGGAGGTCGCCGACGCGTACGTCGGCGGCGGTGATGATGGGCGCCTCACCGGGTGGCGAGGAAGCGGGCGAGGTGTGGGTAGACGTCGCGGTTGTGGGTCAGACCGCTGTGGCTGCCGCCGACCTCGACGTTCTCGCCGGACCAGAGCCGGCAGGCGGCGGGGTGCACGATGGGGTCGTCGCGGCTGTAGACCGACAGCAGGCGGGTGGCGGTGTGCAACGGCCGAGCCAGGTCCTTCGTGTAGTCGCAGCCGCACGCCGGCACGTCGCAGTCCGGGTCGAACAGCTTGGTCGCCCGGGCGCCGGCGGCGGCGACGGCGTTGTGGGCGACGCGGGCCGGCTGCATCGTGCCCTGCTCGCGCATCATGACGACGACCGCCGGTGCCGGCGAGCCGAGCAGGGCGAGGTGCGAGGCCCGCTCCTGCAAGCGGGACGCGAGGGCCCAGCACAGCATCCCGCCGCGGCTGTGTCCGATCAGCGCCACCGGGCCGGGCGTCTGGCGTAGCTGGTTGTCGACGGCTCGTTCGACGTCGCCGCGCAGGCGGTCTGGGCAGCCGGCGTTGATCGCCAGCGATGAGCGCATGGGCGTGTAGCCGATCCGCCGCAGCCAGCCGCGCAGCGGCCCGAGGTAGAGGTCGTTGCCGAACAGCCCGGGCACGACGACCACCAGGCGGTGGTCGCCGCGTGGGGCGCCGCGGCCGTAGAAGATCGGTGCGCTGTGGAGCTGGGCGAGTTCGGCGAGGGCGCGCGTTTCGACGCGCAGCGGATCGTTGCGCTGCTCGACCATGTGCCCCCCATCGTGCGTCGGGTTGGGGCGGATCGTAGGGCGTTGCGCCGGGGGGTGGTGGGGTGCGCGAGCATGTCGCCCGCGAACTGGGGGTACGGCGTGGAACGGATCCGAGCCGTGGATGATGGAGGTGGCGCGAGCGTGGCTGATGACGTGGCCCCGACACGACGGCCGGTCGCGAAGTCGCCGGGCATGGCGTACCTGCTCGCCGAGGCCCGCGCCCCGCTCGAGGCGGCGACGCTCCTGCCGGCGCTGCCGATGCTGCTGGGGGCGCCGCGCGGTGACGGCCACCACGTCGTGGCGATCCCGCCATTCGGGACGGGGGATTTCTTCACGACCGTGCTGCGGACCTACTTGCGCCGTCTCGGCTACGTCGTGCACCCGTGGGGGCAGGCCGAGATCCTCGCTCTCCACCGGCTGCACACGGTCGCCGTCCCCCGGCTGCGCGAGGTGGCCGACGAGGCCGGCGAACCGATCAGCCTCATCGGCCACAGCCTGGGCGGGATCTACGCCCGCGAGGTCGCCCGCGTCGCGCCGGAGCACGTGCGCCGGGTGGTCACCGTGGGCAGCCCGTTCGGGGGTGACCTCAAATCGAACGTGGTGTGGCCGATGTACGAGTCGGTCACGGGGACCCGCATCAAGAGCATCCCGGCCGGGGTGCTGGCGAAGATGAACGAGCCGCTGCCGGTGCCGTCGACGGCGATCTACTCGCGCACCGACGGTGTCGTGTCGTGGTTCTCGTGCATCGACGAAGAGGCGCCCGAGGCCGAGAACATCGCCGTGCCGGGCAGCCACGTCGGCCTGTTGCACAACCCGGCCGCGCTGTACGTCGTCGCCGACCGGTTGGCCCAGCCGCCCGGCACCCACGAGCCGTTCCGGCCGCCGGCGTGGTTGCGGCTGTTCGTGCGCTCCGGTCCGTGGCGGCGACCCCAGACGGGACCGCGATGAGTGAGCGAGCCTTCGAGCGAACGAATGAGCGTCACGGTGCCGAAGGCTCTCGGGTGCACCAGACACGGACGGCAGATGTCGTTCCCCACACCTGGATGGTGCACCAGTGAGTCGGATGCGGGCGATGGACGCGGCCTTCCTGGCCATGGAGCGCCCGGCCGAGCCGCGCCACCTCGGCAGCCTGACGATCTTCGGGCCTGGGCCGGAGGGCCCGCTGACCTACGACGTGGTGCGGGCGCAGCTCGAGCAGCGCCTGGCGCTGATCGCCTCGGCCCGCCGCGTCGTGGTCGAGACCCCGCTCGGGCTCGGCCGCCCGTCGTGGGGCCGGGCCCGGGGCTTCGACCTCGAGTTCCACCTCCGGCTGCACGCCGTGGCCGCCCCAGGCGGCTCGCGTGAGCTGGCCGACCTCGTCGCTCACGCCCACGCCATCCCGCTCGACCGGTCGCGGCCGCTGTGGGAGCTGTGGGTCATCGAGGGCCTGGCCGACGGCCGCGTCGCGCTCTACACCAAGATGCACATGGCGGCGATCGACGACGTCACCGGTGCCGAGGTGATGACGGCGCTGCTCGACACCGACCCCGCCGGCGTCCGCCCCGAGGTGCCGCCGCCGGCGGAGGCCCGACCCGATCCGCCGCTCGTGCGGCTGTTCGGGACGCCGGCCGACCAGCTCCGCCAGGCCGTCGGCTTCCCGGTGCGGCTGGCCAACCGCGCCTTCGCGAACTTTGGCTCCCAGCTGGAGGTCATGGGCGAGACGATCGTCGAGACCATCCACCGAACGCCGGGCCTCGACGGCATCGCCCGCCTGCTACCGGCGCCCGTCGACGGCGAGGTGGTCGAGGAGCGCGTCGACGGGGCGGGCGCCGCGGGTGTCGTGGAACCGGCGGGTGACGGGCCACCGGCGCTTCGCCGTGGCCCGCCTACCGCTGGCCGACATCATCGAGATCAAGCGGGCCGCGGGCACGACGGTGAACGATGTTGTCGTCGCGGTGTGCTCGGGGGCGCTGCGCCACTGGCTCGACGTCCACGACGAGCTGCCGTCGTCGCCGCTGGTGGCGATGGTGCCGATGCTCGTCGGGGCCACCGACGGCAGTCACGACGCCCACGTCGCCGGGCTGGTGGTGTCGCTGCCGACGAACGTCGCCGATCCGGAGGAGCGCCTGCGGCGCACCAACCTCGCGCTGGCGGAGGCCAAGCGCCGACGGGTGGCGGTGCCGGCGTCGGTGATGCAGGACGTGTCGATGTTCGCCCCACCGGCGCTGTCGGCGCTGGCCGGGCGCCTCGTCGGCGCGCTGCCGCACCGCTCGTTGGCCAGTCCCACCGTCAACCTGGCGATCACCAACGTGCCAGGCTCGCGCCAGCAGATGTACCTCGCCGGGCGTCCGCTGGAGGTCAGCTACCCCGTGCTCACGATCAACGAGCTGTCGCCACTCCACATCGGCCTGCAATCCGGCCCGGGCGTCATCGGCGTCGGTGGGCTGGTGTGCCGCGACAGCATGACCGACCTCGACGCGCTGCTCGAGCGGCTGCCCGTGGAGCTCGAGGTCCTCGAGCGAGCGACGGGCGTGGGCACGCGCCGGGCGCGGAAGCCGAGGGCGACATGACCGATCGACGCCAGGCGGCGCCGCGCGCCGCGGCCCTGTTCGACCTCGACCGCACGCTCGTCGCCGGGACCTCGGCGACGGCGTTCGGCGAGGGCCTCGCTGCCGCCGGGATCACCCGCCGGCGGGTGCCGGGTGCCGGCGCGCTCGCCGCGTCGTACCAGATGATGGGGGAGACCGCGCTGACGGCGGCCGCCGCCCGCCTGGCGGCGCGGGTCACGTCCGGCTGGTCGGTCGATCTCGTCGGGCAGGCCGCCGAGGCCGCCGCCGACGAGCTGATGACGCGGGTCCAGCCGTACGCCCCTGGCGTCATCGACGAGCACCGCGCCGCCGGCCGGCTCGTCGTGCTGGCGACCACGAGCCCGGAGCCGCTGGTCCGGCCGTTCGCTGAGCGCTTGGGCCTCGACGCCGTGGTGGCCACCCGGTGGGCGACCGACAACGGCACCTACACCGGCGCCATCGACGGACCGCTCGTCTGGGGTCGCGGCAAGCTGCAGGCCGTGCAGGCGTGGGCCGAGGACGAGCGCGTCGACCTGCGCGGCTCGTACGCCTACAGCGACAGCTACTACGACGCCCCGCTGCTGGCCGGCGTCGGCACGGCAGTGGCCGTCAACCCCGACGCCCGCCTCGCCGCGCTGGCCCGGCTGCGCGGGTGGCCGATCCGCCACTTCGACCTGCCCGAGGGCGTGCCCAAGTTCGCCGGTCGGGAGCTGCAGGAATGGACCCGCTTCCTCCAGCGACCCGAGCTGCTGAGCAACGTCCGCCTCGACATCGCCGGCGTCGAGAAGATCCCCCGCGAGGGCGCGGTGATCGCCGTGTTCAACCACCGCAGCTACTTCGACAGCGCCGTCGTCGGGACGGTGCTCGCCCAGACCGGTCGGTCGTTCCGCTTCCTCGGGAAGAAGGAGGTCTTCGACGCGCCGCTGATCGGGGTGTTCTCCCGGATGGCGGGCGGGATCCGGGTCAACCGGTCGTCGGGCTCGGACGATCCGCTGGAGGCGGCGGTCAAGGTGCTGCGGGCCGGCGAGGCCATCGCGCTGGCGCCGGAGGGGACCATCCCGCGCGGTCCGGCGTTCTTCGCCACCGAGCTGCGCGGCCGCTGGGGGGCGGCCCGCCTCGCCGCCGCCACCGGCGCCCCGGTCGTGCCGATCGGCCTGTGGGGCACGGAGAAGGTGTGGCCGCGCAACTCCCGGCTGCCCAGACTGACGTTCGCCGAGCCGCCCGAGATCCGGGTGCGCGTCGGGGACCCGGTGCCGCTGCGCTACCGCAGCACCGAAAGCGACACGAAGAAGATCATGGCGGCACTGATGGACCTGTTGCCGCCGGAGGCGCGCGTCGCCAAGCACCCGACGGCCGAGGAGTTGGCCGCCACCTATCCGCCCGGCTACCGCGGCGATCCCTCGCTCGAGGGCGACCGCCGGCCGGGCACCGACACCTGACCCACTGCCGACACGAAAGGGGGCGGCGATGGCCGAGACCGAGCCCAGCCGGCCCGTGCGAGCGCAACGCTTCGAGCGCCGGATGACCGACGCCGAAGCCCTGATGTGGAACGTCGAGAAAGATCCCTGGCTCAACCCGAGCGGGGGCGCGATCTCGATCCATGACCGGATGCCCGAGATGGACCACTTCCGCGCCCAGCTGGCGTACACCGTCGCCACGGTGCCGCGCCTGATGGAGCACGTCGTCGGTGGCGTCGGGCGCCTCAGCCCGCCGGTGTGGCGGCCCGATCCGGAGTTCGACCTCGATCACCACGTGCGGGTCATGGCCCTGCCGGCGCCGGGCACGATGCGTCAGCTGCTCGACGCCGCGGCGCGGATCTACCAGGATCCCTACGACCGCACCCGGCCCCTCTGGATGATGTACGTCATCGGTGGTCTGGAGGGTGGCCGGGCGGCGTCGATCTTCAAGATCCACCACGCCGTCGCCGATGGCACCGGCGCGGCACGGTTGTCCGAGCTGTACATCCAACCGACCCGCGAGGCGCCGGATCCGCCCGACGTCGACCTCGCCGCGACCCTGGCCGCCGCCGTCGAGGCCGACGCCCTCGAGCACGGCGGCACATCCTTCGTCGACACCGTCCTCGGCAGCGGCGCCCACTTCGCCCGGCGCCAGGCCGGCATCGCCCGCCGCGCCGCCGGCGAAGTGGCGATGTGGGGCGCCGACCCGCAGCGCCCCCGCGACCTCGTGGCCGGCGCCGTCCGCACCGTGGGGCAGCTGCGGATGCAGGTCACCGGTGGTGGCGGCGGTGAGGAGGCGCCGGCCGAGAGCGACGCCCCGGTGCTGCCCGGCGGGTCGCCGCTGTGGCGCAACCGCTCCCGCCACCGCCACCTGGAGGTGCTGTCGTTCCCGCTCGACGACGCGCTGGCCGCGGCCAAGGGCCTCGGCGGCTCGCTCAACGACTGGCTGATGACCGGCGTCGTGAACGGCGCCGTCGGCTACCACGACGCCCGCGGCGTGCCGCTGCGCACGCTCAACACGAGCTTCGTCGTCAGCACCCGGGCCGACAAGGCGATCGGCGGCAACTCGTTCACGCCGACCCGGTTCAGCGCGCCGGCCGGCCCGATGGACCCCGCCGACCGGTTCAAGGTGCTGAGCGCGGCGATGGCCGACAAGCGCGCCCAGGTCACCCCCGGCAGCGGCACGTTCGGCGGCCTCGCCGGGCTGGCCAACCTGCTGCCGACGTCGGTCGTCACGAGCGTCGCCCGGTCGCAGGCGGCGAAGATGGACTTCGCCACGTCCAACATGCGCAGCTCGAAGCGGCGCTTCTACATGTCCGGGGCGCGGGTCGACGAGGCGTACGGGTTCGGGCCTCTCGCCGGCACGGCGTTCAACCTGACGTCGATCTCGTACGCCGGCACGTTCGCCATCACCATGTTCATCGACCCGGTGGCGATCGACGAGCCCGCCGACTTCCGCGACCACGTCGAGGCCGCCTACCACGAGCTGATCGACCTCGGCACGTCCTGATGGCGGCGCCGCCCTCAGCCGCAGGCGTCGGGCGAAGGAGAGGTGTCCACCCGCCCCGAGAGGTTGTCCAGTCGTCGTGTGGCCATCGATGCGACGGACGGAGGAGGTCGCATGGGAAGACCGGTTTGGATTTTGGCCGTGAGTCGTCACCGCTGATGTCGGTCAAGGCTGCGGGCGCCGGGGCGGCGCAACGGAGGACGCGGCACGTGGTCGCGCCGATCGCCCGCAGGCTGTGGCACATCGAGATGACGGGTAGGACCGCCTCCCCGTCGACGGTTCGGCGATCCTGTGCCCCAACCACATCTCGTTCCTCGGCTCGGCGTTCCTGATGCTGACGATGCCGCGGAACATCAGCTTCGTCGGCACGGCCGAGTACATGGACTCGTGGGAGACGACGTACGTGTTCCCGCGCTCGGCATGATCCCGATCGACCGCTCGGGCGGCGAGAAGTCGGCCTCCGCGCTGGACACCGCTGCCGGCGTGCTGCGTCGCGGTGAACTGTTCGGGATCTTCCCGGCGGGGACGCGCAGCCGTGACGGCACGCTGCACAAGGGTGCACCGGCGCGGCGCGACGATCGCTCGAGATCGGCTGCCCGATCTAGCCCGTGGGGATCATCACCGACGCCATCCAGCCGCCGGGTGCGGAGGCGCCGAAACCGTTCAAGCGGTGCTCGATCACGATCGGGCGGGCCTTGCGACCGGAGCGCTACCGCGACCGGTGCGAGCCGCACCTCGCGTGGCTGTCCGTCTCACCCACCTGTCGTCGGAAGCGCTACGTTGCTCGCCAGGCCAGCGCGTCGGCAATCCCTTGACCGTGAACCTGCTGACGCTGCTTCGTGCCCGTCGGCGACGCTCACCCGAAGGAGACGCGATGCAGCAGCTCAGCGGTTTGGACGCATCGCACAGTGTCAACACGCCGGCTCGACCGATCACCCGACGGTGCGAGGGACGGGACGGCGCCTGGGCCAGGGCAACGATCTTGCCGAGCTCCTGATCGGGGTCCGCCGGCGGCGGGTGAGATTGGGGTTTCCGGCTCCGACCGGTGCGAGAATGGCGTGGTGATCGTCGACTGCGCCCTCTACGAAGCTGGCGTGCGTCGACCGGGTGAGCTGCAGGTCAGCGAGTGTCATCAGCGCGTCGACGACGGCAAGTCGTTCATCTGGGTCGGCTTGTTCGAGCCGACCGAAGCCGAGTTCGCCGAGGTCCGCGCCGTCTTCCAGCTCCATCCGCTGGCTGTCGAAGACGCCCTCAAGGCGCACCAGATGCCCAAGCTCGAGCTCTACGACGAGTCGGTCTTCCTGGTGCTCAAGACGGCCCGCTACATCGACGAGGTGGAGGAGGTGGAGTTCGGCGAGATCCAGGTGTTCATCGGCGACGGCTTCCTTGTCCACGTCCGTCACGGTGAGGCGTCGCCGCTGCGTCTGGTGCGCAAGGATGCCGAGCACCACCCGGAACTGTTGGGGTGCGGGCCGAGTGCGGTGCTCCACGCCATCACCGACCACGTGGTGGACTCGTACGAGCCGGTGATCGCCGGCCTGGAGAACGACGTCCACGAGGTCGAGATGGAGGTGTTCTCGGGGGAGGGTCACAACCCCGTCGAGCGCATCTACTTCCTCAAGCGTGAGGTCCTGCAGGTCCACGCCGCGCTGTCCCCGCTCGTGCCCGTCCTCCACCAGTTGGCCCACCGCCGCGTCGAGTTCGTGCACGAGAACATGCAGGAGTACTTCCGCGACGTCTACGACCACCTCGTGCGCACGGTCGACAAGGTCAACCAATTCAGCGACATGCTGTCCAGCGTGCTGGCCGCCAACCTGACCCAGGTCGGCGTGCGCCAGAACCAGGACATGCGCAAGATCGCGGCATGGGCCGCCATCCTCGCCGTGCCCACCGCGCTGGCCGGCGTGTACGGCATGAACTTCGACCACATGCCCGAACTCGGTTGGCACCTTGGCTATCCCGCCGCCCTGGCCACCATGGTGCTCGTGTGCATCCTGATGTATCGCAAGTTCCGGTCGATCGGGTGGCTCTGAAGCGGCACTCGCCAGGACAGAGTCACGTGTCCAGCACGGTCTGGCTTCCAGTCACTCGACCTCTACGTCCTTGCGCACAATCCGAGAACGTAAGGGGATGATGCTCGGGTGACGCGTCCGACCTCCGACTCGATGTCGTTCGCGACCGTCGGGTGATCGCGGCTGTCAACGAGAGCGAGGCCGGTTGCCTCCGTGCGCATGGCACGGCGTGACCGCCGAGCTGTGCGCACGGAGATGCTCGAGCTGATCCCGTACGCACCGTCGACGACACAGGTGCACACCCGACCCCTGGTCGTCATCCCGTACGCGTGTCGAAGGCTGCGGTCTAATCACCTCACCGTGCTGCTCGCCAACGCTCTCGGACCGGAGATCCGCGTCCACGCGATGGCGCCCGGCCTCATCGACACCCCGTGGACCGGCGACTGGGACGCAATCCGGGACGAGGTACGCGCGACAGCCCCCTGTCCCGGTCGGGGACGGCCGAAGACGTCGCCGAAGCGTGCGTCGCCCTCGTCGGCCTCCCGTACTCGACGGGACAGGTGCTCGTGGTCGACGGAGGCATCGGCCTCTGCCGATGAGCGTGCCGAGCGATCGCAGAGCAGGCTGAACGCAAGGCTGCTCTCGTCAACGGCTCGTCCAGCGGAAACAGCGAAGCGGCCGCGTCGACCTTGGCCGAAGAAGGCAGGAGCATCGTCGCTGACTCTGCGTCGTCGGTCGCGGCAAGCGCGAAGTTCTCGGCCGAGATGCCCCTGCGATCATCACGTGTCAGGCCGACCTGATCGCTCGCCCGGTATCCGGCCAGTCGGTTCGTCGGTCCGTGCGCGGTGTCGAAGGCGGCGCTCATCCACCTCCCAGTGGCTGCTCGCCAACGTCCACGGTCCCGAGATCCGCGTTGAGGCGGGCCGGCCCACGTCTCGAACGGTTCAGGCACCGCGCGGCGGACCACGGCGGCTCGATCAGGTCGGGCCCGACGACGGCTCATGCCGCTCCGTTCGAACACGTCGCGTACGCGGTCGTGTCATGTGGCAGTGGACAGCGCGTCGAATGCGTCGGTCAAGCATTCGGCGTAGAACGCGGGGTCGGGCATCATCTCTCGGTCTGACGTGATCGACACGACGAGGTCGTCGAGGTAGCTGTTGACGACGTGCATCAGGCCCATCCCGTCGTGGACCATGCCGAAGCCGTACATCACCACGAGTTGTGCGCCCGCCATGTACAGCGGAACCCGCGGACCCGGGATGTTGGTCACCACAGTGTTGTAGGGCGGGTTGGTCCGGTTGGCCATCCCGAGGCGAGACGACATCCGGGCGGCCAGCCCGGCGAGCTGGCCGGGGACCAGTGTGGTGATCTCGGTCAGCGTCTTGGCGCCGATGGCGTTGTTGAGCGCCTTCGACTTGGTCGTCGACTCGTGTACCGCCCCCAGGCGCTCGAGTGGATCGTCGATGTCCGTGCTCAACGACACGAACATCGCCGACACCTGGTTGCCGGCGGTGCCGCGCTCGCCTTCGGTCCGTACCGACACCGGGGCCATCACCACGAGCGGCTCATCGGGCAGCTCACCCTTGGCGTCCAGGTAGGTCCGCAACGCCCCTCCCACGATCGTCAGCACGGCGTCGTTCACCGTGGCCCCTGGGACCGCCGCCTTCATCCGTCGAACGGTGGCGAAGTCGAAGCGGCAGCCCTCAACGACCCGGTGCGGCGAAACCGTGCCGTTGAACCGCGTCCGAACGACGCCGCGGGGCGGCAACGCCGCCTCTCGGCGCACCAGCGGGCCGGGAAGCCGGCCGAGTCCGCGCACCGTCCGACCTGCGACGCGGGCCATGTGCGCCGGAGAGCGCAGGTTGTTCTCCGACGCGTGGGCGAGCAACTCCCACGTCGACGGCTCGCGATCCGGCTTCCACGGCTGGGTCGGAGGCGGCGGCGGCTCGGCGTCGGGTGACTGGTCATGGATGGCGGTGGTCATCTCCATGCCCGACACACCATCCATCGACGCGTGGTGCCCGACACTCAACAGGGCGAAGCTGCCGGGCGGTACGCCCTCCACGTTGTCGAGGCCCTCGATGACGTACACCTCCCACAACGGGCGGCTCATGTCCAGCGGCCGCGAAATCAGCCGCGCCGCCTGGATGCACAGCTGACGCCAGTCACCCGGCTTCGGCAGCGCGATGTGACGGATGTGGTACTCCAGGTCGAAGTCCTTGTCCTCAACCCACCACGGATGATCCAGGCCGAACGGGACGTACGCCAGCTTCTCCCGGAACGACTTGGCCAGATCGAGCCGGCTCTCGAAGTGCCGAAGGATCCCCTTGAACGTCACCTTGCCACCCGGCGCCGTCGACGGATCGTAGACGCTCAGGCCACCCCCCGACATCGGCGCGTTCGGCGTCTCCAGGTAGAGGAACGAGGCGTCGTGACCACTGAGCTGCTTCATCCCAACCCCCACTCGTCCCCTTCGGCTCCAAAGCAGACGCGCCCGGACTGTACAACGAGACCGGCGGGTCGGCGTCGCCACAACCGTCAGCTGGTGACATCCGCGATCACGGAGATCGACACACTCGTGGCGTCGACGGCTCCGACCGGGCGGCCAGCACGGCGGGACGTGATCACCTACTTGAACGGGTTCCTGCCATCGAAGATCATCACCCGATGACGGTCACCGGTCGACACCGCGTCGACCTGCACCTGCGTCCGACGAAGCCGGCTGAACGGCTGACTTGGCCTTGCTGGTCCGCCGTTGGTGCCGACCTTCGGCTCGTGTGGAATTCACCGCGGGCCCTCGTGCCATTGTCGCAGCAATTCAAAGGGGTAAATGCCCGTGTTGTGTCCGTCGTTCCAGGTGATGTTGAGCCCCCAGGCACCGTGCAGTTCGGCGTGCTCGACACGAAGCGGTACCGGGCTGTCCGGGCGGGGCCAGCTGTCCTCGCCCCGCTCACGTATGTTGCGGCACGTCGCACATGGGCATCCTTGGCGCAGGCTCAGCAGGTCGAACTGAGCGACGTAGCCGTCGTAGAACGTCACCGTCACGCCGACCTCCTTGGCGACGTCGATGGACTGGGCCTGGTGACGTTCGTCCACGCCGCCGCGCTAGAGGTGCGCCGCGGCCGCAGCGACGACCACCGCCACGATTGGGCCCCAGTCGTAGCCGGGTTGGCGCCTCACTGTCACGAAGTCGTTGATGCCGAAGATCGACGCAACGCCTGCCGCGGCGAACACCGCCTCGGCGAACGGCACACCGACGGCAGCGTCGGGGCTCGTCACGTCGAGCTTCTCTGGCAGTGTGGTGTCCAACGTGAACTTCATCGCGTCGGGGTTCGGTGTTGGCGATGGTGAGGCGTTCGCCACGTGCCGAGCGTACGGCCCCGGGCCGACGTTCGTGGACCGTGGCGCAGACATCCGCCCCGATCCGAGCCGCCGAGCGCCACCACCATTCTCACCGGCGGTCGGCGACGCTTTGCATCGTCTGCCCTGATCGTGTTCGCTGGCGCCGACCTCCACCCAGCGCTGAGGTCCGGTTGCGACCGGCGCCAGTCTCGGCGCCGCAACGATGCGCGTCAGCTGCATTGCTCTCGGCCGGTGCCTCTTGCACCGTGCACGTCGATCTGTGAGGAGGCGGTGTCGATCTCCTTGAGGTCGGCTGCGTCCAGGTTGATGTTGACCGCCGCGAGGTTCTCGTGGAGGCGGTCGAGCTCGCGGGTGCCGGGGATCGGGACGATCCACGGTTTCTGGGCGCGGAGCCAGGCCAGAGCGATCTGAGCGGCAGTAGCTCCCTCGAGCGTGGCGGCGTGGTTGAGAAGGTCGATGATCGGCTGGTTCGCGGCGCGAGCGTCCTCGGTGAAGCGGGGGAACCTGCTGCGTACGTCCGTGGTCTCGAAGGTGGCGGATGGGTCGATCCTGCCGGTCAGGAAGCCGTGGCCGGGCTCCATGGGAAGTGCTTCACCTTGCCGTTCTCGATGAGTTCTTTGACGGTGCCGGCCACGTCTTCTACGGGAACGGTTGGGTCGACGCGGTGCTGGAACAGCAGGTCGACGTGGTCGGTCTGCAGGCGTGCGAGTGAGCCGTCGACGGCCGCCCGGATGTGGTCGGGTTGGCTGTCGAACCCGAGTCGCTTGTTGGTCCCAGGTTCGAACGCGAACCCGAACTTGGTGGAGATCACGACCTGCTCGCGAATGGGGCGAGCGCTTCGCCGACGACCTCTTCGTTGACGAAGGGACCGTAGGTCTCAGCGGTGTCGAAGAATGTGACATCGAGTTCGACCGTGGCACGGATCAGCGCGATGGCTGCGGCGTTGTCGGTGGGCGGGCCGAAGTTGGTGCTCAGGCCCATGCAGCCGAGACCAAGCGCGGAGACCTCGAGGTGGGGGGCCGAGCAGTCGAGCATGCATCGCGCACCGTTCTGTGGTGGGGAGATCCGTCAGCTCGCGGGCGGCCTGAGAAGGCTGCGCGCCTCTGACCGGGCATTCGGCGCTCACGGCCGGTCGGTGGGGGCCGCTCCTGATCGGACGCTCCGCGCTGCGGGCGAGCCGACGCACCAGACGTCAGGCCGCGACCAAGGTGGCTGCGGCGGCTAGCCCCGCCTTGACGATCAGCGTCTCGGGTACGGCTTCGTAGCTTGCGCCATCAACCTCGAGGGTGCGGCAGTTGTTGGTCCCGCAGACGGATCGGCACTGGCTCTCGGAGGCCTCTGCCCCGAGCCAGTCTTCGAGCGGTCGACCGGCGATCCAGGTCCGGTTGGACTCGGAGGGTGTCTCCTCGAAGGACGCTTGATCGAGGGCAATCGTCTCCAGCGTCGGCTCGATGTTGAGAGGGCGCAGCACTTCGGTCAGCGTCGCGACGGCCCGTTCGATTGCTGCTTGGGTCGAGCCGCATCGCGGGCAGGTCTCGCCGCCGCTGACCAGTCGCTGCCAGACAATGGGCAGGGTCACTGCGGCGGTGGACGCCGCTGCTGCGTCGCAGGATTGGCGGCACTCGCAAGTCGTTGCGCTTGGCATCCCTCTCTCCGGTTCTCGATCAGCGCGGGCGTGCCGCGCCTTCTGACATTGTCGAACTCCTGCGCACGCGGCGTGAGGGACGAAGGTCCTCGCGTGCGCCTCGACCTCCCGAACTGGCGCTCCGCGCGAGCCGGTTGACCGGAGGTACCCGCACAGATCAGCGCCTGGGAGCCGGGCGTTCTGGGGCGCACCTACAGATCGGATGATCTGTGCCCGACGGCGGGTTGCGAGTCGCCCCCCTTCCGGGCATTCGGCGCTCGTTGCGGTGAGTCGGTCCGTCGGATCTTGGGAAGCGGGTAGGTGCCGTTGAGCACTGCCTGGCCAGGTTCGTACATGCGCAGGATCGGGCGGAAGTCGGCGGTTGGTGTCGGGAGCCAGTTCGAGGCCTTGTCACCGTCGGGCTGGCTCGCCTGGAGGTAGATGGTCACGGAACCGTCGGCGGCGTATTGCAGGCCGGGGGTGCGGTCGCCGATCGAGTACCGGTCGATGGGGTTGGCGACCAGGTAGTAGTCCGGGGTGTCGTACATGGTGAATGACCAGAACGCGTTCGCTGGTGGTGGCGGGTTGAACGTCGCCTCGTAGCGGTGGGCACCGTTGAGGGTGTCGCCGTGCTCGTCCTGATGGACCACCTCGTAGTCGGCCTCGTAGCCGTGGTTGCCCCACAGACCCGCCGCGAGCTGCCACCGCACGGGTGATGTAGGCCTTCTTTCGATCGGCGATCTTCCATTCCGGCGAGTCGATCGTTCCGGGCCCGCAGCGGTCGAGGTTGTAGTCGAACATGTGCAGCCCCGATGTCCACGAACCCGGTGCGGTGCCACCGCCCGCCGCGAGTGAGTCGACCACGTGCCGTCCCTTGGCGGCGCCCGCCAGCAGTGCCGCCGCGAGGTCGGGGTCGGGGTTGACGAACGGCGACTCGTCGTCACGCAGGCCGGCGCTCGCCGCAAGGTCGATGATGTCGGCGTCGCCCGCAGGAGGCGGGAATGCCTGCACGTAGACGCGGAGCCGTTCCCAGAACCAGAGGTCGCCGGACACCCGGGGATCGGATCGTGGCGGTCCGGCGAGCGGCGAGTTGCCGTCGATCGGGGCAAGCGTGAACTGATCTTGGATGGCGTGCACGGCAGGCAGGTCGGCCTCCCCGTCGACCTGGACACGTCCGACGATCACAGCCAGATCGCTCGGCACCTCGATCGGCGTGACACCCGCAGGAACGTCAGCGGTGTAGCTCGCCGGGACGAGCAACCAGTCCGCCGCCGCAGTGCCCGACGAGCGACGGCCGACGTAGGCGAAGTTGTTCGACCAGGCATCCACGAACTGGAGCACGTAGTAGCGGTCCCCGGTGTCGGGTGTGCGCAGCAAGAGCGGACCGCCGCTCATGTCCAGCGGTGCGATCACATACAGCGTGTCGTTGTTCGGTGACACGAACTCGGCCTCGGGGCCGAGCAGGCGGCGAGCCAACCCGAACGTGTTGACCGCAACCCCGCCCTCGATCAGCGTCGCCGCCGGGGTCGACAACTTGATGATCTCGTCGGCGCAGTACACCAACGGATACCCGTAGACGTACAACTCGGCCGCGGCCTTCTCATCGATCGACATCGCTCGCTCCTTCGAGGGGGCTCCACCGGGGGCGCACCGGACAGTAGCGACCGCTGCGAACGACCCCCGAGCGGTCAGGCCCAGAACGCCGGAGAGAGCACTGAACTGCGTGATGCGCTACTTGACCGTGCGGAGGTACCCGCACAGCTGAGCGGCGCGGTCCCGGCGTTCGGGGGCAGCTACAGATCAGCTGATCTGCGCGCGACCGCGGCGTGCGAGCCGCGCCCCTACCGGGCATTCGGCGCTCACGGTGGGCGCGAACCGCTGGGCGCGCCCGGCCGACCGAACCGTCTGATATGCCGCGCTCGCTGCAGGCAGCGCGAGGCGCGTGCGGCCAGTGTGAGGGCTGCGCCGCGGTCCCGGTCAGATCGAGATCGCGAGCGACGCTCGCAGCCGCGGTGCCGGGCTGGCGGGACCAGCTCGAGCATCGGCGCCGGTTCCTGTTGAGTCTCAGGCGGGGTCGGCGTCGAGGGCTGCGGCGATGCGTTGGCGTGCGGCCAGGCGGGCGGGGATCGAGGTGAGGAGGGCGATCGCGACAGCGGTCGTGGGAACGAGCGCGATGAGTGCCCACAGCGGCGGGTTGGGCGCGTCGTCGGGGGTGACCACGGAGAACAGCGCGAGTCCGGCGGGGATGCCGAGGACGGCGCCGGCGAGCGCCGGAAGGGCCTGCGCCGCCGCGAGTCCGGCGCTCACGTCCCGGGGCGTCACGCCGAGCGCCCGCGCCAGCGCCGAAGCGTGCCTCGTGTCGAGCACCGTGGCCCAGGCGAGGAGGATCGCGTTGACGACCGCGAGCACCACCAGCATGGCCGTGATCATCAGCAGCACGCTGTTGAGCCGATCGGTGCGGAGCTGGTCGAACGTCGACGACGCCGCGGGGCCCTCCTGCGCGTCGAGCTGGGCATGGGCGGACAGCGCGGCGACGATCCCGGCGACGGTCACCGCGATGCTGGCGACCGCCAGCACCATCCGGCGCGGCCGCCGGGCCGCGACCCGCAGGCCGAGCAGCAGCGGGATCGGCAGGCGAGCCGAGAGCGCGATGAGCCCGGCCCAGCGTCGCGGCGGTCGGGCCGAGCCCTCGAGGGCACGGATGGTGCTGCTGCGGGAGGCGCGCAGAGCTGGCACGAGTGTTGCCGCGACCGCGACAGCGAGCGCCATCGCGGTCACCACGGCGACGGTCGAGGGGCCGGGCGACGGCGCACCCGCCCGGCCGATCAGCCCGATGCTCGGGTCGGTGAGCAGCGGAGCGACCAACCGGCCGACGGCGAGGCCGGCCATCGCCGCCAGCAGGGCCACCATCACGTACTCGGCGAGCAGCACGGCCACCACGAGGCCGGGGGTGCCACCGACCGCTTTGAGCAGGCCGACGCGCCGGGTCTGGTCGGCCAGGCGCCCACCGACGAGCACGGCGACACCGGCCACCGCGAGCACGCCGAGCAGCCAGGCACCGGTCAGCAGGGCGTTGCGCGTGTTCCGGGTGATGTTGTTGGCGTTGGCGAGGATCTCCTGCCACGACTCCAACGAGGGAGCCGACCGTCGGGATGGATCACCCGGGCCGATGGTGTCGGTGTTGCGCTCGTCGACGAACGCTTGCGCCGTGTCGGGGTCGGCCAGTTGGAGGTTCAGGACGTACGAGAGCGCGGTGTCGTCTTCCGCCAGGTCGCGGACGTCCGCCTGGGTCAGCCAGACCAGGCCAGGGGCGGCGCCCATCTCTGGCGGGCGCCCCGGAGCGCCGCGCAGGACCGGCGGCGAGTACATCGGTGCCGTCCCGCCGGCGATCGCGGCGGTGACGGCGACGCCGGCGACCCGGAACGGCCGGCCGTCCAGCGTGATCCGATCACCTGCGTGCACGCCGAGCGCGTCGGCGAAGGCGGCCTCGACCACCACCTCGCCGTCGTTCACCCAGCGCCCCTCGGTGAGCTCGGGTTGGTCGATCGACGCCGCCGTGGCATCGCGGCCCTCGGCTTGGACCGGGAAGGTCGCCCCGTTCGTCGCGAGCTCGGCGCTGATCACCGGGTATGGCCCGCTGTGGCCGACGACGCCGGGCTCGTCGATCAGCGCCTCGAGGCTGGCCAGATCGCTCGGGCCGCCCGCGACGGGCGGCGGGGAGACGGCGGCCACCACGTCGGGCCCCGCCGTCGCGTCGCGGGTGGTCTGGTAGGGATCGTCGCTCACCCCGTGCAGGACCAGGCCGAGGGTCAGCGTGGTCGTCGCGGCGAGGATGGCCAGCAGCAGGAGCACGGCCTCCGCCCGGCGACGCCGCAGGTCGCGCAGGGCCAGGCGGCCCACCAGCAGGAGTCGACCCACGGTCATCTCGCGAACCCGGTCGTGCCGGCCAGCGCGCCGAGCTGCCCCGAGGTGCCGCCGGTGAGGCGGGTTTCGTCGACGAACGCTCCGTCGCGGATCGACACCAGCCGGTCGGCGGTGGCAGCGATCCGGGCGTCGTGGGTGACGATCACCAGCGTCTGCCCCGCTGCGTGGAGGTCCTCGAAGAGGCGGAGCACGTCGAGCGTCGCGGCGCTGTCGAGGTTGCCCGTGGGTTCGTCGGCGAGCACCACCGACGGCTCGTTGCTGAGCGCCCGGGCGATCGCGACTCGTTGGCGCTGGCCACCCGACAGCGCCGTGGGCACGAAGCCCGCGCGGTCGGCGAGCCCGACTCGGTCCAGCAGCTCTTCGGCGCGGTGGCGGGCCGCCCGGGGCGAGCGTCCGGCCACGAGCGCCGACAACTCGATGTTCTCGACGGCTGTCAGCTCCTCCATCAGGTGGAAGGACTGGAAGACGAAGCCGACCGCGGTTCGGCGCATGCGGGCGAGGGCCTTTTCCCCCATCTGGTCGATGCGGCGGCCGGCCAGCCACACTTCGCCGCCCGAGGGCCGATCCAGGCCGCCCAGCAGGTGCAGCAGCGTCGACTTGCCGCAGCCGCTGGGTCCCATGACCGCCACGGTCTCGCCCGGTGCGATGTCGAGGTCGACGCCGTCGACGGCCCGCACCAGGCCCTCGCCCGCGCCGTAGTCCTTGCGCAGCCCGCGGGCTTGCAGCGTCGAGGCCGTCGACACGGATGTCGCGGTGGTGTCGGTGGTGGGGCTCACGATCGGCTCCTTCGGGTGGTCCAGCTCTGTTCGCAGGCCTCGAGCCAGCGAAGGTCGGCCTGTAGCCGCAGCACGATGCCTTCCAGCAGCAGCGCCGCGTCCGAGCCGGCGGGCTCGTCGAGGGCGGCGCGCTGGGCATCGCGTAACCGGCGCAGCAGCTCGCGGCGCTGGGCGTCGACGATGCCGAGCGGGTCGGCCAGTCCGGCCGCGGTCGCGGCGATCAGCTTCAGGTGGAAGTCCGCCAGGTCGGGCTTGGGCCAGCTCACCTCGCTGAGCCACTCGGTGACCCGCTGCTGGCCATCAGCGGTCAGCTCGTAGATCTTGCGCTCGGACCGCTCGGAGCCCTCCGACGGACCCGCGCCCTCGGACGCCACCAGGCCGGCCTTCTCCAGCCGGGTCAACGTGACGTACACGTGCCCGGAGTTCAGCTCCTCGCCGAGCGGACCGAGCGCATGGCGAAGCCGGGCCCGCAGCTCGTAGCCGTAGGACGGCTCCTTTGCCAGCAGCGCTAGCACCACTTCTTGCTGCATCGCTGTGCTCCTCGCTCCTCAGCGGACGTCGTCGACGGGTTCGCCGGCGATCAACGTGGTCATCCAGTCGACCAGCGGCTGGCCGGCGACCTGCTCGTCGTAGAACTCGGCGTCGCCCAGCACGGTGTGCTCCTCGCCCGGGACGACGTAGCTGTGCACGTCCACACCGGCCGCCTCGATCTGCTCCTCGTTCGCTTCCATGCGGGCCGGGAGGTCTCCCACGGGGATGCCGAGGTAGGGGTACCACGACGCCTGGTTCTCGTCCTCGGCGAAGTCGTGGCGGGCGAACACGATGTCGGGGTCATGGCGTCCGCTCTGGACGAACAGGCCCGGCGTGCTCATTCCGGCGGGGTCGAACCACGCCGGACGACGTCGCCGGCGCCCCAGGCCGCGAAGATCTCGTTGAGCGCCGGGTCGTCGGGGTACGAGCCGGACCCGTCCGCCACCACGGTGATGTCGGCCTCGGGCAGTCGATCCGCCACGAGCGCGGCGTAGAGCGGTGCCGCGATCGAGCCGGCGCTCTCCCCCAGCACCACGACGTCGGTCGCGTCGGAAAAGGTGGCGGCCACGTGGTCGAGGGCGGCCGTGCCGTTGGCGTAGCCCTTGTGCTGGATCGTGAGTCCGTCGGCGTACTCGGTGGTGGCGTTGCCGATGTGCACGTCACCGGTGCAGTAGGGGATGTAGACGGCGGAGTAGTCGGCGAACGGGTTGCGCGGGTTCTCGAAGTCGAACACGCCCTCGGGGTTCGGCCCCCCGGTGACGGCGGTCCGGTAGAGGCCGTTCGCCGGGTCACACGTCTCGGCGGAGAAGCAGGCCCCACCGCCCTGGAGGAACACGACGACCTTGGCCGGGTCTGCCTCCCGCGCCCAGAAGCTGAACGCCGACCCGTCGGAGCACTGGCAGTCGCCACCCGACACCACCTCTACCCATCCGCCGGCGCCGACGCTGGCGTCGGCTGCCGTGCTGGTCGACGTGCTGGATCCGTCGCCCGCCGTGTCGCCGTCGTTCTCGCTGCCACACCCGCCGACCGCCCCGGCGAGCACCACCAACGCAACCGTGGTCGTGATGGCGTTCCTGATCATCTGCCGGCATCTCCTACGTCTAACGGTTAGCCACAGACTCTAACCGTTAGACCCCCACGACACAAGGCCCAGATACGAAACAGATCCTGAAGTACCGAGCCGGCGGCGGGGTGGGGGCCTCCGGGCAGGCAACTTCCAGAGCGCGGACGGCGTCGCCGGCTCGCGTCGGTGTACGAGGAGAAGGGGAAATCGGTGTTCGGTACCCGGCCTCGCACGGTGCCGGTCGGAACTTGACCGTCGCTCGTCGCGCCCGATCTGCCGTGATGCGCTGGTCGAGCGTCCGGACGTACCCGCAAAGATCAGCGCGACGGAGCGGGCGATAGGGGCCATATCGAGGAGTTCAGAAGTGCCTGCCACCCGCAGTCTGGAGAGTGGGACGCCCCGACGCTCTGATCAGACGAGCACCGGCCCCGAAGAGAGGGCAGGCTGGTGTAGCTCGGGCGCTTCGGCGGCTGCCGATTCCTTGTTGGGGTGGCGGAGGTCTACATGGTCGGCAGTCCGGCTGGCCGATGAGGCCGGCCGCGATGAGGCAAGCCGAGGAAAGAAGGGTTGGTTGCCGTGAGCATTCCCGCGACCATGCGCGCCCTGCAGCAGACCTCGTTGAAGGGTCCGCAGGACATGTGTTTGATCAGCGACGCGCCGGTACCGAGCCCTGGCCAGGGCGAGGTCCTGATCCGGGTCGCCGCCGCCGGTGTCAACTTCGCCGACCTCTCGAGGGCCTACGGGACGTTCGGGGGCGGCCCGCAGCCGCCGTATCTGGCGGGCTTCGAGGCCGCCGGCGAGGTCGTGGCGGTGGGCGAGGCGGCGACCGGTCCACGATCGGGGACTCGCGTCGTCGGCGTCGGAGACGGAGCTTTCGCCGAGTACATGGTCCTGCCCGCGGCCGCGGCGGTGCCGGTGCCGGCTGGCTGGACAGCCGAGCAGGCGCTGGGCCTGGTCGTGAACTGGCCCACCGCACTTGCCGCGCTCAAGCCCCTGGGCCACATCGCCAGCGGGGAGACGGTGCTGGTCCACGCTGCGGCGGGCGCGACCGGCCAGGCTGCGGTGACGATGGCCAAGCACTACGGCGCGACGGTCATCGCCACCGCCTCACCGAGCAAGCACGACACAGTGCTGGCACTCGGCGCGGACCACGTCCTGGACTCCCTCGATGGCGACCTCGCCGCCGAGGTATTGCGGCTGACCGGTGGTGCCGGTGCCGATGTGGTGCTGGAGTCGGCGGGTGGTGCCACCTTCAATGTCAGCCTGGCGGCGGCCAAGCCGGTCACCGGGCGGGTCATCGTCTACGGCGTGGCAGGCGGCGAAGCCGCGATCACCAACTGGGAGCTGGTGTACAAGCACCAGGTCCACATCATCGGCCTCAACATCGGCGTGCTGATCCAGGCCGCACCCCAGATCTTCGGCGAGCTCATGGGTGAGCTGTCCGCCCTCATCGCCGCCGGCGTCCTCGGCCCCGCTCGCCCCACCGTCTACGACTTGGCCGACGGACCGAAGGTTCTCGCGGAACTGGAAGCCAGGGCGACTGTCGGCAAACTGGCCCTACTGCCCTGAGAAACCCCAACAGAGCGGCGGAGTCCACACCGGCTCCACCACTGCTGCGGCGCCCGCCTGGACACCGGCACCGACACGCTCGCCGAACACGACGGTCGAGCCATCCCCCGAGCAGAGCAGCAAGGTGAGCACGGAGATGGAAAGCCAGCGGGTCACCAGGCAGATGGCGCGATTCGTGGTGATGTACGACACGCCGTCGGATATCGAGGCGTTCGAACGTCACGATCGTGAAGTTCATGTTCCGCTGGCCGAGCAGCTTCCCGGCCTGCGGCGTGACACGGTCAGCCACGATGCGACGCCGGTGATCGGCGAGCCCTACCACCTGGTGGCGATGCTCGACTGGGATGACATGGAATCGCTGGGCGCGGCGCTCGACTCCGAGGCCGGCAACAGAACGGCCGAAGACGCCATCACGAATCTGTCCCGATGCACCACGATTCGCGGCATGATCCTCCAACTCGACGACAAGTGATCACCCCAGCCCTCCGCGACGCCGCCGGCGCCAACGCCCGACTCGCCGACCGGCTTAGGCTCGCCGCATGACGGGGCACGTGCGGGAGGCGACGAATCAGGACCGGTTCGCTGCCGAGACCGAGCGGTTCCGTCGGGAGTTGTTGGCGCACTGTTACCGCATGGTCGGCTCGGCGCATGACGCCGAGGACCTGGTGCAGGAAACGTATCTGCGAGCCTGGCGTTCCTACGCTGGCTTCCAGGGCCGGGCGTCGATTCGGACCTGGCTCTACAAGATCGCCACCAACGTCTGCCTGACCGCGTTGGAGCCGCGCCGGATCCGGGTGCTGCCCTCGGGCCTGACGGGTCCTGACGACGGACCCGATCGCCCGCCGAGTCACGTCGCGCCGGGCGAGGTCTCGTGGCTGGAACCCTTGCCGGACCGATGGATCGCCCCGCCCGCCGACGATCCGGCTGCCGCGGTGATCGCGCGCGAGTCGCTACGGCTGGCGCTCATCGCGAGCCTGCAGCACCTGCCCGCCCGCCAGCGCGCGATCCTCATCCTGCGCGAGGTGCTGGCACTCTCGGCGGCCGAAACCGCAGAGATCCTCGACACCACGACGGCAGCGGTGAAGAGCGGCCTACAGCGCGCCCGCGCCCGGCTCGACGAACTGGACCCACAGCCCGAGGAACTGCTCGAACCGACCGACCAGCGGGCACGTACGCTGCTCGACAGCTACATCGCAGCCTTCCAGCGCTCCGACGCCAGCCTGCTCGAACACGTGCTGCGCACGGACGCCACGCTGGAGGCGACACCATTCCGCGACTGGCAGGCCGGCCGGGTGAACTGCATCCACATGCTCGACACCTACGTGCTTGGCACGCCGGGCGACTGGCAGATGACCGCCACCACAGCCAACGGCCAGCCCGCCGCCGCCGTATACCACCGAGACGCGGACGGCGCGCTCCGGGCCAACGGCATCGTGGTGCTGGACCCCACCGCCACAGGTGTCTCCCGCGTCATCGCGTTCCACGATGATCCGTCGCTGGTCGTCATGTTCGGCTTTCCGACGGTGCTCGCGAACTGATCCCCACCGGGCGTGTAATAGGCACACCGAGTCGGCGCATGCTTGACGGCATGCTGACACACCGCACCCGCTCGAGCCCATGAAGTGCCGGTTGGTCGCGCTCGCGGCAGCAAGCGCTCCGGCACCTCGGCGACCGTGTCGGTGATCCATGTCGACGGTTCCGTCGCTCGTCGGAGGTCGAACGCCGTCGTCGGCGTTGAGCGCCGAATGCCTGCTCGGGAGCGGTGAGGGCGACTCCGCTCCGGCACCGAGCGACGAGGATCGCAATCGTCCGATGAGCGCGCCCTCTCGTCGCGTCGCTGAGCGATCCTGGATCGCCGGGTCTGACGGGCACGATGCTGCGACGGCCGGGCTGCTGCGGGTTGCGGCCACATCCGCGCGCCGTGTTTCGCCGCCTCCTACGGTCGCAGGGTGGCTGGTGGCCGAAGTCGCCGTGCGCGTGCCGCTCAACGCCGGCGGCGCCGGCTGGCACGCGTCCAGCACGACCTCACGGCCGAGGAGTGGAGGGCACTCATCACAGCGTGGGGCGGGTGCGCGTACTGCGGTGCATCCGACCACCGCGTGCAACGCGACTGTGTCCTGGCGATCTCCCGCGGTGGCCGCTACACGCTCGACAACGTGGTGCCGGCGTGCGGATCGTGCAACGCCAGCAAGTGCAATGACGAGGTGACCACCTGGTTGCGCCGACGGAGACTGGACGAGCGAGCGTTCCTCCTGCGCCACCTCGAGATCCGTTCGGCGCTCGAGGCGCGGTTTCGTCTCGTGCCGGCTCGCTCGCCCGGGCCTCCGCCTGATGATGCCTCGTAACGACGGGCGGAACAGCGCGGCCCGGCGTCCTCGACCCGCCGGACCTGGCCCCTGCGCCCGAGTCGGCTGGAGGGCGTCTGCCTCCCGTGATCACCAATCCGGGGCGTTGTAGCTTTCGGTTCGTGTCCGCCACCGGCGACGCTGAGCATCGTTCAGCCGAGAAGGCCGCTCGCCGCGCCACCCGAGAGCTGATCGCCACGTACCACAAGGATCAGCTGCGAATACTGCTTGCGCGCGTGCGTGCCGGCTTCGCCGAACTCGAGGCCGGCGAGATCGATGAGTTCGACCTGGACGAGGTGATTCACCACTACAAGCGGTCCGCCACGGAGCTCTGGAAGTTCTGCGGGGCGAGCGGAGGCCAGTGGCAGCGAGCCGCGAACACGCTGACGTACTTGCGCGAGCACGGCGAAGAGCCAGACTGGTGGGAGGCGGGCGCTCCCAGGCGTCGCTCGCGCTGACATCGCCGGCCGCGGACCGTCGTATCCGCTCATGACGTCGAACATCGCGGGCCGTCGCGTCCTGGATCGCCGGGTGTCAGGTGGCCCTTCCCCGGACGTCGCGAGACCGCGTTCGGTGCTTCGAGAGAGCCGGAGCGATCCCAATTGGACCGTATGGCACGTCGCGCACCGCGTGAAGCCGTCCCCTGGTTGTTCAGCTCGTTGCTGTGGCGGTCAGCCACCGATCGATGGCGTTCCGAGTGATGTCGAGGACTTCCTCCCGCCTGTGAGCGTCAGGGCCCTGGGCCAGCCGCGGTGCCGCATCGGGAGCAGGGACTCGTGGTCGGCCTGTCGTCGTGCCGGCGAGGCTGGCTTCGGGGGAGCGGTCGGCGGCGTCGCGTAGGAACGATGCCAGTTGGTGATCGCCGAGTTGATCGAAGAGGTCAGCGGCGTTGCGCAGCGTGGTCCACTGTTGGGTCCACGCTCCGATCCGTTGCCAATGGTCGATGAGATCCCGGTAGCCGGCGAGTGCCTCCCGTGCCTGTCCGCTTGCTGCCTGCACGGCAACGAGCCCGACCGACGCGACGCCCTGAATGATGGCCGTGTCGGCCGTGCCGGCCAGCGCGATGCACTCGTGGTAGTGGCGCAGGGCGGAGGGCCAGTCACCGGCCGCGTTGTCGATCTCGGCCGTGACGTAATGGTGGAACGCGCGCATCGAGGGGCTGGTGGTGGTGGCCCGCGCTCGGTCGTTGAATCGGCGGGCGTCTTCGAGGTTCCCCGAATAGGCGGCGCACATCGCCGCCGAGTCGAGGGCGACCGCTTCCCAGCCTGGGACGGCGAGCGAGACGTAGCGGGCGGTACCTTCGGCGAGCCGACCCTGGTACAGATCGACGTCCGCCAACTCGATGCAACACCGCCGCCGCCCCTCCGAGTCGCGGTCGCCGGCGAGCTCCAGTCCGCGCCTGGCGAACACCTGGCCGGCCTCCAACTGGCCTCGAGCGGTCATTGCCTGCGACGCCGCGGCCATCACGCACGCGGCGCTCGGATGCTCGAGGATGCGGGGATCGGCTGCCAGCTCAGGCGCCCAGTTCCAGAGTTCGCTGAGGTCGCGCCACCAGAGCGGCCACCAGAGGGAGCTCACCAGCGCCGCCGCCACATCCACGTTGTCGGTGGATCGCGCCGTGTGCCACGCGGCCCGGAGGTTGCCGACCTCGGCGCGCAAGCAGGCGGCTGCGGACGGCTCGTCGTCGGTTGTGACCGACTCCTCGATCCAGCCGACGAGCCGTACCGCCCAGCGCAGCAGGCGTTCCGTCGCGCCGGCGAGTTCGTTCGTGGCGGTCAGCCGGTCGAGGCCGTAGGCGCGCAGCGTGTCGAGCATGCGGTAGCGGGGCTCGTCCGCGAACGTGGCAACGAGCATCGAGGTGTCCACGAGGTGGGCGACCGCGGTGGTCGGGTCGGCGGCGGGGGCGACCTCGCGGGCGATGTCTTCCGCGGTGGCCAGGTTGAACCCGTCGGGGAACACCGCGAGGACACGGAAGAGGCGCTGCTCGTCATCGGGGAGGAGGTTGTAGGACCACTCGATGGCGGCGCGCAGTGTCCCGTGGTGCTGATCGACATGGGCGCCCGCGGACAGAACGTCCAGGGCGCGGTCCAACCGGTGATCGAGATCGGCGAGGCTGAGCGACGACAGTCGTCCCGCGGCCAGCTCGATGGCGAGCGGCATGCCGTCCAGCCGGCGTACCACCTTGGCGATGGCGGCGGCCTGAGCGTCGGTCGCGAAGCCCGGGCGCACCCGTCGCGCCCGCTCCATGAAGAGGGCGACGGATGGCACGCTGGCGAGGTCCTCGACCTGGTCGGGGGCGGGCAATGCCAGCGGTGCTACCGGGCAGACCTGTTCGAACGGCAGCGCCAGCCGCTCGCGGCTGGTGGCAAGGATCGTCAGCTCGTGACAGTGGCGCCACAACGTGGCGACCAGGTCGCGGACCGCGGGGAGGAGGTGCTCACAGTTGTCGATCACGACGAGCCATGGTCGTGACCCGAGCAGCGCAACCGCGGCCGACAGTGGGTCTCCGATGTTTCCCCGTAGTCCAAGTGCGCTGGCCAGCACGTCCGCCAGCACTGTGGGGTCCGTGACCGATGTGAGGGTCACGACGGCGGTCTCGCGGCCCGTTCGATCCCGTTGCGCCACCTCCGTTGCCAGCGTGGTCTTTCCGACCCCACCGGGTCCAACCAGCGTGACGAGGCGCTCCGCCCCCACCATGCCGATGATCTCGGCGAGGTCGGCATCCCGGCCGATGAGATCCGAGCGAGTCTGCGTGCCCACCGGCGGCGGTGCCGACCTTTCCGGGGGCAGCCCGCGAGCGGCCGACCAGATCAGCTCGAACACCCGCTCGGGCCGGGTCAAGGAGCGCAGGTTCCGTTCACCCAACTCAACGAGTGTCAGACCCTCCGGCAGCCGGTCGCGTACGACCTCGGCCGTCGACAGCGAGACGAACACCTGACCACCGGACGCCTCCGACATCAGGCGGGCAGCACGGTTCACGGCCGGGCCGAAGTAGTCCCCACCGCGTTCTTCGGCCTCCCCGGTGTGCACGCCCATCCGCACGCGCAGCGCGGTCAGCCACGGCTCGATCTCGAACGCCCGTTGCGCTGCCGCGGCGGCGGCGATGGCGTCACCCGCCCGTCCGAACACGGCCGCCATTCCGTCGCCGCCCGTCGCGAACACCGCGCCCCGGTTGACCGAGACCGCCTGGCGCAACAAGTGGTCGTGGCGGGCCAGCGCCACGCTCATGGCCGCGGGCTCCAGTTCCCACCGCCGCGTCGAATCCTCGATGTCGGTGAACAGGAAGGTCACCGTGCCCGACGGGAGCTCGACGGCCACGCGCCCACTATGTCACCGGCGATCACAGCAACGTGCCGAGGCCATCACGGCGAACCTGCAAGCCACGTGTCGCAGCGACGTCTTGATACGGTCGCTGATGCTCAGGTAGCGGCCGACCAGCGAGCCGGCTCGGGCAGTGTGACGTCGCCGTAGCCGTTCGCCCGCGCCGACCCGACAAGGAGCTCGAAGAGTACGTAGCGCTCCGCCGGTTCGTATGACGCCGCAGCGACCGCCCAAGCGCGCACGGCGGCATCGTCGACGGCGATCGCCTCACCGCTCAGGAAGAACTCTCCGCCCGAGCCCTCGCTGTCGGGCACTCCGTTGTGCATCGCGAACCGGCGGCGTTCGCGTAGGTCTCGGCCCTTCGGCGAGGTCGGTTCCATGAAGACGTAGAGACCCGTCGAGGACACGATCGGCGTCACCGGGTGCACCCGTGGCCAGCCATCGCCGGTCACCGTCGCCAGATACGCGGGCGGGTGCAGGAGACGGTCGGCGCCGAAGGCGGCAAGCTCAGGGACGGCGAGAGCGAAGTCCGACCAAGCAAGCACGATGCGATGCTTCCACGCCGCGGCATCCACATCACGCGAGCGCCTCTCCGATCGGCGGGTGACCGCACCAACGACCGCGCCTACCGACACCGGCCCGCGTCCACTCTGAACACCCGTTCCCGCGGCCGCCGGTATCCGGTGACGCCGGTTCTCGGACACCTGGATTGGCTGAGCGCACCAGCAGGTACCGTCGATCGCCTGTGGCGGGGTCGATCTGGAGTGGCACCATCTCGTTCGGGTCGATCGCCATGCCCGTCCAACCGCTCACCGGCTGCAGCACAGAGGGTGTCGTTCACAGCTCGACGACGGGACGAGTCGCGATCCGCCTACTCCGACCCCAGGGTCCACGCCCTGAGACCGCCAGCGCAGCGGCGGTCGTAGGCCCTACCCGCCTGGGACTCGGCCGCTGCTGACCGCTGGTCATGGAGCCACGAACCACCGCTCCACTGAGGGCGTCGTTGCCTCACCGGTCAGGTGACGCGAACTGCGTGTAGTCCGGTGTGGTGTCGGTCCTCCGACACCGATTTGAACCCTCACGAACGGCATGAAGCCGCAGGTCAGGATGGGGGAGCGGCCGGTGGGAGTTCAACTCGCGGTCAGCTGTAGCGAGGACGAGGGATGCGGCCTGGCGGCATCCGAACGCCTGCTTGCTCGGGAACGAACCCTCGACCCCCTCTGCCCTCCGTGATGCCCCTCACCACCCGCGCCGACGAACGTCGCACGCACTGGCCAGGCACGCAGACGATCGCCGCGTCGCTTGGCGACTCGTGCCGCGTCGAGCGACGTTTGCGCTGTTCACCACACCACTCGCACGCGTCCGAGTATCGCGAGCCATCGCGCGACTCACCCGCGCCCTCGAACGCCGGAATGCCGCCGTCGTACGTGTCCGAGAGCGTGCATACCGCCCACCGGGTCAACCGGCAGCCCGGCTCATGAAGATGGCGTGCTCAGACCGACGAGGTCACCGGCCGCGGCGGCGGGCTGTTGTCATCCGGCCGTCGGTGCGCCAACGAGCTCGACGGTCCGGCCGTCGGGATCGCTGACCATCGCGATCATCCCGAAGCCTGGGTACTCGCCCGGCTCCCGTGTCACGTCGTACCCGGCAGCACGCGCTGCTTCGGTCACCCCGACGCAATCACCGACCTGCAGCACCACCTTGCCGCCGTCGTCCCTGTACGCACGGTCCTCATCATCGTTGAACTTCATCAGCAGAAGAGCGGCGCCGCGACTGCCGGGGAACGTCAGGACGACCTCGACGAGGCTCTTGTCCGGAACGTCGATGCGCTGCGCTTCTTGCATGCCGATGATCGAGATGTAGAAGTCGATGGACTTGTCGAGGTCCTGCACGACGATGCCGACGGCAGCGAGATGGCGAGTACGAGTGGCTTCTGCCATGAGATCCTCCACGAGACAGTTCGGGTCCGGCGGCGGGGACCGTACTGGCCTCCACGTGACGAGGCCGCACCGCGGCAGGGCCCAAACGCGGGGTCCGTCCCGTCCGAGAACGGCGCATCACAACGCGAGTGGACGCGGCCACGAACGCCGGGGTCCGTTGGCACCCGTTCTGAGCTCAGTCGTTCATTGTGACCGGCAACCCGCTCCGGCTTGCGACCAGCCGCCTACAGGTGGGTGTCACGAGCGCCTGCTCGTGCGGCCGATCAGCCGGTTCGGCGGCGCAGGCGGCTGCGGATCGCTGCTCGCACGATGGCGGCGCGCCCGCCCTGGTCGGCTTCTTCCGTCGGTTCGACGCGTTCCACGAGTTCACGCAACGCGCCCAGGTTGGCGTCCCACAGTCCGACGAGCGGGCTGGCGGCTCCCGCGGTGCCGGCGACGCGGTTGCCGATCACCCCGCTGAGCGTTCGTCCCAGCCCCAGCATCGTGGGGTCGCGCATCACGATGACCACCTCGTCGTCGCCGATGCGCAGTTCCATGTGCTGGGCCCCGGCCTCCTCGGGGCTGAGGTCGGTCGTGCCCTCGGTGCCGAGCTCGTCGATCGTGGCGGCCAGCGCATCGGCATCGACCCCGAGGGCGACGAGGACCCCTGAAGCCAGGCTGTCGTCGACGAGGGCCATTGCTTCGAGCAGGTGGTGGCTCCCCATTGGCCCGGCCCCAGCGAGCTGCTGGGCAGCGGCGATCACCGCGTCGGCGCCAACCGTGCGACGGCCCGCGAGCGGCGTCGTCGTCTTGCCCTTGGCGCCGGCTCCACGCTCCAGCGCTGCGTGCACGAGGGAGCGGACGTTCGCTGACGTCGCGCCTCGTTCCTCGAGCACGGTCACGGCCGGGCCCTCACCGTGACGGAGTAGCCCGAGCAGGATGTGCTCGGTGCCGATGTAGTTGTGGCCGAGCCCGAGTGCCTCCCGCAACGAGAGCTCGAGCACCTTCTTGGCCTGCGGCGTGAACGGGATGTGGCCGTGCGGGGCGCCCTCGCCGCGGCCGACGAGACGCTCGACGTCGGTGCGCGTCGCGGTGAGCCCGATGCCGAGCTGGCTGAGGACCTGCCCGGCGATCGCCTCGGGCTCACCGAGCAGCCCGAGCAGCACGTGCTCGGTCCCGATGTGCGGGTGGTCCAGTCGACGTGCTTCTTCCTGGGCGAGCACGACGCAGTGACGGGCCTTGTCCGTGAAGCGCTCGAACATGCGGACATCATCGCGCTCCCTGTCAATTCCCTATCACTGCTAGGGTCTCCTGGCAGTGACAACCGATTGGGACGCTCGGCTGGAGCACTGGAAGCGCGAGCTCGACCTGCTCGCCCAACTCGACGACGCCCACTGGGTGCCGCTCGCCATCGCGGAAGCCGAAACCGGCGTGTCGCGCTCGGCGCTGCGTGCCTGGTACCGAAACCGGGAGATCCCGTCGCGCCTCGTCGACGGCCCAAACGGACCGCAACGACTGGTCCCGCTCGACGCAGTCGTCGAGCGGGCAGCCCGCTCACCGCGACTTCAGCGCCGCGCCGAACGTGAGATCAGCCTCGAAGCGCAGGTCGCCCTCCTCCAGCACCGGCTCGCCGAAGTCGAGTTGCGCCTCACCCACCTCGAACGCAACGCCCACGCGGGAGCCGCCGGCTGACAACGACCGCCGACCGACGCTCGCGGCTCCATGGCGCGGCGTGCGCACCAGCTCGCTGACGCCGAAGGCAAGGCAGATGACCACGGCGATCAGGCATTGTCCCAGATCAATCGTCAGGCTCTCGACCGCCCGAACGGTCGATGGTGTCCGAGAACCACGAGCAATGACGCCAGCTCGACGCGTCCTCGATCGCCGAGCTTGATGACGGCCGCACGGGCCTACGGGCGGTGGGTGCTTGCTGTCGCGAGCGTGCCGGAATGGCGATCTGGGCGGTTGCCTTCGTCGGGCGAGATCATGCGGTCGGCGGAGTGTGGGACCCGGCCTCCTCCCACTCGGCGAAGGTTCGGCGGTAGTCCTCGTGCAGCGCCTCGACGAGGGCGGCGTGCTCGTCCTCACTGTGGAACCGGGCGATGGCGGCGGCGATCGTGGCGTCGACCTGGGGCTCGATCGCGACGCCGTATTGCACGCCTGATGCCTGCTGACGGTTGCTGACGTTGAACATGGCCAGCGCCTCGCCGTCGAGGGAGTAGCCGAGCAGCTTCGCGTACACCCATTCGGTGCGGCGCTTGGAGCCGACGAACACGCAGCGTTGGTTGGTCACCACGAACGAGCCGGTGTCGGTCACCGTTGGCGCCCCGGCGCGCCGCAGCTCAACGAGCCCGGCGTCCTTGATGGCGCAGTACACGACCTCGCCACGCTTGAGCTTCACGTCCTCGACGTCGGAGATCTCATGGTGCAGCTTCGACGCCGACCAGGCATCGAAGGCATGTCGCGCCTGGTGCCCCACTCGGGTGGCCTCATCTTCCACCGCCGACAGCGGCTTCGCCTGCGTGCGCTCTTCGACCATGCCGACCCCCCAGGTCCACGCCCGCACCGCGATGTTGGCACAACATCGAGCCGACCCGCAGATGTCCGCCGCGACCCGTTGCATCGATCGGCTCGGCGTCATCCAACGACCACCGTCACCGTCTGGAGCGCCACCGGCTGGGTCGGTCGCACGAGACGGCCCGCAGTGCTCGGTCAGCGCGCCGGTCCCTTGCACGTCAGCGGTGCCCGGCGCGGTCGCGAACAATCGTCCTGATCCCCCGGAGGCCACAACCGTCAACAACCACGCGGCGGTGTCGGACACGCCATGCTGTGCCATCTCGATGCGGTTCTCGGACAGGACCGTGGTGGGTCAACAGGGTGTCGGCGCGCCGTGGTTCTGCCGGTCGACCCGCTTCTGGCGGCATCGTTCGATGTGTCGGAGCGCTGTGTCGTCGGCGAAGCCGATCGGCGAGTAGCCGAGACGGCGTCGAACCTGGGAGTGTCGAAGGTGTGGGTGTTGACTCGGGCGGCGACGCATCGGCGCCGACGTGCCGCTGGGTCTGTCGGCGGGCCAGCTTCGGTGCCGGGGTCAGGTGACGGTGAGCGTGCCCGTCATCTGGTCTGGGTGGTACCGGCAGTGGAAGTCATAGGTGCCTGGCTGATCGGGCGCGTCGACGGTTGCCTCCTCGCCACCTTCAGCTTCGGCGTCGATTTCAGGATCGTCGATCGTGAAGCTGTGCTCGACGTCGTCCTCGTTGCGCAAGGTGATCGTCTCGCCGGCGGCGACGCTCAGCTCAGTGGGATCGAATGCGATGTTCGCCGCCGTGATCGTGGCACCTGAGCCAGTCGCCTCACTCTCGGTGGTCTCGCTGCCGGTGACCCCGCTCTCGGAGTCGTCATCGTCGCCACAGGCTGCGAGCCCGACCACCAGGATCATCGCTGCCGCGACCCTCGCTCTCACGATGCGCATGACCAAACGGTAGCCCTCGGCCAGTCATCGGCCGATCACTTCCTGCGGTCAGCGATCGCGCGCTCGATGAGAAGCGGCCGGTGCGGTTCCGCACGGCTTCGGGACGTCGCGGAACGGTCCATAGCCCGCCCGTCGTTCCGAGGTGCGACCGTATCGCCGGTAGCGGACAGTCGGCGCCGTGTCCGGCTCTGCGCGTCCGGGAAGTCCGGGATCGACGCCGCCGGGCTCATCGCCGTCAGCGCCGTTCCCACCCGCGCAATCGCGAGCGGCTCGGCGGTCGGTCCGATCCCGAGATGCCTGATCGGTGCATGCCTTCTCGCTGTAGCTCGGCTTCGTTCGGTATCGCGGTTCTGGCGCCCGTGGTCCCGCCCATGTCTCCCTGATCAGGCGTGGCACGCCCACCGACAGGCCGAACTCGGTACCGGTGTCGCCGTACGCGGCACGAGCCTTCAACCCGCGTGGCGACGTGTTCTCCACGACTCGGCGTTGGCCGAACGAGCAGCTCGCCTCGGCACCAAGATCCGCGCCGAGGACGGCGCCTCCCACGCCGCCGAGACCATCGACCAGTTCCTCACCGGTGGACCGTGACGATCCCCGCGCCGGCGACGACTGCCATCGGAGAACGACGATGCGATAACGCAACCGCTCGCGTCACGGACCGCCGGCACTCGGCGTCTCGGGCCAGCGAGGAAAGCCCGGGCCGAGCGTCGACGCTCGTCGGAGCATCGCCACTGCTGTGGTTCCGCCCTCGGTCCCCGCGCTTAGCGTGCGTTGCGGTGAATGACCTGGAGAGCCGGCTGGCCGACTACTACGACCAGGAGGGCGAGTCCCGCCTGCGGGAGCCCCTGGACGCGAGGCGTGTCGCCGCGCGTCGCCGGTTCATTGAGCTGCTCCAGGGCGAGTCGAGATACGACCTGCTCGAGGTCGGCAGTGGCCCCGGTCGAGACGCCATTGCGTTCGCAGAGGCCGGCATTGACGTCGTCGCTGTCGACCGATCCATGGGGCACGTCCGGCTGGCCACTGCGCAGTGCGTGCGAGCCATCCAAGCCAGCGTGCTTCACCTGCCAGTGCGCGAACGGACGTTCGCTGCCGGCTGGACGATGAGCGCACTTGTGCACGTCCCTGATGCCCGTCTCGATGACGCCCTGGGTGCGATCACGAAGGCGCTCCAGCCTGGCGCGCCGTCGATGATCGGCCTTTGGGGTGGGTTTGATTACGAGGGCTGGATGCCTGCTCGTGGCGGTCTGCCCAGCCGGTTCTTCAGTCTCCGCTCCCATGAGCGTGCGTTCGAGATGTTGGCCCGACACGGAACTGTCGAGGAGTTCTCGACGTGGTCCGACGACCGCAGCGACTGGGAATACCAGCTTGCGAGGCTGCGAATCGGCCATCGGACCGCGTCCGCGTAACGCGGACACCGCCGACGCACCGGGGTGTCCCCATCGCCGGCTCCGGCACGTCGGGCGCATCCGTTGACGCGCCGGCGGCCGTCGAGGTTGCGATCGCCGGTAGTCGGTCGGGTTCGGCTTGGGCGATGACGAGGCAGCCGCGCCTCGTGAGCGTGAGGGAGCCTCGACGCGTCGGGCCGCACCCGGATCGATGAAGTGGCCAACGCCGTACCGCTGGATCGCGGCCCAGCATGACCGCCCGACCGCCAACCGCGACGCATGGACCGCCCGACACCGCTCAGCGCTGGCGGTCGCCGGGTCGCGGGTGAGGCGGCTGGGTTAGGCGCGCGACTGAATAGGTACCGTCGATCGTCCATGGCCAGATCGATCTGGAGCGGGACGATCAGCTTCGGGCATGCCGCCATTTTCCGCACCAGGATCCTTGCCTCGTTCAAGGGTGTTCGACGGCCGCAGCGAGCCGTCTCGGCGGCGAGGTGCAGGGCTCAGACTGACCCGCACCTCGTCGTCAACGGTGGATGTGTGGAAATCGCGAGCGGGTTCTCGATCATCGTCTACCGGCGCTCATCGTCCAGAGGTCGCAACGGCGGCGCGCAAACGAGTGACCCTGCCGGCGCCCGGAAACCCGCGTCCTCGATCGCGCGGAAAGGTGAACTGACCCAGCCCGTGGGCAAGACGAGCCAGAGGCTGGTTCGGCCGCATCGGCGCCGGAGCAAGTCGTCGGGCGGCTCGGTTGGGATCTGTTCTCGAACCGATCGGTGCGCGCTGGCGTGTTTGCCGCCGTCGGCGTGGATCTCGCCCCACGGGGTCGAATGGACGAGCAGGGATTTGACGAGAGACTCAAGATGTTCGTGGTGGGCGCCGCGCTGGCCGCGACCGGGGCGGCCGGTGGCAGCACGACCGCATCGGCGGGGTGCGGCATCACGCTCGAGCTGATCAACAACACGTCGGCCTCGGTGCGGGTCGATTGGGAAGACAGCGACGTGCGCCTCGCGGACATGCCGTGGAAGCGGATCGGTTCGGGGTCGACGTCCATTGATGCCGGCGACACCGTGTACTGGAATTTCACGACCGGCAGCATCTTCGGCTGCAATTGGTGGCGTCAGTACCGCGTCGACGTCAACCAGGGTGGCAGCTCGTGGTTCGAGTACGCACCTCCGAACTCGTACACCTCCAGCGCCACCGCCCGGGTGACCATCGAGTGACACCGCCCGGCGCGTCGCGCTCACACCGGCCCGCTGACGCTTCGCGGTCAAGAGCTTGCGCCGCAGTGACCATCGAGCCCAAGGAACGGCATGTGTGTGGTGTCGGCATGTCTGACGGTGTCGTGAGTGGCGTGTTGTCTGGCTAGCGCGTGGTGAGCGCCCGGTCGTCACTGTTCGCCGTACTGGCCCGATCCTCGGGCTCGGCGAGACAGGAGACGAACGATGAATGGGATCAGACGGTGGTTGGTGGTCGGTGGTGGGGCGGCCCTGGTGGTCGTGGCTGGGGGAGTGGCACGGGCTGATGGGTGGGCGGAGCTTCCACCGCTCGACGGTGAGCTGTGCGCAGACCGCGCTGAGGCAGCGGTGGCGGCGGGGTTCAATCTGATCGTCGGGACCGACTTGCCTGACGTGCTGAACGGTGGGGGTGGTCGCGACGTGATCATCGGTCTGGCCGGCAACGACCTCATCGATGGCGGCGGTGGCAATGACCTGATTCTGTCTGGTGACGACGATGACGTCGTGCGCGGCAATGTCGGCGACGACACGCTGTGCCTCGGCGGAGGTGACGACTTCGGGTACGGCAACCCGAATGATGACCGCATCTTCGGTGAGCCAGGGTTCGACCATGGTGACGGCGGGCTCGGGGTTGACGGGTGCGCCGCCGATGTCGAGGTCCAGGTCAGTTGCTGATGGCGGCGCCGGTCACGTTGTCGGCGGCTCAGAGCTGCGAACGTGACCGGCGCCCGTTCAGTGCAGGGCGGCCCACGTTCCTGCACCGAGGTTCGATGCCGCCGACGTCAGGCGTGCCGGTGACACATCAACAGGCGGGCGCGCTCCGGAGGACAACACCGCTCGGTGGTCGCGTTGTTGGCGGAGCACACGTGCGGGGACGAGCGCGCAGCGCCGACGACGCCCTCGACGGACGACGGAGGGAAATGGACGGGCTGCAAACCCGTACGTACGTTCGTACGAGGGGGTTGAAGACCGCTGGAAGCGGTCCACCACGTGCCCCGTAGTCCACACCGTGCGCTCCCATCTGCGCGACGGTCCAGGCGCGAGCTTGGACTCGCGCGGAGGCCGCATCCTCCGTCGCGCTACGTCTCCACCCGCCGCCAACGCCCGCGAACCGAGCCCGAGAGGCGACGAGGTGCTGCTGGTCGGCGAAGGTCGAACACGAAGCGGGCGTCGACATGACCGGCGAGGACGTCGGCCATGGCGTCGTTCACGTTGGTCGGTTCTCGCCCGCCGGACGATCCATTGCTGCGGGCGATCTCCGCCGATCTCGTCGACGAGATGCCCCGCCAGCGGATCTGCGCCAGGCACCTGTCGCGAGTGAGCAGCGGGCGAGGCCATCACCAACTTGGTGAAGCGCGTGCAGCGTGTCGCGTTCCGGTTTGCCGCTTCGATCGCTGCCGGATCCGCTCACCCCCTCTAGGCCGGAGGGCCGAACTGGAACCTGCTCGACCTCATCACCCCACCGTGAGATCCGTGGCGCCACGCACCTGGCACACGGTCTCAGCTCAGTGATTCCCAACCGGCTGGAAGTAGTTGACTGCCATGTAGTCGGCGACGTTGATTCCCAACTCCCGCCCCTGGTCGTCCGCTGCTCGGAAGTGCAGCCCGGCCCACACCCGGGCGTCGGTGATCTCGTTCAGCGGCTGCGAGAATCGCTCGAAAAAGCGCGTCTCCCCGGGGAACTGGCTGCTGGTGACGGCGAAACGCATGTCGTCCGTCCCGAAGAACAACTGCAGCGTGTGAAGATGCGCGCCGTCGAGGCACAGGTGCCCGGACACGTGATCGGGATATGGCGCTGTCAGCAGCGGCGTCCAGTTCGGCACCGCCGCCGTGGCCGCGTTGCCGTCGAGGTCGGCCTGACGGATCGCCTGCCACGGCCGCCAGAAGTCGAAGTGGTACTTGTCGTTCCAGCAGTTGATCGCCGCGTCCGCGGCGCTGAGGTTCATCATCGCGAACAGGCGCGCCGCGTCGAGGGCATCGACTCCGTGGATCGGGTCGTCCACGAGCCTGCGTGCGGCGCCGTTCCACAGGAGCGCGGGACCACCTGCGCTCTGCCAGAACACGGCGTTGTGCGTCTGCGCGGGGGTGCGTGTCGAGGGCGTCGTCACCCCGTCGCCGCCGAGCGCCTTGACCTCGTTGAGGTCAACCGCGTAGGCGGCACTCGTCAAAGCGTTGGGGCCGGCCGTGCGGAACTGCGAAGAGCTCTGCAGCAAGAACGGGTCGACTCCACCGACCCAGGCGGTCGGGTCGAGCGGCGATGTCCCGTTCGGCAACAGCGGCTGCCAATGTCCAGGATCCCCGTTCGGCACCCACTGCGACGGCCCGAACCGTCCGTCGTCCCGGCGCGCGCCGATCATCGCCTGAGCAGCGGCGTTCCCGGCTGCGATCCCCTGCGTCGTGAACGGTGTGTCGGGCAGAGCCGACACGGTGAGCTCGTACTGCGCGGCGAGCGTCTGCAACAACGCTGCCCTGTTCGGGAACGCGATGTTTGGGGGAACGGTCTCGATGATGTCGGACAGCACGCGATAGGCGGCCGTCGACACGGCCGCCTCACGCGAGGCCGTTGCCGAGAAGCGCCTCGTCAGGAGATATGGGCGATAGTGGTTCGGCGTGATCGCGTTGACCGCGTCGTACACGGCGCCCTGCGTCATCGCCATGTTGATCTGAAGCGCCGGCGGTGCGCCGCTCGCGGGAGCGGGAAGCTGGACGAGTGTGCTCGTCGCGATCGCGTTCCACGCGGTCACGATGTCCGGACCATCATCAGGTTTCGGCTGCGCGTGCGCGTTCGGCACGGCAAGCGCAAACAGCCCTGCAACCACCACGAGCCCGATTGGCGCCTTACGTCGCATGTGCCCCTCCTCACGCTCCGCGGTCGTGCGCGCCCGACGCGCGGCGAAATGTGCCCGAGGAAAGAGTGACACGCTTCGTGCGCGTCGGCAAGGGTGTCCTCGCGGTGCCGGTCGCGGGAGCAGACCGCGGCCACGTCGACGCACTCGTCGCGAACGACGTCCGATTCAGTGCGGTCTCCGCAACCAACTTCCACGCATCCGCACATTGCTGCGCCACTCCTCTGCGGGCCCCGTGGCCAGAGCGGACGCAGCCTGATTGCCCCTCCTGGACGCTTCGCCCGATGCAATGGTCTGTGTGATGGTGCACATGGATCTGCGGAATTGCCGGCCCGCACTCGCCGAGATCCAGCGCGTGATGCGCCCGCTGCCGACTTGACCTACGTCGGCGCTTCCCGCTGTCGCCGCAGTCCACGCAGCAGAACGCGTCCTCGAACTCACGGTGCTTGCGCCCCAGCATCTGCGTCCTCGATCGTCGGGTCGCGGACAATGCCTTTGCTTGTCCAGAGCCGCTGGATCGTCGAACTGTGCAGTGTGGTTCGGTTGGCAACCTTTGCGTTGATCTGTGGTGGCGGCGTCGTCGGGTGGTATTGGCATCTGGTGGCGGCGGCCCTGCGCCAGAGAGGCCACGACATCGTCATCCCGTTCGGTGTGGCGGGTGCTGGCCGCGTGGGACGTGGCAGCCGGGTCAGGCCGCGTCGTGCTCGCTCGAGGTGTTCACGGACGGTGGTCGACGGTTGAACTTCCTGGCACATGTTCGGCGCATCGTGTCGAGATGACGGTCGTCTCCCGACTGAGCGCCAGGCGCACGCCTTTCGGCGCGCTGGTCAGCGCGATGGTCGTTTGGCCGCCTTCGTTCGCGACCGGGTGTCGGCGGGCGTCGCCTTGTTGGCAGAGGTGGTCTTGGTCGCGGAGGCTGCTTTCTTGCGGGCGGCGTCCTTCCTCGGTGCCGGGTTCTTCCTCGCGTCGCTCGCCGCGAGCACGGTGAGCGTGCCCGGCGCAGGGACCACGGTTGTCTCTTCGTCGGTTGGCCAGCGCACCCGGAGGAGCGAGCCGGTCACCGCTGTGACCACGCCGTCGCGGTCGGGCCCCTTCGTCGATGACAGTCGGATCCGGTCTCCAACGTTGACCATGAGCTGGCGCCCCCTTGTCGATCGAGATGATGGTTGCTACGAGCTGTCACGCCTGGCGGGCCGGCAACTGGGCCGGCGAGTCATCGCGTGCTGGCGGGGGTTTCGTCGGGGTCCTGGTTCTCCCACGGCTTGCCCTTGACGCTGTGGAGCAGCTTTTCGACCGGACGGATGAAGAAGGCCTTGTCGCGCAGTTCGGCGATCGTCTTGCGCAGCGCCCTCGAGTCGCCGCCGTCGACGAGGTCGTGGATCTCGAGCGGCTCCGGCGGAGCCATGTCGATGTGTTCGCTGGCGAGGATCGGCATGAGCGTCGTCGTGAAGGCGTCGAGCGCCTCGGTGCTGTCCCACACGTCGAACACCATCAGGTGATCGTCGTGCCCGAAGCAGGCGTGAAATCGGCGGCCGGGCGGCGTTCCGTTTCGGGAGGCATCCAACTGTTCGTTGATCCGGTGGTATTGCTCCCCGGTCATCGACGCCGGGGTGGACAGGACTGCGACCGTCATGACCGACCTCGACTGAGCTCGCGGCCGGACGGGTTGACGTCGACGAGTGTGACGATGCCAGCGCGCAGGTTGTGCTCGGCGTCGTTGGCATCGTGGACGAGCACGGTGTCGCCTCGTCGGAGGGCATTCCACTGGGACTTCAACATCACGCTGCCCGCTGCTTGGCCGGGAGCAGGATGCGGTCACACGGATCGCAGAGCCACCATTGCGGTGTCGGCGTCGGCGCCCTCGTGGAGTCGCCAGGGAACATGTGCAGGCATCGCCAGCAGCGCCGCTCGGCCACGTCGGTGTCGAGCACCAGGTCGTCCGGTGTCCCAGGTGGCGGGTCGGCCACGTGGCGGGGCATGTCGTGGCGCCCTCGTTGACGGTGGGCGTCGTCCGGTGCGGTGTGAACCATTGGTGTCGTCCTCTGTCGGGTCGGCCGGGCGCATGGTGGAGCTCGGGCGCAGGCCTGAACGGCACGACCCACGAGGGAGCCGTGCCGTCGGACCTGCGCCGGTCCCGTTACTCGGCGACGGAGCCGGCGATGACGGGTTGAGCTACATCGGCGGCGTGGGCGATCTCGACCCGGCGGGGCTTGGCCTCCTCGGCGACGGGGATGGTCAGGGTGAGCACACCGTTCTCGTAGGCGGCGCTGATGCCGTCACGGTCGAGGCCCTCCCCGAGGAACAACTGGCGGCTGAAGTCGCCGTGGGCCCGTTCCGCGATCTGGATCTGGTCGCCTTCCGCCCGCACCCAGCCGCGCGTCGCCCGCACGGTGAGGAGATCCTTCTCGACCGTCAGCTCGATGAAGCGGCTGTCCACCCCGGGAAGGTCGAAGTGGACCGTGAACTCGTTGCCCCGGCGGTATGCGTCGACCGGGATCTGGCGTGCTTGTCGTTCGGTCAGCATCGCCTCGGTGAGCCGGTCGAACTCCCGGAACGGCTCGGATCGCATCAACATGTCAGATCCTCTCGATCGCCTCGAGCAGCGGGCGGTCGGCGACCGGCGCGCCGTCTCGGGGTTGCTACCAGCGTATGCGGAGTTCCACAGAAACATGCAGCATTTTTCCAGAATTCTGAAGCTAGAGTGCGCGCTCATGGCGGAGTGGAGTTTCCTCACCAACCATGCCCGGGCTCTCGTGTGCATCGCCCACGACCCCGGGGTGCGCCTGCGTGACATCGCCACGACGCTGGACATCACCGAACGCAGCGCCTACAGCATCGTCGCCGACCTCACCGCGGGCGGCTACGTGGTCAAGGACAAGGACGGCCGCCGCAACCGCTACCAGATCCAACCTCACCTTCCGCTCCCAGAAGCCATCACGGAGGAACGCACGATCGGCGAGGTGCTCGACGTCCTTGTCGACTCCAACCCTCCCGGACCACGACGACGAACCCACCGGTAGACAAACGCAACGCCGCCGCAGCCCCTGCTCTTGCGCCCGATCCGCGACCGCCTCGATGGAGCCGAGATTGCCGCGCCGCTTCCGGCGCCGATCCGAGTTCGTCAGGAAGAGGGGTGCTGACACCCCGGGTCGCACGCACCGGCGTCGCGCACGAAGCGGCGGAACGGCCCGTTGGGAGCCGGATCCTGACATCGCGAGCCGGTGGTGCCGACCACGCCCGGATCGGCCGTCGCCTTCGTCGTGACGCCGGACATGTCGATCGGATCGGGCGATCGGCGGCATACAGACCTGACAGGTGATGCACCGAGCGGCGCTGCGATGGCGGGAGGAGGATGGGGTTGCTCTGCTCCTCTCATCTCTGCGAGACGGTGTACAAGGCGCCGGTCGGATTGAGGCAAACGGGTCCGCGGCATGTTCGACGCGTCGTGACACAGCGTTCGCCGACCTGGTGTACCGTGACGGTTGGCACGACGACAGATCCCAACGTGTCGGGCCTTGCCCGTCGGCAGGATTCGGGAAGCGTTGCTCCGAACCCTGGTGGCGCTCAGCGCAGCCGCGAGGGGCAGGAGCAGCCGATGTCAGCGACCACGATCCCATCGCTCGAACCAGCTGACGTGTCGTGGCGGACGAATCCCTCGAAGCTGTTGGTGGTCAAGGCCGTCGGACGCCGAATGGTGCCGTACCTCATCGAGGCGACGATCATCCCGACGGCTCTCTTCTACGTGTTCTTGCTCACCTTCGAGCTCAAGTGGGCGATCGTCGCAGCGCTTGGCTGGACCTACGCCGCGATCGGACGTCGACTTGTCACCGGGAGCCCGATCTCCGGCCTGTTGGTGCTTGCCACCTTGGGCATCTCGGTGCGCACCGTCGTCTATCTGCTCAGTGGCAACAGCTTCGTCTACTTCCTTCAGCCGATCATGCGGACGGTCGCCACCGCCGCCGTGTTCGCCCTGTCCGTGTGCGTCGGCCGGCCGCTCATCGCCCGGTTCGCCGGCGACTTCTGCCCGCTGACCCCTGACCTCCAGCGTCGCGCCGCGGTCGTGCAGCTGTTCCGCCGGCTCACGTACTTGTGGGCCGGGGTCAACGCCGTGGCCGCCGCGACGACCTTGACACTCCTGCTGACGGTGCCAGTCGCCGTCTTCGTCGTCACGGCGACGGTCTCGGCGTGGATCATCACCTGCAGCGGCGTCGTGCTCACGGTGTCCGACGCGGTCCGCACGGCGAACCGGGAAGGACTCCACACCGCGATCGCCCCCAATGGGAGATTGCACGCCTACGGTGCCCCCACCGGTTCCGAAGATGCCTCGCTCACGGTTGACGCGCGTGGTGAGCCTGAACTCGCCCGGGCCACGTGATCCCCGTGGTGCGCGTGACATCGCAGATGGGGGACGAGCGGGGCAGAGACGCGGGCGGACGCTGTCCAGCGCCCGCCGTCCGCGGCGGCACGATGGTGGTGCATGGATCGATCCTCCAGTCGACCGCCAACCGAACGATGCCACCGTCGAACCCAGGCGAACAGTCCGACGCCATCGGCGACGGTCGGCGGCGGCACCGACTCGGCGATTCGCCGGTCGGACTGGTGGCCATCGGCGCTCGGTGCCGGTCGGTGGCGCACATCGCGGAACAACTCGACGCGGGGCAAGTTGGTCGGACCTGGCGCACCGTCATCGATGGTCCGCTTCGGGCCCGGGTACACGCTCGTCAGGCTGATCGCCACACCGCTGTATCGCCTGCTCTGGCGCGTCCGCGTGGACGGTGCTGAGCGGCTGCCACGCCGGGGTCCTGCGATCCTCGCGGCCAACCACGTCTCGTTCTTCGATTCCGTCGTGCTGATCATGACGGTCCGCCGCACGCTCAGCTTCGTTGGCAAGGTCGAGTACCTCGACAGCTGGAAGACGCGGCGGCTGTTGCCGGCGTTCGGGATGATCCCCGTCGATCGCAGTGACGGGCGCCGCGCCGTGGCCGCTCTCAAGATCGCCGCCGGCGTGCTGCGGGCCGGCAGGATGTTCGCCATCTACCCGGAAGGCACCCGCTCAGCCGACGGTGACCTCCACGCCGGCCACACCGGCGCGGCCTACCTCTCGATGGCCACGGGCGTGCCGATCGTGCCGACGGGCATCGTCGGGACGGACCGCATCCAGCCGCCCGGTACGAGGGTCCCGCGCCCGTTCCGACCGGTCACGGTTCGGTTCGGCACCCCAATCGACCCGGCGGACTACGCCGGTAGCCGTCGCCACCGTCGACGGCTGATCACCACCGATGTGATGACCGCGATCCAAGCGCTGTCGGGCCAGACCCAAGCCGAACCGGCGATTCCGTGAACGGTCGTGTTGGCCAAGGGCGGCTCGCAGCAGCGCGGCGCCGGTGAGCGCTCGTGGGTAGTTGCCAAGGTGGCGGTGGCTGGCGGGGTCGATCTCCTCGCGGTGGAGCCGGGGTGGGCTGGCGAGCAGATCGGAGCCGGTGAACAGCACGTGGGCAGCGGCGGTTCGTCCGATGGCGGCCAGGGCTTGCACGAGCGAGAACAAGCCGGCCGCCTGGCTGGGCCCGCGACGGCGGCTCGCGGCGGAGTCGATCTGCGCAGCCGCCGACGTCTGGCGACGGCGGCAGGACCAGCGTCGGGCCGCCGCTCTCGACGTCCGCGTCGACGGCCTCGCGGCGCGCTGCGAGGGTGCACGGACGCCGGCGTTGACACGCTCGCGCACCGTTGTGCCGTTGACCAGCCGTGAACGTGAGATCGCCCAGCTGGCGGCAGCGGGGTGTCCGAGCCGGGTCATCGCTGAGCGCCTCTACCTCTCGGTGCGCACCGTCGACAACCATCTCAGCCGCATCTACGACAAGCTCGGGGTGTCGAAGCGTGCCGAGCTCGCCGCGGCCCTCGATCTCGGGCGGCCGGAGGAGGGTGGGCGATGACGCCGGAGCAGCTGGCGCTCGTGCGCACGTCATACAAGCTGCTCGGTGGCGCCGCGACCTCGATGGCAGCGGACTTCTACGGGCGACTGTTCGCTGCCGATCCGTCGACGCGCGCGCTGTTCAGCGACGGTCCGGAGATCATGGCCGTGAAGTTCACCGCCGAGCTCGATGCCATCGTCGAGGCGATCGCTTCGTTCGACGAGTTCCGCGTGCGCGTCGCCGACCTCGGAGCGCGACACGCCGCCTACGGCGTGCAGGCCAAGCACTACCACGCCGTGGGCGAGTCGCTCGTCGCCTCCCTCGCCGCGCATCTCGGCGACAGTTGGGACGAGAACCTCGACACGGCGTGGCGGCGTGCGTACAACCTCGTTGCCGAGACGATGATGAGCGCCCAACAGACCGTGCACGGTCGACGATCCGAAGGGACGTGGTCGCTGACCCCTCACCCTCCCGACGCGACGGGTGGGACCTGACCTCGGACCGATCATCGGACAGCCAACCGGCGGCGTCGAGCGAGCGGTCACGCCGCTGTGCAGATGACATCGATCAGACGGTGATCGAGTGCGATCGCCCACCCGGTGCCGTCGGTGGCGACGGGCCAAGCCCAGCCGTCACGCCGGTCGACGTGGGCGATCCGGCGGTTGCGGCCCCCGTACATGACGACGTCGCCGGGCCGCAGGTCGTCTGCGTAGATCCTCATCATCGCTCGTGTTCCTCCTTCGTCTTCGGTGGGCTCACCGTCAGGCCGGCTGCGCCTCGAGCTCGGCCTCAGCTCGGCTCATGCCCGTCGTCATGGCGCCGGCGATGACGTCCCATGCGGCCACCCAGGCGTCGCGGACCGTGGGCGTGAACCGTTCGCCGAGACCCTGCTCGAGCGTCCAGAGCAGGGCCGTGCCGACGACATCGAAGTGCTCGCTCCGCACCCCGTAGCGCACGTGCCTGGCGCCCAGCCTGACGAGGAACGGGCCAACGACGTCCAGGCACCCGAGCCCGTCGACGGCGGTCTTGACCGCTGCCATCGTGCGCTTGGCTTGCGGGCCGATGTCGTCGTCGAACATCGACCGGGTGCCGGGTGCCAGCGTGAAGACCCGCTCATAGAACAGCAGCCCGGCGGTTTCGGCGATTGGCAGGATGTGGCCGAACGAGGACTGGACGATGGCGATCTGCGCGTCGGTGATCATGCCGTGATCGTGCGCCCAGCCCGGTGAGCGCAGATGAGCAGCGCGTACTCAATCCAGGTCCGGGCCTACTCAACCCACGCGTCCCCGTCTGCTACTCAGCGCACTCGCGCGGTTCGTGGAGTAGCGGGTGCTGGCCCCCGTCGCTGCGGTCGCGATCGGCCTGTGGGCCATCCGCGGCGCGGGGGCTGTGGCAACCGCGTGTCACCGCCAACCGGTGGCTCGAGCTCCATCCGGAGGCCGGCGCGCGTGTGACCGGCGTGATCGGGCCGCAGCGCGAGGCGCTGGCGGCCGGCATGGGTGGCCTGTGGCTCGGCCGAGAGCCACGACGCCGAGAGCATCCTCGCCGCGGCGCCGACGACGAGCGTCGTCGTCTGCTCGGGCGGCGTCAGCCCGACGTTGATCAACAGCGTGATGCGCGAGGAACGGCTCGGAGGCCGAGAGCCCCTCTTCCACCCGGGCTCGTGGGGCATCGACGCTCGCAGGGTCAAGGCCTCGCCAGTCGCCAATGAGGCGTTCCTCTACGTCGAATCCGGTTCGCTGTCGAGGACGGACCTCGGCCTGAAGCGGATCTTCGACATCGTGGTCTCGGCATCGCTGCTGCTGATCGCCGCCCCGCTGTGTGCCGTGACCGCCGTGCTCATCACGTGCCCGACGATGGTCCCGTCTTCTTCCGTCAGCGGCGGGTGGGTCGGGACGACCGGGGGTTCGAGATGCTGAAGTTCCGCACGATGGTCGTCGACGCCGAAGTCCGACTCGCCGAGTTGGACCTCGACAACCAGCGGTCGGGCCCGCTGTTCAAGCTCGCCGTCGATCCCGGTGTCACCACGATCGGCCGTTTCCTCCGCACGACGAGCCTGGACGAGTTGCCACAGCTGATCAACGTCCTGAAGGGCGAGATGAGCCTGGTCGGACCAAGGCCGGCGTTGCGCAGCGAGGTCGATGCGTTCCCCATCGAGCTCCACGAACGGCACCGTGTGCGCCCCGGCATCACCGGGCTCTGGCAGGTGGAGGCTCGCGACAACCCCGCCTTCGACGCGTACCAGCGGCTCGACCTCTTCGACGTCGAGAACTGGTCGCTCGCCCTCGACATGGTCATCGTGGTCGGTACCGCCGAACAGCTGTTCCTGCGGCCGTTCGTCAGCCGTCGCCAGGGCGAGATGACGACGCGGGCCCATTCCCGGATGGCGACGGCCGATTGACGGTGGGCGCGACACTCGACCGAGGCGAAGATGTGGCCAGTGGGATGGGAGGCGCTCGGGCAGTGGGGTGACGACGTGGCTCGCGTCGAACCGCTGGCTGGCGGCGTGGCCAACGACGTGTGGCGTGTGCGCGTCGATGGTCACGTGGCGGTCGGTCGTGTCGGTGCCCGCAGTGATGCTGATCTGGCGTGGGAGACCGTGCTCCTCCAACACCTGGACCGTGAGGGTTTCACCGTGCCGGTGCCGATCCCGACGATGGACGGCCGGCTGTTCGCCGACGGTCTGGTGGTGATGAGCTACGTGGAGGGCGGACCGCCCGAGACGGCAGCCGACTGGCGTCGTGTGGCCGACACGCTCCGTCGGCTGCATCGGTTGACGGCGGGCTGGCCGCAGCGCCCAGGTTGGCGATCGTCGACCGACCTCCTGCACGCGGAGACCGGGACGAAGATCGACCTCGGGGCGATGCCGCCTGAGGGTGTTGTTCGATGCCGGGCGGCGTGGGCGCGGCTCATCGGACGTGAGACATGCGTCGTCCACGGCGACCCCAACAACGTTGGCAACGTCCGGATGACCGCGGATCGGGTCGGCCTGATCGATTGGGACGAGTCGCACGTCGACGTCGCCGACCTCGACTTGGTGCTGCCTCACAACGCCGCTGGTCTCGACGACGGCGCCCTCGACATCGCCGCGCAGGCGTCGGCGGCATGGGAAGCCGCCGTCTGCTGGGATGACGAGTACGCCGTCAAGCGGCTGGCCGAAGTTCGCGCCGTCTGAGCCGTTGCCGCGGATCGAGCCGCATCGAAACGTCGGGTCTGCAGTGCGGCGCGACCGATCACAGCGAGCCGTCCGATGCTCGCGGCCGCATCAACCGCGGCGCGGTTCTCCACGCGCGTGAGCTCGACGTTGCGTGGCTCACATCCCGTCGCCGTCCGCCGGGCCCGCGGTCGCTCGGTCGTCTGACGGCGCCACCGGCCCGGGCCGCTTCACTGGCCCCCGAGTTGGGCGATCGGCTCCGGCGCCACGCCGGCGGCGCGATCGTCGGCCCAACGGTCGAGCGTCGCCGCCAGCGCATCGTCGTGCGTGGCGCTGGCCCACTGGCGGGGCAGGGCGGGGAACGCGTAGTCGCCGATGTCGACCGGCTCGTACGCCTCGGCCCGTCGGGCCATCGCGGCCTCGATCGCCGGCGCCAGCCGCGCCGCCTTCGTCGCCACCTGGGCCTCGTCGCGCTCGGCGAACTCGGGAAGCACCTCCCGGCCGAGCAGCTCGATCGACTCCATGATGTGCTCGTGGCGGTTGCGCCCGGCCTGGAGCACGAAGATCACCTGGTCGACGCCAGCCTCCTCGAACCGGCGCAGGTACTCGCGCACCTGCGTCGGCGTGCCGACGCTGCCGCGCAAGCCGGTGCTGTCGCCCGCAGCCTGCTTGGCACCGAGTCGCTCGGCGCGCACTGCCGCGGCGACCGCATCAGGGTCGTACCCCTGGGCAGCGCGCCGCTCGACGAACTCGTGCCACACGTCGGTCTTCGCGGGACGGTGCTCACCGAAGACGTAGAAGTGACCGAGCGAGTAGCCGAAGAAGTTGGCGCCCTCGGCGCCACGGCGGATGGCCTCCTCCTCGTCGTGGTGCAGCATCATCGGGCTGACGCAGGCGACCTGCGGGTTGACCGCGAAGCCGACCGGGACGCACTCGTCCGTGAGCACCCGCTCGTACTCGGTGACCCAGTTGACCGCCTCCTCCGGGTCGATGAACGCGAAGGTGAGCGCGCCGATGCCCTTCTGCGCGGCGAGCAAGATGGTCTCCCGGCGTGAGCAGGCCACCCACAGGGGCGGGTGCGGCTTCTGCACCGGCTTGGGGATCACGTTGCGCGGCGGCATCGTCACGTACGTGCCGTCGACGCCAGTGAACGGCGTCTCGGCCATGCAGCGGACGGCCGTTTCCAACCCCTCCAGCCACGCCGCCCGCTTCTCGGCTGGGTTGACCCGGAACCCGCCGAGCTCGGCCTCGCTGGAGGACTCACCGCTTCCGAACTCGACCCGTCCGCCGGACACGAGGTCGAGCATCGACACCCGCTCGGCGGTGCGCGCCGGGTGGTTGAACTGCGGGGCGGTGAGGATGATCCCGTGACCCAGCCTGATCCTCGAGGTTCGCTGGCTGCAGGCGGCGAGGAACACCTCCGGCGCCGAGGAGTGGCTGTACTCCTCCAGGAAGTGATGTTCCACTTCCCACACGTACTGGATGCCGAGTGAGTCGGCCAGCTCGACCTGATCGAGCGCGTCCTTGATCAGCTGGTGCTCGCCGTCGTCGCCCCACGGCCGGCCCATCTGGTGCTCGTAGAAGATCCCGAACTTCATCGCCAACGATTTGACCACGTTGCGAGCCGTCGACGATCCCCGGACGGCGACCCGGACACGTACCGCCGGTGTGCTGGCGAGGCTCCGGACGCTTCGGACATGGCGGGGCTGGCCCAGGTCGGTGACGGCGGGCACGCGGCAACCGCGCCAGCGACGAGGGCCGTCCGGTGTGATGAACGACAGGTGGACGCGCTCGACGGCGCTCCGCTCGCAGCCCCGTCGACTGCGAGATGAACTGATGATCTCCACGCTGTCTCCAAGCCTCGACGGGTGGCGGTCCGCCACGATCGGGGTATGACGATCCCCGACGACGCCCGGAGGGCGGCCATCGAGCAGGCAATGGTCCATCTCGTTGCCGGTGACAGCGACGGCGCTCACGCCATCTACCACGACGACGCCGTGCTCGAGTTCCCGCAGTCCGGCGAGCGGTTCGAGGGCCTCGCCAACTTCAAGGAATGGCGCGAGCAGTATCCCTCCGACGTGCGGTTCGAGGTTCGCCGGATCAGCGGGTCCGGCGACGTGTGGGTGCGCGAGCTCACCGTCAACTACGACGGCGGATCGCCGATGCTCGGCATCGCCGTGCTCGAGTTCCAGGGCGAGCGAGTTGCCAACGAGCGCATCTACGTCACCGAACCCTGGGAGGCGCCAGCCTGGCGGGCCCCGTGGCGGGCAGCAACGGCGGCCACCTGACCCATCCACCCGAGCGCGGCGATCCGCCTCGCCACGACCCCGCGATCGGCGTCGGTCATCGAGCGGCACTCGGGGTCGGATCGTCAGTGGTGGTGCCGATGGTGAAGATCGGGCACGTGCGGGTGCGCGTGCACGAGCGGGCGGTGCTCGTGGATGTGGCTGTGGCGCCCCGTGGCCGCCTCGTCGTGAGGATGGTTGTGGTGCGCGTCGGCGTGGTCGTGGTCGTGGAGATGGACGAGCGGGTCGTGCTCGTGGTCGTGCAGGTGGCTCGATCGCAGGGACAGCGCGACTCCGCACGATGCGATCGCCATCGCCGCAACCTGCACTGGCTCCACCGGATCGGTCAACACGGCCCACGACACGACCGCACCGATGAACGGCGCCGACGCGAAGATCACCTGAGCGCGAGCGGCGCCCAACTGGTGGGCGCCGCGAACCCACAGCGTGATCGAGGCGCCGTAGCCGAGTGCACCCACGGCCAGCGCACCGACCAACGACCACAGCGTGACCGTGCCCAAGCCGGTGATCGCGACCGCCAGCAGCACGTTGACGGTTCCGGCGACCGTGCCCTTGAGGAACGTGACGTGCTGCGGGGCGATCTGGTCGATGCGTGACGTCGCGCTGTTGTCGATCCCCCACGCCACGCACGCCCCGACGATCAAGAGTGCCGACATGCTCGCCGTCGCACCCGGCTCCCACACCAGGAGGATCCCCGCAGCCGTGACGAGGAACGCAGCGGAGATCATGTTCCGGCCGAGATGCTCGCGGAACAGTGTCGCCGCCAGGACGACCGTGGCGACCAGCTCCAGGTTCAACAGCAGCGAGGCCGTGGCAGCGGGAGTGTCAACCAGCCCCGCCGTCAGCAGGGCAGGGCCGATCGCCCCGCCGGCAACGATCGCCACCGCGACGAGCCGCCAGTCGCGGCGCAGCGCCGACACATCCGGACGGTCCGACACCCACCACGGCGCTACTGCAAGCGCCGCTCCCAGGTAGAGCAGCCCGGCCAACGCCAACGGCGACAGGTGCTGCGCCAACACCGATGCCGCCGGTGTCGAGGCGCCGAACAGCAGCGCCGCCAACGCACAGCTCCACACCCCTGGCCGGGCCACGCACCCACGCTACGACGAACCGCTCGACAGGCACCGAACAGCCGATCGGCGCTCGCCGACGTCGGCGAGCGCGCGAAGGGACTCCGACGAGCTCCTGTCAGTCGGAGTGGTGGTCCGCCGGCGCCTCGGCGTTGGGGGCGAGGCGTTGCATGGCCCAGCTGGCGAGGAAGGCGAGCTGTTCAGTGGCGCGCTGTCGGGTGTGGCGTAGCACTGAGTCCGCCGCGAAGATCACCCGCAGCGGGCGCCCTCACGAGGCTGCTCTGTGACGCGGTGGATCGCTCGCCGACGGTGAGGTCGTCGACGTGGGGGTCGAGGCATCCGCGGTCACGAGCGGCGGACTCGGTGCGCCGCTGGGCGCGTCAGCGCCACCGCACGCCCCGAGGCCGGGCCACCCGATCGACCTTGGTTGCCGCGCATCGTCGCGTGATCTGCCGACCGGTTCAGGAGGCGTCCCACCCGGAGGGAAGTGTCGTCGGCTCCAAGAAGTGGGGTGGAAGAACCTGGTTCCAGGCTGCTTCGTCGAACGGCCATCGACGGTCGCTGACGTCGGCGATGGCGGTGTCCGCGGCGGCGCGAATCGACCGCGCCTCAGCAGGCGTGAACATGCCGACCTCGACCGTGAACTCGAGCTCATCGTCGTCCTTCAGGTGGCACTCGATGAGATCGTCAGAGACGGTGACGTCGAGGACGTCGTCGCGGGAGTCGAACCCCACCGCCGTACGGCACCAGGGCTGCTCGAGGTTGACGTACCACCCGTGGAACCGCTGCTCCTCGACGAGCCAGGTCCGCATGACCGGGTACGGACGGCCCACCGGACGAAGCCGCACCATCGGCGGCCGATCCCAACGACTCGCATGCCTGGATCCATCCCACGTACCCGGGATGAGCGAGCGGCCGTTCGGGCCGCCCGACGACCGTGCCGTCACGTTCGTGAGGGGTGGGCACTGCCGCGGCGTCTTGTGCGGCCGCTCACGCCTCGCTCACGCCTGGTCCTGACGCTGAGGTGGCCATCCAGGCCAATCTGCTCCTCAGGAGGACGTGACCCATGAACAAGCATGCGCCGGTCGCCCGGACCCTACGTCGCGTCATCGTCGCAACCGTCGCGATCGTGTCCATCGCGTTGGTCTCGACAGCCGCTTGGGACACGACAGCGGTGGTTGCCATCATCCACCCGATGCAGCCCATCGGGAACATCGACTGCTGCCACTGAGCCGACCTTGGCGGTTCAGTCGGTTGTCAGCAGCAGGGGGGCACGCCGCCGCGGGACCGTTCTCTGCGAGTGCGAACGGCGTCAGCCCGGCGATCACGGACACGCTCGGTGCGTGGTCGCGGACGTCGTTGTGAGTCGTGTCGCCGAGGCTCCAGGGGGGAGACGGGCCCGTCGTGCCTCACCGAGTCTCGTTGACGCGCGACACGCGAGTGCGCACGCCGATGTCCTTGTCGACGTCGTGGTGAACACGCAAGTGGCGGCGCAGTGCGGCGATGGCCGTGTCGGTCACCTCGTCGGCACCACGCCGCGCGACTGCTCTTGCGCGGCGATGGCCAGCTCGACCTGTCGAGGTTCGTCGGCGGTCCCGCCGACCGCGGCGAACGCTCAGCCAGCCAGTTCGGCGCGCACCGTCGCCGCAGCCTCGACCATCGCGTGCAGTTTGCCGACGGCGACGCGACGGGGCAGGAACTTCATCCCGCAGTCGGGCGCGGCGACGAGCCGATCGGGTGGCACCACGTCGAGGACGGCATGCAACCGGTCGACGATGAGACCCGGAGGCTCGACCTCGTTCGTCGACAGATCGAGCACACCAACCACGATCGTCTTGTCGGCGAGCGGCGCGAGCACAGCCGGATCGAGCCGCGGCTGGGCGAACTCGACGGCGATCTGGTCGGCCGCGCAGTCGGCGAGCTCGGCGAGGAACGGGTAGCCACCGGACTTGTCGGCGACGTACACGGCGTAGCCGTAGCAGGTGTGCAGCACCGTGGTCGCGCCGATCCCGTCGAGCGCCCGGTCGACGGCCTCGACCGCGAACTGCCGGGCGGCGTCGGCGTTGGCCTGCAGGTACGGCTCGTCGAGCTGCACCACGTCGATGCCCGCCGCAACGAGGTCGGCCAGCTCCTCGTTGATCGCCTCCGCGTAGGCCAACGCCAGCGTCCGCTGGTCCGGGTAGTGCTCGTTCTGAGCCAGCTGGCTGAGCGTGAACGGCCCGGGCACGGTGACCTTCGTCAACCGGTCGGTGGCGCCGCGCAGGAACGTCGCCGGACCCAGCTCCACGGGCACGCCGCGCCGGATCGGCCCCTCGACCAGCGGCACGTCCGAGCGGCCACCGATGCGGTTGACCCCGGCACCGAGGCGGTCCCTCGCCACCCCGTCGAGCGCGTTGGCGAAGTGGTTGAAGTAGCTCTCGCGGCGGATCTCGCCATCGGTGACGATGTCGATGCCGGCTGTCACCTGGTCGTGGATCGCCAGCAGCGTCGCCGCGTCCAGTGCCTCGTCGAGCTCGTCCGGCGGGATCCGCCACACATCGTCGGCGCACGTGCGTGGTACGCCCTTGGCCACCAGCAGATCGTGATCGACGAGCCACGCCGGCTGCGGGAAGCTGCCGATCACGGTCGTGGGGATCAGCGGCAACGCGGCTGCGCGAGCAGCGCGGCGCTCGGCGACGTCATCGGTGAACGAGCTCACACGCCTCCAATCCGCGGTCGTCGACGGCAAGGTACCGCACCCGCGCTGGTGGCCTCGGCCCGATCGACGAGCGTCCCCGCGCACGTGTTGTTCAGTGCGGCGACGGTCGACGAGGCAGCATCGCTCTCCGCACACGGCTCCCTGGCGCAGCAGACCCGCGCTCGTCGGCGCGCCGCCGACCAGGTCATCCCGTCGTCACGGCTCATGCGAGAAGTGCCGCGCTGCCCGAAGCCGTTCGGCTGACCCAGCGATCGGGCGGTCTCGGACGCGGGCGGCCGCGAGTACCGGACGCGGAGATCGGACTGTGAGCAAGCTGTGGACGAGTGTCGTTCTCTGCGCCAATCGTCGCGCGTGCCATCCCGGCTGTGTCGCAGCGCCAGGCCACTACCGTCGAACCTCGCCAGGGATTTCCGCAGCCGAGGAGCACGTGAGATGGCGATGAAGCGCACGGCAGGTTCGACCCGGCGGCCGCCGGAGTTGTCGGAGAGCCACGCCGAGATCGATGACTGGATGCGGCGCGTGATGCCGGATCTCAACCCGATCGTGACGCGCCTCGACGAGCTGATCCGACAGACGCATCCGGACCTGCGGTTCGCCGTCAAGTGGAAGAAGGCGTACTACGGGCTGGCCGACGTCGGGTGGATGATGGAGATGGTCGCCTACGACGTCTCCGTGAACGTCGTGTTCTTCGGCGGCGCCGACTTCGATCCGCCGCCGCCGCTCGGCGATGCCGATCGGTCGCGGTACATCAAGCTGAAGACGATGGACGAGGTCGAGCAACCCGAGCTGACGTCGTGGATCGAGCAGGCTGGCCGCGTCCCGGGGTGGAAGGGGTAGCGCTCAGCGCACGGCGGTGCTGACGTCGGCCCCGCGCGGCGAGCGCCCAGTGGTGGACGCTCCTCGCCGCTGGTGGCGCCATCCTCGTCACCCGTTCCGGATCGCGCTGCTCGACGTCCGCTCTCGCCGGATCTCTGTCACCGAGATGTCCACGCGAGGTGTGACGAAGCGAGGGCCACGACCGTGTGGCCTCGCCACGGCGTCGGGACCCGGCCGTCGCATCGGCGGCAGCCCCCACCTTCGCCATGTCGCTGTGCCTCAGGGGGCCACCGCGGGTGCCCAGCCGAAGATTCGCTGCAGTGTGCCGCCCATGAGCGCGTCGCGGTCGGCGGCGCCGAGGCGGTCGGTGTCGCGGAACGCGGCCACGGCGTCGCGGTACGAGCAGTGCCCAACGGCCCGGGTCCAGTCGGTGCCCCACATCAGCCGATCGATGCCGAACGCGTCGATCATCCGGCCGATCGGCGCCCACAGATCGTCGAACGGGTACGGCTGGTGCGACAGCGTGCAGGCACCGGTGACCTTGACGACGACGTTGGGGTAGGTGGCCAGCGCCAGCACGCTGTCCAAGTCGCCGAACGGGTCGGGCGGCGGCGGGGGCTTCATCGTCTGCACGAGCCCAAGGTGATCGACGACGATCGTCGCGTCCGGATGGTGCCTGGCGAGGTCGTCGACGAAGTCCATCCGGCCCCAGCTCAACACGCACACCGGGAACCCCGCGCGCTCAGCCCCCCTCAGCACTGCGGTCACGCCGGGGTCCCGGGCGCCGGCGGCTGGCGGCTTCCAACACACGAGGCGAACGCCGACCGCTCCCGGCGTGGCCGCCCAGGCCGCGACGCCATCGCCGACGTCGGGCCGAGAGAAGTCGACCGGTGCGATGAGCGCGAAGCGGTCGCGGTGGTCGTGGTGGACCTCGACGGCATAGCTGGCGTCGTCGCGGTACATCGTCCACGGCGACACGAGCAGTGCGCCGTCGACACCCACGGCGTCCATCGCCGCCACCATGTCGTCACCCGTGACCTCGGGCGGCCCCTCCAGGTGGGCGGCCCAGGGTCGCCCAGGGTGGTCGCGCTCGTAGGCGTGGACCTGCGCATCGATGATCGCCATCGCCCGCGACGCTGCCACATCGACCGCAGCCCTCCGGACGGATGCCGCGCCCCAACGGCCCCCACGACAGGGTGCGACTGCAGATCCGGGCTCGATCGTCCGTGATGTCCGGACATCGCGGGGAGAGTCCCGCCCCACCGCGTCCCCGATCGCCGGATCGACACCGCAGGATCAGCGCAGGCGGACGCGATCTACCGTTCGGCCATGCCGTCACCTTCGCCCGCCAGGTCGCCCGGACTCATGGAGCTCCAGCAGCAGGCGCTCGTCATCCGCGACCTGTACGACGCGCTGAACATGAAGGTGCGCGGCCGAGTGTGGACCCGCGAAGAGCTCATGTTGGGCTTCGTTGGTGACGTCGGCGACCTTGCCAAACTGGCCATGGCCGCCGACGGAGCTCGCGACATGCCAGGCGGCCCGGCTGCGCTCGGCCACGAGCTCGCCGACTGTCTGTGGTGCGTCCTCGTACTCGCGCACCTCCATGAGATCGACCTCCCTGCGGAGTTCGACCGAACGATGCACGAGCTCGAAGGCGTCATCCGCTCACAGCTGAAGCGACACACGGCGCCAACCGCTCACGACGGGCATTGACACCACGAGGACGGGCCCGAGATCGCCGGCCTGATGACGGCCGCACGGGCTGACGCCCGGTGACTGCTTGCTGCCGCGAGCACCCCGGAGGGGTGATCTCTGCGGTCGAAGCATCGGCAACGCCGTCGAGCCGGAGGGATTGGACGCGACGGTCCGTCCTCATGCCCGTGGTTCGCGGGAACCCCGACAGGGTGTGGTCGCGGTGCGAGCGTGAAGCCGTGAGCGGAGTCTGCGAGCATCGGCTGTCGCCGCAGGTCGGAAGGGGAGGCAGATGTCGGAGCTGATCGAGTATGCGGTTGATGGCCGCGTCGCCACGGTGACGCTGAACCGCCCCGAGAAGCTCAACGCGATCACACCAGGGCTGCAGCGAGCGCTGCTCGACGCGTTGCGGCGGGCGGCTGACGACGAGGAGGTGCGCGTGGCGATCGTGCGTGGCGCAGGTCGCGGGTTCTGTGCCGGCTACGACGTGACGTCCGGGGAGATGGCCGCGACCGGCGTGCCGGCGGATCGCCTCCAGCTGGAGGCGATCCTGCGTGGCTGGCTGGAGATCTGGGACCTGCCGATCCCCGTCATCGCCCAGGTCCATGGCGCGTGCCTGGCCGGCGGCACCCAGCTGGCGGCGATCTGCGATGTCACGTTCGTGGCTTCCGACGCCCGCGTCGGAACGCCGCAACTACCGCTCGGCGCCGGCTACGTCGCGTCGTTCTGGGCCTGGTTCGTCGGTCCGAAGAAGGCCAAGGAGGTGTTCTTCGAGACCGGTGCCGTGATCGGAGCGGACGAGGCCGTGGCGATGGGCCTGTTCAACCGGGTGGTCCCGGCAGCCGACCTGGACGCCGCGGTCCAGGGCTACGCGCGTGCCGTCGCCCGGCAGCCAAAGGACCTGCTGGCGCTCCAGAAGCTCGCCATCAACCGCACACAAGAGGCTCAGGGCTTCCGCCAGGCCCTGCTCCAAGGAGCCGAGATCGACGCCATCGCCCACGCCTCACCGGCGGTGCGTACCGTCAACCGCCACATTGCCGAGCATGGCCTGCGGGACTCGCTCGCGGCGTTCCGCCGCGGCGATCTCGTGTGACCGGCGGCGGCCGATCGCAGCGCTCGAGGCGGAGCGCCGATCGAGCCTTCCCATGAGGCGCGTCCGGGGATAGCGATCCTGGTCCGGGACAGTCAGGACCGACCCGGTCGACATCACGCTGGATGGCTGGCCAAAGACCCGGTCGCCGCCCGCCGTGCGGCCGCCAGTCCTCAGCTCGGATCGGATGGGTGATCAGCAGGAGTTGAGTCCGAGGCGGAACTGGACCCCACGCCACCACGACCCGGGCGGCGCATGGCGGGTCATTCGTTGGACGGCGCGTTTGCGATCGCGGAGACGGTCAACGCATCGAAAGCACACACCCACCTCGGGCCGACCGTCGAGGTGCAGCAGGCTGCCTCGAACGGTCCGGTCGCCGCAGCACCAGCAGCCGGGCTGCGGACCCTCGATGTCGCTGGCAACGGCGGTCGTGTGGGTCATGGCGCCTCCTACGGATCGTCGGCTGTGCTCGTGCCGATCCGGATGTTGTTGCTGCTGGGATCGGTGAGGGTGAACTCGCGCATGCCCCACGGCTTGTCTTCGACCGCCGTGACCGGGAGGCCCGCGGTGGCCAGGCGACCGTGCCAGGCGACGACGTCATCGGTGATGATGTAGCAACCGGCGTGGTTGGCCGCCCGCGACATGTCGGGGATCAGATCGAGGTCGAAGACGCTCTGGTCGTCGAGCTGCACGAACGCGAAGCCGTCGTCGTAGCGGTCGACCTCGAAACCGGCTGCCTCACAGAACCGGATCGCGTCGTCCATGTCGGCGACCGGGAGCGTCGGCGTGACATCGATCGCCCCGACCCGGCCGTTGAGCCATCCGACACAGACCCGGCACACCTTGATCTCGTCGTGACACAGCAGCGACGTCACCATCGAGTCGTCACGATCCTCGCCACAGCACGAGCAGATCACCACTCGCAGCGTATGACGTCCCATCGCCGCCCGGCCGGCGGTGGCCGCACCCGTGTCGGCCGGGTGGCCGCGGCTCCTGAGCGGATGGTGACGTGGCCGGCGCGCGACCATCGAGCTCGTGGTCCCGCAGCGCTTCGCAACGACGCTCATCACCGAGGGGCGGCGCGTCGTCTTGCCGGTCCCGTTCGACCCGGACGACGTGTGGGGATGCAAGGACGAGCACCACGTGCGCGGCACGGTCAACGGCATGGACGTGCGCGGCGTGATCGAGCCGCTCGACAGCGGTCGCGGCCTGGTGCTCGGACCGGCGTGGCGTCGCGACCGCCACCTCGACGCAGGCGATCACGTCGACGTCATGCTCGAACCCGAAGGGCCCCAACGCGACGACCTCGCCGACGACCTGGCCGCCGCCCTCGCCGCCAACCCGGCTGCGGGCGCGTACTTCGACTCGATCGCCCAGTTCTACCGACGCGCCTACCTGCGCTACATCGACGCCACCACACGACGCCCCGACGTCCGCGCCGCACGGATCAACGAGGTCGTGGACCTCCTCGCCGCCGGCGAGAAGGAACGGCGCAGGTCGTAGATTCGACCCCCGTTGGCCCGATTCCACCCGTGCGAGCACGTTCCACTTCGCTGTCGCTCAGGGCCGATGTGCGGCACTCCGGGACGCGTCCGAGGGCAGCACCGTGACGTCGTCCGCACGTCGGACGGGCCTGCCGGCACTGGCGTGACTGTGGTGCCGACGAGAACGACATCGGCTCCTGCTCGAGCAGGTCGAGCGACCGCCGGCGGACCGGGGGTGTCGGCAGGCATCCGGATCGGGTGCTGCGGTGCCGGGAGCGGGGCGGGAGACTGGCTGGCACAGACGAGGACCCGGTTCATGCTGCGTCGTGACATCGAGGAGCTCATGTGGCCAAGGCGACCGTGACATCGTTGACCGAGAAGGAGCGGGCCCTGGTCGCCGAGACGCAGCCGGCGCGGTTGCGCGAGCTCGACGAGGACGACCTCGTCGAGCTGCACACGCGGGTGCGCCGGGCCCGCACCAAGTTCGTGACGTTGCATCGTCGGGAGACCGGGGCTCAGGTGATCGAGGCCGGGGCGCGGGGTCTGGTGAACGCCGGTCCGCGCCGGAGCGCGTCGAAGGCCGAGATCTTCGAGGATGCGCTCGCCGGGTGAGCACGAGCTTGGCCAAGGCGGCCCGCCGGAGCGCAGCCGCCCTCCGCGACGAGCGGTTGGCGGCCGCTCGCGGATCGGCCGTCCGCGAGGCTGACCGCGCGAAGGCGGTCCGCGACGACGCGCCTGCCGCTCCCAAGCCGCGCAGCACGAGGCGTCAGCCCATCGAGCGCAAGACGGCGGCGGCGTCCCGATCGGCCGGGCTCGCCGGCAGGCGAAGCGAGACGCTCGCTAGCGCGGACGCGATGGCCGCTGCGGATCGGCCGGCGAACGAGCCGCGGCTGCAGCGATCGATCATCACGACGGCCGTCCTGGGAGCACTTGGCGTGACGTGGGGTGTGGCCACCAGGTCGCAGATGATCCTGCTCGACGGGGTCCACGCCGCGATCGGCGCCGCCGTTCTGGGCCTGGCTGTGTCGGCGGTGTCACCAGGGTGGCGTCGTTGCCTCAGGCGAGCAGGATCGTCGCTCGAGCGCCTACCAGTCTTGGGCAGCGAGCAGTCGCGTGGCCAGCGGTTCGAGCGTCGCCATGAGCTCGTCGAGCTCGCCGGGCGCGAGGCTCTCGTACGGCTTCGCCGCGAGGTCGTCGGTGAACGCCTCGACGCGCTGCTTGACGGCGCGTCCCGGTTCGCTCAGCCAACCGTCATCGCCGATCAGGCCGCGATCGCGCAATCCGGCGATCACGGCGGCGAGCTGCGGTGCGGGGAGGTGGTGGATGCGTCCGAAGTCCTTCGCGGGCATGCCCATGTCGAGGGCGTAGAGGACGTGGGCTTCGAGGCCGCCGACACCCTCGATCATCAGGGCTGCGATGTGGCCATCGCCACGGTGCTCGCGCAGCAGGGAAGCGGCGTGGAAGAGACGGGCCACCACGTCATCGGGGATCGGGATCGCACGCAGCGCGGCGTACATCGGGCGGCCCTCGACCGGTGCGCTGGTCGCGGCCGTGAGCAACAGGTCAGCGGCGCGTGCGAACGAGGGAGCGTCGACGAGATCGGCCAGGATCCGCCGCAAGGCCTTCACACAGCCCACCTGGCGAGCGGCGATCGCCGCGTCGGGCGTGGTGGTGTGCCACACCTTCGGGATGTGGCGAGCCACCTCGCCGGGAGCGAAGTTGTAGAAGAGCGCATCCACCACCTCCGCCGGGACGAGGCCCAAGGGCGCGGCGCGTCCAGCGAAGTAGGTGTCCCAGTAGTTGGTGAACCCCAGGGCGAACATCTCCTCGTTGGGCTCGTCGGCGGAGTAGGGGATGACACCGATCGGCTCGACCAGCTCGAACATCCGGCGGGCCATCGAGTTCATGGTCGATCCCTCCGTCGGCAATCCCGTCGTCTCGATCCGATGTTCACGATCAGTTGGACGATCGCGCACCACGCAACTCATCGCCGCAACAACCGCACTGGGTCGGCCACGACCGCCGCGTCGCCGGGGCCGAGACGTTCGCCCCTCCGTCGGCGACAGGAGGCCCATCCACCCGGCGGTTCGTGACGCGGCAGCCGCGCCGTGTCGGATGCGGTGCCGGCATACGGCTGCGTTGGTGGCTGCTGACCGGTTCGGGTCAGCCGGTGAGCCCGAAGTGCTCCTCCATCGTGAGACCTGTGGCGTGGAGCACGCCGGCCAGATCGACGCCGACGTACCGGAGGTGCCACGGCTCGTTGGCGTAGCCGGTGATCTCCGCCTTGTCGGGCGGGTAGCGCACGATCAGCCCGAAGCGATGGGCGTTGTCTGCGACCCAGGCGCTCGCCTCGGTGGTTCCGAACGTCTGGTCGTCGGGAAGTCCGACGAGACCGACGTCGGCGGCGAGTCCGGTCTGATGTTCGCTCGTGCCCGGGCGGGCGACGAGCCGCGCCGCCGACTCGGCGCCGTAGTCGCGCACGTATCGCTCGTACAGCTGCGCTTGGTCGGACTCCGAGCGGTAGGCGCTGTTGAGCTGGAGCGCGTAGCCATCGCTCGCCGCAGCGGCCGCCATCTGCTCGAATGCGGCAGCCGTCTCCGGTGTGAGCTGGGTGAACGATGCGTCGGGGTCCAGCGGCACGTCGGGCGTGACGAGCTCGGCCGGCACGTAGCCGTCGGGCAGCGGTCGGTCGCGGTTCACGAGCCACCACGGTCCGCCCACCGCGTCGATCGAGGGTGCCGCAGCGGTGTCGGCACCGTTCGTCGGCACCGACGGCGTGGTCGCGGGCGCAACCGTCGCCGGCGGGGCGGTCGGCGCCGGCAGCGCCGCCGCAGTGGTCGCCGGCACCCGCGTGGGCGCGGCGGGGACGGTCGCCACCGCGGTCGATGACACGCTGGCCGACGACCCGGCCGCCGGCTCGTCGCCGGCGCACTTCGTGACCAACGCGAACAGCAGGACGACGGGCGCCGCGACGATCGTCGCCGCCACCGCCCGTCGGCGGCCGTAGGGCGGGCGGTCAGGACGGTTCGTGGTCGACGCGACGTCGTTGTCCTCCACGGCGGCTCGACGCTATCGGCGACCGGCTGCGCCGTCGCGGCACGGCCCCGACGGGACACCGTGGGTCAGGCGGTGTGCGACGGAGCGCGTGGGCGGTCCGGATGTCACCGAGATGGGCGAGGCTCAGACACGCCAGAGCGCCCTGGTCGCAGCGAGACGGCGGTCGGCGTCGACGAGCACGGCGACGTTGTCCGACCACTGCTCCACTGTGCCGACGGGCGGACCGCGCCTCAGCTCGGCGTCGTCGATGGTGTCACGGAGCAGCTGCGCGACGTCGCGCAGTCCACGGGTCGGGCGGTCCCAGAACGGCTCGGTGATGGGCCGGAGCGTCGGCAGTCCCACCTCGCCCTGCAGCCGGGCGAGGTCCTCGAGGGCCTCGACGAGGGCGTCATGACGGGCCGTCCCGTCGACCGCCGTCAGGGCACGGTCGAGCGATGCGGCCACGTCGACCGTGCTGGGCAGGGTCGCGAACACGGTGCCGAGCCACTTCGCATACGGGGGCCAGCGGCGCTGCAGCAGGAACCCGAGGTGCATCGCCGTCGCGCGAGACGGGCCGCAAGGATGCGGGAACCGACGTCGTCGCCGCGATCGGCGGCGCGGCCGACGAACGGCAGCTCCCCGCCGAGTCGCGACCAGTCGGCGGCCACGGCGAACCGCCAGACGTCGTCGGGGTACCAGGCGAGGCGCCGACGGATCGCCGTCAGCTCGCCGGTGTCGTCGCGGAACACGGCACCTCCGACGACCTCGAGCACCGCCTGGCCGGTCAGGGACAGCCAACCGATCGTGTCGGGGACGCGGTCGAGCGTCAGCCCGGTCCACGACCGGGCGAAACCGACGGGTGAGGCCACCTCCACGCGCTGTCGGACGATCGGGTCCCAGGTGGTGGCGAAACGTGTCGGGTGCTCGCGCCACGCGGCGGGCAGGTGCCGCTCCATCGCGGCGCGCACGCACCCGACGTCCGCGTCATCGACCAACACGGTGAGCCGCAAGCCCCAGTCGTGGTCGCAGGAGACGAGGTCATCGAGGCCGAGCACGTCGGAACCGGACCCCAAGCGCGCGATGGCAACGCGCAACTCCGGCAGGTGGCGCGCCAGCAGCGGCTCGACCACCTCAGCGGCGTACTCGCGGGCGAGGACGAGGCCGGTGCCCGACGTGTCCTCCACCGCTGCAACGCTCACCAGCGCTCGGCCGTCGCAGGAGCAAGGGGAGCACGCGGAGCCGATCCCACGGTCCAGGCGCCGGTTCCGTGCGCTCGCCTGTCCGACACCGTGTCGTCCACGCGTCCCTTCCGCTGATCCGACGTTCACGGCCGCCGCACACCGGCGGCGAGCCGTTCGGCGTTGCCGCCGAGCACCGCCACCTCGACGACGGCCGGCAGGCCGAGCGCCCGCACTCGGGCGACGCTCTCGCCAACCCGGAACGGCGTGTTCGGCGCGTCACTGCCGAACAGGAAGCGGTCGGGGCGGGCGGCGATGTCGTCGGCGGAGAGGTCGACCGGGCTGGAGCCGACCGGCGTGAGATCGGCGTGGACGCACGGGTGCGCATCGATCACGGCGAGCGCCTCGTCGGTGGCCTCGTGGCCGCTGTGAGCGAGGATGATCGGTGCGTTCGCGTGGGCCGTCGCGACGCGGTCGAGGGCGGCCAGCTCGCCGCGTTCCGTGCGCCCGTTGACGGCGTGGCCGAGGTGGACGACGACGGGGAGTCGGCGCTCGGCGGCGAACGCGAACACGGCATCGAGTCGAGCGTCGTCGACGTCGAAGGCGCCGACCGAGCAGTGCAGCTTGAGGACGCCGAGTCCGAGCCGGTCGACGGCATCTTCGACGATGCCCGCGGGGTCGTCGTCGGCGGGGTGGACGGTGCCGCCACCCAGCACCGGCAGCGGACCTCGACTGGCCACCGCAGCGAGCCCGGCCGACGCCTCGTTGAGCCCGACGGCGATGCCCGGTTTGTGGGCGTAGGAGAACGACCACACCCGCCCGATGCCCTCGCCTGCCATCGCGACGAGCACCTCGTCTGGATCGATGCCGTACGCCATTGGCCGACGCTCGGTGTCCTGGCCGTCGTGCGGCGCCTCCAGGAACGCCCTGACCTTGGCCGCCAACCGCCCAGGGTGGAGGTGCACGTGGGCATCCACGATCACGACCGGACTGTAGTGAGCGTGACGACGCACCGCCCTGGGAGTCTCATGTCGCTGCTGCCGGGACGCGGCTCGGCGGCGGACGGATCTCCTGCCACCGCTGACGTGAAGCGCCGGCGCCGACACGCCCACGACGTCAACGACAGATCAGGAGTCCGGGGGCGGCGACGAAGCCGCCGCCCGCGGTCGCGACGTCCTTTGGGCATCGGCAGGGCGATCGGGACGCACCTGGCCAGGGGCCACACGCCGCGACGTGAAGCTGTCTCGAGTGGTGCGAACGGCGAAGGGCGTTCCAGCCGGCCCTGGCCGAGTATCGTCCGCGGGCGGATCGGGGGGCTGCGTCGTGCGGAAGTCGTGGATCGTGCTGGCCGGGTTTGGTGCTGCTGTCGGGTCGCTGTCGGGCCCGCTACAGCTCGTCGCTGTCGCCGAGCCACCCGATTGGGTCGGTGGTCGAGCGGCGGTCGCACGTCTGGGAGCACGCCTGCCCGCGGTGGCTGCGCGCAATGCGTTGTCGGCGACCGAGCTCCGGCGGAACCTGTTGGCGGACCGGTCGTTGCTCGTTGATGCGGACGATCAGCTCCTCTACATCGAGCCGACGGCGGAGGAGGCGGGCGCGGCCGAGATCACGTCCACCCCGGATGTGGCAGCAGTCGACACGTCGGCGACGTTCACCTTGCACAGCCGCCCGGGATCACCTCGCGTCATCTACCTCGACTTCGACGGGCACATGGTCGCCGACACGGCGTGGAACGCCAAGACGGGCGGACCGTGCTACGCCGACGCCTACGACTCCGATGGGGTTCCTGGCACGTTCTCGCAAGCCGAGCTGACGGCGATCTCGGGGGTGTGGGCGCGGGTCGCTGAGGACTACGCACCGTTCGACATCGACGTGACGACCGTTGATCCCGGACCGGATGCGATCACGCGCTCCTCCAGCGCCGACGCGCGGTACGGAACGAGGGTGCTGGTCAGCCGGTCGACGACCGTCTGCGCCAACGGCAAGTCCCTGTACTCGTCGGTGTGCAGCGGGGGCTGCGGTGGGATCGCGTACGTCGGTGTCTTCGATCGCGCAACGAGCCACGCCTACTACCAACCGGCGTTCGTGTTCCAGAACGGCGTCGGCTCCGGTCAGAAGAACATCGCCGAGGCGGCATCCCACGAGGCGGGACACACGGTCGGCCTCAGCCACGACGGAAGCCCGACGTCGGGCTACTACGGGGGGCACGGGAGTTGGGCGCCGATCATGGGTGTCGGCTACTCCAAGCCGATCACCCAGTGGAGCAACGGTGAGTACAGCGGCGCCACGCAGACGCAGGACGACTTCGCGGTCATGCAATCCAATGGAGCACCGCCGCTGTCTGATGATCATCCCGATTCGTCCTCGACGCCGCTCGACCCTTCGGCGCCGGCGACCGGGATCATCGCCACCCGCTTCGACGTCGACACGTTCTCGATCACGGTCGCCCAGCGGACCGAGATCATGGTCACGGCAGCACCGGCGACGACGAGTCCCGATCTCGACATCCGCCTGACCCTCGAGGGTCCGGGGATCGACCTGTTCGACGATCCCGCGTCCGGAACGGTCTCCACGGACGTCGCGACCGGCCTCGGCGCGTCCATCTCGACGACGGTCGATGCCGGTTCCTACATCGCAGCCGTCGATGGGGTCGGCGCGGGCGACCCGCTCAACACCGGCTACTCGGACTACGCCAGCGTGGGCGCCTACACGCTCTCGCTCACCGCGACCGCGATCGAACCACCACCACCACCACCACCTTCCCCGGTGATCACGATGTCCGTGGTCGCGTACCGGCGCAACGCCCGCAACGTGGCGGATCTGACGTGGGACGACCCGATCGGCTCGTACCAGGTCTACCGGAACGGTCAGATCGTGGCGACAGCCGTGACGGGCGGCAGCTACACCGACGTGCTCTCGAGACGAGTGTCGACCGCGACCTACCGCGTGTGCACCGTCGACGCACCGAGCACGTGTTCCAACGACGTCACGGCGACGTGGTGACCGCGCGGCCCGGATCGTGATGACTGCGGCACGGCCGCAGCGCGAACACCGAACGGATCGGAGTCGCATCCGGTGACGAGAGCCCGCGCCCGCGCGTCCGAGTCGAGGCGTCCGTTACGGGCAGGGGTGGGCGGCTCGGCAGACTGGGGGAGTGCCGGAGGTCGTGATCGTCGGTGGTGGGATGGCGGGCGCGGCGACGGCGTGGGCGGCGGCTCGGCGGGGCCGGTCGGTGCTGCTCGTCGAGCGTTTCGGTCGCGGCCACGACCGCGGCTCCTCGCACGGTGCGGAGCGCATCTTTCGGTTCGGGTACGCCGATCCTGCGTACGTCGACCTGGCCCTGGAGTCGGTGGCCGGATGGCATGACCTCGAGGCGGCTGCCGGTTCATCCCTGCTGCACCTCACGGGCGCAGTCGATCACGGCGACGAGGCCGAGCTCACCGCCATGACGGCGGCCTGCGCGGCGGCTGGCGTGCGCGTCGACGTGCTCACTGCGCTGGAGGCGGCGGCGCGTTGGCCCGGCCTGCGTTTCAACGACCCTGTCGTCTTCCAGCCCGACGGCGGACGCGTCGACGCAGACCGAACCCTCGCCGCATGTTGGGACCAGGCTGCTGCCGCGGGAGCCGAGGTCCGCTTCGACACGCGGGTGACGGCCGTCCGCCAATCCGGCGACGGCGTCGCGGTGACGATCGGCGATGCGACCGTGGAGGCCCGAGTGGCCGTGGTGGCGGCCGCCGGGTGGACCGCCAGCCTGTTGGAGCCGCACATCGCCGACGCGCTCGGTGCCACCGATCACCGTGACGGCTGAGACGGTCGCCTGGTTCGAGCCGAGCACCGGGCCGTGGCCGAGCTTCATCCAACGCGGCAACCCCCTGGCCTACGGGCTCGGCTCACCCGACGGCCTGGTCAAGGCCGGGTTGCACGGCGTCGGGCCGGTGATCGACCCCGACGATCGACCAGCCCGGCTCCCTGCCGCGGTCGACGCGCTGGAGGGTTACGCCCGAGAGTGGCTGCCCGGTGTCGACCCGACCGCCGTGCGCAGCAGCGTGTGCCTGTACGCGTCGAGCCCGACCGACGACTTCGTCCTCGACCGCCGTGGTCCGGTCGTGGTCGGCGTCGGGTTCGGGGGCCACGGGTTCAAGTTCACGCCGGCGATCGGTGAGCGTCTCGCCGACCTCGCCGACGAAGCGCTCGGCCTGCGCCCGGCCACGTCACGCGCGTTCGCTGCCGAGCGCCTGGCCGGCCGCAGCTCCCGGCCCGGCTCCTGGCACTGACGTGCCGAACCCGTCGCTGCGGTCGGCGTGGAGCTCGAGGCGCTCGTCAGGTCAACTGAGGCGGCGAGCCGCGTGACCTGCCCGTGCGAGCAGTGAGGGGATGCCGTCGTCGCCCGACAGGTGCGCGTCACCGACGAGGACGAACGACGGCGCCGGGTTGGTCTGCATCGTGACGATGCGCGGCACCCACGCCCGATTGCGGTCGGCGAGCAGACACGCGTGGAGGTGGGGGTACGTCGCCTTCATCGCGGCGACTTGATCATCGACGACCGTCCGGTCACCGACGCACCACGCGGCGACTTGTCGTGCCAGCTCAGCGCCCCGATCAGCGACGCGGTCCAACGTCCACGCCAGGTACTCCAGCTCGACCACCGCGGTCATGGCACCGAAGAACGCGAGCGTGGCCTCAGCGTCGGGCAGCTCGGTACGGATCGGCTTGCCTGCCTGCTTGGCGAGTCCGACGAGGATCCCGTGAACGTCGGCGGCTGCCGCGACGCCGAGCTGGGACCGGTGCGCATGTTCGAGGACCTGACCGGCGAGCCAGGGTCGAAGCCCGTCGAGCGTCGAGACATCGATCCGCAACGCCTCCGCGGCTGCTCGAAGTCGATCGAGCTCGTTGCTGCCCAGCCGGGCCGAGAGCGGTTCGTCCGACATCCCGTAGGCGCCGAGCAACGGGCTTCGAACGAGGTCGTCCACGTCAGCGACTTCGCACCACAGCTGCCCTGCGTCTCGGAACGCCGTCCGCACCGGCTCGACGAACCAGACATCGTCCGGTCCGACGCCAACCGTCTCACCGAACAGGTACACGTCCGAGACGGCCCCGTCGACCACCCACAGCGCCGGCACCACGACCACACACATAGCCGGTCCCACCGGTCGCCGTGTCCGCATCGGTCGCGTCCGCGAAACGACGCCGAACAACGAACAACTGCCTCGGCAGTGGTGGAGCGCCATGTGATCCCGATGAGCGGGGTCGCCATCACGTGGAAGACTGCGTCGCCGCAGCCTTGCGGCGTGGCGAGAGCGGGGGTTCAGCGTGGACGTGCAAGCGTTCGGTCTCATCCAGCAGCTGTGCGCGTCGCAGTACCTCGTGCGATCGCTGCACGTCGTCGCCGAGCTCGGTGTCGCTGACGCCGTCGGCGACGGCGGACGGTCCGTCGCGGAGGTCGCTGACGTCGTGGGAGCCGACGCCGACGCCCTCAGGCGTGTGCTGCGACTGCTCGAGTCACGTGATGTCTTCGTCCTCGACGGCGACGTCGTCGGGCACAGCCCCGCATCGCAGTTCCTGCGATCGGATCATCCGGCCTCGCTCGCGCCGTTCGCCCGGATGTTCGCCCAATCGCTGCATTGGCGGAGTGCGGAGCAGCTGATGCACTCGGTGACGACGGGCGCGTCGGCAGCTGATGTCGCGTTCCCTGACGGCGGGCCGTGGGGCTACTGGGCAGCCAACCCGGAGGAAGGCGCGGTCTTCGGTCAAGCGATGGCGGCCAAGTCCGCCGTCCAGATCGCGGACGTCCTCGACGCCCATGACTTCGCCGCGTACGAGCGCATCGTCGATGTCGGCGCCGGCGAGGGACACCTGCTGCGCGCCATCACGGGCTCGTGCCCGGGAGTGACGGGAGTCGTGTTCGATCTGCCACCGGTGATCGAAGCAGCCAGGCAGGCCGGCAGCCTCGAGCGACTCGAGTTCGTCGCCGGTGACTTCTTCAGCACCCCGCTCCCGAGCGGTGACGCCGTGATCCTGATGGAGGTCCTGCACGACTGGGACGACGACCACTGCGCGACGATCCTCCACGCCGTGCGCACTGCAGCCACCTCCACGACGAAGCTCCTGGTCGTCGAGATCGAGATGTCCGACGACAAAGGTCCTACCTGGCCGAAGCTGCTGGACATCGTCATGCTCGCCCAGTTCGCAGCACGTCAACGGACCAACGACGAGTACCGCGCCCTCCTCGCTGCGAGCGGCTTCTCCGTGCTCGAACAGACGAGCACACCAGCCGGGATGACGATCATCGAAGCGGCACCATCCCCGGGCTGATCCCGGCGGACAGGTGCTGGTGCGCCGTGCAACGGCGGGGCTGGCCGTCGGCCGATCGGGCCCTGCCGATCGGCGACAGCGGTGCGTTCGGCCGATGACGGAGTCCGTGGGCCACCGCCTCGTCCAACTGGTCGAGCCCGTCGCGGTGGTCGCTGCGATATCCGGACACGGCCGGGTGTCGGCCGTTGCTTGACTCGCGGCGCATGGACGGTGACACGCCGCAAGCCCTGGCTCGTCCCATGCGCCGGCTCGCTGATCTGATCGCTGCGTCGCATGAGGCGTGGCACCCGCCGGTCGTCGACTCGATCCTGGGAACGAGCGATCCGGTCCTCGTCGCACAGGCGTTGGCGGCCGCCGTGACGGACGCCGTGGGAGCGGTCGTGACGGGTGCCCGGTTCTACGAGCCCGGCGTCGGGATCGTCGTCGGCGTGGATCTGGGAGACGGACGAACCGTGGTGGCCAAGCTGCACCGCGAGACGTACATCTCACGGGAGCGGCTGGCGAACGTCGTACGGGTGCAGGCCGACCTCGCAGCCGCAGGTCTCCCGGCACCCACGCCGCTCGCTGGGCCGATCGCTGTCGGTCACGGCTGGCTCACGGTCGAGGAGTTTCGCGACGGCGAGCCCGCCGACGGCTACGACCCCGCCGTCCGTCAACAGATCGCGACCGCCCTGCGCGACTTCGTGGACGCAGCGCGTCCGCATGCGTCTGACGGCCGGCTCAGTGGCTGGCTGGCGACACCGGTGATCGACGACGTGTGGCCCGAGCCGCATGACCTCCGCTTCGACTTCGCCGGCAGCAGGCTGGGAGCCGAGTGGATCGACGAGACGGCCCGAGCCGCTCGGTGCGTCCTCACCTCGACCACGCTGCCCGCAGTCGTGGGCCATCTTGACTGGCGGGTCCAGAACCTCGGCTTCAACCGTGGCCGGGTCGCCGCGATCTACGACTGGGACTCTGTGGGACTGGTTCCGGAAGCGGCGCTCGTCGGTGTCGTGTCCGCGGTCCATCCCGTCGACTGGCGGCTCGAGCTGCCCGACCCGTTGCCGACGTTGGCGCAGGTCGACGCCTTCGTGTCCGACTACGAACGGGCGCGAGGCGCACCGTTCGACGACGTCGAGCACGAGGTCCTCGCCGCCGCGCAGCGATGGATCGCGAGCTATGGCGCCCGATCCCAGCACTCAGACCGCGTCCGCGGCCTGTTCCCCGACGTCGACCACACCAAGGGCTGGCCACGCCTCCTGCGCGAGCTGCTCGACCGGCAGCGGTGAGGACACCCAAGAGCCGCCGTGATGTGACCAAGGCCTGAGTCTCGTTGACCGGGCTGCTACACCAGCGCGGTGACTGATCCGTACTTCCAGTCCGTCGGCTCGGGCGTGCTGCCGTCTCCTCATGCGCACGCGCCGTGGGGCGACGACATGCTGCATGGACGGTTGCTCGGCGGGCTGGCGGCACGCGCGCTCGAAGCGGAGCACGGCGCCCCGGGGTGGCGGGCGGCGCGGCTCACCGTCGACTTGTTCCGACCCGCCGCGATGGCGCTCGTGGAGATCGAGGTGCGACCGCTGCGAGCCGGCCGGCGCATCAAGGTCATCGACGCGCGGATGCGTTGCGACGGTCATGACGTCGGGCGCGGCGACGGCCGTGTTCCTGGTGGAGAGCGAGGAACCGCCTGGACGCATCTGGCGCCCGCGGCAGGAGCCGTGGCCTGATCCCGACTCGATCGAGACCTCCGAGGCCGGCTCACCCGACCACGCCGGCTGGTGGTTCCGGGTCGTGCGGGGCGGCTTCGGCACGGGGGAGCACACCCGGATCTGGACCAGGGAGACCACCCGCCTCGTCGACGACGAGGCAGTGTCGCCGTTCGTGCGCACGGCGCTGTCGGGCGACATCGCGTGTCCGCTCGCCAACAGCAGCGACGACGGCCTGCACTACATCAACGCCGACTACACGATGCTGATCGGGCGCTACCCCGTCGGCGAGTGGGTCGGTCTCGACGTCGCCCAGCAGATCGACGCCGATGGCATCTCGATGGGTTCCGCCACGCTCGTCGACCGGGCCGGACCGTTCGCCACCAGCGGCGGTGTGTCGCTGGCCCGACCCCCGATGGTGACCGCGCCGTAGGTCGGCGATCTGCGGTCTCGGTCGAGGTGGGCTGAGCCAGCGCGGGCAGATGCACCGATCGGCGCAAGGCGGTCCCTGGGGCCAGGCGATGACCTGGGTGGCTTCGGACGACCTAGTGCGTGCCTGCGTGAAGAGCGCGTCGTCTGCGCCGTCGTCAGGGACACGCTGGTCGGGCTCGTCCGTCTCGCAGGTACGTCACCCCCGCGGTGATCACCGGCGTTCCACGACGATGATCTGAGCGTTCGCCCGTTGCCTGTTCTCGACCTCCTCAGCGGTTCCAGGTACCGCTCGCGCTCCGCGCCCCGCCCCACGGGCTCGGTGTGTCGTACCGACCCGCCGGGAGACGAGGGGAGCGCGTCGGCACCTGCCCCCAGGCCGTCCAACGACCGTCCGTCCGTCGAGGCGACCGGCAACCGGGTGGTGTCGTGGCGTCGGTCAGGCTGCGAGCAGTGCGGAGACCGGTTGGCGATCGACGAGCAGCGGTTGCGAGCCGAGTGCGATGGCCCAGCCGGCACCGTCGACAGCCATCGGCCACGCGGCTCCGCATGGGCGCCGGATCTCGGCGACGAGGTGATGAACACCGCCGTACTCGACGATGTCGCCTGCCTGGAGCTGTTCAGCGGTGATGACCATGTCGGAACCTCCTTCCGCGTCTGTCTGATGTACGTACGACGACCGAGCTCGGTTCCCCTCATCGGTCTGTCTGAGAGCGTGCGCCGGAGCGCTTGGAAGTCGCGTGAGGAGGCGTGACGAGCCTGCGACGGCTTGCGGAGCCGGTCGTCCGAGCTCGCGGGCTGCGCCGGACCGGGGTGAGGGTGGTGTAGACAGCGTCGATGAGCGAGGTGGGGCCGGGGAGCCGAGATCTCGAGGCCGAGTTCGAAGCTGCGTATGCGACCACACCGCCCTGGGACATCGGTGCACCGCAGCCCGCGTTCGCGATGCTTGCTGCTGACGGTCGGTTGCGAGGTCGTGTGCTCGATGTCGGTTGTGGCACGGGAGAGCATGCGCTCCTGGCGGCGGAGGTCGGATGCGAGGCCGTTGGGATCGACATCGCCTCCACGGCGATCCGGCTGGCCGAGGCGAAGGCGAGGGAGCGTGGCACGTCGGCGCGTTTCGTCGTCGGGGATGCCCGCGAGCTCGAGTTGCTCGGTGAGCAGTTCGACGCGGTCCTCGACTGTGGCCTCTTCCATGTGTTCGACGACGGGGACAGGGCGCAATTCGTCGCGAGCCTTGCTCGCGCCGTGCGGGTTGGCGGGCACTACTTCATGCTCTGCTTCAGCGACGAGGAACCCCCCGGATGGGGGCCGCGCCGCGTCACGCAGGGCGAGATCCGCGAGGCGTTCGCGCCGGGTTGGCGTGTCGACGCGATCGAACCGACGGAGCTCCACGTCACGATCCGAGCGGAGCCCGTGCGTTCGTGGTTCGCCGCGCTTGCACGAACCTGAGGCGCCGGCGAGCGGGACGGCGCGGGTTCGGCATGGGCCCGGCCGGACACGGCCTTGACATACTTCACGGCAGGGTGAATTATTCGTTCGCAGTGGATGTGTTCGAGGTGCTCGCCGATCCGACCCGACGCCACGTGGTGCAACTCCTCGGCAGGCGACCGCATCGCGCCGGCGAGCTCGCCGACGCGACCGGCGTGTCCCAGCCGGCGATGAGCCGCCACCTGAAGATCCTCCTCACATCGGGGATCGTCGACGATGAGCGTGTTCCGGAGGACGCGCGCGTCCGGCTGTTCACGCTGCAGCCCGAGTCACTTGTCGCGGTGCAGGCGTTCCTCGATCAGTTGCAGGTCGAGTGGCGCACGCAGCTCCGCTCGTTCAAGCGCCACGTCGAGGGGAAGTCGAGATGACGAGCATGACCGAGGTGATCGACGTCGACACGGATCCGATGACCGCCTTCACCGTCTTCACCGACGAGTTCGACCAGTGGTGGGGCCGCGGTCCCATCGACGCATACGACACGTGGAGGCTCGTCGAGCGTCGCATCGAGGGCGGCGTCGGTGGGCGACTGGTCGAGGACTACGGTGACGAGGAGCGCATCACCGGCACCATCACGAGGTGGGAGCCCGGCGCTCGGTTGGCGTGGGCGACCCGAGATGCCGTGACGATCGACGTCACGTTCGAGGCACATGCCGCAGGGACGCGCATCCGCGTCACCGGGACCGTTCCTGACGGCGTCGACGGGTCCGACCAGCTCTCGATGGTGCGCATGGCACCGCAGTGGTTGCCGCGCCACCTCGACCGACGGGCCCGCGGCTGCTCGCGCCCGGACTACGGGCGCTTGCACCTCGCCCTGCGATCGGCCACACCGGCGGCGACGGCCCGATGGCTGGCCGAGGTGTTCCAGCTCGAGCCCACCCAAGACGTTCCCGACCAGGACGGCGACCCGGACCACACCTGGATCGAGCTCCGCGTCGGCACCAGCTTCATCGTGCTCTGGGGCGGGGGCGGGCATGTCGGAACCGATGCGCCGTTCGTCTACGTGGACGATCTCGACGCCCACCTGAAGCGAGCCGAAGCGGCCGGGGCGACGATCGTCCGCCCGATCACCGAGCACGGATACCGGTCCTACACCGCTGTCGACTGCGAGGGTCGCCACTGGGTCTTCGCACAGAGCGGCCCCCGCCTCGGTCGCTGACCCGTCCGGTTCCACCACGTCCAGGCGCCGGGGACCGGTGCGCGAGTGTCCACGCGGCGGACGAGGAGACCCAATCCGCGACGTGTGTGTCACACCTCCGGCATCCACACGGTCTACGTCGTGGACCGAAGCGCACGCTTCGGCACAGACAACGATCGTTGATCGATGTACGAAGGAGGACGGCCGATGCGGATCGTGTTGGTCCATGGTGCGTGGGCGGATGGCTCGTCGTGGGCGGCGGTGATCCGTCGTCTGCAGGCGGCCGGTCATGAGGTGGTCGCGCCCCAGCTTCCCCACACGTCGTTGGCGGATGACGTCGCCAAGGTGCGCCACGTCCTGAGCCTGCGGCAGGTGCCGACGGTCGTCGTGGCACACTCGTATGGCGGACAGGTCGTCACCGCACTCGGCTCGGACGCACCCAACGCCGTCGGGTTGGTGTACGTGGCCGCGTTCGGCCTCGACGAGGGTGAGTCGATCGGGGCGTTGCTCGGACAAGGCCCGCCGACGCCAGCACTCGCCACATTCCAGATCGACGACCAGGGCTTCGCCTGGTTGCCCGAGGACGCCGTCCTCCGGCACTTCGCGCCGGATGTCGATCCGGTCGAGGCCCGCGTCATCTACGCCGTCCAGCAGCCGTTGGCGGCCGCGACGCTGGACGACGTGATGGGGACGCCGGCCTGGCGAGCCCTGCCGACGTGGTTCGCAGTCGCCCAGCACGACGAGGTCATCCCACCGGATGCCGAGCGCCAGTTCGCGAAGCGGATGGGTGCCACCACCGTGGAGGTGGACTCGAGCCACGTCGTGATGATCTCGCACCCGGACGAGGTGACGTCCCTGATCCAGTCGGCCGTCGACGCTGTCGAGCTCGACGCCGCGCTGTCGCCCCGGTGACGTGGGCCGACCCGGCTCGATCCCCACAGCAACACGCGCGCGACGGCCGCGCTGTCAGCACGAGCACTGCACCGAGAGCGCCTGCAGCACCGGGGCTACGCCGTCGTCGCCCCGTCCAACCCGTTGCGCGCGAGGTCGACCTGCCCTACCGGGGGTTCGCGGACTGCTTCGCCAACGGCGTCAACCGGAAGCAGGCGGACGTGCTGGCCGCCGTCCAGCGACCGGCGGCACTCAACCAGTACGTCGAGCCCTCCGGACCCCCGGCGTGGGAGACGAATCCCCTCGTGGTCACTGATCGGCACCGCCGACCAGGTCATCCCACCGGCGCAGCACGCGATGTCGGCCAACGCCGGCGCCGACGTCACCACGGTCAACGCCGGTCATCTCTCACTGATCACCTGACCGAACGCCGTCGTCAGCATCATCGAGACCGCCGTCGAGGCAACGGGCTGACCCATGTCGCCCGACCAGCCGTGCTGCCTGCCGGATCGACACGTGGCACGGCTCGACTCCTGGGGCCAACGGTGCCGGCGGCCGTCGTGAGCGTTCGATGGATCGTCGTCATCGGGCGGCGATGACGAACAGGGTCGTCCGTCGCCGGCGCGTGTGGGCGGTTCATCGTCGGCTGTGATCGGCGGCCAGACTGGCCGCGGTGGCCGACCGTCCCGACGTCCCCGACGAGATGCTGCGGCGATTGCGGGCGACGTTCGCCACGTTCCCGGAGATCGCCGAGGAGCGTGCCTGGGTGGGCGTTCGGTGGCAGGTCGGAAAGGCCACCGTTGCCCACGCCTTCGGCGGTGAGGACCAGCGCTTCCGCGTGACGTTCCGCGCCGAGCTCGACGAGGTGCTGGCCTTCGAGAACCTGGGCGAGCCCTACTTCCGGGCCGGGTGGGGCAGCAACGTCGTCGGGCTGCTCCTCGACGACGACACGGACTGGGACGAGGTCGCCGAGCTGCTGACCGACTCGTACTGCATCCAGGCCCCGACCCACCTCGCCGCGCAGGTGCCACGTCCGGACTGACCGCGTCACGCAGGGTCGTCACGGCCACGCCGGCACGAGCGTCCGCGGCGTGCTGATCGTGATCCTCATCGGCGGCGATCGCTCACAGCTCGGGGACGGCCTGATCGCGGCGCGGACGATACGGCCATGACGGGTGGGAGAAGGGGCGGACGGCGCCAGGTGGTCGGCGTCGACGCCATCGGGATCGCAGTTGCACGTTGAGTGGTGCAGCTCGACCACATCGTCATGCGCCGGGTTGCCCGGATCGCTCGCCGGCTCGTGGACCGGGGGCCGCCGACCACTCCAACGGCGAGCGCAGCGTTGGGACGTCCGGCAGGCGCGCGGGGCGGGTCAGGTCGATGGCGAGCGTGATGGCCCCTTGATCGTCGAGCGCGACGCCCTCGGACCACGCAGCAGCGAACTCGTCGCCCAGGCTTCGCCTGGCGGCCGCGACGGCGGCATCCAGCCGTCTGGCGTCGGCGCCGAACACGGCTGGGGCGCGGCCGCTCGTGGCGTGGGCCCCGAGGAGGACGGCCGCCTCGCGGTGGTGACCGTCGCGCGACAGCGCTTCGATGAGGGCGCGCATCGTCAACCACAGCTGGGTCCACGCGCCCGAGCCGTTCCACTGGTCGAGCAGCCCGGCGAACGACGTCACCGCATGCCCCGCCTCGTCCATGCGTGCGGCGGTCGTCATGAGCGTGTGGCGGGCGACGCCGGCGAGGAACCGGTCGTCGACCTCCTCCGCTGCCGCGACCGCATCGGTGAGATGGCGCGTCGCCGCCGTCGGATCGCGCTCGGCGAGGATTTCGCCGTGCATGTACGCCGCCCAGCCGCGGATGCTCGGCGCGCCGACCGCTGTGGCCAGCGCGTCCAGCGCATCGCCATAGCGGGCCGCAGCGGTGTCGTCGCCGGCGTAGCTCGCCGACAGCCCGAGGTCGTTCAGCGCCAGCGTCTCGGTGTAGTGATCGCCATCGGCCGCGGCGAGGCACCGTGCCAGCTCGCACCTGGTGCTCGCCCCGTCGAGGTCGCCGCGCATCATCAGGACCGTCCCGAGCGCCCCATGGGCGGCGGCCGTCGCGGTCGTGACGCCCAATGCGGCGCCGAGATCCAGGGCCTCCTCGCTGTGGTGCTCGGCCAGTGCCAGGTCGCCGCGCTGCCAGCCGAAGTTCGCGGCGATCCCGAGCAGCCGGACCCGGAGGGGATCGTTCACGTGCGCGACCGCCTGCAGCGTGTCGTCGACCACGCCGACGAGATCGACGAGGAGCCGGTGGTACGCGTGGTGGGCGAGCACGATCGTCAAGCGGATCAGCTCCTCGGAGCGCTCGTTGTCGCGCAGCCAGGCATGGGCGGCCCGCAGATCCGGGAGGTGGACGTCGAAGCGGCGTCGCGCCGCTGCCTGTTCGGGCGTCGTGTCGGCGGCGAACAACGCCTCGGCGAGCCGCACGGCCCAACGGGCGTGACGCGCCGCCAACTCGGCGGCGCGGCGGTCACTCGTGAGATGACCACGCCCGTATGCACGGAGGAACTCGAACATCCCGTAGGTCGCCGGGTCGCCGTCGTGCCGGGTCACCAACGAGCGGTCGACGAGATCGGCGAGCGTTCCCGCCACCGGCTCGTCGCCGTCGGAGATGGCGGCAACGGCGGCCATCTCGACGGGTCCGACGAACGCGGCCATGTCGACGAACAGCTCGCGTTGCGCGTCGGTGAGCAGGCGAACCGACCACTCCACGACGTCGAGCAGCGAACCGTGACGTCCGGGTCGGTGCCCGCCGTCGAGGACGCCGAACGGCTCGTCGAGCGCATCGCGCAGACCACGCAGTCCGAGTCCGGGCACGCGTGCGGCGGCGAGCTCGAGCACCAAGGGCAGACCGTCGAGACGACCGACGATCCCGGCAACGACGTCGGCGTCGGGCGGCGAGCCCACGTCGTGCGCGGCGACGGCCTCGAGGCGGTCGAGGAACAGCCGAGCCGCGTCGTCCTCGGCGAGTGGCGCGAGGACGACGACGTGCTCGTCGTCGACGCGCAGGGGCACGCGGCTGGTCAACAGGACGTCGATCGTGCCTGCGCCGGCGATCCTGTCGACGACGGTCGCGACGCCGCCCGCGAGGTGCTCGCAGTTGTCGAGCACGACGAGCACCCGTTGTCCGGCGAGCGCATCGGCGACCTGGTCCAGCAGCGCCTCGCCGGGTGCCACGGACAACCGCAGATCGTTGGCGATCACGGCCGGGACGTCGGCTGCATCGCCCAGCGAGCGGAGCTCGACCCAGATGACGCCGTCCGTGTACCGGTCACGGACGGCGTCCGCGGCGTGGCAGGCCAGCCGAGTCTTGCCGACACCTCCGGGACCGACGATGGAGACGACACGGCGCCCGGCGAGCAGCTCCGCGACGCGTTGCAGATCCTCGTCGCGGCCGACGAACGAGCTGCGTGGCAGCGGCGGCACCCAGGACGACCGGGCGGGGGGCGCGCGGCTCCAGACGTGCCTGCTGCGCTTCCGACAGCGTGATCCCGATGTCCCCTCGGGAAGGTCCTGGCACGGACCGTGCGTGGCCGACGGCGATCGAACGGTCGAGCGCCAGGAGACCAGCACTCGGGTCCAGGCCGAGATCGCGCACGGCGGCATGGAAGGCGCGATACACGCGATGAGCCTCGGCCTCGCGACCGGTCGCGTCCAACGCGACCATCAGTTGACCGACGAGGCGGGGACGACACGGCTGGGCGGCGACCAGGCCCTGGATCTCGGCGATGGCGTCGGCGTGCTCGTCGAGCTGCAACAGCCAGTCGAATCGCTCCTCGGCGGCGACCAGACGGAGCTCCTCGAGCCGTTGCACCTCGGAGCGCGCCCACCACTCCTCGACGAAGTCGAGGTACGCGCCGCCACGCCATGTGCACAGCGCACGCTCATACATCGCGACCGCCGCTCGCCCCGACTCGCCACGAGCTGCGGCGAGCAGCCGCTCGAAGTCATCGGCGTCGACGCAGTCGGAGGAGGCGTCGAGCCGATAGCCCGGTTCGAGCGTGAGGACGGCCCGATCCCCCAATGCCTTCCGCAACCGGGCGATGTACGTGTGCACCGTCGCGACCGCATCGATGGGACCGTCCTCGCCGGGCCAGAGCACCTCGACGAGCCGGTCGACCGGCACCACACGGCCGTGATTGGCCACGAGCACCGCGAGCAGACGACGTTGCTGCTTGCCGCCGAGCGCGAGCGTGCTCCCGTTGTCGATCACGTCCACCGGGCCAAGCACACGGAACTCCACAACGGACCCCACGACGAACACTAGATGACACGTTTGGAAGTGTCATGAAAGGTCGTTGAAAGGTCGAGCGCGTCATCACTCGAACCTTCGACACCATCCGGAGGGAACGACATGATCAGGCTTCGCAGGCTCGGCTTCGCCACGGCGCTCGCGCTGACGGCCACCGCCGCCCCAACCATCCCCGTCGAGGCGGCGACGATCCCGGTCTCTGGCCGCATGGTGTTCGACGCAGGTGCGACCTGCCCCGCCCCGCCGGACGGGTACGAGGACTTCATCGACTACACGGTCATCGTTTCCGGTGACCTCGAAGGCTGCTGGTACACCGACATCCTCCAGGGCCGGGATTTCGGGCCACCCACCGGGTTCTACTTCGAGGTCGGCCGCGAGGTGTTCGTCGGAACGGTCCGCGATGGCCCCGAGGGGACCTTCTCGACGACCTACACATGGGAGTCCCGATGGGACCCCGCCTACACGACCGGCGGCACGGAGATCTGGGGGCGCTGCCAGCACGTGATCGTCTCCGGCAGCGGCACCGGCGGGCTGCACGACGTCAGCGGCTTCCTCGCCCGCACCGACATCGCCCCCGACGCCAGCGTCGGCCGCTATCGCGGCTTCGTCCGCCAGCCCTGACGATCACATCATCTCGCCCGACGCTCAGCCGCCGAGGGCGAGATGGTTCGTCGACCTCGCCCTGGGCCTCGAGGGCGCTCGCGTCGAGACGTCGGGTCCGTCCGGCCGAGCGCTCCAGGGGCCTCAGTCGAAGATCGCTTCGGACTTCTGCCAGATGTGCGTCGCGCGGCAGTGCGGACACCGGACGGAGTTCCCGGTCAGCACCGATCGAGAGAACGAGTCGGGCTCCATCGACATGCCCGTGCTGACGCGCTTGCCGGTCGTCGGACAAATGATCGAGATCGCTCCCACAGGTGCCCTCCTCGCCGCCCGACGCTCGCTGTGCGGGCAGTGAGAAGCAACCTGTCGGCAGAAACGTCGCTCAATCGTCGCGTTGCCCCGCACGGCGTCACGGGCGGGCGGCGACGCTCGCGGCGTGCGAGGCTGGCGGCGATGCACGATGCGCTCGAGGTCGAGTCGGCGTCGGCGGGTGCGCGGAGCCGGGTGTTCAGCGACGTGGACGCGTCGTTCGCGTTGCGGGCGTTGCCTGGGCCCTACTTGCCGTGGGGCTCCGGTTCGATGCGGCCGGCTGGTCTGGTCGAGGTGTGCAACGACGTGGTGCTCAACGATCGTTGCAACATCGTCGAGCTGGGAAGTGGCGTGAGCACGGTGATCCTGGCGCGTTTGCTCGCCCAGCGCGGCGGCGCGGCCGACCGTCGGTTGGTCGCCGTGGAGCACGATGCGCGGTGGCGCAGGTGGGTGGTCGGCCAGTTGGCCACGGAGGGGCTCGATGGCGTGGTGGTGGAGGCGGGGCTGCGGCCGTTCGCCGACGGCGGCGGGCTGGCCTGGTACGACGAGGCGGCAGTCGATGCCGCCGTCGAGGTCATCGATCTCCTCGTCGTCGATGGTCCGCCGGCGTTCGAGCCCGGCTACGGGCTGGCCCGCCATCGGGCGCTCGCCGTGCTGCACGACCGCCTGGTTCCTGGCGCCACGGTCATCCTCGACGACATCGAACGGGTCGGCGAGCAAGAGGTGCTGCGCCGCTGGGAGGAGGAGTTCCACCTCGCGTTCCGCCGCATTGCAGGTGCGGGGGTGGCGATCGCGACGATGCCGTAGCCCGACGGAGCCGGCGCGTCGGTCGGTCGCGACGAACCGGATGGGGTTTCGCAGCACGGGTGCGAATCGATCCGTAGTCTGCGCGAATGAGCTCCGCCGAACTCCCACCCGCCTCCGTCGGCAGCGGCCACGCGAACCGGACCGGTGGGTCGTTCGGGTCGGTGGTCCACGTCAACGAGAAGGGCGGCAGCTTCGGCGGCACCGAGGAGTACATCGCCCTGCTCACAGCGACACTCGGCGCCGGCGGCGTGCGCTCGTCCCTGGTGTGCGGTGTCGTCACCGGCCTCCTGCCCGATGGGCTCGACGAGGTGCGAGTCATCCCCGGCCTCGCTGAGCGACGACACCGCGACGGCACCGCGGCGGCGGTGGCGGCGACGATCGCCGAGCTCGACGCCGATCTCGTCTACGTGCACAACGTGTTCGATCCGGACGTCGTCAACGCCATCGTCGCCGTGGCCGGTCGCGGTGTCGTGCTGTGGTACGTCCACGACCACTACGTGACGTGCCTCAGCGAGCTCCGTTGGCGGCGCGACGTCGGCGGCTGTGCACAGCGCCTCGGACACGACTGTCTGACCGCCATCGATCAGGGACAGTGCGTGCTGCGACACACGGCCCAGGTCCACGTCGGCGCCGACGTCGAACGACGTGCGGCACTGAGTCGATCGATGGCCGCCACCGACGGGGTCATCGTGGTCAGCGAGTACATGCGCACACTCCTCATCGCCGCCGAACCACGCCTCGACCCACAGCTCCACGTGCTGTCCCGACCGATCCGGGACCTCGGCTCGCTGCGGCCGCGCGACCGCGCCACGCCGATGGATCCTGCCGTCGTCACGTACGCCGGGCGGATCAACACCGAGAAGGGCCTCGCCACCGTCATCGAGGCCCTCGCCGCGACCCCGTCGCCGGCGCCCGTGGAGCTGCGCATCGCCGGCGTCGTCGAGGACGAGCAGTACTGGGCCACCTGTCAACATCTCCTCACCGCGGCCATGACCGCCAACGGAGGTCTCACCGCGACCTACCTCGGTCACCTGGGCTACGACGCCACCGACGAGCTGTTCCGCCGCTCGGACATCGTCACGATCCCCTCGCGTTGGCCCGAGCCGCTCGGCGCGGTCGCGCTCGAAGCGATGGCGGCCGGGAGCGCCGTCGTCGCCTCACCGGTCGGCGGTCTCGCCGACATCGTCGTCCACGGCCACAACGGGCTCCACGCCGCCGCCGGCGACGTCGCGGCCTGGTCCAACGCCCTGACCGCCCTCCTCGGGCAGCCCGGCATGGCGCACAGACTGGGCCGCCAGGCCCACAGCGACGTGACACGCTCCAGCATCGCCGACCACGTCCGCGACCTCGACACCCTCGTCGCCGGCTACCGCACCCGCAGCCGTTCCCAGACGCGCGCCAACCGCATCGCGAGCTGACCCGACCTCGTCACGACACGCGGGACCGGTCGACGGGTCAGAGCTGGACGCCCTTGGTGAGGGCGCCGTCGACGACGAGGTTGGCGCCGGTGATGAAGCTGGCGCGGGGGCTGGCGATGAACGCCACGGCGTTCGCCATCTCCTGTGGTGTGCCCATGCGCCCCGTGGGGTTGAGGCCGAGCGCGAGCGCGAAGAGCTCGGGGTTGCCCGTCTCGATCTGGGCCCAGACCCCGCCCTCGAAGTAGGTGTTGCCCGGCGAGACGGTGTTCGCCCGGATCCCCGTGCCCGCGAGGTGGTAGGCGAGGCCCTGGGTGTAGTGCACCAGGGCCGCCTTGAACGCCCCGTAGGCGCCCGAGGCGAAGTCGATCTCGCGGCCGGACACGCTCGAGATGGTGACGATGCACGGCGCGGCCGACGCCTCGAGGGACGGCATCGCGGCGTCCACGAGCCGGACCGTGCCCATCATGTCGATCTGGAACCCGCTCTGCCAGTGCTCCTCGTCACCGCCGATGGCGAGCGCCGAGACGTTGGACACCACGATGTCGATGCCTCCGAGCTCCGTCGCCACGTCGCGCACCCACTCCTGCAGCGCCGGACCATCGCCCACGTCGAGGGCGCGACCGGTGGCCCGCACGCCCTTGGCCTGCAGCGCAGCGACGGCGGACTCGACATCGGCGGCGTGGCGGGCGCAGATGGCGACGTTGGCCCCCTCGTCGGCGAGCGTGTCGGCGATCGCCCGGCCGATGCCCTTGGTGCCACCGGTGATGACCGCGTTCAGGCCGCCCAGCTCGAGGTCCATGCTCAGCTCCCTTCGAGGTACGTCTTGCGGATGGCCGCGCCGACGGTGTACTTCGGGTCGACGAAGTTGCCGAGCCGGACCCGCCCGCACTGGCTCAGCATCATGTAGGCGTCCCACCGCTCGAAGCCGTAGTCGCGCTCCATCCAGTAGATGAGCTCCCGGTAGGCGATCCGGGCGGCGTCCTCGAGGGGACGGGCGGAGCCGATGGCCATGATCACGTCCTCGGTCTCGAGGCGGGGCCAGTCGATCGTCCACCCCTTGATCAGGTCGACGTGGATCGTCGTCAGGCTGGCGTACTCGACGGCCGTGCCGCACACCTCGCCGTCGCCCTGGCAGGCGTGGGCGTCACCGATGAACAGGCGGGCGCCCGGCGAGCGCACCGGGAGGTAGGTGATGCTGCCCGGACCCATGTCGGGCAGATCCATGTTGCCGCCGTGGTTGTCAGGGGTGAGCGAGTTGATCGAGTCCAGCTCGGGTGACGTGCTCAAGGTGCCGATGTGCGGGCGGTATGGCAGCGTGACGCGGTCGCTCCAGTACACGTGCTCGGTGTCGATGTCGACCTTGCGCACGCGCTCGGGGAGCGGCGGGTTCAACGTGGCGGTGAGCGCGGTGCCGGTCAGGGCGCCGAACTCCGGGATCATGGCGCACGTTCCGCGCGGGTTGTCGCCGCGTGGTGCCATCGACTCGATGCGCACGGCCAGGGTGTCGCCCTTCGCCGCGCCGGCCACCATGATCGGCCCGTTCTGGGGGTTCACGAACGGCATCGTGAGCGTCGCGCTCGGCAGGTCGGACTCGGTGTGGATCACCCCGCCGAAGGCATCTCGCGTCTCGACCGTCACACGGTCGCCGGGCTGGATCTCCAGGACCGGCGTCGAGTACGGGCCCATCGTGAAGTGAAAGGTGCCCTGGCGCTCCTCGGTCAACTCGTGGGTCGTGCCTTCCCGACCGCCGGCAACGCCCTCTCGGGCCATGATCGAGTCCGCCGGCCATCCCACGCGGCCGAGCGTAGATGACAGCGAACGGCCGACGACCGGCGACGAGTCGCGGGCGTCGCGAGACCGTGAGGATCAGAGGATCTCGCTGGTGATCCAGACGTGCCGGTGCGTCCGTCCGTGCAGCGGACGTCGTGGAGCACCTCGATGGTGCCGTTGTCGTCACGGAACGTCGTGAGCAGGGCGGTGACGTCGAAGGCCATCGAGCTCGCGGAGGCTGACAGCATGCAACCGCCATGCGGTCTGGCGGGGGCGCCGGCGGCGACATGGGCGGCGGGGGCGACGCCGGCGGCGAGTGCCAGCGCGAGCAACGTTGCCGTCAGGCCAGGGCGCTGCCCGCCATGGGCAGGGCGCGACGGTCGGTGTTGGGGGAGCTGGTGGTGGGTGAGCTCCACGAGTTGCTGGTCGCGGAATCGTGCGTCGACGGTGGCGTGATCGGTCGTGTCCATGGCGGGTTCCTTTCCAACGAGATCGGCGGGGCTGCCGCTGTGTCCATTTGCCATGTGGCCACGTCACGGACCGGCCGTGCATCGGTACTGGTACGGATGTCGATACGGAGTCGGTCGTGGAGGGTCAGGGTCGCGGGTCCACTGGTGGTGTGAGACGATGGGGTTCGTGGGTCCGCGCAGCGAATGGCAGGGCGTGGACCGGGATGTCGCGGCGTCGTTGGGCGTGACGCGCCGGGAGTCAGAAGTGTTGAATGCGGTTGTTGGCCGGCTCAGCAATGCGGAGATCGCGGCAACGCTGTTCGTGTCGGAACGAACGGTCGAGTCTCATGTCTCGGCGTTGCTCAGGAAGTTGGACGCGACGAATCGTGTCGACCTGGTCGACCGGGCGAGGCTGCTGACTGCTCCACCGGGGGACGACGTCGAGGTGGGCAGCCTGCCGACGCCGTTGGACGCCTTCGTCGGTCGCGGTGCGGAGCTGACGCAGCTCGTCGAGATGGTGCGTCGACACCGGCTCGTGACGATCACCGGCGCCGGCGGGGTGGGCAAGACCCGGCTGGCGATCGAGGCGGGTCGGTTGCTGCGCGGGGACGTCGAGGGTGGGGTGTGGTTCGTCGATCTGATGGTGGCGCGGGCGCCCGCCGACGTCGTGGAGCAGATCGCCCTGTCCCTGGGAGTCCGTGTCAGTCAGGGACAGGCGATCGAGGACCGTCTCGTGGAGCACCTCGACGGACGTCATGTCGTGCTCGTGGTGGACAACTGCGAGCACCTCGTGGGCGCGGCGGCGTCCGCGATCGAGTTGCTGTTGCAGGCATGTCCGCGGCTGCGGGTGATGGCGACGAGTCGGCAGCCGCTCACGGTGCGCGGTGAGCAGTTCGTGGCGCTCGGTCCGCTCCCCGTGGACGGACCGGACGGGCTCGGGTCGGGCGACGCGGTGGTGTTGTTCCTCGACCGGTTGCAGCCGGCGCCTGATCAGCCGTCAGTGCTCGGTGGCATCGCTGAGATCTGCCGGCGGGTCGACGGTCTGGCGCTGGCGATCGAGCTCGCGGCCGCCCGGGCGCGGACACTCGGTGTCGACGGTGTGCGGCGCCGGCTCGGTGAGCACATGCAGCTGCTGTCGGGCGGCCGGCCATCAGACATCGACCACCACGCCACGTTGCACGCGACCCTCGATTGGTCGTTCACCTCGCTGACCGCGCGCGAGCAGGTGGTGTTCGACCGTCTCGGGGTGTTCGTCGCCTGGTTCACCCTCGATGATGCGATCGCCGTCGTCGCGAACGATGACGTGGACGAGGTCGCCGTGGTCGACGCGGTGTCGGTGCTCGTCGACAAGTCGCTGTGCACCATCGAGACCCGTGACGGCACGACGTGGTTCCGTTACCTGGAACCGATCCGCGCCTACGCCCATGAGCACCTCGCGATCGCGCCCGAGAACGATCGACGAGATCGGCACGCGTCACGCGGCGCACCTGGGTCGGATCGCAGCCTCGGCTCGTCGACGAGCTCGGGAGCTCCCGCGAGGGTGATGCGGCGGGGGAGGCGGAGTGGCGTTTCGCGGATCTTCGAGCGGCTGTCGTCTGGGCGACCGGGCACGACCTCGATGACGGCGATCGAACAGCTCGCGTGGCTCGCGACCGGGCTCGCGCGTCGGGGATCACAGGAGATGAGCGGCTGGTTCTACGACCTGAGCGAGCGACGGCCCGATTGCGCGATGACCCAACTCGTCGCCGCCACCCACGCCTTCGCCGTCCGTGGCGACCTCGTCGAGGGCCGCCAGCGGGCCGAACATGTCCTCGAGCTCGACCATCCCAACACGCCCCTCGCCCATCGGGCGTTGGGCACGATCGCCATCCACTCAGGCGACTACGAACGGGCCATCGAGCACCTCGAACGGTTCGCCGCGTTCGCCGCGACGTCCCCACGCGTGATCGAACGAGTTGCCCGCCGCTGGCTCCTCGCTACCGCGCTCTTCTACGCCAAACGCGATCCTGGCCCGATCGTCGAACAGCTCATCGCCGAGTCCACGGCAGCAGGTTGGCCGACCGGCCTCGCCCTCGGCCACCAGGCCGACGCCGCGATCACGGGGGCCCGCGATCGACAACACAGCCTCGACGCGTACACCCGAGTCATCGACATCGCGGCATCGGTCGGGAACTGGTACGTCGAAGCAACCGCGCAACGACTCCGGCTCAACGTGCAGTTCGCCGTCCTTCCAACGGACGAGCTGGCGAGCGTGACCGTCGATGTGTTGCGCCGGTTCCATGCCATGGGTGACGCGATGAACGTGACCCACACCCTGAGCTTCGCCTTGGTCGTGTTGGCCGACGCAGAACGGCTCGAAACGTCTGCGTTGGTACTCGGCTGGCTGCGTGCCCGGCCCGCCTACAGCGCCGACCCGGTCGGGCGCCTCGCCGACGTGACCGCCACGCTCGAGGAGTCGCTGGGAGACAAGGCGCAGGTGCTCATCGACGCGGGCCGGCTGATGAACCTCGACGACCTCGTTGACCTCGCAACCACCGAGCTCGACGCGATCAAACCGTGATGTGCGGAACCACGGCCGCCGGGTGGCAGGCGGCTGGGTGACCGGCCGGGGCGGATCTGACGAGTGGCCGTCAGCTGACGAGGTGGCGACGGCGCACCGCCTTCCGGCTCCACACCTTGCGCGCGCCATCCGCTGCGCTCGCTGCGGCCAGGCGCACGAGCTCGTCGGTGTCATGGGCAGCGACCTCTCGGAGTGCGGCCACGATGCGCCGGTCGCGGCCCATGAATCGAGCAAGCACGTCGATCGCGGCGTGGCGCACCTTCGGGCTCGCGTCGTCACGAAGCACTCGCAGCACGTCCGTCACGACGTCGTCGACGCAGACCGCACCGATCCGGCACCGTTCGCAGGACAGACCGTGCAGGGCAACGATCCGGACGGCGGGAACCGGATCTGACAGGGCGGCGCGAAACGTTGGCGTCGACGCATCGTTCGCAGCGTGGTCGAGCACCCCCAACGCGTGCCGGCGCACCTTCGGGTTGCGATGCCGCAGGGCGGCGGCCTGCATGGCGTCGACAGGCACCATGCCTGCAAACGGCTCCCACGGGCCGCCCACCTGCCGCCAGCGCTCGACGTGGCGTTCCCGCGCCGCGAAGTAGGCGAGCACGAGGCGCTCATCGCTCGGCGGCAACACCATGTGGAGATCATGCACGGTCGCGGGCGCCAGGTCCGACGGCGAATCCGGCGTGGGCCGGCACGGGCGTGTGCAAGCGGACCGAACGTCCGTCGTGATCGTCGTCGGGGACGGCACCGCGCGGCAGATGGTTGCACGTCGTTGGGTTCAGGGTGTCGTGCGATGATCTCGCATGGCTCAGCCGACCGTCATCCTGATCCACGGCACGTGGCACGGAGCGTGGTGTTGGGCTGCGGTCCGGGAACGTCTGGACCAGCGCGGCATCGCGTCGCTCGCGCCGTCACTCAAGGGCGTCGGCGAGCGGTTCGACGAAGCCGACGAATCCGTCGGCGTCGACGACCACATCGCGGATGTCGTTGCCGCGATCCGGACGGCGGATGCCCCGTGCGTCGTCGTGGGCCACAGCTATGGGTCGATCCCGATGTGGGGAGCCGCGTCCGTGGTCCTGACGGCGTCACCGACGCCATCGCTCGCGTCGTCGACCAGTACACGTAGCCGATCCTCGACACCTCAGGGCTGAGCAGGGGACCGGAGCGACCGCGCCCGCGACGGGCACGGGTCACCGCGTCGAGTCGGTCGCTGGCTGGCTGACCGTGACGGCCTCGGCCTGTGCCGAGCGGGGTTGCGTCTAGCGTGTCGAGGGTGGCCCGGATCTTCACCGTGAGCGTCGCGTCCGTCTATCCGCACTACGTGGCGAAGGTGGAGAAGAAGGGGCGCACGAAGGATGAACTGGACCAGGTCATCGGCTGGCTCACCGGTTTCGACGAAGCCGAGTTGCAGCGGCACCTCGACGAGGAGACGACCTTCGAGGACTTCTTCGCCGCCGCCCGGCTCAACCCCAACGCATCCCTGATCACCGGGAGCGTCTGCGGAGTGCGCGTGCAAGACGTGGAGGACCCGTTGATGCAGAAGATCCGCTCTCTCGACAAGCTCGTCGACGAGCTCGCCAGGGGGAAGGCCATGCACAAGGTCCTGCGGGGTGAGCCAGACCCGGCAGGCGCCAGCATCGTCGGTCGGTGAGCCGGTGAGTCGGACGCCGGTCGTCGCGGGCGGCAGCGCTGACGCCATCATGCGGCGCGTCATCGGGCACCAGTACGAGCGTTCCCGGATGCTCCGCTCAGATGCCTCGAAGCGCTCGGCCGGCTGGTTCAGGTGAGTGAGTCGACCCAGGCGTAGGCACCCATCGCGATCCCGACGCCCTCGCCGAGCTCGACCACCGGCGTGATCTCGAGCTCATCGTTCAGGTCCTTGAACTTCGCCGAGAACTCGAGCAACGTGGCGACGTCCGAGACCTCGAGCAGCAAGAACCCGCCGTCGTTGCTGGCTGAGGTCCAGCCGGCCTTGATCTCGAAGCCGTCGGACGGAGTCCACTTCGAGAAGCGTTCGTACGCCTGACGCCCGGCCGAACCGCCGGCAAACCGGTACCGCATCATCACCAACATCTCGTTCTCCCTCATCTCGACCGTCGGGTCCGAACTCAGGCCCGGCGCCGGAACCTACCAACCGTTCAGACGGCTGCTGACCGGCGAAGTCGGGCGATCGGCGTCATCGGACATGTCGGCGATGTCGCGCCGATGGATGGATCGGATCGATCGAGGTGCCACGCGCCGGTGAGCCCGTCGGCGTCGTCGGCGCGCGGGGCGAGCGTGCAACCCCACGTCGCCGGGGATGCGCCGCAACGGCCCGGTGTTCACTGCAGATGTGGCATCACGGTGGAGGCGAATCGCTGCAGCTCCTCGAGCGTGGCCTGGAGCACGCCTGCGGGGTCGGTGGGCGGCGGTGGCGTTGGGTGCAGCACCGGAACGCCGACGAGATGGTGCAGGCCCGCCTGTTCGTAGCGGCCGATGAGGTCGATCATCTCCTCGCTCGTCCCGCTCGGAAGGAAACCCCACAACATCGACACGGTGAGCTCGGCGGGATCCCGTCCGGCGATCTCCATCGCTGCGTGCACCGTTGCGATCTCGTCGGCGAGCTCCGCGGGGGTGGACCCGACGGCGTGGTAGCCGGAGCCGTAGCGTGCGACACGTCGGAGGGCCGGCGGCGACTTGCCGCCGACCCAGATCGGGATGTGCGGTCTGCGAACGGGGAGCGGGTTGGCGCCGACGTCGCGATATGACACCCATTCGCCGTCGAAGCTGCTCGGCCCATCCTGAGTCCAGAGGTCGATGCACACGGCCATGTACTCGTCGGTGACGCGCCCGCGTTGCTCGTACTGATCGGCGAGTCCGAGGGCATCGAACTCCTCGGCCATCCATCCGACGCCGATGCCGAGGATGACCCGCCCGCGCGAGATGTGGTCGATGGTGGACAAGGTCTTCGCCAGCACCAGCGGGTTGCGATAGGGAACGATCAGCACGCTCGTGCCGATCTCGACCCGTTCGGTGCGCGCCGCGATGGCGGCCATCACGGCCAAGGGGTCGTAGATGTACTGGTCCGGCCGGAAGGGCGAGTCACCACTGGTGTTGTACAGGTACGTGGACCTGACGTTCGACGGCATCACGACGTGGTCGTGCACCCACACGGAGTCGAAGCCGAGTCGTTCTGCTTCCTCCGCCACGGCGAGGCACCCTGCGACGCCGGGTTCCGACCCGAAGTTCCCGAAGTTGCCCGCCGCGACGCCGAACCTCACGGCCGGCACCCCAGCGCACGCGGCGTGTTCATCACGGCCGGGATCCTCGCATCCGTCGCTGTCCCAGCGATCACCGACCTCGCGTGCGTCGAACATCGCCTGACGCCGCTGCAGGGCGCGAGCCGGTTCGTGGACGCTTCCGGCCGAGGATCGTGTGGTCGCTGCGGACGCGGTGGTCGCGTCCGTGGAGTCGATGGCGGCGCGCTCGTCCGCACTTGCGTGGTCATCCGGTTACGGTGCTCTCGAGTCGGTCGAGAGGACTGTGTGATGCGTCTCGGGTACTTCTCGGCGAACGCGGCAAGTGGGATCCGGCCAGACGTGTTGGCCGTCGAGCTCGAGGGCCGCGGTTTCGACTCGATGTGGTTGGCCGAGCACAGCCACATCCCCGTCGAGCGGATGCCGGTGCCCCCGTTCGGGGCGGACCTTCCGGATGCCTACCCGCACATCATGGACCCGTTCGTGTCGCTCGCGACGGCAGCGACGGGGACGTCGACGTTGTCGTTGGCGACGGGGGTGTGCATGGTGCTCGAACACGATGTGTTGGACCTGGCTTGCCGGGCTGCCACCCTCGATGTGCTGAGTGGTGGTCGGTTCGTGCTCGGCGTGGGCGCGGGCTGGCTGCGGGAGGAGTTGGCCAACACGCCGGACGAGCGTTCGGCAGCACCGTTACGGCGCACTCGTCGAGCGCGTGATGGCGTTACGTGCCTGCTGGGAGGACGACGAAGCCGAGTTCGCCGGTCGCTGGGACCGGTTCAGCCGATCGATGGTCAATCCCAAGCCGAGTCGCGGTCGAGTCCCTGTCGGGTTCGGCTGTTCGGGGCCGCTCGGGACGCGCTTGGCCGCGGAGCACGCTGACGCCTGGCTCCCGATCGACGCCGGTTGCAACTCGGCGGTGGTGTGGAGGTCAGCGATCGCCCGGTTCCGCCAGCTCGTCGAGGGTGCGGGACGCGATGCGAGCGCGGTGCCCATCACGCTGTTCGTGTGGGGATGGGAGCCCGGGAACCCAACCCCGCAGACCGTCGCCCGCTACGCGGAGCTCGACGTCGAACGCATCGTCGTCTGCCCACCCTCGCTCGGCCGCCACGAGCGCGACGCCACCCTGCGACGCCTCGACGAGTTCTCGTCGCTCCTGGCCGGCGACCGCGAAGGCAGCACGGACGACACGACTACCGCCGGCGTTCTCCGACGCTGGAGGTGGCCGCCTTTCGGCGCCCGGTGTCGGAGGTCGCCGAGGCTGCGTCAGGGTGCCTTCGGGCTCGCACAATCCGTTTCGGCCGTGCGGACGTAGTAGTGGTGCGGGCACGAAGCGATCGTCGTGCAGGAAGGAGGGCTGAACGTTGACGTTCACTCGACGCCAAGCGCTCACCGGGTTCGCCGCCACGGCCACGGCCGCGGCGATGGTCGGATCGACCACCGCCACAGCAGCGTCAGGCGGGCGCACTGAGCTGTTCCCCACGGTCATCCAGCTACCGGACAACTGGCTGCCGGAGGGGATCGCGATCGGCGTGTTGCCGTTCGCCTACTTCGGCTCGCGGGCCGACGGTTCGATCTACCGGGCCAACCTCCTGACGGGCGCAGGGCGGGTGTTGCCCACTCCCGGCCCAGGCACGCCCGCCGTCGGGCTCAAGCTCGACCGTCTCGGACGGCTGTTCGTGGCCGGTGGCACCGGCGGCGACGGTCGGGTCGTCAGCGCCCACACCGGCGAGATCCTGGTCACCTTCGAGTTCACCACGGCGGACTCGTTCGTGAACGACGTCGTGCTCGGCGACGATGCCGCGTTCTTCACCGACACCCGCCGCCCGGTGCTCTACGTGGTCCCGTTCAGCCGTCGTGGGTCGCTGCCGGATCCGACCGCCTTCCAGACGCTGACCCTGCCGCCCGAGCTGATCAACCTCAATGGCATCGCCGAGACGCCGGACCGCCGGGCGCTGCTCGTGATCCAGTCGAACACCGGCACGCTGTTCCGGATCGACAAGAGCACGGGTGCGGCCAGCCAGGTCGATCTGGCCGGAGAGAACCTGATCAACGGCGACGGGCTGCTCGTCGACGGCCGGACCCTGTATGCCGTGCAGAACCGGCTGAACACGGTCGCCGTGGTGCGCATGAGCCGCGATGGCACGTCTGGCACGGTGCTCGGCCGGGTCACCGACGCGAACTTCGACGTGCCGACCACGGTCGCCACGTTCTTCGACCGGTTGTACCTGCCGAACGCGCGCTTCGGTGCGGTCCCGCCGGCAACGACGTTCACCGCCGTCGCCATTCCGGTGCCGCGGTTGTAGCCCGCTTGCGGCGGTGCACGACGCGAAACGGCGTCATCGGTCGTCCCGTGTTCCGGGGAGGTCACAGTCCGGCGGTGTCACAGCTGCCCCTGATGTCGGCGGCGTCGTCGCCCGAGTTGCCGGCGCCGGCCACGGGGACCTCGACCCCTCCCAGCCCGACGCGCGAAAGGCTCCTGGAGGGAGATCAGTCGTCAGACACCCGTCCCGCGGCGTGCCCGTGACGAGCGACGTGATCGGCGTCGTGGTCGGATCGCCGTCTCCTGATCCAAGGACTCCGGTTGCGCACGGCACTGGAACGGACCGCCCAGCCCTGAGCTACGGTGCCTCCCCCAGGGGGTCACTGAGGGGACACCACGAACTATCAGGGGGCGCTGACATCATGTTCGACACTGGTCCATCTCTCCGTCGGCGCAGGGCGGCCGGTCTCGCCGCCGTCGCTGCGCTGACCGGGCTGCTCATCCCAACAACAGCCGAAGCTCGGCCGGGGCAGAACCCGTGCGAGCGACGCAACAACAACCAGTACGACAAGCTGCTCGAGTGCGTCACGGTGGCCGGGGTGCGGGAGCACCAGGCTGCCCTGCAGGCGATCGCCGACGCCAACGGCGGTACCCGCGTCGATCAATCACCCGGGTACGCGGCAAGCGTCGACTACGTCGTCGAGACGATGACGGCGGCCGGCTGGGACGTCGCGGTCGTGCCGTTCACGTACGAGGAAGCTGTCGCCGAGCTGGAGCAGCTCACACCCGTACAGGCCGACTACACGACCGACGGGTTCACGGGCACGGCGTTCGGTGACGTGACTGCCGCCGTGGTTCCGGTCGACATCAACCTGACGCCGCCGCGGGCCAACACGAGCGGCTGTGACGGCGCGTACACAGAGGCCGCCGTCGGCGCGCCGCTCGTCGCCGACCCGGCGGGTGTGAACGACTTCGCCAGCTTCCCTGCCGGGGCGATCGCCCTCATCCAGCGTGGGGGGTGCAGCTTCGCCCTGAAGGCGTTCAACGCGCAGGCTGCGGGCGCCAGCGCCGTCGTCGTGTTCAACCAGGGCAACACGCCCGATCGCTCCGGCCCGTTAACTGACGTCACGGCTGCGGCCCCGACCGGCTCGGTGGTCACCGAGCTGACGGTCCCGGTCGTCGGGGCGTCGTTTGCGGATGGCGCGGCCCTCGCCCAGCCCGCGTCGACGGCCCGCATCTCGGTCCGGCTCGAGGAGCGGATGTCCGAGAACGTGATCGCCGAGCTGGAGGGCGCCCGCGACGACAACGTCGTCATGGCCGGCGCCCACCTCGACTCGGTGCTCGCCGGACCCGGCATCAACGACAACGGGAGCGGCTCGGCCGCCCTCCTCGAGGTCGCGCAGAACCTCGGCAACCACCACCCGCGCAACACCGTGCGCTTCGCATGGTGGGGCCGGGAGGAAGCCGGGCTCGTCGGTTCGACGGCGTGGGTCGCGCAGCAGGTCGAAGCGGGAACTCTCGATGAGGTCGCGCTCTACCTCAACTTCGACATGATCGGTTCGCCGAACTACTACATCGGGGTCTACGACGCCGATGAGTCGTCGTACGACGCGCCGATGGTCCGCCCGGCGGGACGGAGGACATCATCCCCGACGGATCGGCCGCCATCGAGGACGTCTTCGAGTCCTTCTACACGCTCGTCGGTCAGCCCTACGACGACACGGAGTTCAGCGGCCGCAGCGACTACCAGGCGTTCATCAACAACGGCATCCCGTCGAGCGGGCTGTTCACCGGCGCCGAGGTGCTGAAGACGGCCGAGCAGGCGGCGATCTGGGGCGGCACGGTCGGTGCCCAGTTCGACCCGTGCTACCACGCCGCGTGCGACACGTATGCCAACGTGGCCGAGCACGCGCTCGACGTCAACACCGACGCCATCGCCTTCGCCGTGCTGACGTTCGCCTACTCGACGGAGTCGGTGAACGGCGCCGGCGGCAGCCGGGTACCGGCGAGCCGGCCGTTGCCGGTGCCGGCCGGCCCCGAGGGCACCTGTCCTGGCCAACCGGCCCCAACCTGCAAGCTGTAGGGGTCCGACGAGACACTGGGCGCGATGAGCGACGAGGCGCCGTTCGGCCGATCATCGCTCATCGCGCCCCCTCATCTCCACCATGGGACGCCCGCGTGGCCGTCGCTCCGCGTCGGCAGCGGGCGATCCGCGCTCATCGCCGCGGCGGGCTCGTGCAGCCTCACGGGCCGGATCTCAGCACGGCGACCTCGGGCATGTCCTCGGGCGGACCGAAGCCGTGCTCCACCAGCCAGCGCACCACCAGCAGGCTGCGCAACGACCACCACGCGCGGATCACATCGCGGTCGACGTCGGTGCCATAGCCGGCGACGACGTCGTCGAGGTGCTCCTCGTGTGCGAGCGTCAGGGTGGCGAGGTCGAACAGCGCGTCGCCCTGGCCGGCCTCGGACCAGTCGATGACGCCCGTGACCTCGTCACCGTCGACGAAGACGTGGGTGATCTGCAGGTCGCCGTGGGTGAACACCGGTGTCCACGGCCGGAGCGCAGCCTCGGCGATCCGGCGGTTGCGCGTGACCACGTCGGCAGGGAGGACGTCGTTGGCGACGAGCCACTCGCACTCGTCGGCGAGGCGCGAGGCGAACTCGTCGCGGCTGCGACCGGGCCATGGCGGCAGCGGCGCGGTGTGCAGCGTCCGGGCGGCGGCACCCGCCGCGGCCCAGGCCGCCGCCGACGCGGTCGATGGCTCGGCGAGGCGACCGAGTGCCGTCCCTCGGAGGGCGGCGAGCGCGAGCACGGGCGGCTTCCGCCACAGGACCTCCGGGGTCGGGATCGGCGCCATCGCCATCGCCTCGACCTCGACGTCGGTGCGCCGCTGATCACCGTCGATCTTCAGGAACACGTCGCCGACGCGCAGCGTCGCCCGCTCGTTGTGGGCGACGACGACCTCGACCTCCTCCACGTCGGCCATCATCGTGGGTTGACCACCGACGTCGCCGGGTGTGTTGCGACCGGACGAGGTCATTGGTGGTGAGCTCGGAGTGCCGGATGGCGGCTACCGCTGGTTCGGTGGTCGCTGATCAGCTGTGGTGGCGGGCCGCGTCGACGATGAGGGCGGCGACGGCCGACGGCTTGGAGATCATGACGACGTGGGACGCGTGGACCTCGATGGTCTCGACGGCCTGGGCGCGCTCGGCCATGAAGCGTTGGGCGTCGGCCGGGATGGTGTGGTCGTCCTTGGCGACGACGAACCACGACGGGATCGCGGACCAGGCGGGCGGGCCGGACGGTGCCTGCAGGGTGGCCAGTTCGGCGGGGCGCTGGGTGGCGGCCATGGCGTCGGTGGTGCGTCGCGGCAGGTCGCCGGCGAAGGCGTCGCGGAAGACGTCGGCGTTGATGTACCCCTCGAGCCCGGCGGCGTTGGGGTCGCTGGTCGGGTAGGGGCGGATCGTCAAGTTGTCGGGGGTGAGCATGCTGCCGGGGAACATCGTGGCGAGCTCTTCGACGGTGTCACCTTCGTCAGGCGCGAACGCGGCGACGTAGACGAGACCGACCACGTCGTGGTCGGGAGTGACGGCGTTGGTCATCACCATGCCGCCGTAGGAGTGGCCGACGAGGACGATCGGGCCATCGATGGTGTCCAGGACGCTGCTGATGTAGGCGGCGTCGCTGGCGAGGCCGCGCAACGGGTTGGCCGGGGCGAGCGTCGGATAGCCGAGTGCGTGGAGCTTGGAGATGACGTCGGTCCATCCCGACGCATCAGCGAACGCGCCATGGACGAGCACGATCGTCGGCTTCGGGTCGCCCCGGCCGTTGCTGGTCGCGGCGCTGCTCGGTGCGCCACCGAGGACACCGAGCATGGCGACGAGCACGAGGGCAAGCGCGAGGCGCGCGACATGGCGCAACGGTGGGAAGCGGTTCATCAGCTGTCTCCTGACGATCGGGGGGTTGACCAGGGCTCACAGAGCCGAGGTGGGGCGCACCGTAGCCCGCTGCCACGAGACGATGACGGGGCCCCGCACCAGGCGTCACGTGTCCGCGTCCCATGACCCGTCACCCACATCGGGCGCGTCGGCGAGGTGTGCCAGCGGCCACCGGCCGGGCCGTCAGAGCGTGAACGGGACCGCCGTCGGTTCCGTCGTCGTTCCCATCGCCCGCAGCGCGAACCGGTACTCACCGGACGCCGGCGCCGGAACGACGAAGCAGGCCGGGACGTCGCCGACGGGGACGCCGGGCTGGAGGCCGATCATGTTCCCGTTCAACGTCGACGAGGCGTAGGGCCCGCTCCCGTCGGGCAGTACGAGCGTCGCCTCGCCGAGGTTGACCGGGTACTCGGCGTACGACAGCGCCGTCCCGACGACCACGATGCTGACCTCATCGCTGCGCCCGGGCACGAACCCGAGGTCCTTGCCGTAGCCGGAGCAGGCGGCTGGGACGATCTCGACCTGTTGCACCTCGAACGTCACCGCCTGCTGGTCGTCGATCAACCCGCCTGCCGGCACCGTCTGGGGCGGGGCGCCCGTGGCTGGTCCGCCGCCGAGCGGGATCGTCGCCTGGTGCTGTTGCGGTCCACCGAACACGAGGGCCGCCTCGTCGAGGCGGATGTCCTCGACGAAGTCGGCCGTGAGGGCCGTGGACACCCGGGCTCCCGGCGGGAGGCGGGTACACCCGTCGCACCACACCGTCAGCCGTTGCCCACCGACCTCGAGCACGCTCGTCGAGCCGAGGAACAGGCCTCCGGGCTCGGCGGCGATGCGCTGCGTGTTGACGATCTCGGCGTCGACGACCACCTGGTCGTTCGCCGGGTCGTAGCGCGCCGCCGACGCCGAGATCTCGAACCCGGCAAACCACACGGTTGCGTCGAGCGCGACCTCGGTGACTTCGTCGGCCAACGCCGGATCGGTCGCGCTGACAGCGGAATCGTCCGCGGCGGCCGTGTCACCGTCGCTGCCGTCACCGCCACCTCGACGCAGCACGACGATCCCCACGACGCCGATGACAACGACCGCAGCGGCCGCGACGACGGACCTGCTGGCGCGACGGCGTCCTGCGGTCCCGGTCGTCCTCCCGAGCGTCGCGGCGACCGGTGCCACGTCTCCCGACGGCGACGGCGCAGGGGGCGCCCCGACGCCTCGCAACGCCTCCTCGAGATCGTCGACCACCTCGTCGAGCGGGCGACCCGTCGCGATGACCTGTTGCACGCCCGCCAGCTCGTACTGCAGCGCGGCCGGCAACGTGGCCGCCTCGATGACGACCGGCACGATGCGACGGTGCACCTCGGCGGCGACCGTGATCTCCCGCTCGACGTTCTTCGACGTCATCGACGCCGGCGACACGATCAACACGACGGCGTCAGCGGACGTGATCGCGTCGACGATGGATCGTCGCCACGGCTCGCTGCCACGGATGTCGTCGGTGTCCATCCAGACGTCGATGCCTCGCCGCTCGAGCGTCTGGGCCATGTCCGTGACGAACGAGGCGTCCTGGCGCGAGTAGCTGAGGAACGTCCGCACCACCGAATCATCGCGCCGCCCCGCTCGGCAGACTCCGCCGGTGACGTCCTCCGACAACTCGCTTCGGTTCCCGGCCGCAGCCGTCAATGACGGGTGACTGCCGTTGCGGTGAGCGATCTGCGCACATGGAGCGCACATCTCTCACCGCAGCGTGGCGTCAGCCTGGCTGAGGATCTCGTCGCCTCCGGGCAGCTCGACGCCACCGACTCGGCGCCTGATGGATGCTTCTCCATGCGCGTCGCCACGCGCACGTGGCTCACCGCGTCACGCTATGGCGGCGAGCGTCGTCGACCGAGGCCTGCGCACGGAGGTTCTGCGGCGCCGACCGGCGCGCTAGCTGCGGAGCGAGTCCGCCAGTGCCACGAGCGCCGCCGTGAGCGCCTCGTCCGCTCCGCCGACACGGCGGATGGCGTTGTCGAGATGGGCGACCGCCGCCCGATCGTTGCCGCGATCGGCCTGCTTCTCGGCCTGCGCCAGGCCCTTGCCCACCTGGCGGGCGGTCGGGTCGTCGAGCGTCCCGGCCCGCACCGCCTGGTCGTAGAACGAGCCGGCGACGTTGAAGCTGGGCGCCCACGTGATCATCGTCTGATGCTGCGAGTTGAACTCGCCGACGAGGGCCTCCGAGGCGGCGCCGATCTCGTTCTCCGACAGCTGGTCGTTCGGCAGCAGCCCGAACGTATCGAAGCCGCGGGCGATCTCCGTGCCGTAGACCAGGCCGTTGTACCAGTACGTCGACCACAGCCCCCCGAGGTTGATCCGGTTCGGGTTGGTCGGATCAGGGATCGGGAACGGAGAGTTGACCGGGCCGCGATCGAAGAACGCGATCTCCGTCGGGTTGGCGGAGTCGGTGAAGTCGATCACCGACATGCCGCCCTGGTACCACGCCTGGACGAGGATGTCGCGACCGGGGACCGGCACGAGCGACGAGTTGTGGGCGACGCAGTTCTCGTTCACGGTCTGCGGCACCGGCAGCTTGTAGTAGCTGGCGAACTGCATCTTGCCGTCGACGACATCGAAGATCGCATCGGCGCCCCACTCCGGTCGGTCGGTCGGCCGGCAGCGAGCGCTCGTGCCGCCTCCCCACTCATCGGTGAAGATCACCTTGGTGCCGTCGTTGCTGATCGTCGCCGAGTGCCAGTACGAGTAGTTCGGGTCACTCACCGCATCGAGCCGCACCGGGTTCACCGGATCGGAGATGTCGAGCAGGATGCCGTTGCCCTGGCAGGCACCGGCGGCGAGCCCGAGCTCCGGGTAGGCCGTGATGTCGTGGCACGTGTTGGTGTTCGGCGTCGGCGAGTAGATCGTGCCCGACGGGTGCAGTTCGGTGCCGGGCACCGTGTTCTGCAACCCGTTGAACGCGCCGGTGTCGGGATCGGTGAAGATCCGCGGCTGGCTGACGATGGCCGCCGTCTCGGGCGCGCTCAGCGGCACGCGGATCACGTCGATCCGCCACTGCGTCGGGTTCCCGCTGGTCACGGGGTCCTCGGTCAGCGCTGCGTTCTCGCACCCGGCGAGCTCCAGCGGCGAGCGCACTCCGGCCGTGCCGGAGTTGTAGATGTAGATGTTGGCGTCGTCGTTCGGGTCGCTGACGATGGTGTGGGTGTGCGAACCCCGGCACGTCTGCACGTTGTTGACGAGCACCGGGTTGTCGAGGTCGGAGATGTCGAAGATGCGGACGCCGCGGAACCGTTCGAGGTTGACCGCGCCGGGCGCGCCCTGGGTGCCACAGTCGAGCCGGCCGCGGGTCTCCTCGACCGACATGAACAGCAGGTTGCCGTAGACGGACACATCGCCCTGGCCACCCGGGCACACGAACGACCCACGGAGCGACGGATCGGCGGGCTCGCTGATGTCGTACACCTGGAACCCGTGGAAGCTGCCGACGATCGCGTTGGTCCCCGTGAAGGCGAGGTCGGAGTTGACGAAGCCGAAGTTGCCAGGTGCGGCGTCGAACGGCGCGACCCGTGGATCGTTGTCGATCAGCTCGATGTTGCTGCTCGCCTCGCTCCACGGGAAGTAGCCCGGCGCGAGGCCGACACGCGGGTCGTCGTCGGCGGACTGCCCCAAGACGGTGGCCGGGGCGAGCGCCAACAGACCCGCGCCGACGAGGACGGCCAGACGCCGCGCGCGTCGGCGACGCCGATCGACTGGAGTCGGTGCCACGGATCCCCCCTTGGTTGTGACACGGTCCGTCCCCCAGGCGCCGCGGTGGGCAACGCCGTGGACCGTACGATCCGGTGCAATCTAGACCGAACTCGCGCCCCCGGAGACAGATGCCGACCCTGCACGCCCATCGAGCCGCGGCCGTCGTGCTGCTCGCCCTGACGTCCGCCGCGTGCTCGTCGGACGACGACGACGCGGCGGCTGTTCCCACGGCGGCGGCGCCAGTCGTTCAGATCGGCGCACCCGGTGCGACCAACCGGGAGCTCGCGCCCGACGAGGTCGCCGAGCTCGAGACGCCGGGCTACACCGACGCCGACGTGGCGTTCGTGCAGGGGATGATCCACCACCACCAGCAGGCGTTGACGATGACCGCGCTGGTCGCCGCGCGCGCCGGGCGCAGCGACCTGCCGCAGATGGCCGAGCGCATGGACGTCTCGCAACGCGACGAGATCGCGCAGCTCGAGGCCTGGCTCGCCGAGCGCGGCGAGGACGTGCCCGACGCCCACGGCGCGCACGGTGACGCCGTCGACCTGATGCCGGGGATGCTCACCGCCGAGCAGCTCGCCCATCTCGAAGCGGCGCGGGGCGCGGACTTCGACGAGCTCTTCCTGCAGTACATGGTCGTCCACCACGAGGGCGCCGTGATGATGGTCGAGCAGCTCCTGACGGCGGGCCTCGGCGGACAGGAACCGCAGGTGTTCCAGCTCGCCCAGCACGTCGAGTCCGATCAGCAGGTCGAGATCGCCCGCATGAAGAGCCTCCTCGCTGAGCTCGCCGCCGAGCAGTAGGCGCCCGCTCGACCGGCCGCGACGGCTCCCCGCGGACCGGCTGCGCTGGCGCGCCGCTCACCCGGGTGATCGCCTGGCAACGCTCGCCGCTGGGCAGCAGGTGTGAACCCGATGTGGTGGCGAGCGACGCGGCCCGCTGACCGGGAGCGGATCGCGCCGGCTACGTGGTGGCGGCGGGTGGGTCAGCTCGGCTGGTGGTTCGTGAACGCCACACCGTGGGTGCGTCCGGGAGTGGGGTAGTCCCACGTGTCGACGACGGTGCGGTCCTTGACGTCGACAACGGCGACGCCGCCGATGCCGGTCGCGCCTCGGTCGTACGTGGCGTAGACGTGTCGGCCGTCGGTCGAGATCGCGGCGAGGTCACCGAACGTGCCGGGTCCGGCGAGGTCGATGGTGTCGGTGAGCGTGAGGCTCCTGGTGTCGATGAACGCGAGGCGGGCGGGTGTGCCGCGCATCGTGACGATCAGCGTGTGCTCGTCGCGGGTGAGCAGCATGGTCTCGGGCTGGATGCCTACCGCGACGTCGGCGATGACGGCGCTGGTCCCCAGGTCGATGACCTTGATCGATCCCTCGCCGCGCGCCGCGACGTACAGGAGTCGTTCGTGCCGGTCGGGGAGCACCTCGGTCGGCTGGGAGATCCCGCGGACGCTCATCTCGATGACCCCGGTCGCAGTGTCGATGCCGGTGACCTCGTCGCCGATCTCATGAGCGACGTAGATGGTGTCGCGACGGAGGTACGGTCCGTGGGCCGTGGCGGCCGGGTTGTCGCTCGACGTGTACATCCTCGTCTGGTCGGTGCGCGTGTCGATCGCCGCGACCTGGTTGATCCCGACCAGCCCCACGAGGATGGTGTCGCCGTCGCGGCTCGGCTCGGCGTGATGGGGCCGGGGCCCGAGGGAGATCTTCGATGCGTCGAGCGTGCGTGTGGAGACGACGGAGACGGTGTTCTCGTTCTCGTTCGTGATGTACGCCTCGTCGGCGTCGCTCGCGATGGCGACCTCGTGAGCGCCCGCTCCGGTCGGCCGCGTCGCCAACGGGCGGCCCGAGCTGGCGTCGAAGATCGTGACCTCACCGCGGTCGCGGTTCACGACCCACACGGATCCGTTGCGCGGCCCGCGGTCCGCCGGGTTGCTGCCGGGGTCCAGTTGGCGGACGTGGGCACCGCTCGCCGCACCCGTCGCGCCGCTCGCCGCTGACACCACGGCGAGCAACGCCGCGCCGGTCGCACGAGCCCAGCGTCGGTTCATGGTGACCTCCCTCGTCGCCTCGGCCCAATCGTCGGGCCGGCACCGGAAAGAGGCAAATACACGTTGGTGCCGAAGGACATAACTTCTCCTCATGTTGTTGGAAGCTCGCCTGCGGGCGTTCCAGGCCGTCGCCGAGGCCCGGTCCTTCGTCGGCGCGGCGCGGCGGCTCCATCTCAGCCAGCCGGCGGTCTCCAAGCACATCGCGGCGTTGGAACGTGAGATCGGCGTCGCGCTCGTCATCCGACGCCCCGTCTTCCAGCTCACGCCGGCGGGGGAGTTCCTTGCCGGCTACGTCATGCGTGCTGACGCCCTGCTCGACCAGGCGGAGCGAGGCGTGCGCGCCCTCGCCGAGGCCGAGGTCGGCACGTTGCGGATCGCCGCGTCTGGCACGCCCGGCACGTACCTCGTCCCGCGAGTCGTGCGCCGGTTCATCGAGCACCGCCCCTACGTCGAGGTGGCCTTTCAGCTCGGGACATCCGCGGAGACCCTTGCGGCCCTCGATCACCACGAAGTCGAGCTCGGCATCATCGGCGGCTTCGGCGGGGGCCCCGAGCTCGACGTCGAACCCATCCTGGACGACGATGTCGTGCTCGTCGCCGCGCCGTCACTGCGTCGCTCGCGGCTCCGCCCGAGCGAGATCGACGACCTCCTCTGGGTCCACCGCGAAGAGGGCTCGGCAACCCGCGTCGCCCTCGAAGCGGCGTTGCGAGCGATCGGCGCCGCACCACGGCGCCGCCTCGCGCTGCCGTCGTGGGAAGCCATCAAGCTCGTCGTCGCCGACGGCGGCGCCGTCGCCGCCATGAGCCGCCTCGCCATCGAGGTCGAGCAGGCCGCCGGATCACTCGTCGAGATCGAGGTCCGCGGATGGCGTCTCGGTCGACCGATCAGCATCGCTCGACATGCCAGCCTTCCACTCAGCCCACTCGCCGCAGCCTTCATCACGGAGCTCAAGGAACACGTCCGCGCTCGCGTCCAGCCCGAGCGCGACGGGCCGAGCGGTGCACCGCGTGCAGCAGCCGGCCGGAACAGCAGCGATCACTGACGCGCGTGCTCGGCGACCGCTTGCAAGGTCCCGATGAGATGAACCGGCTCGCGTCGTCACTCGTACATCGGACAGACGCGGAAGGGGGTCCCGACATGGTCATCGCAGCAGCACAGCTCGAGCAGGGCGACATCGTCGAGTACGGCGGTGTTCGTCACCTCGTCGCGGAGATCCGGCAGCCACGCGGCGGTGCCTGGCCGATGGCCGTCGCCCGTGACGGCTGGGCCATCGCGCTCGGCACGCAGCTCCTCCGCGTCGAGCGGCAGCCGGCCGCCACGTGGCTCGCAGCCTGACCACGCACGGACGTCCGGGCCCGCTGCTCGCGTCGCACACGATGGTCATCCGTGGTTCGGCCGCGTGCCCGATGTCGAGAGCGGCTTGGCAGCCTCGCCTCACGGGAGACGCGGCGATGCGGCCGCACACAGACCAAGGAGACCCAGCATGACGATCCAGCGGATGGACAACGTCCTCATCGTCGTCGACGACCTCGACGCGGTCGTGTCCTTCTTCGTCGAGCTCGGCATGGAGCTGGAGGGCAAGGGTCCGATCGAGGGACGTTGGGTGGAGCGAGTCATCGGGATCGACGACGTCCGCCAGGAGGTCGCGATGCTGCGGACCCCGGACGGCCACGGCCGCATCGAGTTGGCGATGTTCCACACCCCGAAGGCGATCAGCGCCGAACCGAAGGACGCACCGGCGAACACGCTGGGCATCCGTCGCGTCATGTTCGCCGTCGACGACATCGAGGACGTCCTCGCCCGCCTGCGCACCCATGGCGCCGAGCTGGTCGGCGAGGTGGCGCAGTACGAGGACCTCTCCCGGCTGTGCTACGTCCGCGGCCCGGAGGGCATCGTCGTCGGACTGGCCGAACAGCTCGGCTGAAGGCCGCCCGAGGGAACGCGCTGGCCAGTCGCGATCAGGAGGCACCGGACGGTCGACGCGCCCCTCGATCGGTGAGATCCGCCTCGATCGTCACGCCGCTGACGACGAGCGCGTGCAGCACTCGTCGGCGCAAGGCACCGGCCTCGTCCGGTTCCGGCTGAGCACCTCGCGTCCAGAGGTCGCGCAGGAAGTCCATGTCCTCCCAGATCGGGCCCTGCGGCCGAGGATCGTCGTGCGGTCGCGGCGTCAGCCACCAGTGGACGTGGGCGACGGAGTTCCCGAGCGCCTCGTAGTTCATCTTGCGGGCGTCGAACTCTCGCTGCACCGCGGCGGCGACGTCGACCATCTCCGCGAGGTGGACGTGCCGTTCGTCGGCGTCCAGCTCGTGGAGCTCGGCGACGCACTCGCGAGCGACGAAGAAGACCGAGCCGGGGTAGTGCTGACACGGGTTGAGCCACACGTAGCCGCCGCGCAGCCGGGCGATCGCCCATGGGTACCGCCGCGCCTCGGCCTCGGCGATGTCGCGGCAGCTCGGACAGGTGGTCATCGGCTGACTCTGGCAGACCCGCCCGGCGACGTCGACCGACGACGACCAGCGCTCGCGGTGTCGAAGGGGGGTGACGCTTCGCGGCGCGACCCGGTGGGACAGGTCTACATGAAGTTGCGGGTGTGCAGCGCGGAGAGCTCCTCGGTCTCTCCTGGGGTGAAGCCGAGTCGGGCGAGGCGGTTGCGGCGGCTGTCGTCCATGTCGCGTTGGAGGTCGTGCACCGCTCGCCAGCCGGCAGCGATGGCGGTCGGGGTGATCGCCCCGGCGGCCAGCACCACGAGGCTGTCGAAGACCTCGTCGTTGAGGCCCGCCGTCGTGCGCAACGCGGCGTGGCGTCGTTCGACCGCCCGCGCCAGCCGCGGGCGGACGTCGGGATCGAGGGCCGCGTGGCGTTCGAGGTGGCCGAGCGCGAACGCGACGTGGCGGGCCTCGTCGGTGCGGGTGAGGTGGGCGATGCGGCGCGTGAGCGGGTCGGGCGCGTGGCGTTCGAGGAACCCGAGCAGTGAGACGAACGTGCCTTCTCCCATGACCGACAGCAGGAACGACGCCGTGGCGAAGTCCGGCTCGTCGAGCAATGTCTGCAGCGACGCCCGCCCGCCGACGGTCGACAGGGCGAGCGGCCGGCCTGACAGGGCGGCGCGTCGGCTGAAGACCTCGATGTGGCGGGCCTCGTCGGCGACGGTGATCGCGAGCACCTGTTGGATCTCGCGGAAGTGGGGGTGGATGCGCCCGAGGAACCGTGCCGGCACCACGAGCGCGGCTTCCTCGTTCTCGACGAGGAACGTCATGACCTGCACCACGGCGTCCTCGATCGACGGCGCGTCGACGACCGCCGCCGTCCAGTCGATCGCGGTGTTGGGATCCCACTGGCCGGCGAGGGCCTGGGCGTAGAGCCGGTCGGCGCGGTCGGCCCAGATCTCGTCACGATGGTCGAGGTCGAACGGCGGCGTCGGTCCGCCCGGCTCGACCAGCACGCCGCGCGCCGCCAACCCCCAGTCCGACGCCGGACGCTCCACGAGGGTGTCGGCGTGCGGCGCCGGGTCGCCCGCCCGAACCGCGCCGACGAGCCTCGACTCAGCAGTTGCGCCGCGCTCGACGATGACCACGACCTCGCCGTCCGGCCGTCCGTCGTCGGTGACGCGGAGCCGGTGCCCCTGGAGGCGGCACCAGGTGGCGAGCTGGCCGAGGAGGTCGGGGTGGGTCCCGCGCACCTCGATGCCGGCCCCGGATCGGACGTCGCGCAGCGCGACCTTCACGAGGATGTGGGCGCCGCCGTCGACACCGAGCGCGCCGACGTGGACGGTCGGCGGCGGGGTCAACGGAGCAGACCTGCCGGTGGGATGGATCCGTCGGATCCGTAGAAGCCGAGCCGGTCGACGGCACCCTCGAGCAGGTCGTAGCCCGTGGTGCGGCCGGGTCGCCACTCGCGCAGGCCCTCGAGCTCGAGCAGCGGTCGCACGGCCGGGTCGTCGAACGACATCGACAACAGCAACGCGACGAACCGCTCGACGGTCTGCGCATCGGCGTCGTCCAACACGGTCATCGTGCAGTGGTCGTACGGCGCCGTGCGGGTGAGCACCCGGACCGATCCGGCGTCGAGGAGGCCCTCCTTCGCGAAGGCGAGGTGGTTGCCGTCGATGAGGCACGCGGCATCGACCGCCCCGGCCATGAGGGCCTTGACGGCGTCGCGTTCGCCGCCGACGTGATCGCCGTGCTTGCCGACCATCACGTCGAAGCGCTGCACGTCGAACGATGACGCCGGGTCGAGCCCGGCTCCGGCGAGGTGGGCCAGCGGCAGCAGCGTGGCCTGCGGCGAGTCGGCGGCCCCGGTGGCGACGCGACGGCCGGCGAGCCCGGCGACGTCGACGGCGTCGCTGTCGGCCCGAACAACGACGACCGAGGTGAGGTCCTGATCGGTGTCGCGGATCGCCACGGCGTGCGCCGTGCGACCCGCAGCCGCGGCGAGCCGGCGCGTCCGAACCCACGCCAGCGGCGAATCCCACGTCACGTCGACGTCGCCGGCGAGGTGCGCATCGGCCTGCGCGTCGTAGTTGGAGTAGAGGACGTAGTCGAACGCGAAGTCGTGGGCCGCGAACCAGTCGGCGAAGCCCTCCCAGATCGTGACGACCTTCGGGTCATATGCGACGGCTCCGAGGGTGAACGGGCGGTGAGTCGAGGTGACGGTCACGATGACATCCTCACCCGAACAACGGCAGACCGCAGACTGCCCGCCCGATGAAGTCCTGCAACGCGTCGAGCGTCGGCGCCATCGCCACCGACGCCCGAGCGTCCCGGAAGTGCCGCTCGAGGCCGATGTCCTTGCGGAACGCAGCGCCACCGCCGACCCGCATCGCGATGTCGAGCACGTCGAGGGCTGCCTCACCGGCGACGGCCTTGGACTGCAGCATCCGCAACGGGGCGTCGCCCCGGCCCGTGGTCAGCGCGACCACCGCGTCGTCGACGAGGGTGGACGCAGCATCGGCCCGGTCCTTGATCGCGGCGATGTGCTGGCGCACGACGGGCTGGTCGGCCAGCACCTGGTCGAGGTGCTCGAAGCGAGCTGCGGTCACGTGTCCGATCACCGCGGCGATCGCCGCGTCCATCAGGCCGAGGCTGCACGACGCATTGAGGACCTGGAAGACCGGCAGCACCACACCCAACGCGATGTCGAGCCCGGCGCCGTCCGCACCGAGCCGCGCTGCCATCGGGATCGACGCCCCCGACGCGTGCACCGGGCTCGACGCGTTCCCGCGCAGGCCGAGGCCGTCGAACGGGCCGCCGACCTTCAGCCCGTCGGTGGCCGATGGCACGAGCCACAGCGACGCGCCCGCGCCACCCGTCGTCGGCTGGCTGGTCCACACGTACGAGTCGGCCTCACCCGCCGACGTCACCCAGCTCTTGGACGCATCGAGCACCACCCTGTCGCCGTCCGCGCGGGCGGTGCCCAGCGGCGCCCAGAACTGGCTGCGCGACCCCGTCTCCGAGAACGCCAGCGTCGACAGGTGCTCGCCCGACGCGATCGCCCGACGGACCTCCTCCGCGCCGTGTGCCTCGATCACCGCCGCTGCCGAGTAGTGCATCGTCACGACCATCGCCGTGCTCGCGCACGACCCGGCGAGCCGCCGCACCACCTGTGCCGCCTCACCGAGACCGAGACCGAGCCCGCCGACGTCGGCCGACGACAGCAGACCGAGCAACCCGCGCTCACCGAGCGCCGTGACGGCTGCCCGTGGGAAGGCACCTTCGGCGTCCGTGCTCGATGCCGCAGGGGCCACGACCTGGACCACCACGTCGTCGAGCGCCTCCACGAACGACGGTCCGCTCACGCCGCACCCCGCCGCGACGAGACGTCCTGCACACCCATCACACACACCTCCACGACGATCGACAGCCCGATCGTGCCACGACGACACCCCATGCCCCGCAGACCGAGCGACCCAACCCGCCGCTCGGCGGACGGCGCCCGTGCGGCCTCCCACAACGGCGTCGAGCCCACACCCGCCACTCGCGCTTCGACATGCCGACCCGGCCGTCAGTCCGTGTCACCGCCGTCCGTGATGGGATCGAGCAGTTCGTCGATCAGGTGTTGGTAGTCGAGTCGCCTGCCCGCGTGCCAGTGGGTCTCGAAGGTCCGCGGGGAGAGGTGTGCTCGAGCGCGGTCGAGTCCGACTCGGCGAAACGCGCGTCGTCCCGGCTCGTGCTCGGCGTAGCCGGTGAGGCGCCGCAGGGTGTCGGTGGCGCCCGCGACCCGTGCCGCCATCGCGTCGTGCCCTTCGTCTGCGAATGCGCCGACGAGCATGTCGAGGGCACGGACGACGCCCATCGTCTCGCGGATGCCGTGCGCGAGCTGGAGCGAACGACGTGCAACGGCGATGGGTCCGCCGAGGTCCACGCACCGATCGACGAGGAGGAGGCTGACGAGCGCCTGGGCGGCACACGAGGAGCATGCGAGGTCGGTGGCGATCTCGAAGGCCTCTCGGGCGTCTCGTTGAGCGCGGTCGAGGTTGTCGCCGATGGCAGCGTCGATGTCGACGGCGAACGTCATGAAGCTGCCGCGTTGGTGTCGGTCGTGGAGGAGCCGCGGGTGGTCGATGACGCGGCGGATGTACAGCCGGCCGCCAGCGAGGTCGCCGGTCGTCGCCAGGCAGCTGCTGAGGATCGCGTCGATCCAGTTGCGGTCCGGGTGGTCGCGGTGCTGGGCGGACGGGGCGGCGAGCTCCGAGAACGGCGGTGGCACGCCGGTCGCGACGTCGGTCCAGCAGGTCGCGATGGCCGCGTAGAGCGCGGCGCCCTCGTCGTCGGGAGCACTCGCAGCGAGCCGGCGGGCCGTGGCGGCGATCTCGGCAGCCGCGGCGAGGTCGCTCTGCCCGATGATCACGTTCGCGTGGGCCATGGCTCGTACGCGCACTGCCGGGGCGACGCCGACCGCCGCCTGGGCGATGGCCATGCTCCAGTGGACGCCTTGTGCGCGTCGGGTGCCGCGGGCGAGCCAGAAGTCGTAGAGGACCTGGATCGCATCGAGGGCGGACGCGGCCCGGCCGGGGTCGTCGGCGCTCCACTCGAGCGCCGCTTCGACGTTGTCGTACTCCTCGTCGAGCATGTCGAGCGACGCCGCTTGGTGATCCCCGCGAAGGCCCGCCGCGGTCTGCGCAGCCCATGCCAGCGCCCAGTCGCGATGGCGATCTCGGCGCTGCTCGAGTTCACCGTCATCGACGAGCCGATCTCTGCCGTAGTGCCGCACCGTCTCCAGCAATCGATAGCGACGTGCGGCGCCGGTCCCCTCGGCGACGACGAGCGAGCTGCGCACCAGGCGGATGAGCGCTGGGAGCACATCGGCGCGGGTGACATCGTCGTCGACGACGACGGCCTCGATCGCCTCCAACGACATCGAGCCGCGGAACACGGCAAGGCGGTGGAAGATCGTGCGCTCGGTCGGGGCGAGGCGGGCTGCGCTCCAGTCGACGATCGCCGTCATCGTGCGATGCCGTTCGAGACCGTGGCGCTCGTGGCTCTGCAGTCCAGCGAACCGGTCGGCCAGCCGGGCGTCGATCTGAGCCGGTCCGAGGACGAAGGCCTGAGCGGCCGCGAGCTCGATGGCGAGGGGGAGCCCGTCGAGTCGTCGGCACAGCGAGGCCAGCGCAGCGGCGTTGCGTTCGTTGATCTCGAACGCCGGCTCCACGGCGACGGCTCGGTCGGCGTAGAGGCGCACGGCGTCGACCGCGGCGATGACCGTCAGATCGTGGGCGCCCGACGGCGGGGTCTCGAGTGGACTGAGGGGCACGACGACTTCGCCGGCGACGCCGAGGGGTTCGCGACTGGTGGCCAGCAGGCGCAGCGAGCGAGCTCCCACGAGGAGACGGAGGGCCAACGCGGCAGCCTCGTCCAGGACGTGTTCGCAGCTGTCGAGGACGAGCAGCCCGCCGCGCCGACGAACACCGCTTCGCGATGGTCGTGTCGAGATCGGTGCCGGGGAGCTCCCGGACACCGATCGCCTCGGCGATCGCTGACGTCATCGATCGCCGTTCGGTGGTCGGCGTCAGGTCGACGAACCAGATGCCGTCGGGGAAGCGGTCCTCCACCTGGTCGAGCACCTCCAACGTCAGGCGGGTCTTGCCCACGCCGCCGGGACCGGTGATGGTGACGAACCGGGCTTCGTCGAGCCGTTTGGACACCAGGCGGCGTTCATCGATGCGGCCGACGAAGCTCGTCAGCACCGGTGGTCGCGGGTGCGGAGCCGCGCGCCGGGTCCGCCGCGTGTGCCGCTGTCCTCGCGACGTCGTCCACGCGGTGGTGAGCGACACGTCGTCCGCGACGATCGCCCGTTCGAGCTCGCGCAGCTCGTCGCTGGGCTCGAGGCCCAGCTGCTCGCCGAGCACGCGTCGAGCTCGTTGGAACGCGCGCAGGGCCTCGGCCTGCTGTCCGTCACGGTGCAGGGCGACCATCAGCTGCGCCCACCGCTGCTCGCGCAACGGCTCGGCGAGGGTCGCCGAGTGGAGATCAGCGATCAGCGCGGCGTCGCCGCCGACCTCGAAGCGTGCTGCGTTGAGATCCTCGACCATCGCGCGGAAGAGCTCCTCGAGCCGGACGCACGCCGCTCTCGCTCGGCCGTCGACGAGATCGGGCGCAGGCGAACCCCGCCACAACCCGCGAGCACTGGCGAGCACCTCGATCGCGTCGTCCGCCTCGCCGTGCTCGAGGGCACGACGTCCGGCGACGACGAGCTCCTCGAACTCTCGTGCATCGACACGGTCCGCGGCGATGCGATAGGCCTCACCGACCCGTTCGATGAGCAGCGCGGGGATCGCGTGCCGTATCGCGCGAGACGAGGCTCTGCAACGTCTTGGCGGCCGTCGTCGGCGGTCGATCTCCCCAGACGGCGTCGATGAGGGCATCGACCGTCGCCGGGTGGGGAGCTTGCAACGCGAGCAGCTCGACGATGGCGCGCTCCTTCGTGGAGCTCAACCCCTTCCCACCGTCACCGATCACGAGCGGCCCCAGCACCGCGACGTCCACCGCTCCGAGACTACGTCCCGCGGGTCGTCGGCCTGGTGACTGGACGCAGCTGGCGCGCAACCCGGACGCAACCGGAGACCGGCATCGTCGGCGCATCGCCTTCCCGTCGGCCCGGAGGAGCTCGACGCCGCATCGACGACCAGCCGCGCCGCCAGCGCCGCGGCACCGTCGCGACGTCGCGGGCCACCGGCGACGTCGACTCACCACGTCCAGCAACCAGACAGGAACCGACCATGCACCCGACACCGCTCACCCGCCAGACCGTGGCGACCATCGCCGCAGCCACCGTCATGACCGTTGGTGCATCGGCCCTCATCGCCATCCCCGCGCCGGTGGATGCCGGCCCACGTTCCGTCATCGTCCATCCCGGCGAGTCGATCCAGACCGCCATCGATCAGGCCGCCCCCAACACCACGATCGTGGTGTCCGGAGGCGTCCACGCCGAGCAGCTCATCATCACCACCGATGGCATCGAGCTCATCGGCCGCGGCGCTCGCCTGGTCGCGCCCGAGGCTCCCGCACCGAACGCGTGCAGCAGGCTGGCCGGACCCAAGGTCGACGAGGGGCCGCCGACGGAGGCCGGCATCTGCGTCGTCGGGCAGGACGTCACGTTCGAGCCCTTCGAGACCGAACACGCGGCGGTCGAGCACGTGGGACGTCCGGTGCGCAACGTCCGCATCGAGGGGTTCGACATCACCGGGTTCACCGGCCCGCACATCGCGGTGGTCGGCGGCAAGGGCGTACGCATCGCCGGGAACGACTTCACGGACCCGATCACCTACGCGGTCCTCAGCGACGGCTCACGCGACACTCGCATCACCGACAACCGCATCGCCGGGCCGAACCAGCTCGGCTTCATCGGTGTCTGCGTCGACGACATCGCCTCGCCCGTCGTCGCCGGCAACGACATCAGCGGCCAGATCATCGGGGTCTGCGTGCAGACCACCGGCGCCAAGATCGTCGCGAACCAGGTCCACGACGGCTGTCTCGGCATGTACGTCGACCCGGGCGTCGGCGCCGTCATCACGCGGAACCACATCTTCGACAACACCCAGTGCGGCGACATGACCGGACTCGAGTACGGACGCGGCGTCACGCTCGCCGGAGCTCAGGGCACCGTCCTGAGCCACAACGTCATCGAGGGCCACACCGCCGCCGACCAGCTCCCGGCGGTGCGCCTGACCGACGACGTCGGCGAGGGCAACCCCGGCACCGGCACCGTCGCCACCGGCAACGTGCTCACGCACAACCGGATCACCGACAACACGACGGACCTCGTGTCCACCGCGACCGGCACCAACCGCATCGCCCACAACACGTGCCGCAGCAGCGTTCCCGCCGGCCTGTGCGATTGACGCCGAAGGCGACCTCGACGCAGCACGAACCCGTGCCGCGAGCCGCCTGCGGCGGCGTTCGGCGACGCCGGGCACGGGGTGCTCCCGACGATGGCGAGCCATGCCGTGGCCTGACCCGTCGGCGCCGACCCGGCGTCGACGTGGGACACCGCCAGGGTGTGGTGGTGGATCAGGTCGGTGGTGCGACGAGTTGGTTGAGGCGTTGGCTGGTGGGCCAGGCACCGCGGGTCTGGTTGCAGATGACGGTGGTGGTGGTTCGGTGTCGGTGGTGGTGGGTGGAGACGAAGCCGACGCCGGCGTCGCCGCCGATCAGTGTCACCGTCCCGGTGGTGGTGTCGAGCCAGAAGCCGAGTCCGTAGCTCAGGCCCATGTCGGCGACGTCGCTGCGGGGGCGGGTCATCTCGGTGACGGTGTCGGGGGTGACGATGGCGGCGGCGAAGAGGGCGTGCCAGAGGGTGTGGATGTCGGTGGCGGTGGTGTAGATGCCGCCGTCGCCGTTGCCGCGCACGGGGAGGTGCAAGACGTTGGTGCGCAGCCCGTCGTCGTCGAGGTAGCCGATGGCGGCGCGGCCGGGGAGGGCGTCGGAGCGCAGGAACGATGTGTCGGTGAGGGCGGCGGGCTGGCAGACGCGTTGGTCGACGAGGTCGTGGAAGGGGATCCCGGCGGCCCGTTCGGCGAGCAGTGCGAGCACCATGTAACCGCCGTTGCAGTAGGTGAAGCGGTCGTCGGGTTCGTGTTTCATCGGGTAGCCGTCGAGCACGGCGAGGAACTGCTCGGTGGTGGCCAGGGCGTGGACGGGCACGGGCAGGACGTAGTCGTTGCTGTCGTCGATCTCGTCTTCGTCGAGGTAGTCACCGATCCCGGAGCGGTGGGCCAAGAGGTGCTCGATGGTGACGCGGTCGTCGATCAGTGGCAGGTCGGGGCCGAGCAGTGAGCGGGCGGTCGTGGACAGGCTGAGCACGCCGTCGTCGATGAGGCTCATCACCGTCAGCGCGGTGAGACCCTTGGAGCCGCTGGCGATCGCGAACAGCGTGTCGACGGTGTTGGGGACGCCGAGACCGCGATGGGCCAGGCCGTAGGCCCGTTGCACGACGAGGCGCCCATCGACATCGACGCGGATCACACCTGACACACCCACCTCGGCCGCGATCGCATCGACCGCCACACCGAGCGCGTCGTCGTCGCCAGACCCACTCGACTCGACCCGGTCACTGGCACCCACCATCACAACACCCTCCTCTGGGGGCCTCGATGCTCGCACGCCCCCTCGGCAGCCGACGCCGACTTTCGGGCCCGACCGATCCGTTCGACGACTCCTCCGTGCGGCTACGAGCACCGGCGTGGGCGCGTGCTGCGGGCACCGTCGCGTGTGATCCTGACCACCGCGACACCCAGCACGAGTGAGGAGCACAGGATGACGGACGGCCGGCCGAGCGAACCACCGGTCCGGTGGCAGTACCGCACGCTGCGGTTCGAGACCGGACGAGAGTTCGAGGAGCGTGCTGAGCAGGTGCTCGACCAACTCGGCGCCGATGGCTGGGAGGCCACGGGCTTCGTCCGGTTCGACATCGGCAGGGAGAACGGCTACCGGGTGATCCTCGAGCGTCCGTACTGAGTTCGGCGACAGCGGCCTCGACACGGGGTACGGCAACGGCAAGGCGTCGGCGTGGGAGGTCGACAGCGACGACGGTGCCCGTCGACTGCTCGTTGCAGAACGACACCTGCACCGAGGTCGAGAACCCGACGAGCTGCTGAACGAGGTGACGGCGCGTGGGTGTGCACCGAACGGTGGACACCCGCGCTCCGTCCGCATCGTCGAACGGCTCGCGGGCGGCTCAGGCGGGCTGTCCGAGCTCGGCGATCGTGTCGCTGACGCTGTCCAGGTAGCGCAGTGTGGCGGCGGCGTCGACCGTCGACATCGACGGAGGTGGCAGCACGACCCGCGCGACGCCGAGCTCGGCGTAGTGGGCGAGACGGGCCGGCTTGGGCACGTTCCAGGCGAAGATCGTGATCGGGATCTGGGCTGGATCCCGTCCGGCCTCGACGGCGAGCTGGCGGAACAGTTGGACGCCGCCGTCGACGTCCGGACGCCCGCTGGTGTTCAGCAAAGAGGCATCGATCGGGCACCACATGTCGGCGTAGCTCGCGGCGTGGCGGATGCCCGTCGGACCGGCGTTCCCCAGCGCGATCGGTACCGGACGTTGCTGTGGCTTCGGGTAGACCCACGAGGGGCTGAAGCGGTCCCATCGACCGTCGAGGTGGGGCTCGTCCTCGGTCCAGATCGCGCGCAACGCAGCGACGCGCTCGCGCATGGCCGAGTACCGCTGGGCGAACGGGAGGTCCGGGCGGTGGTTGCGGAGCTCCTCGGCGTTCCACCCGACGCCGACCCCGAGCACGACGCGACCGGCGGAGAGCACGTCGAGGGTGGCGACCGTGACGGCGAGGTCGAGGAGGTCGTGCTCGAGGACGAGGCAGATGCCCGTGCACAGCGTCAGCGACGTGGTCGCCGCGGCCGCCGCCATCAACGACACGAACGGGTCCATCATCTGCCAGTAGCCGTCGGGCAGGTCGCCGCCCCCGGGGTAGGGCGTCTCGCGTGACGCCGGGATGTGGCTGTGCTCCGGCATCCACACGGAGTCGAACCCGCGTTGCTCCAGCTCGCGCGCGAGCACGTCGGGCCGGATGCCACCGGCGTCGTTGAGTGCGAGGTACCCGAACCGCATGGAGCCTCCCCGTGGCCGCGGGCCTGGCCAGGCCCCGGCCGCCGAGTCTGCCATCCGGCCAGGCGCGGGGTCCGGTCCGGCGAGCACCAGCCGAGGCTGGTGCTCGCTCGTCGTGCTTGCGCCCGGCGCGCCCGAACGCGAGAGTGCGGCCCATGGCTCGCGCCGTCCAGTTCGACACCGTCTCCACCGCCGGCCTCGAGTCGTCGCCCGTGGCGACCGCCCTCGCCGGCCTGCGGGCCAACGAAGCCCGCTACTTCAAGAACAAGTACGACCACGTCTTCACGGTCGAACCGGCCAGCGAGGCCGCGGCGACCATCGCCTGGGTGCACGACATCCTCGCCAAGGAACGGGACATCGTCATCGCCTCACCGCCGCTCGAGGCGACGGCGTTCCAGGTCGAGCACCTCCGGATCGCGTACGTGTTCTACGAGAGCGGGCTCTCCATCAACGTCATGTACGACATCGACGACCCGAAGAAGCGGGCGGTCGGGTTCAAGCTCTCCGACGGGATGGAGGTGCCGGACGAGCTCGCCTCGCGCTTCAAGTTCGCGAGGCAGCGATCGAAGCTCGCGGGCACCATCCGCGGCTCGTTCTTCGTCATCAAGGGCGAGTACTGAGACTGCTCACACCGGTCCCAGCTCGCTCGCGCTGACGACGATCGTCACGACGGCTCGACGGCCCCAGACCTCGTCGAACCGGGGCCGCACTATGGTGCGCGGGATGCGTGGCTTCGAGCTCGCGCCCGAGCTGGAGGCGCTCCGGCAGGCGGCCGAACGGCTCGGTCGCAGTCAGCTGGCGCCCCACGTCCGCGACCACGAGGCGGCCGGGCGTTGGCCGGCGGCCGTGCTCGCGGTGCTCGACGGGTTCCCGCTGGGGGGCCTCGACCTCCCCGAGGCGCTCGGCGGCGTCGGCGCCGGCCTGCTCGCGAAGGTGGTCGTCCTCGAGGCGCTGGCCGAGGCGGACGCGGGCGGGCTCGCCGCCGCCGATCGACCGGGCATCGCCGCCGGAGCCGTCGCCGCGTGCCCCGATCGCACCCTCGCCGTCGAGGTGGCAGCGGCCTGCTTGGACGGATCGGCCCACTGCGCGTTCACGGTCGTCGATCCCGGCCGGCGCACGTCCCTGCTCGAATGGGCGCCGGGGTGGCCGGCGCTGCGCTGGGTGTGGGCGATGGAGGGAGACGCGCTGCGCCTGCTCGAGGTGGCGGACGAGGCGACGCCGGTGACGTCGCTCGCGTTCCAGGCGTCGGGGGGCGTCGGACTCGCGTTGGCCGGCACCGTCGAGCAGGGCCGCTGGGAGCTGGCGCCGTGGACCGCGCTGACCGTCCGCGCTCGCGCTCGCTTGTGGGCGGCCGCCGTCGCGGTGGGCGTGGGGAGCGCCGCGCTGGCCGACACCATCGGCTACACGACCGAGCGGGTCGTGTTCGGCAAACCGGTCGCGCACCACCAGGGCAACGCGTTCGACCTCGCGCACGCCGCGGCCCGCCTGCACGGTGCCCGGCTCGCCGTGCGCGACGCGGCCGCGGCGATGGATGGCGACGAACCCGACGCGCCGTTCTGGGCGACCCAGGCGTGGCTCGAGGCGGTCGAGGCCGCCCACCTGGCGACGAACCTCGGCATCCAGCTCCTCGGCGGCCACGGCTTCATCGTCGACCACCTCGCCGAGAAGCGGTTCCGCGAGGCCCGCATGGTGACGATGCTGGCAGGCGCGCGCGACGCCGCCGAGCTCGACGTCGCGGCGTTCGTGCTCGAGGTCGAGGACCCGCTGGCCGGGCGGTCGGCGTGATCGAGCTCGATCCACGCACCCAGGACGTGCTCGACGAGGTCCGCGCCCTCGGCCGCACCCACATCCGACCGATGGGTCTGGAGGCCGACCGCACGGGCGCTCCTCCTCCGGTCGGCCACGAGTTCTACCTGATCTGCACCCGCCGGGGCGGCATCGTCTCCCGGCTGATCGGCGACGAGGAGGGCCCGACGGCGCTGGATTGGAAGCCCGTGCGCAACTTCCTCGTCGGCGAGGAGACCGCGTACTGGGACCGGGGGGTCGCCCTGTCGCTGCCTGGCCCCGGCCTCGGCGGTTCGGCGCTGCGCACGACGGCGACGCCCGAGCAACGCGAGCGCTTCCTCCGCGTGTTCACCGACCACTCGAAGCCCCGCTGGGGGGCGATGGCGATGACCGAGCCGGGCGCCGGCAGCGACGTCGCCCGGATCCAGACCCGCGCCCGCAAGGAGGGCGACGAGTGGGTCCTGACCGGGCAGAAGATGTTCTGTTCGAACTCGGCGCGTGCCGAGTGGGTCGTCGTGTGGGCGACGGTCGATCCGGGCCTCGGCCGCAACGGTCACCGTGCGTTCCTCGTCGAGCGCGACACGCCCGGTTTCGAGATCCTCAAGGTCGAGCACAAGATGGGTTCGCGCGGCTACGAGACGGCGAGCTTCGCCCTCGACGACGTGCGCATCCCCGAGGACCACCTGCTCGGCGGCGAGGCGTTCTACGAGTCGCGGCGCGGGTTCAAGGCGTCGATGGCGACGTTCAACATGACGCGCCCGATGCACACGGCCCACGGCGTCGGGATGGGTCGGGCAGCCCACGACTTCGCCCTCGAGTTCGTCCGCGACGAGTTCCCGATCCACGGACCGCGCCGGCAACGGGCGCTCGAACGGCTGGCCCGCATCCGCCGTGGCCTGCACGTGGCGCGGTTGATGTACCTCGACGCGGTGTTCCGCGCCAAGCGGGGCGAGTCGAACGTGCTCGAGGCGAGCTACGCCAAGATGTACTCGCCGCCGGTGGTGCTCGACGCGGTCGCCACCGCCCTCGACATCCTCGGCGAAGCGGGCGTGCGCAACGACCGCATGCTCGAGAAGCTGTATCGCGACGTGAAGATCCTCGACATCGGTGAGGGCACGCAGCAGGTGCAGCGGGTGATCGTCGCTCGCCAGCTGTTCGGCTTCCCCCGCGACGAGTGACGCCGGCTCAGGTGCCGGTGAACTCCGCGTCGCGGCGGTCCATCCGCGCCCGCACGCCCTCTTTGGCATCGGCGCTGCGCATCGCGGTGCGCACGAGGTCGTCGGTGTCGGCGTGCTGGATGCCGTCGCGGTACGCCATCTGACGGTTGATCGTGGCCTTCATCGCCCGCAGGCTGAGGGGCGCGTTGCGGACCAACCGGTCGATGATCGCGGCCGCCTGCGTCTCCAGCTCGTCCGCCGGCACACAGCGAGCGATGAGCCCGAGATCGGCCATCCGGGCCGCCGGCAGCGGGTCCCCCAACAGCAGGATCTCGCGGGTGGTGACGGGACCGGCGACCTCGAGCAGCTTCTTGGTGAGGAACCACGACGGGGCCAGCCCGACCTGGGCGAGCGACATCCCGAAGCGGGCGGCGCTCGACGCGACGACGAGGTCGCAGTGCAGCGCGAGCTCGTTGCCGCCGGCGATCGCCGCGCCCTGCACCACCGCGACGACCGGCAGCGGCCACGTCTCGACCCGGCGGAACAGGACCTCGACGTCCTGGTCCTTGCCGAGGTCGCCGCGCAGGTCGAGACCGGCGCAGAAGACCCTGCCCGCGGCACGGATGACGGCGACGCGCTCCGCCGGACCCGGTCCGGGCGTCGGATCGAACGCCGCCTCCAGCTCGCGCAGCATCGCGGCATCCATGGCGTTGCCCTTCTCCGGACGGTCGAGCGTGACCGTGCGCACCGCACCGTCGACCTCGACATGCACGCGATCGCTCATGGGCGCGCATCTTCGCAGACCCCACGACGCTCGATGACGAGCGCTCCGCGCCAGCGTCGGACCCGGACGAGGGCTCGGCCTCGGCCGCGATCGCTCCGGCCGCTACGGTGGTTCGTGCTGCCGGTGAGACGCTCGAGGGGGAACGGATGAAGGCCGCCGTGCTGAACCAGCAACCTGGTGCCTTGGAGATCGAGGAGATCCGGGTGGACGACCCGGCTCCGGGGGAGGTGCGGCTGCGCACCGTCGGCGCCGGGCTGTGCCACAGCGACCTCCACTTCATGGAGGGCCTCTTCCCGCTCAAGGTGCCGGCCGTGCTGGGCCACGAGTCGTCGGGGATCGTGGAGGCGGTGGGAGAGGGCGTGACGTACGTGCGGCCTGGCGACCACGTCGTGTGCTGCCTGTCGATCTTCTGCGGCCAATGCCGGCAGTGCCTGAGCGGCGCACCGAACCGCTGCCAGAACCCGGCTGCGGTCGGCCGGCCGCGAGGTGCGCCACCTCGGCTGTCACGCGACGACGGCACACCTGTCGGTCAGTTCGCCCGCCTCGGCGGGTTCGCCGAGGAGATGCTGGTCCACGAGAACGGCGTGGTGAAGATCGACGAGGACCTCCCCCTCGAGACGGCTGCGCTCGTCGGGTGCGGTGTGCTCACGGGCACCGGTGCGGTGTTCCGGACCGCCAAGGTGGAGCCGGGGAGCCGCGTGCTGGTCATCGGCGCCGGCGGGATCGGGCTGTCCGCCATCCAAGCCGCCCGCATCGCCGGGGCCGGCATGGTCATCGTGGTCGACGTCAGCGAGGCCAAGTTGGAGACGGCACAGCAACTGGGCGCGACGGCCACGATCAACGCCACGACGACCGACGACGTCGTCGGCGCCGTGCGCGACCTGGCGGGCGGCGGCGTCGACTACAGCTTCGAGGCGATCGGCAAGAAGGTGACCGCCGAGCAAGCGTTCTCCGCCCTCGACGTCGGCGGCACCGCGACGATCGTCGGCATGGTTCCCGACGACCAGCGCCTGGAGATCAAGGCCATGGACCTCCTCGGCGAACGCAAGCTCCAGGGGTCGATGATGGGATCCAACCAGTTCCGGACGGACATCCCGCGCCTGCTGCAGATGTCGGTGGACGGCCGTTTGGACCTCGATGCGATGGTCACGCGGACCTTGACCCTCGACGACGTCAACGAGGGCTACGACTTGATGAAGCGCGGCGTCGTCAGCCGGTCGGTCATCGCGTTCCCGGCGTAGGTCCCGTCATCGCGCGCAACCCGCCGCCGCTCGAAGGGATCCGCGTGGTCGACTTCTCGCGGATCATCGCCGGCCCGTTGTGCACGCAGCAGCTCGCCGACCTCGGCGCCGACGTGATCAAGATCGAGCACCCCGTGACCGGCGACGAGCTGCGGGCCCGGTCGCCCAGGGGTGACCGGCGCGGGGCGGCGTTCCTCGCCTTCAACCGTTCGAAGCGCAGCGTCGCGATCGACCTGACACGGCCACGCGGTCAGCAGGTGGCGCGCGCCCTGATCGCCGGCGCTGACGTCGTGATCGAGAACTTCCGGCCCGGGGTGATGGACCGCCTCGGCCTCGGCCATGACGAGCTCCAGGAGGCTGACCCGGCGCTGATCTACGTGGCGATCTCCGCCTACGGATCGGCGGGGCCGAGCTCGTCGCGACCGGGCCTCGACCCGATCCTCCAGGCAGAGTCGGGGATGATGGCGTTGACGGGCGACATCGACGGCGGGCCGATGCGACATCCGCTGTCGATCATCGACACCCTCACCGCCGCCCACGCCACGTCGGCGATCTGCGCCGCGCTGCACGGGCGGCAGCGCCACGGGCGCGGTGACTTCATCGACCTCTGCCTGCTCGACACCGCGATCGGTGCGCTCGGCAACGTCGGCATGCAGTACCTCGCCGACGGTCGAGTCCCGCCGCGCTCCGGGAACCGTCACGTGGTGGGCGCACCGATCGACCTCTTCGCCACCGCGACGGAGCCCATCTACCTGGCGATGGCGACGGACCGGCTGTTCGGCGACTTCTGCCGGGTGATCGGCCGGCCCGACCTCGTCGAGGACGACCGGTTCGCGACGCCGGCCGGCCGCAGCCGCAACCGGGATGCGCTCAAGGTGGAGATCGAAGCGGCGCTGACGACGCGCACCGCCGCCGAGTGGCTGCCCGAGATGCGCCACCTGCCGGCCGGTGGCGTGCGCACGATCGACGAGGCGTTGCAGGCCCCGGAGGTGATGGAGCGGGACATGGTGCGCCACGTCGTCGAAGGTGACCACCAGCTCGCCCTGCTCGGGACGCCGTTCAAGTTCGCCGACAGCGACATGGCGGACTTCCGCCCGCCGCCGCTGCTCGGGCAGCACACCGACGAGGTGCTCGCCACGGTGCTGGCGATGAGCCCGACCGAGATCGAGCTGCTCCGCCGCGACGGCGCCATCGTCTGACGGTCACCGTGGCGCGCGTGCCGCCGGCGAGCTCGAGGCCGGTCGCCGCGGGCCCCCGCGTGGACCCCGCGCTGGTGTGCAGGAGGCGACGGCGCTGTGGTGGACTCGCTCCGTGCGTCCCGACGAGCCCTCCCTGACGGCCCGAGGTGTGGCACTCGCCCGAGCGACACTGCAGCGCCCGGCGACGCCGACCGGCGATCCGGAGGGCGATGTCGTGCTCGCCAGGTCGTTCGCCGACGATGTCGGTCCGCTCCGGGGGTTGGCTGAGCGCGAGGGGCGAACGGTCCATCACACCCTCCGGCACATCCGGGCGCGCACGGCCTTCTTCGACGACGCGGTGCTGCGTGCCATCGAGCGTGGGCTGACGCAGGTCGTGATCCTCGGAGCCGGCTACGACGGGCGGGCCTTGCGTTTCCGCACCCCGGGCGTGCAGTTCTTCGAGGTCGACCACCCGGCGACCCAGGCGGACAAGCGTGGCCGCCTGGCGCGCCTGCACGTGGGGACCGATGGGATCAGCTTCGTGCCGGCCGACTTCACCGAGCCGGGCCTCGAGGAGCGGCTCGCCGATGCCGGGCATCGCGCCGCCGAGCCGACGCAGTTCCTCCTGGAGGGAGTGCTGCGGTACCTCCCGGAGGCAGCGGTCCGCAACCTCCTCACCACAGCCCGCCGCCTGGCCGCCGGTGGCAGCGAGCTCGCCGTCAGCATCTCCACCCGCCTACCGACCGAGGATCACGATGGGCTGGCGGCGAGGTCGGCTGCCGAGCAGCGCCTCGCCGACGTCGGTGAGGCCGTGCTCACGGTCCCGTCGCCGCGACATCGCCATCGGCTGGCTCGAGGGTGCCGGCTGGGTGCCCGCCTCGGTGGCCGACCTCGACCACCGACCCGGACGCATCCTGGTGCGCGCGATCACCTGAACGGGCGTCGGCGTCGGCTCACGGGCGGCGTGCTCGACAGGTGCGGGTGGCAGCAAGATGGCGGGATGCACGGTGGATCCCGGCCCGATCGTCGTCCGCTGTCGCGCGCCGACCTGCCGGCGGAGCTCACTCCCGAGACGGTGCGCCGCCTCGACGCCTTCACCGTGCGGCGACTGTCGCAGCCGGGCAACGGCATCCTCACCGCCGATGAGCAGCGGAGCTTCGACCAGGCCCTGCGGTCGGTGATGCAGGACACCACCGACCGCCTGGACCAGTCCCTGCGTCGGGTCCGTCGCGGTGGGCCAGGCGGCCTCGACCCGGAGTTGCGCCGTTCCTACGCTCGGACCGAGGAGCGCCTCGCCGCCCAGGCCCGGCGCGTACGGCGGAGCTTCCCGCAGCTCACGGACGACTGGGATGAGACCGTCGGGCTCCCGGAGCCCGCGGCGAGCGACGAGCACGACGACGCGATCTCCCTGGGTGCCCTCGAGTCGGAGATCGAGCAGACGTCGGACACCCTCGAGATCCTCGAACGGATCGCCTCGATCCAGCAGCAGCAGCTCGAACACCAACGGACGCAGGTGCTCCGCGATGTCCGCGGCGTGTGCTTCGCGCTCCTCGTGTCGGTCGCGGTCATCGTCGCCGGCGTGACGCCGTTGGTCCAAGCGGAGCCGCACGAGCGGAGGCTGATCGTGCTGTGGACGCTCGTCGTCTGCGGCGTCGCCGGTGCCGTCTACGCCGTCGTGCGGGCTGCGCAATCCAACCGCAGCCCGAAGTCCGACTGACGCTGCAGGGCCGCGCGTTGCCGACGCCGCCGGGATCGAGGGCGGTCGATCAACAACGAGCGCGGATCACGAACCTGATCGCGATGGTCCACCCGTCATCGTTGACGTCGAGCATCGTCATCTCGTACGTGTACTCGCCGGGGAGGTCGATGCCAGCGGGGCCGAAGTCGGCGTTGTCGGCGATGAAGAACGGGAAGTGGCTGTGTCCGTCCACATCGAACGCGGGGTTGATCGCGTCGAGTGCGGGCACGTCGAAGTCCACGAGCGCGGCATCGAACACCTCGCCGTTGCGGAACGTGACGCCCTCGACGTGGATCGGGAACCGTGCGTTCGGAATGATCGGGCCGCTCAGGAAGTCCGGTGAGCTGCCCGTCTGGCGACGTCCGTGGGGCACCACCATCCACGCGGCGATCACCGCTTCGCCGTTCGAGAACTCCGCTGGCGTGAAGCAGGTTCCGCTGTCGTACCCGGCTCGCTGCACGCCTTGCGACACCTCGCGCCGGTACGGCGGCTGATGTGGTGCGCCGGGCCCCACTCCCAGGTCGGGGTGCGGGGCATGGTCCGGGCCGGGCAGCACGCTCGCGGTGGTCGTCCCGTACTCGGCGTAGCCCGTGCTCGCGGTGCCGATCGTCGCCGAGAACACGGTGACGTCGACCGGCTTCCACGTCGGGTGCCCGATGCGCTGGATGGTCACGGCGGGGCCGCCTCGTGCCTCGGCGCCTCCCACGGTGACGGGTGCAAGCGCTGCTGCGATGAGCACCGCCGCTCCGACGATCACCCGCATGCTGGATGACGTTCCAGACCGCATGGTTCCCCCGATCCGTTGCCGGCGGGCGAGCGTAGTCGGGGCTGGAAGGGGCCCTGCGCACGGACCGTGGGGCGGCAGGCAGCCCAGGCCCGTGGGACCGCAGCACTCGGCCGACACGCACGGCGGGCGGCTCCACGTACGCTGGCCGGGCGTCCGAGAGAGGGGGGATCGTGGCCATCGCCGTGGACATGACCTACACCGTCAGTGGCATGGACACCTACCACAAGGCGTCTGCGCAGATGGGCTTCGCCGGCGGGCAGCACCCGGCCCCGGGCATCCTGTTCCACTGGGTCGAGGTCGTCGAGGGCGGGTTCGTCGTGCACGAGGTCTGGGAGTCGGAGCAGCAGTTCGAGGAGTTCCTCGAGGAACACCTGCAGCCGATGTGCGCGGCACTCGGCACCGACGAGCCCGAGGTGCACGTCCGCGCCGTCGCCAGCTATCGGCGTCCGGTCTGAGCCGCCCGCTGGTCAGGTTCGCCCGACGGCCGCGCCGTGCCGGGCCGTCGTCAGGTCGAATCGGCGACCACGACGACGTCGAGCCGGACACCGAACTTCGTCGCCAAGGCGTTGGCGTCGGCAAGGACCTGGGCACCGAGCTCGCCCTGGAGCGCCGCGTGGATGTCGTCGAGGCTGGCGAACTCCACCTCGGTCAGCCGGAAGAACGGACCATCGATGCACCGGGCGCTGCGCACCGCCGAGTTCGCCGGCAACGCTTCCAGCTTCGGGAGGTGCGAGCCCAGGTACTCACGCTCGAACGCGTCCGCGTCAGCGGGTTGCGTCCACAGTCCTACGAGTCGCATGGTCCGCTACCTCCCGAGGTCTCGTCGTGCCCGACACAGTACGTCCAGGCCAGGTGCTGGCTGGACGGCACCCGTGGCGACTCACGGTGTGGTCGTCGCCGGCGTTCCGATCGTCGTGGCGGTGGATGCGGTCGTCGCCGTCTCCTCGACGGTCGCGGGCGTCGCGTCGCTCGGCGCCACGGTCAGCTCCTGGACGGCGACGACGGGCGCCGGGCTCGGTGGCGGAGGCGGCATCGGCTCGGCGAAGAACTGCGGCCGGTAGCGGTCGGGCCGAGTCCAGGCGTCACGTGGCATGTCCCGGGCGTTCTGCGACAGGCTGACGACGAGTCCGCCGGCCGTCCACGGCACCAGGTGGGCGTGGTACGTGTTCATCAGCGGATCGTTGCCACGCGGCGACAGCCAACGACGGGTCGTGGTGGTCCACGGGCCCCACGGCGCCGGGGCGACGTCGATCGCCAGCTCGTCGCCCCAGTAGCCGTCGACCTTGGTGACGGCCACCCAGCGCCCGTCGAGGAAGCGGGGCTGCATCGGGTTCTCGGCGTGGTAGCGATCGACGATCGGCACCGCGGCGAGCGGGTCCGCCGACCAGCCGTCCGCGGTGCGGAACTGCGGTTGCGCGCCGAGCGCACCCTTCGGAACCCGCGCCAGGTACATGCGGGTGGCCGAGCACGGGCAGGCGTGGTAGCCGCCCTGCTGGGCGAGGTTCTGGTCGAACGAGTTGCCGAAGAGGTAGGTGTGCTCGGCGTCGCTCGCCACGGCGAAGCCGTAGATCGGCGCGACGCCGGACGCCGGCGCCGGCTCGAACGACAGGCGCGCCAGCGTGCCGGCGTCATACGTCGCCAACCACGTGCGCACCGGCACCCAGCCGAGGCCGTCGGGCGGCGACGGGTCGGGAGTCTTGGCCATCTCGGCCCAGAACACCTGCAGGTGACCGCCGCTGAGCTCGCCGCCGAGGGGCCAGAACCAGCGGCTCAGGATCCGCTCGCCGGTGCCGGGCTCGAACGACGTCGGTGCCGTCGCCGTGCCACGATGGAGCAACGTGAAGCACCGGCCTTGTTGGACCAGCGCGGTGTTGTGGGCGAACGAGGTCTCGTCGAACGAGGTCGCTCGGCCGGTGTGGTCGATGAAGGTGTCCTGGAACAGCCAGAGGTGGCGGTCACCGCCGAGCGGGTAGACGTGCTGGTAGTCGTGGCCGAGGACGGGGCCGATGCGCTCCCGGAAGAAGGCGTCGAGGGCGGCGGCCGAGGTGCTGTCGGCGCACCCGACGTCGGTGGCGAGGTGGCCGGCCGCCGTGACGTTCGTGGGGTACGCCGTCGGCGGTGCCGCTGGCGGCGACTCCGGCTGAGCCGGCGGCACGGGTCGCGGCGCGGGCCCATCGACCGGCGCCGGGCCGGCACTCGGCCCGACCGGCGGGACGCAGCCGCAACTCGCGCTGACCACGCCGACGAGCGCGGCGACCGCCACGACGGGTGCCATCCGCAGCCGCCGGCGGACGCGGCGCGGTGGCGCCCCGACCTGCTCCCGCACCTCCGCCGATGCGCCATCCACCGCCTTCACGCTCACCTCATCGGCCCCCACGACCGCAAGGATCGCACGATCGTCGGGCGTCTGTCAGCCCGGAGTCGATCGGCTGGGCTCGTCGGTCGACAGCTCGGTCGTTGACGGTGCGTTCGACGATCCGCGGCTCCCGGCTGCTCAGTGGCCGAGGTCTGGGAGGCTGGGGCCGATGTTCGACGAGCTCGCGGCCGCCCGGCTGGAGCTGACCCACGCGACACCCGCCCAACTCCACCGCGTCGTGGTGGTCCTGGAGGAAGCGAGCGCGTGGTTGCGCAGTCGCGGCATCGATCAGTGGCCGGCGACGTTCTCGTCGGACTGGATCGGTCCACCGATCGAGCGCGGCGAGACCTGGTTGGCGGCCGTCGACGGCACGTTGGCGGGCACGGTCACGCTGGCCGGTCACGATCCGGCGTGGCCGGACCACCCCAGTGCCTCCTACGTCCACCGGCTGGCGGTGCGCAGAACGTTCGCCGGCCTCGGACGTGTGCTCCTCGAGTGGGCGCGCGACGAAGCTCGGTCCCACGGCGAGGCCGTGCTTCGACTCGACTGCGCGTCGGCCAACCACCGATTGCGGCGGTACTACGAGGCCGCCGGCTTCCGACAACGAGGCGTGGCCACCGTCCACGACGTCGACGTCACGCTGCTCGAACGGCGCACCCTGCCGGCCGACGAGGGCGGCTCCGACCCGCCGTCGGGATGACCGGATCCGTCGATCGCTCCTCCGTGCGGTGCCGGTCAGAGCAGCGCGGCGTACACCAGTGACCGGAGCTGCCCGCCGAAGTCGAACGTGCCCGACGGCAGCAGCTGGGTCATGAACACGACGGCGAGCTCCTCGGACGGGTCCACCCAGAACGTCGTCGACGCGGCACCGCCCCACATGAACGCGCCGGCCGAGCCGACCGTGCCGGAAGCCTGCGGGCCCTTCGACACGGCGACGGTGAGGCCGAAGCCATTGCCGGCGAAGCCGACCTCGCCGTAGCCCATGGGCAGGGCGAAGTCGGACATGTCGCCGTCGCCCGGCAGGTGGTTGGTCGTCATCAACTCGAGCGTCTTGCGCGCGAGCACACGTCGGCCGTCGAGGGCGCCGCCACTGGCCAGCATCGTGCAGAACCGGACGTAGTCGGCGGTCGTGCCGACCAGGCCGCCGCCGCCGTTGAACAGCTTCGGCGTGCGTAGGTAGGTGCTGGTGGTCGGATCGTCCATCAGGACCAGCTCCTTGCGGTCGTTGCGCCCGTAGCAGGCAGCGAACCGGTCGACCTTGTCGGCGGGCACCCAGAACTCGGTGTCGCTCATCCCGAGCGGCTCGCAGATCGCCGTGCGCAGGTACTCGTCGAAGGGCAGGCCGGACATGATCTCCACGAGCCGCGCCGCGATGTCCATCCCGTGCGAGTACAGCCAGTGCGAGCCGGGCTGGAACCGCAGCGGCCAATCACCGAAGGCCCGCGCCATCGACGCGAGGTCGTGGTCAGCGAGCCAGTTGCGCTCGCCGAGGACCAGATCGTTGTTCTCGAACCCGTACCCGATCCCGGACGTGTGCGTCAGGATGTCGCGGATCGTCGGCGGCCGGTGGGCGGGAACGATCCGTGACCCACCGTTGGGGTCCGGTTCCTTGACGGTCATGTCCTTCCACTCGGGGATCCAGCGGTCCACCGCGTCGTCGAGTTGGAAGTGGCCACGCTCGTACAGCGTCATCATCGCCACGCCCGTGATCGGCTTGGTCATCGAGTACAGCCGCCAGATCGCGTCGTCGGCCACCGGCACGGCGCGTTCACGATCCTGCAGACCGAAGCTCCCGAAGTACCCGATCACGCCACCGCGCACCACGGCCACCTGCGCGCCGGCGATCTTGCCGGGGTCGATGTAGCGGCTGCGCATGTGCTCGGCGATCCATTCGAGCCTGGCCTCATCGAGCCCGGCACCCTCGGCGTCCACCTTCATGTGCGCATCCCCTTCATCCGTCGGCGCGAGTCGCCAGGTTGGCATGCGCCACCGGAGCGACGTGAACCGCTCGCGATGGAACCGCGTGGCGACGGAAGTACATGGCGGCATGAGCACGCAGTCGAACAAGATCATCGTCGTCGCCTTCACCACGCTCGACGGGGTCGTCGAGGACCCTGATGGTTCGTGGGGCGCACCGTTCGGCGGCTGGGCAGCAGTCCATGGACCGCAGGTGTTCGCCGGCGACAGGTTCCAGCTCGCCCCGGTCCTCGAGACGGGCTCGCTCCTCCTCGGTCGCTCGACGTGGGAGCTGTTCGCCCAGCGTTGGCCGAGTCGGACGGACGCCTTCGCGGCGGTGATGAACCGGGCCCGCAAGCACGTCGTGACACGCACGCTCACATCCGTCGACGGGTGGTCGAACTCGGACGTCCTGCCACTCGACCTCGCCGCCGCCGTGCAGCGCCTCCGCGTCGACGGCGACGTCGTGGTCGTCGGCAGCACGAGCATCGTGCACCACCTGGCGGCCCGCGATCTCGTCGACCAGTACCGCGTCCTCGTCCTGCCGACCGTGTTGGGAGTCGGTGAGCGACTCTTCGACGGGGGACGCGCCACACTCCGGCTCGTCGCAGCCGACGTCGGCGACCCCGGCGTGCTGCTGACCTACGACGTCGTCCGCGATGGTCCCGCCGGGCGTCTCCGCGCCGCGGTCTCCTGACGTCACCGGGTCGCGGCCCGATCGGACGCGCCGTACACGCCGGCCGTGAGGTCCTCCAGCAGCGTCGGCCCCGTCGGCGTCCACCCCAGGTCGGCGCGGGTGATCGCGCTCGACGTGGGCATGTCCATCGAGAAGAACCGGCCGATCCACCCGAAGTGGGCGGTGACGTCCGCGGCGGCGACCGACACGACGGGGACGTCGACGTGGCGGCCGATGGCCGCGGCGATCGAGCGAGTGGCGATGCCCTCCTCGGCGACCGCGTGCACGACCGTCCCCCCTGGTGCCTGCTCGAGGGCCAGGCGCACCAACCGGGCGGCGTCGTCGCGGTGGACAGCCGGCCAGCGGTTCTCGCCACCCCCCACGTACCCGGAGCGGCCCCGGGCGCTGGCGATCCCGACGAGGACGGCGACGAAGCCGTGATCACCGTCGCCGTGCACGGTGGGGGCGAAGCGGATGCTCACGGCGCGCACACCCCGCCCGGCGAAGCTCAGCGCCAGGCCCTCGCTGTCGCCACGCGGCGCGTCCGGACCGGTGACCGGGGGTCGGTCGTGCTCCGTCGCGAGCCGGCCCCCGGCCAAGCCGGCGACACCCGAAGCCACGAGCAGCGGCCGGTCCGTGCCTTCGAGCGTCGTGCCGAGCGCCTCGACGGCGGCCCGTTCGGTCCGGCCGGCGCCGGCGTAGTCGTCGAAGTCGTGCTTGAACGCGAGGTGGATGACGCCATCGGCGGCCGCCGCGCCAGCGCGCAGGCTGTCGAGATCGTCGAGGCTGCCACGGTGGACGTCCGCTCCGGCCGCGCGCAGCGTCGCGGCGGACTCGTCCGATCGCGCCAGCCCGAGCACCTCGTGACCGGCTCGTTGCACCTCGGCGGTGACCGCTGAGCCGATCCAACCCGACGCGCCGGTGATGAACACCCTCATGATGACCTCCTGGTGTCATGTCATGTCCTGACGTCAGGACCCTATCCCGTGATGTCACGAGATGACATCACTACGATGCACCTCGTGGCGAGATGGGAACCCGATGCGAAGGGTCGGTTGCAGCGGGCCGCGCTCGAGCTGTTCGCGGACGGCGGCTTCGAGTCGACCACCGTCGCCGAGATCGCCGAGCGGGCGGGCGTCACCGAGCGCACGTTCTTCCGCCACTTCGCCGACAAGCGCGAGGTGCTGTTCTCCGGTCAGCACGAGCTCCGCGACGCGTTCGTCGGCGCGGTCGAACGTGCCGGACCCGACGCCGCGCCCGACGAGCTCGCGCGCGTCGCGCTGGACGCGGCGGGATCGTGGTTCTCGTCCGACCACCGGGGGCACGCTCGGCGCCGGCAGGCCGTGATCGACGCCAACCCCGGCCTGTACGAACGCGAGCTCCTCAAGCTGGCTCGGCTCGCCGAGGACCTCGCCGGCGCGCTCCGCGGGCGCGGACTCTCGGCAACTCGGGCGCACCTCACCGCCGAGACGACGATCGCGGTGTTCAAGGTGGCGTTCGGCCACTGGCTCGTCGACCGCGACGACCGCAGCCTCGTCGCCATCCAACGTGACCTGCTCGCCGCGACGCCCACCATCGCCGCCGCGGAGCATCGCGTGCGTCCCATCGGCTGGGTCCGCTCGCCCTTGGCCGACATCGGCGTCGCGCCGAAGCAGGGCGACGAGGGCGCGCCCGAGGCCGATCTGGTCGTCGCCGCCGAGTTCGCCGACGGCCTCCGGGACCTCCACGTCGGCGAGACGATCCTGGTGCTGACGTGGCTCGATCGCGCGGCCCGGGATGTGCTCGTCGTGCGCCCGCGTGACGACCTGACGCGCCAGCCACGAGGGGTGTTCAGCACGCGGTCGGCCGACCGCCCCAACCCCATCGGTGTCCATCGCGTCGACATCGTCGCGATCGACGGCACGACCGTGCGGGTCAGCAACCTCGAGGCCGTCGACGGCACGCCGATCATCGACGTGAAACCCGTCCTCGGGCCCGTGGGCGAACGCTGACGAACGCCCCTCGCGGCCCGGGAGACGTCGCGGCGAGCACCGCCGCGACCCGGTGGACACGCTGCAGCCGGTCTGTAGCCGGTGGGTGCGACCGTGAGCGCGTCGATCGGTGACGGTCGATCAGGACATCGTCCGGGAGGGGGTTTCGAGATGGTCATCACTGCCGATCAGGTCCGCGCCGGCGAGCCCTCGGCGCGCAGCCGCTCGACGTCGACCGGGTCATCGCCGCGCTGCTCGCGGCGTGGCGGTGAGATCCACAGGATCGCGGACCCGATACGGCGCGGCTCGAGGGCCAGGGCGGGTCGTCGGGCGGCTGCTACCGTCTGCGTCGGGACGCGCGCGATCGAGGGAGCGAGGCGATGCACGAACGTGTTCGGCTGCGTCGACAGGCGCAGCCGGTCCTCCGACAGCGGGAGCGCCCGGCGGTGCGGCGGCGGCTGACCGTCGGGCCGGCCGACGATGCGTACGAGCGGGAGGCCGACGCCGTCGCGGCCAAGGTGCTCGCCAACCTGGCCCGCCCGCCGGCGCTGCTCGAGGCCAGCGGGGAGGTCCAGCGGCGCGCGGCGGACGGCGCCGGCACGGTCGGCGCCGAGGGTGGCACCGTCCCGGCTGAGACAGCCGGCCGCATCCGCCCGAGCGGCAACCGCTTCGACGGCGTGACCCGCCAGCGCATGGAGGCTGCGTTCGGGGCCGACTTCCGCGACGTCCGGGTGCACACCGATGCGGAGACCGACATCGCCGCCGAGGGCTTGCAGGCCGACGCCTTCACGCTCGGGCGTGACGTCTACGTGCGTCGCGAGCTGTACCGGCCGGGCACGCGCGCGGGCGACGAGCTGCTCGCCCACGAGCTGACGCACACGCTGCAGCAGGGCGGGTCACGGATCCGTCGCTCGACCACAGCGGGGATCGACGTGCGCGCCGGGATGCCGGCCGAGCGGGTCAGCCGCAAGAAGCAGATGCTCTACCTCGACTTCGTGAAGATGAAGCGCTACGACCCGAAGTTCGGCCGGATCATCAAGAAGAAGTTGGGGATGGACGTCGCGGCGGACGTACCCGGTGGCTCGTACGGTCACTGGTGGACCGAGGTCGGCAAGCGCGATCCCGACACCGGCGTGTTCGCGCACGATCGGTCCTACGGTTGGTGGCCGACCAATGGTGCGAGCCCGAGCGGTGCGCTGCTCGGCGTGCCGGGCTCCTTGAACGGGGGCGACCTCCAGGACGACCACGCCGGCGAGACCGGGAAGCCGGGCCTCACCGAGTTCCATCCGGCGATGAACCTCGACACCGCCGTCGAGACCTACGACGAGATCAAGAGCCGCGTCACCAACGCGATCGACAACTTCGCCCGCGGCTACAGCGGCGTCTGGCAGTGGAAGCTCGGTTGGGGCCAGAACTGCCACACGTTCCAGCAGGACATGAAGACGAGGGTGAAGATGCACTACCAGTCGGCGAAGGGCTGGCTGGAGGACCCGTCGATCAAGGCGGACAAGGCTTCCAAGGCCAAGGATGCCGAGGACAACCTGGCGGCGGTCAAGGGCCGCACGTGGTACCGCTACGTCCGGGACACGATGGACGCGGTCGACAAGCACGGTGATTTCGACGAGCCGCTGGAGCTCGATCGCTCCCGACAGTTCGCGCTCACCGGCGCCAAGGCCAAGCGCGGTGCCGAGTGGTGCCAGGAGTGCGTGACGCGCCTCGGTGCTCGCGGGTTCGTGTCGGAGAGCGACCTCCGTCAGTACAGCGACATCGTCTGATCCCCGCCGCCCGCGGCCGAGGTGGTCAGGTGGAGGGCTGCAGGACGAACACCGGGATGCGTCGCGACGTGATCCGGCGCCGGTAGACGGGGAAGCCGGAGTACGTGGCGTCGGCGGCGCGCATGATGGCGTCGTACTCATCGCCATCGGTCACCTCGCGAGCGACGACCGCGCTCGTGGTGCCGCCCGGCTGTTGCAGCTCGGCGCGGGGATCGGCGAGCAGGTTGTAGAACCACGCGGGGTGGTGCGGTGATCCGAAGCGCGTGCCGACGACCGCGACGCCGTGGTCGGTGGGAACGCCGACGAGTGGCACCGTGCGCCGGCGTCCGGTGCGCGCCCCGGTGGTCGTCAGCATGATGTTCGGGACGCCCGCGACGAACCCGCTCACGGTGTGGTGTCCGAGCAGGCGGTACGACGCCCGGTCGATGTGGTGGAACGTGTGGCGGAAGACGAAGGCGACCGGCCGTGTCGATGCCACTCGTTGCATGGTGCGCTGCACCACGTTGGCGCGCTTCATGGCGGCATCGTGCGCGCGTCCACCGCCGGCCCGCGTGGAGCGCTGGTGGAGATGTCGTGGAGATGCGCCGCCCGCCGGGTCGCGGGCCCGAAATCGGCGGCGGCGCGGCGCGGTGGACGAGCATGATGACGACGTGAGCGGCGACGACATCATCACGGTGCGGCCGGTCGAGCCGGTGGCGACCGCGCAGCGGCTCCCGGCCTTCGTCGGGATCTCGGCCGAGACCGCCGGGTCGACCGGGATCGGGATGAACATCGTCGTCATCCCGCCCGGTGCGAGCGCGGACGCGCACTACCACGACGGCTTCGAGACGGCGATCTACCTGCTCTCGGGACGGGTCGAGACGCGCTACGGCGAGGGCTTGGCGCAGACCGTGACCAACGAACCAGGTGACTTCCTCTACATCCCGGCGGGGGTGCCACACCAGCCGCGCAACCTGAGCGACACCGAGCCGGCTCGGGCGCTGGTCGCCCGCAACACCCCACGCGAGCAGGAGTCGGTGGTGCCCTACGGCTGACGCCGGGCCGTCCGCGTCGCTCAGCCGCGCGCGTCGGTGAGCGCCTGGTCGAGGATCGTGACGCCGAGGTCGAGCTCGGCGTCGGTGATCGTCAGCGGCGGGGCGATGCGGAACACGCCGCCCATCCCGCGCAGTGCGGTGATGTTCATCGAGAGGCCGAGCTCGAAGCACCGTCTCGTGATCGCGGCGCCGAGCTCAGGTGCGGGCTTCTTCGAGTCCCGGTCGGCGACGATCTCCATCCCGACGAGCAGGCCGCGCCCGCGCACGTCGCCGACGCACTCGTGCCGCGCACCCAGCTCGGCGAGCCCGGCGCGGAGACGGGCCCCAGCCGTCTCGGCGCGGGCGGCGAGTCGGTCGCGCACCACGATCTCCAGGACCTTGGCACCGACGGCGGCGGGCAACGGGTCCGACACGTGGGTCGTGTAGAAGAGGAACCCGCGTTCGTGGGCCTGCGCCTCGAGCTCGTCGGTCGTCAGCACGGCCGCGAGGGGGAGGCCGGCGCCGAGGGTCTTCGACAGGGTCAGGATGTCGGGCACGACCCCGTCGCGCTCACAGGCGAGCATCGTGCCGGTGCGCCCGATCCCGGTCTGGGCCTCGTCGAGCACGAGCAGCATCCCCCGTTCGCGACAGCGTGCGTGCAGCGCCGCGAGGTAGCCCGCGGGGAGGTCGAGGATGCCCCCGGACGAGAGCACCGGTTCGGCGATGAACGCGGCCAGGGCGCCGGTGCTCTGCCGGTCGACCAGGTCGAACGCATCGTCGAGCTCGGCGAGCCAGTCGAGCCGGCCGTCGCTCGTGACGAAACGGGGCCGATAGGCGTTCGGCGCGAACACCGCCATCGACCCGACCGGCGCCGGACCGTGGCCACGTCGACCCGCCGAGTACGTCGCCCCACTGGCCGCACCCGTCATGCCGTGCCAGCTCTGGGCGAACCCGATGACCTCCCACCCGCCGGTCACGATCTTGGCCAGCTTCAAGGCGGCCTCGTTGGATTCGGCGCCGGTCGTGAGGAGCAACACCTTCGACAGTCCCGGCGCCAGCGAGGCCAGCGCCTCGGCGAGGTCGATCACCGGCCGCGACAGCATCCCGGAGAAGAGGTGATCGAGGCGGCCGATCATCTCCGTCACGACCGCCACGACCTCAGGATGCGAGTGACCCAGGATCGCGCTCATCTGCCCGCTGGTGAAGTCCAGCACGCGCCGCCCGGCCGCGTCCTCGACGAACGCCCCGGCCGCCCGCTCGGCCACGAACGGAGACCACGTCGCGCCGTACCGCAGGAGGTGGCGCTCGGCACGCCGGAGATCCACGTCGTCGGACATCGGGCCCATTCTGGCCGTCGCACCGGACCCGTCGCGGCTGCCTGGTGCCCGGGACGTGACCCCGCTGCGGTCACCGACGCATGCAACGTCCGGTCACAGCGGGAAGAAGAAGACGTTGACCGCCCACCCCGGCGGGGCGTCGGGTACGAACTCCACCGCGAGGAGTACCAGCTCGGGCGGTAGCGATGGGCGGCCAGGAGCTCGAACGTTGCCGGCTCCGGCGCCTCGATGAGCACGATCGGGCGGCACCGGTCGAGCAAGGCGGTCATGCCGCACAGCGCGGCGTGCTCCATGCCTTGGACGTCGATCTTGACGAAGTCGGCCACCACGCCGAGGTCGTCGACCCGGACGACGTCGACCGTCTGCTCCTCGAGCGTCACCAGCTGCGGGTCGTAGCGCCACATCGAGTAGCGGAACCACTCGACGGCGTAGTCGGGGTCGGTGGACGCGAGGGCGTCGTAGCGGAAGTTGCGGTAGCTCGGGGTGTAGAGGGTCATCGCGCCGGGCTCGAGTCCGACGGCGGCGTGGACCACCTTGACGTGCGGGTAGCGGGCGGCGAGCCGGTCGCACAACGGCCGGGATGGTTCGACCGCGGTGATCTGGACCTGATCACCCAGCACGGCGCGGACGCTGTCGATGGACCGGCCGCGGTTGGCGCCGAGATCGAGGACGTGGGTGTCCGGGGGCAGGCCGAGGTGGCCGAGCGCGTCGAAGTCGTGCTCGTGGGTCCGGTGCAGCGTCCGAGAGATCCACTGGCGAGCGTCCCACCATGATCCCTGGAGGCCGGGCGGGATGAACGTCTGGCCCCACCGGATGAGGCCGCGTGACCCGCTCACGTGGCCGCTCGCAGGACGGCAGGTTGCGTGTGCGTGACAGCGCGGCCACGCCGGCTCGTCGTGCTGGTCTGGTGCATGGCAGGTCGCTCTTCGTTCGGTTTCGGGGCATCGTCCGAGTGCGGGCCGCCTCGGTCCCCACATCGGACGCCGCGCACACGATGGCCCCACGCCAGTGCTCGTCCGCGGTGCGACAAGATACAGGGGACATCGGTGACCTATGCACTCGTCGACATAGGATCTTGATGACACGGGAAACCACGGATCGCAAGCGGCGTGTCCGGTTCCTCGTTCATGGGCTCGATGAGTCCTATGCCGCTTCGACCCTGGGTTTACGATCGCTGCTCATGGAGGTCACCACAACAGTTCGGGGCCGGGTGCTCGTCGGCCCGCCGGGTGTCTCGCGCCCGGTGCCCCGTTCCGCACGGGTGACGATCACGGGGAAGGACCCGTACGACCTGGACGTCCGGCTGAGCTGGGACGACGACGAGCAGCGCCTCGTCCCCGACGACATCCGGGTCACCCGTCGGGCCGACGGCATCCCCGTTCGCGTGGCCGAGCTGGCGCGGGTGCGGCTCGGCGAGACGATCGCCGCATCGCTTGCCGCGGAGGTGCTCGATGCCCGTGGGTGGGATGGCGTCATCGAAGACCACCCGGACACGGACGCCGCCGCCGTCGACGCCCTCATCTACTCGTTGGCCCACACGCTCGGGAGCCACAACCCGACGCAGATCGTCGGGGCGGCTCGTGGCCTGCAGCCGGGCTCGGCGATCAAGCGGGTGATGCGGGCCCGCGAGATCGGCTACCTCGGCGAGGCGCCGACGGGCCGCTCCGGTGGGCTGTCGGGAGCGACCCCGGCCAGCGACGCTGCTGGTTGACGGCACGGCGAGCCGCCGCCTCCGTCGTACCCGACGTCAGGGGCTGGGTCAGCGTCCCGTGAAGTGCGCCGGTCGTCGCTCGAGGAACGACGCGATGCCTTCCTGGAAGTCGTCGGTGGCGAGGACCACGGCCGACATCTCCGGGATCGCTGCGATCGCCGTCGCCTCGTCGTGGTCGAGCGCGAGGCGGGCGTTGGCGATCGTGTGCACCAACCCGAGTGGTGCGCACTGCAACATCTCCCGGGCCAGCTCGATGGCGCGGTCGACCTGCTCGCCCGGCGCGACGACCTCCTGCACGAGCCCGATGCGGTGGGCCTCGGCGGCGTCGAACTCGTCGGCGCGCAACAGGTGGTACATCGCGTTGCCCCACCCGGCGCGCTGCACGTAGCGCACCGTCGCCCCGCCGAGCGGTGCCAGGCCCCGTTTCGGCTCCAGTTGGCAGAACCGCGTGTCCGTCGCCGCCACCACGATGTCGCCGGCCAGCGCGATCTCGATCCCGATCGTCAACGTGATCCCCTGCACCGCCGTGACCAACGGCTTGCGCAACCGGCGACCCAGCCCGAACGGATCGACCGGCTCCGACGCCTGCTCGCGCGTCCGACGCGCCGCCTCCGCCCGCGCCTCGTCGGTGAAGAACAAGGGCATCTCCAGGCCCGCCGTCGTGTGCTGCCCGGCGAACGTCAACACGCCCACGAACAGCGCCGGGTCCTCGTCCAGTCGGGTCGACGCGGCACCGAGCTCGTTCGTGATCTTCGGCGTGAACGCGTTCTTCTTGGCGATCCGGTCCACCGTCATCACGAGGATGTGATCGTCGACGACGTCGGTGCGCACCTCGCCGTGGGGGTGGGCCAACGGTTCGCTGTTCTCCTGCGGTTCCATGATGGAACCGAGCGTAGAACACGTCCGTTCCAACATGCAACCCCTCGGTCTAGGCTCGGGCCGCATGAGACGCACCGACACCTCGACGTGGCCGTGCACCATCGCGCGCAGCGCGGCGGTGCTCGGCGACCACTGGAACCTGTTGATCATCCGCCAGGCGTGCCTCGGGACCCGCCGCTTCGACGACTTCCAGCGCCAGCTCGGCATCGGCCGCAACATCCTCACGACGCGCCTCAACCGCCTCGTCGACGAGGAGCTCCTCCACCGCGTCGCGTACAAGGAAGCGCCGACCCGCCACGAGTACCGCCTCACGGACAAGGGCCGCGAGGTCTACCCGATCCTCGCCGCCATGGCGGCCTGGGGCGATCGCTGGCTCACCGGCCCCGAAGGCACCCCGCTCGTGCTCCACCACACCACGTGCGACCACGACATGCACGCCGTCGTCGTGTGCAGCGAGTGCGACCGGCCGCTCGACGTGCGGGAGATCCGCGCCACGGCCGGTCCCGGGTACCGGGCCGCCACCCCGCTCGAGGCGACGCCGTGAGCACCGACGAGTGGATCGCGGCCTTCGCCGCCGCCGCCGGCATCGCACCACCGACCGCCGCGGAGCACGATGCGCTCCTCGAGCTGGCGGGCGTCGCCGCCCATGCCTCCGAACGCACCGCCGCCCCGATCACGTGCTGGCTGGCGGCCCTCGCCGGCCTCAGCGCGGCCGACGCCCTCGCGCTCGCCACCACGATCCGCACGAGCGGCGCCTGACCCGGCCGGCCCGTCGAGCGCGTCGTCGGCCGAGCCGAGACGCGCCTGATCACCCGCGTGCGGCTCCCACCGCGCCGACCTGCTCGCTCGGGACCGGGATGGCGCAGGCCTGGTCGGTCTCGATGCGCTGGTGGAGGATCGGGTTGGCGTGGGCGCCGGCAGACCACGACGGGAACACGGACGAGTACAGCCCGCCGCCGCCGGCGACGAGCAGCAGCACGTGGTCGGGTGACGGCAGCGTCGGGAGCTCGTCATCCGGGTCGCCATGGCCGGCGAACGCCGGGTTGAGCGCTCGGAGGTCACCCCGGCGGTTCGTCGCCAGCCGGTGCAGCTCGCCTTGGACGTCGGCCCGCGTCAGCCCCGCCTTGCCGAGGACGGCGGCGTGCTCGGGGTTCAGGGCCACGGCGACGGACCCGGTCCGGAAGAAGGCGTTGTTCGAGCCCGGGTTGGCGATCGCTCGTGCCACCACCCGCAGCAGCCGCAGCGGCGAGTCGGGATCGTCGGCATCGTCCACGAAGACGACGGAGTGCGGCGCCTCCACGCCGATCACCGTGACGACCGAGTCGAGCGGGTCGAAGCCGGCGGCCACCGAGCACGGCTCCCACGGCGACGCGTCGACGTCCTCGGTGAGGCACATCGTGAACTTGCCCGGATGACCGAGCAGCGCCATGTCCGAGACGCCCGGTTTGGCGCCGCCGATGTTCATCAGGCACAGCCGCACGGCGCGCCCGATCGAGGCGTTGGCGCGGTGCCCCGGACCCAGCGCACCGAACCCGCCGGCGATCCCGCACGCCGTCGCGAGCGGGCCGCTCACCACGACGAGCGGCGTGGTCGAATGGGTCGTGCTCTGCGCCTCCGACAGGTCGTACTCGGGCCGCAGCAACGCCTGCAACGTCGCGATGACGATCGGCAGGTGGTCGGGTTCACAGCCGGCCATGACCGTGTTGATGGCGACCTTCTGGATCGTCGTCACGGCACCGAGCGGGCCCATCACGCCGAGGCTCGTCGTCGGATCGGCCACCGCGGCGAGCGCCATCCGCGCCACCCGCTCGGGCGTCGGCACGATGACGGGCAGACCGTCCGTGCAGCCCATGGCGTGCAGCTGGGCCAGCGCGTCCGCCTCGTCGACCGCGCTGAACGTGCTCATGCCGCGGACCGGTTGTCGGCGCCGGCGTCCCCGCGCAGCACGGCGATGATCCGTGGTGCCAGCTCGTCGGCGAGTCGCGCCATGGCCTCGGCCCCGCTGCCGGCCACCGGGTGCGGCAACCGCAGCCGGGGCACGTCCGGCATGCCGTTGGACAGGGCGATCAGGTCGCCCTGGGGCCAGAAGGGCTCGGTCACCAGCGCGACCACGGCGCGGTCCCGGCGGGCCAGTTCGATCCCGTCACGCACGGTGCCGGAGGTGCAACTGCCTCAATGGCCGTAGGCCGCCACGACGGCCGTGCACTCGGCCTGGATCTCGCCGAGGTGCTGCTCGCTCGCCAGGGCGCTGGCGTTGCCCTTGTTCCACAACCGCACGTGGAGTCCCGGCACGACGCGCTGCAGCGCCGCGCCGACGTGCTCGAGGAACGCGACGGAGTCGGGGAACCCGTTGGCGAACAACCCGACCGTCTCACCTGCCGCCAACGCCGCCCGGCCGCTGTAGGGCTCGATCGGCGCGCTCGGCGTCCCCCGAGGATCCAGGAACTCCATCGGCCCATCGTCGTCGCGGCGGCCCCCACCCGACGAGTCGTGAACCGTGGGCTGCTCGAACCCCGTCTGACGAGTCTGGCAGTTCCGTTACTGTCTCTCGGTGGCGGGCGCGGGCCCCGCTTGACGACGGCGTGACGGTGCCCACCACCGTGACGACGCTCGGCGGAGCCCGCGTCCGCCACGGCGCCGGACGCGGCCGGAGCCGCGAGGGCGGGATGACGCCGACGGGGGGTGGTGCGATGATCGTCGCGGTGGAGGCCGGCGAGCGGATGCTGCTGTGGTGCGACGGCGGCCCGTCGATCGGTCGCGCCGAGCGCTTCCCGCCTCCCCTCGAGATCGACGTCGTCGGTGGTAGCTACGTCCTCGTGGACGAGGGCCCGCCGGAGTGTTGGCACTACCTGTTCGTCGCCGCCGCAGGTTGAGGCGCGGCGGCGCGAGGCGGATCGACGTCGCGGTCGTGCGGCCGCCGCGGTCAGCGGTTGCGGGCGAGCAGGGCGAGGAGCTTGAGGATCGAGATGTAGAGCCAGATGAGCGTGACCATCAGGCCGAACGCCAGGTACCACTCGAGCTCCTTCGGCGCGCCGACCTGCACACCGCCCTCGATCGTGCCGAAGTCGAGCACCAGGCTCAGCGCGGCGAGCACGATCGCGAACGTGGTGACGACGAGGCCGATCGTGCGGAAGTTGTCGCTGTAGAGCCATGCCCAGTTGAAGATCGAGACGATGAACACGAACGTGTAGAGCAGGCACAGTCCGCCGAGCCCGGCGACGACCGCGAACGCCAGCTTCTGGGTCGGCTTGATGAGGCGCGTGACGTACAGCAGCAGCGACACGACGAACACGCACATCGTGGCGAGGATCGCGGCGCCGACGATGCCCTCGGTCTGGGCGTCGAACATGGCCGAGATCGCGCCGAGGCAGAAGCCCTCGCACACGGCGTACACGAGGCCGAGCAACGCGGCGCGGCGGGGCTGGACGGCGATGAGGATGCCGAGGAGGAACGCCCCGAAGCTGGCCAGCCAGAACCCTCCGGGGATGGTGACGGTGGTGGAGGCGTATCCGGTGCCGAGGTCCACGCCGACGGGCTCGGACGCCGAGGCCCACCCCCACACGCCGCCCGCGACCAGCACCGCCAGCAGGAACAGCGTCTTGACGCTGATGCCCGCGACCGTCATCGACCGCGTGGCCGGCGCGGTGAGGTTGGACCGGATGAACGTGTCGCTCAGCGCCGGGTTGCCTGAGCGCAGTCCCGCCGGCGCGGTCGTCGTCGTCGTCGCCATGGTCCCCCTCCGGTCGTGGATGTCGCTGGATCCTCGCGCGCCGCCGCGCGGCGCGGCGAGCGTCCGCCGTCGTCGTCGGGTGCACGGCCCTGTCGATGGGAGCGGGAACCGGCCCCGGTGGGAGACTGCGACGGCGAGGCAAACGTGCAAGGAGACGACGAACATGGCGTGGGACTTTTCGACCGAGCCGGAGTTCCAGGAGAAGCTCGACTGGGTCGAGGAGTTCTGCAAGGAGAAGGTCGAGCCGCTCGACTACGTCCTGCCGTACGCGATCCGGTCGCCCGACCCGACGGTGAAGGCCTACGTCCGAGCGCTCCAGCAGGAGGTCAAGGACCACGGGCTGTGGGCGATCTTCCTCGACGAGGAGCTCGGCGGTCCCGGTTTCGGGCAGCTCAAGCTCGGCCTCCTCAACGAGATCATCGGCCGCTACGGCTCGGCCCCGCAGCTGTTCGGCGCCGCCGCACCCGACACCGGCAACATGGAGATGCTCGCCGCGTACGGGACGGAGGAGCAGAAGAAGCGCTGGCTCGAGCCGCTGCTCAACCAGGACATGTTCTCCGCCTACTCGATGACCGAACCACAGGGGGGATCAGACCCCAACCTGTTCAAGACGCACGCCATCCGGGACGGCGACGAGTGGGTGATCAACGGCGAGAAGTGGTTCACGAGCGCCGGGCGCGTCGCCGACATCCTCTTCGTGATGTGCACGAACGGCATGTTCGTCGTCCCTCGCAAGACCCCTGGCGTCGAGATCCTGCCGGAGCCGCGGAACCACAACCACATCGTCTACAACGACGTGCGCGTGCCGCTCGACCACCTGCTCGGCCCCGAGGACGGCGCCAAGGTGCTGGCCCAGCGGCGCCTCGGCGGCGGCCGCATCCACCACGCGATGCGCACCATCGCCCAGTGCAAGCTCGCCTTCGACATGATGTGCGAACGGGCGCTCAGCCGGGAGTCGCACGGCAAGATCATCGCCGAGCACCAGATGGTGCAGGAGAAGATCGCCGAGTCCTACGCCTCGATCAAGATGCTCCGCCTCCTCGTGCTCGAGGCGGCCTGGAAGATCGACCAGACGTCGACGCAGGAGGCCCGCACCGACATCGCCGCCGTCAAGTTCACGATGGCCCGCGTGCTGCGGGAGGTGTCGTTCAACGCCCTCCACATCCTCGGCTCGCTCGGCACGACGGACCTCACACCGATCCAGGCGATGTACGCCGGTGCACCCACGATGGGCATCGCCGACGGCGTCGACGAGGTCCACAAGGCCACCGTCGCCCGGCGCGTGCTGAAGAGCTACCGCCCCCACGACGGCTACTTCCCGACCGAGTTCATCCCGTACAAGCGGGAGCAGGCGTGGAAGAAGATGGAGCCGGTGTTCGCGGCCAACCCTGACCTCAAGGAGTCGGCGGAGCGCTACAAGAAGTACCTCGAGTCGCGACGTCACTGACCGTACGCCGGCGGGTGAGCCGGGATGGCGCCCTTGTTCGGTGGCCGGTCGGTGTCGCCGTGTCAGGTGGCTCGGGTTGTTGGTGGTCGGAGGGTGCGGAGGCGGCTGGGGTGAGGGCGGTCATGGCGGCGATCTCGTCGTCGGTGTCGGTGCTCGGTGTCGGCGCACCTCGAGCCGGCCGGGGCACCCGTTCTGCCTGACGACGAGGCTCCGCACTGCAGGTCGCCCGTCCCCGATCGAGGCCGCCGACGGCGCCGCGTGACGCTGACCACGTCGAGCGCCGCCGCATCGTGGCGCCGCTGTCGGGCAGCCGGATCGGCGAACTGTTCACACTGCGGAGAGCTGGTGGCCGCCGGCGTGAACAGTTCGGGATGGCGCGACCTTGGGGCGGTGGCCGGTCGGGGTCGCCGTTGTCAGGCGGCGTGGGTTGGTGGTGGTCGGAGGGTGCGGAGGCGGGCTCGGGTGAGGGCGGTCATGGCGGCGATCTCGTCGTCGGTGTCGGTGTCGTGTCGGTTCCGTGCGGGCGTCGGTGTCGCTGCCGGCGTCGGCAGGGTGGTCGTGGTGGGTGGAGTCTGGTGGGTGCCGGTGGGGGCGACGTCGATGGTGGTGCCGTGGAAGGTGGTGGTGCCGTCGGGTCGTTGGAGGGTGATGGTGCGGTCGGGGTGGAGGGTGAGGTGCCAGTGGCCTTCGTGGACGAGGTGGTGGTGGCGGTCACACAGCGGGAGCAGGTTGGCCAAGTTGGTGGGGCCGCGTTGGCGGGTCCATGCGGTGACGTGGTGGATGTCGCAGTCGGCGTAGCGGACGCTGCAGTGGGGGTGGGCGCAGGTGCGGTACATGGCGCGCAGGGCGCGGCGTTGGTCGGCGGTGGCGATGCGGCGGGTGCGGCCGGCGTCGAGGACGGCGCCGTGGCTGTCGAGGACGATGGGGATGATGGCGGCGTCGCAGGCGAGGCGGCGCACGGTGTCGGGGGGGAGCGGCAACCCGTCGTGGGTCTCGCAGACGGAGGGTGGGTGCAACCCGTGGTGGAGGGTGGCGTGGTCGATGAGGACGCTGAGCTCGGGTGGGCGGCGGCCGTGGTGGCGGGCGCCGGTGGCGAGGGTGATGAAGGCGTCGGCTCGCACCTGATCGAAGCTGCGGTCCTCGTCGGTGTGGCGTTCGGTGGTGATGGCGGCGTCGAGGGCGGCGCTGAGACGGGCGTCGGACTCGGGGTCCAAGGCGAGGTGGGTGTGGGCGAAGCCGGTGTGGTGGTCGGTCCAGCGGCGCAGGGCGCGTTGCTGGCGGAGTCGTTCGTGGTGGCGCAGCCCGTCATCGGCCGACAGCTGCCGGGTGAGGTCGCGGACGTGACGGGTGAACGCCTCGACGGTGGTGGTGGAGGCGGCGGCGATGAGCCCGGGGATCTGGGCGGCGAGCTTGTCGCGATGCGACGGGTCGAGGTCGCGGCTGGCGCGGGCGATGGCATCGACGTGCCCGGCCGACACCACGCCGGTGGCGAGGGCGTCACGGACGGCCGGCATCGAAGCGCACACCGCGCCACGCTCGGCCGCCGCACGGGCGTCACGGGAGGAGCGGCGCCCGCCGTCGGTCAACACCTCGGCGGCCGGCTCGGCGGTCCCGGCGGCGGCGAGCCGATCAGCCGCCGCGGCGACGGTGGCGTCGAAGGCGTCCAACCAGCCCCGCACCCGCTGCGCCACGGCGACGAGCTCGCCGAGACCGACCCGATCACACGCCGCCGGGTCGGCCACGACGAGCGTGGCCACCGCGGCGGTGATCGGGTGCTCCGACATGCACCCATCGTATCGAACGTATGTTCGGTAGTCAAGGGATGAGTTGAGCAGGATCGCATCGCGGCGAACGGGCGGGCGACCCGTCGCGCGAAGCGACCTCCTCCCACTTCGAGAGCCTCTTCACGACGCCACCACACGATCACGCTGGTGGCATCGAACGCGTCCAACTAGCCCCGCATCGGTTGAACAGATGTTCGGCCGTCAAGCCGTCGCCATCGTGCCCAGCCGAGGAGCATCACGAATGGGGGAGCTCGTGGAGCTCCACACCGGCGGCCACGTCGGCGTGGTCCGGGTGGTCGTGGAGGACGTGGTCGAGGATCTCGTTGTGGTAGTCGAAGCGCAGCTGGCAGTACGGGCACTGGTGGGTCGCGTCATCCATGACGTGAGCATGCGCCGGGCGGCGGGCGGCGGGGGAGGGCCATCGGTCCGGACGTGTCGCTCGAGGCGGCCCGACGCGCTCGGGACCTTGGGCCCTGTACGGACGCCCTCGCGTGGCGCAGCCTGGGCTGTACGAACCGGCCGTCCGGGTCGGTCGGGTCGAGATGGAGACGTCGTGGACTTCGAGCTGTCGGACCAGATCGCAGTGATGTTGGCGATGGTCGACGACTTCATGCGCCGTGAGGTCGTGCCCCTGGAAGGCGAGCTCCTCCACGGCGAGCCGGCCACGCTCGAGGCGGCGCTCGCCGATGTGCAGCGCAAGGTTCGCCAGATGGGGTTGTGGGCACCGAACGCGCCGACCGAGTGCGGTGGGCTGGGGCTGTCGATGGTCGAACACGGGCTCTTCTCGGAGGCGCTCGGGCGTTCGCCGCTCGGACATCGGGCGTTCGGCACGCAGGCGCCGGATGCGGGCAACGTCGAGATCCTCCATCGTCACGGCACGCCGGAACAGCAGGCCCGCTGGCTGCGGCCGCTCGTCGCCGGCGAGATCCGGAGCTGCTTCTCGATGACCGAGCCCGAGACGGCGGGATCGAACCCGACGATGCTCACGACCCGCGCCGTGCACGACGGTGACGAGTTCGTGCTGAACGGCCACAAGTGGTTCACGTCGTCGGCCGACGGCGCAGCCTTCGCCATCGTCATGGCCGTGACCGACCCCGATGCAGCGCCGCACCGGCGAGCGTCGATGTTCATCGTGCCGACCGGGACGCCGGGGTTCGAGCTGATCCGCAACGTCAGCGTGATGGGCCATGTCGGCAGCGGTCACGACAGCCACGCCGAGGTCGCCTACCAGTCGTGTCGGATCCCCGCGTCCAACATGCTGGGCGGCGAGGGCGAGGGCTTCACGATCGCCCAGGAGCGCCTCGGCCCGGGTCGCATCCACCACTGCATGCGTTGGCTCGGCATCGCGGGACGGGCGTTCGACCTGCTGTGCGAACGGGCCAACGAGCGGGTCATCACGCCGTCGGGTGAGACGCTCGCCGACCGGCAGGTCATCCAGCACTGGGTGGCGGAGCTCGACGCCGACATCCGCGCCGCCCGCCTGCTGACCCTGCACGCGGCGTGGATGATCGACCGGGACGGCGCCGCCGCGGCACGCGACGAGATCGCGGGCATCAAGTTCGTCGTCGCCAACACCATGTTGCGGGCGGTCGACCTGGCGATCCAGGTGCACGGCGCGTTGGGTGTCACCGACGACACGATCCTCGCCTTCTGGTACCGCCACGAGCGTGCCGCACGCATCTACGACGGCGCCGACGAGGTGCACAAGTCGGCGCTCGGTCGACGGATCCTGGCTCGCCGACGCGAGCGGCGGGACGGCGATGTGACGGCACCCGTCGCGCGGCGAGCTGATCCGTGAGTGCGATCGTCGTCCGACGTCTGCGACGACGCGCGACGTGACCTTCGGCCCTGGCCGGTCGGCGGCGTCGGACGGACGATCAGCTCGTGACGACTTCCTGTTCCACGCCGGCGGAACGGCTCGGCCCGGTCGCATGGGTCCGTTCGTTCCCCACCGCCACCCGTCTCCTGCTGGGCCGGAAGGTCCGCCTGCGACACGACCATGTGGGCGTCCGCCTCACGATGAGCGACGGACGCACCTACGTCCCGTTCCGCGAGACGACGGTGGAGACGCCGCGTCCCGCCACCGCGGTCCCGACGGTGCTGCAGCCCCGCTTCCGGCTGCGCGGCGTCGGCTGCCGCCCGGACGGCCTGCGCCACCGGTTGTTCCGCCGGTGCTGCATCGTGACCACGCCGTTCTTCGTCGGCGTCGGCGGGTTCCGATCCAAGCTGTGGATGTACGACCCGGCGACCGGTGACTACGCGGGCCTGTACGACTGGGACGACCCACGCCGAGCTCGGGCCTACGCCGAGGGCCTCGGTGCCGTCCTGCGCATCGTGTCCGTCCCCGGGACCGTCAGCTACGAGCTCGTCGCCGGCGAGGACGTCGCCACGTACCTCGCCGCCACCTCGCCGCCGGCGCCGTCGACCATCCGCCAGGCGGGCTGAGATGGCCACTTCCGTCGCGGGCGTGGCCACGGCGATCCCCGACGTCCGCCGTGCCCGCTCCCTGCCTGCTCCCGTCCGGGCGTGGATCGACCGGTGCGTCGCACCGGGCGTCCCGCCGCCCTGCCGCGCCGATCTCGACACCAGCGGGGAGATCCGCCTCGGACGCTGGTGGCGCTACGACGCGTGCCAGGTGCTCGCGCCTCCCACGGAGCTGATCTGGTGCGCGACCGCACACTTCGGTCCATGGTCGATCGCCGGCTCGGACCGCTACGTGGACGGCGTCGGGGAGGTGCGCTGGCTCGCGTCAGGACACATCCCCGTGCTGCAGGCGCGCGGAACGGGGACGACGCGCAGCGCCGCCGGTCGGCTCGCCGCCGAGACCCTCCTGGTACCGACGTTCGCCCTCGCCCCATGGGTCGAGTGGGAGTCGATCAGCGACACCCGCGCCGTGGCCCAGATCCGCGTCAACGGCACCGTCCACTCGGTCGAGGCCGAGTTCGACGACGGCCGCCTCGTGACGTGCTCGCAGCCGCGGTGGTACCAACGGGGACGCGTCGGCCGCAGCCGTGTGTTCGGTGTCCGCTTCGCCGGCGCCACGACCCATGGGGGCATCACGATGCCGACGAACTGGACCGCAGGTTGGGACTGGGACGGGGACGAGTGGCGGCACGGGCCGTTCTTCCGGGCCCACCTCGATGCCGTCCGCTTCGACGCCGCCGCTGGATCGACCGGGCATCGGCGGGCCGCCGGCTGAGCCCGACCCGGACCATCGACGGGACGTGCGGCTGCCTGCCCGCCGCTCGCTGTCGCCGCGGTGAGCCGTGCGCGCGCGTCGCGTTCCTGCCGTCGACGCTGACCGGCGGTGGCCGACGTCAACGCGACCGTCGCCGCTCGACGATGATCGCGTGGTGCCATCGTCGCGCGGGCGGTCCGTCGGTCGATCCTCGAGGCGCGCGCTGGTGACCGCCGTGACCCATCGGTCGACATCGCCGTCACCGACCCGCGTGTGGCGTGCGCTGCTGCTGGTCGTCTTCGTGATCGTCGGTGGCACGGTCGGCTACGCCGTCCTCGGCATGGCGCCGTTGAACGCGCTCTACCAGACGGTCACCACCGTGACGACCGTCGGCTTCAAGGAGGTCGAGCCGTTCGGCACCGCCGAGCAGTGGTTCACGATGGTGGTGATCGTCGCCGGCGTCGGGACGGTGCTGTACACCTTCACGCTCGGGGTGCAGCTCGTGGTGGAGGGGCACGTGGGCGAGTACGTGGGGAGGCGTCGCATGGATCGCAGGATCGCCGACATGACCGGACACGTGATCGTGTGCGGCTGGGGGAGGGTCGGCCGGGCCGTCGCCCACGACGTGCAGATGTCCGGACGCGACGTGGTGGTCGTCGACACCGATCGTGAACGGGTCCAGAGCATCCCGTTCCCCACGGTCGTCGCCGACGCCACGCTGGACGACACGCTGCGCGCCGCCGGGATCGCCCGCGCCGCCACGCTCGTGGCTGCCCTCTCCGGGGACGCCGAGAACCTGTTCGTCACATTGTCCGGTCGCGCCCTGAACCGGCACCTGTTCATCGTCGCCCGTGCTCGGCAGGACGACACCATCGCCAAGTTGACCCAGGCGGGGGCCGATCGGGTGGTGAACCCGCAGGAGCTCGGCGCGGCGCGGATGGCGTCGTTCATCGTCCAGCCGCACGTCGCCGAGTTCGTCGACGTCGTGATGCACGAGCGGTCGTTGGAGTTCCGGATGCAGGAGATCCCGGTGCGCGCCGGCTCGTTCCTCGACGGCCAGTCACTGCGGTCGGCCGACCTCCGCGAACGAGCCAACGTGCTCGTCCTGGCGCTGCGGCGGGTCGACGGATCGTTCCTCAACAACCCTGATCCGGACCTCGTGCTCGAGGCCGGGCAGGTGCTCATCGCGGTCGGCGGTGGAAGCGACCTCCAGCGACTCGATCAGGACGGCTGGGACGAGCGCGTCGACGGTTCGCGCGGATGACGGGACGCCTGACGGTGTGGGCGAGCGAGTCAGCCACGCGAACGGGGATCCGCTCCGGCTACCGCGACGCGTCGCCGGCTGGCGCGTCGGCCTGCAGGTCGTTCGGTTCGCTGCGCTCGCTGGCCTGGTGAGCGGCGTCGATGTCGTGGCCGGCCGACAGGCGCAACGGCACGAGGTCGGTGGTCGCGTCGGCGTGGACCGGCGTGCCGACGAGGCAGACGTGGTCACCGCCATCGTCCCAGACGGACGTGCGGGCCAGCACGAGGCGGTTCGGGCACCGGTCGAGCAGCGGCACGCCGCCCGGTCCCGGTGCCCAGTCGCAGTGGGCGAACTTGTCGAGCCGGTCACCGGTCGTGGCGCCGAAGAGCTCGGCGACGTCCATGTCGTCGGCTCCCAGGTAGTGGACGGCGAGGTGCGTCGAGAACAACGCGACCCGGTACGTGAGGTTGGCCTTCGAGAGCCACACCGCGTAGCGGACCGGTTCGATGCTGCACTGGGTGTGGAAGCCGACGACGCACCCGGCGCGCTGGTCGTCGGACGCGGTCGTGACGATGACGAGCGCCGAGTCGGCGTGGGCCATCAACGTGTCGAACGGCGTCGAGCTCACGGCGCCATCCTGGCGCACGATGATCGGCCACCTCGGCCTGGCGTGCCCGCTTCGCTGATCAGTAGGTGACCTACGCCGTGAATACCCAGACCAGGGGACGTCGCGAAGGTGTGACCGAGCGATGGGCCGGGCAGGAGCGACCAACCACCAGGAAGGAGCCCGACGATGGCGTCGCTGTGGGAGTACGAGGTATCGGTGTTGCGACCGGACCGTGATGTCGTGGGCTACGACGTCGAGGCGAGTGACGGGAGCATCGGCACGATCGACGAGTCGAGCAACGACGCGGCATCGTCGTTCCTCGTCGTCGATACGGGGTTCTGGATCTTCGGCAAGAAGCGGCTGATCCCCGCGGGCGTGATCGAGCGCGTCGACGACGACGAGCGCACGGTCTTCGTCTCGATGACGAAGGATCAGGTCAAGTCGGCGCCGGACTTCGATGCCCATGACCGAGACGACCGCGATCGGTACGAGACGTACTACGGATCCTTCCATCGGTGATCCCGCGGGGGGTGGGCTGCCAGCGACGTCGGCCCACCCTCCGACGGCGGAGGGCGCAGCGCCACGCGGCCTGATCGCCCGCTATCGCGCAGGCGCCTCGGTGAGCTCCCTCGCGAAGGAGCTCGGTGTCTCGTTCGACTGGGTGGCCCAGCGCATCATCGCCGCAGGGACGCGCCGGGACCAGCAGTTCTCGGGGCGACCCCGCCGCCGACCGCCTGAGCTCGACTCCGACGAGTGGCTCAGCGATGAGTTGTCCGGCGGCGCCGGCGTTCGCGATCTCAGCCGGCGGTTGCACGTCGCGCCCTCGACCGTCCGGAACGCGCTCCGGCACTACGCGGTGCGACGCGGCGCAGGTGGCGGGGTCGGTGCAGTCGAGTCGGACCCGGAACGACGCTTCGCCGTGGCGACGGAGCGGATCGAGCGGGCGAGCAGCGCGCTCGAACGAGCGCGCCGACTGCAGGCGTCGGCCGTCAGCGAGCTGCACCACTCGGGCCTCACGCTCGCCGCCATCGCCGACCGGTTGGAGACCGACGTGCACGTGGTCGAGGCGCTCCTGGCCGCCGACGCACCGTCCGACGAGCCGTGACCTCGGCCGCGGGGTGCGTGCGCCGACCCGCGCGTTCCGACGTCTGCCACCAGCGGCCATGAGCGGTCCGTTCGACCGTCTCGCCGCCCGTCAGCGAGGATGGCCGCTCACGACCACCGAGGGGTGACGACCATGGACGGCCAGCTGCACGAGGAGCTCGGGTTCGATCCCGCGGCGCTGCGGGAGCGCTACGAGCGCGAGCGCGACAAGCGGATCCGTGAGGACGGCATCGACCAGTACATCGAGATGGCCGGGTCGTACGCGAGGTTCGCCGAGGAGGACCCGTATGCCGATCCCTCCTTCACGCGGCCGGCGCTCACCGACGAGGTGGAGGTCGCGATCATCGGCGGCGGGTTCAGCGGCCTGCTCGCCGGTGCGCGGCTGACCGAGGCCGGTGTCACCGACCTCCGCATCGTCGAGGCCGGGGGCGACTTCGGGGGTACGTGGTACTGGAACCGCTACCCGGGCGCGCAGTGCGACATCGAGTCGTACTGCTACCTGCCACTGCTGGAGGAGCTCGGGTACATGCCGAAGGAGAAGTACTCCTTCGCGACCGAGATCTTCGAGCACTCCCAGCGCATCGGCCGCCACTACGGGCTGTACGACAAGACCTGCTTCCAGACCCGGGTTCGCTCGATCGACTGGGACGACGCCATCCAGCGTTGGCGCATCAGCACCAACCGGGACGACGACCTCAAGGCGCGCTTCGTCGTCATGGCGCTCGGCACGGCGACGCGGGCCAAGCTGCCCGGTGTCCCCGGCATCGACGGGTTCACGGGGCACTCCTTCCACACCAACCGCTGGGACTACGGCTACACAGGCGGCGACACGACCGGTGGGATGACCAAGCTCGCCGACAAGCGGGTCGCGATCATCGGCACGGGCGCGACGGCGATCCAGTGCGTGCCGCGGGTCGCCCAGCACGCCGCGCACCTGTACGTGTTCCAGCGGACGCCGTCGTCGGTCGACTGGCGCGGCAACAAGCCGACCGATCCGGCGTGGTGGGAGGCGCTCGAGCCCGGATGGCAGCGTGAGCGACGGGAGAACTTCAACGCCCTCGCCTCTGGTCAGCCCGTCGAGGTCGATCTCGTGCAGGACGGCTGGACGGACATCTTCCGCAACGTCGTCACCGCGCCGAAGGGGGCGAACAAGCCGCGGACCAGGGAAGAGCGGGCCCAGGTCCTCGAGCTCGCCGACTTCCGCAAGATGAACCAGATCCGCCAGCGGGTGGACGAGACGGTGGCGCAGCCCGAGACGGCCGAGACGCTGAAGCCCTACTACCGGCAGATGTGCAAGCGGCCGACGTTCAACGACGAGTTCCTGCCCTGCTTCAACCAGGACAACGTGACGCTCGTGGACGTCAGCGATGCCAAGGGCGTGGAGCGCATCACCGCGACCGGTGTCGTCGCCAACGGTGTCGAGCACGAGGTCGATTGCATCATCTATGCGTCGGGGTTCGAGATCTCCGGCGAGTTCCGCCGGCGCCTCGGCATCGAGATCAACGGTCGCGACGGGCAGTCGTTGTTCGACTGCTGGGCCGACGGGCTCCGGACGCTGCACGGGTTCTCGACCCGCGGCTTCCCGAACTGGTTCTACATCGGTGTCTCGCAGAACGCGTTCAGCGTGAACATGACGGCGATGTTCGACGACCAGGCGAAGCACATCGCGTACGTCATCGCCGAGACGCGCCGGCGCGGTGCGACGACGGTCGAGCCGACCGACGAGGCCCAGGACGCGTGGGTCGAGCTCCTCAACGGCTTCCACGTCGGCGGTCTCAGCTTCCTCGAGACGTGCACGCCCGGCTACTACAACAACGAGGGGGCGCCACGTGGCGGCAGCGCGTTCTTCGGCGCGTACACGCCGGGCATCAACGCCTTCAACCGCCTGCTCGAGGAGTGGCGGGAGGCGGGCGCGATGGAGGGCATGGAGCTCGATCGACCACGTTGACGCGATGCGGCCCGGCGACCGGCTGAGCGGCACGGCCGGCGCGCCGGTCAGACCCGCTCGAGCGCCCGTGGTGGGCCGGGAGGCGACGACACCCCGATGGTCTCGCCGACGGCGATGGTGCCGCTCCGGATCACCACGCCCATGATGCCGGCGCGCCGCACGAGCGTTCCATCAGCGGTGCGGAGCGCGACGTGGCGCAGGAGCCCGGGTTGGAACCGCTCGATCTGAGCACAGGGGTTGCGCAGGCCGGTCACGGCGACGAGCGCATCGGCGCCGATGAGCAGCATCGTGCCGACGGCCAGGCCGTGGACGTCGAGGCCGTGGGTCGTGATGTTCTCGCCGAGGTCACCCGCGGTGACGGGGTGTCCGGCCGCGGCCAGCACGTCGAAGAGCTCCGCCGCGATGAGGTGGACCTGGCGCAGGTTCGGTTGCGTGGGATCGATCGCGACGCGGGAGCGATGCTGGACGAGCGGACCGGCATGGGCGTCTCCCGCGACGCCGACGCCGGCGACGAGGTGGAGCCGGGACGCCGACTGCTTCGAGAAGCCATGGCGACCACTGCGCTGGAGGGCGACGACCTGCGGCACCGCTCCAGCAAAGCCGAGCGGGTCGCGCGTCGAGGCACGAGATCATCGGCGCGCCGGGCGGCGTCGGCATGCCACGGCTGAGGTGCCGCCGGTGCGGATCAACTCGTCGTGGGCTCGGCGCCTGCGGCGGCCGGAGACTCGCCCTGCGCCGCCTTGGCGTCTGCCTCGACCTCGGCGGTGTCCGCCTGCAACGTCTTCGCCTCCACCTTCTTGGCCTTCTTCATCGCGGCTTCGATCTTGGCGCCCATGTCCGAGACGCCGACGACGACGAGACCGGCCTGTCCGGCGTCGAGCTGCTCGCCGAGGTCCTTGAGATCGTGACGGCTCATGCCCGCCGCGGCATGACCGGCGAGGGCGCCCAGGATGGCGCCGCCACCGGTCGTGGCGGCGACGAGACCGCCCCCGATCGCGGCGAACGGGAAGCGCACGACGACGAGCCCGGTGGCGAGGCCGATCCCGCCGCCGAGCACGCCGGCCACGCGGGTCGGTGTCTCGTGCTTCTTGGCGATCTTCACCTTGCCGTCGGCCCGCCGCTCGATCAGCGCGGCGTCGTACGCGTCGATGAGCCCGGCCTCCGTGTGGAGGTCCTTGATCAGCTCGTAGTCGGACTCGGCGTCCGTCACGGCGTCGTAGACACCGACGAAGACCATGAACGTGTCGACAGCCATCATGCCCCTTCCTGCGTCGCGACCACGTTCGACGAGGCGCCCGTCAGGCGAAGGCGGCGGGCTCGATCGCGTGGAGCTCGGGGTCGAGATCGAGGAGGCGATCGAACGTCGGGCCCCACTCGAACGTCGGCCCCGCCAGGATCAGGTGCGCCGTGCCGAGCCCGGCGAGCTCGGCGGCTCGGTGCAGCAGGACCTCGGCACCATCGGGCTGCTCGAGGTCGACGCTGCGCAGCACGGTGACCTCGATCTCCGCTGGATCACGCCCCACGTCGTGGCAGTGGCGCCGCAGCACGTCGAGCTTGTGGGGGATGTCGAGGGCAAACGGTGGCGCGACGTCGAACAGGTTGCAGGCATCGGCGGCTTCGGCGACGAGGCGCAACGTGCGCCGCTCGCCGCTCCCACCGATGAGGATGGGCGGGCGGCGGGCGAGGCGTGGCCGGTTCAGCGACCGGTCGAGGTGGAGGTGCTCACCGTGGAAGGGCCCATCGTCGGCGCCCCACATCTGGCCGGCGAGCCGGACGGTCTCGGCGAGGATGTCGTAGTGATCACGACGGGGCGCGAACGGGAGACCGAGCCCGCGCGCCTCGTCCTCGTACCAGCCGGCTCCGAGGCCGAGCACGGCCCGACCACCGGTGAGCACATCGAGCGTGCTGACCATCTTGAGGAGGAGCCCGGCCGGTCGATACGTGGCGCACGTGACGAGCGCACCGACCGTCGCCCGCTCGGTCATGCCGGCGACGAAGGCCTAGCGTGGCGTAGGCCTCGAGCATCGGCGCGGTGACGGGCTTGCCGGTCACGTGGAACTGGAACAGGTGGTCGGCGGTCCAGATGCTGTCGATCCCGCCCGCATCGGCCCGTCGCCTGGCTGGCGACCTCGGTCGCGATGCCCGCGGCGTCGTCCGGCCAGGCGAGTGCATGCCGACCTTCACCGAACTTCGGCGAGGAACTTCGACACGCGGCCGCCGTCGAACATGTCGCCGCCGCAGTTCCAGTCCTGCGCGGCGTTCGACGCGGGGGACTCTCGAAGTTCCTCACCGAACGACCTCCCGGTTGGCGCGATGCTGGCCGCCGCCGACCTCCTGGAGGAAGGCGGCCCCGATGCCGTGACCCTGCGTGCGGTCGGTGCTCGGGCGGGCGTCTCGCGCTCGGCGCCGTACCGCCACTTCACCGGCAAGCCGCCGCGCAAGCCGTTGGGGACCTCCCCGCCGGCGACCCGGATCGCGTCACCGCGCTCCTGACCGCCGTTGCCCACGGGGCCTGCAACCTCGCCCTGGGCGGCCACCTCAGCCGGACCGGAAAGGGACACGCGTCGCCGAACGACCTCGTCGACGACCTGCTCGCCCAGCTCGGTGCCGGATGGTCCGCCCCGACGATCGAGGCGCGCCGCTGAGCGACGCGCGAGGCGCGCCGATCGGACGGCTGGTCGCGATGCGACGCCGGAACGTCGTCAGCTCAACCGAGGACCCAGCTGCGTCGCTTGGCGTCCCAGAGCTTGGCGACGAGCTCGCCACGCAGGCGCTGCAACTCACCCTTCATGACTGCGGCGTCCCAGTTGAAGTAGTGGTCCGGGATCGGGTCGCCCTCGCCGTTCACGTCACCGAGGAAGACGTGGACCCCGTCGAGCTCCCTCGTGATGTGGATGCGCCGTCGCGGCGCGATGTTCGTCTCGAAGAGCGCCGTGAAGATCCGCTCCGGCGGCCACGTCAGGATCGTGTTGTCCAGCTTCCAGAGCGCGCTGAGGTCGTGCATGCTGTTGCCGGTCAGGGAGAAGTGGAACTTCGTGCCGTCCTTCGTGAACTGCGGCATCGCATAGTCACGGCCGCTCGCCTCTGGATAGCCGAAGAACCTCCAGAGCTTCTCGGCGTTGATGCCGAGCTTCGTGATGGGTGAGCCCGAGCGCCCGGCCCGGACCTCGAAGGCCGCCCGTGGCTCGTTCGAGCTCGCGAGTTGGTGAGCGGCCCAACGGTCGGCGAGGTCCTTGCCGGCCGTGATCGCGGTGACCTCGCCGATCGGCCACTCCCGCTCGTCGAGCTGCCGTTCCTCGGCGGCGAGCATCGTGCGCAGCGTGGCCAGCTGCAGCCGCTTCGTCCCGAACGCGTCGGGCATGGTGCGCGCCGCGTTGGCCTCGGTCCCGTCCACCACGACGTCGAGTGCTGCGGACCAGGCAGCGCGGCCAGCCGCCTCGCGCTGCGCCTTCGCCTTGCGGTCGCGCTCTGCCTGCTCCCGCTTGACCCGCTCCTCCGCCTCGCGCTTGAGCCGTTCCGCCTCCTCGCGCTTGCGCTGCTGCTCCTCCTTGACCAGCCGCACCCGCTCCTGCTCGTCGGTGGCCCGCTGCTGGGCCTCACGGAGGGCGGTCGCGGCGCGTTCGGCATCCTCCTTCCGCTGTCGCTCCTCCTCGGCCTCCCGGGCCTCGCGCTCGAGGCGCGCAGCCTCCGCGAGCCGATCGCGCTTGGCGGCCTGTTGCGTGGCCATCAGGGTCTCGTGCTTGGCGATCCGCTCGGCCTTCGCCTTCTGCTCGACGGCGGCCGCGTGCTGCTCGGCGGCGATCGCGGCCTCGTCCTCGGTGCCGAACGTGGTCGCCTGCGAACGCAGGCGGCCGATGGTCGTCGCCACGTCGTGCAGGGCCGCGAGGGCAGCGACCCGCTCGCTCCATGGCACTGCTCGATCCCACGACGAGACGACAGCCTGCGCCGCCTTCGTCGCCGTCGTCAGCTCAGCCAGCTCCTTGCGGTGGCGGAGGCCGCCGACGAGCGGGGCGAGGGCGTCGATGCCATCCTTGGCGGTCTGCCAGGCCTTCGTCAGGTTGGCGAACTCGTCGTCGACGTCCTTCTGGGTCCACTTGCCGGACAACCCCCAGCCTGGGGCCCAGCTGGAATCCCGCTGCGGCATCCGGCGGATGACGCCGTCGTCGGCGCGCTGGATCCGCGACGTCGCCTCCCCCCGTGCGGCCGGCGCGGCCGATGGCGTCGAGCTGGCGGTCGACCGGCGGATGCGCACCTCCGCGAGGGGTCGATCGACGACGTGGGCGGCCGCCCCTGGACGCACCGCGGGCGGCGTCGTCGCCCGCGGGGTCGTCGTCCTCCCCGACGGCCGCTGCGCACCACGCGCTGTCCGCTCGTCGCTCTCCGGGGCGCGCACCCTCTCCAACAGCAGCTCCCTCGCTCCTCGCGTCGACGGATGGTAGACGCATCGCGCGAGCGCGGGTCGATCGTCGAGGAACCGGGCCCGCGTAGCCGGGCATATCCATCAATTTCATTTGATCGAATCGTCGAGCTGGAGTATTGTCAACGGCATGGGGACGAGCGTGATCGCGCCAGGAGTGGGCGAGCCGCCGCCGTTCGTGCGCCTGGCATCGCACGCGGTCCGCTGGCGCCTGATGCAGGAGCTCGTGCGGAGCGACCGGGCCGTGTCGGAGCTCATGACGCTCGTCGACGAACCGCAGAGCCTGGTCTCGTACCACTTGCGCCAACTCCGCGACGGCGGGTTGGTGTCGGCGCGCCGCAGCGCGGCCGATCGCCGCGACAGCTACTACAGCATCGACCTCGTCGCCTGCCGGGGCGCGTGGCACACGGCCGGCACGGCGCTGCACCCGGCGCTCGATCCGGACCGGCGCGGGCGTGGGGCGTCACCGGACACTGGGGTCCGCGTCGGCCGCCGGCCCCGCGTGTTGTTCCTGTGCACCGGGAACAGCGCCCGATCGCAGATGGCCGAGGCGCTGCTCGAGCACCTGTCGGCGGGGATGGTCGAGGCGCGCAGCGCGGGCAGCCATCCCAAGCTGCTGCACCCGAACGCGGTGCGAGTGTTGCGCAAGCGGGGCATCGACATCAGCGCCAACCGCACGAAGCACCTCGACGAGTTCGTCGCCGAGCACTTCGACCAGGTGATCACCCTGTGCGACCGCGTGCGCGAGGTGTGTCCGGAGTTCCCGTCCCACCCCGAGCGGGTGCACTGGAGCATCCCCGATCCGGCGGTCGAGGGCGCGACGAACAGTGCCTCGTACGCCGCGTTCGAACGCACCGCCGATGAGCTCGAGACCCGCCTCACGTTCCAGCTCCACCGCCTGACCGAACCAGCAATGACGAGGAGGACCCACGATGACGAACGATGAGACCGTCAACGTCCGCTACATGGTCAGTGACGTGCAGGAGTCGATCGACTTCTACACGAAGATGCTCGATTTCGAGCTGCTGAACAACGCCGCACCCGCGTTCGCCGACGTCAAGCGCGGCAACCTGCGCCTGTTGCTCGCCGGACCCAAGAGCTCCGCCGGCCGGCCGATGCCGGACGGCGCCCAGCCTGGGCCGGGCGGGTGGAACCGCATCCACTTCATCGTCGCCGACATCGACACCGAGGTCGGACGGCTCCGCGAAGCCGGCGCGACCTTCCGCAACGACGTCGTGTCGGGCCCCGGCGGCAAGCAGATCCTGGTGCAGGACCCGTCCGGCAACATGGTCGAGCTCTTCCAGCCGGCCGCTCGCTGAACGACGATCCGTTCCCCCCGGCCGACATCGTCACCTGCGCTCCAGTCGCGACGGGTCGATGACGGCACCACTGCAGCGGCGGCTGGGCCTCGTCGACGCGGTGACCGTCGGCGCCGGATCGATGATCGGCGCCGGGGTCTTCAGCGCCTGGGGTCCGGCCGCCGCTGCCGCCGGGACCGGGCTGCTGATCGGTCTGGTCGTCGCCGCGGTCGTCGCGTTCTGCAACGCCACGTCGTCCGCCCAACTTGCCGCGGTGCACCCGGAGTCGGGCGGGACCTACGTCTACGCGCGGCGTCAGCTCGGCGCCGGCTGGGGTCACCTCGCCGGTTGGGGCTTCGTGGTCGGCAAGACCGCCTCGTGCGTCGCGATCGCCCTCACGGCCGGTGCCTACCTGTGGCCCGCCCACCCGCGTGTCGTGGGCGTCGTCGCGGTCGGCGGCGTGGCTGCCGTCAACATCGGCGGCTTGACCCGCACCGTCGTCGTCACCAAGGGCCTGCTCGCGGTGGCGCTGGCGGCGCTGGCGGCGGTCGTGGTCGCCGGCTGGTCGAGTCCGGCGACGTCGCTGACCGATCTCACCCCAATCGACAGCTCGCCGCTCGGCGTGCTGCAAGCAGGTGGGTTCCTCTTCTTCGCGTTCGCCGGCTACGCCCGCATCGCGACGCTCGGCGAGGAGGTCCGCGACCCGGCCACGACGATCCCCAAGGCGATCCCACGCGCCCTGGCCGGCGTGCTGGTCGTCTACGCCGTGGTGGGCGTGACGCTGCTCGCCAGCGTCCCCATCGATGCGATCGCAACCAGCGATGCCCCGCTCGAGCTCGTCGTCGCCGGCTCGCCGCTCGGGTGGCTGACCCGCATCGTGCGCGTCGGGGCCGGCATCGCCGCGCTGGGGGTCCTCCTCAACCTCGTGCCCGGTGTCTCGCGCACCGTGCTGGCGATGGCCCGGCGCCGCGAGCTGCCGACCTGGCTCGCCCATGTCGACGAACGACGCGCCCTGCCGCTGCGTGCCGAGCTCGCCGTCACCACGGTGGTCGTCGTGCTCACCGCGGCGGTGGACCTGCGCGGCGCGATCGGCTTCTCCGGGGTCACGATCCTGACCTACTACGCGATCACCAACGCCGCCGGCCTGACGCTCCCTCCCGAGCGACGACGCTGGCCCCGCTGGATCGGTGTCGCCGGCCTGGCCGGGTGCACCGTGCTGGTCGTCACGCTGCCCGTGGCCGCCATCGTCGCCGGGGTAGCTGTCCTCCTCGTCGGCATCGCCGTCCGCCGCATCACCGCCGGGCGTCTCGGCCGTGTCCCGTCCCAGGACCAGTGAGACGTCCGTCGCCGGGTGCCCGACGCGCCGCAGCGGGCGGCGCGGTGCCCACGGTTGTCGGCGGCGGAACCACGGGCTCTACCCTTCGGCGCGAGTCCGTTCGGGCGTCGTTCGAGAAGGGGTCGGAAGTGGACAACAAGGTCTGCGCGATGTTGGGGATCGAGTTCCCGATCATCGCCTTCACACACTGTCGTGACGTGGTCGCCGCGGTCACGCGAGCGGGCGGGCTGGGTGTGCTCGGTGCGTCAGGTCACTCGCCGGAGGAGCTCGACATCGATCTCCGCTGGATCGCCGAACAGGTCGGCGAGCGCCCGTTCGGTGTCGACATCATCGTGCCGGCGAAGTACGTCGGCAAGGACGAAGGTGGGGTGCCGCGCTCGGAGCTGCGGGCCCGCATCCCGCAGGCGCACCGCGACTTCCTCGACGACATGCTCCGGCGCTACGACGTGCCGGAGCTGCCGGCGAGCACCGACCGCGGGCACGGCGACGATGCTGCGCCGATGTCCTACGACCAGGCCGTGCCCCTCATGGACGTCGCGTTCTCGCACCCGATCAAGCTGATCGTCAACGCCCTCGGCTCGCCCCCACCCGACATGGTCGAGCGGGCCCGCGCCAACGGCGTGCTCATCGCGGCGCTCGCCGGCAAGGCGTCCCATGCCGTGCGCCACGTTGCCGCCGGCGTCGACCTCGTCATCGCCCAGGGCTACGAGGCGGGTGGCCACACCGGCGACATCGGCACCATGGTGCTCGTCCCGGAGATCGTCGACGCGGTGGCACCGGTCCCCGTCCTCGCCGCTGGCGGCATCGGCGGCGGGCGCCAGATGGCGGCCGCCCTCGCCCTCGGTGCCGACGGTGTCTGGTGCGGGTCGATCTGGCTCACCACCGAGGAGGCCGAGACGCACCCGCTGGTGAAGGAGAAGTTCCTCGCCGCGACGTCGTCGGACACCCTCAGATCGCGCAGCCGCACGGGCAAGCCGGCCCGGCAGATCCGCTGCGCGTGGACCGACGAGTGGGAATCGCCGCAGTCGCCGGGGCCGCTGCCGATGCCGCTCCAGCCGATCCTCGTCGCCGAGGCGTCCCGGCGCATCGACCGCGCGGCCAAGACGCTCGACTCGGGCCCCGGCCAGCTCGCCGGCTACTTCGTCGGGCAGATCGTCGGCACGATGAACGAGGTCAAGCCGGCCGGTCGGGTCGTGGTCGAGATGGTCGACGAGTTCATCGAGGCGGTGCAGCGCGTCGAGTCGATGATGCGCTAGCAGCGGCGCGTCACGTCGCCGGCTGGCCCTCGTCACGGGACCGCTCGATGTCGGCCAGGGCGTCGTCGACCGAGCTGTAGAAGTGGTCGCGGTCGAGCGTGCCGAGCAGGCCGTAGTCGTGCACGAGGTCGTGCAGGCGGGTGCGCAGCTCGACGAACGCGATGTGCACGCCGCGGGCGTTGAGCTCGTCGTCGAGGCGCTCGAGCATCCCTGCCGCGGTGACGTCGATGTCGGTGATGGCCTCGCACTGCAGGACGATCCAGCTCGGTGAGCGCTCCCGCACCAGCTCGCGCATCTGGTTGGCGAAGATGCCGGCGTTGGCGAAGAACAGGGGTGCCTCCCACCGGAACACGACCACGTCCGGCAACTCGACGAGCTCGCCGCCGCCCTCGTCGCTGTGCCAGCCCTCGCGGCCGGCAACGCGTCCGAGCACCTCGCCGTGCGGCCACCAGTTGCGGTGGAAGAAGAGCAGGATCGACAGCACGATGGCGACGACGATCCCCTCGAGGACGCCGAGGAAGATGACGCCGGCGCTGGCGACGAGCGAGAGCAGCACGGCCGAGGGCCGGAACCTCCAGATCCGGGTGAGCAGCGAGATGTCGAGGAGCGAGAGGGCGGCGGCGATGACGATCGCGGCGAGGGCGGCGTTCGGCAGGTCGGCGAGCAGTCCGTTGAAGGCCACGAGCAGCAGCACGACGATGCCGGCGCCGATGACGCCGGCGAGCTGGGACTTGGCGCCCGACTGCTCGGCGACGGCGGTGCGCGAGCTGCTGGCCGACACGGCGAACCCCTGGAAGAACCCGGCCGCGAGGTTGGCGGAGCCGACGCCGATCATCTCCTGGTTCGGCTCGACGGGATCGCCGCGGCGGGCGTTGAACGACGTGGACAAGGCGATGGTGTCGGTCAGGGACACCAGTGTGATGCCGACTGCGGCGACGAGCAGCGGCAGGACGTCACCGAGCTCGGTCCACGGCAGCTCGGGTGTGGGGAGGCCCTCCGGCAGCGTGCCCACGGTGCTGACGTCGAGGTCGAACACGCTGGTCGCGATGGTGGCCCCCACCACGGCGACGAGGACGGCCGGGACCCTGCGGGTCAGCTTCGGCAGGCCGACGAGGACGGCCAGCGTGACGAGGCCCACGGCGAGGGCCGTGCCGTCGCGCTGATCGAAGTTGGTCACGAACTCGCGCACCTCGTCGACGAACGTGTCGGCATCGGTCGAGAACCCGCTGAGCTTCGGCAGCTGCCCGACGATGATGACGATGGCCAGCCCGTTCATGTAGCCGACCTGGACCTCGCTCGACAGCAGGTCGGCGACGAAGCCGAGCTTGCCGACGCCGAGCCCGACCTCGATGAGGCCGACGAAGATGGCGAGCATGCCGGCGAGGGCGATCGCCGCCGCCGGGTCGTCGCCGGCCACGACGAGCGGCGCGATGGCGGCGAAGATGAGCGGACCGAGCGAGGAGTCGGGGCCGAGCACGAGGATCTTCGACGGACCCATCAGGGCGTACCCGACGAGGCACGCGACGGTCGTGTAGAGCCCGTTCACGGGTGGCAACCCCGCCAGCTCGGCGTACGCCATGCCCTGCGGCACGAGGATCGCCGCGAGCACGATCCCGGCGACGACATCGGAGCGCAGCCAGCGCCGCTCGTAGCTCCGCAGTGACGCCAGGCCGGGCACGTGGCGCGCCAGTGCGCTCACCCGATCAGCTCCCTCGGCAGGCATCGTCGCGACGGTGTCGTGTGATCGGTCCGTCGCCGCTCAGCCGCCCAGCATGCCCTCGGCGGCGGCCGATGGTGCGAAGTCCGGCAGCCGGATCATGCGGAACGAGACCAGGAACCCGAGCAGGCAGGCGAGCACGGGGATGAGCATCGCCACCTGCAAGGCGCGGTTGCCGGCGTCGGTGTTGATCTGGATGATCTCCTCCTGGATCTCCCCGGGCTGCTCGGCGAGCAGCGTCTCGAGCTGCGTCGTGCTCACGAGCTGGGCGTTGTCCTCCAACACGTCGGCGATGAGCTGCTGCTCGGCCGGCGGGATCACGCTGCTGTCCTCCGTCATGTTGACGAAGCCGAACGAGAGCGTCGCGAGCAGGATCCCGCCGGCGAGCGCGAGCCCGAAGGACAGCCCGAACGACTGCCCCGCCGAGTTGACCCCGGCCGCCTCGCTGACCCGCTCCTCCTCGATCGGACCGAGGATGTAGTTGTTGAGCTGTGAGACGAGGAGACCGAGCCCGACGCCGGCGATCAGGAGCGGGACGAGCAGGGACCAACCGGACTCGCCGCGCGGGAGCACGGGGATCACCAGCAGCATGCCGACGAGCGCGAAGCCGAACCCGAACCGGATGATGCTGGCGGCCCGCACGTCCTTGGCGAACTTCCCGACCAGCAACGCGACGGCGAACATGGTGAGCGAGAGCGGGGCGAGCGACAGGCCGGCGCGCATCGCGTCGTACTCCAGCGTCACCTGGAGGTAGAGCGGCAGGGCGATCATCGCCCCACCGAGCGTGATCTGCTGGAGGACCATCGCCACGGCCCCGACGCGGAAGTTCTTGATCGCGAACAGCTCCGGATCGAGGAGGACGACCTCGCCGGCGCGCTTGCGGCGCTTCAGCCAGAACGCCAGGGCAGCGAGCGCCACGGCGCCGATCGCCATGAGGAGCCCGACGTACGCACCACCTTCCTGCCACACGAGGATCCCGAGCACCACGCCGCCCATGCCGAGCACGGACAGCACGGCTCCACCGACGTCGATCTTGCGCTCGCCCGTGTACGGCACGTCGAGGACGAGCTTGATGTTGATCAGGACGATCGCGATCACCACGACCTCGAGCATGAACCCCACTCGCCACGACAGGTACGTCGTCACGAAGCCACCGAGCAGTGGCCCGATCGCAGCCCCGATCGCCGCCGCGGCACCGACCAGTGCATACGTCTTCTTCTGAGCCGCGCCCTGGAAGTTGCCGTGGATGAGCGACTGCATGGCCGGCAGCAGCAGCGACGCACCGAGCCCGCCGATGATCGCCCAGAAGATCACGATCGTGGTGACCGACTGCGTCACCGTCATCGCCAGCGCGCCGATCGCGTACGCCAGGAGCCCGAGCACGTACGCCCGCCGGCGTCCGATGATGTCGCCGAGCTTGCTGTTGATGAGGATGAACGCGGCCGAGACGAGCGCTTCGAGGGCGATCGCCTGCTGGATGGTGTTGACGGTCGCGCCGAGGTCGGCCGCCACGGCGGTGATGGACACGTTCATGATCGACGTGTCCACCACGAGCACGAACATCGCCATCGCCAGGAGCACCGCGAGGCGCGTGTTGGGCGCCGGCTCCTCCACGGTGGTCTCCACCGGCCCAGCGGGTCGCTCCGTCATCCGTGTCCTCCCTCTGCCGCCATGCGGGGGCCATGGTGGCACGGCGGGCGCCCCGGCGCGGCCTCCGTCGGCGACGCAGGTCGGCCCGGACCACGGTGCGGGCGACAACCGGGAGGAACGCTCGTCGCCATATCGTCATCGTGATGCAGGTGACCATCGTGCGCCACACACGAGCGATCAGCAAGCGCACGTGGTCGGGATCCGATCGCGACAGGCCGCTCGACGAGGTCGGCGAGGCGCACGCCGTCGGGCTGATCGACACGCTGGCGGTGACCCCGATCCGTCGCCTCCTGAGCAGCCCGGCGCTGCGTTGCGTGCAGACGCTGGAGCCGCTGGCGCAGCGCACCGGGTTGACCATCGAGATCGCCGAGTTGCTCGCGTCCGACAGCGATGCCCGCACCGTCCTCGCCCGACTCGACCGCGACGTGCTCGCGAACGCCGTGCTGTGCACGCACGGCGAGGTGATGCGGCCTCTGCTTCGTCAGATGCGCCGCCGCAACGTGGCCATCGACGGTGAGGCCGGCGCCCGCGGCTGGCTGCTCCGCAAGGGCGTCGTCTGGCACCTCGACATCGGTGACGACGGGAAGGTCGCGAAGCTGCACGCCGTGCCGCCGACCCCCTGAGCAGACGTCGGCGCGACGGTGCCGAGCCGGCAAATCCCCCAACAGGGATGATGCGGGGACCGACGGCACCGCGGATGCTGGACGCATCGTGGCGACCACCGCGGGTTCGGCGCGGGGAGGGGCGAGGATGCAAGAGCAGACGCACGGTGCGGGCGGCGCACGGGCTCGGTTCGAGGCGTGGTTCGCCGCCGACGTGATCAACCCGATCGAGGACTTCCACGACCCGCGCCAGGAGTGGCGGCGCCTGTTCTCCGAGCTGTTCGGGACGTTCTTCCTCGTGCTCGTGGCGGCCGGTGGCGGCATGATGGGCCAGGCGTTCCCCGACACGATCGAGCGGGCCGCCGCGGTCACCGCACCGGGGCTGATGGTGATGGCGATCATCCTGTTCATGGGCAAGGTGTCCGGCGCTCACCTGAACCCGGCCGTCAGCTTGGCGTTCGCGGCGCGGGGCGACTTTCCTTGGCGGCGGGTGCCCGGCTACATCGTCGTGCAACTCGCCGGAGCGACCCTCGCGGCGCTGTTCCTGCGGGCGGTCATCGACGTGTCGGCGAAGTACGGGTCGAACTACCCGGCGGCGAGCTACTCATCGATGTCGGCGTTCTGGATGGAGTTCATCCTCACGCTGGGCCTGGTGAGCGTCATCCTCGGCACCGCGTCGGGGGCGCAGAACATCGGGATCGTCGGTGCGTTCGGGGTCGGCGCCTACATCGCGCTGGCCGGGTTGTGGGGGAGTCCGATCTCGGGCACGTCGATGAACCCGGCCCGGACGTTCGGTCCCGACCTCGTCGGCGGCGACTGGACCTCCTACTGGGTGTATGTCGCCGGGCCGATCGCCGGCGCCGCCGTGGCGGTCGTCTTCGGGTTCGTGCTGCGCGGCCCGGGCGGCGGTCGCGCCGGTTCCGGCGCCGCCCAGGGCGATCTCTACACCAAGGTCGCGGACCCGGGCGACGCGTGAACCGGGTTACGGTCTCGACGTGAAGAAACCGCGGGTGCTCGAGATGTCCGGCCGGGAGCGCGTGTGGCTCCTGGAGACCACCGTCACCGGCATGCTCGGGGCGATGATCGCGCAGAAGCTGATCAGGGCGTTGTACCGCGCGATCCGCAAGGAAGCGCCGGCGTCGGTCTTCGATCCCGACAACACGCGCTTCTCGTGGCCGAACGTCGTGCTGTGGGCGGCGGCGGCAGGCGTCGGTCTCGGCATCGCCAAGGTGACGAGCGCGCGCGTGGCACGGATCGGCTGGGAGGTGGCGACCGGCACGCTTCCCCCCGGGGTCACCGACGAGCGCGCCGAGGCCTGACTCGGACGCGTCGTTCGCCGCGTCCGGCGCGGACGAAGGTCAGGCGTGAGGCGTCGTCGCTCGCGCCGCACGGACGGCGTCGTCGACCGTCGTGTGGATGCGGTCGGCACCCAGCAGGGCGACGACGCCCTCGGCGACGAGGATCGGGCGGAGGTTCGGGCGGACCCGTGCCAGCTGCACGCCGAGGCCGCGCTCGGCAGCGATGGTGACGAGACGGTGCAGCTCGCTGGCGCCCTGCGAGTCGATGAACGTGACCGCCTCGCAGTCGAGCACGATGTGCTCGATCGGCACCTCCGCGTCGAGCAGGTGGCTGCGCAACCGATCGGCGAGCACCTCGGTGGTGACGAAGAAGAGCCCGCCGTCGAAGCGCAGCACGAAGATCCCGGGATCGGTCTCGCCCTCGGGGTGCTGCGCCAGCGGCCGGTAGACGGTCGTGCCCGGTCGCCGGCCGAGCTCGGGTGTGGCCGGGGCCATGGTGACGTGCACGAGCCATCCCAGCGAGAGGGCGATGCCGATGATCACGCCGGCGAGCACGCCACTCGAGAGGACGCCGACGATGGCCGCGATGGCGATGTAGAAGTCGGTGCGGGCCACGCGATGCAGCCGCCGCAGCTCACCGACGTCCATCATCCCGAATACGACGGCATCGATGATGATCGCTGCGAGCACTGGCTTCGGGAGGTCGGAGAACAGCGGGGCGAACAGGAGCAGCGTCAGCACCACCACGCCGCCGGTGACGACGGACGCCATCTGGGTCCGGGCGCCCGACGAATCGTTGAGCGACGTCGCCGACAGGCTCGTCGACACCGGGATGCCCTGCAGGACCCCGGCGCCGACGTTGGCGACGCCCTGGGCCACCGACTCGTTGTTCACGTCGATCCGGTAGGCGTGCCGCGCCGCGAAGAGCCGCGCGTCGCCGGCGGTCTGGGAGAAGCCGATCAACAGGATCGCCAGCGCGGCGACCAGGATCGTCGGCAGGTTGTCGACGACGAGGTCGGTGGGCGGCAGCGTCGGCCGCGGCAGCCCGCGCGGCACGTCGCCGACGGTAGCGACGCCGCGCGACGCCAGGTCGAGCACCCGTGACGCGAGCAGCCCGCCGACGACGAGGACGAGCGCGCCGGGGATCCGCGGGGCGACGAACCGGAGCACCAGGATGGTGGCGAGCGCGGCGGCGCCGACCAGCAGCGTCGTCGCATCGAGCCCGTCGAGTGATCGCGCCCAGTCGGCGAACTTGCGCCAGCTGTTCGGCCCGGAGGCGTCGGTGCCGGTCAGCTTCGGCAGCTCGCCGACGATCACCTCGACGGCCGCCCCGAACAGGAAGCCGGTGATCACCGCCTTGGAGAGGAAGCGCGAGATCCATCCCATCTTGAGCACCGCGACGAGCACGAACAGCACGCCGGTCACGAGCGTCACCGCGGCGACGAGTTGCGGCGCGTCGTCGGCCGGGATGCCGCTCGTGACGACCGCGCTCGCGGCGACCGCCGCGATCGCCGAGCTCGGACCGGTCGAGATCTGCCGGGACGTCCCGAACAGCGGGTAGAGCAGTGCGCCGGCGGCCGCTGCGTACAGGCCGTTCTCGATCGGGACGAGGGCGATGCCGGCGTAGCCGAGGGCCTTCGGGACGACGAGCGCGGCGACGGTGACGCCGGCGATGACGTCGTGCCGGACGCCGGACCGGCGGACGTGGGGCAGCCACTCCGACACCGTCACGATGCTCATCGGCGGCACTCCTCGCGCCCGGTGATCGCGGCGACGTCGCGCTCTTGCCGAGCTGGCCTCACCGTCGTCGGTGCGTCAGACGACGGCGGTCCGGTGGAAACGGCGCAGCACGACCTTGGCGAGCTCGGCGAGCACGAGGTAGCCGATGACGGCGATGAGACAGACGCGCCACTGGTCACCGTCGAGCCCGGTGGTGTCGAGGAGCCGCTGCAGGCCGGGCACCGTCGTGGCCAGGAACGTCAGCACGAACGCGGCCAGCACGAGGAGGTTGAAGCGCCTGTTGGCGACGGTGTCACGGCTGAAGACGGTGCGGGTCGGGTCGCGCCACTCGAGGGCGGCGAGGATGTGGAGCAGCGAGATCGTCGTCAGTCCCATCGTCGTGGCGACCGTGAGGTCGTAGCGGTCCTCCGCCCAGGCGACGACTCCGAGCGTGCCACCGGCGATGAGCAGTCCGGCGATGCCCAGGCGCACACCGAGGGCCGGCGCGATCACCGGTTCCGACGGTGATCGCGGGCGCCGCTTCATGAGCCCCGGGGTGGGGGCATCGAAGCCCAGGCCGATGGCGAGCAGGACGTCGACCGCGAAGTTGATCCAGAGGATCTGCAGCGGCAGCAGGGGGGTTCCGTCGGCGATCTGGAAGATGCCGGCGCCGACGAACAGCAGGATGAAGCCAGCGAGCATGATCATCTGCACGCGGACGTACTTCATCAAGTTGTCGTAGAGCCCGCGGCCGCCCTCGACCGCGGTGACGATCGTGGCGAAGTTGTCGTCGGTCAGGATCATCTCGGCCGCGTCCTTGGTGACCTCCGTGCCGGTGATCCCCATCGCCACGCCGATGTCGGCGCGCGTCAGGGCCGGGGCGTCGTTCACGCCGTCGCCCGTCATCGCGACGATGTTGCCCTGGCCCTTCAGGATGCTGACGAGGCGGACCTTGTCCTCGGGCGCCACGCGCGCGACGACGCCGATCCCGTCGACCGCGGCGATCAACTGCTCGTCGGACATGGCTGCGAACTCGGCGCCGGTGAGCGCCCGGCCCTCGATGCCGAGCTGGTGGGCGATCGCCGCCGCGGTCGTGGCGTGGTCGCCGGTGATCATCCGGACGCGGATGCCGGCGTCCTTGCAGAGGGCGATGGCGTCCTTCGCCTCCTTGCGGGGAGGGTCGACGATGCCGACGAGGGCGAGCAGCTCGAGCTCGGAGACGAGGGCGAGGAGATCACCGGCCGGATCGAACGTGGCCGGATCGAAGTCGCGACGGGCGACGGCCAGGACGCGGAGGCCCTCCGCAGCCAACCGGTCGTTGGCGGCGAGGACCTGCTCCGTCGCGGTCCCCATCGGGGTCGCCGTGCCATCCCGGTCGAGGTAGTGGGTGGAGCGCGCCAGGAGCACGTCGGGCGCGCCCTTGACGAAGCAGCGCACGACCGTGCGTCCGCCGTCCTCCATCTCGTGGAACGTGGCCATCAGCTTGTACTCGGCGTCGAACGGGACCTCGGCGACGCGCGGGTACGTCTGACGGATCTCCTGGACGTCCAGCCCGCCCTTCGCCGCGAGCACGACGAGGGCGCCCTCCGTCGGGTCGCCGATGCACGCGCCGTCGCGGATCACGGCGTCGTTGGCGAGCGCCATCGGCAGCATGAACGGCTCGAGCGACACGTCCTCGGACCCCGCCGTGCGCATGATGCGACCGGTCGTCGAGTAGCCCTCGCCATCGATGCTGAACGTGCGGCCGACGAGGACGAGTTGGCGCGCCGTCATCTGGTTGAGGGTGAGGGTCCCGGTCTTGTCCGAGCAGATGGCCGACGTCGAGCCGAGCGTCTCGACGGAGCGCAGCCGTTTCACGATCGCGCCCTTCGTCGCCAGGTCCTGCGTCCCGACCGACAGCAGCATCGTGACAACGGCCGGCAAGCCCGTCGGGATGGCCGCGATGGCCAACGTGATGCCCGTGAGGAACAGCGAGTCGAAGTCCTCGCCGCGGGCGAGACCGAGGATGACGATCAGGGCGAGCGCCCCCGCCGCCATGATCGTGATCAGCACGGTGAGCTGGTCGAGCTGCTTCGTGAGCGGCGTCTTCTCCTGTTCGACGCCGCTGAGCATCCCGGAGATGTGGCCGACCTCGCTGGTCATCCCGGTCGCCGTCACGACCATCTCGCCGCGACCGCGCGTCACCTGCGAGTTCATGTACGCCATGTCGACGCGGTCGCCGAGCGGCGCGTCCGGTGTGGTCACCGGATCGACGATCTTGGGGACCGGTGTGCTCTCGCCGGTGAGGCCGGCCTCCTCGATCTCGAGGGTGGCGGCGAGGAGGATCCGGCCGTCGGCCGGGACCTTGTCACCGGCCTCGAACCCGACGATGTCGCCGGGGACGAGCTCCTCCGCCGGGATCTCGACGATCTGGCCGTCGCGCCGCACGTTCGCCGTCATGATCAGCATCTGGCGCAGGGCGGCGACGCTCTCGGCCGCCTTGCCCTCCTGGTGCAGGCCCATCACCGCGTTGACGACGGTCAGCCCGATGACGACCAGCGCGGTCGACACGTCCTGCAACGCCACGATGCTGACCACCGCGGCGCCGAGCAGCACGAGCTGCATGAGGTCGCGGTACTGACGCAGGAAGGCCTTCCAGGACGGCTCCTTGGCCTCCTCGGCCAACCGGTTGGGTCCGAACCGCTCGCGGCGCGTGAGGACCTCGGCGGCGCTGAGGCCGACGAGCGGGTCGACGTCGAGCCGGCTGCACGCCTCCTCCCCGGTCAAGTGGTACCACTCGGTCCCCTCGACCGGTGGCACGGTCTCCAACGTGGCGGCCATCAGGCGCCCCCTCCTGCAGCAAGCGCCGGTCCGGCCGAGGTCGTTGGCTCCGCCCGCCGTTGCCGGTGCGGCGACGGCCGGGCGTCCAGCAGGACCCCGAGGCGGCGGGCGGTCACCCGCTCGACCAGGATCGGCAGGTAGTTCCTGACTCGCGCCTGCTCGAAGGACCCGATGACGTCCACGAGGTGCCGCTGCACCTCCTCGGGCCGCAGCGGCGGACAGAACCGGAGGATCAGGCGCTCCTCCACGTCGTCGAGCCGGCCGGCCGCGTACGCGTCGACGAGCGTCATGTCGTTCCCCTCGACTGCCATCGGCCGCCCGAGCACCTGGACCCCGCCATCAGCCATTGTCGACCGAGTTCACCCGCCCGCCACCGTAGGCAGCCAGCGCGTAGATGACGAGGATCGCGAGGGTCACGCTCAGGATCGTCCAGAGCGGCTCGTAGTAGATCCACGGCAGGAAGGCGATCGCGGCGAGGCCGGCGACGATCATCCCCACCCAGCGTGCCCACTCGGCACCGCTGATCACGGCGAAGCCGGTGGCGAGCAGCACGATCCCGACGATCAGCCACACCCAGCCCCAGGACGTGAGGTCGCCCTCGAACAGGACGGTCTGCACGCGATCAGAGACCTCGTCGTCGTACTTCCAGGCCCAGAGGGCGTCGAGGATCTTGAACGCTCCGCTCACCACGAGGAGCGCCCCGGCGAAGGCGAGCCAGCCGGCCCCCCGGCGGTCCGATCTGAGCACCTGCTGGTCCATCATGGTCACGGCGGTCTCCTCCCGGTCTCCGTGCGACCCGACGCGACAACGTCCGCCGGGCTCGTGTCCCATCACGACGGTTGCGCCGACCGGGGTGGGCGGTCGCCACCCGGCGACGGGTAGGAGGGCTGTGGGCGCCGGCGCGACGTCGCTGACCAGGGGCGAGAGGTTCGCTGGGGCAGGGCGATCCCCCATCCGGGCGTCCATGCTCCAGTAGGCTGCGCCCCGTTTGGGAGACGAGGCAGGTTCGATGTCCAACGGTCGTGCGCGATCACGCGAGGTCTCCGCACGGTGGCGCGCGTCGCCGATGTTGCGAGCGAAGGTGCGGGTCCCGGTGCAGCCCGAGCACTACGTGCGCCGGCCCCGTCTGCTGGAGCTCCTCGACGACGCCGTCCGGGCGGCCGTGACCTTGGTCGTCGGCCCGCCGGGCGCCGGCAAGACCGTGCTGCTCGCCGGGTGGGCGGCCGAGTCGTCGGCGCCGACGGCGTGGCTGTCGCTCGACGAGGTCGACGCTGACGGCACCGAGCTCTGGGCCGGCATGATCGCGGCGCTCGAGACCTTGGTGCCGGACAGGATCACGGACGCCCACACCGTGCTGCAGCGGCAGGGCGGTCTCGGTGATGTCGTGGGCCAGCTGCTCAACGACCTCGACGTCGCCGCCCCGAGCGCCGTCCTCGTCGTCGACGACATGCACCTGCTCGACGAGAACCCACCGCTCGTCGAGTCGCTGTCCCGCTTCGTGCAGCACCTGCCCAGCTGGCTCCATGTCGTGCTCCTCTCCCGGCGGTCACCTTCACTCCCGATCGATCGCATGCGCGCCCGCGGCATGCTGAGCGAGGTCCACTTCGCGGAGCTCCGCTTCTCCCACGACGAGGCGACCGAACTGCTGTCGCAGCTCTCGCCCGCGCTGACCCCGAGCGAGGTCGTCGCGGCGGCCGAGCGGGTCGATGGCTGGGCCGCCGGGTTGCAGATGTCGGCGCTCGCCGCTCGCGCCGCGCGTGCGCAGTCCGCCCATGCGCCGAGCGTCGACAGCGACCTGCTCATCGACGACTACGTGTGGCACGAGGTCCTCGGCGCCGAGGACGCCGACGTCGTGGACGTGATGATGCGGACCGCCGTCGTCGACCGGGTCAACGGCGGCCTCGCCGAGGCGCTCACCGGCCGGCCGGACGCGGGGGCGCTCCTGCACCGCGCCGACGCCCGTGGCCTGTTCGTCACGCGCGCCGGCGCCGACGGGTGGTTCACCGTGCACTCGCTCGTGCGGGCGGCCCTCCTCGCCGAGCTGGCCCGACGACCGCACGACCAACTGGTCGCGCAGCATGTCCGCGCCGCACGTTGGTTCGAGGACGCTGGCGAGCTCGCGGCGGCGTTGGACCACTGGTTGCAGGCCGAGCGTCCACGCGATGCGTTGCGGCTGCTCGCTGCGATCCACCCCCACCTCTACGACACGGGGCGGGAGGCGACGACGCGCCGGGTGATCGCGGCCATCCCGGCGCACGTCGCGGGGGCGGACTTCGCCGCGCTGCTCGAGTACGCGTGGTGCCACGTGCTCGTGGACCGGCGGCGCTTCACGGCCGTCGTCGAGCAGGCCCGGTGGTGGGCCGACCACAACGAGGTGAGCGAGCGGTTGCACGCCCGCCTCACGCTCCTGCGGTCGATCGCGGCCACGATCAACGGATCCTGGGTCGAGGGCGGCGAGCTCGCCCGCGCTGCACTGGAGGAGTTCGGTGCGCAGTGGTGGAACGATCCGCTGGGCCGCTTCTGCTGGAACATGATCGCCCACGAGGTCGCGCTCGGCGAGAGCTGGCGGCCCGACCGGTCCGACGTCCGCGATGCCGCGCTGGCCTTGGGCCGCGATCCCGAGCGCGGGCTCGCCCTGCAGGGGACGCAGGCGCTCGGCGAGGTGCTCGCTGGTCGACCGGTCGACGCGCTCCGTGTCGCGTCAGGTGTCCGCCATGCCGCCGCCGTGACCAACATGACGATCCTGCGCGGCGAGCTCGCGGTGGCCGAGGCCGTCGCCCACCGGGAGCTGGGCGATCGCGCCCGCGCCCTCGCTGAGTTGAGCGAGCTGGCGGCGGCGCCCGCCGAGACGATGCTCTACTGCCGGGTCCTCGCCATGCTGGAGCTGACCCAGGCCCATCTCGACGTGGGCGATCTCGATGCTGGTCGCGCCGTCTTCCTGCAAGCCCAGGAGCTGGTCGAGGTCGAGCGGTTCGGTCCCGACGGTGACGGCTGGCTCGGGCGCCTCGGCGCCCAGCTGGCACTGCGCGCCGGCTCGATCGACGAGGCGAAGGCATGGGCCGAGCGCATCCCGGACCCGTTCTGGTACGCGATCACCCACGCCCGCATCCACCTCGGTGCCGGTGACCTCGCGAGTGCTCGCGAGGTGCTCGACGGCGTCGTCCCGCGCTGCGTCCGCCACGAGGTGGTGCTCCACCTGGTCCGTGCCCGGGCGCTCGCAGATCCGGCCGCCAGGGTCGACGCCGCGGCGCTGGCCGCCGAGCTGGCGTCGCGCAACGGCGTGATGCAGACCGTCGCCGCCGAAGGCCCGGAGATCTGTGCGCTCGTGGAGCAAGCGGCGTGGCGCGTGCCGCCGGAGTGGCTGGACCGTCTGCGCCGGGCTGCTGCGGAAGGGCATCGGACTGCCGACGGCGACGTCGGACCGGCCCATGAACCGCTGACCGAGCGGGAACGTGACGTGCTGCGCTTCCTCCCGAGCCGGCTGACGATCCGCGAGATCGCCGACGAGCTGTTCGTCTCGACGAACACCCTCAAGTTCCACCTCAAGGTGATCTACCGCAAGCTCGGCGTCGGCTCTCGCGCCGAGGCCGCCGACGTCGCCCGCCGGATGGCGAACGTCCGGCCGTCCACTCCGACGCGGCACGCGTGACCGCACCGGTGTGACGGGCCCGGTCAGGGCGTGCCGTCGTGGCGCGCCACCGGCTGGAGCACCTTCGCCTTCTGACGGTCGAACTCGTCCCGCGTCAGGAGGCCGCGTTCCAAGAGGTCGGCGAGTTGCTCCAGCTGGGCGGTCTGGTCGACCAGCATCGTCGTCCACGCGTCGTCGTACAGGCCGACGCAGCAGGGTGGCCGCGCCAGCAGATCGGGCCGCTGGCGACGTGACGACATCGCATCGTGCATGCTCACCTTCCCTTCGTCCCGATTCCCGTCCTGCCGGCCAGGGCCGACGCGACCCGCGCCGCCGGGATGCGCTCCCCGGCGACGATCTGACCGCCGGCGCGCCGAGCAGCGACGGACAGCGGCTTCGCCCACCGGTCCTCCGACACGAGCACCACCGCGGCAGACGACGGCCGGAGGGCGAGCGCGGCCAGTTCGAGGTCGTGCTCGCTGAGCATCGACCCGACCTCGACCTTGAGGTCGCGGATCGCCTCGACGGACAGCGGGTCGACCGTGGAGACCACACCGTCCGCGTCCTTCACGAGCAGGACGAGATCGAGGATGCGGATCGCCGAGGCGCCCACCAACTCGGCGAGACCGACGCCGACCACCGCCAGCGAGCCGGGGTCCGGCGCCGCGACGATGAGGTACTCGACGAGGTCAGTCGCCACCTCGATCCTCCCGTCGACGTGCTTGCGCCTCTTGCTCACGGGTCCGCGCGCTCCTTCCCGGCCGGCCGTCGAACGATCGTGCACAGGCGAGCGGATGGCTGGCACCACCCGCGCGGGGGTGGACGATGGCTCCGGCGGCCGCGCGTGAGGCCGGCGACGCCGCTGTCGACCATCATGACCTGCCGTGGTCAGGGGAGGCGACGTGCGCCCATCGGTTCGCCGCTCGCCGGCCGACGTCCTGCGCCTCGCCGTGGCTGCGGTGGTGCTCGTGGTCCTGCTGCTGCTCGAGGCGCTGTTCGGCGACACGCTCGTGGCGTTCGCATCGGACCTGCTGCGCGGCCTGGACGCCGTGCCGCAGTGGATCATCGACGGCGATCGTCATCGGGACGCGCCTGGTGGTCGTCGTCGTGATCGGCGGGGGGGTGCTGTGGATGGTGTCCCGGCGCCGCTGGCGCACACTGGCCACCACGGCTGCCGCCGGCGCCCTCGCGGTCGTCGTGTACCTCGTGCTGGACGCCGTCGTGCAGCCCGACACGGGACTCGACCCCCTCGACGTGCAGGGCAACCTCGGCCTGTTGAGCTCGGACCGACCCGTGTCGTTCGCGGGGGTGGCAGCGGTGGCGGGGGTCCTGACGGCCGTCGCGCCGTGGGTCGAACGACGTTGGCGCAAGGCGGGGTGGGCCGTCGCCCTGGGCCTGATGATCACGACGTTCGTGCAGTCGCCGGTCTCGTTCCAGGCCGTGCTGGCGTTGGCCGTCGGGTGGTTGAGCGGCGCCGCAGTCCTCGTCGTCGGCGGTGCGCCGTCGCGCCGGCCGACCGCGGCGGCCGTCATCGACGGCCTCGGTGCCGTCGGGCTGCCGCTGCAGCGGCTCGAGCAGGCCGGCGTCGACGCCCGCGGCTCGACGCCGTACTTCGGGGTCGCCGCCGACGGTTCGCGGCTGTTCGTCAAGGCGCTCGGCGCCGACGAGCGCAGCGCCGATCTCCTCTTCCGGCTCTACCGCGCGCTCGTGCCGCACCACCTCGGTGACGAGCGGCCCTTCGACTCGTTGCGGCGGAGCGTCGAGCACGAGGCGTTCGTGGCGCTGAACGCGGCCGCGCTGGGCATCCGGACGCCCGCGTTCCAGGCGTTCGCGACGGCCGAGCCGAACGGCTACGTCCTGGCCTACGAGGCGATCGCCGGCAGGTCGCTCGACCGTCTCGACCCGAGCGAGGTGTCCGACGAGGTGCTCGCCGCGATCTGGGACCTCGTCGGTGCCCTGCGCCGGCACCGGATCGCCCACCGCGACCTCCGGCTGGCGAACGTGTTCGTCGACGACGCCGGCGAGGTCTGGCTCATCGACTTCGGGTTCAGCGAGGTCGCCGCATCGGACCTGCTGCTGGCGACGGATGTCGCCGAGCTGGTGGCGTCGTCCAGCGTGTCGGTGGGCGCCCAGCGGGCCGTTGCCCAGGCCGCCCGTGCCGTCGATGCCACGACGTTGGCGCGAGCGGTCGAGCGGCTCCGCCTCTGGGGCCTCAGCGGGGCGACGCGAACGGCGCTCAAGCAGCGGCCGGGCCTGCTCGACGAGCTACGGACGTCGCTCGCCGCGGCGAGCGCCGAGGGCTCACGACCGCGGTGAGCCCTGTTGATGTTGATCCGACGGTTTCCCGGATGCGTGACGGCGCCGAACCACCCCGTCGTGGGTGGTGCGACGGGCCGTCGCCGCTCCTACGATCCGCAACGGGCCGGGACCGGCACCTCACGACGGCCGTTCGAGACGGGAGCAACCGGTGACTGATGACGCGGAGACGATGGGACCGATCAGCTACCTGATCGTGGAGTTCCCGGGGAACAAGATGACCGGTGCGGGCCTGTCCGCGCTCGTCGACCTCGTCGACCGAGGCGTCATCCGCATCCTCGACTTCGAGTTCGTCACGTGCCGCGAGGACGGCTCGGTCGCGGCGCTGCAGCTCCAGGACCTCGACTCCGACGGCCAGTTCGACCTCACGGTCTTCGAGGGCGCATCGTCGGGCCTCCTGGACCAATCGGACTTCGACGACGCGGCGAGCGCCCTCACGCCGGGGGCGTCGGCCGGGATCCTGATCTTCGAGAACCGGTGGGCGACGCCGTTCGTGCAGGGGATGCGCGACGGCGGTGCCGAGCTCGTGGCGGCCGGCTACATCCCGCTCGCCGCCGTCGCCGCCTCGCTCGACGCGACCGACGCCGGCTGACCGGCACACCTCAGAGGAAGGACGAGACGATGCCAGGACTGCTCCGAGGAGTCGCCCGCACCGCAGTGGTCGCCGGGACGGCGACGGCCGTGTCGAACCGGGTCTCCCGCCGCCAGGCCAACCGCTGGTCGCAACAGAACGAGCAGCAGTACTACGAGCAGCAGCCGCAGTACGCCCAGCCGCCGCAGTACTACCAGCAGCCGGCACCCGCCCCGCCGCCGCCGCCGGCAGTCGATCCGATCGAGCAGCTGACGAAGCTCGCCGAGCTGAAGAACCAGGGGATCCTCACCGAGGCGGAGTTCGCGGCCCAGAAGGCCAAGATCCTCGCCTCGTAGCAGCTAGTCGGCGAGGGCGGGGAGGCGGAGCCCACGCTGCAGGCGGCGCAGCTCGACGAGGTGCGCGCTCGACAGGTCCGCGAGCCGCCGCTCACCCTCGGCGGTGAGCTCGAGGTGGACGACCCGCCGATCGTCCGGGTCCGCTCGCCGTCGGAGGTGACCCGCCCGCTCGGCGCGGTCGACGAGCTCCACGGCGCTGTGGTGGCGCAGCAGCAGGTGCTCGGCGACGTCGCCGATGGTCGGGTCGCCGTCGTGGCCGCGCACGGCCAAGAGCAACTGGTGCTGGGCCGGCGTGAGCCCCGCCGCCCGCGCCTCGTCCTCGGACCACCGGAGGAAGCGGCGCAGCGCGTCGCGGAAGCGGAGCAGCTCGGCGAAGTCGTGATCGTCCGGCTGCGCCGGGTTGTCGCTCGACATGTCGTGCCACGATACTTCAGATCGTGGTGTCGTTCGATCGCATCCCTCACCTGAGGCTGGCGGTGCTCGCCGCCGTGCTCGGCCTGGCCGCCGGTGGTGCGGCCTGGGTGCTCGTGCACCTCATCGGGCTGTTCACGAACCTGTTCCTCTTCCACCGGTGGGGCTGGGCGTCGCCGGACTTCGCCACGTTGCCGCTCGGGCCGCTGGTGGTGGCCACGGCCGTGCTCGGCGCCGCGGTCGTCAGCCTGCTGGCTCGCTGGGCGCCGGTGATCCGCGGCCACGGCATCCCCGAGGCGATGGAGGCCGTCCTCGTGCGCCAGAGCCGGGTGGCGCCGCGCACGGCAGTGGCCAAGCCGCTGTCGGCAGCGGTCGCCATCGGCACCGGTGGCCCGTTCGGGGCGGAGGGGCCGATCATCGTGACCGGCGGCGCCCTCGGCTCGCTGCTCGGCCAGGTGCTGCACGTGTCGGCGAGCGAGCGCAAGATCCTGCTCGCATGCGGCGCAGCCGCCGGCATGGCGGCGACGTTCGGTGCGCCGCTCGCCGCGGTGGTGCTGGCGATCGAGCTGCTGCTGTTCGAGTTCTCGACGCGCGCGTTCGTCCCGCTCGTGGTGGCGACGAGCATCGCCGGCGCGGTCCACGCCGGCGACGTTCGGGAGCGGACCGCTGTTCGACGTGCCCGCGCACCACTTCGCCGGACTCAGCGAGCTGCCATGGTTCGCCGCGCTCGGCGTCATGTGCGGGCTGCTCGCCACCCTGATCGCCAAGGGCCTGTTCGCCGTCGAGCACGCCTATCGCCGTCTGCCGGTCAGCGAGTCGTGGCACCCGGTCGTCGGTGCCGCGGTGTGGGCGTCGCTCGGGCTGCTCGTGCCGCGAGCGCTGGGCGTCGGCTACGACGTCATCGACGACGCGCTGGCCGGTCGGCTGGCGGTCGCCACCCTCGCCGCGCTGGCGGTCGGCAAGCTCGTGATCTGGTGGCTGGCGCTGGCGTCGGGCACGTCGGGGGGCACGTTGGCACCGATCCTCATCATCAGCGCCTGCACCGGCGGCCTGGTCGGCCAGCTGCTCCACGACGTCGTGCCGTCGATCTCGGCGACGTCCTTCGCCCTCGTCGCGATGGCGGCGACGTTCGGCGCCGCGACCCGGGCCCCGTTCGCGGCGATCGTGTTCGTCTTCGAGCTGACCCGCGACTACGACGCCATCCTGCCGCTGATGCTGGCAACGGTGCTGGCCGAGATCGTGACCCGCGTGACGCTGCGCGAGAGCCTGATGACCGAGAAGCTGGCCCGGCGCCGCGTCGCCGTGCCCGGCGACTACCGACCGGACGTGATGGCGACCACCCGAGTCGGCGAGATCATGTCCACCGACGTCGTCACCGTGGCCGCCGGCGACGCGCTCGGTGACGCACGGCGACGCTTCGTCGATGGTCGCCACAGCGCCTGCCCACTCGTCGACGACGAGGGCCGATGCGTCGGCATGGTCACCCGGTCGGACCTCCTCGCGGCGGGCGAGGACGCCGATGCCGTCGCCGTGGGCGCGCTGTTCGGCGGTGACGTCGTCGGCGTGGCGGCGACCGACACCGTGCTGACCGCGCTCCAGCGGATGCTCGACGAGTCGGTCGACCACCTCCCCGTCCTCGACGACGACCGACTCGTCGGGATCTGCACCCGCACCGACGTGCTGCGGTCACGGCAGCGGGCGCTCGCCGCCGACCACCCCGAGCCGGGATGGCTCTCGCGCCTCCGTGTCGGCGAGGCCTGACGCCCCACGACCCCGGCGGGCCGTCCCGCCGAGGTGCCCGCTGCGCCTTGCGGCCGCGCACCTCGACCTGCGGTTCCTCCTCGCCGGTCGCGACGAGCTGACCGTCGCATCGTCCTCAGGAGGTGATGCGCCGACGGTGATCGCGTGGTCGGATGGCGAGCAACGAGAGGAGCGACGATGCTGCGATCACGTGAGCGGGGTGCATGGCGGACACGGTCCGTGCGGGCCGCGCTGGTGAGCGTCGTGCTCGTTGCCGTGGGGTGCGGTGACGACGACGACACCGGGCCGAGCGAGACATCGGCCGGCGGGGCCGCCACGACGGAGGCGCCTGCGGAGACGACGACACAGGCGACGACCGCGCAGGACGTGGTCGACGCGGCCCAGGCGCGGGTCGACGCGGCGCAGAGCGGCGTCGACGCGGCCCAGGACGGGCTCACCACGGCCACCGAGCAGTTCTGCAGCGATGCCGAGTCCTACGTGGAGGTGCTCGATCGCTACGGCAAGCTCTTCACGGACGACGCGGCGACCGTCGGCGACGTCCAGACGCTCGGCGCGGACCTCGTCGAGCCCCGCGAGACCGTGTCGACGGCCGCCGACGAGGTGGGGGCGGCGAAGGCCGACGCTGGCCGCCGCCGAACAGGAGCTCATCGACGCGCAGGCCGCGTTGGTGGCCGCAGTCGCCACGGCATCGAGCGTCCCGACGAGCTCGATCGAGCCGGCCACGACGACGTCCACGACGATCGTCCCGCCGGCCACGATCGAGCGCGTCCAGCAGGCCGAGGACGACCTGGCCCAGGCCGCCGAGGGCATCACGGCGGCGACACCGCTGACCGAGGCGTCGGCCGAGTACAACTCGGCGGCGCTCGCCCTGCAGATCGCCTGGCTCACCGTGCTCGACGATGCCGGTTGCCTGACCGACGAGCAGCAGGCCGACGCCGTCGAGTGGGTGCGGGCCTACACCACCAACATCCAGACGCAGCTGCAGCAGGCCGGGTACTACGAGGGCGAGATCGACGGCCTCTACGGACCGCTGACGGTCGCCGGCCGTCGAGCAGCTGCAGGCCGAGAACGGCCTGCCGCGAGACCGGGTACGTCGACCAGGCGACCGCCCGCGCCCTCGAAGCGAAGCTCGCCGACCTCGGCCAGCAGGCGGCGTCGGCGGAGGCGACCCAGACGGCGGCGCTGCAGACCGTGCTCACGTTGACCGGCTTCTGGCACGGCCCCATCGACGGTCAGTGGACGGACGAGCTGACCGACGCGCTGGTCGCGTTCCAGAACGCGCTCGGCGTCGCGCCGACCGGCGCAGTGGACGCGGCGACGCTGGCGGCGTTCGAACAGGCGCTGGGGGACCTGCGCGCGGCGGCGACCGCGACGACCACGATCGTCGCGCCGACGACGCCGGCAGCCGCCGCCACCGACCGTGCCGGGCCCGTCCACGTCGACCGCGGCGTACGTACCCGGTTGATCCCCGCTGGTCGCGCGCCGGATCTGCGGACCTGCGTCGCCGCGACCCAAAGACGCGTCGCGACCCCTGTCGCGAGTCACAATGGGCGATGCCGGGCCGAATCGGGAGTCCGCGTACACCCCAGGGGGTCATGAGACATGTTGCTTGCGGAGTTCGGTACCGGCCAGGTGTTCTGGTCGATGCTGTGGTTCTTCCTGTTCTTCATCTGGATCTGGCTGCTGATCATCGTCTTCAGCGACATCTTCCGGAGCCACGATCTGGGCGGATGGGCGAAGGCCCTGTGGACGATCTTCGTCATCGTGCTGCCGTACCTCGGCGTGTTCGTGTACCTGATCGCCCGGGGACACAAGATGCAGGAGCATGCTGCGCAGGCTGCGGCCCAGCAGCAGGAGCAGTTCAAGAGCTACGTCCAAGGCGTCGCCGGGTCGTCCGGCACTGGCACGGCCGACGAGATCGCGCGGCTTTCCGAGCTGCGCGACAAGGGCGCGCTCAGCGAGGAGGAGTTCCAGCAGGCCAAGGCGAAGGCGCTGTCCTGACGCGATCGGCGCCCTGACCACCGTCCTGTCAGTGCGAAGTGGCCCGATCGGGCCGCTTCGCACTGACGGTTCGGAACTTCCGATCAGGTGGTCGTCGTGGCGCCGCCAGCCGTGCAGACGGCGGTGTTGAGCGTGGCGATGCTCGCCTGGACCGCGACCGCCTGCGGCTTGGCCTCGTCGACGATGGACTGGACCGCCACATCGTCGGGAGCGTCCTGGAGCTGATCGACGAGCGTGTCGGTCTGCGTCTGGAGGTTCTCCCACTCTGCCTCGCTGAGGTCCTCGGCGCTGCTCACCATGTCCTCGCGCGTCGAGCGAACGTCGTCGGCGGCCGAGTCGTAGTCGTCCTTCGTCGCCGTCGCGGGGTCGAGCGCGGCGAACGCGGCGACGGCTGACCCATAGGCGGTCAGGTCCTCGCAGAACGCGGTGTTCGCGTCCACGACGTCGTCGTCATCGTCGTCGCCGCACGCGGCCAACGCACTCGCGCTGAGCAGACCGAGCGTGATGCAGATCGCCAACCGTCGTCTCATCGAATACTCTCCCTCGACTTCGTGGAACGGCGAGCGTAGCACCGCCCGTTTTCGGGCACCGCCTCAGCCGGACGTGCGGCGAGGCGCATCGTTGCTCTCGCGCACGATCGCGTCCCAGCAGGCGAGCGGCGGGCCCGCGACCGGCCGCTACCGTTCGTGATCACCCGAAGGAGCGCCGATGAACCCCCTCGCGACCACGTACGACGCTCGGCGCGTCGACCACGACGAGCTCGTCGTCGAGCCCTTGACCGGTTCCATCGGAGCCGTGCTGCACGGCCCCGATCTGACGGCGCCGCTGGACGACGAGACCGTCGCGGCGGTCCGCGAGGCGCTCGTGCGGTGGCGCGTCGTGTTCCTGCGCGACCAGCACATCACCCCGTCGCAGCAGGTCGCGTTCGGCCGTCGCTTCGGGGACCTCACCGCCGCCCATCCGTTGCAGGGCGGGCTCGACGACGACCACCCCGAGGTGCTCGTGCTGGACAGTCGTGACTACCGCCTCGGCATCGGCGATCGTGCGACGGGGACGAGCTACAACAACCGCTGGCACACCGACGTGACGTTCTCGGCGCACCCGCCGCTGGCGTCGATCCTGGCCGCCAAGGAGGTCCCTGCGGTCGGTGGCGACACGTTGTGGGCCGACCTGGTCGCCGCCTACCGCACGCTCTCACCCGGGGTCCGCGAGCTCGTCGACCCGCTCGTGGCCGTCCACGACGCGGCGCGGACGTTCGACCGGTTCCAGGACGAGGGACGGGAGCGGATCGCGACGCTGGTGCCCGTGCGCCACCCGGTCGTCCGCGTGCACCCGGAGAGCGGCGAGCGCGGGCTGTTCGTGAACCCGGTGTTCACGTCGCACATCGAGGGGTTGAGCCGGGTGGAGAGCGAGCACCTGCTCGCCCTGCTGTACGAGCACATGGCGGCACCGGAGCGCGTGGTGCGCTGGCGTTGGCGCGTCGGTGACGTCGCGTTCTGGGACAACCGGGCGACGAGCCACTACGCCGCCGCCGACTACGACGGGCCGCGCGTGATGCACCGCATCACCGTCGCCGGCGACCGCCCCGTGGGCATCGCGCCGATGGCCTGATCGTGCCTCCGCTGGACCGTGCGGTCGGGGGTCTCAGGACGTGGCCAGCGCACCGAGGGCGCGGCACAGCGCGGCGAGCTCGTCGGTCGTGTTGTAGTAGTGCACCGACGCCCGGTTGACCTCGGCGAGGCCGCGCTCGGCCATGTCGAACCGTGACGCCTCGGCGTCGACGTGCCAGATGTGCACGCCTTCGTCCCGCAGCGCAGCCGTGACGCCGGCCGCGGCGAGCCCGGCGACGGTGAACGTGACGATGCCGCAGCGCTCGGCTCCGACGTCACGCACCGTGACCCGCGGGACTGCCGCCAGTCGTTCGCGCAGGTCCGCGGCCAGGGTCTGGATGCGCAGGTACGTCTCGTCGACACCCCACGCCTGCGCGTACTGCACCGCTGCGCCGAGGCCGAGGACGTTGGCCACGCTGTGCTCCCAGAGCTCGAAGCGCGTCGCATCGGGCGCCAGCTCATACGTGGTCGGGCCGGTCCAGCGGGCCGAATGGAGGTCGGCGGCGATCGGTCGCAGCTCGTCGAGGCGCGACCGGTCGACGTAGAGGAACCCGGTGCCCCGTGGGGCGCGCAGGTACTTGCGACCGGTCGCCGACAGCAGGTGGCACCCGATGGTCGCCACGTCGATCGGCAGCTGACCCACGGACTGGCATGCGTCGACGAGGTACAGCGCGTCGCTGCCGGCGAGGATCGCGCCGATGCCGGCGACATCGTTGACGAGCCCGCTGCTCGTCGGCACGTGGGTGATGGCGACGAGCCGCACCCGGTCGTCCAGGAGGCGTTCGAGGTCGCCGAGTGACAGCGCCCCGGTGTCGTCGTTCGGGACGACATCGACGTGCACCTCGTCGTGCTCCGCCGCCTGCAGCAGGGCGATGACGTTGCTGGCGTACTCCGACGACGAGGTCAGGATCCGGTCGCCGGGTCGGAAGCGGATGGCCGTGAAGGCGCTGATCCAGGCCCGCGTCGCGCTGTCGGCGAGCGCGACCTCGTCGGGCCCGGCGCCGATGAGCGCCGCCACCGAGGCGCGGACGGCGCCGTGCGCGCTCGCCGCCGCGTGGGCCGCCTCGTACCCGCCGAGCTCGACCTCGAGGTCGAGGTGGCTGCGCACGACGTCGACGACGGGCGCCGGCACGAGCGACGCGCCGGCGTTGTTGAGGTGGGCGTGGCGGGCGCAGGCCGGCGTGTCGTGCCGGGCCCGCTCGAGATCGAAGGGCATGCCGCCAGTTCAGCGCGCGCGAACCGCATCGCCGCGCTGGTCCGTGGCGCGCGGCGTCCTCGCGCCTGACCCGCGCCGACCGGTCCACCGACACCGTGCAGGTGCATGATCGTCGTCAGCACCATGGACGACCGGATGGACCCCGACCTCGCCCACCTCGCGCCGCGGACCGGCCCGGCGCGCTCATCGCCCTGCCCGAGCGCGGTGTCGGCGTGAGGGTGTTCGTCGCCGGGGGCAGCGGGGTGCTCGGCGTGCGGCTGCTACCCCTGCTCGTCGACGCCGGGCACGACGTGGTGGCCATGACGCGGACCCCCGGCAAGCTCGACCTCCTGCGCGGCCTGGGGGCCGCGCCCGTGCTGTGCGACGTCTTCGACGCCGACGCGCTGACGGCGGTCGTGGTCGCGGCGAGCCCGGAGGTCGTCGTCCACCAGCTGACCGACCTCCCCGACGACCCCGCCCAGCTCGCGGCAGGGCGCGGGGCGAACGCCCGCATCCGGGAGGACGGCACGGACCACGTGCTCGCCGCCGCCGCGGCCGCCGGTGCCGCCCGGGTCGTCGTGCAGAGCATCGCGTGGCTGATCGATGGCGAGCGGCCCCCGTCCGTCGTCCACCTCGAGCGCGCCAGCCGGGAGGCCGGCGGCGTCGTGCTGCGCTACGGCCAGTGGTACGGCCCAGGCACGTACCACCCGCACCGGCCGCCGCCTCCGCCTCGCGTGCACGTCGACGCCGCCGCCCGCGCCACGCTCGACGCCCTCGGCCTCGAACCCGGGACCTACGCCGTGACCGACGACGGCATCGCAGCGGCCGACGACGCCTGACGCAGCGCCCGTCCGCCGGTCGGGCGGGTCGCCTCTCGTGTCAGCGATCTCCGTCGGATCGAGGGGTTCCGCTGACCGAGCGGGTGGGGCGTCGCGGCGCGAGACTCCGATGCCGTGGTGCCGAACGAGCGGGCCAGCGGCGACGCGGCGATCGTGAACGCGTTCAACGAGGCGATCAACCGCCGCGACGTGGCGGGGCTCGCGCTGCTCATGACCCCCGGTCACCGCTTCATCGACTCGGCCGGCGGGACCGTCGCCGGCCTGGACGCCTGCGTCGAGGCGTGGCGGGGCTTCTTCGACAGCGTCCCCGACTACCGCAACATCTTCGACGACGTCGTCGACGCCGGCGGTGGCACCGTCCTCGTGCACGGCCGCTCGGAGTGCAGCGTGCCGGAGCTCCATGGCCCGGCAGAGTGGCGCGCCGAGGTGATCGACGGCCGGGTCGACGTCTGGCACGTCACGGAGCCCGGCGCACGCTCGTCGCCACGGGCGGCACACGGCGCCGGTGAGCGCATCGGGCGGCCTGCGCCGTAGTCTGACGCCGCCCACCGGCATCGCCACACACACGTGCGTCGTCCCGGTCTCCGGACATCGGGTCACGCCACCAAGGGGAGCTCTCACATGCGCGAAGCAGTCGTTGTGTCCTACGCCCGCACCGGCCTGGCCAAGGCGGCCCGCGGCGGGTTCAACATGACGCCGACCATGACGATGGCCGCCCACGCCATCGAGCACGCCGTCAAGAAGTCCGGTGTCGAGCCGGACGCCGTCGAGGACGTCTACCTCGGCAACGGCGCTCACGGGGCGGGCAACCTGGCCCGGCTGTCGGGCCTGCTCGCCGGTCTGCCGGCCACCACGGCGGGTGCCACGGTCCAGCGCCACTGCTCGTCGGGCCTGAACGCCATCGCCCTGGCGGCCAACTACATCAAGGAGGACGGCGCCGACGTGGTCGTGGCCGGCGGCGTGGAGTCGATCTCGATGCCGAACCCCGGCTTCGGCGGCCCGGCCAACATGGACCCGGCGCTCGAGGCGCAGTACCCGGCGATCTACATGGCGATGATCGAGACCGCCGACATCGTGGCCGAGCGCTACGGCGTCAGCCGCGAGTACCAGGACGAGTACTCGCTGCAGTCGCAGCAGCGCATGGCCGCCGCCCAGGAGAACGGCCTGTTCGCCGACGAGATCGTGCCGATGCAGACGAAGATGCGGCTCGTCAACAGCGAGACGAAGGAAGAGAGCGTCGTCGACTACGTGGTCGACCGTGACGAGTGCAACCGCCCGAGCACCACGATCGAGGGCCTCGCCAAGCTGCAGCCGGTGCGCGGCGAGGGGAACTACATCACCGCCGGCAACGCCAGCCAGCTGTCCGACGGCGCCGCCGCGGTCGTGCTGATGGAAGCGGCCGAGGCGGAGCGGCGCGGCCTGGCGCCGCTGGGGGCCTTCCGCGGGTGGGCCGTCGCCGGCTGCGAACCCGACGAGATGGGCATCGGGCCGGTGTTCGCGGTGCCTCGCCTGCTGCAGCGCCACGGCCTCACGGTCGACGACATCGACCTGTGGGAGCTCAACGAGGCGTTCGCCAGCCAGTGCCTGTACTCGCGCGACCGCCTCGGGATCGACCCGGAGAAGTACAACGTCAACGGCGGCTCGATCGCCGTCGGTCACCCCTTCGGGATGACGGGCGCCCGCTGCGCCGGCCACGTCCTCCAGGAGGGCCAGCGACGCGGCGCCAAGTGGGGCGTCGTCACGATGTGCATCGGCGGTGGCCAGGGCGCCGCCGGCCTCTTCGAGATCTACTCCTGACACGCGGCCGCGGCGACCGACGCCACGCACACCGGCTCGAACATGGGTGCCCGCCGACGTCGGGCGGGCGGTTCTTGCCCGCGATGGATCGGGCGCGGCACGATCGGGCGTACGGTAGGAGCATCCGCTGCAGCGATACCGGAGGGCGTGCGATGGGAAGCAACACCGAGTTCGAGTTCAAGGGCATCAACCACCTGGCACTGGTCAGCAGTGACATGGCGCGGACCGTGGACTTCTACACCAACGTGCTCGGCATGCCGCTGATCAAGACGCTGGAGATCCCGGGCGGCGCGCAGCACTTCTTCTTCGACTGCGGGAACGGCGATTCGCTGGCGTTCTTCTGGTTCCCGGACGCCCCGGCAGCCGCGCCGGGGATCGCCGCAGCCGGCGAGATGCCCGGTGACGGCAGCATCGTGTCCGCCCACGGCTCGATGAACCACGTCGCCTTCGACGTCCCCGTCGATCAGTTCGACGCCTACGTGCAGAAGCTGAAGGACAAGGGCGTGCCGGTGAGCCCGATCCTGAACCACGACGACAGCGAGTCGACGGTCGCCAGGGAGATGCACGACGGCGTGTTCGTGCGCTCCGTGTACTTCCGCGATCCGGACGGCGTGTTGCTCGAGTTCGCGTGCTGGACGCGGCAGTTCGGTCCGGACGACGTCGCCCACGCCCCGGCGAACGCCAACGGCGAACGCGTCCAGCTCGTCGGCTGACCCACCATCGCCGTCGAACCGCCGATCGATCTCCTCGCCGCGCTCGACGTCGCGGTCGGGCAGTTCCGCGCCCGGCTCGCGCGCGTCAGCCCGGACCAGTGGACCGCGCCGACACCGTGCGACGAGTGGGACGTGCACGAGCTCGTCACGCACGTCGTGGGTGGGCACCGGTTCGCGGCGCGCGTGCTCGACCGGGGCGAGCTTGGAGGACGCGATGGCTGCGGTGATGGGTGGCGCCCCCGTGCTCGGGGACGATCCGCTGGCTGATCACGACGCGATGGCCGCGCTGCAGCGCGCCGGCTTCCGCCGTGCCGGCGCGCTGGTGTCGACCGTCGAACACCCAGCGGGCACGATCAGCGGCGGTGAGTTCCTCGCCATGCGGGTGTTCGACGTGACGGTGCACGCGTGGGACCTGGCCCGGGCCACGGGTGGCGACGAGGGACTGCCGACCGAGCTCGCGGGCGCGGCGCTCGCCGCGTTCACGGGGCTCACGGAGGGTCCGGGGTTCGGGATCGTGGCCGTCGGCGCGGTGCCCGACGACGCGCCGGCGTTGGCGCAGCTGCTCGATCGCAGCGGGCGCCGCGCGTAGCGAGCGCCCCAGCCACCGCGGGCCGGCTCCCTTTGGCCGCGGCGACGCGGAGGTGTGCTGTCCTGGTGCGGTGACGAGGTCGTTCGAGGAGCTCGTGGAGGAGGCCGCCGCCGCACCCGTCGATGGCTGGGACTTCAGCTGGCTCGCCGGGCGGGCCACGGAGGAGCGACCCTCGTGGGGCTACCAGCGGCTGCTCGGTGGTCGGTTGGCGGCAGCCACGGCTGCGTTGGACATCCAGACCGGTGGCGGCGAGGTGCTCGCCGGAGCCGGCGCCGGGCACTTCCCGCCGACGACGGTCGCCACCGAAGGGTGGCCGCCGAACGTGGCGCAGGCGACCGCGTTGCTGCACCCGCTCGGCGCGGTCGTGGTCGCGGTCAGCGAGGATGCGCCGCTGCCGTTCGCCGACGGTGCGTTCGACCTCGTCACGAGCCGCCACCCGGCGATCGTGCGCTGGCCCGAGATCGCCCGCGTGCTCGCTCCCGGCGGCACGTACTTCGCCCAGCACGTCGGTGGTGGCACCAACCGGGAGATCAGCGAGCTCTTCCTCGGTCCGCTCGACGTCCCGGACGGTCGTCACCACACGGTCGAGGCCGCGCGAGCGGTGGCCGCCGGCCTGCAGGTCGTGCAGTGCTGCAACGAGCGCCTCGAGCTGGCGTTCTTCGACGTGGGTGCGATGGTCTACTTCCTGCGCAAGGTCGTGTGGACGGTCCCCGACTTCACGGTCGACCGCTACCGGGCGCAATTGCGGGCGCTGCACGACCTCATCGAACGGCAGGGTGTCTTCCGCTCGACGATGTCGCGGACGCTGTTCGAGGTCCGTTCGCCGGGGTGAGTCGGCAGCCGGCGCGCGGGACCACACTCGGGTCGTGCGCCTCGGCATCGCGGATCACCTGGGCTGGGCCGTGGCGATCACGGCGTCGTCCGACCACGTCGTCGTCGATCGGCGCCGCATCGAGTTGATCGGGGCCGGCCTGCCGGTCGCGCCGATCCACCACGTGGGCGGACCTCACGTCCTCCACGCGCCCGCGACGCCGGTCGACGACGCCACGCTCGCCGCACTCGTCGCGGACGTGCGGGCCGCGGCGGCCGACGCCATCGCGGCCGCCCTCGACGAGCTCGCGACGGCGGTGGCCGGCCCCATCGTGTCGATGTCGTTGCGGACGTGGCCCGGCGACTTCCCGCAGGACGTCGCCGTCCAACGCCGAGTCCCGTACGAGAGCCGCGCCGACGCCATCATGTACCGCGAGGTGCTGGCCGACATCGGGCGGGCCCGTGGTTGGGACATCGAGCCCTACGCCAAAGGCGTCGAGGACGAGGCGGCCCGCATCCTGGGTCCGCGAGCGACCGAGGTGCTGCACGGTCCGCGGCGCACGCTCGGACCGCCGTGGACCAAGGACCATCGGATGGCCCTGGCCGCAACGGTGCTGGCCGAGGTCGGCGCCTCGGGCGTCAGTGCCAGTCGCTGATCACGACGTCGTCCGGGGCAGGAGATCCGGTCCCGGTCTCGACCAGGGCCTTGAGGCTGAGGAGGAACACCGCCCACTTGGTGCTGCAGTGGGCGAGGAACTCGACGGGCTCGGCCCAGCCGGCGTGCGTGAAGCGCACGATCGTGAAGCCGTCGGCGCGAGTGAGGCGCCAGTCGACGGTGGTGCCGATCCACTCGGCCGGTCCGTCGGTGACCCGCCACCGGACCAGCTCGCCCGGCGTCAGCTCGATCACCTCCATGTCGAACCCGCCCTGCGGGAACCGGAACTCGATCTTGCCGCCGAGCTCCGGGTCGCCGTGGGTGTCGGTGGTCCACCAGCCGGCCAGGCCGTCGATGGTGGTGAGGGCGGCGTAGACGTCGTCGGTCGACGCCGACTCGACGCCGATGCGGTGGTGGATGTCGGTGGTCATGGTGCGCTCCTGGTTCGTTGGCGGGGTGGATGTGGTTGCTGCTGCTGGCGCTCGAGCTCCTCGGCGATGCGAGCGATGCGGCGCAGCCGACCGTCCCAGCTGGAGCCGACGCCGGCGAGCTGGGCGGCGGCGCGGGCGAGCTGGGCGTCGTCGACGCGGTAGCGGCGTTCGCGACCGGCGGCGACGCCGTGGACGAGGCCCGCCCGGTCGAGCACGGCGAGGTGCTTGGCGACGGCTTGGCGGGTGACGGGCAGCTGCTCGCTCAGCGAGGTGGCCGTGGCGGTGCCGTCGCCGAGCAGCAGGTCGAGCATCCGGCGCCGGGTCGGATCGCCGACCGCTGACCAGAGCTCGTCGTCGACGGCGGCCGTCACGACGGCACCCCGACCGTGCTCGCGTAGGCGGCGAGCCGGGGCAGGAAGTGGTCCCATCCCGTGCTGTGCTCGCGGTACTGCTCCTCGAGGACGGCGACCTCCCACCCCTTCTCGCGGAAGCCGGTCTCGGTCATCCGCAGCAGGGTCCCCGCGCCGTGGGCGGAGAGCTCGAACGTCACGAGCAGCGAGTTGTCCGCGCGTGCGGACTCACCGTCGGGGTAGATCCACCGGAACGAGAACCGGCGCGGCGGTTCGGCATCGACGACCGTGATCTGCGGGATCTGGGCGGCGCCCGACGACCGGTCGCCGAACACGAGCTCGCCCACGGCTCCGGGGGTCGGGTCGACGACCGCCTCGTCGGGCCACCATGCCGTCAGGTGCTCGGGGCTGGTGATCACCTCGAACACGGTCGCCGGCGACGCCGCGATCTCGATCTCCCGCTCGATCTTGCCGTACTCCATCGGACGTCCTCGCTTCATCTGCAACGTTTGGTTGCATGTGAGTCTGCCGGACGCGACGCGAAAGCGCAACCATCAATTGCGTGTTGCGGGGTGGCGCGCCCGGGCCGGCGCGATCCGGCGCCGCGGTCGGGTCGGCGCGGGCGCCAGCCCCGACCTGTCATCCGGAACCGGCCCGATCGGGCCCGATCGCACGGACAGGACGGGGCGGAGCGCGCTACGCGACGGCTGCGGTCTCCATGCGCCACGAGCGCTCGCCGGCCGGCAGGTTGAACAGGCGCGCCGTGTTGTCACGGAAGATCGCCTGGTGCTGGGCCTCGTCGAGGTGGGCTGCCTGGTCGGCGATCAGCTGCCGCGACCTGGGCCACGTGGAGTCGGTGTGCGGGAAGTCGCTCGCCCACAGCAGGTGCTCGTAGGGGAAGTGCTGGACGGCGTGGTAGGCGGTCTCGTCGTCCTGGAACGTGGCGTACACGTTGGCGCGGATGTACTCGCTCGGCAGCTTCGACAGCCCCTTGATGATCCCGCCCTCGGCGTTCATCCGGGCGGCGTGGTCCATGCGGTACATGTAGTGCGGCAGCCACCCGGCGTCGCTCTCGGCGACCACGAGCTTGAGGTCGGGGTGGCGCTCGAAGACCCCTCCGAGGACCATCAGCCCGACGACGTCCTGGATGGCCCGGATGATGCCGAGGAAGTTGTTCATCTTGTGGCCACGGGTCTCGGCCGTCAGGCTGCCGGCCCGCGACGTCAGGATGTGGAACGCGATCGGCAGCTGCAGGTCGGTCGCGCACTCCCACAGGGCGTCGTAGTCCGGGTGGTCGTAGTCCTCGTGGATCGGGTCGCCGGGCATCATCATCCCGACCATCCCCATGTCCTTCGCCTCCTGGAAGTCGGCGATCGCCGAGTCCACGTCGAGCACCGCGGTCTGGGCCATCCCGTACACGCGCTCGGGTGCGTCGGCACACATCGCGGCGAGCCAGCGGTTGTACGCCTTCATGCAGGCGCTCTTGTACTCGCCGTCGCGGTGCATGAAGATCCCCATCCCGACGGACGCGTAGATCAACTCGGCGGCGATGCCGTCCTGGTCCATGTACGGGATGCGCTCCCGGCCGAGGTAGGCCGCCGGACGCACGTCGGAGAACTTCATCGTCTTGGCGCGCGCCAGCCGTTGCGTCGGCGTGAAGCCGGCGCCGTCGATGAAGCCGAGCGCCACGGGCTTCTTCATGCCGGGGACGATGAACGCGTCGGTCCCGTCGTCGAGCGTCGTGATGTACGGCGCGCGGTCCCGGTACTGCGGGTCGATGTGATCGACGTAGCAGTTCGCCGGCTCGCACACGTGACCGTCGGCCGAGATGATGCCCGCAGGGATCATGTCGTGCTCCTCTCGAGTTCCCCGTGTTCCACCTCGACGGTAACCCACACCGGCCGGCGACGGTCCATCGGTCGGGCGAGCAGCGGCCGCGCGCCGCGGTGCGCGAGGGGCGCTCCCTCAGGCCCGTGACTCCAGCACGGTCAGGTCGCGGACCGCGTACTCGTGGTGCGCCCACTCCTCGCCCAGCACCGTGTGCAGGCACTGGACCACGGGCACGGTCGTGCCCGGCGGGTAGCCGAACGCCGGGTTCTCGTCGCAGACGCGCGAGAGGTCCTCGTCGCCGAGCTCGTCGAGGAGCCGGGCGACGAGGGCCTGGCGGTCGCGACGGGCGCCGAGCACCTCGTCGAAGTCCCACGCCCGGCGCACGTCGATGCCGACCGCCGACATGTCCGGCAGGAACGACGGCGGCAACGACGCCGGGTGGTACGGCGCGGCGAGGCCGAGGACGACCCGGCCGATCCACGCATCGGTGACGAACACGAGGTGGCGCAGCGTCTCCGCGTAGGACCACTCGCCGGCGACCCGTTCGTCGCGGGCGTCGTCACCGAGGCGCCCGGCGCGGGCGTCGGTCGCCCGCCAGCGCTCGGCGATCAGCGACCACGCAGCCCGCAGGTCGTCCAGCCGGGCGGAGCGGGTGAGCGCCAGCGGCGGATCGCGGCGCACCATCTCGTCCCAGATCAGCGCGGCGACGTCGAAGCCGTTCACGGTCAGCCCCTGCGGCGCGCCGCCCAGCGTCGCGCCGAGCAGGCCCTCGGCGATGGTGAGCCCGGTCAGGTCGGCCTGGGCCACCGTCGCGCCCCGCAGCGACAGCCAGCCGATGGCCTCCCCGCTGAGGTCGACTGCGCGCGCGCATCCGGGCGGCCACGCGGGTCCCCCGCGGTGTCGCTCACCAGGCCAGGATGCGCGAACGCGCCGAGGCGTGCAACCGGCGACAGGCGCCACCGGGTGCGCCGCCGGGGCGGCCACTACGGTGAGCGGGCGTGATCATGGTGTCGGCGGCGCTGAAGGGCGGGGTGGGGAAGACGACCACGGCGGTGTACCTGGCCGCGGTCGCGGTGTCCAACCGGCATCCGGTGTACCTGATCGACGCCGATCCGCAGGCCAGCTCGGCCGACTGGATCGAGAGCTCGGAGGACGAGCGGCTGCAGAAGGTGAACGTCGTCGAGGCCCCGACCGACCGGCTGCTCGTGAAGGCGCTCGACCGCGTCTCGAGCGGCGACGTCGCGCTGGTGGACACGCCCCCCGGGCACGAGCGGCTGCTGGCGAAGGCCTTGGAGCGGGCGAACGTCGTCATCGTCCCGACCCGTGTCGGCGGTGTCGAGACGTCGCGGGCGACCGCCGCGCTCGACATCGTCCCGGCCGGGACCCCGGCGGGTCTCGTGATCAGCTCGGCGCGGACGTTCACGCGCGACTACCACGATGCGCTCGCCGGCTGGGCGGAGGCGGGCGTGCCGGTCTGGGGCACGGTGCCGGAGCGGGTGGCCATCGCCGCCGGTCCCGATGGGTGGTTGGCGGCGGATGGCATCGATGCCTACCGCGGCATCTGGCGCCGGGCGTTCCGCGCCGCTCGCTCCTGACCGGCGCCGGTCAGGTGGCCGGGCCGCCGTCCAGGGCCGCATCGAGCAGTGGTGCGAGCTCGGCGAGGTAGTAGGGGATCGACAGTGGCGTGTTGAAGGCGATCGCCAGCACGGCATCGCGGCTCGGCAGGACCTCGCGACCCTCGGTGTGCAGGCGGGTGGCGGCGAACGTCGGGATCGCGGCCGCCTGCGCGGGCATCTCGCCCGTGTCGTCGAGCCCGATGAACGTGTCGAGGTGGTCGAGCAGGTCGAAGCGCTCGGCGGCGATCTCGATGGAGATGCCGTCGGCGATCGCGTCGAGCTCCTCGGGCACGGACATCCCGAGCTCGCTGAGCAGCTGGTTGGCGAGATCGCCGCTGGAGTAGCGGTAGGCCCCGAACCACTCGTGGACGCCGACCGGCGCGATGCCGAGCGAGTACAGGTGGTCGGCATCGTTCAGGCCGGCGACCACGACGCGCTCGGGCGGCGCCGGGACGACGGTCGCGCCGAAGACATGCTCGATCGTGACGGGGAACTGCCCGTCGCCGATCGCCGCCGGCGTGGAGGCGCTCGACGTGGCGGTCAGCGTGCCGTCCGCGGTCCCGGCGTCGTCGTCGCAGGCCGCGACGACGGCGAGCGAGGCGGTGAGGAGGAGGGCGACGATCCGGCGCCGACGCTGGTGCATGACCCGCAGACCGTGGGCGCCCCTGCCCGGCACGCCGCGGTGGGTCCGGGTGCTCGGCGCCGCCTCGGCGGGCCTCATCGCCACGGGGTCCTGATCCCGCTCGGCGTCCCGTCGACCGACCTGACCAACTTCGCCGGCCACATCCTGTGGACGGCCTGGCCCCTCGTGCTGGCGCGGTACCTCGTGCTCCGTCGCGACGCCAACGGGGACGACCCGGTGACGACGAGTCGCATCGTCACCGCGTCGCCCGTCGCTGCCGAGCGATGACGCCGGTCAGCCGCCTCGTGGCGTGAGGCGGGTGGCGACCTGCGCGCTGTCGCGGCCGACGAACCGGGCCGACCGGTCGTTGCCGAAGTTGACGCGAGCCATGACCGGCATCTGGATGGTCGCCCCGGCGTCGGTGATGAACGGGACGGTGGTGCCGATCCGGGCGCGGAACTCCGGGTTGTCGAAGGAGAAGACCTCGGGCGCCAGGCGGTGGGTGATGACCGTGGCGGTCCCGTCCTCGTGCTCCGGCTCCATCTGGAAGATGCCACCCTGCGCGGAGTCCTTGGCCTGGATCTTCATCGAGACCTGGGTCCCGGCTCGCTCCAGTCGCAGGTCACGGTCGCGGAGGCGGATGTCCATGCCGCCCGTGAGCGTGGCACTGGCTCTCGTCCTTGCCGCTCCCACCGCTGCTGCCGCCGCTGTCGTCGGGAACCGCCGCGGCCCCGGTCGGCAGAGGCGGTCGCCGGCGCCAGGCCGACGAGGATGGGGCAGGTGGCGGCCATCGATCTGGCCGGCTCGTACGTACCTGTCCCGAGATGTCGCCCGGATCCGAACCGTCCACCCAACCGCACGGCCTGCTCCGGCGTGTCCCTCCCGGTGATCTGGGTCATGGCTGAGTCGGTGCCGGTCGTCGAGGTCGGGGAGGGTGACGACGTCGCCGCCCTGTTCCGCGGCCACTACGCCCGCCTCGTGCGCACGTGCACCGTCATCTGCGGCGACGCCGAGTTGGCTGCCGACGCGGTCCAGGAGGCGTTCGTCCGGGCGCACGGCCGCTGGCGTTCGCTCCGCCACTACGACGATCCCGTCGGCTGGGTGCGTCACGTCGCCCTCAACCTGCTGCGCGACGACCGGCGTCGCAGCAACCGGAAGCAGCGTGCGGTCGAACGTCTGGCCGTCGTGGCGGTGGCGACGACACCGTCGCCGGCCGAGCCCGACCGTGCCATGGCGTTGCTGGCGCCGTTGCCGCGCCAGCAACGAGTCGCCGCCGCGCTGTTCTACGTCGACGGCCTGTCGGTCGCCGAGGTGGCGGCGGCGATGGGGATCGCGCCGGGCTCGGTCAAGTCGCACCTGCACGACGCCCGTCGCTCGTTGCGCAGCATCGTCGGAGAGGAGGCCTGATGGACGACGACCGCGAGCTCGAGGATCCCGGCCTCGCCGCCATCCTGCGCCGTCACGCCGACGAGCTGACGGGACCGGTCGACACCGAGGCTGCGCTGCGAACGGTGCAGCAGCGCGCCCGTGTCCGTCGGCGGTGGCGGACCGCGACCGCGTCCATCGGGGCCGCGGCCGCCGCGCTGGTCATCGTCGTCGCCGGTGGCGCCGTGCTCGATCGCGAGGGGAGCACCGTGCGCACGCCGGCGGCGCCAGCCGACGGCACGGCGAGCTCGGCGACGATCGCGCCGACCCCGCCGCCCGCGTCGACGCCCGCGACACCTCCTCCGTCGGTGACCACGCCGTCGCCAGTGGTCACCGCCGCGCCGCCGCGGTCGTCCGTCGCGCCGGCACCGACCTCCGTCCCGGCGGGGCCACCGCCGGTGGCGCCTGCTCCGACGAACGCCGCGGCCCCGGACCCGTCGACGACGGTCGCGGCACCGCTCGCACCGCCCGACACCGACGGGCACCGCGCCGGCGCCCACCAGCGCGAGCTCGACGTTCTCGAGCGTCGGCGGCTCGATCGTGGTCACGTCGACCGGCGGCGCGGTCGCCCTCGCCGTTGATCCGTCGCCGTCTTCGGGTTGGACGTACCGGATCGACGACGACGGACCGACCCGCGTGCGGGTCCGGTTCGAGCGCGATGGGCAGCGCTCCGAGATCCGGGTCGAGCTCCGTGACGGCCGACTGGTGCCCGAGATCATCGAGCAGTGAGCAGCGGGGATCTCCCCCAACCGGACCGCTCCGTCCGGCGTGTCATGGACAGGACCGAGCACAGGAGACCGACCCATGACCGTCACGCCTCGTCGCCGCACCATGGCCATCGCCGCCGTCACCGGCGCCATCACCATCACCGGCATCGGTGCGGGCATCACCCACGCCCTCTCCGGCGGCGGCGCGGACGATCCGCTGCCCGCGCTCGACGCGGGACGAGCACCGTCGACCACCGTCGACCACATCACGGTGGCGACGGCTGCCAGCACCAGCACGACCGTGGCTCCGCCGGCACCGCATCGACGGCGCCGGTCGTGACCGCCCCGAGCACCGCCGCCACGGCGCCGACGACCCCGCCGCGACGGCGCCGAGCGTCACGACCCCGGCGACCACTCCGACCACCGGGAGCACCCCGACCACCGGGATCACCGCGCCTGCCGCCACCGCGGCGACGACGGTGACGGCGCCCACCCCGATCACCGGCAGCGTCCCGACCACCATCGACGACCACGGCGGTGACCGTGATGGGACCGACAACAGCGGGCCGGGCAGTGGCGGCGACGACAACAGCGGGCCGGGCGGTGGCGGCGGCGACGACCAGCAGGACGACCACGGTGGCCACGGCGGCGACGACGGCGACCACAGCGGCCGCGATCATCCCGAGGACGACTGATCGCGACAGGGAGCGCCGCGCCGCGGGGCGCCGTCAGCTCGCCGTGCGACGGCGGATCACCGTCGCGGTGGCGGCGACGAGCGCCACCGTGAAGCCGGTCAGGATGACCCACTGCCCGACAGGACCGTGGCGGAAGGCGTCACCGTGCTGGGCGAGCAGGGCGGGGCCGCCGCCGGCGCCGTCGTCCGCGAGCAGCCTCGTGAGGCCGAGATCGTGGCCGACGGCGTCGAAGGCCCAGCGGGTGAGCACGGCGACGCTGAGGGCGCGCCCGCCCAGGTCCATCGTCGCCACCGGCAGCACGGCGCCGGCGAAGAGGACGGCCGGGAAGCAGAGCATCGGCAGCGCGAGCGTGGCGTGGGCGGGGTCGGCGACGGCTGCCGATGCGAGCAGTCCGAGGGCGAGCGCAGCCACCGACGTGAGCACCAGCGTGACGGTGAGGCGTCCGTAGGTGGCGGCGTCCAGCGCGGGCAGCCGACCGAGCCCGTGGAGGACGGCGAGCATCGCGACGTTGATCATCGCGAGGACCGGGGTCAGCACGGTCAGCTTCGCCGCCAGGTAGGGCGCGATCCGCAGCCCGACGAACGACTCCCGCCGGAGGATCGCGAGCTCGGTGCAGATCTGGAGGAGCCCGTACGTGAGTCCGAAGAAGAAGGCGGCGAACGCCATCCAGTAGGAGGTGCTGATCGCCGCGGTGGCGTCTGGCGAACCGGGTTCCAGCGCTCCCGGACGGAACAGCATCGTGAACATGGCGATGACGAGGACCGGGGCTCCCAGCATGATCGCCAACGTGAGCCGGTTGCGGCGCAGGAGGTCGAGGTTGCGCGCGGTGAGCACGCGCCACTGGCGCGCCATGCCGGGTGCCACGCGATGCGGCGACCGCGCGGTCGCGGCGACGGTGATGGTGACGGCAGCGGCGGGCGGGCATCGCGCGTTGGGGACCGCGGCGGGTCACGGTCGGTGCGCAGGTAGATGTCGGCGAGGTGGTCGACGTCGAAGTGGTCGTGCGCCTGCGCCGGCGTGCCGTCGAAGACGATGCCGCCGGCGGCGACCACGACGATGCGGTCACACGCCCGCAGATCGTCGGTGTTGTGCGTGGTGAGCACGATCGTCGTGCCGTCGTCGGCGAGGCGGCGCAACGTGCCGACGAGGTTCGCCGCCGTCGCCGGATCGAGTCCCGACGTCGGCTCGTCGAGGAAGAACGCCCGCGGGCCGCGTGAGCAGCTCGACGGCGATGCTGGTCCGCTTGCGCTGGCCGCCGCTGAGGTGCCCCACTCGCGTCGGCGGCCCGGTCGGCGAGGTCGAGACGGGTCAGCGTGGCCGCCACGGCGCGGTCGATGTCATCGGCGGACGTGTCCGCCGGCATGCGGAGCCGGGCCGCGTAGCGCAGCGTGGCAGCCACCGCGCAGGTCGCGGTGGATGAGGTCGTCCTGCGGCACGTAGCCGAGCAGGTGCCGCAGGCTCGGCTCGCCGCTGCGCACGCCGTCGATGAGGACGGTGCCGCTGGTCGGTGGCCGGATGCCGGCGATGGCGTCGAGGAGCGTCGACTTGCCGGCGCCGCTCGCGCCGATGATGGCGACGAGCTCGCCCGGGCCGATCGTGAGGTCCACGTCGTGGAGGAGGCGATGGCCGCCGCGGGTGACCTCGACACCGTGGACATCGATGCGGACCCCGCGGGCGGCAGTCCGGCGCGGCCGTCGGCATGGTGACGGGGGCGGTGGGCGGGATGGTGGTGGGCATGGACCGAGTGTCCGTCGGGCCCCTTCTCCGGACCGTCGCGTCACCGGGCTGCCCGTCAGGGGCGCGAAGGCGGTGAGAAGGGCTCAGGACGCGTCGGCGGTGGCGAGGCGCCGGCACCGGTCGGTGTCCAGGGGCTGGCCGGCGCGCTCGAAGAAGCCGACCGCGTCGGTGAACTGCCGTCGTGCGGTCACCTCCTCGCCCTCGGCGAGGGCGATGTGACCGGCAGCCTCGGCGTACCAGCCCTTCCATGCCGGCGCTTCCCAGAGCTGAGCCGAGCGCTCGGCGATGTGCAGGTGGTGGCGGGCGTGCTCGACGTCGCCGCTGCGCCGCGCAGGCGATGGCCGCCGGGACCGACAGCATCACGGAGCAGAACAGGCACCAGTCCTCCACACCGAGCGCCGCTTCGGCGCGATCGACCTCGGCGCGCGCCATGCCCGGATCTGGCGCGGCCGTGATGATCGTGCCGTAGATGCGGTGCAGGAGGTGGTGGGCCAGGATCGACCAGCGGGCGAGGGGCAGCGCCCGGTCGAGGAGGTCCCGCGCCGCCTCCGGCTCGTCGCGTGCGAGGTGGACCTCGGCGAGGCGCTGCAAGCGAGTGCGCCTCGCCCAGCGCCGAGTCGAGCTCGTGGTGCAGGGCGGCGGCGTCGCGGAGCTCGCGCTCGGCCAGCACCAGGTCGCCGGAGAGCAGCGCGGACTCCCCGATCAGCGCGGTCGCGAACGCCGCCGCGCGCAGGGCGCCACTCCGTTCGGCCGTGGCGCGCATGGCGCGGGCGAGGTCGATCACCTCGGCGTACGGCGTCGGCCCGTAGAGCATGTACTCGGCCGCGCAGAGGTGGCCGTCGAACACGGAGTTGGCGATCTCCGGGGTGTCGCGGGTGCGCCGCAGCTCGGTGCGCATGCGGTCGAACCACTCGCCGCGGTTGTGGGCGAGCAGCCCCTGGAGCGACACCAGGTCGAGCACCTGCCAGCTGCGCTCACCGCCGAGGATCCGGCGCTGCGCCTCCTCGCTGATCGCCCACGCGGTGTCGAGGTCGGCGGTGAAGAACGCGACGTTCGCCTTGGCGAGGAGGATCTCGGCGTCGGGCCCGTCGGGGGTGTCGACGCCCTCGAGGGCAGCCGTCGCCGTGGCGACGTCACCGGCCATGATCGCGGCACGCGACAGCCGGGCGCGCAGCCGCGGCTGGGCCGCAGCCGGTGCGCCGTCGAGCGCGTCGCGATAGGCACCGATCGCCGCGGGGTCGCCGACCGCGAGCAGGAGATCCGCCCGCAGGGCGAGGAGCCGGCCCCGGTCTCCGGATCGGACGTGGGCGCGGATCGGCTCCAGCATCTCGAGGGCGTCCCGGTAGGCGCCGACGGCGGCGGCGGACTCCGCCGCCTCCAGGTAGTACGCCGCGGCCCGCCCGGCGTCACCGGCTTCGAGGAGGTGGTAGCCGATGCGCGCCGGGGGTGCGCCGAGTGCTTCCAGGCGGGTGGCGGCATCGTTGTGGATCAGCCGGCGACGGTGCGGCGGCACGTCGTGGAGCAGCGCGTCGCGGACGAGTCCGTGCCGGAACCGGTAGCCGGTCTCACTCGCCTCGACGACACCCACGGTGACGGCGGCGTCGAGGTGGTCGTACGCGTCCCGCTCCGGGAGCCCGGACAGGGCGACGAACTGGTCGGTGTCGAACGCCACGCCGACGACCGCCACGCGCTGCAGCACCTCGCGCGTGGCCGGGGCGATGCCGCCGATCGTGTTCACGTCCACGTGGCGCACCCAGTCCGGTTCGTGCGCGGCGCGCCGGGCCAGCTCGTCGACGACGAACGGGATCCCGCCGCTCAGCGCGGCGATGTCCTCCACGAGGTCGGCGGCGGGCTCGGCGATGCGGGATGCGACGAGCGCGGCGATGCCCTCGCGGTCGAGCGGTCGCAGCTCGAGCTCGACGGCGGCGTGCCGGGACCGCAGGCTGGTTCGCATGTCCGCCAGCGCAGCCGAAACCTGCCCTGATCGGTACGACGCCACGATGGCGACGCGCTGGTCGCCGGTGGCCCGCGCCAGGTAGTGCAGCAGCCGCAGCGTCGCTTCGTCGGCGTCGTGGAGGTCGTCGACCGTCAGGAGCAGCCCGCGGGTGCCGGCGGCGAGGCGCACGAGCTCGGCGCAGGCGACGAACAGCCGCTGGTGGCCGCTCTGGCCCGTCCAGCCGTGCCCGTCGCCCGCGAGCACGCGGTCGATCTCGGCCCGGTAGCTGTCGGACAGCCCGTCCAGGAGCGCGGTGTGGTGCCGGCAGACGTCGGCCAGTGCCTCGATCACCGCGGCGTACGGCCACGGCGCCTCGACGGCCGACGCCGACCCGTGCCCGACGCGCCAGCCGCGCTCGACCGCGGCCCGCCGTGCGTGCTCGAGCAACGCGGACTTGCCGATGCCGGATGGCCCGCTGACGAGCAACGTCATCGCCGGCGCGCGCCCGACGCCCGTCAGCAGGTCGTCGACGAGGGCGCGCTCCCGATCCCGACCGATCAGCGGCGGGCGATCGGTGGCGACGGGCGTGGTGGCCACGAGCCCATCACGCAACGCCTGCGCCTCGGCGCTCGGGGTCACGCCCAGCTCCCGACGCAGGACCCGGTCGAGACGCTCGTACTGGCGGATGGCGGCGTGACGGTCGCCGGCGTCGGCGTACTGGCGCATCAGCGCCACGTTGGCGCCCTCGTCGGCCGGGTCGAGGTCGACGACCTCGGCCCAGCGACCGGCGAGCCGCAGGAGGTCGAGGTGGCGCAGGCGGAGCTGCTCGCGACGCGGCTCGGCCCAGCCCTCGTAGCGGTCCTCGGGGGCCAGTTCGCCGCCGTAGTGGGCGAGGCCGCGTCCCGCCGCGCCGACGTCACGATCCGCCAGCGCGGCGCGCGCGATGCCGTCGAAGACGTCGACATCGATGGTCATGTCCGCCTCCGGGAACAGCTGCACCATCTCGCTGCGGAGCACGATCGCGGCGGTGTGGCCCGTCGCCTTGCGGGCGTAGTGGGCGGCCTTGTGCAACTTCGGGGTGGCGTGCGCCACGCTGTCGTCCGGCCAGAGCTCGTCGATGACCCGCTCGCGGTGGAGCGCGCGGCCCGGGGCGAGGGCGAGGAGCTTCACGAGCGCGGCGGGGTCACGCCGGCGCCAGTTCCCGGCCGGCACGATGTCGCCGTCGATGGCGACCTCGAACCGGCCGAGCAGGGTCACGTTCACCCTCGTCATCGCGTCCCTCCGGGCTCCAGTCTCGCCGACGCCGGTCAGCGCAGCCGACGGGGTCGGCACGGACGATGCTCGCCGCCGGACCTTCTCGCGACCTTCCCGGCCCGCGACGAGCTGCGCCGACGTCGACGGCTACGTTCGGCGCCGCGACGAGGAGCGGCCTCCTCCCGCCCAGGCCGGCATCGACGGGAGCGCACGTGGAGAGCGACATCGAGGAGATCAGGCGGCTGCACCACACCTACGCCTACGCGTTCGACAGCGGCGACTTCGACGCCTTCGCCGCCCTGTTCGAGCACGGCACCCTCCACCTGCGTGGCGTCGACGACCCCGCGACCGGGTCGGCAGCCGTCCGGCGCCTGCTCGATCGCTGCGTGATCCTGTACGACGGTGTGCCGGCGACCAACCACCTGATGCACAACCTGGTCGTCGACCTCGACGACGACGGTCAGCGCGCCCGCGCCTCGACCTACGTCCAGGTGCTGCAAGGCCTCCCGGACTTCCCGCCGCAGACGATCGCCACCGCGATCTACCGCGACGTGCTGCAGCGGCGCGACGGTCGGTGGACGTTCGCCGAGCGGGTCACCGACGGCAGCCTGCGCGGCGACCTGTCGCGCCACCTCCGCCGGCGCCGCGACCGCCCGCCGATCTGACGGACGGTGGGCGGTGGTCGCCCGTCGTGTCGGAATCCGGCCGCTCGATGGTCGTCGGAGTGTTTCGTGCGGGTGGCCCCCGCTCGAAACACTCGGATGCCTCGGGTCGGTGGTCGTCACGACCTAGACGGCGGGTCGCAGCGGCGGCGTGCTCATCTCCGGACGAGTGAGGATGTAGATGAGCGCGCCGAACAACGGGAGCACGATGATCAGCAGGGCCCAGGCCGCCTTCGCCACGCCGCTGTGGTCCGAGCGCCGGAAGTTGTCGACGAACGTGTAGATGACGACGAAGCCGACCATCACGAACACGAACAGGAGCAGCAGCGACCAGAAGATCCCCAGCAGCGGGTAGTCGTAGGCAAGCATCGCGGTCTCCTCGGCGGACTCGGGTGGGTCGACCCGCCCAGTGTGACTCCGGATCGGGGTGTCGGTGGGGGATCGTCGCGGCGCGATACGGCCCGCGCCGCGGCACGCCACGCCCGGGCCGTATCGTGCCGGCGTGCTGCTCGTCCATGCCGGCAACCGGATCGACGCCGACGACACCACCCCGCCACGCTTCCCGATGAGCCAGGTCGGCGCGGTGTCCGAGGTCGTCGCCCGGCTGCTCGGCGACCTCAGGCCCACGGCGGTGGTGTCGTCGCCGGCCAACGGGGCCGATCTCATCGTGTTGAGCGAGGCGCAACGGCAGTCGATCGACACCCACGTGGTGCTGCCGCTCCCGGTGGACTCGTTCCTGCGGTGGTCTGTCGCCCATCCTGCCGCGATGTGGCAGGAGCGCTACCAGCAGGTGCTCGAGCACGCCCGTGGGCGGCGCGGCTCGACGCTCGAGATGCTCGACCTGGGCGCCGATCCCGAGTGGTACCTCACCGCCACGTACGCGTTGATCGGCCGGGCGCGGGCCGTGCGCACGGGTGATGACCCGATCGTGGCCCTGACCGTGCGGCCGGCGGACGGCCAGGACCCGCCGAGCGTGACGGACCGGTTCGCCGCCCGGGCCGCCGAGGACGGCATCACGGTGCTCACGCTCGACCCGCGGCCAGGTCGCACGGCGTCGATCCAGGTGCGCTGACCCGGCGCGCGCCCCGTCAATCGTGTGGCGGGGCCGCGGCCGCGAGTCGCCGGTCGATCTCGGCGCCCATGATCTGGCAGTCCGTCGCCGGGTGGTCGTAGCGGCACAGCAGCGCACCGGCCAGGTAGTCGTGCGCCCGCCGGAGCCGTTCGATCTCGGCCTCGAGCACGTCCAGGCGGCGGCGGGCGATCGCCTTCCAGTCGCCGACCTGCAGCGGCGTCGAGGACGCCGGTGATGTCGTCGAGGGAGAGCCCGGCGTCCTGCAGCATCCCGATGAAGACCAGGCGCCGCAACGACTCGTCGCGGTAGCGGCGCTGTCCCGAGCGCCGGGCGTCGGCACGCAGCAGGCCGCGTCGTTCGTAGTAGCGCACGGCCGAGGTGGCGACCCCGGCCCGCCGCGCGACCTCGCCGATGGTGAGCAGCTCGTCGTCCACGACACCACTTGACTTGAACCCGGGTTCAATCGTCAAGGTCGACGGCATGAGCCCGTCGCACCACCTCGAACGCACCACACCATCGCCGAACCACCACGCCGACCACCCGGGCTTCGCCGGGGTCGGCGGCCTGGTGGCGGCCGGCGCCTTCCTGATCGGTCGCCGCCCGGTCGCCGATCTCGCGGCGCGGCTCGTCGGCATCGGTGCCGGCGATGCCGTGGTCGACGTCGGATGCGGCCCGGGCGTCGCGGTGCGGCGCGCGGCCGCCGCTGGGGCGGCGTCGGTCGTCGGCATCGACCCGGCGTCGGTGATGCTGCGCGTGGCCCGTGCCACCACGGCCGTGCCCCGGCGTGGCCGGCGCCCGATCCGCTTCGTCGAGGGCACCGCCGAGGCGCTTCCGCTGCCGGACCGTTCGGCCACCGTGCTCTGGTCCTTGTCCACCGTGCACCACTGGGGTGACCTCGACGCAGGCCTCGTCGAGGCGCGGCGGGTGCTGCGGCCCACCGGGCGCCTGCTGGCGATCGAGCGCGTCGTCACGCCCGGTGCCACCGGCCACGGCAGCCACGGCTGGTGCGTCGAGCAGGCTCGCGAGTTCGCGGCGCGGTGCTCGGCGCTGGGGTTCCACGACGTCGCGGTGTCGGAGCACGATGCCGGCCGGCGCCACGTGGTCGCGGTGCTCGCGCTGGCGCCATGACGTCGTCCACCAGGGGTCTTCCGGTCGCCGGAGCGCATCTCCGGCCGCGCCCGGCGAGCCGACGCGCGACATGACAGTTGGTTGACGACTTCGGCGGGCGCGTTTGAGGGCCGCCGTGTCGGTCACCCTCTCGGGGGGCAGCCGGCGGAGGAGTCGCCCTGCACACGCGAGGAGCGACGGCACATGCTCGAGGTCGGGAAGCCGCTGACGAGAGCGTCCGCGCCGTGAGCAGCGCCGACGGTCCGCGCGATGCCGACGACCACGACCCGACATCGGTGCACGTGGTGCTCCGCCTCCCGCGGCTGCCGCGCACGATCGCCTTCGTCAGGGACATCGTCCGTGACGCCCTCACGCTCGTCAACGCGCCGGACGACGTGATCGGCGACATCCGCATCGCGGTGAGCGAAGCGTGTGGCAACGCCGTCGAGCACGCCGCCGGCGCGGCGGACTACGAGGTCACCGTCGACGTCAACGCCGACCGCTTCACGGCCACGGTCACCGACCAGGGCGAGGGCCTGACCGAGGACGCCAGCTGCGCCGAGATGCCAGGTCCGGAGGCGTTGCGCGGCCGGGGCATGCCGATCATGCGCGCCCTGGCAGACGAGGTCGTCGTTCACGATCCAGCCCGGCGTCGGCACGACCGTCCAGCTGATCAAGCTGCTCGACGACGCGTCCCGCACGGCCTGAGCGCGACCGGCCGCGCGGGGACGGCGGCCGGAAGGTCGCGGGAAGGTCTCGTTCGTACCGTCCGCGCGGCGCCCGGTCCGCGGCGCTCCCCCGAACCCTCGGGCCGACCTCTCGGAGGATCACATGCACGCCCCGTCCCGCACCCGTCGCACCCTCGTCGCAACGGCTCTCGCCGCCGCCCCACGCTGCCGCTCGCCGCCGCCGGCGGCCGCCGCCGCGTCCCGCGGGCCCGACGTCCCGCCCGCCATCGACGTGCCCGCCGGGCACCGCGAGTTCCTCGTCACCCACGCCGACGGCGTGCAGATCTACGCGTGCGGTGCCGCGGCATCCGGGTACGCGTGGACCCTGACGGCTCCGCGTGCCACGCTGCGCGACCGCCGGGGCAGAGGTCGTTGGGACCCACTTCGCCGGCCCGACCTGGCAGGCGGCCGACGGGAGTGCCGTCGTGGGACGTCGGGTGGACGGCGTCACCGTCGACCCGACGGCCATCCCGTGGCTGCTGATCGAGGCGACGGCCACGAGCCGCGGCGACCACGGCGCCCGCCTCACCCGCACGACCTACATCCAGCGCACGGCCACGGTCGGCGGTCTGCCCCCGGCGGCCACCGACTGCCACGCCGGCACCGCCGGCACGTCCGTCGAGGTCCCGTACACGGCCGACTACCACTTCTGGCGGGGCCACCGCTGATCCGGACCGGGCCGTCGGCACGCGGATCGTGGGCGATTCGTTCGCGCGATTTCGCGTGACTCGGATGGGTGTCGGGCGTACCGTCGACCTCGACACGGAGCGCAACTCACCTGCGAGGGGCAGGGATGGGGCGAAGGGAGCGGGCAGTCGACGGGCGATGCGCCTCGATCGTGCAACGACCGGTGCGCCGCGTGCGAGCGCACGATGGACCACGTCCACACGCCTGAACCGTTCGCGCCCAGTGCGCCGAACGACGAGGAAGGACAGCCATGACCACCAGCGAACCGATCGCACCGACGGCACCTGTCGACGCCCTGTTGACCGACGAGATGCTGGCCCGCTTCGACGAGCGGGCGCCGCAGTACGACCGTGACAACCGCTTCTTCGAGGAGGACCTCGCCGAGCTCCGCGCGTCCGGCTACCTCTCGTGCGCGTTGCCGACCGAGTACGGGGGCGCCGGCCTCGGCCTGCTCGGCTACACGCAGCTGGCGCGGCGCCTCGGCTACGTCGCCCCGGCGACGGCGCTCGGCGTGAACATGCACATCTACTGGACCGGGCTCGCCGCCGATCTGCTGCGGGCGGGGGACGAGTCGTGCCGGTTCATCCTCGAGCGGGCGGCCGAGGGTGAGGTCTTCGCCGCCATCCACGGTGAGCCCGGGAACGACATGCCGCTGCTGCTGTCGACGACGACGGCCGAGCGGGTCGACGGCGGGTGGAACATCAGCGGGCACAAGATCTTCGGCAGCATGACGCCGGTCTGGACCTACGGCGGCTTCCACGCGATGGACACCTCCGACCCCGAGCACCCGCAGATCGTGCACGGCTTCCTGCCCGCGCCACGCCGGGCATCGACATCGTCGACACGTGGGACACGCTGGGGATGCGCGCGACGCAGAGCCAGGACACGATCCTCGACCAGGCGTTCTGCCCCGACGAGCTGTGCCCGGTCGTGTGCCCGGCCGGCTTCGCGGGTGCCGGCCCGTTCCATGTCGCGATCTTCGCCTGGGCGCTCACCGGCTTCAGTGCGGTGTACCTCGGCGCGGCGCGCCGGGCCTTCGACATCACGCTCGACAAGATGCCGAAGCGGACGTCGATCGCCCTGACGCACTCGATGGCCCACCACCCGGAGGTCCAGCACCACGTGGCCAAGATGCGCATGGCCCACGATGCGGCCGAGGCGTTGCTCGACCGCACGGCGGGGGACTGGGAGGCGGGCGTCGAGCACGCGGACTGGCCCGTGCGGCTCGTCGCCAACCGCCAGGTCGTGATCAACGCGGCCATCGACATCGTCGACCGGGCGCTCGATCTCAGCGGCGGCGCGGGGGCGTTCCGGGCCAACCGCCTCGAGCAGCTGTTCCGTGACGTGCGCATGGGCCGCTTCCACCCCGGCAACCGGTTGCTCGCCCCCGAGCTCATCGGCAAGCTCTGCCTCGGCATCGACCCCGACAGCCCGCAGCGCTGGGGCTGACGAGCCGATGTCACCCGCCGACGGGTCGCCGCGCGGGGTCGTCGACGCGCGAGTGAGCCCGCCGGCGCGGATCGCGGCCGCCGGTGAGGGCATCAGCCTCGACGAGCTCCGGCTCGCCACCCGCAACCACGGGCTGCCGCTCGAGATGCTGGGCCACGACGTGACGCCGCCGGGACTCCACTACGTCCTCGTCCACTACGACATCCCGACGATCGACCCGGTGTCGTTCCGGCTCCGGGTCGACGGCGCGGTGGAGCGTCCGTTGGAGCTCGACCTCGACGACCTGCGCGCCCGCCCGCAGGTGACGCGGACCGTGACGCTGGAGTGCGCCGGCAACGGCCGGGCGCGGCTGTCACCGCGCCCGGTCAGCCAGCCGTGGCTCGACGAGGCCGTCGGCACCGCCCGCTGGACCGGGACGCCGCTCGCCGGACTGCTGGCTGATGCCGACGTGCGCGACAGCGCCGTCGACGTCGTGTTCACGGGCGCCGACCACGGCATCGAGCGCGGCGTCGAGCAGGACTACCAGCGGGCGCTGCCGGTCGCCGACGCCCTCCAGGCGGACGTCCTCGTCGTCCATGCCATGAATGGCCAGCCGCTGCCCCCGCAGCACGGCGCGCCGGTGCGGCTCATCGTGCCCGGGTGGTACGGGATGGCCCACGTGAAGTGGCTCATGGGGATCACGGTCCTCGACCGCCCGTTCGCCGGGTACCAGAACGACGTCGCCTACCGCGTCACCCAGGACGCCGGCGATGCCGGTTCGCCGGTCACGCGGATCCTGCCGCGGGCGCTGCTGGCGCCGCCGGGCTTCCCCGACTTCCAGACCCGCACGCCGTCGTCGACCGTGGCGTGCACGAGCTGAGCGGCCGCGCGTGGTCCGGGATGGGCGCGATCGTCGCCGTCGAGGTCAGCGACGACGGCGGCTCGACCTGGCACGCGGCGACGGTCGAGCCGTCACCCGAGCGCCACGTGTGGTGCCGCTGGCGCTGGACGTGGGCGGCCGAGCGCACTGGCAGCCACGATCTCTGCGTCCGCGCCACGGACGACGCCGGCAACACGCAGCCCGTCGAGCAGCGGTGGAACCGCCAGGCGATGGCCAACAACCACGTGCAACGGGTGGCGGTGTTCGTGCGCTGAGCTGCACGGGCACCGCCGGCGGCCGCGCCGCGTCGGGTTGGGGCGGGGTCAGATCCAGCCGCCGGCGACGCCCACGAACTGGCCCGTCGTGAAGCGGCTCGTCCCGTCGACGAAGGGGAGCGCCATGTGGGCGAGCTCGTCCATCGTGCCGAGCCGGCCCATCGGGACCATCGCCTCGACCCGGGCCCGGCCCTCGGCGTCCTCGGCCCGGTTCGCCCGCAGGAAGCCGGGGAAGTCCATGAAGTTCGTGCCGATCGCGTTGATCTGCACGTTGCGGTCGACGACCTCCTCGGCCACGTTGCGCACCAGCATGTTGGCGGCCGCGCGGGCCGCCGAGTAGAGCGGGGCACCCGGCGTCGGCCGGGCGCCTGCCGCGCTCGTGAACAGCAGCACCTGACCGCCGCCGCGCTCGATCATCGCCGGGACCACGCCCTGCAGGAACAGGTACGGCGCCTCGACGCAGCCGACGAGGGCGTCGCGCAGGTCGTCGATCCCGCTGCGCAGGAACCGCCCGACGACGATGCGACCGGTGAACGCGGCGGCCGCGTCGAGCCGTCCGAACCGGTCGAGCGCCAGGGACACCAGCTCCGTGGTCGCCTCGGGCCGCGCCAGGTCACGCCCGCCGGCGGCGACGGCCACCGACGCGCCGGCCGCCTCCAGGGCCGCGACGAGACCCTCCTCGGGATCGCCGAGCACGAGGTCGTGGCTCGGCGCCAGCAGCGTGGCGAGCGACGGTCCGACGTAGCCGGCGGCATCGCTGATGACCACCACCCGTCGCTCACCCATCGTGCTGCTCCGACTGCCGGCGCGTCATGGGTCGCAACGTACGCGACCCAGCCCGACGTCCGGGCAGCGGCCGTGGCGCGGGGTCTGGCGCGGCCATCGTCCACTTCGGGTGATGCGACGCCGCGGCGCCCGCCGGACAATGCAAGCGTGGTCGGTCCGGCGACGGGCTCGTCCCCGGAGCACGAACGCGACGCGAGTCGTCGGACGTGCGGGGACGCGGCGCGCGCCCGGCTGTCCGCGGTTGGTCGGTCGGAGTCGGCACGGCACAGACCGGGAGGTGGTCGCGGTGGGTTTCTTGTTCCAGCCCCGACGCCGTGACGATGTGTCGGCCTCCGCCGAGGTGGGGCACGGTCCACCGCTCACCGACCGCCTCGTGGTCTTCCGCCTCGCGCTCGAGGCGTCCGTGATCGGCGACACCAGCCGCTTCGGCGACTTCTTCACCGAGGACCTCAGGTTCATCGGCCCGCACCTCGCGGTCACCTCGCGGGAAGCGGCCCAACGGTCGTTCGGCGGGCCCGAGTACGCCTTGACCGACGTGCACGTCACCGAGCGCTCGGTCGAGTCGTTCGGCGACACGCTGTTCGCCGAGTGGACGCTGGACGCCACGTTCAGCGGCCCCCTCCTGTTCGGTGACGACCTGCTCGTCGAGCCGACGGGCGGGCACGTGCGCCTGCGGGGTGCGTCCGTCGCCGAGTTCCGCGGCACCCGCATCGCCGAGTTCCGGCACTACTTCGACGACAGCGAGCTGCTCGACGGCGTGCCCGGCGTGCCGCCGCACGTGCGCTGGCGGCGCGCCTTCCCCGGTGCGGCATCGACGTGAGTCCTGACCCGCGCCGATGTCCGTCCGCACCGGGGTGCTGACCGACGGGGACGCCTGATCGCCCGAACAGGACGATGCGCGGGGCCCCGCTGGTCACGCAGGATGGTCACATTCGCCGCGTGGCGATCAGGACACGAGGGAGCGTTGCGATGCTCGGCAACGGGGGCCCGCCTGCGGGCGTGTGGGGGACGACGGTGGTCGCTGCGCTGTGGCTCGGGTCCGTGATCGGTGCCGTCGGCGGACTCCTGCGTCCGTGGCCACCGGCCGTCCGGTTGGTGCCGGCCCGGGTGGTGTCGCGATGACCGCGCCGGCGCCGACCGCCACGCGAGCCCGGCGGGCGACGACGCGCCACGCGACGCTGGCCGAGCGCACGGAGGCGGGGCGCGCCGCGCGCCGCGTCGCGCCGCGCACGGGACAGGGCCAGTGGGAGCCGGCGCCCGATCGCGAACCCGCGATGACCATCCTCGAGCGGCAGGGTGAGAACCGGGTCGCCGAGCTGCTGCCGATCCGCTACGGACGGATGGTCGCGTCCCCGTTCACGTTCTTCCGCGGGGCGGCTGCGATCATGGCCCACGATCTGTCGTTTGCGCCGCGCACCGGGCTCGACGTGCAGCTCTGCGGCGATGCCCACCTCTCCAACTTCGGCGGGTTCGCGGCGCCGGATCGCCGGCTCGTGTTCAGCATCAACGACTTCGACGAGACGCTCCCGGGCTCCTTCGAGTGGGACGTCAAGCGCCTCATGGCGAGCTTCGCGGTGGCCGGGCGGAGCAACGGCTTCACCCCGGCGAAGCGCAGCGCCATCGTGCTCGCCGCTGCTGCCGCGTACCGGGTGGCGATGCACCGCTTCGCCGGGATGAGCTCGCTCGACGTCTGGTACACGCGGCTGGACGTGGACGAGATCGCGCGCCGCTTCGGCGGCTACGCCCGGGGCAAGGAGATGCGCAGCCTGCGCCGGGCGGCCGACAAGGCCGAGACCAAGGACACCCTCAAGGCGATGGCCCGCCTGACGCGGATCGTCGACGGTGAGCGCCGGTTCATCAGCGAGCCGCCGGTCCTCGTGCGCCTCGACGAGCTCGTCAGCCCGGAGGAGGCGCAGCGCTTCAAGGGCGAGGTGAACAAGCTGCTGCGGTCGTACCGGGCGTCGCTCCCGGACGACCGGCGCGTGCTCGTCGAGCGCTACCGGTTCGCCGACGTCGCCCGCAAGGTCGTCGGGGTCGGCAGCGTCGGGACGCGCGCCTGGGTCGTGCTGATGCTCGGGCGCACCCAGAAGGATCCGCTGCTGCTGCAGTTCAAGGAGGCCGAGGCATCGGTGCTGGAGCCGTACCTCGGCGCCAGCCGGTACCGGCACCACGGCCAGCGCGTCGTGGAGGGCCAGCGCCTGATGCAGGCCGCCAGCGACATCCTGCTCGGCTGGCAGCGGACGCCCGGCTTCGACGGCGTGGCCCGCGACTACTTCGTCCGGCAGCTGTGGGACAAGAAGGGCTCGGCCGAGGTCGAGACGATGACGTCACGCGGGCTGCTGCTGTACGGCGAGATGTGCGCGTGGACGCTGGCGCGGGCCCACGCCCGATCCGGGGACAGCGTGGCGCTGGCCGCCTACCTCGGTCGATCCGACACGTTCGACCGGGCGATGGCCGAGTTCGCCGAGGCCTATGCCGATCAGAACGAACGGGACCATGCCACCCTGCGCCAGGCGATCGCCGATGGCGTGGTGACGGCGACGGTCGGCGTCTGACCCGCGTCCCGGGCCGGGCCCAGGCCGCCGACCGTCCGCCCGCCGTCACGTGACGACGCCGGGCGGACGGTTCGCCGTCGTCAGCTGACCTCGCTCGCCGCGTCGGCGACCGCAGCATCCACGTCGGCCGTGCTCGTGTCGACCTGCTTGATGACCTGCTTGGTCGGCCGCAGACCCGCCTTGTCGATCGCTTCCTGCAGCGTGGTGGCGCCGACGACGAGGAGGGCGGCCTCGCCCTCGTCGATGAGCTCGCCGAGCTCCTTGACGTCGGAGCGGGAGATGCCGCGCCAGAGGTGGCCGCTGATCCCGCCGATCGCCCCGCCGACGAGCGCCGAGCCGATGATGGCCGGTGGGAAGAGGATGCCGACGACAGCACCAGCGGCTGCGCCGCCCCAGCCGGCGTGGCGCGTCGCCATCTCGTCCTTGTTGACGTGCACCTTGCCCTTGTCGTCCTTGGTGATCACGGCGGCGTCGAACGTGCCGATCACGTCCACGATGTGGAGGTCCTTGACGATGTCGTAGTCGGCGCGGGCGTCCGCTTCGCTCGGGTACGTGCCGATGTAGAGGAACATCCCGTCTTCCTTGGCCATGTCTGTCTCCTGTCTGTGTGCTTCCCGGACGACGACGGTCGTGTCGTCGCCGGCGGTCGAGGCGGTGCTTTGCGCACCGCCGATCACCCTGCGCTCACGGCGGCCCCGCCGAGGCGACGGCGCCTCGCGGCACGGTCGCCTCCGCCGGCGCGCCACCGGTCGGATGGCCGACCTCGGCGAGCCACCCCTTCAGCACGCGGTACATCGCGGGGGAGGTGAAGATCGGGTCGGGCGGGGAGAGCTCGGCGGGGTAGAGGAGGAACGGGTGGGTCTGGGGCCCACCGAGCCCGCCGTGCGAGCTGACCTGGTCCTCGAAGGCCGCGACCTCCTCGAGCTCGGGGTCGTAGCGGCTGTTCACCATGAGGTCGGCGGCCGTGACGTAGCCGTCGACCTCGGCGACCTGGTCCCGGGCGCGCGGACCGAACGGGGCCAACGGATCGTCGCCCACGACCTCGCCCGTCGCGAGGTCCAGGCTGCCCCGGTTGCCCAGCACGACGGACGTCCCCGTCGCGCGGCGAACGAGGACGAACCCGATCTCCGGGTGGCCGGCCAGCCCGCTGATGAGCCGCGGGTAGCGGGCGTCGAGCTCCTCCTGCGTGAGCCGGTGCGCCGTACCGGGCAGCGAGATCAGGCCGAGGCTCCCGGAGCCGAGCACGACGGGGACGTCGGCGGTGACCGCGTCGCTCGTGCCGTCCTGGTGACGGGCGTGGCGCAACCAGGCCGAGGACTCGGTGTTTCCCGCCTCCGCATCGCGGTCGCCCGAGGCGGCCTCCCCACAGAGGTCGGCGACGAGCGCGGCCAGCGTCTGGCCCGTGCGCTGCTCGAACGTCGCGCCCTGCGTCTGGCCATGGTCGGACAGCACCACGATCTTGTACGGCCGGGGCGTCCACCGCGTCGTGCGGGCGATGCGACCGACCTGGCGATCGAGGTCCCGCAGCACGGCGAGCGCGTCGACGCGCTCCGGACCCGAGTGGTGGGCGACCTCGTCGTAGCCGAGCATGTCGACGTAGATGACGGCCCGTCCCTCGCACATGTCGTTGACGACGCCCTGCACCGACACGTCGCGGGTGACCACGGTCGTGAACGTGCGCAGGAGGGCGTACACCCAGCCCCGTTCGACGCGTGGCTCGACGTCGCGACGGCGCTGGCTCGACGCGGCCAGGCGCTCGCGGCCGATCTCGGCGATCGCCGCGATCAACGTCCTCGTCGCCTGGCCGGGACGCGAGAAGTACCCGAAGTAGCCGGCGCCGGTGCGACCTTCCTTGCGCTGCCCGGCGCCACTCATCGTGAGCGCGGCCCGTCCGGCATCGCCGGAGAAGAGGTTGCCGTAGCTGGAGCCCTGGTGGGCGAGCAGGCCGTCGCCGTCGGAGTGCGCCTGCTCGATCAGCGCCGCGTACTTCGGGTGGTTGGAGACGATCACCTCGCCGCTGGCCTTGTCGAGCCAGCGGAACGCCGGCATGTCGACGGTCGAGCCGTGGAGGATGCCGCACTGGCTGACGCCGGTCTGCGATGACCACCCGGTCTCCCAGCCGACCAGCACATGGCTGCCGTCGCGGATCCAGCGGTGCAGGTTCGGCACGTCGCCCGAACGCAGGGCCCGCCGCAGCACGCCGAACGCCACGCCGTCGAGCTGCACGAACACGACGCCCGGCACGTCCGTCGCGTTGGCGCCCTTCGTGCGCCGGCTGGCCTGCCGGGCGACGCGGCGGTCGAGCCACGAGTCGTCGTCGATGGCGAGCAGCGCGCTCGACGATGGTGGTGGCGATCGTGAGGCCGATGACGATCAGCAGTGCGGTCCAGAAGCCGTCGATCTCCACGCCGGGGAGGAGGTCGAGCAGGAACAGGACGAACAGGGCGTTGAGGATGATGGCGCCGAGGCCGAGCGTGAGGACGGAGAGGGGGACGACGAGGAAGGCCAGGGCAGGCCACACGACGGCGTTGGCGACACCGACCACGAACCCCGCGAGGACGGCGTCCCAGAACGAGTCGATGGAGAACCCGGGCAGGATCGCCGCCAGCAGCCACAGCGAGACGGAGGTGAACGCGGTGACCAGCAGGCTGCGCCAGAGCGTCTCTCGCAACGACGGGCGAGCCGTGGACGGGTTCGCCGGGCGCGGGGTGGACGGCGCCGTCATCGTCGGCTGGCCAGGCGCGAGCGGCCGCCGATCGCGTCGTTCATGGGTGACATCCGGCAGCTCCTGTTCGTTCGTCGAGTGGTCGTGCCGACCGCGGGCGCGTTCGGCCCCGCACCATCGTGCTGCTCGCGGGCCGTGCCGTCATCACGCAGTTCGGGTGATCCGGCGCCCGCGCCCGATCGTGTCACGGGAGATCCGGCGTCAAGCGACCGGCGTCGATGAGCGTGGCGCGCACCGCCGTCAGCTCCACGGCGCGACGGTCGCCGGCTCCGAGGTCGCGACCGGTGAGGCTGCGGGGCCACAGCCGCTCGACGCGCACGACGTTGACCAGCGTGCCGTAGACGACGGTCTGGACGAGGAGGGCGATCCAGGCGAACAGGCCGACCATCGTGGCGAACGACCCGTAGAGGCTGCTCGCGCCCGCCACCACGTGCTGGACGTAGAGGCCGCCGGCGAGGGTCGAGCGCGTAGCTCCCGATCCCGACGAGGACGGCTCCTGGCAGCAGCTCGCGTGCGCTCAGGTGCCGCGAGACCAGGAGCCGGAACAGCCCGAGGGCGATGGCGGTGTTGACGATGCTCGACGCGGCGCCCGTCAGCACAGCCGCCAGCACGGGCAACGCTCGCCCGAGCGTGATGCCGGCGACCGTCGTGGTGAGGACGAGCCCGACGCCGAGCAGGCCGAGGACGGCGATCCCACGGGCGAGGGCGCGAGCGAACCCCGGCCGCTGGTACCTCGGCACGCCCCACATCCGGTTCATCGTGTCCTGGCTCACGCGCATCGCGTTGATCCCGCCCCACAGCGCGAGCAGCACACCGGCGACGACGGTGAGCGGGTTGCCGACGATCGGCGCCAGCCGCTCCTGGACATCGGGACCGACGAACGGCAGGGCCTCGCCGATCGTCTCGAGGATCTGCTGGCGCCGGGACGGTTCGTCCGCGAACACCACGGCGACGACGGTCATCACGACCGCCAGCAGTGGTGCCAGGGCGAAGAACCCGTAGTAGGTGACGATCGCGCCGAGCCAACCGCCGTGGTCCTCGCCGTAGCGCTTGACGACACCGAACGGGAACGCGACCGCGGGATGGCGCCGCTGCCAGCGGTCGACCGCGTCGATCGCCGCCAGCGGGCTCATCCGGCGAACGTGCTGTCCTTGGGCCCGTCGTCGTCGCTGACCGGCGTCGCGCTGTCACTGCCGACGTCGGTGGTCTCGTCGGGGGAGCAGAGCGCCGTCGTGTGGAAGCGGTTGAAGCGGAGACCCGCGGCGGCGAGGCGCTCCGCGGTCGGGCAGCTGATCGGGCCGCCGAACGCGCTGGAGGCCGCGAAGCCACAGTCGTCGATCAGCACGATCAGCACGTTCGGCGCGCCGCTCGGCGGCCGCAGCGGCTCGATCGGCGGGAAGGACGTCGCCGGGTCCTTGGCGTCAGAGGTGACCAGGCCGGCGAACTGCTGGTCGGGGATGGGCAGCACCTGGCGTCCGATGCTGCCTCGGTGGCTCGTCATGGGGTCTCCTCGTCGCGCTCACCGTGCGTCGGCGCACGGACCCTGCGGTCGGCGTCGCCAGCTTCGCGCGCCGTGGATCGCATGCGCCTCACCCGCGTGGTGGTGATTGGGCGTGGTCGCGCGGCCCCACCCGTCAGCCATCGGGCCGCTGCGCCCGGGCCCAGCGCTGGGCGTCGTGGTAGGCCTCGAGGCTCGAACTGCCGATGACCGCGGTCGCGCCGTAGAGGCGGACGGGTCCGTCGGCGGTGACCGTGCCGGTGCGGTGGGCCTGGGCCATCAGGACGGGATCGACACCCGAGACGTAGAGGCGCCCGCCGGCGCGGTCGAGCCCCTCGGCGTAGGCCCGCACGACGGTGAAGAACGTGGAGCCGAGGGTGGAGCGGCCGCGCAACCGGAGCACGATCGCCGGGGCGGTGGTTCCGGTCGGATCGGGGAGCTGCTGCTGGAGGGTGCGGGCGCCGGCGAACTGCAGGCTGCCGTAGACGTCGAGCAGGACCGCGTCGTAGCTCACGGCGCGCGCCGGCGCAGGATGCTCCTCGAGGCTGCCGTCGGCGCGCGGGACGAGCTGGACCACCTTCAGGTCGAGGGCGCCCTGGTTGAGCTGGAGGAGGAGCGAGAGCACCACCCCGAGGCCGACCGCCGACGCCACCGGCAGCATCAGCGTGGCGACGAACGTGGCGCCGAGGGCGAGCTGGGACTGCAGCCCGGTGCGCCAGATGGTGCCGATGGCGCCGAGGCGCAGCGACCCGATCGCGGCGACGATCAGCAGCGCGGCGAGGGTCGGCATGGCGACGGCGCCGACGACGCCCGAGAAGGCGACCAGGATCAGCAGGAGCCAGAGGCCCGAGAAGATCGCCGCCCAGCGGGAGCGGGCACCGGCCGTGCGGTTGAGGGCCGTCTGACCGACGGATCCGCCGACGGGTTGGCCCTGGAACAGGCCGGCGCCGAGGTTGCCCACGCCCTGGGCGATGAAGTCGTGGTTGGTGTCGGTGCGCGAGCCGTCCTCGTTCGGGGCGGACTCGGCGACGCCGACACCCTGGACGAGCACGATGGCGGCGACCGACAGCGCCCCGACGAGCAGCGAGACCGAGATCGCCGACCACTGCGGCCACGCCGGGAGCGGGATCCCGCGCGGGATCGCGCCCTCGTCGCGGACCTGGGCGACGTCGCCGCCGTTGAGCACCACCACGACCGACGGCACCGCCATCGCGATGACCGGCCCGAACGCGGCGATGCGGGTGCGACCCAGCACGACGATGAGCACGAGGGCGATGCCGCCGGCGACGAGGGACGGCGGATCGATCAGGCTCGGGTTCGTCACGACGTCCCAGGCCTTCTCGATGGGCACGGAGCCCTCGGCCTCGGCGCCGGTGAGGTCGGGGATCTGACCGGCGATGATGTTGACGGCGACCCCGCTCAGGAAGCCGATCATCACCGAGTGGCTCACGAAGCGCGTGAAGCGACCGAGCCGCAGCAAGCCGGCCACGATCATCGCCGCCCCGGCGAGCACGGTGAGCATGAACAGTGCACCGGGGCGGCTCGCCGGTGCGACGCCCTCGAGCGCCGAGCCGGCGGCGAGCGCCGCCGCGCTCGTGGTCGTGATCACCATCAGGCGCGTGCTCGCGCTGAGGCCGCCGCCGATGCGCCCAGCGAAGCTGGCGTAGAGGCCGTGGATGGGGTTGACCCCGACGAGCACGCTGGCGGCCATCCCGTCCGGCACGCTGCCGATGGCGCCCGACACGCCGGCGACCGCGTCGGTGCGCAGCGTCGCCCGCTCGGGCGCCACGGTCCGCACCCACGCCCACGCCCGCCGTGCGAGGCCGCCGTCGGTGCCCCCGGCCACCGGCATCAGTCCCCGATCGCCGTCGAGGCGCGCCGACCGCGGCGCCGGACCGCCGCCACGTAGCGGGTGCTGAGGGGTCGGGCCGTCAGGCCGTGGGCCGCGACGCTGAGGACGATCGTCACCGCGATCGTGCGCAGCGCGGCGCCGACGCGCGGATCGGTGTCGCCGAGGTCCTCGGCAGCGAGCAGCGCGAAGACGACGGACGCCAGCCCGCGCGGTCCGAACCATCCGATGAACGCGATCGTCGCGCGGTCCTGGCCGGCGCCGGCGAGGGCGATCGCGACCGGCACCATGCGCACGACCGTGAGGCTGCAGACGGCGTACACGACCACCTGCGCGTCGAGGTGCTCGAACGCGGGCAGCACGAAGCCGGCGCCGAAGACGAACCACAGCACGAGCGAGAGCAGGCTGCCGCCCACCTCGGCGAGCTCGACGGACTCGGCGGCGTCGGCTCGCGCCACCGCCCCGAAGACCAGCCCGCCGACGAACGACGCCACGAACGGGTTGCCGCCCCACTGCGTCGCCACGAGGAAGGTCAGCAGCGCCAAGGCCAGCGTCGCGGCCCGCCGCGACCCGTCCTCCATCCAACCCCGGGCGTGCGCCGTCCGGAGGGCGAGCCCGCCGCACGCCGCGATCCCGGCGCCGGTCCCGATGCCGACCGCGAGCTCGCCGAGGGCGTGGAAGCCGGCCTCCTCGTGGTCGGTCACGACGCCGAGGACCGTGGCCGCCGAGGCGATGCAGAACGTCACCACCGGCGTGGCGATCCCGTCGTTGAGGCCGCTCTCGACGTTCAGGACGCGCCGGATGCCCGCGGGGAGCCGCCGGTCGGCGATCACCGGGGCGCTCAGCGCGGCGTCCGTGGGGGCAAGGGCGGCGGCGATCAGGGCCACCAGGGCGAGGGGCAGGGCCGGGAAGAGGAGCACGGCCAGCGCGGCACCGGCGACCATCGACAGCGGGAGGCCCACCCCGAGCAAGCGCCCGGTCAGGGGGAGGTCCTCCCGGGCCGCGGCGAGGGGGACACCGGACGCATCGGCGAACAGCAGCAGGGCCAGCGTGATCTCGGCCAGGAGGTGCACCAGCGAGTCCTCGACGTCGACGGTGACGAGGCCCCAGCGGGGGTTGGCCACGACCAGCCCGGCGACCAGGAAGACGAGCGGCCCGGTGAGGTTGCGGGCCGCGAAGCGCGCCGAGAGCAGCGACCAGCCGAACACGACGATCGACAGCGCGATGAGGGTCGGCGCGTTCACCGCCGGCCACCCGCACCGGCGGCGTCGCTGGACCGTCGCCCATCGCCCACGATCACGGGCACCCTCCCGTCGCTCGGCGGTCCACGATCCGGGTGGCCGGCCAGGTCGTCACCCCCGGCGGGACGACCCGCCGGCGGGCGGCTCGTGCTCCGACGGGTGTGCCGCGCGCAACCGGACGTCGAGGAGCTCGAGACCGAGCTCCTCGATCCGGGCGAAGACGTCCTGCAGCGCATCGCGGGAGCACCGCACCCACGTGACGCCCGTCCCGGTCTGCAGGTCGCAGTCGGCGAAGGCGGCGCGCAACGTCGGGCTGGCCACCCCCTTGAACGACACCTCATAGGTCAGATCAGCCATCGGCCGGGCTCCCCGTTCTCCAAGTCCTCATCGTGGAGCAGGCCGACCGCGACGTCGTCACCCGCGGCCGGGTGATCGATCCAGGTCACCCCCGACGGGCGACGTGCGCCGCGATCACCACGACGCGGGTGATGCGCGCCGGCCGCGGCCGGCGCAGCGTCGATGTCCGAGTGGAACCCTTCGCCGTCGACAGCACGGCCCGGGCGATGCGGACGCCGCGTGCGGCGGCCGTCGCCGGGCTCGCCTTCTCGATCCTGTTCGCGACGTCGGTGGTGCTGCGGGAGTGGGCGCTGCCTCCGGGCTCGCTCGACGCAGGTGCGTGGATGGAGGACGACTCCAAGCGCCGTGCCGTGTCGGTCAGCCTCCACCTGCTGCCGTTCGCGGGCATCGCGTTCCTGTGGTTCATCGGGGTGCTGCGTGACCGCATCGGGCAGGGCGAGGATCGCTTCTTCGCGACCGTGTTCCTCGGCAGCGGGCTGCTGTTCATCGCCATGTTCTTCGTGTCCGGCGCGACGGCGGCCGGCCTCGTCAGCACCGCGTCCGCCGCCGCCTCGGTGGAGGAGCTCGGCAGCGTGTGGCCGTTCGGGCGCCACAGCGTGGCCGGACTCGCCACGATCTACGGCCTGCGGATGGCCGCTGTCTTCACGATGTCGACGACCACGCTCGCGGCGCGGTTGCGACTCGTGCCCCGATGGCTGGTCGTGTTCGGCGCGCTGACGGCCGGCATCCTGCTCGTCGGAGGCGCCAGCGTGCGGTGGCTGGAGCTGGTCTTCCCCTGCTGGGTGTTCGTCCTGAGCGTCCACATCCTCCTCGTCAACTTCGACCGCGATCGCGACCCCAGCACGGCGGCACCGTCGTGAGTGGGCACGTCTTCGTCATCACGGTCACCGGGGAGATGGATCGACGGCTGCGCGACGCGTTCGAGGACGTCGAGGTGACCGTCGCCCGGGGCGTCACGAGGCTGCAGGTCGTCAGCCCCGACCCATCGGTGCTGCACGGCGTGCTGCACCGGGTCGACGTGCTCGGCCTCGAGGTGCTCGACGTGCGACCGGCGGTCGACGCCCCACCGTGAGCGCCCACGTTCACCCCCTAGCAGGTGAGGCGGTCCCACCCCCGGGGTCCGTACGGTGTCGTCTCAGGAAGCGCGGCGCGACGAGGTCGCATCGCATTGACACGGAGGCATCAGCATGGCGATCGGTCCGGTCGAGTACATCATCGTCGGGTTCCCCGGCAACCAGTTCAACGGCGAGATCGCGCCGGAGCTCGCCAAGCTCGTCGAGAGCGGCACGATCCGGATCCTCGATCTCGTCTTCATCAGCAAGGACGCCGACGGCAACGTCGCGGCGATCGACTTCGAGGACCACCACGACGTCGCCCTGTTCAACCTCATCGACGGCGACGTCGGTGGGTTCATCAGCGACGAGGACGTCGAGTACGCCGCGGTCGAGCTCGAGCCCAACTCCTCGGCTGCGCTGCTGATCTGGGAGGACGTCTGGGCGACACCGTTCGTCGAGGCGATGCGCAACTCGGGTGGCGTGCTGATCGAGGGCGCGCGCATCCCTCACGACCTCATCGAGGCCGCCGAAGAGCTCGTCGCCGCCGCCGGCTGACCCACGTCCCGCCCATCAACCCCGAACACACCCCGAAACAGAAGGAGACAACGTCATGTTGCGACGTCGCCCAATAGCACGAGCCGCAGTCACGACCTCGGTCGTGGTCGGCACCGCCGCCCGGACGCGGAACCGCGTCGATCGCCGCCAGGACCGGCGCGGCCGCTGACGCCGCTCGCGGCAGCGTGACAGAGAGAGAAGAGGACGATTGATGCTGGCCTACGACTACCCGCTGCTCGGGCTGTTCTGGACGATGATGTGGTGGTTCCTGTGGATCGCCTGGATCATCATCCTGTTCAAGGTGATCACGGACATCTTCCGCAGCCACGACATGGGCGGGTGGGGCAAGGCCCTGTGGGCGATCTTCGTCGTCCTCGTGCCCTGGCTCGGCGTGCTCGTGTACCTCATCGCCCGCGGCCACTCGATGGCCGAGCGCGACCACGAGCGGGCCGCCGCCCAGCAGGACGCGTTCCGCTCCTACGTCCAGGAGACCGCCGCGTCCGGCGGCAGCACCGGGACCGCCGACGAGCTCGCCAAGCTGGCCGACCTGCAGGCGAAGGGCGTGATCACCGACGCCGAGTTCGCCCAGCAGAAGGCGAAGCTGCTCGCCTGACCGGCGCGGCGGCCCAGAGGATCCACGGTGAACATCGTCTGGGCCGCCCTGATCATCCTGGCGGCGACGGCGACGGCCGTCGCCGCCATGCTGTTCGTGCGGCGCCGCTCGCCCGACGGCAGCTGGTACGCCGACAGTGACCGGGCCGCCGGGATCTTCGGCGTCCTGGCCACCGGGTTCTCGGTGCTGCTCGGCTTCCTGATCTTCCTCGGCTTCGAGAGCTACGACGCGTCACGCACGGGCGCCGAGACCGAGGCCCTCGTCATCGCCCAGCAGGTCCAGACGGCCCAGCAGCTGCCGGAGTCGGTCAGCGCCGACCTCACGGGCGATCTCGTGTGTTACGCCCGCTCCATCATCCACGTCGAGTGGCCGCGGATGGAGAACGGCACGCTCGGCGACGACATCAACCCCTGGGGCGTCGCGATGTTCGAGACGCTGCGCGACGTGGAGCTCGGCTCGCCGGCCCAGGAGGCCGCCTACGGCAAGTGGCTGGACCAGACGTCGGACCGTGAGGAGGCCCGCCAGGCGCGCATCCACGGCGCCTCCGGCGTGATGCCGACCCCCTTGTGGATCGCCCTGTTCTTCATCTCGGCGATCGTCCTGGTGTACATCTTCGGCTTCGCCGACAGCGGCGAGCGGGCCTGGGTGCAGGGTCTCTTCATGGGCAGCGTCGTCGCCGTCATCACGACGATGCTGCTGTTGCTGTCCTTCCTGGACGAGCCGTTCCGGGGTGACATCGGCGGCCTCGAGCCGCAGGCCATGGAGCGCACCGAGCGGCTGATCGACCAGCAGCTGGCCGCCGTCGGGGCCGACGTCGCACTCCCGTGCGACGAAGCCGGCGGCCGGGCGTGACCGCAACACGCTGCACCCGCACCGGCCGGGCGCACATGGGACTGGGTGGAGATCGTCGCCACCGTCATCCTCGCCCTGGCTGCCGTCGCCACGGCGTGGAGCAGCTACCAGGCCACACGCTGGAACGGCGAGACGACGAAGACGACGGGCCGGGTCAACGCGCTGCGCATCGAGGCGGCGCGCGCCCAGGGCCTGGCCCAGGGCCAGACGCAGGTCGACATCGGCATGTTCTTCCAGTGGGTCAACGCGACCGCCGTGGACGACGAGGACCTGGCCACGTTCTACGTCGCCCGCTTCCGACCCGAGTTCCAGCCGGCGTTCGACGCCTGGCTGGCCACCGATCCACTGACCACCGCCGACGCGCCGCCGACCCCGTTCGCCATGGACGAGTACCGGCTCGCGGCCACAGCCGATGCCGAGCGGCTCGACGACGAGGCCGAGGCCGCCGCGGCGGCGGTGCGCCGCAACGTCCAGCGAGCGGGGAACTACGTGCTCGCCGTCGTGCTCTTCTCGGTCTCGCTCTTCTTCGCCGGCATGAGCACGAAGTTGCGCGGGACGGGCACGCGCGCCGTGCTCCTGGGCGTCGGGTGCGTCGTGTTCGTCGGGACGGCATCGTGGATCGCCACGTTCCCCGTCAGCGTGTCGATCTAGCGCGCCGGGACGGCGGCCGTCAGATCAGCCCGAGGCGCCGTCCCGCCTCGACGGCGTCGGCGCGCGACGCCACGTCCAGCTTGCGGTACACGGTCCGCACGTGCGACTTCAGCGTGTTCAGCGACACGTACAGGGCGCCGGCGATCTCCTGGTACGTCAGGCGACTGCAGAGGTAGCGCAGCACCGTCACCTCGCGAACGCTCAGCGGGTCGAGCAGCGCCCGCGCCGCCGACGCGCGCACCGGGGCGACCTCACGGCTGGCCGCGGCCAGCAGGCTGTCGATGTAGCGCCCGTCCGCGCGGTCGGGCGTGCACGACACCAGCAGCTTGTGCACCGCCGGTCCGTGCTCGATGACGGTGCGGATCAGCCACTCGACGTGCGGACGTGGGACTTCAGGGTGTTCAGCGACACGTACAGCGCACCGGCGATCTCCTGGTACGTCAGGCGACTGCACAGGTACCGCAGCACCGTCACCTCGCGCGCGCTGAGCGGATCGACGAGGGCGGGCGCTGCCGACGACCGCACCGGGGCGACCTCGCGGCTCGGCGGCGGCCAGCAGGCTGTCGACGTAGCGGCTCGTCGGCGCGTCGGGCGTGCACGACACGAGCAGCTTGTGCACCGACGGTCCGTGCTCGATGACGGTGCGGATCAGCCACTCGGGACGACCGGCCGCGATGGCCTCGTGCACGTGCTCGTTCGCCCGCTCGACGTCGCGTTCGAGGACGCTCAACGCAGCGAGCACCGCCCGCTCGACGCGCGCCCGCCGGGATCGGGCCGGCGCCAGTCGGCCGAGGAGGCCGGCCGCCGCGCGGGCCTCGCCGTCGGCGAGCGCGAGCGCGGGCCCGCAGCACGACGGTCGCGTCGGCGTCCGGATCGAGCTCGGCGATCAGCGTCGCGGCGCGCGCCGGATCGAACCGCAGCGCCTGGGCGACGGCCTCCTCGGCGAGCACACGGCGCAGCGCGGCGTCGGGCTCGGGGAAGAACAGCCTGGCCTGCGTGAGCAGGGCGTGGGCGGCCGCCTCGTCGCCGACGGTGCGGGCCAGCCTGGCGTGCTGCAACGTGACGAGGCTCTGCACGGTCACCCGCTGGCTGGCATCCGAGGCAGCACGCACGACGTCGAGGAGGTTGCGGGCGTCCTCGTGCTCGTGGCGTTCGAGGTGCACCTCGATCCGCGCCAAGCCGGCGTAGATCCTGCCGACCTCGTGGCCGCCCAGTCCGAGTCCGTCGGCGGCCTCCTCGGCCTGCCGGGCCAGCTGCACCGCCCGGGACAGCTCGCCCTCGGTTGCGGCGACGAACGCGGCGACGCCACGATTGCGCGCCACGTCGGCGACCGGGCTGCCGACCGGGTGGTCGTGGCCGTCCTCGAGCACCGCTGCTGCCTCGTCGAACTGGCCGGCCTGGATGTGGGCGCGCGCCGTGGACACGTGGAGGAGGGGGAGCAGCCCGATGTTCGGCGGGCGGCCGCCGACCGCGTCGATGCTCAGCTGCATGCGCCGGAGCGCCTCGAGCGGCTGGCCGTGGTTCTGGTGGTGCTCGTTCCAAGCCCCCTCGATGAGGGCCGTGAGGGGGCCGTCGGCGTCGGGATGGGCAGCGCGGATCCGGTGCAGCCACGCCGGCGCGTCGTCCGGGCGGGTCAGGCCCAGCAACCCGATCAGCAGCTCGAGCACGAACATCGGGTCCGACTCGATCGCGTTCGGACCGAGCTCGTGCAGCCACAGGCGCACGGCGCGGACGGCGTCATCGGCGCCCTCCGAGATGCTCATCGAGTGCCCGACCGTCGCCCGCAGGATGGCGCCGATGCGGTCAGCGTCGCCGAGCGCCATGGCGTGGCGCAGGGCGCCGGCGACGAAGCCGCGGTCCTGCAGGGCACGGGATGCGCGTTCGTGCGCCCATCGGACCCGCGAGCGACCGAGTGACGCCAGGCGGGCGCGCAGGAAGGCACCGAACAGGTGGTGGTACCGGAACCAGCGGGCCGGCTCGTCCAGCGGGACGAGGAACAGGTTCGCCGCCAGCAGGCGATCGAGCACCATGCCCGAGTCCTCGATGCCGGTGACGGCCGCGCAGAGGTCGGCGTCGAAGGACTCGAGGACGGACGTCTCGACGAGGAAGTCGACGAGGTCGGGCGGCAGGCTGGCCAGCACCTCGCTGAGCAGGAAGTCACCGACGGCGCGGTCCGTGCTGGCGAAGGCGTCGAGGAACTCGCGCCGGGTCGCGCCGCGCTGCAGCGCGATCGCAGCCAGCTGGGCCCCGGCCGGCCATCCCTCGGTGAGCTCGTGGAGTCGATGGAGCTCGTCGCCGGCCACGGTGACGTCGTGGAGGGCGAAGAAGTCCGACAGCTCGTCGGGGACGAACCGCAGCTCGTCGCCGCGCAGCTCCAGCAGCTCGCCGCGCAGGCGCAACCGGGCGAGCGACAGCGGCGGGTCCGAGCGCGTCCCGGCGACGAACCGGAAGCCCTCCGGCAGGGCGTCGATGAACGCCGCCAGCACGGCGGGCGCGGGCGCCGCGAGGTGCAGGTCGTCGACGACGATCACGCCCGGCGCGGCGATGCCGGCCAGCTCGTTGGCGACCGCAACGGCCGGGTCGTAGGTGTTGGCGCCCTCCCGCTCGAGGAGCACGAAGGCGTCGTCGGCGACGCCGGGCCAGGTCGCCGCGATCGACGACAGGAGGCACGACATGAACCGGGTCGGCTCGGCGTCGAGGGCGTCGCACGACAGCCACGCGACGTCGCCGGCCCGCGCCGACGCCCACGACGCCAGCGTCGCCGTCTTGCCGTAGCCCGCCGGCGCCGACACGAGGGCGACGCGGTAGTCGCCGTCGAGGCGCGCGCTGAGATCCGGTCGCGCCACCAGCGGTCGGCGCGACCGCGGGATCGACAACTTGGTGCCCGCGACGACCGTCCTCGTGGTCCCTCCATCCCTCGTCGCTGCGAAGCTAGCTGGAACGGTGCCACGTACCGCGACCCGGGGCGGGCCGACAGCGAGCGGCCCGCCCTCAGCCGCTGGTCGCGGCAGCCTTCGTGCGGCGCGGCGTCGCGGGCGCCGCTGGCGGCGCGCCGCCGCCTTCGTGCGGCGCCGCGTCGCGGGCGCCGCTGGCGGCGCGCGCGGCCGCCGCGCGAGCTCGCCCGAGAAGAACTCGAGCGCCGTCTTGGTCTTCGTCTCCTGCTGTCCGTCGGTCGGGATGCCCTTCGACGACAGGAACTCGCGCAGCTGCTGGGCGACGTCGAGGCCCTCGCCGGGCAGGCACTTCGTCGAGAGCTCGACGATGCGCGACCCGTCCGGGTACAGCCACATCTCGGCGACGATCCGCCGACCGAACGTCTGCGGGGCGAGCTTCAGCTTGAGCACGAAGATCGGGCCGAGGACCGACAGGTCGTCGAGCGTCACGCCTTCGGGCGCGTGCTCGGCGAAGAAGGCGCGCTGCGCCTTCGAGAACAGCTTGCGCAGGGGCTTCGTCCCGGACACCGACTCCAGCACCGCGGCGGGCGGCAGCATCCCCTTGAGCGTGCCCGAGCAGACGTACCCGCCGGGCAGGGCGTCGACCTCGACGACGAACTCGGGGAGCTGGCGCAGCTCCGGCGGCAGCTCGGACGGGACGACGGGCCGCAGCTTGATCACCGAGTCGGCGTCGCGACCCTGCACGCGGCGGGCGCGAGCGACCACGCCGGCGCGGTTGAGGGCGAGGTCCGGGGTGTCGAAGAAGAACACCTGGCGGATCTGGGCGTCGAGCGGATCGACGCCGAGCGCGGCCGCCGCCGAGCGGTACGCCGACTCCGGCAACGTGAGCTTGAGCTCGATGCTGTCGGCGCCCTTGACGAGCCGGCGCAGCTCGAGCAGCTCGTCGGTGATCAGCGTCCCCGTCGGTGCCATGGTTCGACTCCTCCTCGGGCGCGATCCTGGCCGCGCTCCGTCATCCGTCGCCCCAGCATGGCCGCCACGGGTGGTGGCCGCATCACCCGCGGCGGGGTGGTCCGGACCGACGGTGAGCTGCCCGCGGTCCCGGCGCGACCGGGCCGGAGGACCACGGGCAGCTCGGGCGCTAAGGTGGCGGCGATGCCGGCGGCGCCGGCGAGGAGGCTGGGGAACGAGCCGACGCGGCGGTGAGCTTGCCGTCACGTTCGATCGTCCAGGCGCCGACCGTGCCGTCGCCCGTGCGGGCGTGAAGTCGCGTCCGTGGCCACTGATGGCCAGGTCGATGACGGCCGACGTGTCTGAGACGGTCTTGCCGTCGGCGGTGACGCGCGTCAGCTCGTCATGGCGACCGACCGCGTAGCCGGCGATCGACTGCGACGCAGCATTGCCGGAGTGCGCGAACCGACCGTCGGGGGTGATGGTGATCGAGCAGGCCGACGTCTGGGTCGTCGGCACCGAGGCGCTGACGGAGCGTGAAGGCGCCGCGGCGCAGGTCGTACGACGACACCGCGGTGGCGTCGGGCGTGCCCCCCATCGCCTCGGACACGATGAGGTGGTCGCGGTCGTCGAGCTCGAAGCCGAACGGCGTGGCGCCCGAGGAAGCGACCGCCTCGGGCTCGCCGAGGAGCCCGCACCGGTTGACCGGGAAGACGTCGGACAGCTGGGTCGCCCGCTCGCTGACCACGAGGCGGTCGCCAGCGAGCTGAAGGCCACCTGCGCGGGCTGCGTGCCGGGCGTGCTCGTGGCCGCACCGACCCGGCGAGCGGCTCGAGGTCGCCGTTGCGGACGGTGGACTCGGCGATGGTGCCGGCGACGCCCGCGTTCGAGCACGTAGACGAGGTCACGGTGGATGGTCACGCTGGTCGGCATGGCGCGGCCGGACGGGGCCACGTCGACGAGCTCCAGACCGTCGCGACGGATGCGGAACGAGGACAGGCTGCCGCTCCCGGCGTTGACCGCGTAGAGGAAGCGGCCGCTGTCGTCGATCACGACGGCGCCCTGCGAGCCGAGACCAGCGCCGTTACCGGGGCCGCCCGTCGGGTACTCGCCGGCCGGCACGAGCGAGCCGTCGCGCTGGCGGTCGAAGCGCAGCACGGCGTTGCCCGCCGGCTGGTTGCTCAGCACGTAGACGGCGTCGGAGGCGGCCGCCGCCCGGGCGCCACCGGCCGTCGCGCTCGCTGCATCAGTGGCTGCGTCGTCTGGTGGTGCGCTCTGCGCGGACGCGGCCAGCGGGGCCGCGACGAGGGCCGTGCCGGCGAGGGCCGACGAGGCGAGGGCGCGGAATCCAGGTCATGGTGGCTCCTTCGAACGGGCGGCGTGTGCCGCCGACGTGAACGGGCACCATCGTCCGGCGTGACGCCGCCGTGTTACGCACCATCGCTGTCGATCCGGCCCGGGCCGGCCGGCGGGCCTGCGTCAGGGCAGCGTCGAGGGCGGCAGCACGCCGCGTCGAGCACGGCCCGGGCCTTGCTGCGGCCCCGGTGCAGCAGGACCCGCTGGTTGGCCTCGGACAGGTCGAGCAGCTCGCACACCTCGGCGGCCGTCAGCCCCTGCACGTCGCGCAGCTCGAGCACGGTGCGCTGCGCCGGCGGCAGGGCCTCGATCGCGACACGGAGCTCGCGGCCGAGCTCGGCCGCGAGCACGCTCGCCTCCGGCAGCTCGGCCGCCGGCGGCGGCGCCGACCAGTAGCCGGCCCAGCGACCCCCGGACGCGAAGCGGCCGGGATCGACCGCCGGCTCGTCGTGGTCGGGCCGAGCGAGAGCGCCGAGAACGGGCGGGTCCGGCCCTCGCGCTCGCCGCGGGTGCGGGCCCGGTTGACGAGGATCCGGAACATCCACGTCTTCAGCGACGAGCGGCCCTCGAAGCGACCGATGCCCTGGATCACCCCGAGGAACGTCTCCTGGACGACGTCCTCGGCGGCCCCTTGCGTGGCCACGTACTGGCGGGCGACGCGTTGGAGCACGGCGTAGTAGCGATCGACGAGCTCGCCGAACGCACCCTCGTCGCCTGCTCGCAGGGCGGCGACGAGCCTCGCGGCGTCGACCTCGTCGCCGGGTGCGACCGACGCGACGCCGGGTGTCTCGTGCCCCTCCCCGTCCACCGGACCGCGACGGTAGCCGCCGGTCCCGTGGCGCGGGCGGCGTGTAACGGATCGCGGCGAGCTGAGACGATGGAGCCCATGGCGCCACCGCTCCCACACGTCAGATCGGTCAACGTCGGGCCGATCGAGACCGTGCGAGCACCATGGTCGCACGGTCACCACGGCCATCGCCAAGCGGCCGGTGGCCGGACGTGTCGCCACCTCCGGCGTGAACCTCGTCGGTGACGAGCAGGCCGACCGCACCGTCCACGGTGGCCCCGACCGGGCGGTCTACGCGTACGCCGCCGAGGACCTCGACTGGTGGACCGCCGACGTCGGCCGGCTCGTCGGTCCCGGTGCGATGGGGGAGAACCTGACCACGGCCGGGCTCGCCGTCACCGACGCCGTGGTCGGCGAGCGGTGGCGAATCGGCACCCTGACCCTGGAGGTCACCGCACCTCGCGTCCCGTGCTTCAAGCTCGGCATCCGCATGGGCGACCCGCGGTTCCCGCCGCGCTTCGCCCGCGCCGGCCGGCCGGGCGCCTACCTGCGCATCATCGAGCACGGTGACGTCGCAGCCGGCGATCCGATCGTGGTGACCGACCGCCCGGACCACGGGGTGACCGTCGGACTCGTCGCTCGCGCCTACCACGACGACCACACGCTCGCCGCCCGCCTCCTCGAGGCACCGCAGCTCGGTGCGGGCTGGCCGGAGTGGGCACGGCGCCACGTCGCGTGAGCGGCACGGCGCGGGATCGCGCCCTGCTGGCCGGCGCGCGGCGCAATCACCGGATCGACCAGACTGGGTGGACGTGGGCCTGATCACGGAGTACCGGGGGTGGCGGCAGCGGCGACGCTTGGCGATCACGTGCCGCGCCGCGGTCGAGCTGATGACGGACTACCTCGAGGGGGCGCTGGCACCTGCGACCGGGCCCGGTTCGAGCAGCACCTGCGGCACTGCCCACCGTGCGTGCGCCTCGTCGACCAGTTGCGCACCACGTCCGACGTCCTCGCGGGCCTCGAACCCGAGGCCCTCGACCCGGCGACGCGTGACCTGCTCATCGAGCTCTACCAGGCCCATCGCGAGACCTGACCGCCGACCGGGCCGCGGCGGCCCACCCATCGTCGCCGGTCAGGCGCCCGCCGTGCGGGTCGTCGGCGCCGTCGGCGTCACGTGTAACGCGTGGCCGTGCGCCGGGACGAGGCTGGTGCGGAGCCGCGGCGCGCGCCCGGGCTGCGCCGATCGACACGACCCACCGCCGGGAGGACCTGATGGCAACGCTCAACGAGAAGCAGGAGGCGCTCTGCGCCCAGATCGCAGTGGGACTTCAGCGACCTCCGGGCGCTGTTCGTCAACTGCACGCTGAAGCGGTCGCCGGAGCGGTCGCACACGCAGGGGCTCGTCGACCTCTCGATGGAGATCATGCGCCGGCAGGGCGTCACGGTCGACGTGCGTGCGGGCGATCGACCACGAGATCGCCACCGGGGTGTGGCCGGACATGACCGAGCACGGGTGGGAGCGCGACGACTGGCCGCCGCTGTTCGAGCAGGTGATGGCGGCGGACATCCTCGTGCTGGCGATGCCGATCTGGCTCGGCGAGAAGTCGTCGGTGTGCACGCAGGTCATCGAGCGGCTCTACGGCGGCTCGCACCTGCTCAACGACGCAGGGCCAGTACGCCTACTACGGGCGGGTCGGCGGCTGCCTCGTGACCGGCAACGAGGACGGCGTGAAGCACTGCGCCATGAACGTCCTGTACTCGCTGCAGCACCTCGGCTACGTGATCCCGCCGCAGGCCGACGCCGGCTGGATCGGCGAGGCGGGTCCGGGGCCGAGCTACCTCGACCCGGGCTCGGGCGGTCCGGAGAACGACTTCACGAACCGCAACACCACGTTCATGACGTGGAACCTGCTCCACCTCGCCCGGCATGCTGAAGGACGCCGGCGGCATCCCCGCCCACGGCAACCAGCGCTCGGAGTGGGACGCCGGCTGCCGCTTCGACTTCCCGAACCCCGACTACCGCTGAGCGCTCGGTGTCCAGCGATGCGGCCGTACTGGCGGATCGCACTGCCGGTCCGTGGCGGACCTTCGCCTCTACCGGCCGGGGGTGGGGCGGACATGGTCGCATGACGACCAATCACCTCGGCACCACGGTCTTGTCGACCGAGCAGTGCTTGGACATGTCGGCGGCGCGTCGGTGGGGCGGCTCGCCGTCTCGATCCGCGACCACCCGGACATCTTCCCGATCGACTGCGTGGTGGACGCGGTGGTATCGTGTTCCGGACCACCAAGGGCACCAAGCCCGAGGCGTCCGTCCTCGGGCGCGGCGGGCGTTCGGGATCGACGGGATCGATCCCGACGTCGGTAGGCCTGAGCGTCATCGTCAAGGGCCACGCCGTCGAGATCGAGCGGATGCACCATGCCGTCGACGCCTGGACCTCCCGCTCTTCCCGTGGCACGCCAGCCCGAAGAACCGTCGTGCAGATCGGACCGGTCGAGGTCAGGGCCGGCGCTTCCACGTCGTCGGCCGGCGGCGTGTTCGGACCCCGTCCGGGTCGTACCATGAAGCCGGCGCCGCCGACCGCCCGGCCAGGCTTCCAGCTGACCTCCACGTGCCTCGCACTGCTCGGCACGCACCACGTCGGACGGGTCGTCGTCGGTGGGCCGACGCCGGCCGTCGTCCCGGTCAACTACCGCCTGATAGACGGGACATCCCGTTCCGCACGACGCCGGCGGTGGGCCGGCCAGCCCAGCCCGGAACCTGTGCTTTCGAGGTCGACATGTTTGACGAGCGCACGCACTCCGGGTGGAGCGTCATCGCCGCCGCTCGCTGCACGCGCGGCCCACGATACCGAGTCCGTGCCGGTCGAATCGTGGGCTCCAGGGCGTCGTGATCGCTCGATGGTCGTGACGATCGACGACTCCCGGGCGCGTCCTTCGTCACGGTCGCCGCGCCCCGCACCCCACCGACGGCTACCTCTAGCTACGGACCGTGTCGGCGTGCTCACCCGGTACCACGAGCACCGGGCAGGGCGCCGAGCGCAGGAGCCGGCGTGCCGTCGCGTACCAGTCTCGTCGGAGCCGGGCGAGCGGGCACCGGGAACGACGAGCACGGCACGGCGAGCGCAGCAGATGTCCAGCAGGACGCCGCCGTGTCGAGCGCCGGACGGCGCAGGAGATCGACATCAGACCGCTGCGGCGCGGCCGGGTCGCGGCCTGACGCGGCGCATCGTCCACCGGGTCGCTCGATTCGTCGGGCCCGCGCGTGGACATCGAGACCGCGCACCGTACCGGCGCCGTACCGAACGTCCGGCACCAGCGCATCGTCGCGTCCAGCACGTCGTCGGCGCGACCCGAGCCGTCGATCGCACGAGCAGCGACCGCCGACCAGACGGCCCCGGAGCCCGGTCCCAGGACGAGGATCGGTTGCGGGCGTCGGTTCGCAGGTCCTCGGCACTGTCGTCGAACAACGGCCCCGCGGTCGGGCCAGCCCCATGGGCATCGATCACGACGAGGAGACCGTTACAACCGGCCAGGTCCGCGACGATCTCGTCGAGGCGACAACCGCGCCCGCTGCTCGTCGCGCTCCCGGCCTGGGTCTCGCCCCGGCGAGACGAGGTGGACGATCGGACGGGCACGTCGCCGTCCGCACCGAGTTGACAGGCGACGTCCGGCGCGAGGTCGTGGTGGTGGCCGTCGCGCAGCGCCACCACCGCGGAGAACGGGTCGCCGGGGCCGGCGCCGTCGCCCGCTCCGGATCGGTGGCCCCGCCTCCCCCCGCATCGACCCTCCTCCGTCCAGCCACCCACTGTGAGTCCTTCGCGATTTGCGGCGCCAGGGGCGACGTCCCGCGGCGCTAGCGTGGATCGACGGACGTCGGCCCTGGCGGCCGGACGCTCGAAGGCGGACGCTGCAGACGAGACACAGGAGGTCCGTGATGGAACGTGATCCCAGCCGACCACGTGCACTCGTCGTCTACGAGTCGGTGTTCGGCAACACCGCGGCCGTCGCCCGAGCGATCGGCGACGGCCTCCGCCTCCGCTTCGATGCCGTGGAGGTCGTCGACGTCGCCGTCGGCGCTCGTGCTCGATGCGTACGACCTCGTCGTCGTCGGCGGTCCGCGCACGCCTTCGGGCCGAGCCGGCCGAGCAGCCGGCGCAGCGCCCGCGACCAGGGCTCCGGCGCAGCCGATCGCCGCGTACGGGAGTGGCTCGCCGAGGTCGCCGCCCCGTCGGCGCGCACCGGTGGCGGCAGCGTTCGACACCCGGCTGCGATACAGGTTCCCGACCGGATCGGCGGCCTGGCATCGGCCGCCGCCTCCGCCGCCTGGGCTTTCGGGTCGGCGCGCCGGCGAGCTTCACCATGACGGGCACGAGGGTCCGCTCGCCGACGACGAGCCGACGCGGCTCGTCGCTCGGATCGTCGATCCCGGCGCCCATGCCGTCACCGATCGCGCCGTGACCGGGCGCGCCACGCCGATCACGACGTCGGGAGCGGCACCCGCCACGTCACGACCGTGCCCGAGGGGCGGCTCGGCGCGTGAACGTGCCGTCCAACCGGGCGGCGCGCTCGGCCATGTTGCGCAGCCCGTGCCCCTCCGGCGCGCGTCGCCGGCAGGCCGACGCCGTCGTCACAGACGCGCAGAGCACGTCGGCGTCGACGGAGACTCGACGTCGACCGAGGTCGCCTCGGCGTGGCGGGCGACATTGCTCAGCGCCTCGCGCAGCGTCGCCAGAGCGCGTCGGCGATGGCGACCGGCACAGTGGTGTCGATCGGTCCGTCGATCACCACGCGCGGCTCGAACCCGAGGTGTCGGCGGCGTCCGCACGGTGGCCAGGCGGCGACGCGCACCCCGGCGGGCTGGGTGAGGTGCTGCTCGAGCCCGAAGATCGCCGTGCGGATGTCCTTGATCGTGACGTCCAGATCGTCGACCGCCGCTCGATCCGGGCGACCGCCGCCGTCGGGTCGGTCCGCACGAGGCGGGTCGTGGTCTGCAGCGACATGCCCGTGGCGAACAGCCGCTGGATGACGGTGTCGTGCAGATCGCGCCCGATGCGTTCGTGATCCTCGAGCAACGCCAGCTCCCGGACGCGATCGACAGCCGGGCGTTCTCGATGGCGACGCCGGCGGCACCGGCGAGGCCGACGACGAGCTCCTCGTCGACGTCGGTGAACACCTCGGCCGACGCTTGTCGGTCAGGTAGAGGTTGCCGAACACCTCGCACGGACGCGGATCGGCACGCCCAGGAACGACCGCATCGGCGGGTGGCCAGGCGGGAACCCGAAGCTGTCGCGGGTGCTCGTTGAGATCGGGCAGTCGCAACGGCTTGGCGTCGACGATCAACAGCCCGAGGATGCCATGGCCTTCGGGCAGGCGGCCGATCGCGCGCGCGCTTCTCGTCGTCGATGCCGATGGTGATGAACTCGGCCAGCCGGGTCCCGGTCTCGTCGAGGACCCGAGCGCGCCGTAGCGGGCGTCGACGAGGTCGACGGCGGCCTGGTGATGCGTCGGAGCATGCCGGGCAGGTCGAGGTCGGACGCCACCGTCAGCACGGCGTCGAGCAACTGGCGCAGGCTGCGCGGTCCGGCGAACTCGCCCACCCTGCCACGCTACGAGCGAACCATTCGCGGCGTGCCGGCCCCACCGTCGAGCGGGGACCTTTGTCCCTGGTTGACGCGAGGACCTCCGGAGCGCGTCATGATGGTGGGCCTCTGCGAACGGCGAGGGAGCCTGCCGAATGGCTGAGAGGACGGGGAAACCCGCCGACCTCCACCACCGGGAACGGCGCCAACCGGTGCGCCGGGACCGGGAGCTGATTCATAGCCCACCCGGGGAAGCCGGGCCGTCCACCGATCCGGTCGGTGGACGGCCCGACGGTCGCGACCGAGCCACCGCTCCGGGGGGCGACCGGTCGGCGCCCGGTGGACAGGCGTGCCTGCGGATCGAACCTCGCGCCGCCGTGGTTCAGCAGAACGTGGTGAGGTGCGCGGCGAGGTACCGGCAGAGCCCGTCGAACGTGGCGACCTCGGCACGGTCGCTGTGCCGGCACCGCGACGCCGCACTCGGCGCTGGACCGCCGCCAGCACGCGTGCGACGCCGGTCGCGTCGAGGCCGGCCTCGTCCGCGATGACGCCGGCCCGGTCGAAGTCCTCGATGTCCGCGTACGGGAGCACGTGGCGCAGGGCGCGCACGACGATCTCCCACGTCACCATCGGGTCGATGGGCGCGGGTGCGGTGACCTCGGAGCGTGGCTCGTCTGCCGTCATGGGCACACCGTGCGCTCGCGGTCGCCAGTGCCGCCACGGTCGAACGTCCTGACCAGCGCGCGCCGGGACCTTCGGCCCTCGTCGTCCGCCGCGGTCGGGCCCATCATGAGGACATGAGTGACGACCACGGAGCGGTCGTGTCTCGCACGGCCACGGGGACGAAGCTCGACGCCCTCACCCACGACGACCACGTCACGTTCGAGGCCGACGGCTACGACGCGGCCAGTGGCGACGCCTGGTCCGTCGTCATCAAGGGCCGTGCCACCGAGGTCGGCGGCGTCCACGACAAGGTGGACGCCGCCGACCTCCCGCTGTTCCCGTGGCACACCGCCCCGCCGCGCCGCCTCCGAATGAGCGCCGTGCGGCGGTTCGCCCTCAGGACGTGGCGGGCCCGGCCGGCGCGCCCGGCAGGTCGAACGGACGTCCGCCGATGGCGATGCCGTAGATCCCACGAGGGCCGCTGATCGGCAGCACCTCGGTGAAGGCGACCTTGGTCACCGGACCGGTGCCGCCGCACCCCAGGATCGAGTAGTTCCAGTAGTCCGGGGGCTGGACGTAGGCGACGTCCTCGGCGACGAGGGCGACGGTGGTGTCGGCGGCCGGTTTGGTGCCGCTGACCTGGATGGCCGGGCCCGCTGTCGTGCGCACGAGCTCGATCGTCCGCAGCTGCAGCGGCGTCGTGCACGAGGGCGTGGTGGCGGCAGGTGAGGCTGCGGTGACGCCGGTCGCGGCGAGACCGAGGGAGCCGACGGCGGCGAGCGTCGCGGCCGCCACGCGTCGCACCAGGGGGTGGGGGAGGTGCATCGGATGCATCCTTTCGGGGTGGGTGTGCAGCCCGCTGCTGCACCTCGGCCATGGTCGACGAGCGCCCGGCGGCGCGCTTGGAGGTGGTCTGGAGTTGCGGTGACGATCGGCCGCGCTCCTGGAGACGGCGCGCCGACGGGCTCGGACCCCGATCGCCGGCGAGTGGGCTGTGACGGCTGAGGTCCGGCTGTGCAGACTGGGCGGCCGCGATGTTCCACGCCCGTGTCCTCCTCCGCCGCTCGACGCTCAGTGGCCGCGGCGTCTTCGCCCGGTGCGACCTGCCGGCCGACACGGTCGTGGAGGTCGCTCCGGTGCTGCTCCTGCACCGCGTCGACGGAGACCACGACGGCTCGCTGGCCCGCTACGTGTTCGAGTGGGACGTCGACGAGGACGAGACGGCGTACGCGATGGCGCTCGGGTGGGGCGCCATGTTCAACCACAGCGGCGCGCCGTCGTGCCGGTACCTGCGCGTGGACGACGACCTCACGATCGCCCACCTCGCCGGGGACGTGTCAGCGGCGGACGTCGCCAACCACCTCGCCCCGCGCTCGTCTTCGTCACCGTGCGTCCCGTCGCCGCAGGTGAGGAGCTGACGATCGACTACAGCGGTCGCGGCGAGGAGGACTTCGACTTCCCGGACTGAGCGCTCAGCGCCTGGCGAGGAACCGCAGCCGGGCGGCACGCGCGTCCCAGGCGTAGACGACGGCGCTGCCGGCGATGAGGTCGTGGAGCGCCCGGCGATCGCCGCGGAGCACGATGAGGGCGAGGCCGAGACCGAACAGCAGGAAGCTCAGCGGCAGGCGCGAGGACCCGGACGACCACCCGGCGGGTGCTCAGGTGGCTCCCGTCGGCGCGGACCACCCGGATGCCGATGAGCGCCATGCCGCACGTGCGTCCGGATGCCGCGAGGGGGACGGCGAAGTACACGAACGCCCACGCGATGAGGGCCACCTTCGACCAGAGCCCGGACTCGGCGAGGCGCACCTCCTCGCGCAGGAGCACCGTCAGCACGTACTCGAGGACGACCCCCCCGATCGAGAACAGCACCCCGATGACGAGGAGGTCGACGACGAACGCGGCGAAGCGCGTGACGATGCCGGCGTAGTGGCCTTCGAGGCCGGTGGGGCTCCCGAGCTCGAGGCGCGTCGCCGTGCTACTCACGTCTCGGCCCCCGGCGGGACGAGGAGCAGTGGTGGGCCGGCCGGCCGGGTCGCCGGGTTGCGGCGCAGGATGCGGTCCGACCAGCGGTGCACGAACGAGTCGAGACCGACGGCCTGGCTGCGCGCCACGTCGAGGACCTGGCCGACGACGGCGGAGCCGGACCGCGCCATGAGCGAGCCGATCTCGGTCTGCTCGACGAGGGCATCGATGTCGACGCGCTGGAGGACCGCGTTGAGGTCGATCTTGGCGACGATCTGATCCAGGTCGAGCCGGTCGACGATCGCCTGCATGTCAAGCCGGGCGACGAGTTCGTCGAGGTCCGCTGTGGCCAGCAGGGCGTCGATGTCGACCCGAGCGAGGAGGCGGTTGAGTCCAGACCCGTGCTAGCACAACGTCCACGTCGAGCTTTTCGACGACCGTGTTCAGGTCGACCCGCTCCACCAGTCCCTGGAGGTCGACCCGGTCCATGACGGCCTGGACGTCGACCTTGTCGACGATCGACTGTTTTTTTTTTTTTTTTTTTTTTTTTTTTTTTAAAAAAAAAAAAAAAAAAAAAAAAAAAAAAAAAAAAAAATCGACGTCGACCTTGTCGACGATCGCCTCGACGTCGATCTTGTCGGCGACCGCTTGGATGTCGACTCGCTGAACGACCTCGTCCACGTCGATCGTGTTGACGACACCGGGTGCCACCTCGTTGGCGACCGACTGCACGATCTCGCTCGCTCCGTCGAGCACGGTGCAAGTAGTCTGGGACGCAGTCCTCGTCTGCTCCCGCCGCCGCTGGCCGCCGCGGCCCCCCCACCGCGCCTGTGCCACACGAGCCATCGGCCTCAGCGGGTCTTCTTCTGCGCCGGGCTGTCGGTGGTATTCGCCGCCCAAGGCCGTGGCACTTCGCCGCCGTCGGCGGAGGAAGCTGCCCAACGCCTCGGTGAGGCACTCGACGAGGAGGTCGGGCTGGCTCGACGATCGTGGGATCGAGGGCGATGCCGACATCGAGGCGACCCTCGTTGCCGAAGGCCGTGATGTTCATCGGGCACCGAAGCGGGGGCCGAGGGGGTAGCTCGCCTCGATCTCGCTCCGCAGATGTTGGGTCCGCCGCAGGCCGGGGAGGGCCGTGGCAGCGAAGTCGATGGAGTCGGCTTGGGCATGAAGTGCGGGGAGCAACAGCCGCGTCGGTAGTCGCCCAATGGTCGCCGCCAGCGTCGACGCCACCCGTAGCGCCGGCTCCCGGCGAGCTTGGGCCAACCGTTCCACCACCACGCCGAACTGCGGGCCGGGGCGGCCGACGGCAGTGGGGACCTCGAGGCGGGTCGGAGCGAACCAGTTGCCACCGACCTCCTGACTGCGACGCTGGCCCGTGGGCGTGGCCAGACGGACCTCGAGGCACGGCTCGCCGAGTCGCTCGTGGTAGGGCCCGAGACCCGCGGCCGCGGCGGCGACCAGGAGATCGTTTCGACTGCCGCCGAGCGCGAATGATGCGTCGCGAGCACCATCGACGGAGACCACTTCGAAGTGACTGAGCATCGATCGCGATACGCGGCCGTCGTCAGCGGACGCCCGTCACCATCATCTGCCGGGAGACCGAGTTGGCGACGCCGAGGGCGCGTTGGACTCCTCGCACGGCGGCGTCGAAGGGGTCGAGGTCGACGCGCGCTGGCGCTCTGGGCGAACCGCCGACCACCCTGGGGAGATCGATGGTCACGGTGAACGTGCCTGGCGGACGCTCGCCGTCGGACACCGTTGCGGCCTCGACGACCTGGGGGGCTCGGACGGGACGCCGGCCCGCGGCCACTCGGGCTCGTCGAGCAGCAGGCCGAGGAGGCGGATCCCGCCGAGGCCATCGGTGAGCGCGTGGTGGGCACGTATGTAGAGCGCCGCCCGCCCGTTCTCGAGGCCCTCGATCAGCGTCACATCCCACGGCGAGCGCTCGGGATCGAACGGGATCACCTCGAGCAGCCCGACCAGGTCGAGCACTTGGCGCATCGACCCCGGCGCGGCGACCGAGAGGGACCGGAGGTGGTGTGTGGCGCGCGGTCGGTATCGGCGACCCAGGCCGGGCGGTGCGGCATGGACGTCGGATCGTCGGGTCGACGCCCCAGCCGCGGCGCTTGTCGGTCGCCACGGTGAGGCGCTCGGCAGCGCGGCGGTGCTCGGAGGCCGGTCGACGAGCAGCAGGGCGCCGACGGTCATTCGCAACGTGGCATCTGGCCGACCCGCCACATGATGGCTTCCATCGGGCTCAACTGGTCAGTCATCGTCGCATTCTCCCGCGGTCGGGCATCCCTCGCCGCGGCGCCGCCGCGGTCCACCGGCAAGGCACCCCGATCGTCGCACGAGGATCAAGTGGTTGTCATCATCCTGTTCGGATGATGCGACGAGGCCGGAGAAGGACTGAGATCGAGATGTGACCGACACAGGGGGTCGTCATGGACACCAGCAAGGCTCAAAGCGCGGCAATGCCGTCACCGTTCACGCCGATCGCCGACTACGGGTTCCTGTCCGATTGTCACACCGGTGCTCTCGTCGCTCCCGACGGTGGCGTCGACTGGCTGTGCGTGCCGCGGTTCGACTCGCCGAGCGTGTTCGGCAGCCTGCTCGACCGTGAGGCAGGCACCTTCCGCTTCGGCACCGTTCGGCATCAACGTCCCGACGCAACGGGTGTACGAAGCGGGAACCAACGTGCTCGTCACCACGTGGAAGACACCGTCGGGGTGGGTGGTCGTCAAGGACGCGTTGACGATCGGGCCGAGCAGCGGACCCGACATCCGTGACCCCGCACACGCGACCTCCGGCCGACGACGACGCCGAGCACATGCTCGTCCGCACCGCTGAGTGCATCGACGGACAAGTCGAGATAGAGCTCGTCTGCGAGCCGGTCTTCGACTACGGCGACATCCCGGCGACCTGGACGATGGTGGAGGGGACGAGGGCACATGGCCGACGGACAGGTGCCGGGGTGACCATACGACTGCACACGGACATGTCGATCGGCGTCGAGGCCGGCCGGGTACGGGCCCGCCGCACGCTGCGCGCTGGCGAGCGGGCGTTCTGCTGCGCTGTCGTGGGCCGACGGGCTCGCCGTCGCCGAGCCGACACCGACGATGCCACGGCGCGCATCGACACGACGGTGGCGTTCTGGCGGGACTGGCTGGGCACGGCCCGCATCCCCGACCACCGGTGGCGGGACCCGATCCAGCGCTCGGCGCTGGCGATCAAGGGGCTCACCTACATGCCGACGGGCGCCACGGTCGCCGCGCTCACGACCTCGTTGCCGGAGACCCCGGCGGCGAGCGGAACTGGGACTACCGGTACAGCTGGATGCGCGATTCGACGTTCACGCTGCAGGCGCTGCACTGGCTGAACCTCGACTGGGAGGCGGACGAGTTCATGCAGTTCATCGCCGACCTCGAGGTCAACGACGACGGCGCGCTGCAGATCATGTACGGGATCGACGGCCGACGCGACCTGACGGAGTCGACATTGACCCACCTCAGCGGGTACGCCGGCGCCCGCCCGGTGCGGATCGGCAACGGCGCCTTCGATCAACGACAGAACGACGTCTTCGGCGCGGCGCTCGACTCGATCCTGCTGCACACACGCCGCAGCCAGCGCCTGCCGCGCCGGCTCTGGCCGCTCGTCCAGGCCCAGGCCGAGTGCGCCATCGCGTGTCTGGCGCGAGCCCGACCAGGGCATCTGGGAGGCGCGCGGCAAGCCGCAGCACTACGTCTCGTCGAAGCTGATGTGCTGGGTCGCCCTCGATCGCGCGGCCAAGCTGGCCGCCGATCCGCGGCGCCGGCGACCTGGAGGAGAAGTGGCGGGCCATCGCCGAAGAGATCCGCGCCGACATCGAGAAGCTCGGCGTCAGCGATCGGGGCGTGCTGCGCCAGCACTACGAGACCGATGCGCTGGATGCCTCGACGCTGCTGGCGCCCATCTTCGGGTTCCTGCCCGGCGGCGACGAACGGGCCCGCAACAGCGTGCTGGCGATCGCCGACGAGCTGACCGAGAACGGCTTCGTGCTGCGCTACCGCACGGACGAGACCGACGACGGGCTGTCGGGCAAGGAGGGCACGTTCCTGATCTGCTCGTTCTGGCTCGTCTCCGCGCTGGCGATCGTCGGCGAGCGTTCGCGGGCACGCGACCTGATGGAGCGGCTGCTGCGCGTCGCCTCGCCGCTCGGGCCTGTACGCCGAGGAGTTCGACGTCGACACCGGCTACCACCTCGGCAACTTCCCGCAGGCGTTCTCCCACCTCGCCCTGATCGAGGCAGCCGGCCGGATCATCGTCGCCGAGCGCCTCGAGGAACTCAGCTGAGGGTGCCGGGCGACGCCGCGGCGCCGAGCTGGGCGTCGGTCCTCACAGGTGGCTGAACCCGGACGCCTCTGCGGCGGTCATCGACACGCGTCACCGGGTGCTTGGTGAAGTGCGCGATGGCAGTCGCGATGTCGTCGAGCAGGATCGCCGCGAGGTCGCGGCTGACGCCCTGGCGGACGAGGATCCGCTGCACCGGCGACGTCCGACACCCCCGGTCAGCGGGTACGCCGGCACCTGCCAGCCCCGGATGCGCAGCCGATCGGCGAGGTCGTAGAGCGTGTAGCCGGGATCGGCGCCGTCGATCAGCTTCCACGCCACGGCCGGGATCCCGGTCTCGGGGTTGCTGTCGCAGATCAGCTCGAACGGGCCGAGCTCGACGATCTGGTCGGCGAGGAAGCGGCCGGTGTCGTACGACGCCATGTGGACGCGGCGATAGCCCTCGCGACCGAGGCGGACGAAGTCGTAGTACTGGGCGACGATCTGGCCGGCCGGGCGGGAGAAGTTGATCTGGAACACCGGCATGTCGCCGCCGAGGTACGACACGTGGAAGATGAGGTCGTCGGGTAGCTCGGCCACGTCGCGCCACACGATCCAGCCCACGCCCAGCGGGGCGAGGCCGAACTTGTGGCCCGACGTGCTGATCGACTTCACCCGCGGCAGGCGGAAGTCCCACACGAGGTCCGGCGCGCAGAACGGGGCGAGGAACGCCCCGCTCGCCCCGTCGACGTGGATGTCGACGTCGAGCCCGGTGTCGGCCTGCAGGCGGTCGAGGGCGGCGGCGAGCGGGGCCACCAGCTCGTAGGCGCCCGTGTAGGTGACGCCGAACGTCGGCACGACCATGATCGTGTTCTCGTCGACCCGGGCGAGCATGTCGTCGACGTCCATGGCGTAGTGCCCCGCCGACATCGGCACCTCGCGCATCTCGATGTCCCAGTACTTGGCGAACTTGTGCCACACCACCTGCACCGGCCCGCACACCATGTTCGGCCGGTCGGTGGGCTGGCCCGCCGCCGCCCGCCTCGCTCGCCAGCGCCACTTGGCGGCCATCCCGCCGAGCATGCACGCCTCCGAGGAACCGATCGCCGACGCGCCGACCGTGTTCGCCGACTCGGGCGCGTTCCACAGGTCGGCGAGCATGTGCACGCAGCGCCGCTCGATCTCGGCGGTCTGCGGGTACTCGTCCTTGTCGATCATGTTCTTGTCGATCGACAGATCCATCAGCCGGTGGACCTCCGGCTCCTCCCACGTCTGGCAGAACGTGGCCAGGTTCTTGCGGGAGTTGCCGTCGAGCATCAGCTCGTCGGCGACGACGCTGTAGGCGTCCTCGGCGCTCCACTCGTCGGTCGGGAAGCGATACTTGGGCGCCGCCTTCGCCAGGTCGTGACTGGCGTAGACGGAGTCGTCGAGCGAGGAACGGACGGACTCACGAGCGTGCAGTGTCATTGGCGTTGTTCTCCGAGACATCGCGGCGGGTGCCGGGCGTGGTACGACCAGTACGGACGACGCGCGCCGGCACATCGCCCAGTTCGGATGATCGCTCGGTGACCACGACGTCGACGACGCGGAGCCGACGCGCGCCGCGGCGCGACTGGTGGATCGCCGTGCTGTTCATGGTCGGCTCGAGCTTGTTCGCGCTCGGCGCCGTGCCGTACTACGCCGAGGCGGTCGGCCACGGGCGACCGCGATCACGTTCTTCGCCGGCTCGCTGTTCTTCACGTCGGCCGCGTTCCTGCAGTACCGCGAGGCGGTCGACGCCTCTGCCCGGCCGAGCGGGGCACGGCTCGCGCCGGTTCTGGGTGTGGGCGCCGCGCGACCTCGACTGGGTCGGCGTGCGCCGTGCAGCTCGCCGGCACCCTGTGGTTCAACTGGAGCACGGGGAACGCCGTGCGCCTCAACCTCGACGCCGCCGAGGTGCCGACCAGCGGGTGTGGCGGCCGGACACGCTGGGTTCGATCGCGTTCCTCGTCGCGAGCGTGCTGGCCTGGTGGACGCCCGACGTCAGGTGCCGGAGGGCGGCCCCAGCCGCGCGGCTGGTGGATCGGCGCGGCTGAACATGCTGGGTCGGTGGCCTTCGGCGTCTCCGCCGTCGCCGCCTACGTCGTCCCTGCGACGGCGACGTGTGGAACGCCGAGCTGGCCAACCTCGGGACCTTCGTCGGCGCGATCTGCTTCCTCCTCGGCGCCGCGATGCTGCTGCCGGCGATGCCGGGGCCGGACGCCGCTGTGCCGGGACCGACCGAGGCCGGGGTGGGCCCCTGATCTCGGCGGCCATCTGCAGGCGACGGACGTCCGACTTCGCCTCCGATGCCGGTACGAGCACGAGCACGATCCATTGCTAGCAGCCGCCTGCCGGCGCCGATCTCGCCATGCCGCTCGTTCGGGGCGGGTGGGCTCAGGCCGGCAACGGCGGCGGTGGCGGTCCGTGGCGGTTGCCGCCGGGGTCTCCGGCCGTCGCGAAGAAGACGATCAGGATGATCGTGCCGATCAGCGGGATGAAGGCGATCAGCAACCACCACCCACTGCGGTTGGTGTCGTGGAGCCGCCGGATGCCGACCGTGATGGACGGGATGAGGACGGCGAGCGTGTAGAGCGTGTAGATGATGAGGAACAGCACCGACGCCCGTGACAACGCCCCGAGCACGGCGAGGACGATGAAGTTGGCCAGGACGAACCACCAGTACTCGGCCCGCCCGGCGCGCCCGTCGAACTCGGCGAACCGTTGCAGGACGACGAGCTTCCAGGCCTCGATCAGCGGCATGCGCACTCCCACCTCGGGGGACGGGGGCACCGTAATCGGCGGACCCGCGCCGCCGCGGGACCAGGCGTGCACCCACGGCGCTCGCCCGGCGCCCCGACCCGTCCGGGCCGCCCGCCGGCGTCATCATGCGAGCGGCCGATCGAGAGGAGCGGACATGCCCGAGGCGCCGTCGGAAGACGAGGTGTTGACGTGGTTCGAGCAGCTGTCGAACTGGGACCGGTGGGGCCCTGACGACCGCCTCGGGACGCTGAACCACATCACGCCGGCGCACCGCGTGGCGGCGGCCGGGCTCGTCCGTGAGGGCGTGTCGGTGTCGTGCAGCTGGGACGTGCACACGGGACCGCAGCCGGCGCGACGGTCGAGAACCAGCGGTACATGCTCTCGACGGGGTTGGGGCTCGCCGACGAGGGGCGCCGCAACATGATGGGGGAGGGTCGCGCCGGGGGCGCCCAGGAGTTCATCGGCATGGTGTTCCACGGCCTCGACGTCACCCATCTCGACTCGCTCGCCCACATCTTCTGGGACGGCCGCCTGTACGGAGGCGTCCCGGCATCGATGGTGTCGGACCGCCAGGGCGCGCTCGTGCACGACGTGCTCGCGGTGTCCGACGGGGTGACGACCCGCGGCGTGCTGCTCGACATCGCCCGGCTGCGCGGGGTCGACGTGCTCGGCGCGGACGACCACGTCTACCCGGCGGACCTCGAGGCGGCGGAGGAGGCGGCGGGGATCCGGGTCGGCCCCGGCGACGTCGTGCTCATGCGCACCGGCGAGGGCGGCGCCCGGCGGGCGGCCCGCCGGAGTACGTCGCCTACAAGCCGCGGTCGGGCTTCCAGGCGGCGTGCCTCCCCTGGCTCCACGAGCGGGGTGTGGCGATGCTGGCGTCGGACGTCGCCCAGGACCCGACACCGTCGGGCTACCGCACGGTGCACATGCCGATCCACATGGTCGGCATCGTCGCCATGGGCCTGTGGCTCATCGACAACTGCCAGCTCGAGGACCTTGCCGCAACCTGCGAGCGCCTCGACCGCTGGGAGTTCCAGTTCATGCTCGCCCCGATCCGGTTCCAGGGGGTCACGGGCAGCCCGGTGAACCCGCTCGCCGTCTTCTGACCGGCCACGACGTGGTCCGGGATCGACACCGCACTGCTCGTCGTCGGCGGGGGAACGGCTGCGCTCGTCGCGGCCAAGCTGGCAGGGGCGTGCCGGCAGCCGTGCCTGCTCGCCGGGCACAGCTTCGTCGCCGACACGACCCCGGTGGTGCTCGACCCGCCGGCCGTCGCGATCCTCGAGGAGCACGGGCTCGTCGACGTCCTCCGCCCGCACCTCGCGGTCCCTCGAGCCGATGGCGATCGCCCCCCTCGCCTTCGAAGAGGTCATCAAGCAGCACTGCGTCGCGGACCTCAACGTCACGGTCTACGACGCGGTCGACGTGGTCGACCGCGTCGCGGAAGGCGCCGGCCTGCACGGGGTGCTGACGGACGGGTCGAGCCGCTGGGACCTCCACGCCGACGTCGTCGTCGACACCCGTGACCTGCCGACCACGCTGTCCGCGGCCATCACGGCCGGCGCCGCGGCTGCCGACAGCGCCATCCGCACCCTGCGCGGCAGCGTCGGCGGTGACGGGCGCCCCGCGACCGTCCCGGCGGCGCGGCGCGGGTACGGTGCCGGCGGCCGTCGAGGGGATCGGTAGGAAGTCGTGGCAGCTCTTTCGGTACGTCGGTTCGCGCTCGCGGCCGTGCCGGTCGTCCTGCTCGCGCAGTGCGCGCCGCAGTGCGCGCCGTCCCCGGCGCCGCCCGGCGACGACGACGACCACCACGACGGCGGTCGCCGCGAACCTCACCGTCACCTACGACGGCGCCGGGCCAGGCGTCGCCCGCATCGGACTGATCGGCGACTCGACGCTCGCCGCGATCCGCTGGACCGGCAGCTACGCACCGCTGCGGAGTGGAACTACACGTTCGACGCCGAGTCGTGCCGGCGCACGATCACGCCGTCCTGCCAGGGTCCGGACGGCTACGCGCCGGCCAACGCCATCGAGGTCATGCACCGCCTCAGCGGGAGCCTCGGCACGGTGCTCGTGATGATGGTCGGGCGCCAACGACCCGGTCAACCGGTTCGGCGAGGGCGTCGACGCCGTCGTCGCCGAAGCGCGGGCGCAGGGCGTCGGTCCCGTGATCTGGTTGACCGTGCCGGCCGGCGACGACAAGAACGCCGTGCTGGCGCAGCGGGCCCAGCAGCACGGCGGGCTACCTCACCATCGCCGACTGGGCGGCGTACAGCGCGCCGCATCCGGAGTGGAAGAACGCCGACGGGCTGCACATCAGCGCGCCGGGGCGCCGGTGCTCGCGCAGTTCATCGCCGACCAGGTCGCGGCCGTGCTCACGGTCTCCTGAGCCGCGTCGTGGCGTGACCGCCGTCAGGGCAGGACGCGCACCTCGGCGTCGGGCGGCAGCTGGGCCCACCAGTGGTGGTAGCGGCGGAAGAGGGCCGGGTCGCGGGCGGCCAGGACGGCGACGAGCGAAGCCGCCTCGGTGGCGAGCCCGGCCCAGACGTCGTCGCTCAATGGCTCGAACGCCGTGGCCTCCACGCTGCCGTCGAGCAGCCGCCAGACGCCGCGGACGTGGCCGTCGACCAGCAGCGTCGGCAGCACGTCGCCGTTGCGCCGGGTCACGTGCTGGCGGTGCTGCGGCGGGATCAGCCGGCCGCGGTCGGCGTAGGCGAGCAGGGTGCTGTCCCACATCCCGAGCAGGCGCGGCGGCGCCGGCTCCTCGCCGCTCGGGATCGGAACGCCCGGGACATCGACCAGCGGGCCGCCGGGGCCGTCGAGCCACACCAGCGCCTCGCCCATCGCCGTCAGCGCCTCCCGGATCGACGGCCGCCCCAGCATCGCGAACTGACCGATGTCCTGGACGGTGGCCGGGCCGAAGCCCGCGAGGTACCGGCGGATCAGCTGCTGCAACGTCGGACGGTGATCGCGCGGGACGCGGCGACGGGGTGCGGTGACGAACGCCGAGCGGCCGCCGAACGTCCACGTCGCGCCGGTCGGCGCGTGCGCGAGGGGGGCGACCTGCCGCAGGGCCCACCAGACGCCGGGCTTGGGCAGCTCGCCCACCCGCGAGTCCACCCAGGCCTCGAGCTCGGCCGCGGTGCGGGGCGGGCGGCGAACCGCAGGAGGTCGGGGACCAGCGCGTCGGCGTCGTCCGGTGTCAGCCCGGTCCGGCGGAAGCGGCGGTCGTTCAGGCGCGCGGCGCGGAGCGTCACCTGCATGGCGTCGTGGAACGCCGGGTGGTCGCCCGCCTCGACGGCGTGCAGGGTGACCCGCATGAGGGTCGCCTTGACGATCGCCCGCGAGTCGAACGCGGCATCGAGGTCGGCGGGGTCGAACCCGGCGACCCGGTTCCAGAGCGCGACGTACGGGCCGGCCGGCTCCTGCGCCTGGAGGGCGACGACGCGGTGCACCGCCTCGGCCACCGGGATCGGCTCGCGACGCAGCAGCAACTGGCGGGCGAGCGTCGCCCGGTTGAGCTGCGCCGTCGTCAGCACCATGGTCGGCCGCGAGCTGTCAGTGGGTTCCGGCCCGGACGGGCGGGATCGGACGGACAGGTCGCGGCCGAGGGGGTCGGACGCGCGGTCCGGGTCGGCCGTGTCCCCCGAGCTCACCGGCGACGTAACCGAGCCCGCACAGTGCAGAAACGTGTCGGAAACACTGCAACTTTACGGTCCCGGCGGGCACCGCATGCCCCTTGCGGTGAAGGACAGAAAGAGAACACATGGTTTCCGGCAACGTCGCGTGGGTGCTGACATCAGCAGCCCTCGTGTTGTTCATGACCCCTGGTCTGGCCTTCTTCTACGGAGGCATGGATCAGAGTCGCAACGTCCTCAACATGCTGATGATGAACTTCTACTGCGTGCTGATCGTGCCCGTGCTGTGGGCGATCCTCGGCTTCTCGCTGGCGCAGGTGCCGTTCGACAACGACTTCATCGGCGGGTTCGACTCCTTCTTCCTGAAGGACATCACGTCGGTCGGTGACGGCACGGTGTTGGCGAGCGTCGCCTTCCTCGGCATGTTCGCCTCGATCACGCCGGCGTTGATCTCCGGCGCGGTCGCCGACCGCATGAAGTTCTCGGCGTGGGCGATCTTCGTCCCGCTGTGGCTGTTCCTCGTGTACGTGCCCATCTTCAAGTGGGTGTACGGCGGCTGGCTGTTCGACCGCGGCTCGCTCGACTTCGCGGGTGGCACGGCGATCCACGTCAACGCCGGCATCGCCGCCCTCGCGGCCGTGTTCGTGCTCGGCAAGCGCAAGGGCTGGCCGCACGAAGGTCGTCCGCCGCACTCCATGCCGCTCGTCATGATCGGTACGGGCATCCTGTGGTTCGGCTGGTTCGGGTTCAACGCCGGTTCCGCCCTCGCCGCCAACGGCCAGGCCGCCCAGGCGTTCATGAACACGTTCCTCGCCGCCGCCGCCGCCGGCCTCGTGTGGGTCTTCGTCGAGTGGGTCCGCGATGGCCACCCGACCACGCTCGGCGCGGCATCGGGCATCGTCGCCGGCCTCGTCGCCATCACGCCGGCCGCCGGATACGTCTCCGGGCCCGGCCCGCTGGCGATCGGCGCCATCGCCGGCGTCATCTGCTGCTACGCCGTCAGGCTCAAGACGAAGGCCGGGTACGACGACGCCCTCGACGTCGTCGGCGTGCACTTCGTCGGCGGGCTCGTCGGCTCGCTGCTCGTCGGGTTCTTCGCCAACCCCGACTTCTTCGGCCGGATCAACGAGGACGGCGAAGCGACCGGTGAGCCCTACTTCGCCGGCGAGGGTGTGTTCTACGGTGGCGGCTTCAAGCTCTTCGGTGAGCAGGTCATCGCCAACGCCTCCGCCATCGTGTGGTCGTTCGCGCTGACGCTGGGCATCATGCTCGTCCTCAAGAAGACGATCGGCGTCCGGGTCTCCGACGAGGAAGAGGTCCAGGGCCTCGACCTGGCATCACACGCCGAGACCGCGTACCACGGCGCGAACTGAGAACGGAGACCATCACATGAAGCTCATCACCGCCGTCGTCAAGCCGTTCAAGCTCGACGACGTGAAGGACGCCCTGAAGGGCGCCGGCGTCGTCGGTCTGACGGTCACCGAGGTCCGCGGCTTCGGCCGGCAGGGCGGCCACACCGAGACGTACCGGGGCACCGAGTACCAGATCGACTTCGTCCCGAAGGTCAAGCTGGAGATCGTCGTCGACGACGCCATCGTCGACGCGGTCGTCGACGCCGTCGTCGAGGCCTCGCGCACCGACAAGATCGGTGACGGCAAGGTCTGGGTGACCGCGGTCGAGGACCTCGTGCGCATCCGCACGGGCGAACGCGGCCCCGACGCCGTCTGATCGATCCCGCCCCGGGCCATCGCCCCGCCGCTACGGTCGGGACGGTGGCCCGGTGGCGCGTCCTGGCACCGTCAGCCGCGGTCCTCCTCGCCCTGGGTGTGGCCGCGTGTGCCGGCGACGACGATGACGCGGCCACCGCGACGACGGTCGGCACGGTCGTCGTGGCGTCGCTGGCTCCGCCCGCGCCGTCGACCGCGCCGCCGACCGTCGCGCCGACGACGGACGCGATGACGACGGCGTCCACCGCCGCGCCGACCCCATCCTCCACGCTGCCCGGCATCGCCGGATCGGCGGTCGACGCGCTGGCGGTCCGCGAGCTCGGCCGGTCGCTCGAGGGTCGGCCGATCACTGCGGTCGAGCGAGGTACGCCGGGCGGCACGCGCATCGTCGTGATCGGCGTGATCCACGGCGACGAGGACGACGGCGTGGCGATCCTGGAGCGGCTGGCGACCATGCCGGTGCCCGAGGGGATCGACCTGTGGCTCGTCGAGTCGATGAACCCCGACGGGCAGGCGGCGCAGCAGCGTGGCAACGCCAACGAGGTCGACCTGAACCGCAACTTCCCGTACCGGTGGGGGCCCATCGGCGCGCCCGGCGACGACGAGTACGCCGGCACCGGCCCGGCCAGCGAGCCCGAGACCCAGGCCATCGTCGACTTCGTCGAGGAGCTCGGACCCGGCCTCGTGATGTGGTACCACCAGGACCTCTTCCGGCTGTCGCCGGGCGAGGGCCTCGAGGGCCTCGTCAAGCAGCGCTACGCCGACCTCACCGGCCTGCCGATCGACCGCATCACCGGCGGCACCTACACCGGCGTCGCCGCCACGTGGGCCCGCAACGAGACCGAGGCCGTGTCGTTCATCGTCGAGCTCGGCCCGACCGTCAGCCCGGAGGAGGCCGATGTCCACGCCGCCGCCGTCCTCGACGTGGCCACCATCGTCGCTGTCGAGTGAGCTCATCCGAGTACGTGAGGCCGTCGGAGCACGCAGCGCACGGAGGCCCCGCAGCAGGTACTCGGATGGATGGGCGGCGTGCGGGCACGCCAGCCCCGGGGACCCCGCGGCGCTACCCGGCGGCGATGCGCTTGTGGTGGAGGATGACCTCCTCGACGATGAAGCGCAGGAACTTCTCGGTGAACGCCGGGTCGAGGCCGGACTCCACGGCCAGGGCGCGCAGGCGGGCGACCTGCTGCTCCTCGCGCGCCGGGTCGGCGGGCGGCATGCCGATCTCGGCCTTGTAGCGGCCGACCGCCTGGGTGATCTTGAAGCGCTCGGCCAGCAGGTGCACCAGGGCCGCGTCGATGTTGTCGATCGACGCCCGGTAGGCGTCGAGCTGCCCGTCGCTCACTGGTGCACCCGGACGCGATGCGACGAGCTCTCGGCCCAGCAGGTGCACCAGTGAGCCGAAGACCGTGCCTGATGATTCGCTCGCTCGAAGACTCGCTCGCTCATGCGGCGGCCGGCCTCATACGACCTGCATCCCGTACATCTCGCCGAGCGGCTCGGCGAGCAGCTCGAGGCGCTCGCCGTCGGGGCCGCGGAAGTACAGCGACACGCCACCGACCTCGAGGTACTCGATGCCGGCGTCGTCGAGCCGACCGCGCAGCACCTGCCACTGGTCGGGCGCCACGCTGATCGCCAGGTGGTGGTGGCCACCGAGCACCTCGCCGTACGGGGGCAGGTCGAGGCCGGGGAAGTCGAAGAAGGCGAGGGCGTTGCCGTGGCCGATGTCGAAGAAGAAGTGCGTCGAGCCGACGTAGTCGCGGTTCTCGAAGAGCTCGGTCAGCGGGAAGCCGAGGAGCCCCTGGTAGAACTCGATCGTCCTCGCGACGTCACTGCTGAGGTGGGCCGTGTGGTGGACACCCTGGGCCGTCGTCGCCGGACGCTCGTCGCGCGGGCGAAGGTAGCGCTGCCTGAGGGCATCCCACTCGGCGGTCCGATCGGTCCCCGTCGCGGTCATGCCTGGAGTGTACGAGTCGGTCCGAACAGGGCGTCCAGCCGGTCCGCCACGGCGTCGAGGTCGGGGCGCGCCTCGTGCTGCAGACGGCTGAGGTACGACACCGCCACCTCGCCGCGCTCGACGGCGCCACTGTCGGTGTCGGGCGGCAGCTCGATGGCGTCGCCCCAGACCATCTCGACCGAGTAGGCCCCCTCGCGCCCGGCGATCGGGTGCAGGCGCCCGGAGGCCACCGTCCGAGGCGGGAGCAGCGCGACCTCGGTGTGACGCCAGCCCGTGATCGCCTCGAGCGGCACGTTCGGGACGTTGACGTTGACGACGAAGGGCTCGGTCGCCGGTGCATCGAGCAGCGACGCGACCACCGTGGCACCGACGCGAGCGGCGGTGTCCCAGTGCTGGCCGGCGATCATCTCGTCCCAGCCCTGGCCCTCGACGCCGTAGTCGGCGACGGCCTGGCTCACGGCGACGCCGCTGGTGCCGCCGTTGCGGGCGGTGAGGGCGGCACCGACGGTGCCGGAGTGGTAGATCGCCCGGCCGACGTTGGCGCCCGGGTTGATGCCGGACACGACGAGGTCGACCGGCCCGAAGACCCCGAGCCGGGCGAACATCACGCACAGCCCCGGCGTCCCGTTGACCGTCCACGACTCGGCGATGCCCTCGACCACGGCGTGCTTGACCTCGGGCTGCAGCAGGTGCAGGGCACCGAGCGCGGCGCTGGCGCCGGAGTACTCGCTGTCGGGGGCGACGACGACGACGTCGCCGAGCTCGGTCATCGCCCGGGCGAGCACGTGGAGGCCGACGGAGTCGATGCCGTCGTCGTTCGTGACGAGGATCCGTGGCATGCGCTCAGGCCCGCGTCGTGCCGATCGGCTCCGACCGCCGCACGTACCCGAGGACGGGCGTGGCCTTGACCCGCGCCCGGGCGCCCTGGGGCACGGCCGTGCGCTCGTTGGACAGCCAGGCGCTGACGCGGTCGGAGCGGCCGTCGTCGACGGCGATGAACAGGGCGAAGCGGTCACGCCGGGCGAGCGGGCGCAGGAGGCGTGGGAACGGCACCACGCGCTGGGGTCGCCGGGCGCGCACCACCACGCCCTGGCGCTCGACGGTCGAGAAGAGGTCGAAGGCACCGGCGACCACGAGCCACCCCATCCACAGCATCGGCAGGATGAGGACGGCGGCGATGATCAGGGCGATGTCCTGGATCAGGTCGATCTGGTCGGGGAAGTCGTCGAGGACGCTCAGGAAGCGCTCCCCGCGGGCGATCTCCAGCAGCACGCGCTGCAGCGCGATGAGCCCGGCGCCCACGACGACGCCGGCGGCCAGCATCAGCGCCGGGTGGCGGCCGTAGCCGGGCCGGAACGGGTAGCGGACGCGCACGACGTGCCACTCACCGGTCGCGTTGCTCCACGCCAGGCGGTCGTCCTCCGGCACGATCGGCAGCTCGTCGGCCGCCCGCTCCGCCAGCCCCAGCGCGGCGGCGTAGGCGAGCGCCCGGCTCGAGCTGTTGGCAGCCACCGCGGAGGTCCCCTCGAAGCCGCGCGGCGCCATCCAGGCCCGCACGCAGAGCCAGTGCTCGGCGCGCACGAGGCCGTGGTGGGTGGGACGCTGGGCGTACGAACGGATGCGTCGCAGCACGCGCACGCCGACCACGACGATGGCGAGGCCGATGGCGAAGGCGATGCCGCGCGAGGCGAGGGAGTCGACGACCGCGACGTCCTCGCCGGTCCGCACCGAGCGCCACCACATGAGCCCGCTGAGCACGCACGTGACGGCAGGCGGACCGATCACGAGGAGGTGCCAACGGCGCTTCGTCAGGCGTTGGCGGCGGGCGTCGCTGACGACGGACCGCGTGAAGCGGCGCCACCAACGGCGCGGGAGGCGCAGTCCGGCGATCTCGACGCCGGCGCCGGAGACGCCGGTCAGGGTGCCGGCGGTCATCTTGTGGATGTGGTTGAGCACCTGCTGCTCGTAGCCCTTGAGGGCATCGCCCTCCCGGCCGCGGCGGTCAGTGAGCAGGACGACCTCGTGCTCGGTGTGCTCGACGCGCAGCCAGCCTGCGGGCGACGAGGTCGAGCAGCGTCGCGACCGCAGCCGCCGGCGTGACGACGAACCCGTTCGTGAGCAGGCTGGCGATCGCCGGCGACTCGTTGCCGAGCTCGGCGGAGGGGGCCGACGCGGCGAGGCGCGGCGGCCGTGTGGCGACGCCGGCGTAGAGCATCAAGCCGATGGTGACGAGCAGCAGGAGCACCGACCACCACAGCGACCCGGTGTCGGGACGCGTGAAGAACGCGAGCAGTCCGATCATCCCCGATGGCACAGGTCGCCGCGCACGGCGTCATCATGACACGACCCGCCGTGGTGCTGGACGATCTCAACGACCGTCCGGGGCGGGCGCGGCGCCGTCGGCGGCGTCCGGTTCGGCGCGTGGCGGCGGTGGCAGCACCGCGACGCCCGCCTGGTCGAGCCCGACCTTGACGGCCTCGCGCAGCGCCCGCTGCAGGCGGAACTGGGCGCCCGGGTTCGTGCGCACGAGCAGCCGCAACGTGACCCCGTCGGGGCCGACGTCCTCGACGCCGAGGAGCTCCGGTGCGGCGAGCACGTCACCGGCGTAGTCGTCGGACTCGACGACGTCCCGGGCGACGTCGAGCACGACCTGGCGGGTGGTCGCGAGGTCGGCGTCATAGGCGACGACGACGTCGAGCACGGCGACGGACCACAGCTTGGAGCGGTTGCCGACGCGACGGATCTCGCCGTTCGGGACGTGCCAGACCGTCCCGTCCTGACCGCGCAGCACCGTCGCTGCGCAGGCTGATCCGCTCGACGGAACCGCTGGCGACCCCGAGGTCGACGGCGTCGCCGATCCCGTACTGGTCCTCGATCAGCATGAAGAGGCCGGCGACGCAGTCCTTCACGAGGTTCTGGGCGCCGAAGCCGAGGGCGATCCCGGCGATCCCGGCTCCGGCGATCAGCGGTGCGAGGTCGATGTTCAGCTCGCCGAGGACGATGAGGACGGCGATCACCCAGATGAGCACTGCCGCGGTCGACGTGACGACCGCCGCGATGGACGTCGCGCGAGCCATCCGGCGGGGGTCGACGACGGCGACGGTGGGTGCCGGCACCCCGACCTTCTGCAGCGCACGTGCCGCCGTGTCGCGATCGACGAGGACCATCCGGAAGATCGCCTTGCGGACGGTGCGCCGCACGATGCGGGCGACGATCCAGGCGACCAGCAGGATGACGATCGCCTTCAGCGGCTTGCCGATCAACCAGTCGGCGAGGCCGGCGAGGATCTGGCTCCCGGTGCCGTCGTAGACCCACTCGCAGATCGCGGCCGGCTCCTCGCCGCACGCGTCCACCAGGCCGGGATCGATCGGCGGCGCGTCGGCGTACGGCGCGAGCAGCATCGGGTGCACGGTAGTGACCGGTCCCGTCGGCGGCCGGCCATGCGCCCCGGACCTGCGGCGAAGGCGTCCGGTAGGTTCTGCGGTCATGTCGCGCATCGCCATCGTCGGAACCGGCTACGTGGGCCTCACGACCGGCGCCTGCTTCGCCCACCTCGGGCACGAGGTCATCTGCGCAGACGTCGATGCGGACAAGGTGGCCCGGCTGTCGGCGGGGGAGATCCCGATCGTCGAGCACGGCCTCGACCGGCTCGTGGACGAGGGCCTGCGCTCCGGCCGCCTGAAGTTCGTGCTCGGCGCGGCCAACGCCGTCACGGACTGCGAGATCGCCTTCCTGTGCGTGCCGACGCCGCAGGGCGAGGACGGCAGCGCCGACCTGTCCTACATCGAGGCGGCGGCCCGCGAGATCTCCCCGCACCTGCCCTACGAGAGCGTCGTCGTCAACAAGTCGACGGTGCCGGTGGGCTCGGCCCGGGTCGTCGAGCGCGTGCTCGACCGGCCCGACGTCAAGGTGGTGTCGAACCCCGAGTTCCTCCGCGAGGGCTCGGCGGTGCAGGACTTCCTGAAGCCCGACCGCATCGTCGTCGGGAGCACCGACCAGGCCGCGGCGATCAAGGTCTCCTCGCTGTACCTCGGGGTCGCCGCCCCGGTCATCGTCACCGACCCGGCGTCCGCCGAGACGATCAAGTACGCGGCCAACGCGTTCCTCGCCACCAAGCTCTCGTTCGTCAACGCCGTGGCGGCGATCTGCGAGGGCGTCGGCGCCGACGTCAACGACGTCGTGCTCGGACTCGGCTACGACAAGCGGATCGGGCAGGACTTCCTGCGCCCCGGACCGGGGTGGGGCGGCTCCTGCTTCCCGAAGGACACCCGCGCCCTGCTGAACATCGCCGACGTCGCCGGGTACTCGTTCGACCTCCTCCAGGGGGTCGTCGCGGTCAACGACGAGCAGTTCGAGCGGGTCACCGAGAAGGTCGTCGATGCCGCCGGCGGCGACGTCGGCGGCAAGACGATCGGGGTGTGGGGGCTCACGTTCAAGGCGCGCACCGACGACCTGCGTGAATCGCCGTCGCTGGCCATCATCGAGCGGCTGCTGGCCAAGGGCGCCAAGGTGAAGGGCCACGATCCGACGGTGCACGGCCCCAAGCCGGGGTTGCCCGACGGCGTCGTCGTGTGCAGCGACCCCTACGAGGTCGCCGACGGCGCTGACGTGCTCGTCGTGCTGACCGAGTGGGAGGACTACCGCTGGCTCGACGCCGGGCGGGTCGCGACGGCGATGGTCGGGCGGGCGGTGGTCGACGCCCGCAACCTGCTCGACCGCAACGAGTGGCGGCGCGCCGGCTTCTCCTACGCCGGGATCGGCCGCTGACCGTGGCCCGGGTCGTCGTCACCGGCGGGGCCGGCTTCCTCGGGTCGCACCTGTGCCGTGCCCTGCTCGACCGCGGCGACCGGGTCGTCGCGGTCGACAACCTGATCACGGGGTCGGTGGCCAACATCGAGGAGCTCTTCGGCCACCGTGGCTTCACGTTCGTCGAGCACGACGTCAGCGAGTACGTCTGGGTGCCCGGGCCCGTCGACGCCGTGATGCACTTCGCCAGCCCGGCGTCGCCGATCGACTTCGAGCGGATCCCCATCCAGATCCTCAAGGTCGGCGGGCTCGGCACGCACAACTGCCTGGGGCTCGCCAAGGCCAAGGAGGCGAGGTTCTTCCTGGCGTCGACGAGCGAGGTCTACGGCGACCCGCAGGTCCACCCGCAGCCCGAGACGTACTGGGGCCACGTCAACCCGATCGGGCCACGCGGCGTGTACGACGAGGCGAAGCGCTTCGCCGAGGCGCTGACGATGGCGTACCACCGCCACCACGGCGTCGACGTGCGCATCGTGCGCATCTTCAACACGTACGGCCCGAACATGCGCGTCGACGACGGCCGGTCGGTGTCCAACTTCCTCGTCCAGGCGCTGCGTGGCGACCCGATCACGGTGTTCGGCGACGGCAGCCAGACCCGGTCGTTCTGCTTCGTGGAGGACGAGGTGCGCGGCTTCCTCGCCCTGCTCGACGGCGAGCACACCGGGCCGATCAACATCGGCAACCCGAACGAGTACACGATCACGCAGCTCGCCGAGATGGCCGTCGAGGTGACCGCCTCGTCGTCCACGATCACGTACGAGCCGCTGCCGGTGGACGACCCCACGCAGCGCCAGCCCGACCTCACGCTGGCCCGCTCACTGCTCGGGTGGGAGCCCGTGATCCAGCTCCGTGAGGGCCTGACGCGCACGGCGGAGTACTTCCGCCGCGGCCCTCGCCGCCAGCGACTGACGGGGCCGTCCGGACCGTCAGTGTCGGATCGGCCTCGACCGGGCCGGTTCGACCTCACCGGTGGGGTTTCCACGACCATCGGGCGGGTCGGCTCGACGAGGAGGAACAGTGCAAGAGGTCCGCAGCCCGTTGCAGGGCACCATCGTGTCGCTCGAGGTCGCCCCCGGCGACGTGGTCGGCGCCGGTGCGGTGCTGCTCCTCATCGAGTCGATGAAGATGCACCACGACGTGGTCGCCGACGAGGGCGGCCGGGTCGGCGAGGTGCTCGTCGCCGTCGGGACGGCGGTGATGCCCGGTGACGCCCTGGTGCGCCTGGAGCCGGTGGCCGACCACGAGGCCGTCACCGCCGACAGCCCGACCGTCACCGGTGCCGTCGTGGAGGCCGGTGCGGTGCGCGCCGACCTCGCCGAGGCGCTCGCGCGCCACCGCGCCGGGCTCGACGAGGCCCGTCCCGACGCCGTCGCCAAGCGCCGCGCCCGACAGCGCCGCACGGCCCGCGAGAACGTCAGCGACCTCGTCGACGAGGGCTCGTTCGTCGAGTACGGGCCGGTGGTGATCGCCGGTCAGCGGCGGCGCCGGGCGCTGGAGGACCTCATCGCCAACACCCCGGCCGACGGGCTCGTCGGCGGCATCGGCACGGTCAACGGCGAGCTGTTCGGTCCCGAGCGGTCCCGCGCCATCGCCGTGTCGTACGACTACACGGTCCTGGCCGGCACCCAGGGCATGCAGAACCACCGCAAGAAGGACCGCCTCTTCGAGCTGTCCGAGCGCCTGCGCCTGCCGATCGTGTTCTTCACCGAGGGTGGTGGCGGGCGGCCCGGCGACACCGACGGCATCGGCGCGTCCGGGCTGGAGACGATGGCGTTCCTCTACTTCGCCGAGCTGTCGGGCCTCGTGCCGCTCGTCGGCGTCAACGCCGGCTACTGCTTCGCCGGCAACGCCGCCATCCTCGGCTGCTGCGACGTCGTGATCGCCACCGAGGACTCCAACATCGGCATGGGCGGGCCGGCGATGATCGAGGGCGGCGGCCTCGGCGTGTTCGAGCCGACCGCGATCGGGCCGATCGAGGTGCAGCGGGCGAACGGCGTCGTCGACATCGTCGTCGCCGACGAGGCCGAGGGCGTCGCGGTCGCCAAGCAGTACCTGGCGTACTTCCAGGGGCGCACCGAGGGGTGGACGTGCGCCGATCAGGCGCTCCTGCGCGACGTCATCCCCGCCGAGCGGCTGCGCAGCTACGACGTGCGCAAGGTCATCGACCTGCTGTTCGACACCGGGTCGGTGCTCGAGCTGCGGCGCGACTTCGGGCTCGGCATGATCACCGCGCTCGCCCGCGTCGAGGGCCGCCCGGTGGGCGTGATCGCCAACAACCCGACGCACCTGGCCGGGGCCATCGACACGCCGGGTGCCGACAAGGCGGCGCGGTTCATGCAGCTCTGCGACGCCTTCGACATCCCGATCGTCACGTTGTGCGACACGCCCGGGATGATGGTCGGCCCCGACGTCGAGGCGACCGCGCTCGTGCGCCACTGCAACCGGCTGTTCGTGACCGGCGCCAACGTGACCGTGCCGCTCGCCACGATCGTGCTGCGCAAGGCGTACGGGCTGGGCGCCCAGGCGATGATGGGCGGTACGACGAAGGCCCCGCTGGCGTGCCTCGCCTGGCCGACCGGCGAGTTCGGCGGCATGGGGCTGGAGGGCGCGGTGCGGCTCGGCTACCCGAAGGAGCTCGCCGCCGTCGAGGACCCGGCGGCACGCGAGGAGCTGTTCCAGCAGCTCGTCGCGCGGATGTACGAGATCGGCAAGGCGCTCAGCGTGGCGTCGCTGTTCGAGATCGACGACGTGATCGACCCGGCCGAGTCGCGGCGCTGGCTCACCGCTGTGTTCGACGCCGCCGGCGATCCGCCGCCGCGAACCGGCAAGAAGCGCCCGAACGTCGACACCTGGTGACCCTCGCCGTCACCGCCGGAGCGCTCGCCGGGGTGACGCTCGTCGTCGCCCTGGCGGCGACGGTGCAGCTGTCGGCGGGGTTCGGGTTCGGGTTGGCGGCGGTCCCGCTGCTGGCGATCGTCCTCGACGCCCACGATGCGGTCGTCGTGGCCCTGACGCTGGCGACGTTCACGAACGGCTACCAGGCCTGGACGGGCCGGCACGATGCCGACCGGGGTGTGGCCGGGCGCCTGCTCGCCGGCGCCACGGTCGGCCTGCCGATCGGGCTGCTCGTGTTCCTGCGCGTCGACGATCAGGTGCTCGGCGCGATCATCGGCGTCGCCGTCCTCGTCGCCGTCGTGGTGATCGCCCTCGGCCTCGACCTGCGCCACGCCGGCCCCGGGCTCGACGTCGCCGGTGGCGTCCTGTCCGGCGCGATGACGATGTCCGCCGGGGTCAACGGCCCGCCGCTCGTGTTCGTGCTGCAGGCCCGGCACTTCGAACCGACCCGGTTCCGCTCGACGATCACGTCCGTCTTCTTCGTCCTCGACGTCGTGAGCGTGGTCGTGTTCACCGCCACCGGCGACCTCGACGCCGACGTCCTCACGGCCGTCGCCGCGGCGCTGCCCGGCCTCGCCCTCGGCGCGGCGACCGGTGTCGCCCTGCGCCGCCACCTCGACGCCCGCCGCTTCCGCGTCCTCGTCCTGTCGCTGCTGACCGTGGCCGGCATCTCGGCCATCGCCGCCTCCGTCACCGGCTGAGCCGCCGGCGCCGCGGTCGTCGCCAACTGTCAGTGGATTCCGGCCCGATCGGGCCGATTCGCGCTGACAGAACGACCTCCGGCCGCCGCCGCCGACGTCGGCGTCGGGCTCAGTGGCCGAACATCATCATCCACTGGTCCTTGCTCCGGGGGCGGAACACGTAGTTGGACTCGCGGATGGCCTCCATCGAGGCGCTGGACGGCATCGAGTAGCGGTGGCCGGGGAAGACGATCGTGTCGGGCGGGAGGGCGGCGAGGCGCTGCAGGCTCTCGTACATCTGCTCGGGGTCGCTGCCCGGCAGGTCGGTGCGACCGCAGCCGTCGAGGAACAGCGTGTCGCCGGACACCAGCCGGCCGTCGACGAGGATGCACTGGCTGCCCGGGGTGTGGCCGGGGGTGTGGACGAGCTCGATCGTGACGGTCCCGACGGTGATCGTGTCGCCGGAGTGGTGCGTCGCCAGCTCGCTCTCGGCGATGCCCGTCGTCTTGGCGACCCAGGGCGCCTCGTCGGCCTGCACGTGGACCGGGCAGCTGACCCGCTCGAGCAGACGGCTGACGCCCTCGATCGTGTGGCCCATCATCGAGCCGCCGACGTGGTCCTGGTGGTAGTGCGTCGCCAGCACGCCGCCGACCGCCATGCCGTCGGCCTCGACCGCGTCGACGAGCTCGTCGATGCCGTACGCCGGGTCGACGAGCACGCACTCCCGGCGTCGTGCGGTCACCGATGGCGTACACGAAGTTCACCATCTGCGCGGCCACGGGGTCGTCGACGGCGAAGTCGCGCCCCGACAGGAGCTGGCGGAAGTACAGCCGGTCGTCCGTGGCCATGCCGTCACGCTACTGAGCGGGGCGCCCGCCCGACGGGGCCCGGCGCCACCTACGCTTCCCGGCCGTGGGAGCAGACGTCGCCGTGCCGCACGCCGTCGCCGAGCTGACGTCGCTGCAGCCCGGCCAGCCGATCGTGTTCGGTGGCAACCGGGTCACCGCCGTCCCGGCCGCCCTGGCAGCCGCCTTCACGGCCGGCGACCGGCTGATCGTCGTCCAGGAGACCGGAGACCTGCTGCACGTGCCGGCGGCCCAGCACGCCGCCGCCGCGGCGGCCGTCGACGACGCGGTCGACGCGTTCGCCGGCTTGGCGGCCTGCGACGACGAGCAGGTCACGGCGTTCTTCGAGGCGTTCGCCCGGCGCCTCGCCGACGACGACGTCGTCGCTCCGATCCGGGCCGCCAACGACGCCGACGTCGCGGCGGCCGCGGCCGCCGGTCGCTCGACGACCAGGCTCGTGCTGTCGGACCGGATGCGCGCCGACATGGTCGCCGGCCTCCGCACGTGGCGCGACGCGCCGCCCGCGCGCGACGAGGAGATCGAGCGCATCGACCACCGCGGCTGGTCCGTTGCCGCCCGCCGGGCACCGCTCGGGGTCGTCGCGTTCGTGTTCGAGGGGCGCCCCAACGTGTTCGCCGACGCCACCGGCGTCGTGCGGACCGGCAACGCGGTCGTCATGCGCATCGGCTCCGACGCCCTCGGTACGGCCGAGGCGATCGTCGGCGAGGCCCTCGCGCCGGCGCTCGCCGAAGCCGGTCTCCCCGCGGGCACGGTCTCGCTCGTGCGCTCGCCGGCCCGGTCGGCCGGCTGGGCGCTGTTCGACGATCGCCGCCTCGCGCTCGCCGTGGCTCGTGGCTCCGGCGCGGCCGTCGCCCAGCTCGGCGCCGTCGCCCGCCAGGCAGGGACGCCGGTCAGCCTCCACGGCACGGGCGGTGCGTGGCTCGTCGCGGGGAGGCCGCCGACGCCGATCGGTTCGCCGCGGCGGTGCAGCACTCCCTCGACCGCAAGGTCTGCAACACCCTCAACGTCTGCTGCATCCCGGCGAGCCGCCGCGACCTCGTGCCCGTGTTCCTCGACGCCCTCGACGCCGCGGCGCGTGCCGCGGTCGACGGCCGCCCGGCTGCACGTCGCGTGCGGCTCACGGGACGTGGTCCCGGCCGAGCGCTTCGCCACGACCGTCCAGATCGAGCGGGCCGACGGCGTGCACGCCGAGCCGGCGGCATCGGAGCTGGCGCTCGAGGACCTCGGCCGGGAGTGGGAGTGGGAGCGGTCGCCCGAGGTGTCCCTCGTCGTGACCACCGACGTCGACGCGGCGGTCGACCTGTGCAACCAGCACAGCCCGCGCTTCGTGGCGTCCCTCGTCAGCGACGATCCCGCCGAGCACGACCGCTTCTACCAGCGCGTCGACGCGCCGTTCGTCGGCGACGGCTTCACGCGCTGGGTCGACGGCCAGTACGCCCTCGACACGCCGGAGCTCGGCCTGTCGAACTGGCAGGGCGGTCGCCTGCTCGGGCGCGGCGGCGTGCTGTCGGGTCGCTCGGTGCACACGGTGCGGTACCGGGCGACGGTCACCGACCCCGGTCTGCACCGCTGATGAGGGCCCGCTGGGCCGCCCTCGCGGTCGCCCTCGCCACGGCCTGCTCGGGCACCGACGTGCACACCGAGTCCGCCGCGGTGACGACGACCTCCGACGCGCCGGCGACCACGAGCGAACCGGCGCCGACGACCACCCGGGCCCCGGCGACGACGATCGCGCCGACGGCACCGCCTCCGACGGAGGCCGCCGAGACGCCCCAGTCGACGACCACGCCGGAGCACACCCCGTCGACGCTGCCCGCCGGCGACCCGACCGTGCCGTCGACGTCGAGCGGTGACAGCCTCTTGCCGGAGCTCGGCTCGGCCGACCTCGACGTGCAGTCCTACGACGTGCGCCTCGGCTACGACCTGGCGACGGAGACGATCGACGGTGCCGTCACGGTGACGACGCTCGTGCGGCGCCCACTCGACGCCATCGCCCTCGACGCTGCCGAGCTGGTGGTCGACGCGGTGCGCGTCGACGGGGTGCCGGCGACGTTCGAGCAGGCCGGCACCGAGCTGATCGTGCACCCGGCGACGACGGTGACGCCGGCCGCACCGGTCGTGATCGACGTCGAGTACCACGACGAGGAGCACGAGTCGGACCTCGGCTTCGGCCTCGGCAGCGGCTGGTACCCCGTCGACGCCGGCTCCTACGTCCTCAACGAACCCGACGGCGCCCGCCGATGGTTGCCGAGCAACGACCACCCGTCGGACAAGGCGACGTGGCGCTTCGAGGTGACGGTGCCCGCCGGTGTGACCGCGGCCGCCAACGGTGAGCTCGTCGAACAGCGACCGGACGGGGCGACCACGACATGGGTCTGGGAGCAGGGCGAGCCGATGGCGACGTACCTCGTGCAGCTGCTGATCGGCGACTACGAGGTGCTCGACGGCGGTGTCGCGGGGGACACGCCGCTGACCAACGTGGCACTCCGCGACGACGTCGCGCGGATGCAGCCCTACTTCGACCTCACCGCCGAGCAGGTGGCGTTCTTCGAGCCGCTGTTCGGGCCGTACCCGCTCGACCAGTACGGGTTGGCGTTCGCGGCGAGCGTGCCGGGTCTGGCGATGGAGACCCAGGGGCGGTCGATGTTCTCGCGGCTCGACTTCACCGGGACGCTCGACGACACCGACCAGATGTTCCTCGCCCACGAGCTCGCCCACCAGTGGTTCGGCGACGCGGTCACGCCCGCCGACTGGTCGGACCTGTGGCTCAACGAGTCGTTCGCCACCTACGGGCAGTGGCTGTGGCTCGACCACGCGGGGGTCGAGAGCATGGAGTCGGTGACGTCCCGCATGCTCGCCGCTCGGCAGTTCCCGAGCGAGCCGACGGGCGACCCGTCGATGGGCAACCTGTTCGGCTTCGAGCGCTACGACGGGGGTGCCGTGGTCCTCCACGCGCTGCGTCGCGAGATGGGCGACGACGCCTTCTTCACGCTGCTGCAGCGGTGGGTCGCCGAGAACGAGGGCACCTCGCGCACGACCGAGGACTTCACCGCGCTCGCCGCCGAGGTCGCCGGCCGCGACCTGGACGGCTTCTTCGCGACCTGGCTCCACGCCGCCTCCCTGCCGTCCGCGTACCCCGGCTGACGGCTGGTCAGTGGCGGGTCAGGGTGGCGAGGAGCTTCGTCCACGCGGCGCTGCGGGCGCGGGCGAGCGGAGGAGCTGGCGCCGTCGGCCGCGTCGGCGCGAGCGGCCGCGACGCGGCCGAGGTTGACGCCGAGCCAGCGCAGGGGCTCGGGCTCCCACGGCCGCGATCGGTGGCCCACCCACGGCAGGCGCACGAGGTCGGTCTGGCGCCCGAGGATCAGGTCGGCGAGCGTGCGTCCGGCGAGGTTCGTCGTGGCCACCCCGTCCCCGACGTAGCCACCCGCCACGGCGAGGCCGGCAGCGGGATCGAAGCGCACGCCCCACCGCCAGTCGCGCGGGACCGCCAGGGGTCCGCCCCAGTGGAACGGGAACCCGACGGCTCGCAGCGGCGGGAACAGCTCGCGCACCGTCTCGACGAGCATCCGCCGGACGCCCTCGTGGACGTCGTAGCCGGGATCGATCCGCGACGCGAAGTGGTACGGCGCGCCGCGACCGCCGAACGCGATGCGGCCGTCGGCGGTGCGCTGGCCGTAGATCACGAGGTGGCGGGCGTCGTTGAACGTGGGCCGTCCACGGAGCCCGACGGTGTCCCACTGTTCGAGCGACAGGGGCTCCGAGCCGACCATCAACGAGTACAGCGGCGCGACCTCGCGGTGGCGGTCGGCCATCGCCGCCGTGTAGGCCTCGGTCGCCAGGACGATCACGCCGGCGCGCACCGTGCCGCCGCTCGTGACGAGCCGCCGTGGCTCGACGACGTCCACCGATGTGTGCGTGTGCAACCGGACGCCGGCCGCACGGGCAGCGCCGGCGAGCGCGTGGGCGAGGCGCAACGGGTGGACCGCCGCGCAGTGCGGCGTGGAGACGGCGCCGAGCGTGCCGGGCGGGCGGCCCACTGCCGACAGCTCGTCGTCGGACAGCCACCGCAGGTCGTCGGCGCCGAAGCCGAACGCCCGGGCCTCGTCGATCTCGGCCGTCAGGCGCTGCACCTGGGCGGCGCTGCGGGCGTAGGTCACGGTGCCGCCCTTGTGCCAGCCGGCGTCGTCGGCCGCGCCGGCGGTGAACCGACCGACCTCGTCGACCGTCGCCTGCATCGCCCGCTGGGCGTCGATCGCGGCGCTCCGCCCATGGTCCGCGGCGTAGCCGTGGAGGCTCGTGGCGAGCAGCGCCGAGCACCAACCGCCGTTGCGGCCGCTCGCGCCGAACCCGATCTCGTGGCGCTCGAGCACGGCGATGCGCAGCGACGGATCGGCCGCCGCGAGCGCGAGCGCCGTCCACAGCCCGGTGAAGCCACCTCCCACGATGGCGACGTCGACGTCCACGTCGCCGGCCAGCGGCACGCCCTCCACGCGCTGGACGACCGGCATCGTCGCTGACCACAGGGATGACGCGCCGTTGCCCACCACCTCGCATCGTGGCACCCCGCCGGGAGCCGCGCCGCCCCGGTCGGTACGCTGCGGGCGGTGATCGACGGGCCGCGACCGGCGCGCCCGCCGCTGCGCTCGCCGCGCGGCGGGGTGCTGCCGCCACCGGGCGGCGCGCCCGCCGGGTGGTACCCGGACCCGTTCGGTCAGCCGGCCCAGCGCTACTACGACGGCCGCGGCTGGACGGACCACCTCGCGGTGCCCGCCCCGGCGCTGCGGCCGGCCGCGGTGCCGCACCGCACGCTGCCCATCGAGGTGGCCCTCGGTGCCCTCGCGGTGCTCGCCGCGTCGCTGCTCGGGGCGCGGGTGCTGACCGCCAACCTGTTCCGCTTCGACCTGCCGATCGTCGCCTACGTCGTGATCCTCGCCGTCGTCGCCTACGGACCGTCGGTCTGGTGGGCGTGGTACGCCACGGCGCGGTGGGGGAGCGGCGACCGGCGGACCGACCTCGGGCTGCGCTGGCGCTGGTCCGACGCCGGGTGGGGCCCGGTCGTCTGGCTCGCCGCGCTCGGGGGCCAGATCGCCATGGTGGCCGTCGTCACCGTGCTGCACATCCCGCTCACCGGCAACGTCGAGGACCTCCGCGACCTCGACCTCGACCGCACGTTCGTGATCTCCCAGGCCATCGTCGCCGTGGTGGCCGCGCCGATCGTCGAGGAGATCGTCTTCCGCGGCATGATCCTGCGCGGCTTCCTCAGCCGCCTGCCGTGGGTCGCCGCGGTCGATCGCCCAGGGGCTGCTGTTCGGTGCCGCCCACGTCGGCACGGCGGACGGCGCCGGCAACATCGGGCTCGCCCTCGTGCTCGGTGCGGTCGGCGTCGTGTTCGGCGGGGCCGCGTACCTGCTGCGACGCATCGGGCCGACGATCATCGCCCACGCCATCTTCAACGGCGTCGTCCTGATCATCGTGCTGACTGGTGCGCTGAGCTGGACGAGGCGGGCGGAGGCCGGATCGCCGGCGCCCATGCGGCCAGCCGCCCGTTACGCTCGCCGCCCGTGCTGCGACGGCCACCGGTCCCCGACACGACGTGGCACCGTGTGGCCGCCCGGATCAAGTGGGGCGTCGGCGAGCTCGTGCACCGCTCGTGGGAGGAGGTCCAGGAGCTCGGCGCGATCGGTCCCGGACACCCGCCGCGGCAAGCGCTTCGGCGCCTTCGGCGCCGGCAGCGTCATCTGCTTCCCGGCGACGGCGCTCGTCAACGAGCGCTCCATCCACATCGGTGCCGGCACGATGATCGGGCCGAACGTGTCGCTGTCGGCCGGGATGGTGCCCGGCCAGGTGATGGTGAGCGACCCCGTCGTGCGGATCGGCGACCGCTGCCTCATCGGTCGCGGCAGCGGCATCGTCGGGCACCTGTCGATCGACATCGGCGACGACGTGTGGACCGGTCACCACGTCTACATCACCGACCAGAACCACGGCTACGAGGACCTCGACCGCGCCGATCTCGGTGCAGATGATGCCGGAGAAGCCGGTGCGCATCGGCGCCGGCTCGTGGCTCGGCCACGGCACGGTGGTGCTGCCCGGCGCGACGGTCGGCCGCCACGTCGTGGTCGGCGCCAACAGCGTCGTGCGCGGCGAGCTCCCGGACTTCTGCATCGCCGCCGGCAACCCGGCCAAGGTCATCCGCATGCTCACGGCCGACGGTGCTGCCGTGCGATCGGGCCCGATCCGGCCGCAACGCACTGACGGAACGGGCGTCCTGGCCGCTACCCGAGGTCGGTCGGCGGGGAGCAGGCCGGCATGTGGTTGTCGGCGGCGAAGCGGGCGATCTTGTCGCTGATCGGGATGCCGTCGACCGTGGTCTCGGCGAACGGTTCGTTGACGCCCGGCCCGCAGGCCGTCGCTGAACGCGCGGCGGTCGCCGAGGTACGTGCGGTAGTCGGCCTCCCACAGCGGCACCAGCTCGGCGCCCTTGGCGCCGGTCGGGCGGACGGCGACGACGTCGTCGAGCATCTGCTCGAGGATGTCGGTGGCCTGGTCGACGATGTCGCCGCGCTCGGCGACCATCGCCGGGTCGTCGTCGTCGACCTCGCGGAAGTCGGCGAGGTCCTGGCGCTGGGCGTCGGCCGCCTCGCAGATGGCCTGGGCCCGATCGCTCCAGTCGTCCTCGCCGATCCCGTTGATCGACTCCTTCGACGCGAAGAACAGCGCCCAGATCCAGAACGCGGCGAAGCGCGACGACGACGCCGAGGATCACGTAGCGCCACGGGCTCGGCTGCGGCGGTGCCTCGTCGGCGGCCGGCGGGGTGGCGATCGCGGTCACGCCGAGGCTCCCGCCCCCGCCGGCTGCGGCCGGTAGCAGATCGCCAGCTGGGCGGCGGCCCCGCCGAGCCCGACGACCGCCGCGATGACGGCGCCGATCCAGCCGTCCCAGGCCGTCCAGTCGAGGCCGATGGCGTGGTCGAGGCTGGCGTCGCCGGGGCCGACCGTCGCCACCGCCCACGCCGCGACGGCGATGGCGACGGTGTACTCCCAGCCGTCCTTGAAGACGAAGAAGTTGCCGCGGTGGGCGGCGTAGGTGGCCACCGATCATCACGCCGATCATCCCGGCCGCGGCGAACGGCGTCAGCAGGCCGGCGGCGAACAGGATGCCGGCGCCGAGCTCGGTGCCGGCGGCGAGGCGGGCCTGCAGCGCCGGCCAGCGCATCCCGATCGATCCGAACCAGCGAGCCGTGCCGGCCAGCCCGCCGCCACCGAACACCTTGTTGTAGCCGTGGGCGGCGAGGAACAGGCCGAACACCACTCGCACGACGAGCAGCGCGAGGTCGGCGGGGTCCACGGACCCGAACCCTACCGACCGGCACCCGGTCGACCCAGGGACCGTCGATGTGTCCCAGGTCGCTGGCCGGGCCCGGTAGAAAGGCCGATCGTGGTCAGCGAGCGTCCGGCGCAGCGGTTCGAGCGCGCCCGCGAGGGGTTCGGCATGCTCCGCGCCCAGATCGCCCTGCACCCCCGCCCGTTCGCCGATCGCCGTGGCCGGCGCCGCCGTGTTCGCGCTGTGCACCGTCGCCTCGAGCATGGCCGTGAGCTGGGTGATCGACCACGTCATCGTGCCGCGCTTCGAGGACGGCTCGGTCGCCGCCGCGACCGTGCTCGCCGGCGTCGGCATGATCATCGGGATCGGCCTGCTCCGCGCCGCCGGGGTCGTCGTGCGGCGCACGTTCGCCGGGACCACGCAGTGGCGGATCGCCGGCGACGCTCGGCCGGTCGGTGATCGACCGCCTCGTCCGCCAGCCGATGGCCTGGCACGACCGGCGCCCCGACGGCGACCTCGTGGCCCGTGCCGGCGTCGACACCGACGCCGCCGATCGGCGTCCTCGCACCGGTGCCGTTCGCGACCGGGCACCGTGCTGCTGATCGTCGTCTCGGCCGTCTTCCTGCTGTCGACCGACCTCGTGCTCGGCGCCGTCGCGGTGGCCGTGTTCCCGGTCCTGATCGGCCTCAACGTCGTCTACCAGCGTCGCGTCGACACGTACTACGAGCAGGCGCAGGACCACCTGGGCTCGCTGTCGGCGGGGGTCCACGAGAGCTTCGAGGGCGTCCAGCTCGTCAAGGCCTACGGCGCCGAGGCCCGCGAGACGGAGCGCCTCGCCGAGATCGCCGGTCGCCTGCGCACGGCGCGGGTCGGAGCGGTCCGCCTGCGCGGGACGTTCGAGGCGCTGCTCGACGTGCTGCCGTCGATGACGAACGTCGGCCTCGTGTTCCTCGGCGCGGTCCGCGTGCAGAGCGGGGCGATCACCGTCGGCCAGCTGGCGAGCTTCGTCTACCTGTTCACGCTGCTCGTGTTCCCGCTGCGGCTGATCGGCTTCGCCCTGTCCGAGCTGCCCCACTCGCTCGCCGGGTGGAAGCGCGTGCGCGCCGTCCTCGACGAGCCGATCGAGCCCGATCCGCGCGGCGCCATCGCGGTCGCCCCCGACGGCACCGGCGTCGCGCTCGACCGACGTCGGCTTCGCCTTCGAGGGCGAGGCCCGCGCCGCGCTGCGCGACGTCGACCCTCGAGATCGCCGTCCGGTCGCATCGTCGCCGTCGTCGGTCCGACCGGGTCGGGCAAGACGACGCTCGTCGAGATCGTCGGCGGGCTGCTCGGCGCCGACGACCGGTGACGGTCGCCGTCGGGGCCGGCGGGCGCGCCGTCGTGTTCCAGGAGCCGTTCCTGTTCGCCGGGTCGATCCGCCACAACCTCGAGCTCGGCGCCGCCCACGACGACGAGCAGCTGTGGGAGGCGCTGCGCCTCGCCCAGGCCGACGCGTTCGTGGCCGACACGCCGCAGGGCATCGACACCGTGGTCGGCGAGCGCGGGGTCAGCCTCAGCGGCGGTCAGCGCCAGCGCATCGCCCTGGCCCGGGCGCTCGTGCGCCGTCCGGCGCTGCTGCTGCTCGACGACACGACCTCGGCGCTCGACCCGGCGACCGAGGCGCGCCGTGCTCGGCAACCTGCGCGGCGCGCTGCGCGGCACGACCGTGCTGATGGTGGCGTCGCGACCGTCCACGATCGCCCTCGCCGACGAGGTCGTGTTCCTGGCCGGCGGCGAGGTCGTCGACCACGGTCCCGCACGACGAGCTGATGGCCCGGCGGGCCGGCTACCGGGCCCTCGTCGAGGCGTTCGAGACCGATCGGGCGACGGCGACCGACGAGGCCGAGGTCTACGCGGCCGGTGGCGGCGCAGCCGGCGGAGGTGGCGGCGGTGGATGAGCCCGTCGGCCGCTTCGGCGCCGCCCACACCATCAACCGCGGCCTGCAGGAGGCGCCCGTGCTGCGCCAGGGCCTCGGGCTCACGTGGAGCCTGGCGGCGGTCGGGGCCACCGGGCGGGTCGTCGTGCCGATCCTGCTCCAGCAGGCGATCGACAAGGGCATCAACGCCGACGGCGGCGTGCGGGTCGACTTCGTCGCCATGCTCTCGGCCATCGCCGCCGTCGCCCTCGTCATCGCCGCCGTCGCCCAGCGCACGGCGGTCGTGCGCCTCGGGCGGCGCAGCGAGCAGGCGCTGTACCTGCTGCGGGTCCGGCTGATCGCCCACATCCACCGGATCAGCCTCGCCGACCACAACGAGGAGCGACGCGGCGCGCTCGTCGCCCGGGTCACGAGCGACATCGAGACGCTCGCCCAGTTCTTCCAGTGGGGCGGGCTGGCGTGGCTGCTCGACGGCCCGCTGATGCTGATGGTCGGCGGCCGTCATGCTCGCCTACAACTGGATCCTCGCCCTCGTCGCGTTCGTCGTCGCGGCACCCCTGGCGCTCGTCCTGCGGGTGGTCCAGCGGCACCTCGTCGAGGCCTACGAGCAGGCGCGGGAGCGCAACGGCGAGATGCTGTCGGCGGTCACCGAGGTCGTCACCGGGTCGGAGACGATGCGGGCCTACGACGCCGGCGAGGTGCTCGGGGCCGGCGGCCGACGAGCGTCGTCGAGGAGCGCCAGCAGTCGCAGATCCGGGCCCAGGTCATCGGGGCGTTCCTGTTCCCGTCGGGCGAGGTGTTCTCGGTGCTGACGATCGCCGCCGTGATCGTCGTCGGCGTCGCCCTCGGTCCGGCGAGCGGGCTCACCGCCGGGGCGATGGTCGGCTTCGTGTTCCTCACCTACCGCTTCCTCGAGCCGATCGCCGAGTTCACCGAGGTGCTCGACCAGACCCAGACCGCGGTGGCCGGGCTGCGCCGCGTGCTCGGCGTGCTCGACCTGCCGGTCGGCCCGCCGCCGCCCGAGGCGCCGCGGCCGCTGCCGCCAGGCCCCCTCGACATCGACGTCCGCGAGGTGACGTTCTCGTACCCGACCCGCGGCGTGGCCGACGAGGTCGACGCCGCCGTGCTGCGCCACGTCACGCTGTACATCCCGGCCGGCCAGCAGGTCGCCATGGTCGGCGCGACGGGGTCCGGCAAGACGACGCTCGGGCGCCTCATCGCCCGCTTCGCCGACCCGACGATCGGCCAGATCCGCCTCGGCGGCGTGCCCCTCCACGACGTCGCCAACGAGGAGCTGCGGCGGCGGCTCGTCGTCGTGTCGCAGGAGCCGTTCCTCTTCGACGACACCATCGCCGCCAACGTCGGCTTCGCCCGCCCGGGCACCTCGCTCCCCGAGATGGAGGCGGTCGTCGCCCGCCTCGACGTCGGCGACTGGGTCGAGGGGCTGCCCGACGGCCTGCTGACCGCGGTCGGCGAGCGCGGCGACGCAGCTGTCGGCGGGCGAGCGCCAGCTCGTCGCCCTGCTGCGAGCGGGCGTGGCCGACCCCGACGTGCTCGTGCTCGACGAGGCGACCTCGTCGGTCGACGCGCTCACCGAGGTGCGCATCTCGCGGGCCCTGACCCACCTCGCCGAGGGGCGCACGACGATCGCCATCGCCCACCGCCTCTCGACCGCGGCCCGCGCCGACCGGGTGCTCGTGCTCGCCGACGGCCGCCTCGTGGAGGACGGCCCGCACGACGAGCTCGTCGCGGCCGGCGGCACCTACGCCCGGCTGTACGACGCCTGGATGCAGGCGACGTCGACCGGCGGCGCGCTGACGCGTCACTCCTCGAAGATCGAGGGGTCGAGGCCGAACGGCACCGGACCCCTCGACCTCCTCGACCCGGCACGCGACCGTCGCTGAAGGAGCCGCTGTCACGCGCCGTGAACTCCGCTGTCGCGCCAGCGGCCACGTCCTCGACCGTCACCCAGTCGCGGCCGCCGGGTCCGAGGCGGACGAGCACGCTGTAGTCGCGCTGGCGATCGCTCTGGTTCGTGATCTCGCCGTTGGCGACGACGTCAGTGCCCTCCTCCTCGCACGACGTGATCGACGCCTCGTACGGGCCGGGGTCGTCGAAGCGCTCGATCGCGCCGACCAGGTACACGGTGAAGACGATGCCGAGCACGCCGAGGGCGATGCCGACCGCGCTCGTCACGAGGCCGGCGATGGCCGCGCCCCGGCGCCGCCCGGTCGGTCCGGAGCGGCGCAGGGCGGGGATGCTCAGCGCCAGGCCGACGATCGCCGCGGCGAAGCCGGCGATCCCGACGAACGGCGCCCAGGCGATGACGATGGCGACGATGCCGCACACCAACGACGGCGATGGCGAAGCCGTTGCCGTCGTCGGCGCGGGCGCCGCCGGTGGCGGTCCCGACGTCGGGGCGACGGGTGACGGGAGGGGGTCGACGTAGCGACGGCCGTTCGTGGAGACGTCGGCCGTCCAGTGCGGGTCGTTGTGGTAGCGGTACTCGAAACGGCCCGTCGGATCCGGATACCAGCCGCTCACGGGCGGCACTGTAGACGTACGCTGGTTCGGTGGAGCTGGTGCTGATCCGTCACGGTCAGCCCGAGTGGGTCCGCGACGGCCTCAACGTCGTCGACCCGCCGCTCACCGAGCTCGGCCATCGCCAGGCCGCCGCGCTGGCCGGGGTGTTGACGTCGGTCGAGCTCGACGAGGTGCTCGTCTCGCCGTTGCTGCGCGCCCGCCAGACGGCGACGCCGATCCTCGAGGCGCTCGGGCGGCCCGAGGACATCGACATGTGGCTGGAGGAGATCCGGGACCCGAAGTGGCACGGCACCCCCGCCGAGCGGGCCGCCGAGGCCTACCGCGAGCTGAACAGCCGAGCCCCGGCCGACCGCTGGCGCGGCTTGACCGGCGGTGAGGACATCCGCGAGTTCGTCGACCGCATCCGCCTCGGCGCCGAGAAGTTCCTGCAGGAGCGCGGCGTGCACCGGATGGAGGGCGAGCTGCCGGTGTGGCACATCGCCGAGCCCGGCCGCCGCATCGCCCTCGTCGCCCACGCCGGCACGAACACGATCGTCATCTGCCACCTGCTCGGGCTGCCCCCGACGCCATGGGAGTGGGAGCGCATGGTGCTGCGCCACGCGTCGATCAGCCGCCTCGAGGCGATCCCCGTCGGCGACGGCTACACGTTCAGCCTGACCGCGCTGTCCGACGTCGAGCACCTCGCGCTGGCCGACCGCACGCGGTAGCCGTGGTCCGCCGCGGACGCGATGCGGCGGGCCGGTGCGTCGTCACACGTCGGCGCTCTGCCTACAGGCCATGAACAGGCGCGCCGGGCTCGGCCGGGAGGTTCCCCATCGGAGCGCGGGCCGGCGGGCACGAAGGCGGGCACCATCAGCTCGCGCGCCTCGGCACGCAGCGATGCACCACGCCCGGTCGTCGCTCGGTCGGTGTCGACGAGGATGACGAGCCCGCGATCGCCCCGCGCCGACCGCAGGCCGTCCGGCAGCTGGTCGCCGGAGCGGGTGCCCTGGTACTTCACGTCCGACGACGACGAGGAGGGTCGGCGAATTCGCCGCGTGCGGCCGATGTCGCTGGTGCATGCGGCGATCCAAGTTGCTTGTGCGAGCGGCGGGTGTCGTCCACACTGACGCCAGCGGGCGCGCCGACGAGGCAGTGGCGACCGGCGGAGGGGGAGTGGTGCTGAACACCGGTGTCATCTACTTGGACGTCGCGATCGGTGTGGCGGTCGCGTTCTTCCTGCTGTCGTTGATCCCGAGTGGCATCAACGAGGGCATCGCCTTCATCACGCGCATCCGTTCCAAGTTCCTGTGGGCGTACCTCAACCAGCTCTTCACCAAGGCCGCACCGTCGACGACGGGAGACGATGCGGGTGCGGCACCACGGCGCGTGACGCGGCGGCGGCGCCGGTCCCGGCACCGGACTCGGCGGCGGCCAAGGCCGGCCGCTTCGTGCCGCTCGATCGTGCGCCGCTGTTGGCCCCGGACGCGATCGTCGAAGCCGAGACGCGCGCCGCTGCCCGCGCGTCGAGGCGGCGGATCCGGCCGCACCGCCCGCCGTGGTCGCCAGATCGGCCGCGTTCGACGCCACGGTGGCCGACCTGAGGGCACGGGCGCAGGAGGCGACGGAGCGGATGGCGCGGGCGGCCGGCGCCCCGGCCGCGGTGGCATCGGTCGGTCTGCCCTCGACGTCGTGGGAGATGCTCAGCCTGATGCGGGCCAGCGGCGCACGCGACCCTCGTCCGACCCTCGGTGGCGGCGTGCTGACCGAGCAGAGCCGCTGGGGTCCGCTGGCGGGCCGATCCGCGCCGCCCGCGTCCGACGAGACCGGTGACCGCGCCGCCCTCCCCGTCGTCGCCGAGCTGCACCGTCGCCTCGGCCCGATCGCCGTCGCCGCGAACGCCGGTGCCGCCAAGGGCTCGAAGGCGGACAAGCCGACGACCACGAAGCACATCCCGCCGCGCTCGCTCGCACTGGCGCTCGTCGACCTGCTCACCGGTGCGGGCGCCACGGACGCCAAGGTCGCGGCCAAGCTCGACGGACTCGCCGGCACGCCGATCCACTCGACGCTCGTGTCGATGTGGACCAGCGCGAGCGGCAACCTCAAGGCCTTCGGTGACGAGCTCGAGGGCTGGTTCGACGCCGAGATGGCGCGCCTCACGGGCCTCTACAAGCGACTGATGCGCTGGGTCCTGGGGGTGGCGGCGGTCCTGGTCGCCCTCGCTCGTCAACCTCGACCCGATCGGGTTGACGAAGGACTCTGGCGGGACCCCGATCGGCGGGCCGAGTTCGTCGTCGCCGGGAGTCGGTCGCTGCGAACAGCTCCGACGACCCGACCGCCACGGGCGACCCGAGCGCGACGCCGGAGCTCGCCGTGCTGGATGCGGCCTGTCGGCCGACCCGCGTCGACCGGCACGACCCCGCGACCGCGCCGGGGACGCGACGGCGACGCCGGCCCCGGCGACGAGGTGCCGTCGCCGCCGCGGCCGACGAGCGGCTCCGCAACTGCGTGACCGATGCGCTGAACGCCCAGCGCAAGCTCGGTCTGCTGAGCGACTCCGTGTGGGAGTACGACAAGTTCCAGAGCACCTGGGGTTGGTCCTGGGGGCGCGGGCCGCTGCACGTCGTCAAGCTCGCCGCCGTCGCCGGGGCGATCTTCACGGGGCCCCGTTCTGGTGGGACGTCGTGCGTCGCCTGATGGGCATCCGCAAGAGCGTGGTCAAGCCCGAGACCTGAACGTCCGCTGCGGTCCGGCTCGACGGTCGCTGGGGACCGTGATCGGACGAAGACGCCGCTGACCTACTCTCCCGCCGCATGACGACGCTCGACCCGGACGCCCTCAAGATGTTCCAGTTCCTGGTGTTCACCAAGCTCGAAGGCGCGGTGACCTCGGGGATGATCCACCTCGGCGACCGGCTCGGCCTGTACCGGGCGCTGGCGGCCGCCGACACGCCGCTGACGACGGTCGAGCTCGCCGCGGCGGCCGAGCTCGACGAGCGCTGGGTGCGTGAGTGGGCCTACAACCAAGCGGCTGCCAAGCTCGTGATCGCGAGCCGCGACGACGACGGGCAGGAGCGGTTCTCCGTCACGCCCGAAGCCGCGGCCGTGCTCGCGGCGCCGGACCACGAGGCGTTCGGCATGGGCATGTTCCACCGCCTCCCGCAGACGATGCAGGCGCTCGAGCGGCTGCCGGAGAGCTTCCGGACCGGGCTCGGCGCCGACTTCGACAGCCACGGTCCGGAGGGCGCGGTCGGGATCGAGCGCAGCTTCGAGCCGTGGAACCGGGCCCACCTGCTGCCCGACGTGGTGCCGGCGATGGACGGCATCGAGGACAGGTTGCGGGCCGGTGCCCGCGTCGCCGACATCGGGTGCGGCGCCGGCGGCGCGGTGCTCCTGCTGGCGCAGGCGTTCCCGGCGAGCACGTTCACCGGCTACGACATCTCCCAGCACGCCCTGGCGCGCGCCGGTTCCCGCCTCGCCGAGCAGGGGCTGACGAACGCCACGTTCCACGACCCGCGCGCCGAGCCGCTCCCCGTCGACGGCTCGCTGGACCTCGTCACGACGTTCGACTGCATCCACGACATGACCGATCCGCAGTCGGTGATGCACGCCATCCGGGCCGCGCTCCGCGACGACGGCACGTGGCTGCTCGTCGACATCAAGGCCCTCGACACGTTCGAGCAGAACATCGCCAAGAACCCGATGGCGTCGCTCATGTACGGGATCAGCGTGTTCTCGTGCATGTCCTCGGCGCTGTCGGCACCCGGAGGTGCCGGGCTCGGCACGCTCGGCCTGCCGCCGGCGAAGGCGGAGGCGATGGCACGCGAGGCCGGCTTCACCCGGTTCCGGAAGCTGCCCGTCGATCATGCCGTGAACTCGTTCTACGAGGTCCGCCCGTAGGCCCGGCCAGCGTCGCGACTCCCCGCGCCGCGGTGCCGTTGCGCCCGCACCGACACGGTGTTACCCTCGGGTAACAGTTGCGGGCGGGCGGCCTCGCTCCACGGATGCGCTCCGGCGCGCCGCGGGGCGAGGCCGTAGCAACCCGGCTCGTTCGCGCAACTCGCGAGCCCTGGGGAGGAAGCTCCGACGTCGCGGCCGGGACTTCGGTCCCGGCCGGGTCGGGGTCCTCGATCCTGGTCCCGTGCGGGGCCGGGGTGACGGTGCCCCGTATGGTCGGCGCCATGCGTCTGACATCTCTGTCCCGATCGATCGACGGCAAGCGCGCCATCGTGACCGGCGCCGCCAGCGGCATGGGCCGGGCGACCGCCCACCTGTTCGCCGACGAAGGGGCCCGCGTCGCCGTCGTCGACCTCGGTCAGGACCGCGTCGACGCGGTGGTCGATGAGATCCGGGGTGCCCACGGCGACGACGCGGCCATCGGCGTGGTCACCGACGTCGCCGACCTCGGCGCCCTGCACGCGCTCGTCGACACGGTCGTCGGCGCGTTCGGCGGTCTCGACATCCTCGTCAACAACGCCGGCGTGGCGCTCGCCACGAACACCCAGCAGGGGGAGGACGACTTCCTCATCAACTGGGACAAGACCGTGGCCGTCAACCTCACGGCCCACGCCCACCTCGTGCGCCTCGCCGTGCCGCACTTCCTGGCGGCGGGCGCCGGGCGCGTCGTCAACATCGCGTCGACCGAGTCGATCGTGACGACGGCGGGGATGGTCGCCTACACGGCGACCAAGGCGGGCGTCGTCGGGTTGACCAAGAGCTACGCGGTCGAGCTCGGGCGCCACGGCATCACCGTGAACTGCATCTGCCCGGGGCCGATCCGCACCGGGATGACGGCGGGGATCAGCGACGCCGACAAGGAGACGTACGCCAAGCGGCGGGTCCCGTTGCGCCGGTACGGCGATCCCGAAGAGGTCGCCCAGATGACGCTCAGCATGTGCTTGCCGGCCGCCAGCTTCCTCAACGGGGCGATCGTGCCGGTCGACGGCGGGATGTCGATCCGGCACACCTGACGGAACAGACCTTCCGGCTCCCTGACGAGGTGGGCGGCGGGACGCTATCTTTCCGGGAGACCTGACTGCGAGCGCAGGTGCTCGCGACCAGGGGGAGGAAACCACACCAACATGAGCAAGACCAATGTGCGTCGCTTCGGCGCCCTGCTGGTCGGTCTCTCGTTGATCGCCGCGGCATGCGGCGACGACGACGACGACAGCACCACGGAGAGCGTCGCCGGCACGGAGGCGCCGGCCGGGACCGAGGCCACGGAGACCACCGCCGGCGCCGAGACGACCGCCCCGGGCGACACCGAGGCGACGACCGAGGCCACGACGGAGGAGACGGGCGCCGAGACGACCGCTCCGGCGGGCACCGGCACGCCCGGCGAGGCCGGCGCGCTGGAGAGCCTGAAGGGCACGACGCCGCTCGTCGAGCTGTCGTCCGATTTCACGGACCGCCTCCTCGAGGTCGATCCGACGCTGACGGACTTCAACTACGCGGCCGAGACCTACGACGCCATCACGATGATCGCCCTCGCGGTCGAGCAGGCGCAGGACGACGGCATCGCCTACACCAACGAGATCAACGGCATCACGCGAGATGGTGAGAAGTGCACCGACTTCGCGTCGTGCAAGGCGATCATCGACGCCGGCGGCGACGTCGACCTCGACGGCTTCTCGGGACCGCTGGAGTTCGCCGGCAACGGCGAGCCGCTGGAGGCCAGCTACGGCCTGCTGACGTTCGGCGCCGACAACCGCCTCGACAGCGCGCTGACCGAGTACTTCCCGGCCACGGCGCCCGCGTCCGCGGACGTGCCGCAGCAGGATGCCGAGGGCACCCGCGCCGGTGACGGCGTGCTCACCATCGGCTCGATCCTGCCGCAGACGGGGTCGCTGGCGTTCCTCGGACCACCCATGTTCGCGGGCTTCGACCTCGCCATCGCCGACATCAACGAGGCCGGCGGCGTGCTCGGGCAGCCGGTCGTGGGCATCCCCGGCGACTCCGGTGACGCGACGACCGACACGGCCAACCAGACCGTCGACCGCCTGCTGTCGCAGAACGTCGACGCCATCATCGGCGCGGCCTCGTCGGGCGTGTCGCTGACCGTCATCGACAAGATCACGGGTGCGGGCGTCGTCCAGTTCTCGCCCGCCAACACGTCGAAGACGCTGTCGGACTACCCGGACAAGGGCCTGTACTTCCGCACGGCCCCGTCGGACATCCTGCAGGGCGCGGTCCTCGGGGAGATCATCGCGAGCGACGGCGCCGCGACGGTGGGCATCATCGCCCGCAACGACTCCTACGGCACGGGGCTCGTCGAGGACCTCACGGCCGCCCTCACCGAGGCCGGCGTGGAGGTCGTGGAGACCCGCATCTACGCCGAGGACGCGCAGACGTTCGACGCCGAGGTGGAGGCCATCTCGGCCGCCAACCCGGAGGCCGTCGTGCTGATCGCCTTCAACGAGGCCTCGAAGATCCTGACCACGATGGTGGAGCAGGGCATCGGGCCGAAGGAGCTGCCGATCTACCTCACGGACGGCTCCATCGGCAACGCGCTCGGCGAGGACTTCGACGCCGGCGAGTGACGCCAAGCTGCCCACGGGCAGTGACCGAGTGACGTCGGGACCCGGCCGCGAGGCCGGGTCCCGTCGCGTCCGGGGCGCTGACGATCTGGGGAAGATCGCCGCCGGGAGCCGTCAGTGATCTTCCCCAAATGGCCGGATGGCAGGGATCTTCCCCAGATGGCCGGCGTCGGGCGTCAGGGCGGGAACGTCACCATCGGCGAGATGTCGAGCGCGCCGCGGCGCCCACAGCCTCGGGGGACGCCCGTCGACGGGATCGTCGGACAGGCCGCTCAGGGCGGCGAACACGACGGCCTTCGACTTCTCGATCCCCGTCACCAGCGAGCCGTCGCGGATGCCGCGGACCTCGTACGCCGAGTCCGGCAGGTCGGCGGCCTCCGCCGCGCCGTCGGCGATGATCGCGGCGACGCGTGCCAGGGCCTCGTCGAGCTCCGCGCCGACGGGCGCCGGCAGATCGAGGCGGGCGAGGGCGACGGCGAAGCGAGCGTGGACCGCCAGCTCGTCATCGAACGACTGCCGGTAGCGCACGCGCCGCGCCGGCGGGTCGAGCTCGCGGCTGGCGATGCGGAACTCGTTGGCCACGTCGACCGTCGTGTCCGACCACGCCTGCACCGTGGCGCACAGGGTGGCGGGGTCGACCGTCGCCGCCGGCGGACCGTCGTCGCCGCAGGCGCCGACGGCGATGGTGGCGAGAGCGAGCCCGACCACGGCGCCCCGCGGGCGCCGGCGCCTCATGCGTTGCGGGCGAGCGTGCCGAGGTAGAGCTCGATGACCTTGGGATCACCGAGCAGCTCACGACCGCTGCCCGTGTAGGCGTTGCGCCCCTGGTCGAGCACGTAGCCACGGTCGCACACCTGGAGGCAGCGGCGGGCGTTCTGCTCGACCATCAGGATCGCGACACCCGTCGCGTTGATCTGCTTGCACTGCAGGAACACCTGGTCCTGCAGCATCGGGGAGAGCCCGGCCGACGGCTCGTCGAGCAGCAGCAGCTTCGGCGAGAGCATCATCGCCCGACCCATCGCGACCATCTGGCGCTCGCCACCCGACAGCGACCCGGCCCGCTGGCTGGCGCGATCGCGGAGCCGCGGGAACAGGGCGAACACGTAGTCGGCCTGCTCCTTGAACACCGCCGGCTTGAGGTAGGCGCCCATCTCCAGGTTCTCCGAGACGGTCAGGCTCGGGAAGACGTTGCGGCTCTGGGGCACGAACCCGACACCCCGTTGCACGAGCTGGTGCGCCTGGTGACCGGTGATGTCGTCGCCCTCGAACACGACGGTCCCCGATCGCACCGGGACGAGCCCCAGCACCGCCTTCAGGAACGTCGACTTGCCGGCCCCGTTCGGTCCGATGATGCCGACGAACTCGCCCTGGCCGAGCGTCAGTTGCATGCCGTTGAGGATGTTCACCTCGGGCGTGTAGCCGGCGACGACCTCGGTGGCCTCGAGCAGGGCCTCAGCGCTCATCGGACCCTCCGAGGTCCATGTCGTGGTGGACGCCCAGGTAGGCGTCGATCACCTCGGTGTTCCGGCCGATGGAGTCCGCCGGTCCCTCGGCGATGACCCGCCCCTCGGCCATCACGACCACCCAGTCGCTGATGTCGTGGACGACGTCCATGTCGTGCTCCACGAACAGCACCGTGCGGCCCTCGTCGCGCAGCGACTTGATGTGCCCGAGGAGGCTCTGCGTGAGCGCCGGGTTCACGCCGGCCATCGGCTCGTCGAGCATGATCAGGCGGGGGTCGGCCATCAGGGCGCGGGCCATCTCGAGCAGCTTGCGCTGACCGCCCGACAGCGACCCGGCGTACTCGTCACGCATGTGCGACAGCCGGAACCGCTCGAGCAACCCCTCGGCGCGCGCCTCGATCTCCTTCTCCTGGCTGCGCCAGGCCATCGGCAGGAGGCTCGACCAGAAGCGCTCGCCGCGTTGCAGCTGGGCGCCGAGCTTCATGTTCTCGATGACGGACAGGCGCGACAGGCTCTTGGTCAGCTGGAACGTGCGCACCATCCCGTCGCGCGCCAGCTTGTAGCCGGACTTCCCGGTGACGTCCTGGCCGTCGAACGTCCACGTCCCGCGGTCGGGCTCGTCGAAGCCGGTGAGGAGGTTGAAGAACGTCGACTTGCCGGCGCCGTTCGGGCCGATCAGTGCGGTGATGAGGCCGCGGGGGATCTCGACGTGCTCGACATCGACGGCGACCAGGCCGCCGTACTGGCGGTGCACGCCGTCGGCCACCAGGATCGGATCGGGCTTCGGTGCGCCGACCTCGAACGGGACGCCCGCCAGGGGGTGCGGCACCGCCGCCCCCGGCGCCGTCACCGTCGCCAGTTCGGCCTCGAGGTCGTCGTGCTCAGCGGACATCGAAGGCCTGCTCCCGGCGGTCGCCGAAGATGCCCTGCGGTCGGAACACCACCAGCGCCGCCAGTGCGCTGCCGGCGATGATGAACTTGACCTGGCCGAAGTTGCTGTTGTTGACCTCCAACCAGTTCGGCAGCCAGCCGGGCACGGAGTCGGTGCGCACGGCCTCGGCGAGGACGTTGTCGACGAACGTGATCGTGAACCAGAAGATCATCGCCCCGATGATCGGGCCCTTGATCCGGGCGACACCGCCGAGGATGAGGATCGTGTAGGCGAAGAACGTCAGCGTGGTCGAGTAGTTGCCGGGCTGGGCGGCGCGGTTGCCGAGCGCGATCACGGCGCCACCGATGGCGCCGATCACACCGCCGACGGCGAGGCTCTGCATCTTGTAGGCGAAGACGTTCTTGCCGAGGCTGCGGGCGGCGTCCTCGTCCTCGCGGATGCTCTTCAGCACGCGGCCCCACGGGCTGCGCATCAGCGACCACACGACGAGCGACGTGATGGCGACGAGCGACCAGCCGACGATGATCATGAACAGGTCGTAGGCGCCGAACGACTGCGCCCACACCGTGAAGCGCCCGGAGAACGGGTTCAGCTCCTGCATGTCGTTCGTGAACCCCTGGAGGCCGTCGGTGCCGCCGAACAGCCAGCGGAAGCGCTCCGAGCTGAGGAAGAGGCGGATGATCTCGGCGACGGCGATGGTGACGATGGCGAGGTAGTCGGCGCGCAGGCGCAGCGTCGGGATGCCGATGATCAGCCCGAGGATGATCCCGCCGAGGATGATCAGCGGGATCGCCGCCCACAGCGACCACCCGTACTGGGCGATCGTCACGGCGACGGCGTAGGCGCCGACGCCCGCGAAGCCGGCCTGGCCGAAGTTGAGCAGGCCGGTGTAGCCGAAGTGCACGTTGAGGCCGATGGCGATGAGGCAGTAGCCGATCGCGTTGACGGTGATGGCGGCGTAGATGGCGTTGGAGAAGATGAGGTCCCACTGCATCAGCCGACACGCTCCTTCCGCCCGAGCAGGCCCTGTGGTCTGACGAGCAACACGACGATGAGGGTGATCAGGGCGCCGGTCGTCTTGAGCTCGACGGCGCCCGGGAAGATCCAGGTCCAGAGCTCGACGGTCACGCCGATCAGGAGCGATCCGGCGAGGGCGCCGTACGGGTTGCCGAGCCCGCCGACGGTGATCGCCGCGAACATCGAGCAGGAGGAGGGAGAAGCCCATGTTCCAGCGGATCTGCTCGTCGAGGCCGAGGAGGATGCCGCCGAGGCCGGCGAGCGCGCCGCCGGAGACCCACACCAGCAGGATCACGCGGTCGGTGTTGATGCCCGTCGCCGAGGCCAGCTCGGGGTTGTCGGAGACGGCGCGGATCGCCTTGCCCTGGCGGCTGCGCTGCAGGAACAGCGCGACAGCGAGCAGCACGATCACGCAGATCGCCATCGAGACGAGGTCGCGCTTGGTGAGCGAGACAGGCCCGACGTCGATCGCCGACTGCACCGCGTACTGCCGGTAGGCCCGGGAACGACCGCCGTAGGTGTAGAGGAAGAGGTAGCGGACGGCGAGGCCGACGCCGATCGACACGATCATCATCGACGTCAGGCTGACCCCGCGCCGGCGCAACGGCCGCCACAGCCCGCGGTCGGAGACGAAGCCCCCGAGGCCGGCGGCGATGATGCCGATCGGCGCGGCGATGAGGATGTGCAGCCCGACGCTCTGGTTCATCCACCAGGCGACGATGGCGCCGAGCGCGACGAGCTCACCGTGGGCGAAGTTCGACAGGCCGGTGGTGCCGTAGATCAACGACAGCCCGACCGCGGTGATGGCGATGATCAGGCCGAACTTGATGCCGTTGGCGAGGGTCTGGGGGAGGATGTCCCACCGGCCCTCGGTCTCACGGAGGTCCTGGCCGAGGAAGTAGTTGAGCACCTGGCGCTCGGCCGGGCGGATGTTGACGACCTGCTCCTCCTGGGCCTCGTCGCGCAGCTGGACGTCGTCGGGCAGCGTCGCCGTGTCGAGCTGGACCGTGTAGTCACCCGGGCCGGGCAGCTCGATCTCGAAGCGACCGTCGGCGTCGGTCGTGACGGTGCCGACCACCGCGCCGTCCGGGCCGACGACCGTCAGCTCGACCCCCTCGACGGGCACCCGGGTCGCCTCGCCGTCCTCCTCGACCTCGTTGCGCACGTTGCCGCGGATCAGCTCACCGCCGCCCTCCTGCCGCGCTCGCCGTCCCCAGCGACACGCCGAGGACGGCGATGCCGGCGACAGCGATGCTGCACAGCAGTCTGCGGATCAACGGACCTCCCATCCATTGCGTGCCCTGGGCTCGGTCGAAGCGAGCGCCGCCGGCCCGAGTGGGCGGAACCGTAGCGTGCCCCACGGGCGTGCGCGGCGGACCGCCACGCCGCTTCACACGATGGACACACGGGCGGGGTCTCGCGGGATTCCTCACCTAGCCTCCAGGCCGTGCGGATCTCGCCCGGTCGGTACCGGACCATCACCGCCATCGCCCTCGTCCTGCTGGTGATCATCGTCGTCACCGGCGCCGCGGTGCGCCTGACCGGATCCGGACTCGGCTGCGACGACTGGCCGAACTGCAACGACGAGCGGCTCGTCGACGTGTCGTCCACGCACGCCGCCATCGAGCAGGTCAACCGCCTCTTCACCGGCCTCGTCGCGTTCGCCGTGATCGCCGCGGTGCTCGGCTCGCTGTGGCGCGAGCCCCGCCGGCGCGACCTGACGTGGCTGTCGCTCGGCCTCGTCGCCGGGGTGCTCGGCCAGATCGTGCTCGGTGGGATCACCGTGCTCGTCGACCTCCACCCGGTCGCCGTGCAAGGCCACATGCTGCTGTCGCAGGTGCTGGTCGCGATCGCCGTCGTGCTGCTGCGGCGCGCCGGCGAGCCCGACGGCGACCGTCGGCGCATCGTCACCAGGGCGACCGGGCGCCTCACGTGGGGGCTCGCCGGGCTCACGGGCGTGGCGATCGTCGCCGGCACGGTCGTGACCGGCGCCGGCCCGCACGCCGGCGACGAGGACGTCCAGCGCTTCGGCGTCGACATCACCGATGCGGCACGGGTCCACGGCGCGACGGTGCTCGCCGCCGTCGCCGTGGCCGCCGTGCTGGGGCTCCGCCTGCACCGGCACCGCGACGACCGTCGGGCGCTGCAGGGGCCGCTGTCCTCGTGGATCTTCGTCGCCGTGCTGCAGGCCGCGATCGGCTACATCCAGTACTTCAACGACGTCCCCGAGCTGCTCGTCGGCCTGCACGTGGCCGGCGCGACGGTGCTGTGGGCGATGACGGTGTGGCTCGTGCTCTCGACGAGCGCGGTGACGGCGTCCGGCAACACGGAGGCGGCGAGCGGCCAGTACGTTGCGGTCCGATGACCGCCACCGAGGCACCGCCCACACCGACCACGACCGAGCGGCGCGAGGAGGTCCGCTACGAGGTCGCCGACCACGTCGCGACGATCACGCTCGACGCGCCGGAGCGGATGAACACGATCTCCGGGCCGATGCTCGGCGCGATCTCCCGGTACCTCCTCGAGGCCGACCGCGACCGGGACGTCCGCTGCATCGTGCTGACCGGATCTGGTCGCGCGTTCTGCGCCGGGCTCGACCTCGCGGCCCAGGCCAAGACCCAGACCGGTGGGCTCGGCAACCTCGGCTCGCCGTCGGTCGGCGCCGGTGAGTTCGACCTGCGCGACGCCCCGCCGACCGTCCTGCACAACGTCGACACGCCGACGGTCTGCGCCCTGAACGGCGGGGCCGCCGGGTACGGGCTCGACCTCGCGCTGGGCTGCGACATCCGCATCGCCACGGCGTCGGCGAAGCTCGCCCCCGGGTTCGCCAAGCGCGGCATCCTCCCGGAGAGCGGTGGCACGTGGCTGCTGCCGCGGATGATCGGCTACGCCAAGGCGGCCGAGATCGCCTTCCGCGGCAACACGTTGACGGCGGCCGAGGCGCTCGAGCTCGGGCTCGTCAACCACGCCGTCGCCGACGACGAGTTCGTCGCCTTCACGGCGCAGGTCGCCGGCGAGATCGCCGCCAACGCGCCGCTGGCGGTGCGGGCCATCAAGCGCATGATGCGGGCCGCCGAGACGGAGACGTTCGAGCAGAACGTCCACCACGTGTTCCTGCAGCTGCTGCCGCTGCTCAACACCGACGACTTCCGCGAGGGTGTCGCGGCGTTCATGGAGAAGCGTCCGGCGAAGTTCACGGGGTCATGACGGGACCCCGGGCCGAACGCGACATCGGCCTGCTGGAGGCGATGGCGACGACCCGGGCCATCCGCCGCTACACCGCCGACCCGATCCCGGACGAGGACCTCGCCGAGATCCTCTGGTACGCCCAGCGGGCGCCGTCGGGGACGAACCGCCAGAAGTTCCGGTTCATCACCCTGCGCCGCGACGACCCGGTCGCCCAGCCGGCGCGGGAGCTGCTCACCTCGTCGTTCCGCACCGGGTGGGTCGCCAAGCGCGCCGACCTCGACCGCGACGGCGAACCCGAGGACGGATCGCCCCGCTTCCGCATGCAGGCGGCGATGCAGCACTACGTCGACCACATCGACACCGTGCCGGTCGTCGTGCTCGTCGGGCTCGAGCGCTACCGCCCGCCGAACCCCGCCGAGGGCGCGTCGGTCTACCCGGCGTGCCAGAACCTCCTCCTCGCGGCGCGCGCCCTCGGCTATGGCGGTGTGATGACGGGCTGGCACGCCGCCGTCGAGGCCGAGCTGCGCGAGGTGATCGGCCTCCCCGACGGCGTTGCGCTGTGCGCCACGATCACGCTGGGCGTGCCGGCGGGGCGCCACGGGCCGCTGCGCCGCAAGCCGTTGCGCTCGCTCGTGCACGACGGCGTGTGGGGCCGCGAGGCCGACTGGCTCGGCGAGCGTGGCGGCTGACGACCCCTTCGACGTCCTGGGGGTCGCGCCGGACGCGACCGTGCACGAGTTGCGAGCGGCGCGGCGGCGCCTGGCGATGGACATCCACCCCGACCGCGCCGGGGGATCGGCGGCCGCCAACGCGGCGATGCAGCGGCTGAACGAGGCGTTCGACCGCGCCCTGGCGCGGCGCGCCGAGCCGGCGGCGGGTCCCGCTCGGCGCGCCCGCCTCGTCGCCGACGCCTGCGCCGCCCGACGTCCGTGCCCCGGTGCCCCGCCCGGGTGGGCGGCTCGCCCACGACGTGGCGTCGTTCACCATCGAGGCCCTGCCCGTCGAGGCCTTCGAGGCCCTGCTGATCGTCGCGACGTGGCTCGGCGAGCCGCTCGACGACGACCCGCCGTACCGGCTCGACGTGCTGCTCGGCGAGCCGTTCGGCTGCTGGTGCCGCCTGGACCTCGTGCCCGACGCCGGCGCCAGCACGGTCGCCCTGACGCTCGGCAGCATCGACGGCCGTCCCGTCCCCGACCTCGACACGGTCCGCGACGCCTGGGTCGCCGAGCTCAACAGCCTGGGCCGGCCCGACACCTGAGGTCCTGCCCATCCGAGTTACTCCGATGGCTCAGCTGCTCGCCTTCAGCAGGCGATCGCGGATGGCGTGGCCGAGGCCGGCGGGCGGCGGCAGCACCGCGACGATGCGGTCGGCGCCGGCGTCGTCGGCCGACCGCAGCTCGCCGTACAGCTCGCGGGCGTAGACGACGAGGTCGTCGCCGTGGTCGATCACGGCGACGTGCAGCCCGTCGCGCTCGAACGCCGCAGCCTGGCCGTCCGCCGCCGCGCGGTCGGGCACGAGCACCACCCGGGCCCGTGGCGCGTAGTGCGACGCCAGCATCCCGGCGGCACGCGACGGCCCGGTCGCCGCGCCGAGCGCTGAGGTCGAGGAGCCGCTCGACGTCCTCCGTGGGGATGCCGCCGGGCCGCAGCAGCTGCGGGGGATCGGTCGTGCAGTCGACGATCGTCGACTCGACGCCGATCGGGCTCGGCCCCCCGTCGAGCACCACGTCGCGAGCGGGATCGAGGTACGGCCCGAGGTCGTCGACGACGTGGGCCGCCGTCGTCGGGCTGACCCGCCCGAAGCGGTTGGCCGACGGCGCCGCGATGCCGAGCCCGGTGGCGGCGAGCAGCTGCTCCGTGAGCGGGTGGGCTGGCGCCCGCAGCCCGACGATGTCGCGGCCGCCGGTGACCGCGTCGGGCACGCGGTCGGTGCGCCGCAGCAGCAGCGGTGAGCGGCCCCGGCCAGCACGTCGCGGCGAGGACCTGCGCCGTTGCGCGGGACCTCGGCGGCCCAGTCGCCGAGCCACGCCGGGACGATGTGGACGATCAGCGGGTGGCCGCGCGGGCGGTCCTTCACGGTGAAGATGCGATCGACGGCGGCCGGGTCGGAGGCGTCGGCACCGAGGCCGTAGACGGTCTCGGTCGGGATGGCGACGAGGCCGCCCGCGACGGAGTCGCGAGGCGGCGACGGTGACGTCGCGCGTGACCAGCCCGGGTGGCGCGTCAGGCAGGGACGGCCTCGAGGAACTCGAGGACCGCGTCGATGAACCCGAACGACTCCGGCGTCGCGAAGTGATCGGTGTTGCGCAGCACGACGAGCCGCGAGTCGGGCAGTGCCTCGGCGAGCTGGTCGGCCGGGCCGGCGAAGTCGCGGTCGCCGATGACGACGAGCACCGGACACTCGACGACCTTGAGGTCCTGCGGGGTGAAGACGCCCTCGTCGGGTCGCTTCATGACGGCAGCGAGCGCCTCGCGGTCGTTGCCCGGCTGGGTCGCGTACTGCCCGAACAGGCGGGCCTCGTTGTCGTCGGGATCGCCGGTGCCCTCGACGCCGGCGAGGATCCGCTTGCCCCGCTCGACGTCGCGCTCGAACAGGTTGCGCCCGACGCCCGACAGCACGATGCGGTTGAACAGCTCGGGCCGCCGCGTCGCCAGCCGCAGCGTCGTGATCGCGCCGAGCGAGAACCCGACGATGTCGACGGGGCCGTCGGGCAGCACGTCGACGATGCGGGTCGTCATGTCCGCGTAGGCCTCGGGGTCGTGCGGCTTGGGGGCCTCGCCGTGGCCGAGGAGGTCGACGCCGATGACCTCGCGGTCGGCATCGGCGAGCAGCTCGGTGAAGCCGCTCTGACGCCACGTCGTCTGGAACGACCCGCCCCAGCCATGGACGAGGACGACAGGAGGAGCGGCAGCGGTACCCACGCCGGCAGATTACGTGAGTGGGCACGCGGCCCGGCACGCACGGACGTGGACGGTCCGCGCCGCTCCTAGCATGAACGGCCGCATGCGCCTGCTCCACCCCGATCCCGGCCACGACCTGACGTACAACGACGTCTTCATGGTCCCGAGCCTGTCGAGCGTCGGGTCGCGGCTCGACGTCGACCTGACGACACCGGACGGCGTCGGCACCCACCTGCCCGTCGTCGTCAGCAACATGACGGCAGTGGCCGGCCGCCGGATGGCCGAGACGGTCGCCCGACGCGGCGGCATCTCGGTGCTGCCCCAGGACATCCCACTCGACGTCGTCGGGTCCGTCATCGAGTACGTGAAGTCGTGCCATCCCGTCTACGAGACGCCGATCACGCTGACGCCGCACCACACGATCGCCGACGCCCTCGGGCTGATCCACAAGCGGGCGCACGGCGCGGTCGTGGTCGTCGACGACGGCGGCCGCCCGCTCGGCGTGTTCACGGAGCAGGACGCGGCGGGGTCCGACCGCTTCACCCAGTTGCACGTCGTGATGAGCCGCGAGCTGATGACCGTCCCGGACGGCACCGCACCGCGCGAGGCGTTCGACGTGTTGTCCTCGCACCGCCGCTCGATGGAGCCGGTCGTCGACGGTGACGGCAGCCTCGTCGGCGTCATCACGCGCAAGGGTGCGCTGCGCTCGACGACGTACCAGCCGGCGCTCGATGCCGACGGCCGGCTGATGATCGCCGTGGCCGTCGGCGTCAACGCCGATCCCGACACGAAGGCCAAGGCGCTCGTCGAGATGGGCGCCGACGTGCTCGTCATCGACACCGCCCACGGCCACCAGACGCGCATGCTGCAGGCGATCGAGACGGTGCGCGCGGTGGCGCCCGACACGCCGATCGTGGCCGGCAACGTCGTCACCGCGGCCGGCACCCGCCAGCTCATCGAGGCGGGCGCCGACATCGTCAAGGTCGGCGTCGGTCCCGGCGCGATGTGCACGACGCGGATGATGACGGGCGTCGGCCGCCCGCAGTTCTCGGCGGTCGTCGAGTGCGCGGCCGAGGCCTCCCGCCTCGGCAAGCACGTCTGGGCGGACGGCGGTGTGCGCTGGCCGCGCGACGTCGCCCTCGCCCTCGCCGGCGGCGCGGCGAGCGTCATGTTCGGGTCGTGGCTCGCCGGGACGTACGAGTCGGCCGCCGACACGCTGCGCGACCCGGACGGCCGGCTCTACAAGGAGAGCTTCGGGATGGCGTCGAACCGCGCCGTGAAGCACCGCACGCAGGCCGACAGCGCGTTCGAGCGGGCGCGCAAGGAGCTCTTCGAGGAGGGCATCAGCAGCTCGCGGATGTACATCGACCCCGAGCGACCCGGCGTCGAGGACATCCTCGACCAGATCGTCGCCGGCGTCCGCTCGGCGTGCACGTACGCCGGGGCCGGCGACATCGCCGAGCTCCACGAGCGCGCCGTCGTCGGTGTGCAGAGCGGCGCCGGGTACGACGAGGGCCGGCCCCTCGGCACGTCCTGGTGAACCTGCCCGACGCCGGCGTCGCACGGCCTCGTCGTCGCCATCGACGGGCCGGCGGGTGCCGGCAAGAGCACGGTCGGCAGGCGCCTCGCCCGGCGCCTCGGCCTGCAGTACCTCGACACCGGCGCGATGTACCGGGCCGTCGCCTTCGCCGCGCTGCGGCGGGGGATCCCGGTCACCGATGACGTCGCGGTGGCCGAGCTGGCGCGGCAGCTCGACCTCACCGTCACCGAGGAGGCGGTGGTCGTGGACGGCGTCGACGCGACGCGCGAGATCCGCGGCCGCGAGGTGACGGAGGCCGTCAGCGCGGTCGCCGCCAACACGCCGGTCCGCGAGGAGCTGCGTGCCCGTCAGCGACAATGGGCGGATGAGCGGGGCGGCGGCGTGATCGAGGGTCGGGACATCGGCACGGTCGTGTTCCCGGACGCGGCGCTCAAGCTGTTCGTGACGGCCTCGCCGCGGGTGCGCGCCGAGCGGCGGGTCGCCGAGCTCGGCGGTGACGTCGACGACATCGCCTCGTCGATCGCCGAGCGCGACCGGCGCGACATGGAGCGCGTCGACGGACCGCTGCGCACCGCCGAGGGGGCCACCGTCGTCGACACGTCCGACCTCTCGATCGACGAGGTCGTGGAACAGATCGTGAGGTTGCTGCCGTGACCAAGGTGGAGACGCTTCCTCGCCGGCTCGGGCCCCGCCAGCCGCGCCGCCTACGCCGTCGCCCGGACCTTCGTCGCCGGGTTCACCCGGGCGTGGACGCGCATGAGCATCGTCGGGCGCGAGCACATCCCGCAGTCGGGCGCCTTCGTGCTGGCCCCCGTCCACCGCTCGAACATGGACACCCCGATCGCGTCGTGCCTGACGCGCCGGCGGCTGCGGTTCATGGGCAAGGACTCGATGTGGAAGCACCGGCCGGCGGGCTGGGTCTTCTCGACGCTGGGCGGGTTCCCCGTCTCGCGGGGCACGGCCGACCGCGAGGCGCTGCAGCGCTGCATCGCCGTGCTCGAGGCCGGCGAGCCGCTCGTGCTGTTCCCGGAGGGCGAGCGCAAGTCGGGCCTCACGGTGCAGCCGCTGTTCGACGGCGCCGCGTACGTCGCGCTCAAGGCGGGCGTTCCGATCGTGCCGGTGGGCATCGGCGGCTCGGAGGCCGTGATGCCGAAGGGCAAGAAGATGATCCGCCCGAGCAAGGTCCACGTGATCGTGGGCGCACCGATCCTGCCGCCGCCGTCGGTGGCCGGGGCGCGGGTGCCGCGTGCCGCGGTCCGCGACGTCACCGCCGAGCTCCACGAGACCCTGCAGCGCCTCTTCGACGAGGCCACGGCCCACGTCGAGCGCTGATCCGGGGCCGGCGGGTCGACCCGCGTGGCCGGAGTGCCAACTTTCAGACCAGACGGCCACCTGACGGCCGCCTGGTCTGAAAGTTCGGCGAGGAATTCGGCACGCGGCCGCCGCTGGGGCGGGTCGCCCGTCACGCGGTCAGGTAGGCCGTGAGGGCGGCGGCCAGCCAGGGCGGATCGGCGGCGCCGCAGAGCTCGCGGGCGGAGTGCATCGAGAGCTGGGGGATGCCGACATCGACGGTCGCGATGCCGAGCCGGGTCGCCGTCAGCGGGCCGATCGTCGAGCCGCAGGGCACGTTGTTGCGGGAGACGAACAGCTGGTGCGGCACGCCGGCATCGGCGCACGCCTGCTGGAAGAGCACGGCGGTGTCGGCCGATGTCGCGTAGCGCTGGTTGGCGTTGAGCTTGATCGCCGGCCCGTGGTTGACGATCGGGCGCGTGGTCGGGGTCGTGGCGCTCCGGGTAGTTCGGGTGCACGGCGTGGGCGTTGTCGGCCGACACGCAGCTCGACGCCGCCAGCAACCGGTGCACGTCGTCGCGCCCGGCGCCGGCCGCCGCCAGCACGCGCTCGATCACGGTCTCGAGGAAGGGACCCGACGCGCCGGTCGTCGACGCCGAGCCGACCTCCTCGTGGTCGAACAGGGCGATCATCGCCACGTGGTCCGCCGGCGCGGCGGCGAGCAGGGCCGTGATCGCGGCCCAGCACGACGCCTGGTTGTCCAGGCGGCCGCTGGCGACGAGCGAGCGGTCGGCGCCGAGCACCGCGGCGGGCTGCACGTCGAACAGGCACAGCTCCCACGCCGCCGGGACGGACGTGCCGGCGGCGTCGGCGATCCACTGCTCGAACGTCGTGCCGAGCTGCGTCGCCCAGACCGGGCTCATGTGCGCCTGCCGGTCGAGCACCACGCCGCGCTCGTTGACGTCGCGGTCGAGGTGGATGGCGAGCTGCGGCACGCGGGCGATCGGATCGGTGACCGCGACGAGGGCGTCGCTGCCGTCGCCGAGCACGAGCCGGCCGGCGACGCCGAGGTCGCGGTCGAGCCAGCTGTTGAGCAGCACCCCGCCGTAGATCTCGACCCCGAGCTGGCGCCAGCCCGCCCGGTCGCCGTCGGGATGCGGCTTGACGCGCAGGCCGGGGGAGTCGGTGTGGGCGCCGACGAGGCGGACCGGGAGGGCGCCGCCGCCGGCCGGCCAGCGCCACGCGATCAGGGCCCCGCCACGTGTGACGTACCCGGCCGCCGGCACGTCCGACCAGGGGGCGCGCTCGTCGAGGGCGACGAAGCCGGCCGTGCCGAGCAGCCCGGCGGCGGTGTGCACGGCGTGCCAGGGCGACGGGGACGCGTCGATGAACGCACGGAGGGGGGCGGTTGGATCGATGGCGTCGGGCACCCGGCCATGATGCCAAGGCCCCACGGGCCGCGAGCACGGCCGCGCCCGACGGAGTAGACAACGACGGTGACCCGGCGGACGAAGATCGTCGCCACGCTCGGCCCGGCGTCCGACGCGCCAGACCGCGTCGAGGCCCTGTTGCGGGCCGGTGTCGACGTCGTCCGCCTCAACCTCAGCCACGGTCCGCTCGCCGACCACCTCGCCCGCTTGGCGACGGTGCGTCGGGTCGCGGCCGACGTGGGCCGTCCGATCGGCGTGCTCGCCGACCTGCCGGGCCCGAAGATCCGCGCCGGCGGCTTCCCGGACGGCGGCGTCGAGCTGGTGCCGGGCAGCGTCGTGCGCTTCGTGCCGGGCACCGGACCGAGCACGTCCGACGTCGTCGCGGTCGACTACCCCACGCTGCTGGAGGACGTCGACCCGGGCGACCGCATCGCGCTCGGTGACGGTGGCATCACGCTGCGGGTCGTCGCCGGTGACGCGACGGCCCTGCGTGCCGAGGTCGAGAGCGGAGGGCGCCCGCAGGGCCGGCCGGGTGTCCACCTGTCGTGCGAGCGGCTGCAGATGTTCGCGCCGACGCCGCAGCGACCTCGAGCTCGCGGAGGCGGTCAGCGCCGCCGGCGTGGAGTACGTCGCGCTCTCGTTCGTCCGCCGCGCCGCCGACGTCGTCGCCCTGCGCGAGGTCGTCGGCGTCCGCGCCGGCATCGTCGCCAAGATCGAGACGGCGTCGGCCCTCGGAGAGCTCGCCGCGATCACCGAGGTCGCCGACGCCCTGATGGTGGCCCGCGGCGATCTCGGCATCGACTGCCCGCCGGAGGACGTCCCGCACCTGCAGAAGCAGATCATCCGCCACTGCGTGAGCGTGGGGACGCCGGTCATCACGGCGACCCAGATGCTCGAGACGATGATCGACGCCCCGACGCCGACGCGTGCGGAGGTCAGCGACGTCGCCAACGCGGTGTTCGACGGCACCGACGCGCTCGATGCTGTCCGGCGAGACGGCCATCGGGCACGATCCGGTGCTGGTGGTGTCGACGATGGCCCGCATCGCGGCGCGGGCGGAGGCCGAGGCGAGCTACAAGCAGTGGGCGCAGCGCCTCGGCTCGGAGCAGCGCACCTGGGCCGCCGACGTCGCCGACCGCATCACGCTGGCCGTCTCGCACGCCGCGTGGCAGGCCGCCCACGACGCGGGCGCGACGGCCATCCTGTGCTGCACGCGCAGCGGGCGCACGGCCCGGGCGATCGCCCGCTTCCGCCCGGAGTGCCGGCTCGTCGGGCTGTCGCCCGACCCGCGCACCGTCAACGCGCTGGCGCTGCTGTGGGGCGTGGAGTCGGTGCAGGTGGAGACGTACACGTCGAGCGACGAGATGGTCTGGTTCGCCGTCGAGACCGCCCTCCAGCACGGCTTCATCGCGCACGGCGACATCGTCCTCGTCCTCGCCGGGGCCCCGGATCGTCGGGATTCGGCCTCGACGGACGTGCTGCGGGTCGTCCAGGTCGCGTGACGCCGGCGCTGTGGGCGGAGGAGGCCGGCCCGGCCGGCGCGCCGCTCGTCGCCCTCGTGCACGGATCTCTCGACCGCTCGGCCGGCCTGCTGAAGGTGTCGCGGCGCCTCGACGACGGCGCCCGGGTCCTGCGCTACGACCGGCGGGGCTACGGGCGCTCGACGCCGCACGCCGGCCCGTTCGGCATGGACGAGCAGGTCGCCGACCTCGTCGCTGTCCTCGACGGGCGTCCCGCCGTCCTGTTCGGGCACAGCTACGGCGGCAACGTCGCCCTCGCCCTCGCCGACCGCAACCCCGAACTGGTCCGGGCGGTCGGTGTCTACGAGTCGCCGTTGCCGTGGCTCGAGTGGTGGCCGACGACGACCGCCGGCGGTCAGGCGGCGGCCAGTGAGGATGATCCGGCTGCCGCCGCCGAGCGCTTCATGCGCCGGATGGTCGGTGACGAGAAGTGGGCGCGGCTGCCGGCGCGGACACGGGCCGCGCGGCGCGCCGAGGGCGTGACGATGGTCGCCGAGCTCGCCGACCTCCAGCGGGCGGCGCCGTGGGATCCGGCGCGCGTCCGCGTGCCGGCCGTCGCCATGCGCGGCTCCGACGGCAACGAGCACCACCTCCGCTCGACGGCCCACCTCGGTGAGGTGCTGGCGGACTGCCCGGTCGTCACGATCGAGGGTGCCCGCCACTTCGGGCCCAGCACGCATCCCGACGCCGTCGCCGCCGTCGTGCGCGACCTGATCACCCGCGCGGGGACGGCACCGTGACGTCACGCCCGAAGAACGTGCACGTCGTGGCATCGCTCGCACCGGCAGCCAACGTCTGACCGACGTCGCCGGCGCACTCCTGCAGCGTCTCGCGCTGCCACCACACGACGGCGGCGAGCGACCCGAGGACGAGCACCGTCACGAGCTTGCCGACGACCCACCTGATCACGACCGCGAAGACGACGGCCAGCACGACGGCCCCCGTGACGATCGCCAGCGCGACGTCGCGGACGGTGGTGAGGTCGGCCGCCGGCACCGCCTGACCGTAGGCGGCCGCCATCCCGCCGCCCGGGCATCCGGTGCCGTCCCACCATCTGGGCGGGAATCGTCTCCGGGCGGGGATCGTCCCGGGATCCGGGACGGATCCCGCCCAGGTACGGATCCCGCCCAGATCGGGGTGTCGACAGGGGTCGCGGTCGAGCGGCGGGGCATGATGTCGAGGTGAGCGACCAACGGCCCGTGATGATGTCCTCGGGGTTGCCGACCACGGTGCTGCCGGCCGCCGACGCCGAGGCCCGAGCGGCGTTGGACGCCGCGCTGGCCCGCGACGGTGAGGATCGGCGCGCCGCGCTCGGTGCGGTCGCCGCCCGCTGGCCGCGGTACCTCGACGTGTGGGCCGAGCTCGGCGACATCGGCCGCGACGACATCGAGCGCTACGCCTACTACCGGGTCGGCTACCACCGTGGCCTCGATGCGCTGCGGGCGAACGGCTGGCGCGGCTCGGGCTACGTGCGCTGGTCGGAGCCGACGAACCGCGGGTTCCTGCGGGCGCTCGCCGGGTTGGGGGCGATGGCCGCGGCGATCGGGGAGGCCGACGAGGCCGAGCGGGTGGCGACGTTCCTCGTGCAACTCGACCCCGACGGCCCGCCACGCGCCGGCTCGTGACCGCCGGGGCGGTGCTCTGCGGCGGCCGGAGCAGCCGCATGGGCACCGACAAGGCGTTCGTCGAGGTGGGCGGCGTGGCGATGGCCGAGCGCGTGGCCGCCGCGCTGGAGGCGGCCGGCTGCCACCCGGTGCGCCTGATCGGCGGCGACAGCGTGCTCCTGGCGCGGCTCGCTCGAGCCGCGGTCGCGGACGACTTCCCTGGTCAGGGACCCGGCGGTGGGGTGCTGACCGCGCTGCGCACCGCGGCCGACGACCACGTCGTCGTCGCCTCGTGCGACCTGCCGGCACTCGACGCGACGACGGTCACCGCGCTGGTGACGGCGCTCGTCGACCGCGGCGTCGACGCGGCGGTGGCCGTCACGGACCGCTGGCAGCACTCGCTCACGGCATGGCGCACCGCCGCCGCGCCGGCCCTGCGGGAGGCCTGGGACGGCGGCGCCCGCGCCCTGCACGAACTGGTCGCGGCGGTGCCCCACACCGAGGTGCCGGTGGCGTCCAGCCCGCTCCGCAACGTCAACACGCCCGACGATCTGTCGGCCGCCGAGGAGGACACTCGGTATGTTGGCCCGGTGGCAGTCCAGGAGATCGACGTCGATCAGCTCGCCGACCGGCTCGCGGCCGGCGCGCGCGTCGTCGACGTGCGCGAGCCCGACGAGTACAGGGACGGCCACGTGCCGGGCGCCGTGCTCGTGCCCCTCGCCACCGTTCCCGATCACGTCGACGCGTTCGCCGGCGCCGGGCCCACGTACGTGATCTGCCGCTCGGGCGGGCGCAGCATGCGGGCCTGCGAGTGGCTCGACGCGCAGGGCTCGACGGTCTCGAGGTCGCCAACGTGGCGGGCGGGACGCTGGCCTGGATCGCATCCGGCAGGGAGACCGTCGGAGGGGACCAGCCCTCGTGACGGGGCGCTGGATCGACCGCCAGGCCGATCTCGACGACGTCATCGATGCGTTGCTCGTCGAGCCGCGCTACGCCATCGACACCGAGTTCCACCGCGAGAAGACCTACTTCCCGCGCCTCGCCCTCGTGCAGATCGCGTGGCCCGGCGGCCTCGTGCTCATCGACCCGCTGGCGATCGACCCGAAGGCCTTCGTCCGGCTGTTCGAGTCGGACACGCTGGCCGTCGCCCACGCCGCCCAGCAGGACCTCGACGTCCTGACCCACGCCGTCAGGGCGATCCCGCAGCGGCTGTTCGACACCCAGGTGGCCGCCGGCTTCGTCGGCTACGGCACGCCGTCGCTGGTGTCGCTGCTGCAGGGCGAGCTCGGCATCACGCCGGCCAAGGGCGACCGCCTGACGGACTGGCTGCGCCGCCCGCTCACGCCGGCCCAGCAGGCCTACGCGGCGGCCGACGTGGCCTCGCTGCTCGAGCTCCAGGACGGGCTCATCGCCCAGCTGTCCGACCTCGGCCGCCTCGGGTGGGCCGAGGAGGCGTGCGAGGAGCTGCGCAGCCGCCCGACCGGCGCCATCGACCCCGAGGTCGCCTGGGCGAAGCTGAAGGACGCCCGGTCGCTGCGGTCGCGAGCACGGGCCGTGGCCCAGGCGGTGGCGGCGTGGCGCGAGCGCGAGGCGGCGGCCAACGACACGCCGGTGCGCCAAGTGCTGCCCGACCTGGCGATCCTCGGCATCTCGCAGCGCCAGCCGACGACGGTCGAGGAGCTGGCGCAGGCCCGCGGCGTCGACGAGCGCCACCGCCGCGGGCGCATCGGGCGCGAGATCGTCGCCGCCGTCGCCGTCGGCAAGGTGGCCGAGCCGCCGCCCGTCCCGGACGCCGTCGACGAGCTCGACCGCTCGAAGCGGCCGGCCGTGACGCTCGTGTCGGCGTGGGTCAGCCAGGTCGCGCGGGACGCTCGCATCGACACCGCCCTGCTGGCCACCCGGGCCGATCTGGTGGCGATCATCCGCGGCGACCCCGACGCCCGCCTCGCCCACGGCTGGCGCGCCGAGCTGGTCGGCGACGGCCTCGACCCGCCTGATGGAGGGCCGCGCCGGGCTGACGTTCGACGGCAAGGGCTCGCTGCGCCTGATCGACGTCTGACCCGACGTCCTGTCAGCGCGAACCGGCCCGATCGGGCCGGTTCAGGCTGACAGTTCGGGGGTTCAGGACCGCAGCAGGCGCGCAGCTTGCGCCACAGCTGGTCGAAGGCGTCGACGACCTCGCCGGCACGGGCGCCGTAGGCGTGGATCGGGCGGCGCTCGCCGAGGGCCTGGTTGACGATGACGCGCTGCGGGATCGGCGGCTTCCAGATCGTCCCGCGCCCGACGATCCGGCCGAGCTCGTCGAGGCGGCGGTCGGCCTCCGAGGACACCGCCGGGACGCGGTTGACGACGACGCCGCACAGAGATCGAGGTCGGGGTTGTCCCCGTCCCACACCCCGTCGACGGCGTCGGCGACGGCGCCGATGCCGCGCAGGCCGAGGGCGGTGGGGTCGACGACGATCAGCGCGTGGCGGGCGACGGTGAGCCCTGACAGCGTCGATCCGCCCAGCGTGGGCGGGCAGTCGAGGAGGATGGCGTCGTAGCGGTCCGGCGGGAGGGCGGCCAGCGCGGCCCGCAACCGGGCCGTGCCCTCGCGGTCGGCGGCGCCGGCGGTGGCCGCGCTGCCGGGCAGGACCTCCAGCGCATCGTCCCAGCGTGAGGGCACGATCGAGTCGTCGAGGGCGCCGCCGGCGAGCACGTCGGCCACCGTCCCGACGCCGTCGGACGCCTCGTGGCCGAGCACCCAGGTCGACGAGGCCTGGGGGTCGAGGTCGACCACCAGCACGCGCCGACCGGGCCGCCGTGGCGGCGGCGGCGAGCCCCAACGTGACCGTCGTCTTGCCGACCCCGCCCTTCTGGTTGAGGATGGCGACCGCTCGCCGAGCGGGGCTGGGAAGGCCGCGGGGCATGGCGGCGATCCTGGCACAAGGGGATGCCGTCTCCCCAGGGGTGGGCCCGGTAGACTGGCATCCAATGTCAACGCACTAGTCGTGGGAGCCCTACGTGAAGAAGGGTCGTCATCGCCGCTTCGAAGAGGCGCGCAAGTTGAAGCAGTCGGGCCCGGGGGCCTTCGATCTCGGATTCGGGGATCGGGACCGCGGTACGACCACCACCCAGCACGATGAGGACGACGACTACGCCGCCCTGGCCGAGAAGTACGGCGTCGAGTTCGACGACGAGGACACGGACGACGACGACGGCTGAGCGCTGACCGGCCCCGGCGTCAGCGCCGGATCGGCCGGATGCGGCAGCGGGATCCACTCCTCCCGCTCCAGCTGCGCCACGAGGGTGTCGTAGACGCCCTCGCCGACGAGCTCGACGATGTCGTCGCGCGACTCCTGGTAGACGGGCCGATCGCCGACGAACGCCTCCGGTGACTCCGTGCACCACCAGTGGAAGTCGGCCCCGCCCTCGCCCCAGTCGCGGCGCTTCCACTCCCGCAGCCGCGACGTCAGGTGCCCGTTCTCGTCCGTCGAGTGCTCGAGGCGGATCGGCACCTGCCAGCAGACGTTCGGCTTCCAGTCGAGCGGACGCTCGCCGGCGTCGAGGGCCGCGATGTGCAGCGCGCACCCCGTGCCGCCGGGGAAGCCGGGCCGGTTGAGGAAGATGCAGGCGCCGTCGACCATTCGCGTCACGGTCGGCTCGACACCGTCGTCGCCCGGCTCGCCGGCGCGCAGGAAGCCGCCCCTGCGTCGCCTTGGCGTGGAACTGCATCTGGGCCGGGGTGAGGCGCACGAACGCCTTGACCACGTTGGCGACGTCGTCGTCGTCGACGAAGTGGGCGCCGTAGGAGCAGCAGCCCTGCTCGAGCTCGGGCGCCGGGGCGTCGAGGATGCCGGGGCAGCCGGCGCCGTAGATGCAGCGGTAGTTCGATCGCAGGAACGTGGCGTCGAAGACCCAGGTCCGCAGCTCGCCCGGATCCTCGAAGCTGATCCACTCGTGCAGGTCGTCGGGCGGCGTCACCATCGAACCGAGACGCTATTGGCCGGTGGCCCCGGCTCCCGCGTTCCGGGCCCCAGGTAGGCTCGCCAGGACCTATGACCTCGCCTCCGCGCACCGCCGACGAGCTCCGCCAGTCGTTCATCGACTTCTTCGCACGGCGCGAGCACACACCGGTCGCCTCGGCGAGCCTCATCCCGCACGACCCGACGGTGCTCTTCAACGTCGCCGGGATGGTGCCGTTCAAGCCGTACTTCGTGGGCGACGAGGCGCCGCCGTTCTCCCGTGCGGTGAGCTCGCAGAAGTGCGTGCGCGCCGGCGGCAAGCACAACGACCTCGACGACGTCGGGCGGACCAAGCGCCACCTCGTCTTCTTCGAGATGCTCGGCAACTTCAGCTTCGGGGACTACTTCAAGGAGCTGGCGATCCCCTACAGCTGGGAGCTCGTCACCGAGGTCTGGGGCTTCGACCCCGAGCGCATCTGGGTCACCGTCCACGAGAGCGACGACGAGGCCGAGAAGATCTGGCACGAGGTCGTCGGCGTCCCGATGGAGCGCATCCAGCGCCTCGGCGACAAGGACAACTTCTGGCAGATGGGCGACACCGGCCCCTGCGGACCGTGCAGCGAGCTGCACTACGACCGCGGCCCGGAGTTCGGACCGGACGGCGGGCCGCTCAACGACCCCCACGGCGACCGGTTCATGGAGTTCTGGAACCTCGTGTTCATGCAGTACGACCAGGCGCCGGACGGCTCGCGGACGCCGCTGCCGAAGCCGCAGATCGACACCGGCGCCGGGCTCGAGCGGATCCTCTGCCTGCTGCAGGGCGTCGACGCGGTCTGGGAGACCGACCTGATGGCGCCGCTCATCGCGCAGGCCTGCGCGCTGACCGGGCGCACGTACCGGGCCGGCGACTACGACGACCGCGACAGCTTCGCGGTGCGGGTCCTCGCCGAGCATGCCCGGTCGGCGGCGATGCTCGTGGCCGACGGCGTGTTCCCGAGCAACGAGGCCCGCGGGTTCGTGCTGCGGCGCATCATCCGCCGTGCCGTGCGCTACGCCTACCTGCTCGGCACGGAGCAGCTGGTCATGCCGACGCTCGCCGATGTCGCCGTGACGGTGATGGGCAACGCCTACCCGGACGTCGCCCGCCAGCGCGACTTCATCGTCGGCGTGCTCGGCAAGGAGGAGGAGCGCTTCCGCCAGACGCTGCGCAACGGCCTCGCGATCCTCGAGGGCGAGCTCGCCAGCGGCGTCGGCCAGCTCTCCGGCTCGACCGCGTTCGTGCTCCACGACACGTACGGCTTCCCGCTCGAGCTGACGCAGGAGATCGCCGGCGAGCGCGACGTGGCCGTCGACGTGGCGGGCTTCGAGGCCGAGATGGGCGAGCAGCGCCGCCGGGCGAAGGCGGCCCGGCAGAAGGGCGGCGACGACGCCAACGTCGACGCCTACCGCGAGGTCGTCGAGCAGTTCGGCACGACGACGTTCGTCGGCTACACCGACGACGTCGCCGAGGCCCGCGTGCTGGCGGTCGTCCCGGCATCGGGCGAGGGCCGCGAGGACCTCCTCGAGGTCTTCCTCGACCGCACGCCGTTCTACGCCGAGAGCGGTGGCCAGATCGGCGACCGCGGCACGATCCGCACGGAGACCGGCGTCGTCGAGGTGCTCGACACGACGTTCGCCCTGCCCAACCTGCGCCGCCACGTCGGGCGCGCTCGTCGAGGGCGAGCTCGTGCCGGGCCAGCTGGCGACGGCGGCCATCGACGTCGCCCGCCGCGACGCGACCCGGCGCAACCACACCGCGACGCACCTGCTGCACCACGCCCTGCGCGAGGTGCTCGGCGACCACGTCAAGCAGGCGGGCTCGCTGGTCGCCCCGGAGCGCCTGCGGTTCGACTTCTCGCACTACGAGCCGGTGACGGCGGAGCAGATCGAGCAGATCGAGCAGATCGCCAACCGCGCCACGCTGGCGAACTCCGGCGTGCGGGCGTTCGAGACGAGCAAGGCGGAGGCCGAGCAGCTCGGCGCGATCGCGTTCTTCGGCGACAAGTACGGCGACATCGTGCGCGTCCTGGAGGCCGGCCCCTCCATCGAGCTGTGCGGCGGCACGCACGTCCGCGCCACCGGCGACATCGGCACGATCAAGGTCGTCAGCGAGGGCTCGATCGGCTCCAACCTGCGCCGCATCGAAGCCGTCACGGGGGAGGCGAGCGTGGCCCTGCTGCAGCGCGACGAGCGGGTGCTGGCGGATGCGTCCAAGCTGCTCGGAACGACGGGCGACGACCTCGTCGGCGGCGTCCAGCGCAAGCTCGACGAGCTGCGGAGCCTCAGCGACGAGCTCAAGGCGCTGCGCGCCAAGCTGGCCACCGGCCGGGCCGGGGAGCTGGCCGCGGCGGCGGTCGACGGTGTCGTCGTGCAGCGCGTCGACGGTCTCGACACCGGCGACCTCCGCGACCTCGCGATCGCCGTGCGCAACGAGCCGGGCGTCGGACGTCGTCGTCCTGGGTGGCGTCACGTCGGCCGGTGGCGTCAGCCTCGTGGCCGCCGTGACACCAGCGACGGGCATCCAGGCGTCGAGCCTCATCAAGGACGCCGCCAAGGCCGTCGGCGGTGGTGGCGGCGGCAAGGGCGACGTGGCGACCGCCGGCGGGCGCGACCCGGCCGGCATGGACGAGGCGCTGCGCATCGCCGCCGACGCGGCGGCCGGTGCCCGCGTCTGACACGACCGTGCGCGCCCTCGGCCTCGACCTCGGGTCGAAGCGCATCGGCGTCGCGGTCAGCGACCTGACGGGCACGATCGCCTCACCGCTCACCGTGATCACCCGCGGCCGGTCCCGGCGTCACGACCATGCCCGGATCGCCGAGCTCGTGCGCGCCGAGGAGGCCGATTGCGTGGTGGTCGGGATGCCGCACAGCCTGTCGGGAGCCGACGGGCCGGCCGCCCGGGCTGCCCGGGCCGAGGCAACGGCCCTGGCTAGCGTGGTGGGGGTGCCGGTCGAGACCCACGACGAGCGGTTCACCACGGTGACCGCCAACCGCGCCCTCGCCGAGGGCGGGGTGCGCGGACCGGCACGCCGCCAGCTCGTCGACAAGGTCGCGGCCGCGGTCATCCTGCAGGCGTGGCTCGACGCCCGGCGGGAGGCGACGCCGTGACGCTCGCCGAGGAGCTGGCGCGCGAGCGGGCTGCGGCGCGCCGCGACCTGGCAGCGGCGCGCGGCATCGACGACCTCGACGACCTCGATTCGCTCGACGTCCTCGACTGGAGCACGGACCCGTGGGACGACGCCGAGGGCGCGGGGGTCGTGGAACGCCTGCGCTGGCAGACCCGCTCGGTCAAGTGGGTGGCCTACACGCTGCTCGCGCTGACGACCGTCGCGATCCTCGTGGCCGGCCTCGTCGGCTGGTGGTACGTGCACCAGATCAACCCCGCCGGCGACCCCAGCGACCCCGTCGCCTTCACCGTGAGCGACGGCGACACGCTCCAGACGGTCAGCGTGCGTCTGCAGGAGCAGGGCTTCGTCGAGGACGCCGGGGTGTTCCGGTGGTACACCGACCACAACGGCGGGCTCGTCCTGACGCCCGGCTACTTCGAGCTGCGCACGAGCGACCACATGGGCAACCTGCTGGCCCGCCTGCGCACCCCGCCGAGCGAGACGTACACCAAGGTGACGTTCCCGGAGGGCTTCACGGTGGCCCAGATCGCCGAGCGGCTCGACCGTGACATGCCGACGATGACGGTGGCCGACGTGATGGCGGCCACGGTCGACCCGGCGCTCGTGCTGAGCCTGCGCCCGCCGGGCGTCGCGTCGCTCGAGGGCCTGCTGTTCCCCGACACCTACCAGGTCTCCAACGGCGAGTCCCCGGCCCACGTGCTGGGTCGGATGGTCGGGCAGATGGAGCGCGTCGCCAACCAGGAGGACATCGTCACGAAGGGCGAGCGCTTCGGCCGCACGCCCTACGAGATCCTCGTCATCGCCTCGCTCATCGAACGGGAGGCGAAGACCGACGCCGACCGCCCGAAGATCGCTCGCGTCATCTACAACCGCATCGCCCGTGGCATGCCGTTGGCGATCGACGCCAGCGTGCTCTACGGCACGCAGGCGGCCGGCGGCGACCCGGCGGCGATCCCGTTCGACCAGCAGCGCCAGACGCCCGGCCCGTGGAACACGTACCTCAACACGGGGCTCCCGCCGACGCCGATCGCCAACCCCGGGCGGGCGTCGATCCGCGCCGCCCTGAACCCCGCGGCGAACCCGAGCGTGGGCGATCCGTTGTGCGCCGGCCTCGCGGAAGGCACGCCGTGCGAGTACCTCTACTACGTGCTGCGCGACGAGGAGGGCAACCACGCGTTCGCCGTCACGGCCGAGCAGCACGACGCCAACGTGCAGGCCGCGATCGCCGCCGGCGTCCTGTAGGGCGACTCCTCGCCGTGCCGGTCGCCGCCGTCATCGGCCACCCGGTCGGGCACTCGCTGTCGCCGGCGTTGCACAACGCGGCGTTCGCCGCCGGCCGCCTCGATTGGACGTACGTGGCGTTCGACGTGGCGCCCGGTGCGGCGGCGGCTGCCCTCGATGCCGTCCGCGTGCTCGGCATCGGCGGGCTCTCGGTGACGATGCCGCACAAGGAGGACGTCGCCCACGCCGTCGACGAGCTGGCCCCGGCGGCGGCCGCCCTGCGATCGGTCAACACGGTGGTCCGCGGCGCGGGCACCACGCTGGTCGGCCACAGCACCGACGGCGACGGGTTCGTCGCCTCGCTGGCGGCAGCGGGCGTCGCTGTCGCTGGCGCGACGATCGCCGTGGTGGGCGCGGGAGCCGCCGCGCGCAGCGTCGTCGATGCCGTCGGGCGCGCCGGGGCCGCCGACGTCGTCGTCGTCAACCGGACGGCGGCCCGGGCCGAGGAGGCCGCCGCGCTCGCCGCCGCGGGGCGCGTCGGCGCACCGGCCGACGTGCGCGACGCCGGCATCGTCGTCAACGCCACGTCGATCGGGATGGGCAGCGCCGAGCTGCCGGTCGATCCGGCGCTGCTGCGCGCCGGTCAGGTCGTCGCCGATCTCGTGTACCACCCGCTCGAGACGGCCCTGCTGCGCGCCGCCCGGCGCATCGGCTGCCAGGTCGTGGACGGCTTGGGCATGCTCGTGCACCAGGCCGTGCTGCAGCAGGTCCTCTGGACCGGCGTGCGCCCCGACCCCGCCGTCATCCGCGCCGCCGCCGAGGCCGAGCTCGCCCGCCGCGCCGCCCCCGCCTAGAGGTCCATCGGAGTGTTTGCTGCATCCGAGTGATTCGTGCGGGGGCCCCCTGCGGCAAACACTCGGATGCACGAAACACTCGGATGATCGACCTTCGGGGTCGGGGACCACCGCCAGTAACGTGGTGCCCCGTGCTCCGCTACCTCACCGCCGGCGAATCCCACGGGCAGGGCCTCGTGGTCATCGTCGAGGGCCTCCCCGCCGGGCTGGCCGTCACGGTCGAGGACATCCAGTCCGAGCTCGCCCGCCGCCGCCTCGGCTACGGGCGCGGCCCCCGCCAGCGGTTCGAGGTCGACGAGCTGACGCTGATCGGCGGCGTTCGCCACGGGCGCACGCTCGGTTCGCCCGTCGCCATCGAGATCAAGAACACCGAGTGGTTCCGCAGCGACAAGTGGCACGAGGAGATGGACCCCGCGCCGGGCGCCACGAAGGACCCGCTGACCCAGGTCCGCCCCGGCCACGCCGACCTCGCCGGGATGCAGAAGTACGGCTTCACCGACGCCCGTGACGTCCTCGAGCGGGCGAGCGCCCGGGAGACGGCGGCGCGGGTCGCCGCGGGCGCGCTCGCCAAGCTGCTGCTCGCCGAGCTCGGCGTGCACGTGCTCTCGCACGTCGTGCAGATGGGCCAGGCCATGTCGGCCGGTGCCCGCCCGTCGTACGCCGACCTGGCCACCGTCGACGAGTCGCCCGTGCGCTGCTTCGACCCCGGCGGCGCCGAGGCGATGATCCTGGAGATCAAGGCGGCGGCCAAGGACGGCGACTCGCTCGGCGGCGTCGTCGAGGTGCTCGCCGAGGGCGTGCCGGTCGGCCTCGGCAGCCACGTCCACTGGGACCGCAAGCTCGACGCCCTGCTCGCCCAGGCCGTGATGAGCATCCAGGCCGTCAAGGGCGTCGAGATCGGCGACGGCTTCGAGGTCGCCGGGCGGCGGGGGAGCGATGCCCACGACGCCATCCGCTGGGACGCCGCCGCCGGGCAGTACCGCCGCGACACCACGCTCGCCGGTGGGGTCGAGGGCGGCATGTCGACCGGCGAGCTGATCGTCGTGCGCGCTGCGATGAAGCCGCTCGCCACGCTGAACGTGCCCGTGCTGGAGACGGTCGACACGGCGACGAAGGAATCGGCGGTGTCGTTCAAGGAGCGCACCGATGTGACCGCGGTGCCGGCGATGGGTGTGGTCGCCGAGACGATGGTGTCCCTCGTGCTGGCGGCCGAGGCGCAGCGCAAGTTCGGTGGCGACTCGGTCGCCGAGCTCGTCCGCAACGCCGACGGCTTCCGCGCCACGCTGCCGTGACGTCCGCCGACACCCGCCACATCGTCCTCGTCGGGATGATGGGCGCCGGCAAGACCACCGTCGGCCACCGCCTCGCCGCCCGCCTCGGTCGACGGATGGTCGACTCCGACGAGCTGATCGAGGCGCGCACCGGCCGCACCGTCCGCGAGATCTTCGAGCGTGACGGCGAGCCGGCGTTCCGCGTGCTGGAGACGGCCGCGCTCGTCGAGGCGCTCGACGTGCCGGAGCCCCTCGTCATCGCGGCCGCCGGTGGCGTGCTGATGCGGCCCGAGAACCGCGAGGCGCTGCAGCGCTCGGGCGCCCTCGTCGTCTGGCTGCGCGCCGACCCGGCGGTGCTCGCGGTGCGGGCGACGCGCGGCGTCCACCGCCCGCTGCTCGACGGTGACCCCGACGCGGCGATGCGGCGCCTGCTGCCCGAGCGCGAGCCGCTGTACCGGGAAGCTGCTGACGTCGTCATCGACACCGACGCCCTCGACGTTGACGCCATCGCTGACCGGATCGTCGAGGTGGCGTCCGGGATCCGGCGGATCACCGTGCCGCTCGGCGACCGCGCCTACGACGTCGTCGTCGGCCACGGAGCAGTGGCGGCGCTCGCCGGCCTGCTGCCGGCTTCGACGCGGCGCGCCGCGATCGTGTCGCAGGCCACGGTCCCGTTCGCCGTCGACCTGCCCGTCGCCACGTCGCGGCTGGAGATCGGCGACGGCGAGCCGGCCAAGACGTTGGCGACGATCGAGATGCTCAGCCGGGGGTTCGCCCAGATCGGGCTCACCCGCAACGACGTCGTGGTCGGCGTCGGCGGCGGGATGGTCACCGACGTCGCCGGGTTCGCCGCCGCGACCTGGCACCGCGGCGTGCCCGTGGTCCACGTCGCCACCACGCTGCTCGGGATGGTCGATGCGGCGATCGGCGGCAAGACCGGCGTCAACCTGCCCGAGGGCAAGAACCTCGTCGGCGCCTTCTGGCAGCCGGCGGGCGTCGTCTGCGATCTCGACGCGCTGGCGACCCTCCCGCCGCGCGAGCGGCGCTCCGGCGACGGCGAGATGGCGAAGTACCACTTCCTCACGGGCGACGACCTCGACGCCTTGTCGTTGACCGACCGCGTCGCCCGCTGCGTCGAGATCAAGGCCGACGTGGTGGCGTCCGACGAGCGCGAGGGCGGTCGCCGGGCCCTGCTCAACTACGGGCACACGCTCGCCCACGCCCTGGAGATCGCCACCGAGCACCGCCTGACCCACGGCGAAGCCGTCGGCGTCGGCCTGGTCTACGCCGCCGCGCTGGCGCGCCGGCTCGACCGCATCGGCGCGGCGCGCGTCGAGGAGCACCGCGCCGTGGTGGGCGGCACGTACGGGCTGCCGACGACCGTCCCCGACTGGCTGTCGACCGACGACCTCGTGAGGCTCATGGGGCGCGACAAGAAGGCGCTGACCGGCGGGCTGACGTTCGTGCTGGACGGCGCGGCCGGCGTCGAGGTCGTCCCCGACGTCCCCGAGGCCGCCGCGCGCGCTGCGCTCGACGACGTCCGGGCGTGATCCCCGAGGTCCGCACCGCTCGGCTGCTGCTGCGAGGGTTCACCGACGCCGACCGCCCGGCGTGGGCCGCGATCCACGCCGACCCGGTCGTGATGGCCACGCTCGGGCCGCCGCTCGACCGACGCGCGGCGGACGCGCTGCTCGACCGCATGCGCGACCGCTGGGACGAGCACGGCTACGGCTGGTGGTGCGTCGACCTCGACGGCACCTGCATCGGCGCCGCCGGACTGACGACGCAGTCGTGGACGCCGCCGTTCGCCGTCGACCGCTTCGTCGACCTCGGTTGGCGCATCGCGTCGGCGCACTGGGGCCACGGCTACGCACCCGAGGCCGCCGCAGCCGGGTGTGACCTTCGGGTTCGACGAGCTCGGCCTCGACGAGATCATCGCCTTCACCGCGGTGTCCAACGAGCGGTCCCGCCGCGTCATGGCGAAGCTCGCCATGACCCACGACCCGGCCGACGACTTCGACCACCCGAACCTCGCCCCCGGGGACCCCCTGCGCCGCCACGTCCTCTACCGCCTCCGCCGCTGACCCCATCCGAGTGTTTGGCGCGTCGGAGTGTTTCGTGCGGGGGCCACCCACACGAAACACTCGCATGCACGAAACACTCGGATGGGAGGGGATGGGGCGTACGGTTGGCGGGTGGACGGCGAACGACCGATCGTGCTCGTGCTCCACGGGCCGAACCTCAACCTGCTCGGCGACCGCGAGCCGGAGATCTACGGGACGGCGACGATGGCCGACCACGTGGCCACGGCGGAGGCGGTGCTCACGACGCACGGGCTCGCCGTCGAATCGTTCCAGAGCAACCACGAGGGCGAGCTCGTCGACGCCATCCACGGCGCCCGGCGGCGCTGCGCGGCGATCATCATCAACCCGGGCGCGTTCACCCACTACGCGTGGAGCATCCACGACGCCCTCGCCGCCTTCGACGGTCCGGTCGTCGAGCTGCACCTGTCGAACCCCAACGCCCGCGAGCCGTGGCGCCACACGAGCGTGATCGCGCCGGTCGCCAAGGGCTCGATCGTCGGCTTCGGCGGCCACGGCTACGCCCTCGCTGCCGCGGCGGTCGCCGAGCTGCTCGGCCGGGGCGCATGAGCCCCTCGTTGCCGGCGATCGGCTACGCCACCCGACCCGACGCCGTGCGGGCCGCCCAGCCCGGCGCCACGCTGGTGGTCTCGACGCCGTCGAACATCCGCTGGCTGACGTCGTTCGGCGGCTCGCTGGCGTGGGTCGTGGTCGGTCCCGAGCGCTGCAGCCTCGTGACGGACGGCCGCTACGCCGAGCGGGCCGCCGCCGATCTCGCCCTCGCCGGCCTGGGAGACGTCGTCGAGGTCGTCGTCGGGACCACCCGCCCGCAGATCCGCGACCACGTCGTCGCCCTGGCCGGCCGTGGCCCCGTGCGCGCCGAGGCCACCCACCTCACCCACGCGGCGTGGCTCGACCTCGCGCCGCGACCTCGACCTGACGCCCGACGACGGGACGATCGTCGGCCTGCGGCGGACGAAGGACGCCGGTGAGCTCGCCCGCATGGCGTGGGCCGCCGAGATCGCCGACACCGCCCTCACGGCGGTCGCCCCGCTGTTGGCCGACACGCCCACCGAGGCCGACGTCCGCGACGAGCTCGACCACCGGATGCGCAAGCTCGGCGCCCACGGCCCGAGCTACGACACGATCGTCGCCAGCGGCCCGGACAACGCGGCGCGCCCGCACCACGAGACGGGACGGCGCCCGATCGTCGAGGGCGACACCGTGATCATCGACGTCGGTGCACTCGTCGACGGCTACCACTCCGACATGACCCGCTCCTTCGTCGTCGGCGACCCGACGGCCGAGCAGCAGGCGGTCTACGACCTCGTCCTCGAGGCCCAGCTCGCCGGGCTCGCCGCGATCCGCCCCGGCGTCGCCGCCAAGGACGTCGACGCCGTGTGCCGCGACCTGTTCACGGCGGCCGGGTACGGCGCCTGGTACCTCCACGGCACCGGGCACGGCGTCGGCCTCGACATCCACGAGGACCCCTTCGCGTCGCAGGTGTCGACCGCCGAGCTGCAGGTGGGGGACGTGGTGACGTGCGAACCGGGCCTCTATCGTGGCGGCTTCGGCGGGTTCCGCATCGAGGACCTCGTCGCGGTGACCGCCGACGGCGGCCGCCGGCTCACCCACCTGTCCAAGGACTCCCCATGCCTGCCATCACGACCAACGACCTGAAGACCGGGATCACGCTGCAACTCGACAACGGCCTCTTCCAGGTCGTCGAGTTCCAGCACGTCAAGCCCGGCAAGGGCGGTGCGTTCGTGCGCACCAAGCTGCGCAACGTCCGCACGGGCAGCGTGCTGGAGCGCACGTTCAACGCCGGCATCCGCGTCGAGCAGGCCATCGTCGACCGCCAGGACATGCAGTTCCTGTACAAGGACGGCGACGACTACGTGTTCATGAACACCTCGACGTACGACCAGATCATGGTCCCGCGGGTCGCCCTCGGGGACGCCGCGGACTACCTCGTCGAGCAGGCGGTCGCCCAGATCGCCCAGTACCAGGACCAGATCATCGGCGTCGAGATCCCGGCCTCGGTCGAGCTGACGATCACCCAGACCGAGCCGGGGGTGCAGGGCGACCGCGTCTCGGGCGCCCGCAAGTCCGCAGTGCTGGAGACCGGCAAGACCGTCCAGGTGCCGCTGTTCGTCGAGCAGGGCGACCGCATCCGGGTCGACACGCGCAGCGGCGACTACATCACCCGCGTGTGAGGTCGGCCCCGAACGGACACGTGGACACGGTGACCTCGTGAAGGCCCCCGACAGGCGCTCCGACGCCCGCGAACGGGCGCTGTACCTGCTGTACGAGGCGCAGGCGAAGGACATCTCACCCCTGGACGCGCTCGATGTCCAGATCGTCGAGCCCGACGAGCTCACCGCCAGCCTCGTGCGTGGCGTCGTCGCCCACCGCGACCGCCTCGATGCGGCGATCGCGGCGCGGGCGACGGGCTGGGCCCTCGACCGGATGCCGGTGCTCGACCTCAACGTGCTGCGCCTCGGCGCCTACGAGCTCGCCGAGCGGGCCGACGTGCCGGTGGCCGTCGTCATCGACGAGGCGGTCGAGCTGGCCAAGCGCTTCTCGACCGACAACAGCGGCCGCTTCGTGAACGGGGTCCTCTCGGCGCTCGTCGCCGACCTGCGGCCATCGACGACCTGACGTCCTGTGGCGCGGCGGCCACCGTGGGTGCCTCCGACCGGGGTCGGGTGGCGGGCAGAATGACGCCGATGCAGCTCCGACCGGCGGCGACCGGTCCGGTGCCGGGGGAGGACGAGGGCGCGGCGCTGATCGGGCCACCGCCGGGTGATCCCGCGCCGCCTGGGCGCGCCCGCGCGTGGGCGTGGCTGGTCGCCAACCGCACCACGATCGCCCTGCACGTGGCGGTCGTGCTCGTCACGCTGTTCGTGATCCGCGTCGTCGGCAGCGGCTTCGGTGCCGGCTACCCGCCGTTCTTCCCGGACTCCTCGTCGTTCTCGGCCGTCGCCCGCCGTGGGCCGTTCTCCGGCCGGTTCTGGTTCGATGAGCGGCCGATCGGCTTCCCGCTCCTGTTCTGGGCCGTCGGGCGCAGCGTGCGCTTCGTCGTGCTCGCCCAGATCGCGCTCCACGTCGCGGCGTTCGGCGCCGTCGTCGCGGTCGCCCTGCGGACGTTGCGCTCGCGCTGGGCGCAACTGTTCGCGACCGTCTTCACGGTCGCCCTCGCCGTCCAACCGCGCGTCGTGCTGTGGACCACCCATGTGCTGTCGGAGTCGTTGGCCATCTCCACCGGCGTCGCCGCGCTGGCGGGCTGGTGGTGGTTCGCGGCGCGGCCGTCGACGCGGCGGGCGATCGCCGCCCTCGCCGTCTCCTTCGCCTTCGTGCTCACGCGCGACTCGAACGTCGTCACGTTCGCCGTCACCGTCATCCCGGCCCTGCTCGTGGTGGGATGGCGCGCCCGCTCGTCGCGGCTCGGGCGGACGCTGCTCGCCGGGGCGGCCGCAGCCGTCGTGCTGTGCGGCTACGTGACGGTCGCCCAGGACGTCGCGGACCGCAACGTCTACCCGGTCATCAACAACGTGGGCCTGCGCATCCTGCCCGACGCCTCGATGACCTCCTGGTTCGAGGCGCGGGGGATGCCCGTCGACGACGCCCTGCTGGCCCACACCGGTGCCAACGCCTTCGACGACGGTTCGGCGATGCTCGAGGATCCGGCGCTGGCCGAGTTCCGGCAGTGGGCGAGCGGGGCCGGCCAGCGGTGGCAGCTCGTCTCGTACGTGCGTCACGCCCCGTTCTGGTCCGGTTTGCTCGGCGACCGGCTCGACGAGCTGCTGCGCTACGACTTCGAGGCCTACGACGTCTTCGGCGTCGGTGACCGCCTCGCATCACCCGGCCTCGACGGCCCGCGATCGTCGATGCAGCTCGCGATCTGGCTCGGCGGCGCCGCAGCCGGGCTCGTCCTGGCGGCGTCGCGCGCCCGCCTGCGCGGTCGCACCGCCGTCGTCGGCCTGGCGCTCTTCGGGGCCCTGCTCGACGTGTACCTGTCCTTCGCCGGCGACGCACTGGAGGTCCAGCGACATCTCGTGGCACCACTGGCGCGCCTCTCGGTGGCCCTCGTCCTGGCGGTCGCGCTGGGCATCGAGGCGATCGCCGACGGGCGTCGCACCGCGGTCGCGGCCGACGTCGACGGGGAGACGACGGACGCCGTCGCGGCCGTCGGACCAGCGGCCGTCGCCCCTGCCCGTCGGTCGGCCGCGGTGACCGCCGTCTGGCTGGCCACCACCGCGCTCGCCACGTCGATCGTCGCGGCCGCCCTCTTCGGCAACGAGCTCCGGGCGCAGGACTACGACCCGCAGTTCATGAAGGTGCTCATCGACCGCGTCGGCGCCCTCGGCGTCGGCTACTACGCGGGCGCCCTCCACAACAAGGGGCCGTTCGAACCGTTCGTCTACCGGATCGCCGCGTTCCTCACGTCCGACGACGGCTTCTGGTTGGCGATCTCGGCGTTCGTCCTGGTCGCCGCCGCGCTGTGCGCCGTGGCCGTCGCCACGACCGCCCGCGTCGCCGGGACCGCGCGCGTCGTGGCCGCGGCGGTCGCCAGCGGCGCGTTCGTGCACCTCGTGATCTCGCGAGCCGACTACTCGGGCGTGCTCTACAGCCGGAACATGACGATCGCCATCCTCGCCGTGGCCTGGACGCTCGCCCTGTGGGACCGCCCGTGGTCCGGGACGGCGCGTCGCCGGTTGGCCGTTGTCGCGGTCGTCGGGGTGCTCCTCGGGTTGTGCGTGCAGACGCTGCTGACCTCGGTGTTCGCAGCCACCGTGGTCGGTGCGATGGCGCTCGCCCGGCTGCGGCGGACCCACCGCACCGAATGGGTGCGCGGGGCCGTCGTGCTCGTCGGTGCCGCCGCCTTGACCGTGCTCGCCGCACCGGCCTGGTACCTGCTGCGCGGCACGTTCGACGAGTTCTGGGGCGGCTGGTGGATCTACGGCAGCTACCAGAGCAGCGGCCTCGGTCGCAGCCTCTTCGCCCAGTTCGGGCTGGCGTGGGACCAGGCGTACGCCTACTACCGGGCCTGGCCGCTGTCCGCCGCCGTCATCGTGCTGGCGGCCGTCCTCGCCGTCGTGCGCTGGCCGCTGCTCGTGCCGGCTCAGCGCACGATGCGCGTGGGCGTCGCAGCCTGGCTGCTCGCGGCGTGGATCGAGCTGGCCCTCGCCCAGCGCTACTCGTCGCACTACTTCTCGATCCTCGCCCTGCCGACGTGGCTGGCGGCGGCCACCGCGGTCGCCGACCTCGGCGCCCTCGCGCCGGCGCGCCGGATCCCCGCTGCGCTGCGGGCCGCCCTGCCGGCGCTCGTCGCCCTCGCCGTCATGTTCACGAGCACCGAGGGCGAGTACCGCGCCGGCATCGCCGCGGCCGCCGAGTTCACCGGCGTCCACGACCTCGCCCTCGCCCGGCGCCAGGGCGAGAGCGGGACGGTGCGCACGGTGCGGGGCACGATCGACCTCGTCAGCCGGCCCGGCGACGCGCTCCTCGCGTGGACCGAGCGACCGTGGACCTACCTGCAGTGGGACCGCGTCGCCGCCACGCGCTACGTGTGGGGGAGCTTCCTGCTCGGCCGCATCTACCTGGGCGCGGCGGGGCCACAGTTCGTCCCGCCGCACACGGCCGAGTGGTTCGCCGACGACCTCGCCCGGTCCGACCCGCAGGTCTTCGTCGAGGAGGTCGAGAACCCGGTGCCACCCGACTCGCTCGTCGGGGAGGTCGTCGCCGCCGACTTCGTCCCGGTCTACGAGGGAGCCTCCGAGCGCGTCTTCGTGCGCCGGGACGCCGCCGCCGAACTGCTCGACCCGGCTGTCGACGCCGTGACGTGGACGCCCGGCGCCGGCACCCCCGCCGGGTGGGCTGCCGTGGACGGCTCGGCCGCGGCGACGGCGGCGGACGAGGACCTCCCGCTCGTCGCCGGATCGTGCATGCGGCTCGACGGGCTGCTCGCCGGGACACCCGGGACCGAGACGCAGTTCGTGGTCGACGATGCGAGCCGCCCGGGCGCCGGCGGCGAGCGCCAGTACCTGTCGACCGCCGGTGGCGAGGCGTGGTCGTCGACCGACACGACCGAGCTGGATCGGGCGACGTGGGCCGCCTCGGGCACCACGCCCGTGCCGTTCTCGCTGGTCGTCGGGGCCGACTCGGTCGCCTTGATCGTCGACGGCCAGGTCCGCGCCGCCGTGCGGACCTGGGGTGACGTCCGCGTCGCGGTGCGGGCGCCGGCCCTGCTCGAGGACCTGCGCGTCTCACCGCTCGAGCTCGGCGCGGCCTGCGGCGGCTGATCGCCCGGCCCCGGGAACCGACATCACGGTCGCCGCCGCTGCTACCCTCGCCCTCGACCGTGAAGCGGGTCCCGTGAGGCTCGCACGGCAGGAGCATCCGTGGAACAGAGCGTGTCGCGCGGCGCCATCGGCGCGGCGCCGGACCCGAAGCGGGTCCTGACCCCTGACGACATCCGGCGGGCGACCACCCGCATGGCCCACGAGATCCTCGAGCGCAACCGGGGCCTCGACGGCGTCGTCCTGCTCGGGGTGCGCGCCGGCGGCATCTGGCTCGCCCAGCGCCTCGGGGACGAGATCGAGCGCATCGAGCGGGCCGTGCCGGTCGGCTCCATCGACGCCTCGCTGTTCCGTGACGACATCGGTCTGCGCCCCGTCGTCCCGTCGGGCCGCAGCGCCATCCCGGTGAGCCTCGACGGGGCCACCGTCGTGCTCGTCGACGACGTCCTGTTCACCGGCCGCACCGTGCGCGCCGCCCTCGACGCGATCGCCGAGTACGGCCGCCCGAAGGCGGTGCAGCTGGCCGTGCTGGTGGACCGCGGCCATCGGGAGCTGCCGATCCGTCCCGACTTCGTCGGCAAGAACCTGCCGACGTCGCGTGACGAAGACGTGCAGGTCGGTCCCGACGAGGTCGTCATCGTGCCGGCGGCCGGGCAGCCATGAAGCACCTCCGATCGATCGCCGAGATCGGCCCGCAGGCGGTGCTGCGCCTCCTCGACCTCACGGACGCCATGGTCGAGGTCAACCAGCGGCCGAACCCGAAGGTGCCCGCGCTGCGCGGCAGGACGGTGTGCAACCTGTTCTTCGAGGACTCGACGCGGACCCGCCTGTCGTTCGAGACGGCAGCCAAGCGGCTCTCGGCCGACGTCATGACGTTCAGCGTCGGGACCTCGAGCGTCAACAAGGGCGAGAGCCTGCGCGACACGATCGAGACCGTCGCCGCGATGGGCGTCGACGCGTTCGTCATCCGGCACAAGTCGAGCGGTGTGCCGTGGCAGGTCAGCCGCTGGACGACGGCGAGCATCGTCAACGGTGGCGACGGCTGGCACGCCCACCCCACGCAGGCCCTGCTCGACGCCTACACGGTGCGCTCGGCCCTCGGCCGCAGCGGCGGGCTCGACGGCCTGCGCATCGCCGTCGTCGGGGACATCCGCCACAGCCGGGTCGCCCGCAGCGACGTCGAGGTGTTCCAGATGCTCGGCGCGGACGTCACGCTCGTCGCCCCGCAGACGCTGCTGCCGCCGGTCGCGCCGGCGCCGGCCACCGACGACCTCGATTCGGTCATCGAGAAGACCGACGTCCTGTACCTGTTGCGGATGCAACGGGAGCGCATGACCGAGGCCCTCGTGCCGAGCCTGCGGGAGTACAGCATGCGCTTCGGGCTCACGCCGGAGCGGGCGCGGCGACTGCCCGAGCACGCCCTCGTGATGCACCCGGGACCGATGAACCGCGGCGTGGAGATCCTCGTCGATCCCGCCGAGCTGCCGGGCGCCGTGATCACCCAGCAGGTGACCAACGGTGTCGCCGTGCGGATGGCCGTGCTGTTCGACCTGCTCGGCAGCGGCAGCGACATGGAGGGAGCAACGTGACGGTCCTGATCACCGGGGGCACCGTCCTCGACAGCACGGGCGAGCGGGTGGCGGACGTCCTCGTCGACGGGGGTGTCGTCGCCGCCGTGGGGACCGACCTCGGCCGCGGCGACCACGTCCTCGACGCAACCGGCTGCATCGTGAGCCCGGGCTTCGTCGACCTCCACACGCACCTGCGTGAGCCGGGGCGGGAGGAGGCCGAGACGATCGAGACAGGTTCCCGGGCGGCCGCCCTCGGCGGCTACACGGCCGTCGTGGCGATGCCGAACACGGACCCCGCCCAGGACGCCCGCGGCGTGGTGGACTTCGTGCGGGCTCAGGGCGCGTCCGCCGGGCTCTGCGAGGTGCTGCCGGCGGGCTGCATCACGATGGGCCGGGCGGGGGAGCAGCTGGCGCCCTACGCCGAGCTCGTCGCCGCCGGGGTGCGGATCTTCACCGACGACGGCAACGGGGTCCAGGACCCGTTGCTGATGCGCCGGGCGATGGAGTACTCGCTCGGCCTCGACATGGTGCTCGCGCAGCACTGCGAGGTCAGCCGCCTCACCGGCGGCGCGGTCATGCACGAGGGCCGCTGCTGCAGCGAGCTCGGCCTCCCCGGGTGGCCGGCCATCGCCGAGGAGCTGATGGTCCACCGCGACATCGAGCTGAGTCGCCTGACGGGCGCCCGCATCCACCTGCTGCACCTGTCGACCGCCCGCAGCGTCGCGCTCGTCCGGGCCGCGAAGGCCGACGGGCTGCCCGTCACGGCCGAGGTCAGCCCGCACCACCTGGCGCTCACGGACGAGGCGCTGCGCGGCTTCGACCCGGTCTTCAAGGTCAACCCGCCGCTGCGCACGGGCGACGACATCGCCGCGCTCAAGGAGGGGCTGGGAGACGGGACGATCGACGCCATCGCCACCGACCACGCACCGCACCCCGTCGAGGACAAGGAACGGCCGATCGACGACGCCCCGCCCGGCATGCTCGGCCTCGAGACCGCGCTCGGCGTGGCGCTCGCGGTGCTCGACCTGCCGCTCGCCGCCGTGCTCGCCGCCCTGTCGTGGCAGCCGGCAGCGATCGCCGGGGTCGCCGACCGCCACGGCACCCCGGTCGTCGCCGGGAACCCGGCCAACCTCGTCGTCGTCGACCCGGACGCCCGCTGGCAGGTCCGCCCAGCGGCCCTCGCCAGCCGCAGCCGCAACACGCCGTTCGTCGGCATGGACCTGCGGGGCCGGGTCCGCCACACGGTGTTCCGCGGCGATCCGGTCGTCATCGACGGAGCGGCGCAACGATGATGCATAACCATACAATGCTGTGCATGTTCACTCGCCGGCACCTCGTCCTGTCAGCCGGAACCACCCCCTGCGGGCCGATCGCCGCGGACAGCTCGTGGTGAGCCGCCAGCTCGGCGCGCTGGTGCTGGCCGACGGGTCCGTGTTCGAGGGCGAGCTGTTCGGCGCGCCCACCGCGACATCCGGCGAGGTCGTGTTCAACACCGCCATGTCGGGCTACCAGGAGATCCTCACCGACCCCAGCTACGCCGGGCAGATCATCACGTTCACCAACCCGCACATCGGCAACTACGGCGTGAACGCCACCGACTTCGAGTCGGTCCGCCTGTTCTGCCGCGGCGTCGTCGTGCGCGAGCTGTCGCGGCGGCCGAGCAACCGGCGGGCCGAGGCCGACCTCGACGCCATGCTCGTGCGCTACGGCATCCCGGGCATCACCGGCCTCGACACCCGCCGGCTGACCCGGCTGATCCGCGACACGGGGGCGATCCCCGGCGCGTTCGGGCGGGCCGAGCAGGTGGACGATCTCGTGATCGCCGCTCGCGAGGAGCCCGGCACCGACGGGATCGACCTCGTCGCGACCGTGACCACCCCTGAGCCCTACGTCGTCCAAGGGCTCGGAGGACGAGGCTCGGAGCTCAAGATCGTCGCCTACGACTACGGCATCAAGCGCACGATCCTGCGCAACCTCGCCGGCCTCGGCACCATCGAGGTCGTGCCGGCCTCGACGCCCGCCGCCGACGTCGTCGCCCGCGACCCGGACGGGATCTTCCTGTCCAACGGCCCGGGCGACCCGGCCGAGGTGACCGGGGCCACCGAGATCCTCGGCGACCTGCTCGGCAGCGGCATCCCGATCTTCGGCATCTGCCTCGGCAACCAGCTGCTCGCCCGGGCCCTCGGCGGGACGACGGTCAAGCTGCCGTTCGGGCACCACGGCGCCAACCACCCGGTCAAGGACCTGACGACGGGCGTCATCGAGATCACGTCGCAGAACCACAACTTCGCGGTGGCGATCGACTCGCTGGCTGGTGTCGCCGACCTGACCCACGTCAACCTCAACGACGGCGTGTGCGAGGGCCTCGCCGCCCGCGATGCCAACGCCTTCAGCGTGCAGCACCACCCCGAGGCCGGTCCCGGTCCCCACGACAGCAGCTACCTGTTCGCCCGCTTCGCCGACCGCATGGCCGCCTACCGGGGGGCGGTTCTGGCCAACTTTCAGACGTCGCGGCCACGAGGTGGCCGTCTGGTCTGAAAGTTGGCGGATCCGGCCAGGAACCGGACGAACCGGTCGGGTTGCCGGCGCCGGCGGCGGGGGTCGCCTGATGCCGCGCCGCGACGACCTCCACACGATCCTCGTCATCGGGTCCGGGCCGATCGTGATCGGCCAGGCGTGCGAGTTCGACTACTCGGGCACGCAGGCCTGCCGCGTCCTGCGCGAGGAGGGCTACCGCGTCGTCCTCGCCAACTCGAACCCGGCCACCATCATGACCGACCCGGACTTCGCCGACCGGACCTACATCGAGCCGCTGACGCCCGAGGTGCTGGCGGCGATCATCGAGCGCGAGCAGCCCGACGCCGTGCTGCCGACGCTCGGCGGGCAGACCGGCCTCAACGTCGCCATGGCGCTGTTCGAACAGGGCCTCATCGGTGTGCCGGGGAAGCCCGAGATGATCGGCGCCAACGCCGAGGCGATCGCCACCGCCGAGGACCGCGAGCGCTTCAAGGAGGCGATGGTCGAGATCGGCCTCGACGTCCCGCGCTCGGGCATCGCCCACACGCTCGACGAGGCGCGCACCATCGCCGAGGAGATCGGCCTGCCGATCATCATCCGCCCGGCATACATCCTCGGCGGCCGCGGCACGGGCATCGCGTCGACGCCCGAGGAGCTCGACCGCCTCGCCCTCGCCGGCATCGCCGCCAGCCCGATCGGCGAGATCCTCGTCGAGGAGTCGATCGCCGGCTGGAAGGAGTTCGAGCTCGAGGTCATGCGCGACCGCGCCGACAACTGCGTGATCATCTGCTCGATCGAGAACGTCGATCCGATGGGCGTGCACACCGGTGACTCGATCACGGTCGCCCCGGCCCAGACGCTCAGCGACGTCGAGTACCAGGCGATGCGCGACGCGGCGTTCGCCGTCATCCGCCGCGTCGGGGTCGAGACCGGCGGCTCCAACGTGCAGTTCGCCCTCGATCCCGTGACCGGCCGCCAGGTCGTGATCGAGATGAACCCGCGGGTGTCGCGATCCTCCGCCCTCGCCTCGAAGGCCACCGGCTTCCCGATCGCCAAGATCGCCGCCCGCCTGGCCGTCGGCTACACGCTCGACGAGATCCCCAACGACATCACGCGGGCCACGCCGGCCAGCTTCGAGCCGGTCATCGACTACGTCGTCACGAAGATCCCACGGTGGGCGTTCGAGAAGCTGCCCGGGACGTCCGGGGTCCTCGGCACGCAGATGCAGTCGGTCGGCGAGGCGATGGCGATCGGGCGCACGTTCCCGGAGTCGCTGCAGAAGGCGCTGCGCTCGCTGGAGCACGGCCGCCTCGGCCTCAACGCCGACCCCGCCGAGGGCGAGCTGGCGGACCGGAGCGAGGACGACCTGCTGGCGGCGATCGCGATCCCGACCCCCGATCGCGTCTTCCAGATCGGCGAGCTGCTCCGGCGGGGCGTGACGTGCGAGGCGATCCACGACGCCTGCCGGATCGACGTCTGGTTCCTCGACCAGATGCTGGCCATCGTCGAGGAGCGCCACACCCTCGAGGCATCCGGCCCGGACATCGATGCCCGCTCGTGGCGGCGGGCCAAGCGGCTCGGCTTCGGCGACGCCCAACTCGCCCACGTGTGGGGCATCGACGAGGCGACCGTGCGGGCCGCACGCGAGGCGGTCGGCGTCCACCCGACCTACAAGACGGTGGACACGTGTGCCGCCGAGTTCGCCGCTGCGACGCCGTACCACTACTCGACGTGGGAGGACGAGAGCGAGGTCCGTCCGTCGGACCGGCCGCGCGTGGTCATCCTCGGTTCCGGTCCCAACCGCATCGGTCAGGGCATCGAGTTCGACTACTGCTGCGTGCACGCCTCGTTCGCCCTGCGCGACGCCGGCTTCGAGACGGTGATGCTGAACTGCAACCCGGAGACCGTGTCGACCGACTACGACACGTCGGACCGGCTCTACTTCGAGCCGCTCACGACCGAGGACGTGCTCCACGTCATCGCCGCCGAGACCGCCGCCGCCGGCGGCACACCGCCGAAGGTGATCGTCTCGCTCGGTGGGCAGACGCCACTCAAGCTGGCGTCCGTCATCCCGCCGGAGCTCATCGCCGGCACCGCGCCGTCGTCCATCGACCTCGCCGAGGACCGTGAGAAGTGGAACACGCTGTGCGACGAGCTGCGCATCCCACAGCCGCCGGGCGGCACCGCCACCGACCTCGACGAGGCGCTGGCGATCGTCGGGCGGATCGGCTTCCCCGTGCTCGTGCGCCCGTCCTACGTGCTCGGCGGGCGGGCCATGCAGATCGTCCACGACGTCGAGCAGCTCGCCGCGGCGATGGCCGAGCTCGCCGGCTTCGGTTCGCTGGGGCGCGAGGGCGGGCTGTCGGCCGAGCGCCCCGTGCTCATCGACCGCTTCTTGTCCGACGCCGTCGAGGTCGACGTGGACGCCGTGCGCGACCACACCGGCGAGGTGCTCATCGGCGGGGTCATGGAGCACGTCGAGGAGGCCGGCGTGCACTCCGGCGACTCGGCGTGCGCGATCCCGCCGCCCACCCTGCCGTCGTGGGTCGTCGAGGTCATCGAGGCCTACACGGCAGCGATCGCCGAGCGCCTCGACGTCCGCGGCCTGATCAACGTGCAGTACGCCGTCACCGGCACCACCGTCTACGTGATCGAGGCCAACCCGCGGGCGAGCCGCACCGTGCCGTTCGTCGCCAAGGCGACGGGCGTGCCGCTCGCCAAGGTCGCCACCAGGGTCATGCTCGGCGCCACGCTGGCGGCGCTGCGCGAGGAGGGCCTGCTGCTGCCGTCGGTGCTGCTCGACCGCACCGACGTCGTCGCCGTCAAGGAGGCCGTGCTGCCGTTCTCGCGGTTCCCCGAGGTCGATCCGGCGCTCGGGCCCGAGATGCGCTCCACCGGCGAGGTGATGGGCATCGACCGCACGTTCCCGCTCGCGTTCTACAAGGCCGAGCTGGCGGCCGGGACGGTCCTGCCGACCGATGGCACGGTCTTCCTCTCGCTCGCCGACGTCGACAAGCCCGCCGGCCTCGTCGTCGCCAAGCGCCTGCGCGAGCTCGGCCTCGGCGTGGCGGCCACCCAGGGCACCGCCGACCACCTGGCCCGGTTCGGCTACCCGGTGGACCAGGTGGTGGCGAAGGTCAGCGACGGCGACGGCAAGACGGCGGTCGACCTGATCGCATCCGGCGACGTCACGTTCGTCGTCAACACCCCGGAGGGCAAGGGCGGCCGGAGCGACGGCGAGCAGATCCGCAAGGCCTGCACGCTGCACCGCGTGGCGTGCGTGACGACCGTCGACGCCGCCCTCGCCGCCGTCCACGGCCTCGCCGAGCGCCGCCACCAGCAGCTCGAGGTGCGGTCGTTGCAAGAGCACCACGGCAGGTGATGGCGGCCGGGCCCATCCGAGTCGTTTCGTGCGGCGGAAGCCGGCGATCGACACTCGGATCGTCATCTGCGAGGGCCAGGCCGCGTCGCCGGCGGGATCCGAGTGTCCAGCGCCGAAGCGAGCCGCACGAAACACTCGGATGCCTCTTGGCCCGACCCGCCCGAGCACGTGCCGCAGCGCGCGAGAGGCGCCGGGTCGCGTGCTCCGGTGGAGCAGGTGCCGGACCCGTGCTCCGATGCCGTGGCGGATGTGCCCGGGTGTCACCGGAGCACGCGGCCTGATGACCGTCCGCATCGGCTCGGTCGAGCTCGCCAACCCGGTCATGACGGCCTCCGGCACGGCGGGGTACGGCACCGAGCTGGCGGCCTACATGGACCTCTCGGCGCTCGGCGCCGTCGTCGTCAAGTCGCTCGCCGCCTACGAGTGGGCGGGCAACCCGGCGCCGCGGCTGCACCCGACGGCGCAGGGGATGCTCAACGCCGTCGGCCTCCAGGGGCCGGGCATCCCGTACTGGCTCGACCGCGTGCTGCCCGACCTCGCTGCGGACCGGCGCGACGGTCGTGGCGTCGATCTGGGGGCGATCGGTCGACGACTACGCCGCGGCCGCCGACCTGCTCGCCGCTGCGCCGTCCGAGGTCGTGGCCGTCGAGGTCAACCTGTCCTGCCCCAACCTGGAGGGGCGCAACGCGATCTTCGCCCACGACGCCGAGCTGTCGGCGGCCGTCATCGCCGCGACGGCCGGCTGCGGTCGGCCCCGCTGGGCGAAGCTCAGCGCCAACACCGATCGCATCGTGGACGTCGCCGGTGCGGTCGCCGCGGCCGGTGCCGAGGCCGTGACCTGCATCAACACCCTGCTCGGTCTGGCCTACGACCCGACGACGCGGCGGCCTGCGCTCGGCGCCGGCGGCGGCGGGCTGTCCGGGCCGGCGATCCACCCGGTCGCCGTGCGGGCGGTCCACGACGTGCACGCCGGGCACCCCGCGCTGCCGATCGTCGGCGTCGGCGGCATCGCATCCGGGTGGGACGCGACCGAGCTGCTGCTCGCGGGGGCGACGGCCGTCCAGGTCGGCACGGCGACGTTCGCCGACCCGCGCGCCCCGCTGCGTGTGCTCGCCGAGCTGCGGGGGTAGGTCGTCCCCCGAGTGTCGGACGCCATCCACCGGTCCCCACCAGGAGTGGGATACCGTGGACGGCCATGGCTACTCCTCCGCAGTTGACTCCTGAGCAGCGTGCCGCGGCACTGCAGAAGGCCGCTGAGGCCCGTGCTGCCCGGGCCGAGATCAAGGCGCGGCTGAAGAACAGCTCCCTGTCCCTCTCCGACGCCCTCGCGTCCGACGATGCGAACATCGGCAAGCTGAAGGTCGTGTCGCTGCTCGAGTCCCTCCCCGGCTGGGGAAAGGTGAAGGCCCGCAAGGTGATGGAGGAGATCGGCATCGCCGACAACCGCCGCGTCCAGGGCCTCGGCTCGCAGCAGCGCGAGGCGCTCCTCAAAGCCCGCGGGTGACGCCGGCCGGCGAGCCGCCGCTCACCATCGTCGTGTCCGGGCCGGGCGGGGTCGGCAAGGGCACCATCGTCGACGCGCTCGTCGGGCGCGACGCACGCCTCTGGTTGAGCCGGAGCTGGACGACCCGCGCCCAGCGACCGGGGGAGCGCGACGACGCCTACGTGTTCACCGATGCCGCCACGTTCGAGCGTCGCATCGAGGAGGGTGGCTTCCTCGAGTGGACCGAGTTCCTCGGCAACTACTACGGCACACCGACCCCGGAACCGGCCGGCGGCGCCGACGTCGTCGTGCTCGAGATCGAGGTCGACGGCGCCCGCCAGGTCAAGGCCGTGCTGCCGGAGGCGATCCTCATCTTCGTGCTGCCACCGTCGCGGGAGGAGCAGGAGCGCCGCCTGCGCGAGCGCGGCGACCAGGACGACAAGGTCTTCGCCCGCCTGCGCAAGGCCGAGGAGGAGGAGCCCGTCGGCATGGCCCTCGCCGATCACGTCGTCGTCAACGACGAGCTCGGGGACACGATCGACGAGATGCTCGCGATCATCGACGCCGCCCGCCGCTCGACCTGACTGGGTCGCTGGGCCGGCCCATCGGAGTGTTTGGTGAGGGGGCCACCCGCAGCACGCACTGCGGATGCACGAAACACTCGGATGTCCACATGCCGCAGGTAGCCTTCATCGACTGGCCGACGGGTTTCCCCCGCCCGGCCTCGACCACCAATCGGAGACGAGATGGAACGCGAGCACGACACGATGATGACCCCGCCGATCGAGAGCCTCCTCGATCGGGTCGATTCGAAGTTCGGCCTCGTGACGCTGGCCGCCCGTCGCGCCCGCAACATCAACGCCTACTTCAACCAGCTCGGCGAGGGCCTCGGCCACATGGTGCCGCCGCAGGTGCCGACGGCGGCGCGCAAGCCGCTGAGCATCGGCTTCCAGGAGATCGCCGCCGACAAGATCAGGTGGGCCGCCCTGCCCGCCGACGTGCCGGCCGAGGCCGCTGCCGCGGTCGACGCGGCCGCCGAGGACACCGAGCCCGAGTCCTGATCGCCGGCGTCCGATGCTGGCCGGGAAGCGCATCGTCCTCGGGGTGACCGGGGGCATCGCGGCCTACAAAGCCGTGGACGTCTGCCGCCGGCTCGTCGATGCCGGGGCGCACGTCGTGCCGGTCATGACGAAGGGCGCCGAGCACTTCATCGGCCGCCAGACGCTCACCGCCCTGGCGAGCGAGCCGGCCCAGACCGCGCTGTTCGACGCCGCGAACCCGATCCCGCACACCCGGCTCGGGCAGACCGCCGACCTCGTGCTGATCGCGCCGTGCACGGCGCGCCTGATCGGCGCCTACGCCGCCGGTCTGTCGACCGACCTCCTGACGAACGTCCTGCTCGCGACGCGGGCGCCGGTGCTGATCTGCCCGGCGATGCACACCGAGATGTGGGAGCACCCGGCGGTGGTCGAGAACCTGCAGACGTTGCGCCGCCGCGGCGTGCACGTCGTGGAACCCGCCGTCGGCCGCCTCGCCGGCGGTGATTCCGGCGCCGGCCGGCTCGCCGATCCGGCCGACATCGTTGCCGCCGCCGACCGCCTGCTCGACCGGCACGCCCACGACCTCATCGACACGACGGTGGTGGTCACGGCCGGCGGCACGCGCGAGCCGATCGACGCCGTGCGCGTGATCGCCAACCGCAGCTCGGGCAAGCAGGGCTACGCCGTCGCCGCCGAGGCCGCCGCCCGCGGTGCCGATGTCGTGCTGATCAGCACCGTCGACCTGCCGGCGCCGCACGGCGTCCGCGTCGTCGCCGTCGAGACCGCCGCCGAGATGCAGGACGCCCTGCACGCCGAGCCCGATGCCGACGTCGTCGTGATGGCCGCCGCCGTCGCCGACTTCCGGCCCAAGGTGACGGCGCCCGGCAAGATCAAGAAGCACGAGGGTGTGCCCGACATCGTCCTCGAGCCGACGCCGGACATCCTGGCCGGGCTCGGCGCGGCCAAGCGCCCGGACCAGGTGCTGGTCGGCTTCGCTGCCGAGACCAGTGACCTGCTCGCCAACGCCACGTCGAAGCTGGTCGCCAAGCGCCTCGACCTGATCGTGGCCAACGATGTGTCGGCCCCCGGTGTGGGCTTCGGACACGACACGAACGCCGTTACGCTGCTGCGACCGGACGCCGCACCCGTCCCCGTCGAGCTGCGCGACAAGCGGGCCATCGCCGCAGCCATCCTCGACGTCGTCGTGGACATCCGTGCCCGCAGCTCGCCGACCAGCCAGAATCCCTGACCCCGAACCTGCTCACCCCGACCGGGGTCAGCCCCAGACAGGAGCGCACACCGTGTCCCGTTGGACCTTCACCTCCGAGAGCGTGACGGAAGGCCATCCCGACAAGATGGCCGACCAGATCAGCGACACCGTCCTCGACGCGATCCTCGCCGAGGACCCGAACGGGCGCGTGGCCTGCGAGACGCTGCTCACGACGGGCCTGTGCGTCGTCGCCGGTGAGATCACGACCGAGGCCTACGTCGACATCCCGAAGCTGGCCCGCCAGACGATCCGCGACATCGGCTACGACAACGCGCTCTACGGGTTCGACGGGTCGACGTGCGGTGTCATCGTGTCGATCGACGAGCAGAGCCCGAACATCGCCCAGGGGGTCGATGCGTCGGAAGAGGTGCGCGGCGGCACGAGCGGTGAGGACCAGCTCAACCTGCAGGGCGCCGGCGACCAGGGGATGATGTTCGGCTACGCCTGCGACGAGACGGCCGACCTCATGCCGCTGCCGATCTGGACGGCCCACCGGCTGGCCGAGCGGCTCGCCGAGGTGCGCAAGTCGGGCCAGGTGCCCTACCTCCGCCCGGACGGCAAGACCCAGGTGACCTACGAGTACGAGGACGGCCGGCCCATCGCCATCAAGACCGTGCTCATCTCGACCCAGCACCAAGAGGGCGTCGACCGCGACACGGTCATCCGCCCCGACCTCATCGAGCAGGTCATCCGGCCGACGATCCCCGAGCAGTTCGCCGACGACGACTACGAGGTCTGGATCAACCCGACCGGCACGTTCGTCCTCGGCGGACCGCACGCCGACTGCGGCCTCACCGGGCGCAAGATCATCGTCGACACCTACGGCGGCATGGGCCGTCACGGTGGTGGCGCGTTCAGCGGCAAGGACCCGAGCAAGGTCGACCGGTCCGCGGCCTACGCGGCCCGCTGGGTCGCCAAGCACGTGGTGGCGAGCGGCGCGGCGACGCGCTGCGAGGTGCAGGTCGCCTACGCCATCGGCGTCGCCCACCCGATGAGCATCCTCGTCGAGACGTTCGACACGAACACCGTGCCCGAGGACGTCATCGAGAAGTCCGTGCGCTCCGTCTTCGACCTGCGCCCGGCGGCGATCCTGCGTGACCTCGACCTGCGCCGGCCGATCTACCGGGACACCGCGGCCTACGGCCACTTCGGTCGGGCCCTGCCCGGCTTCTCGTGGGAGCACACCACCAGGCTCGACGACTTCAAGTCCGCCGTCGGCCTCTAGGCCGGCGTCCTCTCGATGACCCGCGTCGTGCGGGTCAGCCCGGACGTCACCGGGCTCGACAAGGAGTTCGACTACGTCGTCCCCGACGGCCTCGACGCGCCCGTCGGCACCCGCGTGCGCGTGCCGTTGCACGGTCGCCGGGTCGCCGGATGGGTCGTCGCGACCGATCCTCCCGACGTCGGCGTGGCCCTGCGCGACGTGGCCGCCGTGTCGTCGCGCGGCCCGACTGCCGAGCTCGTCGAGCTGGCGCGCTGGGCAGCCGTCCGGTGGGCGTCCGCACGCATTCGGCCCTTCCTCGTCACAGCGAGCCCACCCACGAACGTCGGCGGGCTGCCGCCGTCACGCCGGACGGGCGCCCGGCCGGCGCCGGTCCACGCCGGCGCCGCCGAGCTGCTCGCCAGCGGCGGCGGGATGCTGCGGTTACCGCCCGCCGACGACGTCGTGCCGGTGCTGCTGGCCGCGATCGCCTACGGCCCGACGCTCGTCGTGACGCCGTCCGTCGACCGCGCCCGCCTGGAGGCCAACCGCCTGCGCCGCGCCGGCCTCGGCGTCGCGCTGGCACCGCAGGAGTGGGCGGCCGCGGCGGCCGGCGCCGACGTCGTCATCGGGGCGCGCGCCGCCGCGTGGGCGCCGTGCCCGGACCTCGCCGCAATCGTCGTCGTGGACGAGCACGACGAGGCGCTGCAGGAGGAGCGCAGCCCGACGTGGCACGCCCGCGACGTCGCCGTCGAGCGGGCCCGCCGGGCCGGGGTGCCGGTGCTGCTGGTGTCGCCGTGCCCGACCGTCAGCGGGCTCGCCACCGTCGATGACCGCCTGTGGCGACCGGCCATCGACGAGGAGCGCGCCGGGTGGCCACTGGTGCAGGTCGTCGACCGCTCGCGCGACGAGCCGTGGAAGACGTCGCTCGTCACGTCGCCGCTGATCGGTCACCTGCGCGACCCGGCCCAGGTCGTCGTGTGCGTCCACAACACGCCGGGCCGGGCGCGGCATCCTGGCGTGCCGGAGCTGCCGGACGCTCGCCCGCTGCGCCGTCTGCGACGCCGCGGTGGCGATGGCTGACGACGAGACGTTCGCCTGCCATCGCTGTGGCACGGCGCGCCCGGCCGTGTGCCTGCACTGCGGCGCCGCCGCGTTCGCCAACCTGCGTCCGGGGGTGACCCGCCTGCGCGAGGAGCTCGAGGCGGCGGCCGGACGGGCGGTCGTGGCGGTCACGGGCGCCGACGTCGAGCCGCCGCCGCCCGCCGGCGTCTACGTCGGGACCGAGGCGGTCCTGCACCGGGTCCCCCGGGCCGACGTCGTCGCCTTCCTCGACGTCGACGCCGAGCTGCTGGCGCCGCGCTACCGCGCCGCCGAGCAGGCACTGGCGCTGCTCGTCCGCGGCGCGCGCCTCGTCGGGCGCCGCGCCGACGGGGGCCGGCTGCTCGTGCAGACGTTCCTGCCGCGCCACGAGGTCGTGCGCGCCGCCCTGCTCGCCGATCCCGGGCGCCTCGTCGAACCGGAGCGGGACCGGCGCCGCCTGCTCGGCCTGCCGCCGTACGCCGCCCTGGCCGCGATCTCCGGAGCCGGCAGCGACGAGGTCGCGGCCGTCCTGCGGGAGGTCGACGGCATCGACGTCGGGGGCGGCGACGGCCGCTACACCGCCCGGGCGGCGACGTGGGACGTGCTCGGCGGGGCCATCACGGCGATCCCGCGCCCGAAGGGTTCCCGCCTGCGCGTCGAGGTCGACCCGCCCCGCCAGTGACCGCCCCGCCCATCCGAGTGTTTGCTGCATCGGAGTGTTTGGTGCGGGGGCCACCCGCTCGAAACACTCGCACGAACGAAACACTCGGATGATTGATCAGGGATGGACCTCCAGGAGGCGGTAGCCCTTGGCGGATGCCAGTCGGGTCGTCGGGAAGCCCTCGGCCACCAGCCAGCGCTGCAGGGAGTCGGCGCCGAGGTGCTTCTGCACGACGAGCACGGCGCGCCCGCCGGGCGTCAGCCGCGGCAGCCACGTCAGCAGCAGCTCGTGGAGGGCGTCCTTGCCGATGCGGATCGGCGGGTTCGACCAGATGACGTCGAAGCGGACGTCCGCGGGCACGTCGTCGGGGCCGGCGACCGAGATCGCGGCCCCGTTGGCGGCCGCGTTCGCTGCGGCCAGGGCACGAGCGCGCTCGTTGACGTCGACCGCCCACACGTCCAGCGCCGGCGCGCGCAGCGCCATCGTGATGGCGATCGGCCCGCTGCCGCACCCGAGGTCGAGCGCCACGCCCGTCGCCGGCAGCGGCGGCGCCGACGCGCAGGAGCACCGCGGTGCCGGCGTCGAGGCGGCCGTGGCTGAACACGCCGCGGTCGGTCCGCATCGTGAACGAGACGTCGCCGAGCGCCACCGCCACCGTCTCCTCGGCGGACGTCGCCCCTGGTGAGGGGTCGAAGTAGTGCGGCATGAGGCCGTTAGCCTGGCATGCATGGCCGAGCAGATCCGCACCTTCGGCGACCCGGTGCTCAACTCGAAGGCGGTTCCCGTCGCGGACGTCGACGGCAAGGCGCTGCGCCTCGTCGACAAGATGTTCGGCGCCCTCTACACGACCGACAACGGCCTCGCCCTCGCCGCGCCGCAGATCGGCGTGCAGAAGCAGGTCGTCGTGTGGGACTTCGGCGAGGACCCGCAGACGATCTTCAACCCGGAGATCGTGGAGTCCGACGGCGAGTGGGTCTACGAGGAGGGCTGCCTCTCGATCCCCGGCCTCTACGTCGAGATCGTGCGCCCGAAGACGGTGCTCGTGCGCGGCGTCGACCTCGACGGCAACCCCGGTGAGTGGGAGGCCGACGAGATCGAGGCGCGCATGTTCCAGCACGAGCTCGACCACCTCAACGGCGTGCTGATGTTCGATCGCATGACGCCCGAGCAGCGCAAGGAGGCGCTCGCCGAGTACGAGCGCATCCAGCAGGCGGCCAACGACCCGGCGCCCCGCCGCCGCCTCCGCCTGCGCTGAGCGGCCGCCGGATCCGACCGTGCGCCTGGCGTACCTCGGCACGCCCGAGATGGCGGTCCCGCCGTTGCGGGCGCTCGTCGCGGCCGGTCACGAGATCGTCCTCGTCGTCACGCGGGCCGACCGGCGGCGCGGCCGGGGGAGCGCCGCCTCGCCGAGCCCGGTGAAGGCCGCCGCCCTCGAGCTCGGCATCCCGGTCACCGACGACATCGAGCAGCTGCTCGGGATCGACGCCGAGCTCGGCGTGGTCGTCGCCTACGGGCGCATCATCAAGCCGCCCGTCCTGGCCCACCTGCCGATGGTGAACGTGCACTTCTCGCTCCTGCCGCGCTGGCGCGGCGCGGCGCCCGTGGAGCGCGCCCTGCTGGCCGGTGACGAGGTCACGGGCGTGTGCATCATGGACGTCGAGGAGGGCCTCGACACGGGCGGCGTCCACGCTCGTCGGGAGCTGCCGATCGGGCCGACGACGACGGCCGATGACCTGCGCCGCGACCTCGTCGCGATCGGCACCGAGCTGCTGCTCGACGTCCTGTCCCGCCCGCTCGGACCGGCCGAGCCGCAGGTCGGCGACGTGACGTATGCCGAGAAGATCACCCCCGACGAGCTGCAGCTCGACTGGTCGCGGCCCGCCGCCGAGCTCGACCGGGTCGTGCGCGTCGGCGGGGCGTGGACGACGTTCCGCGGCCGTCGCCTCAAGGTCGTCGCGGCGACCCCGACGCCGTCCACCTCGGCGCCCCCGGGTGCACTCGACGCCGACGCGGCCACCGTGGGCACGACCGACGGCGGCCTCCGCCTCGACATCGTGCAGCCCGAGGGCAAGGCCTCGATGGCCTGGTCCGCGTTCGCCAACGGCGCCCACCCGGCCGCGAGCGAGCATCTCGGCCCCGCGGGGGCGTAGATTCACCCCTAGTGGCGGAGCGGGCGCACGTCGACATCAGGCTGCTGGGTCCAGTGGCCGCCCTTCGTGATGGTGAACCGGGCGCGCTCGGCGGGCCGCGGCAGCGGGCGGTCCTCGCCCGCCTCGCCCTCGTGGCCGGGCAGGTCGTCACCGTCGACCGGCTGATCGACGACGTGTGGGGCGGCGAGCCGCCCGCGACGGCCACCAACACCCTGCAGAGCTACGTCTCCCTGCTCCGGCGCGCGCTCGGCGCGTCCGACTTCGTCCGCCGCGACGGCCCGGGCTACGTGCTCGACGTCCCGCACGGTTCCCTCGACGTCCAGCGCTTCGAGGACGGCGTCGAGCGCGGCGGCGCCGCTCGTGACGAGCGATCCCGGCACGGCGCTCGACCTGCTCGACGCGGCCCTCGGCGAGTGGCGCGGCCCCTGCCTCGCCGACGTCGCCGACGAGGAGTGGGCGCGCTCGGCGCACGGTGCGCTGGGACGAGCTGCGCCTCGTCGCGACCGAGCACCGCTTCGACGCCCTCCTGCGCCTCGGCCGCGCCGCCGAGGCGGCGAGCGGCCTCGAGCGCCTGACCGACGAGCACCCGCTGCGCGAGGGGTTCGTGCGGCGCCTCATGCTCGCCCTCTACCGCTCGGGCCGGCAGGCCGACGCCCTGCGCGCGTTCGCGAAGACACGGGCGCTGCTCGCCGACGAGCTCGGGCTCGATCCCACCCCGGAGCTGCAGGCGCTGCAGCTGGCGATCCTCGACCACGACCCGTCGCTGGCCGGACCGGTGCCGCCCGTCGTCGCGCCACCGCCCGGCGCGCCTGCCGCGCCGGCCGCGACCACGTCCGCCGCACCGACGGTGGTGCGACCCGGCCTGCCGCTGCCCGGGGCCGCGGCGCCGGGCCGCGGCGCCGCCGCTCGTCGGACGCACCGACCTCGTCGGGCGGCTCCGCGAGGTGTGGGACGCCGCCCTCGGCGGCACGCCGCGCCTCGCCGTCGTGGTGGGGGAGGCCGGGGCGGGCAAGACGACGCTCGCCGGCCACCTCGCCGCCACGCTGCAGGCCGAGCGCGCCACCGTGCTGTGGGGACGCGCCGCGCAGGACGCGATCGTGCCGTTCGAGGCCCTCGTGCAGGCGCTGCGGACGGCCCTCCACGCGCTGTCGCCGCGGGCTCGGGAGCGGGTCATCGCCGAGCGCGGCGCGATGACCGTGCTGCTGCCCGAGCTCCCGCAGCTCGTGCCGACGATGCGCGCCGAGCGCCCGTCGCCCGACGTGGAGCGCTACCTGCTGTTCGAGACCGTCGCCGACCTGCTCGCCGTGGAGTCGGCGATCGCCCCGATCCTGCTCGTGGTCGACGACGTGCAGTGGGCCGACGCCCCGACCATCAAGCTGCTCGAGCACGTCCTGCGCCACGAGGGCACGAGCCGCGTGATGGTCCTCGTCACGCAGCGCGTCCCGTCGGAGGCACCGCACCCGGAGCTCGACCGTCTCCTGATGAGCCTGGCCCGCGACAGCGACCTCACCCGCGTCGACGTCGGCGCGCTCGACGACGACGCCGTCGGCGACCTCCTCGAGCTCGCCGAACGGCCCCGCGCCGGCGCCCCCCAGCTGCGCGCGGTGACGGGCGGCAACGCGTTCTTCGTGAGCGAGGTCATCGCCAGCGGGATGGGCAAGGACGGCTCCGGCACGGAGGTGCCCGACTCGATCCGGACCATGCTCACGGCGCGCCTCGACCGCCTGCCCGCGGCGAGCAGCCAACGTGGTCGCCCTGTCCGCCGTCGCCGAGCGGCTGTCCACGTTGCCGGTGCTCGTCGCGGCGACCGAGCTCGATGCCGACGAGGTGCTCGACGCCGCCGACGACGCCGTCGCCGCCGGGTTGCTCAAGGAGGACGGCGCCGGGCGCCTCGTGACGCCGCACGCGCTCGTGCGCCACGCCGTGCTCGGGCGCCTCAGCACGGCCCGCCGCCAGGACCTCCACCGGCGCATCGCCGGCGCCCTGCGGCAGGCGTCGGGATCGGAGGTCTCGGCGGCCGAGCTCGCCCACCACGCCCTCGCCGCCGGGAGCCTCGTGCCTCGCGACGAGCGCTTCGCCGCCGCCCTCGCCGCCGGCGAGGAATCGCTGCAGCGCGTCGCCTACGAGGAGGCGCGCGGCTGGGTGGAGCGCAGCCGCGCCCTCGTGGAGGGCGACGGGTCCGTCGACGTCGCCGCCCTCGAGGTGCTCGACAGCCTGGCGCGCCGGGTGCTGGGGGACCGCGAGGGGTGCCGAGGCCGCAGCCCGGCGGGCCGTGCGGATCGGCGAGTCGTGCGGCGACCCGGTGCTGCGCGCCCGCGCCGCCGAGGCCTGGGTGCTGTCGATCTCCGGCGTCGGCTTCGCGGTCGGGGAGGCCGCCGACGCCGAGCTCATCGCCGTGCTCGACGACACCGTGGCCGCCCTGCCGGCCGACGAGGTCGAGCACCAGGTGTGGTTGCGCAGCATGCTGGTGTCGGTGCTCGTCGAGACCGGGCAGTTCGAGCGCCAGGAGCGGCTCGCCGACGAAGCGCTGGCGATCGCCGGGCGCACCAACGACCCCGGGCTGCTGGCCTCCGCCACGTACGCCGCGACGACTCGCCCTGTGGCGCCGTGACCGCCTCGCCGAGCGGCTCCCCGTCTCGTTCGAGGCCATCGAGCTCGCCCGCCGGGCCGGCGACGTCCACCTCGAGCTGACGGCGATGCTCGTGGCGATGAGCGACCTCCAGGAGAGCGGGCGCGTGGGCGAGCAGCTGGCGATGCTCGACGAGTTCGAGCGCCGGGCGGCCACCCAGCACACGCCGGTGTACGACGTCTACGCCAGCTTCATGCGCTCCTGCCGGCTCGTCGTCACGGGCGAGTACGCGGCCGCCGAGCAGCTCGCCGGCGAGGCACGGGCGGCGGGCCTGTCGTCGCACGGCACGAACACCGAGATGGCCCACGCCGGGCAGATGTTCTGCATCGCGTGGGACCACGCCCAACTCGGCGACCTCGTCGAGTTCGTCGAGATGATGGTGGCGGGGCACCCGGACGTCCCGATCTGGCGCATCGCCCTGGTCGGGTCCCTGGCCGCGGCCGGTCGGCACGCCGAGGCGCAGGAAGCCTTCGACGCGATCGTCACGGCCGACGGCGTCGTGCTTCCCGACGACTCGCTCTTCTTCACCGGCGCCTGCTTCCTCGTCGAGGCGGCCCGGGCGCTCGGCGACACCCGCGGGGCGGCGGTGCTGCGGCGGACGTTGGAGCCCTACGTCGGGCGCGTCGCCACGACCGGGCTCGGCGGCGTCGGCATCGGTCCGGTCCGCCGCTACGTCGGGGTCGCCGCCCACGTCGAGGGTGATCTCGACGCCGCGGTGGACCACCTCGAGGAGGCGATCGACGAGTCGACGCGCCACGGCCTGCGACCGTTCACGGCCCGCGCCCACCGCGACCTCGCCGCCGCGCTGACCGATCGCGGCCGGCCGGGTGACGACGAGTCGGCGGCCGATCACCGCGCCGCGGCGACCGCGCTCGCCGCCGAGATCGGGCTCGTGTTCGGCCCGGTCTGAGTAGGTTCCTGGCGATGAGCGAGGACGCCCTGCAGGCCAAGGTGCTGACGGTCAGCGACGGGGTCTTCCACGGCACCCGCGACGACGCCAGCGGTCGCGCCCTCGTCGAGCAGCTCGCGTGCGGCCGGCTTCGTGGTCGTCGACCACCGGGTCACCCAGGACGGCGCCGACGAGGTGGCCGCGACGCTGCGGACGATGACCGACGGCTTCCGCGGCCTGCTCGTGACGACCGGCGGCACCGGCTTCGCCCCACGCGACCAGACCCCGGAGGGGACGCGGGCGGTGATCGAGCGGGAGGCGCCGGGGCTGGCCGAGGCGATGCGGCTCGTCAGCCCGTTCGGCCGCCTGTCCCGCGGCGTCGCCGGCGTCGTCGGCGGCGTCATCGTGTGCAACACCCCGGGTTCGCCGAAGGGCTGCGTCGAGCAGCTCGGCGCGGTGCTCGACGTCCTCCCGCACGCCCTCCAGCTGCTGCACGGCGAACCGACGAGCCACTGACGATCCCCCATCTGGGCGGGAATCGTCTCCGGGCGGGATCCGTCCCGGATCCCGGGACGGATCCCGCCCAGGTACAGATCCCGCCCAGATGGCGGGACGGTCGTAGCGTGACGGGATGGCGTCGCCCTTCGAGCTGATCGTCGAGATCGAACCGCCGACGAAGCCGTCGCTGGTCCACGCCCGCCACCAGATCGGGGTGCTCGGCAAGGTCGCCGACGCCTACCTCGTGCCCGACAACCACCTCGGCCGGGCGACCGTGTCGAGCCTCGCCGTGGCCCGCGAGGTCGCCTCGATGGGCGGGCGGGCGATCGCCTGCCTGAACTCGCGCGACCGCAACGTGCTCGGCTTCCGGCGCGACCTGCTGACCGCCGCGGCGTACGGCGTCGACGAGTTCCTGCTCGTCTACGGCGACCGGCCCGACGTCGGGCGGCGCTCCGACGACGTCTCGGTGCGGCGGATGATCGAGGAGATCCGCACGTTCGGTGCCACGGACGTGTTCGCCGGGTGCCGGCCGTTCCGGGTCGGGGTGACGACGCGGCTGACCGCGATCGCGCCGTTCAAGGCGGACGCCGACTTCCTCGTCGCCCAGGTGTCGCATGACATGGACGCCCTCGCCCGGTGGCGCGACACGGTGGCGTTCGACGGGCCGGTGTACGCCGGCGTGATGGTCGTGGCGAGCGCGGCGATGGCCCGCAAGCTGGGTGCCGAGAGCGAGCAGCTCGCCGTGCCGCAGTGGCTCGTCGACGCGGTGGACGCCGACCGGATGGCCGGGGTCGAGGCGGCGTGCGCGCTCGCCGCCCGGATCCGCGACCACGGCGGCTTCGCCGGCGTCCACCTGATCGGCGTCGGGCGCTACCGCGACGTCGCCGCCCGGCTGGAGCAGGAGGGCTGGGCGAACCGAGCGAGTCCTCGAGCGAGTGAGCGATCAGGTACGGCGAACCGAGCGAGTCTCAATGGGAGCGAGCAGGCACGGCGAGAACCGTCCGGAGCCCCCGGCCCGGCCTCCCGATAGCGTCCCGGACCGTGTTGCGGATCGTGTTGCCGAAGGGCTCGCTGGAGCGGGCCACCCTCGAGCTGTTCGAGGCGGCCGACCTCACCGTCGTGCGCTCGTCGGGCGTCGACTACAAGGCGACGATCGACGACCCCCGCGTCGCCGAGGTCCGCATCCTGCGGCCGCAGGAGATCCCGGTCTACGTCGCCGAGGGCCTCTTCGACCTCGGCATCACCGGTCGCGACTGGATCGAGGAGACCAGCAGCGAGGTCGTCAGCCTCGGCGAGCTGAAGTACTCGAAGGCGACGAGCAACCCGATCCGCATGGTCGTGGCGGTCGCCGGCGACTCGCCGGTGACCGAGTCCGCGCAGCTCGTCGACGGCGTCCGCGTGTCGTCGGAGTACCCCGAGCTCACCCGCCGCTACTTCGAGAAGCTCGGCATCGACGCCGACGTGCGCCTGTCCTACGGCGCCAGCGAGGCCAAGGTCCCCGACATCGCCGACTGCGTCGTCGAGATCACCGAGACCGGCCGGGCCCTGCGCGCCGCCGGCCTCAAGATCATCGACACCATCCTCGTCAGCTACACCGAGGTCATCGCCAACGCGGCGGCGCACGAGGACCCCACCAAGCGCCACGCCATGGGCCAGCTGATGACGCTGCTCAACGGCACCCTCGAGGCGCGCGACAAGGTGCTGCTCAAGCTCAACGTCGCCGCCGACCGCTTCGACGCCGTGCTCGCCGTGCTGCCCTCGGCGAAGTCGCCGACCGTGTCCCAGCTGGCGGGCGGTGGGTTCGCCGTCGAGACGCTCGTCGAGAAGCGGGGCATCAACCTCGTGATCCCGGCCCTCAAGGACGCCGGCGCGACGGACCTGCTGGAGGTCCCGATCGCCAAGATCGTGCACTGACGTGCCCCACGGGCGGGTGACCGACTTCGACGAGCACGTCGGGCTCGGCCACGTCAGTGGACGAGGACGGCGCGGCAGCTGCTGTTCCATTGCGTCGAGATCGCCGACGGCACGCGGACGATCCCCGTCGGCCAGGACGTCGAGTTCGACCTGCTGCGCAAGTTCGGGCAGGACGAGGCCGCCAACCTCCGGCCGGCCTGAGGCATCGATGTCGGAGATGACGGAGCGCTTCGTCGCCGTCATCGTGGCGCTCGGCGACGGCGAGGTCGTCAGCTACGGCGACGTCGCCGAGGACGCCGGGTTCCCGGGCCGTTCGCGCGCCGTCGGCACGCTGCTGTCGAACGCACCGATCGACCTCCCGTGGTGGCGCGGTCGTGCGCAGCGACGGCCGCCTGGCGACGCCGCCGACCGCCGGCCAGGCCGCGCTGCTGCGCGCCGAGGGCGTCATCCTGCGCGGCGACCGGGTGATCGAGTCCCCGGCGGGCCGCTTCCGGCGCTGACGAGACGAACCGTCAGCGCGAATCGGCCCGATCGGGCCGGTGTGCACGGACAGTTCGGGGTCGGGCTGGCGATCAGCCCGACGTGGCGTCGGCGTGGCGGCCCTTGATCTCGACGAACGCCATGCGGATGTTGGCGAGGGCGTCGCGCATCGTCGACGCCTCCGGCCCGAGGCGGTCCCCGAGCCCCTCGACGAGGCACCCGACGGCATCGATGGCGAGCGCCGCGGCGACCAGGTCGGGCTGCTCGGCCGACAGGTGGATCGCCGCCAGCTCGTACAGGCCCATCACGTGGTTGGTGACGACGACCTCCGCCGGCGCCTCGGCGACACGCCGGCGCGCCTCGTCGATGGCCGCCTGGGCGTCGGTGAGGGCGTCGTCCGGCGGGGACGTCGTGTCCCGAACGTCGGATTCCTCGCTCACGTGCGCTACCCTAGCTGCGGCAATTCAGCGTGAAGCGGGGGCGACCCCCACCTGGCCACAGCCCACGGGCGCCGCACGGCGCCACGGGGCCGGTGCGTCCAGGTCCAACGGCGAGCTGGCTCTGGTCGGCGGGGGAACCCGTCGGCCCGCGTCGGTGTGCTCCGCGGGCTTCGCGTCGAGCTACCGACCCACAGGCGAACAGGGAGTCAACACCCATTGCACAGGAGTGAGCAGCCATAGCACCGCCGCCGCAACGCGACACTCGCGAACAGCATCGCATCAACGACCGCATCCGGGCCCGCGAGGTCCGGCTGATCGGCCCCGATGGTGATCAGCTCGGCATCAAACCCGTGCCCGATGCACTGCGGATGGCCCGAGGCCTCGAGCTCGACCTGGTCGAGGTGGCCCCGATGGCCAACCCGCCGGTCTGTCGCATCATGGACTACGGCAAGTTCCGGTACGAGGAGGCCCAGAAGGCCAAGGAGTCCCGGCGCAAGTCGACGAACGTGTCGGTCAAGGAGGTCAAGTTCCGCCCCAAGATCGGGCGCGGCGACTTCGACGTCAAGGTCCGCAAGGTCGACCAGTTCATCCACGAAGGGCACAAGGTCAAGGTGACGCTGCAGTTCCGGGGCCGCGAGATGGCCCACCCGGAGCTCGGCACCAAGATCCTCGACCAGGTCCTCGGCGTGGTCGGTGAGTACGTCAAGGTCGAGACCCAGGCCCGGCTCGAAGGGCGCAACATGTCGATGGTCCTGTCCCCGGACAAGAAGGCCCTCGACCTGCGCAAGGCCGCCGGGCTGGCTCCGCCCCCGGTCCCCGAGGGCGAGCTGACCGACGACAGCGACGCGACGACGACATCACGACGACGAGGCCGTCGAGGCCGAGGTCGAGGCAGTCGAAGCAGACGTCACCGAGCAAGCGGCTCCCTGATCCCCCACATCCCCCCTGACCCCGTCGGGGCCGCTCCCGGAGGAGCACACCACACCATGCCGAAGATGAAGACATCCAAGACCGCCGCGAAGCGGTTCAAGACGACGGGGACCGGGCGCATCCGCCGCGCGCAACAGATGAACCAGCACAAGTTCTACGAGAAGACGTCCACCCAGAGGCGGCGCGTCCGATCCGACGCCGACGTGCACCCGACGGACCTGCCCAAGATCAAGCGCCTTCTGGGCCAGCGCTGACGACGACACGGAGGAAGAGACAGTCCCATGGCACGCGTCAAGCGTGGCGTCGCCGCCAAGCGTCGTCACAAGAAGGTCCTCGAACAGGCGAAGGGCTACTACGGCAACAAGAGCCGCTCGTTCCGGGCGGCCAACGAGCAGCTGCTGCACAGCGGGCAGTACGCCTTCCGCGACCGGCGGGCCCGCAAGGGTGAGTTCCGCCGCTTGTGGATCCAGCGCATCAACGCCGGCACCCGCATCCACGACATGAGCTACAGCCGGTTCATCGCCGGGCTCAACGCCGCCGGCATCGAGGTCGACCGCAAGATCCTCGCCGACCTCGCCGTCGCCGACCCGGTCGCCTTCGGCGCCCTCGTCGAGGCGGCCAAGGGCGCCCTCGCGACCAGCGAGTGACCGACCCGCTCGGCTACACGAGCACCACGATCCAGCGACTGCGGCGCCTCCACGGGCGCCGCAGTTCGCGTTCCGACGAAGGTGCGCTCGTCGTCGAGGGCGCCGTGCTCGTCGCCGACGCGGTCGCCGCCGGCTGGGACGTCGAGGGCCAGTTCGTGGCGCCCGGCGTCAGCCCGGTCGACGGTGCCGGGCCGGTGCACGCGCTCGCCCCGGGCGTCGCCGAGCGGATCAGCGCCACCGAGACTGCCACCGGCCTGTTCGCCGTCGTGCGGCTGCCGGCCGTCACCACCGACGTCCTCGAGTCCGGCCGCGTTCGTCGTCGTCGCCGACCGGCCTCGCCGATCCCGGCAACCTCGGCACGATCCTGCGCTCGGCGGAAGCGGCCGGCGCCGATGCGCTCGTCGTCACGCCCGGCACGGTCGACTGGACGAACCCGAAGGTCGTGCGGGCCTCGGCGGGCGCGCTGTTCCACGTCCCGGTCGTCGCCGCGACGGTCGCCGACGTGCGCACCGCCGGGTGCCGCACGATCGGGACGTCGTCGCACCAGCGGCACGCCGCACACGGCCGCCGACTGGACGGGCCGGCATCGCCATCGTCCTCGGCAGCGAGGCCCACGGGCTCGCCGACGACGCGCCGGTCGACGAGTGGGTCCGCATCGACCACCGCGGCCGCGCCGAGTCGCTCAACGTCGCCATGGCCGCCACGGTCCTGTGCTTCGAGGCCGCCCGCGCCCGCGCCGCCCGTTGACCTCCATCCGAGTGTTTCGTGCATGCGAGTGTTTCGTGCGGGAAGGCCCCGCACGAAACACTCCGGTGCAGCAAACACTCGGATGGGGCGCATTGTGGTTGTCGCGATCGGGGGCCGGTCGCGTATCGTCTGGGGCCGTGAGCGAGCGGCGATTTCGGTGCCCCGGGTGAACCCGGGGTCGGTGAGCTCCAACCGTTGACGCGCCGCCACCCGAGTCCGCCCGGGGCCGCACCCGCAGGCACTCCCCGAAAGGACTCCCGTTGATCGACGACATCCGTGCCGCCAAGGAGGCGGCGCTCGACCGCATCGCCGCGGCGACGACGCTGGACGACGTGACGACGCTCGCCGGCCAGCTGCTCGGCAAGCGCGGCGACCTCGCCCAGCTCAAGACGCGCCTCGGCGCGCTGCCCACGGTCGAGGAGAAGAAGGCCGCCGGGCAGGCCCTCAACGAGGCCACCGACGAGGCCGGCGCGGCGCTCGACATCCGTCGCGGCGAGCTCGCCGCGGGGGAGCGCGCGGCGCGCGTCGAGGCCGAGCGGTTGGACCTCACCGAGATCCTCCGCCGGCCGCAGCGCGGCCACGCCCACATCGTGACCCAGGCCTGGGAGCGCCTCGAGGACGTCTTCGTCGGGCTCGGCTTCCAGATCGCCGAGGGTCCCGAGGTGGAGACCGACTGGCACAACTTCGAGGCCCTCAACATGGGCGAGGGGCACCCGGCGCGCAGCGACTTCGACACGCTGTTCGTCGACCACCCCGGGGCCCCGGCCGGCACGACGGTGCTGCGCACGCACACGTCGCCGGTGCAGATCCGCACGATGCTCGCCCAGGAGCCGCCGATCTACATCGTCGCCCCCGGCCGCGTCTTCCGCCGGGACACCCCCGATGCCAGCCACATGCCGGTGTTCCACCAGATCGAGGGCCTCGTCGTCGACCGCGACATCTCGCTCGCCCACCTGGCCGGCACGATCGAGGCCTTCACCAAAGCGTTCTTCGGCGCCGGGTTCACGTCGCGGCTGCGGCCGAGCTACTTCCCGTTCACGGAGCCGTCCGGGGAGTTCGACATCCAGACGCCGAGCGGGGACTGGCTCGAGCTCGGCGGGTGCGGGATGGTCCACCCCAACGTGCTGCGCGCGGGCGGCATCGACCCGACCGAGTGGAGTGGGTTCGCGTTCGGCTTCGGCATCGACCGGATGGCCAGGGAGCGTCACAACGTGACCGACCTCCGGGAGATGTTCACGGGCGACATCAGGTTCGCGGAGCAGTTCTGACATGAAGCTCCTCCTGTCCTGGCTCCGCGAGTACGTGGCGCTGCCCGCCGACATCGACGTCGACGCGCTCGCCGACACGCTCGCCATGCTCGGCCTCCCGGTCGAGGAGGTCGTGCGCGTCGGCGGCGTGCCCGGTGTCGTCACGGCGCGCGTCGTGCGCACCGAGCAGCACCCCGATGCCCGCAACACCCAGCGCGTCTGGGTCGACACCGGCGACGGCATCGAGCACCACGTCTGGTGCGGCGCGTTCAACTTCGCCGCCGGTGACGTCGTGCCGCTGGCGACGCTCGGCACGACGATGCCCGACGGCCGCACGATCGCCCGCCGCGGCATCCTCGGCATCGACTCCGACGGCATGCTCTGCTCGGCGCGCGAGCTCGGCCTCGGCGACGACCACGCGGGCATCCTCGTGCTGCCCGCCGACGCGCCGCTGGGCGTGCCCTACGGCGACGCCATCGGGTTGCGCGACGACGTCATCCTCGACGTCGATGTGACCCGCAACCGGCCCGACTGCTGGTCGTACGTCGGCGTCGCCCGCGACCTGGCGGCCAAGCTGGGCCTCGCGTTCACGCCGCCCGTCCCGCCGGCACCGTGCCCGTGGACGGCGATGCGGCGCGGACGACGGTCGAGATCCTCGATGGCGACCGCTGCGGACGCTTCACCTCGACCGTGCTGACCGGCGTGGCGATCGGTCCCTCGGCGCCGTGGATGGCGGAGCGCCTGACGGCGGCCGGCATGCGGCCGATCAACAACGTCGTCGACGTCAGCAACTACGTCATGCTCGAGCTCGGCCAGCCGAACCACGCCTACGACCTGGCCCGGCTCGGTGGCCACGGGTTCCGCATCCGGGTCGCCCGCGACGGCGAGGAGATCGTGACGCTCGACGGCATGGCCCGCCGGCTGGCGCCGACCGACCTCCTGATCTGCGATGCGGACGACGTCCCGATCGGCATCGCCGGGATCATGGGCGGTGCCGACACCGAGATCAGCGACGCGACGACCGCCGTCGCCCTCGAGATCGCCTGGTTCGCCCCGGTCGGCATCGGGCTGAGCGTGGCCCGCCTCGGCCTGCGCTCGGAGGCGTCGGCGCGCAACGAGCGCGGCGTCGACCCGTGGCAGATCGACACGTCCGTGGCCCGCTTCGTCGAGTTGCTCGCCGAGACCTGCCCCGACCTCGCCGTGCAGGCCGGCGCCGTCGACGCGCGGGCGGCGAGCCTGCCGTCGCGCGACCGCTCGTGCGCCGTGCGCATCAGCGAGGTCAACCGGGTCATCGGCATCGCCCTCACGGCCGACGACCTGCCGGCGCTGCTCGACCCGATCGGCTTCACCGTCACGGGCAGCGGCGACACCCGCACCGTCGCCCTGCCGACGTGGCGCGGCGACAGCAGCGAGGAGATCGACGTCATCGAGGAGGTCGCCCGCCTCTACGGCTACGACCGCGTCGGCAAGGCGCTGCCGACGTCGACGTTGCACGGGCGGCTGTCGGTCACCCAGCAGCGCCGGCGCCGGCTGCGCGACGTCCTGCTCGGCCTCGGCATCACCGAGGCGATGCCGAACCCGTTCCTCGCGCCCGGACACGCTGGCGCGCGCCGGTCTCGACGGCGACGCGCTGCGGATCACCAACCCGCTCGTCGCCGAGGAGAGCGTGCTGCGCACGTCGCTGCGACCGGGCCTGCTGCCGCGCCGTCGCCTACAACGAGTCGCACCGGCGCAGCGGGGTGGCGCTGTTCGAGATCGGTCACGTCTACCCGCCCGGGCCGGGACAGCTGCCGGACGAGCACGATGCGCTGGCCGTCGTGCTGGCCGGCGAGGAGGCGCCGGCGGCCGTCGCCGTGTGGCGCGAGGTCGCGGCCGCGCTGGGCGTCGGGGCGCGGATCGACCAGGGCCGCGTGCCGGCGGGCCTCCACGCCACGCGGTCGGCCACGCTGGTCGCGGGCCGCGATGCGATCGGCGCCGTCGGCGAGGTCGCCCCGGACGTGCTCGAGGCGTTCGACATCGCCGAGCGCGTCGCCGTGCTCGAGCTCGACCTCGGTGTCGTGCTCGGACAGGAACCGAAGCCGCCCGCGTGGAAGCCGACGAGCCGGCACCCGTCGAGCGACCTCGACCTGGCGTTCGTGCTCCCCGACGACGTGCCGGCGGAGCGGCTCGACAAGGCGATCCGCCAGGGCGCCGGCGCCCTGCTCGTCGACCTCGCCCTGTTCGACGTCTACCGCGGTCCGGGCGTCGGCGCCGGGCAGCGCAGCCTCGCCTACCGCCTGCGCCTGCAGGCCGCCGACCGCAACCTCACCGACGCCGACATCGCCGAGGTCCGCACGAAGGTGACGGCCGCGACGTCCAAGCTCGGCGCCGAGCTGCGCGGCTGAACGTGGACGACGCCCCCGCCCGACGTTCGCTGCCGGGCTGGCTGTTCGTCGTCGTGCCGATGCTGCTGGCCGGGCTGCTCGTCGGCGGGGTCGCCATCGCCGTGCGCAGCGGCGGGGACGACGACGGTGCCGAGGACATCTCCGGGCCGGCTGCCGGGTTGCCGGCGGTCGTCGACGCCGCCGCCCAGCTGCGCACGACGACGGAGCCGGACGCGCTCGGCGCGCAGTACGGGACGATCACGGCGGCCTACGCCACGCTCACCGACGACGTCGAGTTCGCCGCCGAGTTCGACCGGCTGCCCGACGCCGAGGCGGAGCTGCTCGGCCGGACGCTCGGCGCCATCCAGGGCCAGCTCTCGCCGACGGCCATCGGCGGGGCGCGCGACGACGCCGACCGGGCGAGTGACATCGTCTTCGCCCTGCAGCTCGCCCGCGGCACGGTCCAGGCGCTCGACCCCGCCGCGTCGCCGCGCGACCAGGCGCTCGCCGTGCTGCCGTTCTCCGTGCAGGACCTCGTCGGCTTCGACGCCCTGGCCGAGCAGTTCGCGTCCGGCGATCTCGAGGCGCTGGCGGCGACGATCGACGCCACCGAGTCGGGCGAGTCGGGCGCCACCGGTGCCCTGACCGAGGCAGGCGCCGCCGAGGTGATCAGCTCGGTCGCCTTCCTGATCCGCCAGCGCCTGCCAGCTGCTGACGAGGACTACGCGCGCCCTGTTCGACGCCGCGTACCAGCAGGCCTTGCCCCTGTAGCGCGTCCGGGCGCGGTCGTCCGCGTCGTCGGCGCCGCTCCGACCTCCGTAGGTTCCGGCGCATGGCGATGAACGTGATCCAGCAGGCCGCTGCCGACGGGCGGGCGACGTTCGGGGTGTGGTCGGCGGCGCCGTCGCAGGCCGGCGCCGAGATCCTCGGTCGGTCGGGCATCGACTGGGTGCTGCTCGACCTGCAGCACGGCGGTGGCAACGAAGGTGACCTGCTGCCGCTGATCCAGGCGATCGAGCTCGGCGGCTCCAGCGCCCTGATCCGCGTCGGCTGGTGCGACCCGCAGCTCATCATGCGGGCGATGGACCTCGGGGCGATGGGCGTGGTCGTACCGATGGTCTCCACCCCCGAGCAGGCCCACACGGCGGCCCAGTCGCTGCGCTACCCGCCGCACGGTTACCGCTCGTTCGGCCCGCTGCGCCGCATGTTCAACCCGAACAGCGGGGAGGAGGCGCCGCACACGTGCGTCGTGATGGTCGAGACCGTGGAGGCGATGGGCAACATCGACGCCATCGCGGCCACGCCCGGCGTCGACGTCGTGCTCGTCGGCCCGGTCGACCTCGGGCTCGCCCTCGGCCTCGGCCTCGACGTGTCGGGCAGCCATCCCGACCTCGTCGCCGCCATGCGCGAGGTCGTCGCCGCGTGCGCCCGGCACGGCAAGGTCGCCGGCGGCGTCGCCCTCAACCCCGCGAACGCCGAGCTGCTCCTGGAGCTCGGGATGCGCTTCGTCACGATCGGCTCCGACGCCGGCTACCTCTCCGCCGGCATCGCGGCCGACGTCAAGCGGGCCAAGGAACTGGCCACCCGGGTCTGACGGGCCTGCCCGAGGGATTCACAGCTCGGTGTGTTGCGCCACGCGCAACAAACCGAGCTGTGAACCACGAAACAGGGGACGGGAACCCCCCGGGAGGGGTCAGTTGGCGTCGAGGTCGTCGGGGGCCATCGCCAGCCAGGCCAGGCGGCCGGGCTGGCGGCGCAGCACGGCGCGCCAGAGCTCGTCGGGCTCCTCCGTGAACAGGTCGGTCGGCTCTGGGTCGAGCACGAGCCAGGCGCCGGCCTCGATCTCGCCTTCGAGCTGGCCGGGGCCCCATCCGGCGTAGCCGCGGAACACCCGCAGCGCGCTGATCGAGGGGATCACGTCGTCGGGGTCGGCGGCGAGGTCGGCCGAGGCGAGGTCGCCGCTCAGCGGCGCGAGGTGCTCGGGATCGACCTCGCCGGTGGTCGGCTCGCGCATGCGGGCGATCGCGATCAGCGCGTCGGGCTCGACCGGACCGCCGACGAAGACGAGGGAGGGGTCGCTCTGCATCTCGGCCCACGCGCTGAGGGCGTCGCCGAGCTCCTCGGGGCTCGGCCGGTTGATCACGAGGCCGAGCGCACCCTCGTCGTGGTGCTCGAGCACGTAGATCACCGTGCGGTCGAAGTTCGGGTCCTCGAGCGGCGGCGTGGCGAGCAGGAGCCGTCCCTTGGTGGGCGCGCTCGCGATCATCGCCCCCCATTCTGCCAACTGCCGCTGGTGCCGACGCAGCACGACCATTGCATGGACATGCAGGATTGCGTATGATCATGCGATGCCCACCGCACCGCGCCGTCGTGCCGGCATCATCGGGGCGTCCGGGTACACCGGCGCCGAGCTGCTCCGCCTGCTGGCGGCCCACCCGGCCCTGGACGTCGTCATCGCGACCGCCGACAGCCAGGCGGGCGTGCCCGCCGCGGCCCTGTACCCGTCGCTCGCGGCGGCCTACCCCGACCTCGAGCTGGTCGCCACCGATGACGCCGCGATCGCCGCCGTCGACGGGCTCGACGTCGTCTTCATGGGCTTGCCGCACGAGGCGTCGATGGCCCTCGCGCCGCGGCTCGTCGGGTCGGTCGGCTGCGTCGTGGACCTCTCGGCCGCCTACCGCTTGAAGGATGCCTCGCTCTACCCGCAGTGGTACGGGTTCGCCCACGACCAGCCCGAGCTCCTCGCCGAAGCGGTCTACGGGCTGCCCGAGCGCCACCGCAAGGAGCTCGTCGGCGCGCGGCTCGTCGCCACGCCCGGCTGCTACGTCACGGCGGCGACGCTGGCGCTGGCGCCGTTGCTCGATGCCGGCCTCGTCGAGCACCACGGCCTCATCGTCGATGCCGCCAGCGGCGTGACCGGCGCCGGCCGCGCCGCCAAGCCGGACACCACGTTCTGCGCCGTCGACGAGAACTTCAACGCCTACGGGATCGGGGACCACCGCCACACCCCCGAGATCGAGCAGAACCTCGGCGGTGCGCAGGTGCTGTTCACGCCGCACCTCGCCCCCATGAACCGGGGGATCCTGGCGACGTGCTACGGCCGGCCGGCGGCGGGCGCGGAGCTGTCGACGGCGACCGTGCTCGCCGCGCTGCGCGATGCCTACGCCGTCGGAGCCGTTCGTCGTCGTCATCGACGGCTCGCCGGGCACCAAGGCGACGCTCGGGTCCAACACGGCCCACGTCACGGCCCGCTACGACGAGCGCACCGGCACCGTGCTGGCGATCGCCGCCCTCGACAACCTCACGAAGGGGGCGTCGGGCGGCGCGCTGCAGGCCGCCAACGTCGCCCTCGGGCTCGACGAGACGCTCGGCCTCCCGCTCGTCGGGGTCGCCCCGTGACGGCCACCGCCGAGCACCACACCATCGCCCACGTCCTCGTCGAGGCGCTGCCGTACATCCGCCGCTTCGCCGGCACGACCATCGTCGTCAAGTACGGCGGCAACGCCCTCGCCGGCACGACCGGGCACGACGCCCTCGACGTGTTCGCCGAGGACATCGTCCTGATGCGCCTCGTCGGCCTGCGCCCGGTCGTCGTGCACGGCGGTGGGCCCCAGATCAGCGCCCTGATGGACCGCCTCGGCAAGGTGCCGGAGTTCCGCGACGGGCTCCGCGTCACGGACGCCGACACCGTCGACATCGCCCGCATGGTGCTCATCGGCCAGGTCAACCCGCAGCTCGTGACGGCGATCAACCTGCACGGCGACTACGCGGTCGGGGTCAGCGGCGAGGACGCCGGGCTGATCAAGGCCGTGGCTCGCGATCCCGAGCTCGGCTTCGTCGGCGACGTCGAGCGCATCAACCCGGGCATCCTCGAGGGCCTCCTCGCCGACGAGTTCATCCCCGTCGTCGCGACGATCGGCACCGACGACACGGGCCAGGCGTACAACATCAACGCCGACGTCGTGGCCGGCGCCATCGCCGAGGCGCTCGGCGCCGAGAAGCTGATCTACCTCACCGACATCGAGGGCCTGCGCCGCGACGTCGCCGACGCGACGAGCCTGATCCGCCAGACGACCGCCGACGAGCTCGACGCCCTCGTCGCCGACGGCACGATCGCCGGCGGGATGATCCCGAAGGTGGCCAGCTGCGTGCAGGCGGTGCGCAACGGCGTCGGCGGCGCCCACATCCTCGACGGCCGCATCGCCCACGTGCTGCTGCTCGAGATCTTCACCGACGCGGGCATCGGGACGATGGTCTCGGCGAAGGAGCGAACGACATGACCGCCACCACCACGGCACACGCCTTCGACACGGCCGGGCTCGACGCCTGCCCGTTCATGCCCGTGTTCGGGCCACCCCAGATCATGTTCGTGAAGGGCCGCGGCACCGAGCTGTGGGACGCCGACGGCAAGCGCTACCTCGACTTCCTCGGCGGCCTGGCGGTCATCGGGCTCGGCCACGCCAACCCGGTCGTCGCCGAGGCGATCGCCAAGCAGGCCGGCGAGCTGCTCCACGTCAGCAACCTGTTCGCCAACCCCGTCGCCACGCGGGCCGCGATGGAGATCGACCGCCTCCTCGCCGAGGTCACCGGGCAGCTCGGCCAGGTGTTCTTCACGAACTCGGGGGCCGAGGCCAACGAGTGCGCGATCAAGCTGGCCCGCAAGCACGGCGGCCGTGGTCGCCACGTCGTCGTCAGCGCCCTCGGCAGCTTCCACGGGCGCACCCTGGCGTCGCTCGCGGCGACCGGCCAGCCGACCAAGCACGAGCCGTTCCAACCGATGCCGGAGGGGTTCCACCACGTGGCGTGGGGCGACATCGACGCCCTGGACAAGGCCGTCGACGCGACGGTCGGCGGCGTGCTGATCGAGCCGGTGCAGGGCGAGGGCGGGGTCAACGTGGCGCCACCCGGCTACCTGTCGGCGATCCGCGAGATCTGTGACGCGACGGGTGCGTTGATGATGGTCGACGAGATCCAGACCGGGTTCGGGCGCACCGGCCGGTGGTTCGGGTTCGAGCACGACGGCGTCGTGCCCGACGTCGTGACGCTGGCCAAGGCAATGGGCAACGGCATGCCGGTCGGGGCCTGCTGGGCCCGCACCGACGTCGCCGCGGTGTTCGAGCCCGGCGACCACGGCAGCACCTACAGCGGCACCGCGATCGCGACGGCCGCCGTGAACGCCGTGATCTCGGAGATGCGGCGCCTCGACGCCCCGGCACTCGCGACGGAGCAGGGGGCGCGCCTGGCGGGTGCCCTGGCCAGCCTCCCAGGCGTCGGCGCCGTGCGCGGCAAGGGGCTGCTGCTCGCCGCCGAGCTCACCGACCACGACGCCCCGGCCGTGTACCGCCAGCTGCTCGCCGACGGGCTCGTCACGAACGCCGTGACACCGACGGCGCTGCGCTTCGCGCCGCCGCTCACCGTCACCGACGACGAGATCGACGAGGCCGTCACGATGGTCGGCAAGGTGCTCGCCTCGTGACGAGACATCTGTTGGAGGTCGTCGACCTGTCGGCCGACGACGTCCGCACGGTCCTCGACCTGGCTGCCGTGCCGCCCGCCGACCTCGGCCGGCCGCTCGAGGGGCAGGGCGCCGCCCTCATCTTCGAGAAGCCGTCGGCCCGGACCCGCCACTCCACCGAGATGGCCGTCGTCCAGCTCGGCGGGCACCCGATCTACACGCGCGGCGAGGAGGTCGGCTTCGACACCCGCGAGCCGGTGGAGGACGTCACGAGGATCCTCCAGGGCTACCACCGGATCCTCGCCGCCCGGGTCTTCGAACACCGCGTGCTGGAGCGCATGGTCGACGTCGCCGAGGTCCCCGTCGTCAACATGCTCTCGGACCGCGCCCACCCGCTGCAGGCGATCGCCGACGCCCTCACGATGGAACAGGTCGGCGGCCCGCTCGCCGGGCAGCGCGTCGCCTACGTCGGCGACTTCAACAACGTCGCCCGCTCGCTCGCCGAGGTCTGCCTGCTGCTCGGGGCGAGCGTCCGGTTCGCCTGCCCGTTCGGCTACCAGTGGGACGACGTCGAGCGCGAGCGCCTGCAGCTGCTCGGCGACGTCGCCCTCACCGATCGCCCCGCCGAAGCCGTCGACGGCGCCGCGTTCGTGCACTCGGACACGTGGGTGTCGATGGGGCAGGAGGCCGACAAGCAGGACCGCAAGCAGGCCTTCGAGGGCTTCACCGTCGACGCCGCGCTGATGGACCAGGCCGCCGCCGGCGCCCACTTCCTGCACTGCCTCCCGGCGTACCGCGGCCTCGAGGTGACGGCCGACGTGATCGACGGGCCGAACAGCGTCGTGTTCCAGCAGGGTCACAACCGCCTCCACGCCGCCCGCGCCGCGATCGCCTTCCTCCTGGACGTGCGGCCGTGACGCGCATGCCCGGAGCGGCCAGGACCCAGTGGGTTCCATGCTCAGCGGGCCGGGTGCCACCTCGCGACGGGTCCGACACCATGGGCGCCGCGCGAGACGTCCTCCCATGAGCCTGAAGCAGCAGCGGCAGCAGGCCATCGGGCGGCTGATCGGGCAGCAGCCGGTGGCCAACCAGCCGCAGCTCCTGGAGCTGCTCGGGGCCGAGGGCATCACCGCCACCCAGGCGACGGTGTCGCGCGACCTCGAGGAGCTCGGTGTGATCAAGGTGCGGGTCCCCGGTGGGCAGTCCGTGTACGCCCTGCCGGAGCTGGAGACGGACCGCTTCGTGCCGTTCGACCAGCTGCGCCGGGTGCTGGGGGAGTGGGTCGGCGAGGTCGCCGTGTCGGCCAACCTCGTCGTCCTGCGCACCCCGCCCGGCTGCGCCCACGTCGTCGCCTCGGCGCTCGACCGCAGCGGCCTCGACGGCCTGCTCGGCACGGTGGCCGGCGACGACACGCTGCTGTGCGTGGCCGCCGCGACGACCACCGGCGACGAGCTCGCCGATCGCCTGCGCCGGCTGGCCGGTCTGAACGGTGACGACGATGCCTGACGACCTGCCGGCCCACACGCTCTGGCACGGCCGCTTCGCCAGCGGGCCTGCCGACGCCCTGCTCGCGTACACGGTGAGCCTGCCGTTCGACCGCCGCCTGTGGCCCGACGACATCGCCGGGTCCCGCGCCCACGTCGGTGGCCTCCGGCGCGCCGGGCTGCTGTCGGAGATCGAGGTCGACCAGATCCTCCTCGCCCTCGACCGGGTCGAGCACGAGCTGGCCACCGACACGTTCGAGTTCGTCCCGAGCGACGAGGACATCCACACGGCCGTCGAGCGTCGCGTGACCGAGCTCGCCGGTGCGGCGGGCGCCAAGATCCACACCGCCCGCAGCCGCAACGACCAGGTCGCGACCGACCTGCGCCTGTGGTGCAAGCGCGAGCTCATCGCGGTCGCCCGCCTCGTGGTCGCCCTGCAGGACGTGCTGCTGGCACGCGCCGAGGGCGCCGGCGACACCTACCTGCCCGGCTACACGCACGTCCAGCGGGCCCAGCCGGTGCTGCTCGCCCACCACCTGCTGGCCCACGGCTGGGCGTTCGGGCGCGACGTCGACCGCCTGGTGGCGACGGTCGAGCGCCTCGACGTGTCGCCGCTCGGCGCCGGTGCGCTGGCGGGGACGTCGCTGCCGATCGACCCCGCCGCGACGGCCGTCGCCCTCGGCTTCGGCGACGTCTTCGCCAACTCGCTCGACGCCGTGAGCGACCGCGACTTCGTGGCCGAGGCGCTGTTCGACCTGGCGCTCGTCGGCATCCACCTCGCCCGCCTCGGCGAGGAGTGGGTGCTGTGGACGAGCGAGGAGTTCGGCTTCGCCCGCCTCGACGACGCGTACGCAACGGGTTCGTCGATGATGCCGCAGAAGAAGAACGCCGACATCGCCGAGCTCGCGCGCGGCAAGTCGGGGCGCTTGATCGGCAACCTCACGGGCCTGCTGGCGACGCTGAAGGGACTGCCCCTGGCGTACAACCGCGACCTCCAGGAGGACAAGGAGCCGCTGTTCGACTCCGTCGACCAGATCTCCCTCGCCCTCGTCGCCATCGGCGGGATGATCGACACGGCCACGTTCGTGCCCGAACGGATGCAGGCGGCGGCCGACAGCGAGACGACGTCGGCGACCGACCTCGCCGAGTGGCTCGTCGTGCGCGGCACGCCGTTCCGCGCGGCCCACGCCATCGTCGGCGAGCTCGTGCGGACGCACCTCGCCTCGGGTGTGCCGCTGCGCGACGTGGTCGCCGGCGACGACCGCCTCGGGCCGGACGCCGCCGCCGTCCTGGCGCCCGGTGTCGGTGTGCAGCGGCGCACGTCGCCGGGTGGCGGCGGCCCGGGCCCGGTGGCGGCCCAGTTCGAGCGCTTCGCCGCGTCCCTGCGGCGCCGAGCGCGAGATGCTCGGCGGATGAGCCCGCGGCGCCGGCTGCCGCGCTCGTTCTTCGCTCGTGACGCGCTCGTCGTCGCCCCCGAGCTGCTCAACAAGGTGCTCGTCGCCGGACCGTGCGCGGGGCGCATCGTGGAGGTCGAGGCGTACCGCTCCGACGAGCCGGCCGCCCACTCGTTCCGCGGCCCGACGCCGCGCACGGCGGTCATGTTCGGCCCCGCCGGGCACCTCTACGTGTACTTCTCGTACGGCATGCACCACTGCGCCAACGTCGTGACCGGCGCCGACGGCGACGGCCAAGCCGTGCTGCTGCGCGCCGTGCTGCCGCTCGACGGCGTCGATGTGATGGCGACGCGTCGTCACGGTCAGCGCCGCCTCGCCGACGGGCCCGGCAAGCTCTGCCAGGCGTTCGGCCTCGACCTGTCGCACACCGGTCGCGACGTGTGCGGCACGGGCGACATCCGCATCGTCGACGACGGCACCCCACCGCCCCCGGACGCCCTGACGACGCCGCGGGTCGGCATCACGAAGGCCGTCGACCTGCCGTGGCGCTTCCTCGTCCCGCCTGCCTGATCGACCTGTCATGGTGATTGGGCCCGATCGGGCCGGGATCCACTGACGGTTCGAGCTCAGGTGGTCGCGGTCGTCGGGGCCGTCGCCGTCGCCGGGACGCGGTCGGCCAGCGCGAGCATGACCCGCCACGTGTCGATGTCGACGATGCCGTCGACGGCGAGGCCGTTGTCGCGCTGGAAGTCCATGACGAGGGCCTGGGTGCCGTTCGTGAACTGGTCGTCGGGGGCGATGTCGGCGCCGAGCAGGGCGAGCAGCTCCTCGGCACCGAGCACCGCGTCGCCGCGGTCGCCGCGGCGGATCGGCGCCGCCAGCTGCTGCCACGTGACGCGCCCGACGGTGCCGTCGACGGGGATGTTCGTCTGCGCCTCGACCTGCCGCACGGCGTCCTCGGTGGCGTCGTCGAAGAACCCCGATGCCTCGATCGGGAACCCCTTGACGGCGAGCAGGCGCTGCAGCGCCAGCACCACCGCGCCGTCGTCGCCGACCGTCGTCGTCGGGAACCCGAGCGTCGCGTTCGTCGTCGTGCTGCCGATCGTCGTGGTCGTGGCGACGGTCCCATCCGTACCGCCGTCGCCACCGTCGCCGCACTGCTGCAGCAGGAAGGCGATGGCGACGGCGAGCACGAGCACCGCCGGCCCGAGCACGAACGGCTTGAGCAACGTCCGCCACCACGGCGGCGGCGCGTCCGAGGCGGCGTCGGGCTCGGCGACGACTCGGTCGGGTTCGGTGTCGGGTCGCGGCGCGGGCGCGTGGCCGAACCGGAAGAGCTGCACGTCCGGGTCGCGCACGAACAGGACCGGCGTCGCCCACTCGACGCGGTCGACGTCGCTGTAGACGGCCTTGCGGGCCTCGGCGACCGATGCGTCGATCGGGTCACGACGTCCGATCAGGTTCGTGTACAGCTCCTCGGCGAACACGATCGCGGCGCGGTCGCTGATCTCGAACTGCATGGCCACGACGGCCGGCACGCCGAGCTGCACGAGCGTGGTGGCGACGCCGGCGTACGGATCGGTCATCGTCGTGCGGGCGCCCTCGCAGGAGTTGAGCACGACGAGGCGCAGCACGTTCTGATCCGAGAGCAGGTTGGCGAAGAGCGTCTCGTCGACCTCGACCGACGAGCGATCGTCGGGGTCCTCGAGGAAGATGACCCCCGACCCCTCGCTCGTGAAGTCGCTGTGGCCGACGTAGTGGATGACGTGGTAGTTGCCGTCGCGCAGGGCGAGGCGGAGGCTCTTCGGCGACGCCGGCTCGAGCCAGTCGAGACGGACCTGCCCGGCCTCCTGCACCGGGGCGAGGGCCTGGGTGATGCGCCGGCGCTCGAGGTCGACGTCGAGCGGCGCCAGGTCACGCGGGCTGGCCACGATGCCGAGGATCCGCACGGCACCGTCGATCACCGGGGCGGGCCCCATCGAACCGGTCTCCAGGAGCCGCACGATCGGTGTCCGTCGCTGGCTGGCGAGGAAGCGCGGCCGCTCGTACAGGAACTCCCAGGGCACGCTCAGCAGGGCCGGGGCGGCGGCCAACGACAACGTCATGCGGGTGCCATGGCCGTGGTTCTCGGCGCGCTCCGTCGCCCGCCGGTAGGCGTCCCCCACGTCGCCTGCCAACAGCGCGGTCGCGAGCGAGCCGCCGAGCAGCTCGGCATCGACGGTCGGCCGGTCCGTCGGGCCGCCGACATCGCGCGTCGGTCCGGGCGTCGCGCGCCGGGTCGTGCCGTTCGCCGCCAGCCGCAGCACCGTGCGCTCGAGGTCGTCGGCGCTCAGTGGGACCGTGAACGTGCCCTGCGCCGTGTGCCCGGTCGCGTCGGTCGCGCGCACGTCGTAGGTCGCATCCGCCCGCGGTGTGAACGTCACCCGGAAGTCCTCGTAGACGTAGGTGGCCATCCCCAGGTGAGATGATCGGTCATCGGACGGGCTGATACAAGCACCGCCGGGCGAGGCGAGGGAGGAACAGATGGCCAAGGAGCCGCTGGGTGATGTCGTGGTGCTGCTGCCGGGGATCCTCGGGAGCGTCCTGCAGCACGACGGCAAGGACGTGTGGGCGCCGACCCCGGGCGCCGTGGCCCGGGGCCTGTGGACGCTCGGACGCAGCGTGCGGTCGCTGCAGCTGACCGACGACCCGTGGGAGGTCGACGACCTCGGCGACGGCGTCACCGCGCCGCGCCTCATGTCGGGCGTCCACCTCGTGCCCGGGTTGTGGAGCATCGACGTGTACGCCGGGATCTCGAAGATGATCACCGACACGTTCGACGTGGTCCCCGGCGAGACGTACATCGAGTTCCCGTACGACTGGCGGCGCGACAACCGCAACGCGGCCCGCCGCCTGCAACGGCTCGCCGAGGAGAAGCTGCACGCCCAGCGCCAGCGCAACCCCGACGCCAAGCTGATCCTCATCGGTCACTCGATGGGCGGCCTGGTGGCCCGCTACTTCCTCGAGTGCCTGGGCGGCCGAGCCGACACGCGCATGTTGATCACGTTCGGCACCCCTCATCGCGGGTCGCTGAACGCCGTCGACTTCCTCGTCAACGGCTTCGTCAAGAAGCTCGGCCCGCTGAAGCTCGCCGACCTCTCGCAGCTGCTGCGGTCGTTGACGTCCGTGTACCAGCTGCTGCCGATCTACCCGTGCATCGACGCCGGCGGCGGACAGGGCCGCGTCGCCGAGATGGATCTGCCCAACGTCGACCGGGCACGGGCCACCGCCGCGTTGCAGGACTTCCACCGCGCGATCGAGGCCGGCGCCGCCACCCACGAGGTCGGCGCGTACGCGATCCACTCGGTGGTGGGCATCACCCAGGGCACGAAGCAGTCGGGACGCCTCGACGGTGACCGGCTCGTGCTCGTCGAGCAGTACGGCGGCGACGACATGGGCGGCGACGGGACCGTGCCCCGCGTGTCGTCGACGCCGATCGAGACCGACGACCTGCAGCCCGCGTACCAGCCGATGTACTCGTCGGAGAAGCACGGCTCGCTGCAGCTCGCCGAGGCCGTGCAGACGCAGCTCCGCGGCATCCTGACGGCGCGGCCGCTGAGCGGGTTCCGCGCCGTGCAGGGGGTGCGCGTCGAGGCCGACGACCTCCTGGCGACCGGCGAGAGCCTGCTCGTGCGAGCCCTGCCCGACGCCGGCGGGTTGACGTTGCGGGCGACGGTCACCGAGGTCGCCACGGGGCGCCAGGCGGCCCGGGTCGACCTGCAGCGCGACAGCGACGACGTGCACACCGGCGAGATCCCCCCGCTGCCGGCGGGCGACTACCGGCTGCGCGTCGAGGGGGTGGGCGTGTCGGCGGGGCTCGCCGACCCCGTGCACTCCCTGGTGTGCGTCGTCGAGGACGCACCACCGGACGTCGACCCCGGCGTCTCCTGAGGCATGCCCACCGCCATCTCGCGCCCGACGGTGACGCGGTGACGATCCACGCCCTCCTCGTCGCGATCGACGCCTACGACCCGCCGATCAACCCGTTGTTCGGGTGTCGCAACGACATGGCCGCCCTCGAGGCCTACCTCCAGGCGCGGGCGGGCGACGAGCTGCGACCGCTCGTGCTGCAGGACGGCGAGGCGACGCGCGACACCGTCACCGCGGCCTTCCGCGACCACCTCGGCGCGGCCGGCCCGGGCGACGTGGCGCTGTTCGCGTTCTTCGGGCACGGCAGCGAGGAGCCGGCACCCGCCGCGCTCGGCGCGCGCCGAGTCGACGGGACGGTTGCAGACGATCCTGCTCCACGATTGCGGGCGGCGGGTCGGCGGCAAGCTGCGCCGGGCCCTCGCCGACAAGGAGCTCGCCCTGCTGATCGCCGAGGTCGCGGCCCGGGGACCGCACGTCGTGACGATCCTCGACTGCTGCCACGCCGGCGGTGGCACGCGCGACCCGTTCGCTCGGCCGCGGTCGTGGCGGCCGCTCGTCGATGCCGTCGACGTCGCGAGTCGCGACGTCGCCGTCGAGCTCGCCGCGGCGCGCCCGGCCACCGACTTCCTGCCCGGCACGCTCGACCAGTGGTCGGCACCGCGGGCGCCGCACGTCGCGCTCGGCGCCTGCCGCTCCGACGAGCTGGCGAAGGAGCACAGCGTCGGGGACGTGACCCGGGGCGCGTTCTCGGTCGCCCTGATCGAGTCGCTCGACGTGCTCGGCACGCGCACGACCTACCGCTCACTGCTGGCGAGCGTGCGCGCCCGCGTCGAGCGCACGGCTGCCGACCAGCGGCCGCAGCTCGAGCCGCTCGACGTCGGTGGGCTCGGCGACCGGCTGTTCCTCGACGGCTCCGTGGTGCCGGTGAGCCCGACGTTCACCGTGGCCCTCGGGCCCGACGGCTGGGAGGTCGACGGCGGGCTCGTCCACGGCTTCCGCGACCCCGTCGGCGACGAGGCGTTCGAGCTCGCCTGCAGCGACGACGACGGCACGGTGGCCGGGATCGTCCGCGTGCGGCACGTCGAGATCGGTCGTTCGCTCGTCGCGCCCGTGGGATGGGAACCCGCGGACCGCGCCTACCGCGCCGTCGTGGTCGCGGTCCCGCTGCCGCCGGCCGAGGTCCAGCTCGACCCGCCGACGCGACGGCGGTCCGGCGCCCGCCGATGTCGACGCGGTGCACCGGGCGGTGCGCGACGCGGTCGCCACCGCCGGACCCGGCGGCACGCCGTCGACCTCGGTGCGCGTCGTCGACGCGACGACGGCGTCCCCGGGTGCGCTGCGACTCCGGGTCGCCGTGCCGGAGCCCGGCACGGCGCGCATCACCCGCGCCGACGGCGGCCCGGTCGTCGGCGACGTCGTCGCCGCCGACGGCGCCGGCGCCCGGCTCGTCGTCAGCCGCCTCGAGCACCTCGCCGCGTGGGAGCTCGTGCGGGCGCTGGGCGATCACCCGTCACCGCTCGCCGAGCTGGTGGCGCTCGACCTCTACGCGGTCGACGGCGACGAGCGGCGACGGCCGGACGGCCGCCGGCCGCTGCCTGCGGATGGCAGTTGCATCGTGACCTACCGCACCCGGCCCGACGGCACGTGGGAGGCGCCGCAGCTGTTCATGGAGCTGCGCAGCAGCGCCGAGCGCGACCTCTACGTCGCCGTCCTCGATCTCACCGACCGGTTCCGCTGCGAGCCGGTCCTGCCCACCGTCAAGCTCGGGGCCGGGCGCTCGTTCGCGCTCGCCGATGGCGATCCGATCCCCGCATCGCTGCCGCCGGACGAGGCGATCGTCAGCGGCGCCGCGGTCCGCGACTGGCTCAAGGTGATCGTCAGCGACGTCGACTTCGACGCCTCGTCGTTCACCATGCAACCGCTCGACCAGCCGCCGCCCCGCACGCGGTCGGCGACGCCGTTCCGCTCGACGCTCGACCGCCTCGCCGCCCGGGCGATCAGCCGCGACATCGGGTCGGCGCAGGATGCGACCCCCGCGCAGTGGGCGGCGTCGACCCTCCTGCTGGAGGTGCGGGTGCCGTGACGGCGCGCCGGTGCGCCCCTCACGTCCAGTGCAGCCAGTACCCGTGCGGGTGGCACTGCGCCAGGTGGTCGACCGTGCGCCGCCCGCCCCGCCAGCGCACGAGCACCAGGCTCGAGGCCGTCTCGCGCCGGTCGGCGACCGGGAGCTCGGGCACGAGCACGGGGCTCTCGGCGAACACCCAGGACACGTCGCGCTCGCGCCCACACGCGTCCAGCGCGGCCAGGTAGGCCCGCCGCTCGTCGGCGGAGAGGTAGTTGAGCACCCACGTGTTCGTCACGACCGGGTGCGCCGCCGCGGCGCGCACGAGGGCGGGCGTGTCGGCGACCGCATCACCGGCGCACAGCTGGAGGTCGGTCGCCTGCGCCATCGCCACGGCCGCCCGCAGGCGCTCGAAGCGGTCGGTCTGGTCGGGCCAGATGCAGGCCTCCAGCCAGCGGGCCTGCTCGACGTCGTGGACGTCGACCGGCGTCCGGTCGAGGCCGCGTCGCTCCGCGATGGGCGGGCACGGTCGCCGGCAGCGGCGGGTTGCCGCGCGTCCCGCACTCGAGGCGCACGGGCGACGGGCCACCGACGGAGCCGCCGGGGTCGTAGTGGTACTCGTAGCGGTCGAGGAGCAGGTTGAGACCGGCGCTCGTGCCGACGTCGAGGTGGGCGAGCGGACCGACCTCGGCGGCGACGAGGCCGAGCGCCGGGAGCAGCAGGCTGCAGCGGCCGATCTCGTTCGTCTGCGTGCTACGCGTCGCCAGCAGGGCCGTCAGCTCCGCACGGTGGCGGGTGCAGAAGCGGCGCAGCGCGGGCAGCGGATCGGTCGTCGCCGGTGTGGACGTGAGGTTCGGGTAGTGGGCACGCAAGGCCCACGTCGTCGCGGCCGAGCAGGAGCAGGAAGTGGATGCTGGCGAACATCAGCACCGGCTGGCGCTGGCGCGGCGGGGCCTGCATGAGGAGGGCGGCGAGCTCGAGGTCGCGGGCGATGCCGGCAGCCAGCGCGTGGTACAGCGGGGCCCGCAGGCTGGCGCTGCGGGCGAACTCGGCGAACATGGCGGCGCAGCCGCGGGCGTCGGTCGCACCGGCAGGTGTGCCGGCGACCGCCGCGGGGTCCCCCATGCCGTGACGGTAGTGCGCGACGCAGGGTGGCGCCCGCCCCGCCAGCTGGCAGCATGTCCGGCCGATGGACCTGCTGGCCGACCTCGACGCGCGTGGGCTGCTCCACGACTCGACCGACCGGGACGCGCTGGCGTCCCGCCTCGCCGCGGGTCCGATCACCCTCTACTACGGCTGCGACCCGACCGCCGACAGCCTCCACCACGGCAACCTGATCGGGCTCGTCATGCTGCGCCGGTTCCAGGAGGCCGGGCACCACGCCATCGCCCTCGCCGGCGGGGCGACGGGGATGGTGGGCGACCCGAGCGGGCGCTCCGAGGAGCGCAACCTGCTCGACGACGCCACGCTCGACCGCAACGTCGCCGCGATCAAGGAGCAGATCGGCCGCATCGTCGACGTCAGCGGCGAGCGCGGGCGCCTGGTGGACAACCGCGACTGGACGCAGCCGATCACGCTCCTCGAGTTCCTGCGCGACGTCGGCAAGCACGCCACCGTCAACCAGATGCTCGCCCGGGAGAGCGTGCGCATCCGGCTCGAGTCCGAGCACGGCATCTCCTACACCGAGTTCACGTACATGCTGCTGCAGGCCAACGACTACCTGTGGCTGCACGACCACCTCGGGTGCGAGCTGCAGATCGGCGGTTCCGACCAGTACGGGAACATCATCTCGGGCGTCGACCTGATCCGCCGCAAGCGCCAGGTCGCCGTGCACGCCATGGCGTGGCCGCTCCTCACGGCGCCCGACGGCTCCAAGCTCGGCAAGACCACCGGGGCCCGCCTGTGGCTGGATCCCGCCAAGACGTCGCCGTACCAGTTCCACCAGCACTGGATGCAGCTCGACGACCGCCAGCTCGACCAGCAGCTCAAGTTCTTCTCACTGCGGCCGCTGGCCGAGATCACCGAGGTGCTGGCCGCCCACGCCGCCGCACCGGAGCGACGCCGCGCCCAGCGCGTCCTGGCCGACGACGTGACGACGATCGTCCACGGTGCCGCGGCGGCCCGCGCCGCCGGGGAGGCCGCCGACATCCTCTTCGGCGGCGACCCGCTCGGTGCGTCGGCCGAGGCGCTGGCCACCCTCGCCGGCGAGGTGCCGTCGTCGACGACGACGAGTGAGCACCTCGGCGACCTCGTCGGCGTGCTCACGAGCACCGGGCTGGCCAGTTCGAACAGCGACGCCCGGCGCCAGCTGCAGCAGGGTGCCGTGCAGGTGAACGGCGTGAAGATGGCCGCTGACCAGGGGTTGGACACCGTGCCGCGGCTCCACGGCCGCTGGCTGCTGCTCCGCAAGGGCAAGCGCTCGTACCACCTCCTGGAGATTTCTCGGGACGGAGGTTGACGCTCCGACAGGCCGTCGGTAGTGTTTCCATCCGCCCCGGAACGAGGAAAATAACCTCTGACCAGGGGCAAGGCACCAACGCCGACCCACCGCTCACGCGGCCGGGGAAGTGCGTGCCGAGCTTCGGCTCCTTGAAAACGGAAGAGAAGACGAACGCCAGTGCGGGCGACGGTCGAGGGCCTTCGGGCCGATCGAGACGTCGTCTGTCAATTCATGTGGCCGGTTTCCCAACCGGTCACGAAACACGGACGAAGCCGGCGCAAGCCGGTGAGAGTTCACAGGCCGGAGCTAATCACCCGGCCGGCAGGAGCACGGCATCCACTCACGGACGAGATTCACGTTCGGGATGTCGGGCTCTCACACCAAATCGTTTCGATCCTCTGCCTTCGGGTGGGTGGTCGAGCCGGTTCTTGATGGAGAGTTTGATCCTGGCTCAGGACGAACGCTGGCGGCGTGCTTAACACATGCAAGTCGAACGAGGTCCAAGCAGTCGCAAGACTGCGGAAGACCGAGTGGCGAACGGGTGCGTAACACGTGAGGAACTTGTCCCGGTCTCTGGAATAACAGGTGGAAACACCTGCTAATACCGGATGCCGTCGGTCCATCGCATGGTGGACTGACGAAAGGGTTACCGGATCGGGAGAGCCTCGCGGCCTATCAGCTTGTTGGTGAGGTAACGGCTCACCAAGGCATCGACGGGTAGCTGGTCTGAGAGGATGATCAGCCACACTGGGACTGAGACACGGCCCAGACTCCTACGGGAGGCAGCAGTGGGGAATCTTGCACAATGGGCGAAAGCCTGATGCAGCAACGCCGCGTGCGGGAAGAAGGCCCTAGGGTTGTAAACCGCTTTCAGCAGGGAAGAAGATGACGGTACCTGTAGAAGAAGGTGCGGCCAACTACGTGCCAGCAGCCGCGGTGACACGTAGGCACCAAGCGTTGTCCGGATTTATTGGGCGTAAAGAGCTCGTAGGCGGTTCGGTAAGTCGGGTGTGAAAACTCTGGGCTCAACCCAGAGCCGCCACCCGATACTGCTGTGACTTGAGTTCGGTAGGGGAGCGGGGAATTCCTGGTGTAGCGGTGAAATGCGCAGATATCAGGAGGAACACCAGTGGCGAAGGCGCCGCTCTGGGCCGAGACTGACGCTGAGGAGCGAAAGCGTGGGTAGCAAACAGGATTAGATACCCTGGTAGTCCACGCCGTAAACGTTGGGCACTAGGTGTGGGTCTCAACCAACGAGATCCGCGCCGTCGCTAACGCATTAAGTGCCCCGCCTGGGGAGTACGGTCGCAAGACTAAAACTCAAAGGAATTGACGGGGGCCCGCACAAGCAGCGGAGCGTGTTGCTTAATTCGATGTTACGCGAAGAACCTTACCTGGGTTTGACATGTAGGGAAAAGCTCTGGAGACAGGGTGTCCTAACGGGCCCTACACAGGTGGTGCATGGCTGTCGTCAGCTCGTGTCGTGAGATGTTGGGTTAAGTCCCGCAACGAGCGCAACCCTTATCCTGTGTTGCCAGCAAGTCATGTTGGGGACTCGCAGGAGACTGCCGGGGTCAACTCGGAGGAAGGTGGGGACGACGTCAAGTCATCATGCCCCTTATGCCCAGGGCTGCAAACACGCTACAATGGCCGGTACAGAGGGCTGCGATCCCGTGAGGGTGAGCGAATCCCACAAAGCCGGTCTCAGTTCGGATTGGAGTCTGCAACTCGACTCCATGAAGCCGGAGTTGCTAGTAATCCCGGATCAGCACGCCGGGGTGAATACGTTCCCGGGCCTTGTACACACCGCCCGTCACACCACGAAAGTCGGCAACACCCGAAGCCGGTGGCCCAACTCGCAAGAGAGGGAGCCGTCGAAGGTGGGGTCGGTGATTGGGGTGAAGTCGTAACAAGGTAGCCGTACCGGAAGGTGCGGCTGGATCACCTCCTTTCTAAGGAGTCCATTCCACATCGTTGGTGATCGCATGATCACCCGATGTCTGGACACCCAGTTGGTGCACTGGTGGGTTCGTCGCCCAGCTCGAGCAGGTTCGTAGGTTTCGGCCTCACCCGCTCGTGCGAAACGACGCACTTGTCTTCTCTTCCGTTTTGAAGGAGTCGGAAACGACTCACTTCTGTGCAGCCGCCTCCTCCTGTTGGGGAGCCGGCCGGCGCCGCTCTCGTCGAGCTCGAGCTTTCGCTCGGTGCTCCGGTGACGCGCCACGAACCGCACCTTGAGAACTGCAGAGCAAGCACGAGCATCTTGTACGTGCGAGGTTCGCCTCGCACGAACGAACAATTTTGTTCTTTCCAAGCTACGAAGAGCCAACGGTGGATGCCTTGGCGCCAAGAACCGATGAAGGACGTGAGTGACTGCGAAAAGCTGCGGGGAGCCGTCTACTAGGCCTCGATCCGCAGATGTCCGAATGGGGAAACCCACCACTCGTCATGGAGTGTGTACCCCGGTGTGAACACATAGCACCGGCGGAGGGAACCACGGGAATTGAAACATCTCAGTACCGTGAGGAAAGGAAAGCAACCGCGACACCCTGAGTAGCGGCGAGCGAAAAGGGTAGAGACCAAACCGTGACTGTGCCAAGCCTGATGGCGTTGCAGTCGCGGGGTAGTGGGACCGAAGAGGAAGGGCATCAGACCTTCCACAGAGTTACCAAGCTGCTGTGTAGGAGAACGGACCTGGAAAGTCCGGCCGGAGTGGGTAACAGCCCCGTATCCGAAACACACGCAGCCTCTGCTTCATCATCCCAAGTAGCGCCGGGACCGTGAAAACTGGCGTGAATCTGCGGGGACCACCCCGTAAGTCTAAGTATTCCTTGGCGACCGATAGTGAACCAGTACCGTGAGGGAAAGGTGAAAAGTACCCCGGGAGGGGAGTGAAATAGTACCTGAAACCGTTGGTTTACAAGCAGTCAGAGTGTCGTCATCTTCGGTGGCCACGATGGCGTGCCTTTTGAAGAATGAGCCTGCGAGTTACGGTGTGTGGCAAGGTTAACCCGAAGAGGGGTAGCCGCAGCGAAAGCGAGTCTGAACAGGGCGTAGAGTCGCATGCTGTAGACCCGAAGCCAAGTGATCTATCCATGGCCAGGCTGAAGCGGAGGTAAGACTCCGTGGAGGGCCGAACCCACGTCAGTTAAAAATGGCGGGGATGAGCTGTGGATAGGGGTGAAAGGCTAATCAAACTTGGCGATAGCTGGTTCTCCTCGAAATGCATCTAGGTGCAGCGTCGTGCGTTCAGTACCGGAGGTAGAGCACTGGATGGGTAAGGGGGCCTACAAGCTTACCGAACCCAGCCAAACTCCGAATGCCGGTACTCCAGAGCACGGCAGTGAGACCACGGGGGATGAGCTTCGTTGGTCGAAAGGGAAACAGCCCAGATCATCAGCTAAGGCCCCTAATTCAGGACTAAGTGGAAAACGATGTGGGATTGCACAGACAGCCAGGAGGTTGGCTTAGAAGCAGCCACCCTTGAAAGAGTGCGTAATAGCTCACTGGTCGAGTGATCCTGCGCGGACAATGTAACGGGGCTCAAGTCCTGAGCCGAAGCTATGGGCTTCTCCTTCGGGAGGAGCGGTAGAGGAGCGTCGATGGTGCAGTGAAGCTTCGGCGTGAGCCGGGGTGGAGCGCCATCGAGTGAGAATGCAGGCATGAGTAGCGAGAGAGGGGTGAGAAACCCCTCCGCCGTAAGCCCAAGGGTTCCTGGGGAAGGCTAATCCCCCCAGGGTGAGTCGGGAGCTAAGGCGAGGCCGAGAGGCGTAGTCGATGCACAACTGGTTGATATCCCAGTACCTCCGTGCCCGCGCCAGGCCCAAGAGTTGCAACGTGGGGGCTGTTCCATTCGTGGAGCGATCTCACCGAGCGGCTGGCGGGTAGCTGACGGGGAACGCAGGAGGGTAGGTGAACCGGGGCGATGGTTGTCCCCGGGTAAGCGTGTAGGCGGGTCCCGATGAGAGTTGGGGCCGTAACGCTGAGACGTGATGCCGAGCCGCTTCAGGCGAAGTCACTGATCCCATGCTGCCAAGAAAAGCCCAGCAGTGAGCTGGCACGGAGCCCGTACCCCAAACCGACACAGGTGGGCGGGTAGAGAATACCAAGGCGATCGGGAGAACTATGGTTAAGGAACTCGGCAAATTACCTCCGTAACTTCGGAAGAAGGAGGACCTCTGTTGGTGACGGCCCTTGCGGCCCGAGCTGGTGGAGGTGGCACAGACCAGGGGGTAGCGACTGTTTACCAAAAACACAGCAGCGTGCGAAGCCGCAAGGCGCTGTATACGCTGTGACGCCTGCCCAATGCTGGAAGGTCACGGGGAACGGTTAGGCGCAAGCCGAAGCTGTGAACCTAAGCCCCAGTGAATGGCGGCGGTAACTATAACCGTCCTAAGGTAGCGAAATTCCTTGTCAGGTAAGTTCTGACCTGCACGAATGGCGTAACGACTTCCCCACTGTCTCAACCATAGACCCGGCGAAATTGAAGTACGAGTAAAGATGCTCGTTAGCTGCGGAAGGACGGAAAGACCCCGTGGACCTTTACTATAACTTGATGTTGAGTTTTGACCTGCATTGTGTAGGATAGGTGGGAGACTTGGAAGCATTGGCGCCAGCCAGTGTGGAGTCAACGTTGAAATACCACCCTGTGTATGTTGGAGCTCTAACCTCGGTCCGTGATCCGGATCGGGAACAGCGTCAGGCGGGTAGTTTGACTGGGGCGGTCGCCTCCTAAAATGTAACGGAGGCGCCCAAAGGTTCCCTCAGGCTGGTTGGCAATCAGCCGTCGAGTGCAATGACACAAGGGAGCTTGACTGCGAGACCTACAAGTCGAGCAGGTGCGAAAGCAGGGCATAGTGACCCGGCCATTGCGTGTGGAAGCGTGGTCGCTCAACGGATAAAAGGTACCCCGGGGATAACAGGCTAATCTTCCCCAAGAGTCCATATCGACGGGAAGGTTTGGCACCTCGATGTCGGCTCATCGCATCCTGGGGCTGAAGCAGGTCCCAAGGGTTGGGCTGTTCGCCCATTAAAGCGGTACGCGAGCTGGGTTCAGAACGTCGTGAGACAGTTCGGTCCCTATCCTCCGCAGCCGAAGGTGTATTGAGAAAGGCTGTCCCTAGTACGAGAGGACCGGGACGGACGTAGCTCTGGTGTGTCTGTTGTCCTGCCAAGGGCATGGCAGATTGGCCACCTACGGAAGGGATAACCGCTGAAAGCATCTAAGTGGGAAACCCGTTTCAAGATGAGTACACCCATGCGGTCAACGCAGTAAGGCCCGTGACAAGACCATCACGTTGATAGGCCGGAGGTGTAATCGTGGCAACACGTTCAGCCGACCGGTACTAATCGGCCGAGGGCTTGGATTGAACAGCTCGTGCTTGCTCTGGAGTCCTCAGTGTGCGCTCGCGCACCTGTTGACAACTGATTTCGGTGGCCATAGCGACAGGGTCACACCCGTTCCCATCCCGAACACGGAAGTTAAGCCTGTCAGCGCCGATGGTACTTGGGGGTAGACCCCCTGGGAGAGTAGGACGCCGCCGGATTTCTCACGCGAAGAGCGCCTCCTCCGGGAGGCGCTCTTCGTCGTTCTCGCCCCGTAGCATCGACGCCATGTCCTCGGGTCGCCCCTCTCGTCCGCCGCGCCGCGAGGGCGGTGGCGCCGCCGGGCGGCCGCCCAGCCGGGGCGCTGCCGGCCGGCCGCCGAAGCCCGGTGGCAGCCGCCCGCCGAAGCCCGGCGCTGGTCGTCCGCAGTGGTCGCGACGGCGGCGGGGACGCCCGGGGACCGTCGCGCAGCGGCGGCGGACGCAGCGGCGACGGCGCCCACGCGGCGGGCAGCCGCTCGCGCGGCGATGCCGCCGGTCGGCCCCGCTCGAGCGGGTCGCGCCCTGGCGGTCGCCCGGGTGGCGCCCGCGGCGGTCGCAAGCGCGCCGGCCCCACGCCGTGAGCTGACGGCGGCCGAGCTGCGGGCCGCCGAGGTGCGGGCGAACCGCCCGCCCCGCGCGCCGCGCGACCCCGACGCCGAGCAGGCCAAGATCGAGAGCCGCACGCGCGAGGAGTGGATCGACGAGGGCGCGCTGCGGGCGGAGGCGTCGGACGCAGCCACCCGTGCGGCCGCGACGCCGCGGCCGCGGACCCGTCCGCCCCGCGGCGTCGAGCCCGAGGCGTCGGCGTCGATCGCGTCGGAGGCCCGCGATCCGCCGGCGCGCCGCCGTGCTGACCGAGCGGCTCGCCCAGGCCCAGGAGGCCCTCGACCGCGAGCGCTTCGACGAGGCCCGGCGCATCGCCCTGCCGCTGCTGCGCGAGCTCGCCAACGTGGCGGCCGTCCACGAGGTCCTCGGCCTGACGGCCTACCGCACCGGGAAGTGGAAGCAGGCGGCCACCGAGCTCGAAGCGGCGCAGGCGCTGCACGCCAACGTCGAGCTGCTGCCCGTGCTGGCCGACGTCTACCGGGCGCAGCGCCGCTACGACGACGTCGAGCGGATCTGGGCCGAGGTCCGCGAGCTGTCCCCGGCGCAGGAGGTGCTCGCCGAGGCCCGCATCGTCGTCGCCGGCGCGCAGGCCGACCAGGGCGACCTGCACGGCGCGCTGCGCACGATGGGTCGCTCCGCCGACGTGCCCGAAGCGGGTCCGTGACCACCACCTGCGGCAGTGGTACGTGCTCGGCGACCTGCACGACCGGGCCGGCGACACGCTCGAGGCGACGCGCTGGTTCGAGCTCGTCGCCACCCACGACCGCGACTTCGTCGACGTCGTCGACCGGCTCCGCGCCCTCGGCCGGTAGCGCCGTCGGCCGCTCGTTATGCGGCGAGGCCGAGCAGGCCGAGCACCACCACCGCGGCGACGAGTGCCCGTCGGCGCGGGCGCTGGGCCCGGCGCATGTCTGGAGCGGTGATGATCGACGGGTCGTCCACGTCCTCATGGGACCACGGGCGCCATTGGAGGCGCGTGGGCGCGACGTGAGGCAGCGCGCGGCGTCAGTCGCGCAGGACGAGGCCGATGGCGGCGGCGATCTCGCGTGCGGCACGCTCCTCGGCGGCCGCGCGCCTCGCGCTCGCCGCGGGCGGCGTGGACGCGCGAGCGGGCAAGGCGTGCCCGCGCCTCGTGGGGGCGGGTGCCGTCGGCGACGTTGCGGGCGATGGCGTCGTCGAGCAGGTGGCGCTCGGCGGCGTCGAGGTCGCCGGCGGCGTAGGCGGCGAGGCCGGCGTAGCCGCTCACCGGACCGATCGAGATGCCGGCCAGGCCGCTCGTGGCGATGCGGTCGGCGTAGGGCTCGAGGGCGTGCTGGATGACGGCGGCCCGCGCCGGGTCGTCGATCACCGCCACGACCTCGGCGAGCGTGCACGTCGCCGGGCAGGAACATCTGGTTGTCGCGCATGTTGACGCCGTCCGGTCCGACGAGGTCGTCGAAGTGCGCCCGGGCGTCGTCGCGGCGGTCGGTCTCGACGAGGGCGCGCACGACGGCGATCTGCCACATCCGCAGGCGCGGGTTGGCGGCCAGCATCCGCTCGCTCTCGGGCAGCGTCTCGGGCAGCCGGCCGAGGTCGAGGGCGAGGCGGAACCAGACGCCGGCGTAGGCGATCTCGGCGTTGACGCCGTGCGAGCGGCGCCCGGTGGCGAGCGCCTCGTCGGCGAGCCGGCGGGCCTCGGCGTAGTCGCCGGCCGACAGGGCGTGCGAGGCCCGCTGGAAGCGGCCATACGTCTCGAACAGCGGGAGGTGCAGCTCGGCCGCCCGGACCGTGAACTCGTCGAGCATCGCGAGGTGCTCGCCGACCCGACCCTGCTCGAGCAGGTCGCTGAGGGCGAAGAGCATCGCCGTCAGCTCGAGCTGCACGTTGCCGGAGCGGCGGGCGTGGCGGACCGACTGCAGGACCGCCGCGGTGCGCTCGTCGAGGCGGTCGAGCTGCCACCAGGCGAGGCGCCGGGCGAGCAGCGCGGAGGCCATCAGCTCGTCCTCGCCGGCCAGCTCGGCGATCGCCATCGCCTCGTCGGCGAGCTCGACGCGGCGGGCCGGGTCCGGGTCCGGGACGAGGACCGACGCCAGCATGCTGCGCATCCGCACCTGGTAGCGACGGTGCTCGTCGGGCAGCTCGGCGATCGCCCGCTCCATCAGCTCGACGAGATCGGGGTCGGCCGGGCTGCCCGATGTCGAAGCCGACGCCGGACAGCGACATCATCCAGCCCTCGGCGGCGCGGGCCAGCAGCATCGGATCGCCCGTCACGCGGGCCCACGCGGCGGCGTCGCGCACGGCGACGATCGCCGCCGCCCGATCGCCCTGGGCGCGCTCGACGTCGCAGCGCAGCAGCGCCAGCTCGGCCCGTTCCCGGGGGCCGATCTGGTCGGTGATGAGGGCGCTCGACCCGCTCGACCCACGTCGCGGCGTCCTCGAAGGCGCCGATGACGACGGAGTGCTGCCCGGCGCTCAGCCCGGCCGCGACGCGCACCTCGCGGTCGACGAGCGAGCCGGCCTCGAGCAGGTGGTGGGCCAGCAGCGCGGGGGACGACTGCGGCTCGCTCGCCTGCTCGATGGCCGAGGCGACACGGCGGTGCAGGTCGAGGCGGCGGGTCCGCCCGAGCCGGCTGCGGATCGCCTGGCCGATCAGCGCGTGCTGGACGCCGAGGCGGCCGGCGCCGTCCTCCACGAGCAGGCCGGCGGCGACCGCGGCGTCGGTGGCGTCGAGCAGGTCGTCGCCGTCGAGCCCGGTGGCGTCCACGAGGACGGGCAGGGTGGCGGCCTGGCCGGCGACGGCGGCGAGGTTGAGCACCTGCACCACGCGCGGGTCGAGGCGATCGAGGCGCAGGCCGATCATGGCCCGGATCGACTCCGGCAGCTCGCCGCCGGCCGACCCGTCGGGATGGCGGATCAGCTCGGTGAGGAAGAACGCGTTGCCGCCGGTGGCCGTCTCCAGCTCCGCCGTCTCCGACTCGTCGCGCCCGTTCAGGCGCAGCAGCTCGGCGATCGACGCGGTCGCCAGGGCGCCGACGGACGAGGCGGGTGAGGAGGCCGTCGCGAGCGAGCTCGGAGGCGACGCGATCGAGCTCCGGCGTCGGCCCGCTCGGACGGGACGCGGACCGTCGCCACGACCATCACGCGGCCCGGGAGCTCGTGGCGCAGGACGTGCTCGATCATCTTCAGCGACGGCGCGTCGGCCCACTGCAGGTCGTCGAGGACGATCAGCATCGGGTGCATCGACGACTCCGTGCGCAGCAGCTCGGCGACGGTCTCGAACAGCAGGTAGCGCTCGACGCTCGGATCGGGCCGCTCGAGGCGGGCCTCTGGGACGAGCTGGTCGAGCTCGGGCAGCAGCAGCTGCCAGCAGGCCGCGCTCGGACGCCACGCGCCGGCGGGCCTCGTTGGAGACGGCGCGCAGCACGGCCCGCACGGCCTCGACCATCGGCTCGAACGGCACGATCGCCTCGGCCGTCGCCCGCCCCCACAGCACGACCGCGCCGCGACCGTGCACCTCGACCGCGAACTGGGCCGCGAGCCGTGACTTGCCGGCGCCGGGCTCCCCGTGCGAGGAGCGCCAGGTGGCTGCCGCCCGCCGACGTCAGGTCCCACACGCGCCGCAGCTGCGCGAGCTGCTCCTCGCGACCGACGAACCGACCGGCGGCGGCGCGGGCCGCGGGGCCGGGCAGCGGCACGGGCGACGCTGCCCGGTCGGCTGCTCCTCGGCGCGGGCGGCCCGGGCCTGCTCGACGATCTCGACGGGCGGGCTCCAGCTGCTCGCCGGGGCGGCCAGGTCGGGGTCGTGGTTGAGGATGCGTGACTGCAGCTCGGCGAGCTCGGGCGTCGGGTCGAGGCCGAGCTCGTCGGCGAGCACCTCCCGCGTCCGCGAGTACACCCGCAGCGCGTCGGCCTGGCGGCCGCTGCGGTACAGCGCCATCATCAGGCGCCGGGCGAACCCCTCGCGCAGCGGGTACTCGTCGAGGGTGCGCTCGAGCTCCGGCACGGCCTCACCGTGGCGTCCGAGGGCGAGCAGGGCGTCGAAGCGGGTCTCCAGCGCCTCCAACCGCAGCTCGTCCCAGCGCACGGCGGCCGGGCGCGCCCAGTCCTCGTCGGCGACATCGGCGAGGACCGGGTCCGTGCCACTCGCCGAGGCCCGCCTCGAGGTGCTCGAGCGCCCGGCCGGGATCGGTGGCGAGCGCATCGCGCGCGTCCGCGACCTGGTCCTCGAAGCGGGCGGCGTCGAGCATCGAGCGGCTGATCGTGAGGACGTAGCCGGGACCTTCCCGGCGCAGGTAGTGGGCGTCGCCGAGCGCCCGCCGCAGCAACGAGACGTAGCTCTGCAGCGTGTTGACGGCCGTCGCCGGAGGATCGCCGGCCCACACGTCGTCGACGAGCCGGTCGACCGTGACGACCTGCCCGGCGACGAGCGCGAGGCGGGCGAGCACGGCCCGTTGCCGGGGTCCGCCGAGCGAGACGGTGTCGCCGTGACGCTCGGCGGTGATCGGCCCGAGCAGCCGGATGTCGAGGACGTCCGTCTTCACCCCTCCGTCCGCCAGCGCCACGATCCGCACTCTACGAGGCCCACCGAGGGTGCGAGGAGTGCGCCCTGCGGCGGGCGCCTGAGAGACGGGAGCCCGCGGTTCTCCGTCGGTGTTGTTGCGCCAGGCGCAACAGAAATGACGGAGAACGAGGTGCCGCCGCCGGCACCGGTGGCAGGGCGCGCCGCGGTCGGGCCCGTACGCTCTGGTCGTGGCCGGTCACAACTTCCGCGCCGGCATCGTGGCCGTCGTGCGCCGCGACGACGGGCGGATCATGGCGTTCGAGCGGGTCGACAGCCCGGGCCAGTGGCAGCTGCCGCAGGGCGGTCTGGAGCGCGGGGAGACGCCGGAGCAGGCCGCGTGGCGCGAGCTGGGCGAGGAGACCGGGCTCGACGGCCGACGACGTCGAGCTCGTCGGCGAGCACGACGACTGGGTCGTGACCCCGTGGCCCGCGCACGTCGTCGGTGAGGGTCGCCGCCTCGGCCAGGTGCACCGCTGGTTCGAGTTCCACGTCCGCGACGACGCCGTCGAGCCGACGCCCGACGGGCGCGAGTTCCAGGCGTGGAAGTGGGTCGAGCCGGCGTGGATCGTCGACCACGTCGTGCCGTTCAAGCAGCCCGCCTACGCCCGGGTGCTCGGTCGCGGTGCCTGACGACCTCTTCTCGGCGGTCGCCGAGGAGCGCCTGCGCAGCCAGGCGCCGCTGGCGGCCCGGCTCCGGCCGCGCACGATCGACGAGGTCGTCGGCCAGCCGGCGCTGCTCGGTCCCGGACGGCCACTGCGCCGTCTCGTCGAGCAGGACCGGCTCTCGTCGGTGCTGCTGTGGGGACCGCCGGGCACCGGCAAGACGACGCTCGCGCTGGCCGTGGCCGGCACGACGTCGCGGGCGTTCGAGCAGCTCTCGGCCGTGACCGCCGGCGTCAAGGACGTCCGCGACGTGATCGAGCGGGCCCGCCAACGGCTCGGCGAGCGCGGGCAGGGCACGATCCTGTTCCTCGACGAGATCCACCGCTTCACGAAGTCGCAGCAGGACGCCCTGCTCCCCGCCGTCGAGGACGGCACGCTGGTGCTGATCGGGGCGACCACCGAGAACCCGTTCTTCGAGGTCAACCCGCCGCTGCGCAGCCGCTCCACGCTGTTCCGCCTCGAGCCGCTGCGGCCCGAGGACCAGCGCGTGCTCGTCGCCCGTGGCCTCGAGGCGCTCGCCACGACGGCTGCGCCGGACGCCGTCGACCTGCTCGTCGACCGCAGCGGCGGCGACGGCCGGCAGGTCCTGACGTCGCTCGAGGTCGCCGCCGCGCTCGCGCACCCCGGCCCGATCGGACTCGACCACACCGAGGCCGCCCTCGGCACGAGCGCGGTGCGCTACGGCCGCGACGACCACTACGACGTCGTCAGCGCGTTCATCAAGTCGCTGCGGGGGTCCGACCCCGACGCCGCGATCTACTGGCTCGGGCGGATGCTCGAGGCGGGCGAGGACGCCCGCTTCGTCGTGCGGCGGATGGTGATCTTCGCCAGCGAGGACATCGGCATGGCGGACCCGCAGGCGCTCGTCGTGGCGACCGCCGCGGCGCACGCCCTCGAGCTCGTCGGCCTCCCGGAGGCCCAGCTCAACCTGGCCCAGGCGTGCATCCACCTGGCGACCGCACCGAAGAGCAACCGCAGCGCCCTCGCCATCTGGAACGTGCGGGCAGAGATCGCCGCCGGCGCCCTCGGCGAGGTGCCGGCCCACCTCCGGGACAGCCACTACCAGGGCGCCAAGGTGCTCGGCCACGGCGCAGGCTACGAGTACCCTCATGAGCACGACCACGACGAACTCGGCGCCTGGGTCGACCAGCAGTACCTCCCCGACGAGCTCCGGGGCCGACGCTGGTACCACCCCAGTCGCCACGGCCAGGAGCAGGAGGTCGCCGAGCGCATGGACGCCCGCGGGCACGACAGGATGACGAGCGATGACGGCGGGTGAGCTGTTCCTCGTCGTCGGCGCGGTGCTCTGCGCGCTGGCCTTCGCGGCGCTGGCCGTCACGCTCGTGCGGGTGCGCGACACGCTCGGCACGCTGCGCGCCGAGGTCGCCGCGATGCGCGCCGAGACGACGCCGCTGCTGGCGGACCTGCGCGCGTCGGCCGACGAGGCGCGCGCCGCGATGCAGGCCGCTCGCGACGACCTCGACCGCTTCGACCGCGTCCTCGGCTCCGCCGAGGCGATCAGCTCGACGGCGGCCCGCGGCGGCCGCGTCGCCCGCACGACGCTGTCGGTTCCCGTCATCAAGGCGGCCGGTCTGGCGACCGGCACGAGCCGCGCCGTGCGGCGGCTGCGGAGCGGCGCGTGATGCGCCGGGCCGTGTGGTTCGTCGGCGGCATCGCCGCCGGGGCGGCGGGCGCCGGCTACGCCAAGCGCAAGGTCGGCGCGACGGCCCGCAAGCTGGCGCCGGCGAACGTGGCCAAGGGCGCCGTCGGGACGGCACGCGGCGCCGGCCGACGCGTCGCCGACGCCGTGCGCGAGGGCCGCCAGGCCGCCCACATCCGCGAGCGGGAGCTGCGCGCCGAGCGCGACGGCCGCCTGGTGCGCCTCGGCGACCACCTCCGACCCGGCGACGAGGTGCTCGTCGACGGACGACCCGTCGAGTCGGCGCGGGTCATCCTCATGCGCCGGCCCGAGCGCGCCGAGTGAAGCTGCGCGACCGCCTCCGCCCGGCCCGTCCGGTGCCGTCGGCGATCGTCGCCGACCTGCGCGCCCGGCTCGGCGCCGACAGGGTGCGCGACGGGGCGACGGAGCTGGCGCTCTACCGCAAGGACGCGTCCGGGATGCAGGGCGCGGCCGCCGCCGTGTGCTTCCCGACGACGACCGACGAGGTCCGGGCGTGCGTCGAGGTCGCCGCCGCCCACGACGTGCCGTTCGTGGCGCGGGGCTCGGGCACCGGCCTCGCCGGGGGCGCCGTCCCGCCGGACGGGGCCATCGTCGTGGCGACCACGAAGATGAACCGCCTCCTGTCGGTCGACCCGACGGCGCGGCGGGCCTGGGTCGAGCCGGGAGTGCTCAACCTCGACCTCTCCCGGGCGGTGGCGGTCCACGGGCTGCACTTCGCGCCCGACCCGAGCAGCCAGCAGACGTGCTCGATCGGCGGCAACGTCGCCAACAACTCCGGCGGGCCGCACTGCCTCGCCGAGGGCGTCACGAACGCCCACATCCTCGCCATGGAGGTCGTCCTGCCGGACGGCAGCATCACCGTGCTCGGCGGCGAGGACCCCGAACCGGCGGGCCTCGACCTGCGGGGCGTGTTCGTGGGCAGCGAGGGCATGCTCGGGATCACGACGAAGGTGTGCGTGCGCCTGACCCCCGACCCGCCGGCCATCTGCACCCTGCTCATGGACTTCGACTCGGTCGAGGCCGGGGCGTCGACCGTCAGCGCGGTGATCGCGGCCGGTGTCGTGCCGGCGGCGATGGAGATGATGGACCAGCTGTGCCTGCAGGCCGTCGAGGCGTACATCCGCGCCGGGCTCCCGGTCGACGCGGCGGCCGCCCTGCTCGTCGAGGTCGTCGGCCTGCCCCACGGCGTCGCCGCCGACACCGACCTGATCACGCGCATCGCCGCCGACCACGGCGTGCGCACCGTGCGCGTCGCCGCCGACGACGCCGAACGGGCGCTGCTGTGGAAGGGGCGCAAGTCGGCGTTCGGGGCGATCGCCCGGATCAAGCCGAACTACTACCTGCACGACACCGTCGTGCCGCGGGCGCAGCTCCCGGCCGTGCTGGCGAAGGTCTACGAGATCACCGCCCGCTACGACCTCCTCGTGCTCAACGTGTTCCACGCCGGCGACGGCAACCTGCACCCGCTGCTCGTCTACGACGGGCGCGAGCCGGGCATCCTCGACCGCGTCCACGCGGCGGGCGACGAGATCGTGCGCGTCTCGGTCGAGGCCGGCGGCGTGCTCAGCGGCGAGCACGGGATCGGGCTCGAGAAGCGCGACCTCATGCCACTGATGTTCTCGGCGCGCGACCTGGCGGCGCAGGCCGCGCTGCGCGAGGCGTTCGACCCGCACGGGCGGTCCAACCCGGGCAAGGTGCTGCCCAGCCCGGCCGGCTGCGGTGACCTCCAGGTCGCCAAGGCGGTGGCCGAGGGCGCGTGGATCTGACGTCGTTCGCCGACGACGTCGGCCCGGCGGACGACGTCACCGTGACCGGGCTCGGCACTCGCGGTGGACCCGTCGCCGGGGTGCGCGTCGTGTCACCGCCGACCGGCATCGACTGGGTCCAGCCGGCGGAGATGACGGTCTCGTGCGGCACGGGGACCACGGTCGCCGAGCTCGACGCGGCGCTCGCCGAGCACGGGCAGCGGGTCGCGCTGCCGCCCGGCGGGACCGTCGGCGGGGCGCTCGCCGTCGGCCGCAGCGGGATCCGCCGGCTCGGTGACGGGCCGGTGCGCGACGCCGTGCTGCAGGCGCGCTACGTGGGCGCCGACGGTGCCGTCGTCAAGGCCGGCGGGCCGACCGTCAAGAACGTGAGCGGGTTCGACCTGTGCCGCCTGCTCGTCGGATCACGGGGGACGCTCGGCTTCCTCGGCGACGTGATCCTGCGGACGCGGCCACGGGCCCGCTGCGAGCGCTGGTACACCGGCACCCTCGACCCGTTCGAGGTGCTGGCCCGGCTGTACCGGCCGACGGCGGCGCTGTGGGACGGGACGCGGACGTGGGTGCTGCTCGAGGGCGACGAGCGCGACGTCGAGGCCCAGGCATCGGGCCTCGCCCTCGACGTGGCGCCCGGGCCCCCCGAGCTCCCGCGCGGCGGCCGCTGGTCGATCCCGCCCGGCGCCATCGCCACGCTGACGGGCACGTTCGTCGCCGAGGTCGGCGTCGGCATCGTCCATCACGCCGACCCGCCCCCGGCGCGCCGCGTCGACCCGGCTGTCGGCGAGCTGCACCGGCGGATCAAGGACCGCTTCGACCCGGCGCGGCGCCTCAACCCGGGCGTCGATCCGCTCGATGGCTGACCGCCCGTTCGTCGACGGCCCACCCGGTCCCGCCCCGGAGGTCTGGGCCGCGGCGCGTGCCGCCGCGGGTCACTGGGGGCTGCACGCGCCCGTCCTGCTGCGGCTCGGGATGAACGGGATCTTCAACGCCGGCGGGATCGTGCTGCGCGTCGGGCGCGTCACGGCCGAACCGGCGGCTGCGATCGAGCTGGCCGACGTGCTGCGCGGCGCCGGGCTGCGCGTGCCGGTCCCGGCGCGGACCGACGCCGTCGCCCACGGGCCGCTGACGGTGACGGCGTGGGAGCGCCTCCACCTCGTCGACACGGAGCCCGACTGGCACTCGATCGGGACGATGGTGCGCACCGTCCACGAGCTGCCGCTCGCGTCGATCCCGTCGCGCTACCCGACACCGCGGGGCGAGGACTTCCCGTGGTGGCGCTTCGACGATCTGCTCGCCGAGGTCGCCGACGACGTCGACGAGCCGGCCCTCCACGGCCTCGTCGCCGTCGTGGAGCGCCACCGCGGCTGGCAGGGCACCGGCGGCGACGTGGTGTGCCACGGTGACGTGCACCCCGGCAACGTGGCGATGACCGCCGACGGTCCCGTGCTGATCGACTGGGACCTCCTGTGCCTGGCGCCGCCGGGCTGGGACCACGCGATGATGCTGCGCGCCGAGCGATGGGGGTACCCGTCCCGGTGGTACGACGCCCTCGCCGCCGGGTACGGGCGGTCGTTCGCCGCCGATCCGACGGCGATCGCGATCGCCGACCTGCGCCTCGTCGCGGCGACCCTGATGCGCCTGCGCGCCGGGCGCGCCGACGCCGCCGCGATGCCCGAGGCGCGCCGCCGCCTCGCCTACTGGCGGGGCGATCCCGACGCGCCGACGTGGCGGGCCCAGTGATGCCGGTCGCGGCGGCGGGCGCTCGTAGGGTGGCGGGCTGATGGCGCTGCAGCTGCACCTCGACGACGAGGAGCTGTCGTCGTGCGTGGCGTGCGGCTTGTGCCTCCCACACTGCCCGACGTTCCGCGCGACCGGGGAGGAGGCGCTGTCGCCCCGCGGACGGATCGATGCCATGCGCGCCGTGCAGTGGCGCGGCGCGCCGGCCGACGGCGAGTTCGTGCGCTTCATGGAGACGTGCGTGCAGTGCCGCGGCTGCGAGCCGGCGTGCCCGAGCGGGGTCCCGTTCGGCCACCTCATGGAGGGCACCCGGGAGGCGCTGGCCGACGAGCACCGCACCGCACCCCGGCTCCTGCGCGCCGGCTTCGGCGTGCTCGGGCGGCACCGCGCGCTGCTCGCCGGGTCGACGCTGCTCGCCGCCGCGCAGCGGCTGCGCCTCGTGCCGCGGCGCGCCGGCCTGGCCCGCTTGCCGCTGCGGCGCGGCCGGCGGGTGGCGGACTCCCCGGCGGCATCCGCCGACCACGTGTGGCTCTACACGGGCTGCGTCATGGACGCCTGGATGCGCGACACCCACCGCGCGACGGCCGCCCTGCTCGCCGCCGCCGGGGCGACCTGGTCCGTCTCGCCGGACGGCTGCTGCGGTGCGCTCCACGCCCACGCCGGGCTCGGAGACAGCGCCCGCGCCCTCGCCGTCGAGGTGATCCGCTCGATGCCCGGCGACGCCCCGATCGTCGTCAACTCGGCGGGGTGTGGCGCGGCGATGAAGGACTACGGCCACCTGCTCGGCACGCCCGAAGCCGCCGCGTTCGCGGCGCGCGTGGTCGACGTGCAGGAGTGGCTCGCCCCACGCATCGACCGCCTGCCAGCGCCACGGCGGCGGCTCGGTCCCGTGATCGTGCAGGACCCGTGCCACCTCCGCCACGTGCAGCGCGCCCACGAGCCGGTGCGGACCGTGGTGGCGCCACGTCGCCGACGTCGTCGAGCTCGACGACGAGGGGCTGTGCTGCGGCGCCGGTGGCGCCTACTCGGCGCTGCAACCGGCGCTCGCCGGCGCGATCCGCGACCGCAAGGTCGCCGCCATCGATCGCGCCACGAGCCGCTCCGGCGCCAGCGTCGTGGCCAGCGCCAACCCCGGCTGCGCGATGCACCTCGCCGCTGCCGGGCTGACGGTGCGCCATCCCGTCGACCTCGTCGCCGACGCGCTGGGCCTCATGCCGCCACGATGACGGCGCCCGGTCGGCCGGCGGTCGCCCGGCGGAGCGGCGGCGAGCGCCGCCGCGTCGACCGCACCGAGCGGCCGCGACACGCCGTCGAGGAGCGGTGCGACGGCGCCACCGAGGCTCACCTCGCGACGAGCCGGCGCGGCCTGACCGACGCCCTCGAGCACGGCGGCCAGGGCGACCAACCCGGCCAGCGGATCGGGGTAGGCGAGCGACGGGGCGTGCGGCACGCCGGCGACCAGGCCGAGGCCGCTCGCCGCGTGGACCCCCCGCCCGAACGCCACCCAACCACGCTCCGGGCTGCTCGCCGGGAAGGCCCGGATCGACACGACGAGCAGCTCCGGCTGCAGCCGCCACAGCTCGTCGGCCGGGTAGCCGAGGTTGCCCATCACCCGGTCGGAGAACGACTCGACGAGGACGTCGGCCCGTGCGACGGCGGCCTCGAAGGCGCGTCGATCGGTCGCCGAGCGGAGGTCCCACGCGACGCGCCGCTTGCCGCGGTCGAGGACCTCGAACTGGGCGGGCGACCCGCGCAGCCCGTCCCGCCGCATCGCCGGTTCGACGGTCACGACGTCGGCCCCCCACGCCGCGAGCTGCCCGGTGGCGAACGGTCCGGCCCACATCGCGGTGAGGTCGAGCACCGACACCTGCGACGGCTGGCGGCGGCGCACCGGCGGTTCGGTGTCGCGTTCGTCGGACCACGCCGCGTCGGCGGCTCGGTACGGCGTCACGGGCAGGCGGCACTCCTGGGCCGCTGCGGCCAGGGCCTCGGCGTCGGACGCCGAGTCGGTCAGCACCTCCAGCAGGGCCTCGTCGTCCGGGAGGACGTCGGCGTGCACCCAACCGCCCGCTGGGGCAGCGCGCGGCGCGGCCGACACAGGGTCGTCGCCGACGATCAGTGGCAGGAGCAGGTGGGCGAGCACGGCCGGGTGGTCGACGACGTGGGTGCGCCCGGTCAGGCGCGTCGCGGCCGCCGCGGCGTCCTCCGCCAGCCGCAGGGCGAGGGCTGCCGTGCCAGCCGGGATCCCGGCATCGAAGCGCGCCGGCTCGTCGACCACGGGCTCAGGATCGCACGGTGCGAGCGGCGCCGGAGCGATCCGCGAACATCGCCTCGCTGTCCCCCCGAGCCAGGAGCACGTGCAGATGGATGAGAACGTTCGCCAGGAGTTCGTCCAGCGGGCGACGGAGTACCTCGAGGCCAACGCCACGCGTCGGGTGACGAAGAGCGACGACTTCGTCTGGGGCGAGGGCCCGGACAACATGCGCGTCATGGGGTCCGACGACCCGGACAACGAGAACGAGCGCCTGGCCGCGGCGGCGGCGTGGCGCGCCCGGGCGTTCGACGCCGGGCTCGCCTGGGCCGGCGGGCCCTCCGAGTACGGGGGCGGCGGCCTCGATCCCGAGTTGAACGGCCTGTGGCGCGAGCTGGAGGCCGACTTCGAGGTTCCCGACCAGGGCGCGTGGGGCGTGGCGTGGGACATGGTCGGCCCGGCCGTGCACGTCCACGGCAGCGAGGACCTCAAGCGTCGCTTCCTCGGCCCGATCTACCGCGGCGACCTGCTGTGCTCGCAGCTGCTCAGCGAGCCGGAGGCCGGCTCCGACCTGGCGGGGCTCAAGACCCGGGCGGTGAAGGACGGCGACGAGTGGGTCGTGAACGGCCAGAAGGTGTGGAACTCCTACGCCCACAAGGCCCAGATCGGCCAGCTGATGGCACGCACCGATCCCGACGTGCCCAAGCACCAGGGCCTGACGATGTTCCTCCTGCCGCTCGACACGCCAGGCGTCGAGGTCCGGCCGCTCAAGCAGATGACGGGGGAGGCCGAGTTCAACGAGGTCTTCCTGACCGATGTGCGCGTGCCCGACGCCAACCGCGTCGGCGAGCCGGGCAGCGGGTGGCGGGCGGTGCTGACGACGCTCATGTCGGAGCGGGCATCGGTGGGCGCCGGCGCGGCATCGCGCAGCACGGATCCCGGTGCGCATGCTCACCGAGCTCGCCCGTCACGTCGGCAAGGACGACGACCCGATCGTGCGCCAGCAGCTCGCCGACGTGCACATGATCGACTTCATCATCAAGAAGGTCGCCCAGCGCGGTGACGACCTGCGCAACCACACCGGCGCCGAGCGTGGCGCCGAGGGGTCGATCCTCAAGCTGCTCGGCTCGCGGCAGAACTTCCGCATCGCCGAGCTCGCCGGTGAGCTGCTCGGCCCGTCCTTCGCCGCCGACACCGGCGAGTGGGGCACGTACTCGTGGAGCCGTTTCCTGTGCGGCGCGCCGGCGATGCGCATCGCCGGCGGCACCGACGAGATCCAGCACAACATCCTCGGCGACCGCGTCCTCGGCCTGCCGCGCTGAGCGGGCCCGTCAGCCGACGACGAGCGAGAGCGTCAGCAGCAGCTGGGCGACGTGATACGTCGCCATGATCGCCGGCGGCAGCCAGTCCGGCGGGCGCCCGGGCGGTGACGCCCCCTCGATCACGAACATCCGCCAGCCGAGCAGCGAGTCCGATGCCACGAACAGCAGGGCGCCGGCCACGCCGACGGCCGGGAGCGCAGCACAGGCGACGGTCGCCATCGCCAGGATGGTCACGAGGTAGCACGCCACGGCGGGACGCAGGGCGCCCGCGGCGAGGAGGATCCGCCGACCGACCGTGGCCAGCAGCACGAGCGACCCGACGACGCCGACGGCCAGCCCGGCTGGCCGCCAGTCGTCGACGAGCAGGAAGCCCACGAGGTAGGCGACGTGGGCCAGCAGGAACGCCGCCAGGCCGGGCACGAACAGCCGGTCGCCGGCCAGGAGGAACGCGTCGCCCGCCATCGACAGGAGGAGGGCGAGGACGAACCACGCCCGCACCGTCTCGTCGACCGGGGTCAACGTCACGGCGACCGCCACGAGCAGGGCGATGGCACCGAGCTTCGTCGGCGCCTCGAACCGGTCACGGCCGGGGAGCCGGGTGATCCAGTTGGCGACCGCCACCACGACGAAGGCGCCGACGAGGACGTAGGAGACGGGGTTCACGCCGCCGCCGTGGGGCGGGCCAGACTCGGCGTCATGGGCCGGTACGAGCGCATCGCCGAGCAGCTCGAGCAGATCGGGGCCGACCTCGACGAGGCGTCGTTCGACCTGCTCCAGCAGGCGGCCGCCGACGGGGCGACGGAGCGGCCGCCCGCCGACCGGACGCTGACGCAGGCCCGCCGCGCCGTCGAGAAGGCCGTCGGCCTGCTGCGGTCCCTGCCGGAGTGATCGAACTGTCCGTCCGATGCGGCCCGATCGGGCCGCATCGCACGGACAGGTCGGATGATCGTCACGTCAGCAACTGGTCGACGGGGGCGTAGTCGTCGGTGAGCACCTCGGCGCCGCCGAGAGCGTCGGTGAGCGACGCGTCGGCGCGGACCTCGTCGTCGGCGCCGCGAGCAGCGAGCTCGGCGCGCAGGGCGGCGACGGGGAGCGGGGCGTCGCTCGCGACGACCACCGTGTTGCCGCCCGCGCTGCCGTCGAAGCGGCCCGCCGGTCCGAGCACCGCGACGTGGTCGAACACCTCGCGCAGGGTCGCCACGTCGGCCCACAGGAACCGCAGCGGCGGCTGGTCGATGATGTTCTGGGCGTAGATGCCGTCGGGACGCAGGACGCGAGCGACGTCGGCCGCGAACTCGCGGGTCGCCAGGTGGTACGGCACGGCCCGCCCGCCGAACGCGTCGCCGATCACGAGGTCGGCGCTGTCGTCGGCGACGTCGCGGAGGTGGCCCCGCGCGTCGCCGGTCCGGACCCGCAGGTCGGCGGACGTCCGCAGACCGAGCTCCTGCTCGGCGATCCGCACGACGCCGGGGTCGATCTCGAGGACGAGGTTGTCGGAGCCGGGGCGGGTGGCCGCGAGGTACCGCGGCATCGTGAAGCCGCCACCGCCGAGGTGGACGGCGTCGAGCGGCGTGCCGGCGGGGGCCATGGCGTCGACGACGTCACCGAGCAGCTGCGTGTAGCGGAACTCGAGGTACGTCGGGTCGTCGAGGTCCACGTAGGCGTGGCGCAGGTCGTCGAGCCAGAGGATGCGGGCACTCGGGCGGTCCGCGGCGACCTCGACGCGGGCACAGAAGTACGCCGTCTCGACGTCGCAGGGCGGACCGGCGAGGACGGCGGCCCCGCTCGCCAGCACGGCGACGGTGGCCCCCGCCGCGACGGCCGGCCCGTAACCCCCGCCGCGGCGCGTCAACCAGAGGACGGCGCCGACGACGACGAGCAGGCCGCCGAGCGTGACGACGACCGGGGTCGTCGGGAACTCGGCGACGAGGATGAAGCCGGTGCCGAACACGCCGACGAGCGAGCCGGCGGTGCCGAGGGCCTCGACGCGGCCGACGACGCGCCCCGTGTGCTCGACGTCGCGCAGCTGGGACTTGACCGTCAGCGGGCTGACGGCGCTGAGCAGCGCGGCCGGCAGGAAGAACGCCATGGCGGCCAGGAAGATGATGGTGACCGGACTCGACCCGTCGGCGCCCGGGCCGAGGGCGCGGATGATCGGCACGGCGGCGATGGCGGCGCCGCCGCCCAGCGCCAGCGCCGCGGGCAGCAACGACCGGGGATCGATGCGGTCGGCGAGGCGCCCGCCCGACCACGTGCCGATGGCGATCCCGGCGAGCACGACGCCGATGACGCCGGTGAACGTCTCCAGCGAGACGCCGACGTACGGCGCCATCAGACGCCCGGCCAGCGTCTCCAGGACGAGCACGCTGCCCGACGCCACGAACACGAGCGCACCTGCGTACCGCGCCTGCATGGCCGGGGACCGTACCGGTGGCGGCGTGCCGAACGGCGGCGAGCCGTCCGCGTGATCCGGCCCGAACGGGCCGGATCACACGGACAGGACGGGTCAGCCGGCGGCGACGCCGACGCCGCGGAAGTCCGGCTGGCCGCGCAGCGACCAGTGGAACCCGGAGATCCCCTCCACGCCGCCGAGCAGCGTCGTCGGCTGCGAGATCCAGATCTCGCCGGCCTGCTCGACCGTGCTCGCCATCATGTCCTTGAGGATCGGGTCGCGCTCGGCTTCTTCATGGCACGGACCCTGGCATCTCGCGCGGCTGCATTACGAGTCGAGGGATCCGCATGACCGGTACCGCGTTCGTGCAACCACGGCCGGCCAGCCGGCGAGTCGTGCACGAACGCGTCCCGCCTGCGCCCGGCCCGACCGGCCGGGTCATCCGGACACGGTGGCGATCAGGTCGGGTCGCGGACGATGACGAGGAACAGCCGCACCGTGCCCGGGCCGGTCGACCGTCCAGCGGTGCGGGATGCGGCCGGCGTGCACGAGGCAGTCGCCCGGGGCCGAGGTGCTCGGCGGGGTGGCCCTCGAACTCGACGGTGAGCTGGCCGCTCGACGAGGTGCAGCACCTTGCGGCCGTCGTGGGCGTACCAGACGTCGAGGTCGGCGGCCGTCGTCCATCACGTACTCGAAGACCTCGAGCCCCTGGTGCTCGTCGGCGAACACGAGCCGCCCGATGGCCGAGCCCGGTCGCTCGCTGGACGGCACCATGCGCCCCTCGGTGGCCCGCACGACCTGGATGTCGCCGCTCGCCGACACCGGCAGGAGCGTGGACGGGGCGACGTCGAGCGCCTCGGCGATGCGGTAGAGCGTCGCGATCGAGGGCATCGACAGGCCGCGCTCGACGGCGCTGAGGAACGGCTGGCTGAGCCCACTGCGGGTCGCCAGGGCGCGCATCGACAGCGCACGCGTCCTGGCGGGCCTGGCGGATCGCCCGCCCGAGCTCGCGGCCGAGGGGATCGCTCTCGGCGGCTTCGCTCATCGCAGGTCCGCCAGCGCGGACGCGGAGCGGGCGCGCAGCGCCCGGCGGTCCGGTTCGTCGAGCCACGTCGCGTCGATGCCGGCGAGGCACAGCTGCTCGAGCGCGGTCGTGTCGAGGCCGAACGCGTCGCGCAGGGCGATCAGCTCGTCGCTGACGTCGACGCCGAACATCTCGGCGTTGTCGGAGCCGATCGACACGAGCACGCCGGCGTCGAGCAGGCGGCGCACCGGGTGGTGGGCGATGTCGGGCACGATGCCGATCGCCACGTTCGAGGTCGGGCAGACCGTGACCGGGATGCGCCGCTCGACGACGGTCGCCAGCAGGTCGGCGTCGTCGACGAGGCTCACGCCGTGGTCGATGCGGTCGATGCCGAGCACGTCGACGGCGGTGCGGATGTCGCCGACCGGGCCCTCCTCCCCGACGTGCATCGTCGTGCGGAAGCCGAGCGCGGCGGGCCCGTTCGAACACGGGGCGGAACGACGGCAGGTCGACGGCGCGCTCGCCGCCGTCACCGCCGATCCCGACGAGCACGTCCCGGTCGCAGCCGGCGGCGAGGTCCACGAGCTCGGCCGCGGCGGCCGCGCCGGCCGGCTTGTGCACGTCGAGGACCATCCGGCCGACGATGCCGTGGTCGTGCTCGGCATCGGCGAGGCCCGCCGTGATGCCCGCCCAGAGCGTCGCGAACGGCACGCCGTGGCGCATCACGAACGCCGGCGAGAACATCACCTCGCGGTAGACGACCCCGGCCGCGGCGGCGATCGCCATCGCCTCGTAGGTCACGCGGTGGACGTCGTCGGCCGTCCGCAGGCAGCGGCAGACGAGGTCGAACACGCGCAGGAAGTCGGCGAGGTCGCGGTAGCGGTAGAGGTCGGCCGGGTCGTCGACACCGAGGTCGACGCCGTTGCGGCGCGCCAGCTCGGCGACCGTGGCGGCCGGCGCCGCGCCCTCGACGTGGACGTGCAGCTCCACCTTCGGCATCGCCCGCACGTGGGCGTCGGTCGGCATGGGCACGTCAGGCCCCGTCGAAGAGCAGCCCGGCGACGCGGTCGGCGATGGCGTGGAACTCCGGGCTGCGCTGCAGCTCGATCGTGCGCGGCCGGGGCAGGTCGACGTCGACGATGTCGACGATCCGGGCCGGGCGCGGCGACATCACGACGATGCGGTCGGCGAGCAGCACCGCCTCGTCGATCGCATGGGTGACGAGCAGCGTCGTCGTCGCCCGCTCCATCCAGATGCGCTGCAGCTCGATGTTCATGCGCTGGCGGGTCATCGCATCGAGGGCGCCGAACGGCTCGTCGAGGAGCAGCACCTCGTGGCTCGGTGACGAGCGCCCGGGCGATGGCGACCCGCTGGCGCATCCCGCCCGACAGCTGCGACGGGCGGGCGTCCTCGAAGCCGCGCAGCCCGACGAGGTCGACGAGCTCGTCGACGATGCGCTCCTGCCCGGCGCGACCGGTCGCCTGCAGCGCGAGGCGGACGTTGGCGCGCACCGTGCGCCACGGCAGCAGCGCCGGGTCCTGGAAGGCGATGCCGAGGTGGTGGGCGCGGCGCGCCGTCGCCGGCGGCTCGCCGTGGACGAGCACCGTCCCCGCGGTCGGCGTCTCGAGGTCGGCGAGGATCCGCAGCACGGTCGACTTGCCGCAGCCCGACGGCCCGACGAGCGCGGTGAGGCTGCCGGCCGGGGCGACGAGGTCGACGTGCTCGATCGCCACCAGCTGCTGGCGGCGCAGCGGGAACACCTTGCGCAGGCCGGCGATCTCGAAGCCGTTGGTGACCCCGGCGCGCACGTCCTGCTGCGTCGTCATCGTCACGCCTTCGACGCGCCCGGTCTCGTGGTCGGGGAAGACGTCGACGTACGTGTCGCCGGGCTCGTACGGGAAGCGCTCGGCGACGTCGTCGGGCAGGGACACGCCGAGGCCGGGCGCGTCGGGGGCCGCGAGCTCGCCGCCGGCGATGTCGCCGAGCCCGATCGTCGCCGAAGCCGTCGACGAGCGGCTGGTGGGGATCGATGTCGTACTCCATCCAGTCGACGTCGGCGGCGACGGCCCAGTGCAGGTTGGCGGCGAGGCCGATGATCGTCGGTCCGCCGACGTGCGGGTAGACGGCGATGCCGCGCCGGCGGGCGGCGGCGGCCACCTCCATGCAGGCGAGGATCCCGCCGCAGACCGACGCATCGGGCTGGAACACGTTCGCCGCGCCGCGCCGGGCGAGGTCGTCGAACTGGCCGGGGGAGTACACGCGCTCGCCGACGGCCACGGGGATCGGGCTGCGGGCCGTGAGCCAGGCGAGCTCGTCGACGCGCATCTGCGGGACGGGCTCCTCGAAGAACCCGACGCCGAGCGGACGCAGCGCGCTCGGCGACCTCGAGGGCGGTGCGGGCGTCGTGGAACCAGTAGGAGTCGACGCCGATGAAGGCGTCGGGGCCGACGTGGTCGCGCACGGCCGCGACCGTGGCGACGTCGTCCGGCACGGCGCGGCCGAGGCGCACCTTCATCCCGCCGAAGCCGTGGGCCAGCGCCTCGTCGAAGTAGTGGGCGTGGTAGTCCGGCGACTCCTCGAACATCGTCGTGCCCGTGCCGTAGAGCCGCAGCGGGCGGTTGGCCGCGCCGAGCAGGCGGTGCATGGGCAGCCCGCACGCCTGGCCGACGATGTCCCAGCAGGCGATCTCGATGGCGGCCGCGACCTGGCTCGTGAGGCCCTCCCAGCCGAGGTAGCCGTCGAGGATCACGTGGACCTGGCGCAGCCGGCCGCGCACGTCGGTCGGGTCGGTGCCGAGCAGCGGCGCCGCGCAGACGTCGCGCACCGCGGCGACGAACACCGTCGGGTACATGTGGCCCCAGTTCGTGCTCGCCTCGCCCCAGCCGACGAGGCCGGTGTCGGTCTCGACGCGCACGACGGCGAAGTTGCGCGCCATCGGCGGGTCCGACTTGCGGTACCCGAGGGCCAGCGGGTCGACCGCGGTGATCTTCATGCCGTTGTGGGCGTCCGCCATGACCGTCGCGTCGAGCAGCTCGGCCACGGGCGGCAGGTCGGTCTCGCCAGCTGCCTCGTAGCTCGGGTACACCTCGTTCTCCAGGTACTCGGGGTCGATCATGAGCAGACCGTTGGCATCGGTGTAGTCGCTCGAGAGGAGGGCGATGTACGCCGGGTTGCCGGCCGCCGAGTACTCGGGGTCGATCTCGGCGTCCTTGCCGTAGACGTCGGTGAGCAGCGGGATGACGGCCATCGGGTCGGCGACGTTGGCGTCGACACCGGCGAGCAGGCCGGCGAAGTAGGCGACGAGGAGGTCGCGGTTGGCCTCGACGTAGGCGCGCGGTCGACGACCGCGACGGCCACCCCGTCGATGCGGGCGACGGCCCAGTCGGTGCCGAGCAGCCGGACGCGCACGACCTCGCCCTCGGCGACGTCGCCCGACCGGCACACCGGGTGGAACGCGGCCGCGAGCGCCGGGTGGACGTTGTCGAGCTCTCGTTCCGCTGGGCCCGCGTCGATCATGACGGAGATAACCCTGGACGATCGGTGCGGCAACGACGTGTCCCGCGTGTGAACGGTCTGTTACACGGCCCGCAGGAGCGCCACGTCCGCCCACGGCGCCGGCGGCGCGTGGTACGGATGGTCGCGGACCACGGAGGTGCCGGCATGACCACGGATGAGCTGATCCGCCAATTCCATCACGATCTCTGGGGCGCCGGTGACATCACCGCGATCGATCGGTTCGTCGCCCCCGACGCCGTGACGGTGATGACCGGGTTCGCGGGGTCGACGGTGGACGTGCTGCGCGACGACGTCGAGCGCTACGTCGGCGCGTTCGACCAGGTGACGACGGAGATCCTGGACCTGATCGTTGACGGTGATCGCGCCGCCATGTGGTGGCAGACGTCGGGCCGCCACGTCGGCCCCTACGGCGACATCGCCCCCGAGCCGACCGGCGCGCGCATCACGATGGAGGGCGTCGACTTCATCACGGTCCGCGACGGCACGATCGTCGAGGTCCGCAGCTCCTGGGACGCCGCCACCGTCTACCGCCAGTTCGGCCTCCTGCCCCCCGGCCTCTGACCCGGAACTCCGCGTTCGTGCACGGACCGTCGCCGGGCGACGAGTCCCGCACGAACGCGGGGTCGGGCCCGGCGCCGCGCCACCGGTGATCGCGTTCGTGCACGACCCCGCCCGGCGGCGGTTTCGCACGAACGCGACCTCCGGCGTGGGTCACCGTAACCGGCCTCGCGTTCGTGCACGGACCGTCGCCCAGCGGCGATGGTCGCACGAACGCGACGCTCCGGCAGTGGGTCACCGCGACCCCGTGGCCGCGACCTCGCGTTCGTGCACCGACCGTCGCCCCAGCGGCGATGGTTGCACGAACGCGCTCGACAGCCGGGGTCGGCGCGGCGGTGGTCAGGCTTCGTCGGCGGCGGCGAGGCGGGCGCGCTCGCGGGCCACGAACTGCTCGGCCCACCAGCCCGGCTGGCGCGGCGTGTCGATGTCCGGGAGCGGCTTGCCGTGGAACGCACCCTGATCGAGCTCGCCGGACGCGATGGCGTCGGCGATGCGTTGCTCGACGATCCGATCGATGAGGCTCATCGCACCACGGTACTCCCGGACCCGGATCCGACGAAGGAGTTCACCGCGTCGATCAGCGCCCGCAGGTCGCCGCTGCGGTGGCCGCGGAACACGAACCGGATGCGCGGCAGCTCGACGTGGTCGCCGTGGCGGCGCTCGATGTCGAACGGCTTGGCCCGCTCGATCCGGCCGCGGGCGACGAGGTGGCCGAAGCGCTCGTTGAGCTCGACGAGCTGGGCATCGGTGGGCTCGTGCTGCAGGCGCAGGACGAGGTTGTCGCCGACGTAGCGGATCGAGTGGTAGTTCCCGTAGAAGCGGTCGATCTCCTTGGTCGCCGCCTCGCACGAGTCCGTCACGAGGTAGAGGCTGCGATCGGCGGGCGCCACGAACCCGCTCGTGACCAGGAGGTCTTGGACCATCTGGTCGATCACGGACCAGAAGGGGACGCCCGGAGCATCGAGCAAGATGATCGGCACCGGCAGCCCCTTGCCGGTCTGCGTCAGGGTCAGCAGCTCGAACGTCTCGTCGAGCGTGCCGAACCCGCCGGGGAGGCAGACGAACGCCCGGCTCTCCTTGACCAGCATCAGCTTGCGGGTGAAGAAGTAGCGCATCGCGACGTACTTGTCGTCGCCGGCGATCACCGGGTTGGCGCCCTGCTCGAACGGCAGCCGGATCGCCACGCCGATGCTGTGCTCGCGGCCGGCGCCCTCCATCGCCGCCTGCATGATCCCCGGGCCCGCCCCGGTCACGACCATCCACCCCCGCTCGGCGAGCTGCCCGGCGATCCGGTTGGCCTGCACGTACAGCGGGTCGTCGGGGGCGGTGCGCGCGGATCCGAAGACGGTGACCTTCTGGACGTCGCGGAACGGGGCGAACACGGCGAACGCCTCGCGCATCTCGGTCATCGCGGCGGCGGCGATCTTGAGGTCGAGCGGGTCGGTCTCGTCACTGACCAACCCGACTGCGGCGTCCAGCAGCTGCTGGGCGAGCCGACGGTCGCCGCGGGCACCCAGCTCGTCGAGCAGCCGTCGCGTCAGCTCGCCGACGGCATCGCCATCCGGTCCGCCCGTGTCGGCCACGTCGATCAGTCGCCGCTGAGCTCGGCGGCCTTGGCCTCGAGCGTGGCGAGCAGCTCGTCGAAGCTCTTCTCGAAGCTGGCGACACCCTCGCGCTCGAGCACCTCGGCGACTTCGTCCATGTCGACGCCGACGTCGGCGAGCCCCTGCCACACGGCCTCGGCGTCCGCCACGTCGGCGTCGACGCGGCGAGCGAGGGTGCCGTGATCGGCGAACGCCTCGATCGTCGTGTCCGGCATCGTGTTGACGGTGTCCGGCCCGATCAGCTCGTCGACGTAGAGCGTGTCGGGGTACGCCTTGTTCTTCGTCGACGTGCTCGCCCACAGTGGGCGTTGCACCTTCGCGCCGCGTGCCGCCAGCGCGTCCCAGCGCTCGCCCGCGAACGTGGCCCGGAACTGCCGGTAGGCGAGCTTGGCCTGGGCGACGGCCGCCTTGCCGCGCAGCTCGAGCGCCTCGGGCGTGCCGATGGCGTCGAGGCGGCGGTCGACCTCGGTGTCGACGCGGGAGATGAAGAAGCTGGCGACGCTGGCGACCCGCGACAGATCGGCGCCCTCGGTCCGCGGCGTACGTCTCGAGGCCGTCGATGTAGGCGTCCATGACCGCCTGGTAGCGGTCGAGGCTGAAGATCAACGTGACGTTGATGTTGCGGCCCTCGGCGATCATCTGGCGGATCGGCGCCAACCCGGCCTGCGTCCCCGGGATCTTCACCATCAGGTTGCGCCGGTCGATCGTCTCGTGCAGCTCGCGGGCGGCTGCCTCCGTGCCCGCGCTGTCGTCGGCGAGCGACGGGGCGACCTCGACGCTCACGAACCCGTCGCCGCCGTCGCTCTCCTCGTACAGCGGGTCGAACACGTCGCACGCGCCGGCGATGTCCTTCAGGACGAGCGCCCAGTAGTCGTCGACGACGGCCCCGCCGGCGATCTCACGGAACTGGTCGTCGTAGTCGGCGGAGTCGGCGATCGCCTTCTGGAAGATCGTCGGGTTCGACGTCAGGCCACGGATGCCGCTCGCGCGGAGCTCCGCCAGCTGGCCCGACGTGATGTAGCCACGCTTCAGGTTGTCGAGCCACGGGCTCTGGCCGAGCTCCTCGTACAGGCGGACCAGTCGTTCCATCAGGCAGACCTCCAACTCGTCGCGTTCAACCTACGAGCGCCCGCGCCCGCTGCACCACGTTCTCGACGTTGATGCCGAGCCGGTGCAAGACCTCGTCGCCGGGGGCGCTGACACCGAAGCGATCGATGCCGACCGAGTCGTCGGCGTAGCGCTCCCAGCCGAAGGTCGTCGCGGCCTCGACCGACAGCACGGGGACACCGGGCGGCAACAGCTCGTCGCGGTACTCGCGACCCTGGGCGGCGAAGCGGTCCCAGCTCGGCAGGCTCACCACCCGGGTCGTCACCCCATCGGCGTTCAGACGTTCGGCGGCGTCCATCGCCACCCACACCTCGCTGCCCGTGGCGACGATCACGAGCGCCGGGTCGGTCGCGTCCTTGACGATGCCGGCGCCGCGCTCGACGGCCGAACCGTCCGTGCGGGTGGGCAACCCCTGCCGCGACAGCACGATCACGGTCGGCCCGTCGTCGTGGTCGACCGCGGCTCGGAACGCGGCGGCCGTCTCGTTGCCGTCGGCCGGGCGGATCACCTGCAGGCCGGGGATGGCCCGCAACGTCGCCAGGTGCTCGACCGGCTGGTGCGTGGGGCCGTCCTCGCCGACGCCGACGGAGTCGTGGCTGAAGACGAAGAGGACCTTGGCGCGCGACAGGCTGGCGAGTCGGACCGGCGGGCGCATGTAGTCGAGGAAGACGAAGAACGTGCCGGTGATCGGCAGGATGCCGCCGTGCATCGCCATGCCGACGGCGGCGGCGCCCATCCCGTGCTCGCGGATGCCGTAGTACACCTGGCGCCCGTCCGGGTGGTCGGCGGTCAGCTGGCCGGCGCTCCCGGGCAGCTTGACGCCGGTGTTGCCCGTCAGGTCGGCGGCGCCGGACACGAGGCCGGGGAAGTGGTCGAGGACCGCGCCGAGCACCTTGGCCATCGCCTGCCGGGTGGCCGTCGTCGCGCCCTGTTCGAACACCGGCAGGGCGTCCTCCCACCCCTTCGTGCCGGTGCCGTGCCACGCCGCGTCCCAGGCGGCCCGTTCCTCGCCGTCGAGGGCGTCGAGGGCCTCCTGCCAGCGCTCCTTGACCTCGCGGGACCGCCGGGCGACGGCCTCGCGGTACGTCGTGACGAGGTCGTTGGGCGCCCAGAACGGCTCGTCCGGGATCCCCATGACCTCCTTGGTGCGCGTGACGTCCTCGGCCGTGAACGGGTTGCCGTGGGCGGCCGGGTCATCGGTGTGATCGGGTGACGGGGTGCCGATGTGCGATCGCAGCACGAGCAGGGACGGGCGCGTGTCGTCGGCACGAGCGGCGAGCAGGGCGGCCTCGAGGGCGTCGCAGTCGTCGCCGATCTCGCCGAGGTACTCGACGTTCCAGCCGTAGGCCTCGAAGCGCTGCCCGACGTCGTCGGAGTTCGACAGCTCCGTCGTGCCGTCGATCGTCACCCGGTTGTCGTCGAACACGCAGATCAGGCGGCCGAGCCCGAGGTGGCCGGCGAGCGACGCCGCTTCGTGGCTGACGCCTTCCATGAAGCAGCCGTCGCCGGCGATCACGAAGGTGTGGTGGTCGATCAGGTGGGCGCCGAACCGCTCGCGCAGGACGCGCTCGGCGATGGCCATCCCGACCGCGTCGCCGAACCCCTGGCCGAGCGGCCCGGTGGTGACCTCGATGCCGGGGGTGTGGCGGGCCTCGGGGTGCCCAGGGGTGCGCGAGTCGTACTGGCGGAAGGCCTGGATGTCGGCCAGCTCGAGGCCGTAGCCCGAGAGGTACAGCATCGAGTACTGCAGGATCGAGGCGTGCCCGTTGGAGAGCACGAACCGGTCACGGTCGGGCCAGGCGGGGTCGGCCGGGTCGTGCTTGAGCACCCGGCTGTACAGGACGTTGGCGAGCGGGGCGAGCGCCATCGCCGTGCCCTGGTGCCCGCTGTTGGCCCGCAGCGGGGCGTCCATGGCGAAGCCACGGATCAACGAGATGGCCTGGGCTTCGATGTCGGGCGCGAGGGGAGACGGCATCGACGGCGACCCTACCCAACCTGCCCCGTCGAGATCCTCTGGCTCGCCGGTTCGCGTTCGTGCGTTCACGTCCCGTCGCCCGGCAGTTGTTGCACGAACGCGACGCGACCCGGGTCGATCGCGCGTTCGTGCAGCCGTCGCCGGCCGGGCGACCGCTGTCGCACGAACGCGACGCGACCCGGGTCGATCTCGCGTTCGTGCAGCCGTCGCCGGCCGGGCGGATCCCGTCGCACGAACGCGACGCGACCCAGGGTGGATCTCGCGTTCGTGCAGTCGTCGCCGGCCGCGCCGCGTCCCATCGCACGAACGCGGGTCTGGGCGCCGGGTGCCAGGCTGGGCCCGTGGACGGGACGGCCGTGGCCCTCGTGACGGGAGGGAGCAGGGGGATCGGGGCGGCCACCGCGCTCGGCGCTGGCGGACGCCGGCTGGGACGTCGCCATCACCTACCGCGAGCGGGCCGACGCCGCCGACGAGGTCGTCGCGGCGTGCCGGGCCGCCGGGCGCAACGCGATCGCCGTCCGGGCCGACCTGGGCGACGCCGCGGCGGTCGAGCCGGCCTTCCGCGCCGTCGACGACGAGCTCGGCCGGCTCGGCCTCCTCGTCAACAACGCCGGCGTCGTGTCACCGGCCGGACCCGTCGAGACCTACACCGCCGAGCGCCTCGACACCGTGCTGCGGATCAACGTCGTCGGTGCGTTCCTCGCCGCCGGGGCGGCCGTGCGCCGCATGTCGACCGCCCACGGCGGTGCCGGCGGCGTCATCGTCAACGTCGTCGTCACGCGCCGCCCAGCTCGGTGGGGCGGGGGAGTACGTCGACTACGCGGCGACCAAGGCGGCGGTCGATGCCCTCACCGTCGGCCTGGCGAGCGAGGTCGCCGCCGTCGGCATCCGGGTCGTCGGGGTGCGCCCCGGCCTGATCGACACCGACATCCACGCCGCGGGCCGGCTCGCCCGGCTCGGCTCGTCGCCGCCGCTCGGCCGCCCCGGCACCGCCGCCGAGGTCGCCGCGGCGATCACCTGGCTGGCGTCGCCGGGCGCCTCCTACGTCACCGGGGCGACGCTCGACGTCGGCGGCGGACGCTGAGCCCCGTCGACACGCAAACCGCCGCCTCCGGAGGCCTACGCCGGCGGCAGCAACGTGAACGGCACGACCGTCCACGGGCCGTGGTCGATGCGGCAGTGGGCGAAGATCTGCCCGTAGTCGCGGAACTCGAGCTCGCCGCGCACCAAGCGGTACGTGAACTTGCCGGGCTCGACGTTGAACGGGCTGACGTTGCGGGCGACGAGGTCCTCGTCGCTGGACGGCGCGTCGGGATCATCCGTGCGCCGGAAGACGACCTCGAACACACCCTGGCCGGCACCCGTCGGCGGGCAGTAGATCAAGGCCACGAGATGCGGTGCGATCGTGAGCGGCGCCGGCTCCGGCGCGGCCATCGAGAACATCGCGCCCGTCAGGTCGATGCGGGCGGACGGCCCGGGCGCCTGGCGCATCTCGAAGCTCTCCACGAACAACGCCGAGACGATGTGCATGGCGGCCGAGGGTAACCAGGCACCGCCCGTGACCCACGGCGTGCCAACGTTCGGCGATGTCCGAGCCCGAGAGCTACGTCGCGGTCAACCGGGCGATGTGGGACGAGCGGGCGCCCGCCCACGCCGGCTCGCCCGACTACGGCGTCGCCCGCTTCGCCGCCGATCCGAGCCACATCAGCGACGTGGTCGCCTTCGACCGCTCGCGGCTCGGTGACCTGCAGGGCGTGCGCGGCGTCCACCTGCAGTGCCACATCGGCACCGACACGGTGTCGCTCGCCAGGCTCGGCGCCCGCATGACGGGTCTCGACTTCTCGGCGGCGGCGCTCGAACAGGCCCGGCGGCTCGCCGCGGCGGCCGGCGCCGACGTCGACTTCGTGGAGTCCGAGCTGTACGACGCCCTCGACGTGCTCCCGGCGGCGGCCTTCGACCTCGTCTACACCGGCATCGGCGCCATCATCTGGCTCCCCGACATCGACCGCTGGGCCGGTGTCGTCGCCGGGCTGCTGCGCCCGGGCGGCCGCTTCTTCATGCGCGAGGGCCACCCCGTCCTGTTCGCGACTGGCGAGCCGCGCGCCGACGGGCTCCTCGTGCTCGACCACCCCTACTTCGAACGGCCCGACCCGACGGTGTGGGACGACGCCGGCACGTACGTCAGCACCGACGTGTCGTTCGAGCACAACCGCAGCGAGGAGTGGAACCACGGCCTCGGCGAGATCGTGACCGCGCTGCTCGACCACGGCCTCGAGCTCACCGCGCTGCTCGAGCACGACTCCGTGCCGTGGGACGCGCTGCCCGGCTACATGGAGGACATCGGCGGCGGCGAGATGCGCCTCCGGGACCGTCCGGAGCGCCTCCCGCACACGTTCACGGTGATCGCATCCAAGCGCAGGTGAGCAGGACGTTGGCGTCCGTCGTTTGGAACGGCTATGCCATGGGGAGCACACGTGCCGTCACGACTGCGGAAGGAAGCTCCCATGGCGTTCTCACTGCCCGAACTGCCCTATGACACCTCGGCCTTCGGGGATGTCCTCTCGGCCGAGACGTTCGAGTACCACTACGGCAAGCACCACAAGGCGTACGTCGACACGCTCAACGGCATGCTCGAGCCGGCCGAGGAGGGCAAGTCGCTCGAAGAGATCATCATGAGCTCGGAGGGCAAGAAGTTCAACCAGGCCGCCCAGATCTGGAACCACAACCTCTACTGGGAGTCGATCACGCCCGGCGGCGGCGGCGCCCCGAGCGGTGCAGCAGGCGACGCGATCAGCGAGGCGTTCGGCTCCTTCGACGCGTTCAAGGCGGAGTTCAAGACGTCGGCGACCGGCCAGTTCGGCTCTGGCTGGACGTGGCTCACGCTCGACGGCGGCAACTTGGCGATCTCCTCGACGAGCAACGCCGATCTGCCGATGAAGCACGGCCAGACGGCCGTCCTCACCTGTGACGTCTGGGAGCACGCCTACTACATCGACTACCGCAACGCCCGGCCGAACTACGTGGACGCCTTCCTCGACAAGCTCGTCAACTGGGCGCTGCTCGAGAAGGCCCTCGGCTGATCGATCTCCATCGCTGAGCTGCGAACGGTGAGCTCGACCGGCGCCACGGCGCCGCGAGGGCTCACCGTTCGTCGCGTCAGGCGGCGCGTGCCTGCGCGCTGGCCTTGGCGGCCGGCGTGAGGCGCAGCTCGCTGAGGCGCACCTTGGCCAGGCGCAGCCACGTCAGCAGCTTGATGACGTACCAGCCCGGGTCGATCTCGAACCAGCGGTGGGCGAGCTTGGCCGACGTCGGGGCGGCGTGGTGGTTGTTGTGCAGCCCCTCGCCGGCGGTCAGGAAGGCCAGCCACTGCAGGTTGCCCGCCGAGTTGTCGTAGGGCTTGCGGCCGAAGTGGTGGCCGATCGCGTTCACGGCCGCCGAGCCGCCCAGGTACAGGTTGACGTGCACGAACGCGGCGAGCAGGCCGATCTGCCACCCGAACACGAGCACCAGCAGGCCGATGCCGATGGCGAGGCCGAGCAGGGCGTGGTCGTAGAAGAGCCGGTCCGCCGTCGTCTGCGGCAGGTCACGGGCGTAGCGGGCCACCGTCTCGGGGTTGTTGGCCTCCCGCCGGTACATCGCCACGTTCTGCATCTGCACCTTCACCCAACCGTTCAGCACGGGGGAGTGCGGATCGCCCTCGACGTCGGTGAAGGCGTGGTGCTTGCGGTGGACGGCGACCCACTGGCGCGGCCGGATCCCAGTGGTGATCCAGATCACGAACCGGAACCCCTGGTCGACGACGGGGTTCAGGCTCAACGCGCGGTGGGCCAGCGCCCGGTGGAGGTAGACCGTCGTGGCCACGTTGGCGAGGAGCGAGACCCCGACACCGATGACCAGCGCGAGGAGGACCGTCTGCAGCATCGAGTGGAGGCTAGCAGGACTACCTACTGGTCGGTAGGGCGATCACGCGAGTACCGTGTGCCCGTGGCCAGGGTCCCCGACATCGACGGACGCGCGACACGTCGCACGCCGGCGCGGCCATCCGCACCACCCGCGAGACCATCCTCGACGAGGCCGTGACGTGCTTCGCGACGACAGGCTACGAGGGCACCTCGCTCAACGACATCGCCGCCGGCGTCGGCATCCGCCGGCCCAGCCTGCTGCACCACTTCCCGTCGAAGGAGGCGCTCTACGGCGAGGTCTTCGAGCGCCTCCTGTCGGACTGGTTCCGCCGCCTCGACGCCGCCGTGGCCTCCGACCAGACCGGTTGGCCGAAGATCGAGCTCGTCCTGCGGGCCGGGTTCGAGTTCTTCGCCGACAACCCCGCGTACGTGCGCCTCGTGCGACGGGAGGCGATCGACGGCGGCAGCCACCTCGGCATCGACCTGGCGGCCGTGCTGCGCCCGATGTACGACCTCGCCGTCGACTACTTCGGCCGGGAGATGGTCGCCGGCACGTTCCGTCGCCAGGATCCCGAGCAGCTCCTGATCACGGGGTACGGCGCCCTGCTCAGCTACTTCTCGGACGCCCCGTTCCTCGGCGGGCTGCTGGACCGCGATCCGCTCGAGCGCGACGCCCTCGAGCAGCGCCTCGAGCACGTGCTGGCGTTCTTCCACGCCGCCCTCGACCCCGGTCCTGGCTGAGCGCCCACGTACAGTCCCGGCGATGTCGCCCCGGGACGGAGCGTCGTGAGCACGGTGACGCGCGCCGACCAGCACGAGGAGCTCGACGCCGCCACGAGGGAGCGCTGGCTCGGCTTCGGCCGGGAGCGCGAGCACGGGCGTGGCTTCTTCGCCCAGCACATCGGCCTCGTCGTCGAGGACGTCCGCCGTGACTACTGCCGCATGCGGATGGTGTTCCGGCCCGAGCTGCTGCAGGGCGGCGGGATCATGCACGGCGGCGCCATCGCCTCGCTGCTGGACTCCGTCCTCGTGCCGGCGATCGGCGCCACCTTGCCGGAGGGCAGCCGCTACGCGACCGTCGACCTCCACGTGCAGTTCCTCGAGGCCCTGCTGGAGGACGACGCAGTCGCCGAGGGGTGGGTCGTGCGCCGCGGCCGGCGGGTCGTGTTCGGGCAGGCCGAGGCGCGTGCCGCCTCGACGGGCCGCCTGGTGGCCACGAGCGTGCTGACGTACAACGTCAGCCCGCCGCCCGCGCCCTGACGATCGGCGAACCGGCGGCGGACGGCCGGCGTACCCGGCCCGAACCGCTCGACGGCGAGGCGGCGAGGCGCAGCGGTATCAGCTGCGCCCTCATGCGCTCATCATGTCGGCGTCATGCCGGCGCCCGGATGATGCGTGATGTCCCGTCACCGACGCACGGAAACGGATCTCGACGTGAAGACCACCCCGCCCCCGGCACTCCCCACCACCATGACCGACATCGACCCCGCCACGCTCGTGCGCCGGGCCCTCCTCGCCAGCGCCGCTGAGCTGGCCACGGCCCTCGCGACCGTCGAGCCCGCGGACCGTCGGCGTCAGAAGGCGCTCGACCGCTGGTTCAGCGGGTTCGCCGCCCAGGTGCGCAGCCACCACGAGCTGCTCGACTCGATCGTCGTGCCGGCGCTGACCAACCGGGGCGCCCTCGACGAGCAGGCCCTCGAGCAGCTCGCCGAGGACCACTCGTGGATCGACGAGCTGCTCTCGCGAGCTCGGCGACGCCCTCGGCGTCCTGTCGTTCGGCCTCGGCGCCGAAGCGTGGTGGCTCGGCAAGGCCGCCGATCTCGCCGCCGCCCTGCACCACGTGCTGCAGGGCCAGCTGCAACGCGAGGAGGCCATGCTCACCCCGCTGGTCGGGCCGCTTCCTCGACGCCGACGAGTGCGACATCCTGCACGACGAGACCGTCCGCGCCGTCGCCACCGGTCCGGTCCGCTTCTCGCTGGCCTGGCTCTACGCCCACATCACCGTCGCCGAGCGCGAGGCGATCGACGCCTACGCCTCGGCGACCGGCCGCCTCGTCGGCCGCACCAGCCGCGGCGCCTACGAGCGCTCGGCGCTCGCCGCCCTCGGCTGAGCGCCCACGACCTCCGGGCGGGATCCGTGCACCCACCCGGACGGGGGCGGGATCCGCTGCTCCACCCAGCGGATCCCGCCCACATCCCCACGCCTGTCGGTACGGTGGCGGGCCGATGTCGACCCGCACGCTCTCCGAATCCGCAGTCGAAGCAGCTGCTCGCCGGCTACGGCGTCCCGCTGGCCGGCGAGCGCCGCGTCGACGACGGCCGACGAGGCGGTGACGGCGGCCGCCGAGCTCGGGTTCCCGGTCGTCGCCAAGCTGAACGGTGACGGCATCGCCCACAAGACCGAGCGCGGGCTCGTGCGCCTCGACCTGGCCGATGCCGCCGCCGTCGCACCGGGCCGCGAGCGACCTGCTGGCGGCGGCGACGCCCGACGACGGCGCCGTCGACGTGCTCGTGGCGCCGATGGTCCGGGGCAACCGCGAGCTCATCGTCGGCGTCCTGAACGACCCGCAGTTCGGCCCGACCGTGATGCTCGGGGTGGGCGGCATCCTGGCCGAGGCCGTGGCCGACGTCGTGTTCCGCCCGGCGCCGGTCGACGACGTGACGGCCCACGAGATGATCGACCAGCTGGCGACGCAGCGCCTCCTCGGCGAGTTCCGCGGCGAGGCGGCGGTCGACCGGGCCGCGCTGGCGGCCGCGCTCGTCGGCGCTCGGCCGCGTCGCCGTCGACCGGCCCGACGTCGTCAGCGTGGACGTCAACCCGCTGATCGTCGGTGCCGACGGGTGCCGGTCGCGGTGGACGCGCTGGTGGAGGTCGGTGACGGGGCCACGGTCGCGGTCGCCGCACCGTCGCGCCCGACGCCCGTCGCGCCGAGCAGTTCGCCGCGTTGTTCGAGCCGCGCGGCGTGCTCGTCGCCGGGGCGTCGTCGCACCCCGGCAAGTTCGGCTTCGTGGCCATGCACAACCTGCTGGCCAGCGGCTACGAGGGCGCCGTCTACGGCACGAACCTGCAGGGCGAGGAGGTCCTCGGCATCGCCACCGTGCCCGACGCGGCGGCGCTGCCCGACGACTCGATCGACCTCGTCATGGTGTGCACCCCAGCGTCGGCGAACATCGCCCTGCTCCGCGCCTGCGCGACGAAGGGCGCCCGCGCCGCGTTCGTGACGTCGGCGGGCTACGGCGAGGCCGGCGACGAGGGCAGGCGGGCCGAGGCCGAGCTGGTCGCCGTCTGCGACGAGCTCGGCATCCTGCTGGCGGGGCCGAACGGTCAGGGCGTCGTCAGCACGCCGGCCAAGCTGTGCGCCCAGATCGTCGCCCCGTTCCCGCCGGCGGGCCGCATCGGCGTCGCCAGCCAGAGCGGCAACTTCGTGTCGAGCTTCCTCAACCTCGCCCGGGCCAGCGGCGTCGGGGTGTCACCGGGCGGTGTCGGCGGGCAACGCCGCGGCCGTCACGGTGGCGGACTACCTCGACCACTACGCCGAGGACCCGGCGACGGCCGTGGGCCTCGCGTACGTCGAGGGCATCGGCGACGGGCGGGCGCTGCTCGCGCGCCTCGGCGCGGCGGCGGCCCGCAAGCCGCTCGTGCTGCTGAAGGGCGGGGCGACGGAGGGCGGGGCGCGCGCGGCGGCCAGCCACACGGGCGCCCTCGCGGCCGACGACAAGGTGTTCGACGGCGCCTGCCGGGCCGCCGGCATCACCCGGGCCGCGACCGTGGAGGATGCGTTCGAGGCGGCGGCGACGTTCGCCACGCAGCCACCGCCGCCCGGCCCGAACGTCGTCGTGCTGACGACGGCCGGCGGCTGGGGTGTCGTGACCGCCGACGCGATCACCCGCGACCCGGACCTCCAGCTGCTCGCCCTCCCGGACGACCTGCGCGACGCCATCGACCGGCTGCTCCCGCCGCGGTGGAGCCGCAACAACCCCGTCGACTGCGCGGGTGGCGAGACCCGCGACACGATCCCCGACGTGATGGGCCTGCTCGCCGCCCATCCGGCCGTGCACGCCATCGTCTACCTCGGCATCGGCATCCAGTCGAACCAGGCCCGCATGATGCGCGACGGCCGCTTCTACCCGAGCCACGGGCTCGACCGCATCGTCAGCTACCACGAGCGCCAGGACGCCCGGTTCGCCGAGGCCGCCGACGAGCTGAGCAGCCTCCACGGCAAGCCGATCCTGACCGCGACCGAGCTCGCCCACGCCGATCCCGCCAACGCCGGGCCGGCCACGGTGCGGGCCACGGGCCGCCTCGGCTACCCGAGCGGCAACCGGGCGGTCACGGCGCTCGGCCACCTCTATCGCGACGCCCGTCACCGGGCGCGCCGGGGACGTTGAGCACGACACGGCGGCCGGCGGTCAACCCGGTCCTCGTCCTCGCGCTGCTGGCCCTCGTCCCGGGCCTGCTGCTGTTCCTGGCGTGGCGCTGGGCGGCCGACCGGGCGCGAAGGCGCCGACACCGCCGCCCCCGACGAGCGTCGCCCCGCCGGCCCCCGCGCCGGTCGCTGACGACCCCGCTGCTGTCGTTCCGCCGAGCGCCGGCCGTGCTCGTCACGCGACGTCAACGTGGCGCTCGTTCCAGGGCGCGGTCGATGAGTTCGCCGAGCACGTTGGAGGCGCCGTCGTGCGTCGACGTGGCGGTCGACGGTGTGCCCGCCGGCTCCGTGCGGGCCGACACGCCGCTCATCCCGGCGAGCAACCAGAAGCTGCTCGTGGCCGCCGTCGCCCTCGAGGTGCTCGGCGAGGGCTACACGTACACCACGGAGGCGCGGACGGCCGCCGCGCCGGTCGCCGGTGTCGTCGGTGGCGACCTCTACCTCGTCGGGGGCGGCGACCCGCTGCTGACGAGCTCGACGTATCCGACGGCGAACGACCCGAACCCGGTGCAGTCGCCGACGTCGCTCGACGCGCTGGCCGACTCGATCGTGGCGTCGGGCGTGCAGCGCATCGACGGGGCGGTGGTCGGCGACGCGCTCGCGCTACGACGACGAGTACTTCGCCCCGAGCTGGGACAACGACGTGCGGGGCATCGAGGCCGGCCCGTACGACGCCCTGCTCGTCAACGACGCCCGCGTCACGGGCGACCCGCTGCGGGCCTCCGAACCCGCGGCCGCCGCGGCGCGCGAGCTGACGCAACTGCTGGCGGCACGAGGCGTCACCGTCGCCGGCACGCCGTCGGCGGGCACCGCACCGGCGGGCACGACCGTCGTCGGATCCGTCGTGTCGGCGCCGATGTCGGCCGTCGTCGGCGAGATGCTGGCGACGAGCGACAACAACACCGCCGAGATGCTCGTCAAGGAGCTCGGCGTCGCGGCCGGCGGGGCTGGTACGCGAGCGGCCGGCCTCGGCGTGATGGGCAGCACGCTGGCTGGTTGGGGCCTGCCGACGACCGGTGTCGTGCTCGACGACGGATCGGGCCTGAGCAACGAGAACCGGGTGACGTGCGAGGTGCTGCTCGGCGTGCTGGCCCGGCACACGCCGACCGACCCGCTCGGCGCCGGCCTGCCTGTCGCCGGCGTGTCCGGCACGCTCCGCGACATCTTCACGGGCTCGGCGGTCGAGGGGCGCCTGCAGGCGAAGACGGGGACGCTGGGCAACGCGCCGTACAACGCCGACCCGCCGGCCGTGAAGTCGCTGTCGGGCTACCTGCCGGTCGACGGCGGCGGGGCCGTCGAGTTCTCGCTCGTGCTCAACGCAGCCGGGACGCTCACCGACCAGAGCGTGTACCGGCCGATCTGGGACCGCTTCGCCGAGGTCCTGGCGACGTACCCCAGCGGCCCGACGCCCGCCGACCTCGCGCCCGCGCTGACCCCGGCCTTTTCCGCGTTCGTGCAACGGCGGGCCGCTCGGCGGCGAGAGGCGCACGAACGCGGGCCCTGCTGAGGGCGGCGGCCGCTAGGCGAGGTCCCGAGAGCCACGGTGCCGATCGCGTTCGTGCAGCAACAGGTCGCTCGGCGGCGAGCGGCGCACGAACGCGGACATCGGCGAGTGGGATCTACGGTCGGGGGATGGCGGTCATGCCGATGTTCCCGCTGGGCAGCGTGCTGCTGCCGGGAGCGGTGCTGCCGCTGCACGTGTTCGAGCCGCGCTACCGCCAGCTCGTCATCGATTGCCTCGCCGACGACACGGGCGACCCGAGTTCGGCGTCGCCCTGATCGAGCGGGGGTTCGAGGTCGGCGGCGGCGACGAACGCTCCGACGTCGGCGTCGTGGCGCGGATGGTGCGGGTGGAGGCGCTCGAAGGCGGACGGTACGCGCTCGTGACCGTCGGCACCCGCAGGATCCGGGTCAACGCCTGGCTGCCCGACGACCCGTACCCGCTCGCCGACGTCGACGACTGGCCCGACGAGGACGCCGACGCGCCCGGCCTGGCCGATCGCGTCGCCGAGCTGACGGTCCAGCTCGGCGGAGTGCTCGACCTGGCCCAGCAGCTCGGCGAGGTTCGCCCCGGAGATGTCGACCTGTCGTCGATCGACGACGACCCGCTCGTCGCCAGCTACCACCTCACGGCGCTGTCGCCCATCGGCCCCGCCGACCGCTACCGCCTGCTCTGCGCCCCGTCGCCCGCCGCCCGCCTCGACCTCCTCGCCGCGGCGCTCGACGACGTCGCCGCGATGCTCCGCTTCCGCCTGACCCCCGGCGACAGCTGACCCCAGACCATCGCGTTCGTGCACCAACCGCCGGCCAGCCGCGCGGTGTCGCCCGAACGCGGCCCGGCCGGTGGCGCCTCCGGACCGGAGGCGCGCGTTCGTGCGCCGACGAGTTGGTGGGCGATTGCTGTCGCACGAACGCGGCCCCGCCGGCGTGGCTGACGGGACGTGCGCGTTCGTGCGACAACACGTCGCCCGCCGACGGGTGCTGCACGAACGCGATCCGACCCGGTGAGTCGGCGGGTGTCGCATTCGTGCGCGGACGTCACCCACCACCCGCCCTGGCGCACGAACGCGCCGCACCGTTGACACGCTGGAGCTTCCCGGGCGGCGCCAGCCGTGCGTGATAGAACCTCCCGGATGACGGTCCCGCAGTCGAGCCCGCCGCGCCGCGACGAACCACCCGCCTCGGTCGGCGAGGTCGTCGACCTGGTGACGGCGTACGCCAAGCAGGAGACGCTGGGACCGCTGAAGGGCGCCGGCAAGTGGATCGCCATGGGCGCGATCGGTGCCGCCCTCATGGGCCTCGGCCTCTCGCTACGTGATCCTGGGCGTGCTGCGGCTCCTGCAGACGGAGTGGGGTCGCTCGGCACGTGGGTCGCTGTCCTGGCTGCCGTACCTCATCGCGCTCGTCGTCTGCCTCGGCCTCCTCGCCATCGTGATCTCGAGGATCAACAAGGACTCGCTGAACAAGGAGCCCAAGTGATGGCTGCGAAGCCGGACCCGACGCCGGATCGGCCCATCACCCGAGACGACCTGCAGCGGAGCTTCGCCGGCATCCAGCAGGGGTTCAAGAAGCAGGTCGATGACCGCAAGTCGACGATCATGTCCGGTCGCGGGCGGGGTCGGCCTCGTGGTGGTCATCATCATCTTCCTGCTCGGCCGGCGCAGCGGCAAGAAGAAGACGACGTACGTCGAGATCCGGAGGGTGTGACATGCCTGGCCGTACCAGCTACCTCGCACCGTCGGCGGTCATCTACCGACGGGCGATGCAACAGGGCATCCTCGGCGACAGTCGCCTCTGGAAGGCGATCGGCATCGCCATCATCGCCCGCCGGATCGCCCGCAAGATCATGGGCTCCGATCCCGTCACGGTCGGCATCGAGACGATCAAGCCCGGCGAGACGGTGATCCTGCGCGGGGTGCGGGCACGCGACATCAGACGGTCGTGAGGGTCCTGCTGCGCAACCCGTCACGACAGGTCGAGATGGCTGGACCCCGAACGGTCCGCAACCTCCTCGGCCAGCTCGGTCTCGATCGGGAGGCGCACCTCGTCATCCGCAACGGGACACTCGTGCCGGGCGACGAACGGCTCGACGATGGCGACACCGTCGAGGTCCGCCCCGTGATCTCCGGCGGCTGACGGCCATGTCCAAGTGCCGGGTGTGCCGTGGGCCGGCCGTCATCGACCTGCCGCGCCACAACGCCAACTTCTGCGCCGAGCACCTCCAGCAGCTGTGCCGTCGCCAGGTCGAGAAGGCGATCGCCGACCACCGGATGCTCCAGCCGGGTGATCGGGTGCTCGTCGCCGTCAGCGGGGGCAAGGACTCGCTCGCCGTCTGGGATCTGCTCGTCGAGCTCGGCTACCGCGCGGACGGCCTCTACGTCGGGCTCGGGATCGGCGACTACAGCGATGCGAGCGGCGAGTACGCCCGACAGTTCGCTGATGCGCGGGGACTGCGCCTCCAGGTCGTCGATCTGCGCGACACGCACGGGTACGACGTGCCGACGGCTGCGCGGGCGACGCGCCGCGTGCCCTGCTCGGCCTGTGGGCTCTCCAAGCGCCACGTGTTCGACGCTGCCGCGCGGGCGGGCGACGTACGACGCCGTGGCGACCGGTCACAACTTGGACGACGAGGCCGCGGTGCTGCTCGGCAACACGTTGCGCTGGGACGTCGACTACCTCGCGCGCCAGCTGCCTGTGCTCGAAGCCGGCAACGGGTTCCCGCGCAAGGTGAAGCCGCTCGTACGCCTCACCGAGCGGGAGACAGCGGCGTGGTGCATCGTCCGCGGCATCGACTACCAGGTCGAGGAGTGCCCGATGGCGGCCGGCAACCGGCACCTCGGCTACAAGGCGACGCTCAACGACCTCGAAGCTCGATCGCCGGGCTCGAAAGCGTCGTTCTACCTGTCGTTCATCGAGCGCATGGCCCCCCTGCTCGCCGAACACAAGCGGGCCGACGTGGCCGCGCTGGTCTCGTGTTCGCGCTGCGGCTCCCCGACGACGGGCGAGGTCTGCGCGTTCTGCCGATTGGTCGAGGTCGCCGGCGCGCACGATCCGGTGCCGGTCGAGCTCGTGTCGCGGGGTGGCCGCCGGTGACCGTCGCGTTCGTGCGATCACCGTCGCCAGGTGCCGCGTCAGTGCACGAACGCGACCTGCCGGGGCGCGCGCCGTGAGCGCGCCACTCGCGCTCGGCGAACGGGTCCTCCTCCTCGATGTCAAGCGGCGCCGCTACCTCGTCGTGCTGGCCGAGGGCGGCGAGTTCCACTCCCACGCCGGGTACGTGCCGCACGCCGACATCGTGGGCGCCAGCGAAGGCGTCGTCGTCCGTTCGACGAGAGGTGCCGAGTACACGGTGCTGCGGCCCACGCTCGAGGACTTCGTCGTCGAGATGCCGCGGGGCGCGCAGGTCATCTACCCCAAGGACCTCGCACCGATCTGCATGCTCGCCGACATCGGTCCTGGCCTGCGCGTCTTCGAGTCCGGCGTGGGCTCGGGCGCGCTGTCGATGACCATGCTGCGCTGGGGTGCCGAGATCGTGGGCTACGAGCTGCGGGAGGACTTCGCCAACCGCGCCAGGTCCAACGTGCGCAGCTTCCTCGGCGAGGCGGCGCTCGAGCGCTACCACGTCGAGCTCCGGGACAGCTACGAGGGCATCGACGACGGACCGTACGACCGCGTCGTGCTCGACCTGCCCGAGCCGTGGCGGGTCGTGCCGCACGCCGAGAAGGTCCTGCACGCTGGCGGGATCCTCATCGCCTACACGCCGTCGATCATCCAGGCGTCGCAGGCTCGCGACGCCCTCAAGGGTCTCTGGATCGATGCCCGGACGATCGAGGTCCTGCACCGCGGCTGGCACATCGAGGGCCTCGCGGTGCGCCCGGACCACCGGATGGTGGCCCACACGGGCTTCCTCACCGTCGCGCGGTACCTCGGTGCCCGCGGCAGGACATCGACTCAGCCGGTGCCGTCAACGCCCGATCAGGGCTCGATGTAGATGCACTCGCCGGGGCACTCCTCGGCCGACTCGATCACGGCGTCGAGCTGCCCGTCGGGGATGTTGGCGAGACCCTCTGCGCCCTGCGGGTTGCCCTTCGCGGTGGCGTACACCGTGGCGCCTTCCTTGACGTAGGCCAGCCCGTCGTCGAGCAGGGTGAACACGTCCGGGCAGATCTCCTCGCAGAGCCCGTCTCCGGTGCAGAGGTCCTGGTCGATCCAGACCTTCATCGTGTGGTGCCTTTCGTCAGCGGTCGAACTGCCTTCGACTTTACACGGTGATCGGCGTGGAAACAGACATGTCATCGTCCCGACCCGTGACGTGCGGAACATGCCACGGGATCCCGGAGGCACAGGTGTAGGTTCCGGACAGAGCGACGGAAGGAGCCCAGCGTGCCCGACTCAGGTGACGAGACCACCGAGGCCCTGCGTGCCCAGGTCGACGCGCTGAACGACGAGATCGCGCACCTGCGCACGCGGATGGCGGATGCTCCCAAGCGAGTCCGGGCTCTCGAGGAACGCCTCCTCGAGACGAAGGGCCAACTCGCCCAGGCGGTGGCGCAGAACGAGAAGCTCAGCTACACGTTGCGAGAGGCCCGCGAGCACATCGCCGCGCTGCGTGACGAGGTGGACAAGCTGACCCAGCCGCCATCCGCGTACGGGGTGATCGTCGGCAAGAACGACGACGGCACGGTCGACATCCTGACGAGCGGCCGCAAGATGAAGGTGTCGACGCACCCCGACATCGACCTCGACCAGCTCGACCGGGGAAGCGAGGTCGTCCTCAACGAGAGCTTCAACGTCGTGCTCGCCCGGGCGCCCGAGCTGACGGGCGAGGTCGTGTCGATCAAGGAGGTCATGGAGGACGGAGTTCGGGCGCTCGTCGTCGGCCGGGCCGACGAGGAGCTCGTCTGCGAGATGGCCGACGCCGTGCGGGGCATGCACCTGCGGCCCGGTGACACGATGCGCCTCGATCCGCGCTCCAACCTGCTGCTCGAGAAGCTGCCCCGGCCGGAGGTCGAGGACCTCCTGCTCGAGGAGGTCCCGGACATCGCCTACAGCGACATCGGCGGCCTCGACGACCAGATCGAGCAGATCGCCGACGCCGTCGAGCTGCCGTTCTTGCACCAGGACCTGTTCGCCGAGCACCGCCTGCCGGCCCCGAAGGGGATCCTGCTGTACGGGCCCCCGGGCTGCGGCAAGACCCTGATCGCCAAGGCCGTGGCCAACAGCCTCGCCAAGAAGGTCGCCTCGGCGACCGGCGACGAGAAGGGCCGCAGCTACTTCATCAACATCAAGGGCCCCGAGCTGCTCAACAAGTACGTCGGTGAGACCGAGCGCCAGATCCGGCTGGTGTTCCAGCGGGCGCGGGAGAAGAGCGAGGAGGGCTGGCCGGTCATCGTGTTCTTCGACGAGATGGACTCGATGTTCCGCACCCGCGGGTCGGGCATCAGCTCGGACATGGAGTCGACGATCGTGCCGCAGCTGCTGGCCGAGATCGACGGCGTCGAGGGACTGCGCAACGTCATCGTGATCGGGGCGACGAACCGCGAGGACCTCATCGACCCGGCGATCCTCCGGCCCGGCCGACTGGACGTGAAGATCAAGATCGAGCGGCCCAACGGTCCGGCGGCCGCCCAGATCTTCGCCCAGTACCTGACCGAGGAGATCCCGATCGCCGCGGGCCAGAAGGTCCCGGCGATGATCGAGGCCACCGTCGAGGAGATGTACCGCGAGGACGAGGCCAACCGGTTCCTCGAGGTGACCTACCAGAACGGTGACAAGGAAGTCCTCTACTACAAGGACTTCGCGTCCGGAGCGATGATCGAGAACATCGTCCGCCGCGCCAAGAAGCTCGCCATCAAGCGGGTGATCAACGGAGGCGAGCGTGGGGTGCGCGTCGACGACCTCCTGGCCTCCATCAAGCAGGAGTACAAGGAGCACGAGGACCTGCCCAACACGACCAACCCGGACGACTGGGCGAAGATCTCCGGCAAGAAGGGCGAGCGGATCGTGTTCATCCGCACGTTGGTCAACGAGGGCAAGGAGGACGACCCGAAGGGCGGTCGCGCCATCGAACGGGTCGCCACGGGCCAGTACCTCTGATCGCGCCGCGAGGCCGCGTTCGTTCGTCGACCCGGCGCCGGGCGACGCCGAACGGCCGAACGCGTGCTCCGGCGGACCGTCGAATCGCCGGCGCGTTGTCGGGTGGCCGGGTGACATGCGCTCGGCCTGCTCGCCAGCGGGTCGGCCGGCCGGTCGAGCACGCGAGCGTCGCCGCGTTCGTGCGGCGGCGCCTCGCCCACCGGCGAACCGCGCACGAACGCGAAGACGCGCCCCGGCGGCGTCAGCGGGGGAGCCGCCACCGCTTGGTGGTGCGGTCGTAGAGCGCGGCCAGGTGGCGTTCGATCTCGGCGTCGGTCATCTTCCACGTGAAGTGCAGGCCGATCCAGCCCCGCTCGACCAGACCATTGCGGCGACGGACGTCGCGGTCGAGGTCCGAGCGGGTGTGGTGGAAGCCGAAGCCGTCGCCCTCGAGGTACACCTTCACGGCGGGGTACGCGAAGTCGAGGCGGACGGCGAACCCGTGGTCACGGACCCAGTGCTGGCCGACCGGCGCGGGGAACCGCTTGCGCACGATCACCCGACGGATCCGTGCCTCCAGCGTCGACTCGCCCGGGTCGTACGTCGCATCGCGCGCCGCGACGACGACGCGGAGCACACGCATCGAACGTCCGGGTGCGGCGCGCAGTCCGAGCAGCCGCTCACGGAGCGCGGCGATCGTCAGCAGCTTGCGCCGGAGCATGTCGTCGACGAGCCGACCGGTGCCCTCGACGCCGAGCCGCGAGCTCAGGTCGATGACGGTGCGCACCGGTGACGTCACCGCCATGCCTGCCCGCTCCTCCACGTCGCCGGCCTCCCACGTGCCGGACCGGTGACCGCGCACCCCGTGCAGCCGGACATGCCGCGGATCCGGCGCGGCGACCTCGATGAACGCGTTGTCCCGGCGCCACCGTGGGTGCACGGCCGGCGGCAGCTCGAGGCCGTAGAGGCGCACGGCGCTGGCGTGTGACACGACGACCCGCTCGCCCGCCGCGATCGAGGCCGTCCGCACGGCCTGGCGCCACGTGGGCGGGGCACCGGCGATCTGCACGACCCCGCGTCGACAGCGCCGGTAGCGGCCCGCAGCACGCCGTCGGGCGATCTGGCCGTCGCTCACCCCGACGCGGTGGGCCTGGGCCACGCTGACGACGCCGTCCTGTCGTTCGGCGAGGTCCTCGAGGCGCACCGGGTCCTCGCGCAGATCGGTCGTGGTCACGTCGACTCCTCCGGGTTCGTCGGTCACGGTGGCCGGTTCGTGGAGCCGGCGAGCTCCTGAGGAGTCGGTGAGCGGGACGCTACGCCCGGGGTGTCACAGCGAGCCGGAGGGCCCGCGTTCGCCCACCACCCGTCGCCACAGCCGTGGCTGTCGCACAAACGCAAGCAACATTGCCCGTGCGCGCCGCTGTGACGTCGCTAGGGTCCACCCATGGCGCTGCCGAAGGTCTGCGGCATCGAGACCGAGTACGGCATCGTCGTGCGCGGGGCCGAGAACAACCCGGTCTCTGCGTCATCGCTGCTGATCAACGCCTACATCGCCGCGACCACGAACCCGCAGCGCGGACGCGTCGGATGGGACTTCGACGACGAGCACCCGGCGAACGACGCCCGCGGCTTCTCGCTCGACGACGTCATCGCCCCCGAGATCGAGACGACGCTCGTCAACGCCGTGCTCACGAACGGCGCCCGCTACTACGTCGACCACGCCCACCCCGAGATCGCCATCCCGGAGGTCGTCGACCGCTCTCGAGGCCGTCCGCTGGGACCGCGCCGCCGAGGAGATCGTGCGCCGCAGCATGGTCCACGCCTCGGCGAAGCTCTCGGCCGCCGCGCAGGGCCCGGCCGAGGTCATCGTCCACAAGAACAACTCCGACGGCAAGGGCAACAGCTACGGCTGCCACGAGAACTACCTGCTGGCCCGGGAGACACCGTTCGGCCGGATCGCGGCCCAGGTCACGCCGCACTTCGTCACCCGCCAGATCTTCGCCGGAGCCGGCAAGGTCGGGTGCGAGCTGCCAGGCGTGCCGAACGACCACGTGCCGTACCAGCTCTCCCAGCGCGCCGACTTCTTCGAGGAGGAGGTCGGCCTCGAGACGACGCTGAAGCGACCGATCGTCAACACCCGCGACGAGCCGCACTGCGACGCCCAGAAGTACCGCCGACTGCACGTCATCGTGGGCGACGCCAACATGAGCGAGGTCGCCACGCTCCTCAAGGTCGGGACGTCGGCGATCGTGCTGGCGATGATCGAGGACGACGCCCTCGGCGACGACTGGCTGCTCGGCAACCCGGTCTCGGCGATCCGCCAGGTCAGCCACGACACGACGCTTGACCCGCACGATCATGCTGCGTGACGGGCGCCGGGCGACCGCCCTCGAGATCCAGTGGGGCCTGCTCGAGCGGGCGCGCAAGTACGAGCAGCTGCACGGGCTGGCGCTGCGTCGGCGAGGCCGTCGGGCTCGACGTGATGCGGCGCTGGGAGCAGGTCCTGACCGGCCTCGAGCACGATCCGCCGAGCGTGGCGTCCTGGGTCGACTGGGTCGCCAAGCAGCGACTGATCGACGGCTACGCCGAGCGGCACGGCATCGAGCCGGGCTCGCCGCGCCTGAAGGCCATCGACCTGCAGTACCACGACCTGCGTCCCGACAAGGGGCTCGCGTCGCGGGCGGGCTTGGAGGTGCTCGTCGACCAAGCCGACGTCGACGACGCCATCACCAACCCACCGACGACCACCCGCGCCTACTTCCGTGGCCGGTGCCTCGCCAAGTTCCCCGACGACATCGTCGCGGCCAACTGGGACTCGATCGTGTTCGACGTCGGCCGGGAACCGCTCCGGCGCGTCCCCATGATGGAGCCACTACGCGGAACAGCAGACCACGTGGCTAGGTTGATCGACGAGAGCGACAGCGCTGTCGAGCTCCTCGACCGTCTGGGTTCCTAGGCGGCGAGGGAACGACAGCAAGGAGGCGCCAGGCAGCATGGCCGAACAGACCCGCAAGCAGAAGACCACCACCTCCCGAACGACCGACGACGAGGTCGTCGACGAGGCGGCGCCCGCCGTCTCGGAGAGCGGCGAGAAGCTCAAGGCCGAGCTCGATGACCTGCTCGACGAGATCGACGAGGTGCTCGAGACCAACGCCGAGGACTTCGTCAAGTCGTACGTCCAGAAGGGCGGACAATAAGCCTCCATGGGGATGCCCATCTTCACTCCGGGTGACGACCCGGGGTCCAGCTTCCCAGAGTTGCTGCGGCGCATCGGCGCCGCGCCCCAGACGGTGACCGGCGGCCACGACGCGCTCGGCGCCGTGCCGCACGCCACGACGTGCGTGGCGATGCGCTACGGCGACGGTGTCGTCATGGCAGGCGACCGCCGGGCGACCGCAGGCAACCTGATCAGCCACCGGTCGATGGAGAAGGTCGTCGAGGCGGACCGCTTCAGCGGTGTCGCCATCGCCGGTGCGGCCGGCCCGGCCATGGACATGGTGCGCCTGTTCCAGCTCCAGCTCGAGCACTACGAGAAGGTCGAGGGCATGTCGCTCAGCCTCGAGGGCAAGGCGAACCAGCTCTCGATGATGATCCGCGGCAACCTGCAGGCGGCGATGATGGGCCTCGCCGTCGTGCCGATCTTCGCCGGGTTCGACGAGCGCCGCGGGCGAGGTCGCCTGTGGGACTTCGACGTCACCGGCGGCCGCTACGAGGAGCGCGAGTACGTCGCCACCGGCTCCGGCAGCCTGCACGCCGGCACGGTCGTCAAGCTCGGCTGGCGCGCCGACCTCGATCGCGACGCGGCCATCGACCTGGCCTGCCGGGCGCTGTGGGAGGCCGCCGACGCCGATTCGGCGACCGGTGGGCCTGACGCCCTCCGCGGCATCTACCCGATCATCGCCACGATCACGGCCGACGGCTGGAGCCGCATCGACGACGCCGACCTCGCGGCGCGCTACGAGCGCATCGCGACGTCGCTGCGTGGGGGTGAGCGGGCATGAGCATGCCGTTCTACGTCGCCCCTGAGCAGGTGATGAAGGACCGGGCCGACTACGCCCGCAAGGGCATCGCCCGGGGACGGGCGCTCGTCGCCCTGCGCTACGACGGTGGGATCGCCATCGTCGCCGAGAACAGCTCCGAGACGCTGCGCAAGGTCAGCGAGATCTACGACCGCATCGCGTTCGCCGGCGTCGGGCGCTACAACGAGTTCGACCAGCTGCGGGTCGCCGGCGTCCGGGCGGCGGACCTGAAGGGGTTCCAGTACAGCCGCGACGACGTCGACGCGCGCAGCCTGGCGAACCAGTACGCCCAGATCCTCGGCCAGATCTTCACCCACGAGATGAAGCCGCTGGAGGTCGAGATCCTCGTCGCCGAGGTCGGCCAGGTCCCGGCCGGCGACCAGATGTTCCACATCCAGTACGACGGCACGGTGTTCGATCACAAGGACCACACGGTGCTCGGCGGCGACGCCGACACCATCCTGGCGCGACTGTCGGAGTCGTTCGCCGACGGTCTGGACGCCGGGGCCGCGGTACGGGCCGGTGTCGCCGCGCTGGCCGGGCCCGATCGCACGCTGCGCGGCCGCGGAGCTCGAGGTCGCCCTGCTCGCTCGGGGCAACGGTCGTCGTTGCTTCCGGCGCCTGGACGACGACGCGGTCGCCGGGCTCCTCGACGCGTCCTGACCGAGCGCGGCGCGCCCGGCGGGCGCGGCGTCATCCGACGCCGAGTGTTCGGCACGAAGTTTGCATTGTGCAAGGATGTCTATCTGCCCCTAAGGCCGGCCGTCTGGGGCGAAGAATTCCAGCACTCCGACTTGACACCAGCGTCACGGTGCGGCACGCTCGCCTCTGAGATTCGAGACCGGGGGGATCGTTGATCTCTGCCCGCCCCTGACGTGATGTCATGGAGCTGGCGCCCTCGGTCGAGCAGGGGCGAAAAGGGGGGCACGTTGAACACGCCGCATGGTGTTGGAGCGCGCCGGCGAGATCGGACGACGAGCTCGTGACGGTGCTCGAGGTGTCGGATGTGTCGGTTCGGTTTGGTGGGATTACGGCGTTGGATCGTGCGTCGTTCGTGGTGGGTGAGGGTGAGATTTGTGGGTTGATCGGTCCGAATGGGGCTGGGAAGACGACGTTGTTCAATGTGATCTCTCGGATTTATGATCCGACCGAGGGGTCGATTTCGTTTGGTGGGCAGGATATTTTGCGGACGCGTCCGCATCGGATTTCTGATTTGGGTATTTATCGGACGTTTCAGAACTTGGCGTTGTGGCCTGGTTTGACGGTGTTGGAGAATGTGATGGTGGGGTCGCATTCGGGGACGCGGGCGAATTTTGTGACGGCGCCGTTGCGGTTGGGGACGCGTCGTGAGGAGCGGCGGACGGCGGTGCGGTCGTTCGAGTTGTTGCAGCGGTTGGGGTTGGAGGATGTGGCGTTCCAGCCGGCGGCGGGGTTGCCGTTTGGGACGTTGAAGCGGGTGGAGATCGCGCGGGCGTTGGCTGGTGATCCGAAGTTGTTGATGTTGGATGAGCCGGCTGGTGGGTTGAATCATGCTGAGTTGGATGAGTTGGCGCAGTTGATTCGTCGGTTGCGTGATGAGTTCGCGTTGACGGTGTTGTTGGTGGAGCATCACATGGCGATGGTGATGGGGATCTCGGACAAGGTGGTGGTGTTGGACTTCGGGCGGAAGATCGCGGAGGGGACGCCGCAGGTGGTGGCGAAGGATCCGAAGGTGATCGAGGCGTACTCTGGGTGAGGCTGAGGACGCGGCATGACCGATCCGGTGGGGGTGCGTGGGAACGGCTCGGGTGGGGTGGCCGGGTCTGGTGAGGTGTTGTTGGAGGTGTCGGGGCTGACGGCGCGGTATGGGCAGATCGAGGTGTTGCACGGGGTCGACTTCACGGTGAACCGTGGTGAGGTCGTGGTGATCCTGGGGGCGAACGGGGCGGGGAAGACGACGACGTTGCGGGCGATCTGTCAGATGGTGTCGACGCATGGGTCGATCGTGTTGGCTGGGCGGGAGTTGACGAAGGAGTCGACGTCGGGGATCGTGCGGTTGGGGGTGGGGCATGTGCCGCAGGGTCGGGGGACGTTGAACGACTTGTCGGTGGAGGACAACTTGTTGGCGGGTGCGTATGTGCGGCGTGATGGTGAGGTGGCGGCGGATATCGAGCGGTGGTTTGACATGTTTCCGCGGTTGCGGGAGCGGCGCACCCAGCACGCCGGGAGCTTGTCGGGTGGTGAGCAGCAGATGCTCGCCGTCGCCCGGGCGTTGATGTCGCGACCGCAGTTGCTGTTGCTCGACGAGCCGTCGCTCGGGCTGGCCCCGCTCATCGTGCAGGACATCTTCCGGGTGTTCCGCGAGCTCAACGCGCCAGGAGGGCACGACCATGCTCGTCGTCGAGCAGAACGCCAACATCGCGCTCGACCTGGCCCACCGGGCCTACGTCCTCGAAGCCGGTGAGACCGTCGTTGTCCGGCAACGCCGACGACCTCCGCCACGACGACGCCGTCCGCAAGGCCTATCTCGGCTACTAGGAGCCCACGTCGATTCCATGAGCAACAGCACCACCAACGAGCCGACCGCGGCGGCAACGGCGAACGACGGCGATGCGCTCGTCCATGGAGCGCGCTGGCCGGCATCGGCAGGCATCGGGCAGTCTCGTTCGCCGATCGGGATCGTCCTGATCGTCGTGTTCTCGCGTGTGGGCGATCAACGACGGCGGGTCGGACCTGTTCTTCCAGCGGGTCTTCGACGGCTTGGGCAACGGGTTCATCTACTCGGCGATGGCCCTCGCCCTGGTCCTCATCTACAAGGCGACCGGTGTCGTCAACTTCGCCCAGGGCGAGATGGCCATGATCGGCGCCTTCATCGCCTACGCCATCGCCAACGCCTTCGACATCCCCGCCCTGTTGGCCGTGGTCATCGCCATGGTGCTGTCGGGGATCGGCGCGGCGGTGATCGAGCGGGTGCTGATCCGTCCGTTCGACCCGTCCAACCACCTGGCGATCGTCATCGTGACGTTGTCGTTGTTCCTCATCCTCAACGCCATCGCCGGGGTCATCTGGGCCTTCGACGGTCGGGCGATGCCGTCGTTGTTCCCCAAGCGCAACCAGTCCTTCGGGCTGCTCGGGGCCACGCATCGAGTACGCCGCCCTGTTCACCTGGGTCACGGTGCTCGTCGCCGTGTTCCTCGTCACCCTGCTGCTGCGCACCACCAAGATCGGCCTGGCGTTCCGGTCGGTGTCGTCCAACCTGGAGTCGAGCAAGCTGCTCGGCATCCACATCGGGCGCACAATGCAGTTCGGTTGGGCGCTGGCGGCGGCGGTCGGCACGCTGGCCGGCTGCCTCGTGGCCCGCACGACGCTGCTCGAGCCGAACTTCATGGGCCGCGTCCTCATCTACTCCTTCGCCGCCGCGACCCTCGGTGGCCTCGACAGCCTCGGTGGCGCAGTGATCGCCGGCATCATCATCGGCGAGGTGCAGACGATGGGTGGGGGCTACGTCGATGCCATCGGCTCGGAGCTGGCACCGGCCACGGCGCTGGTGGTCATCGTCCTCATCCTGATGGTCAAGCCGAACGGGCTGTTCGGCTCCAAGCGGATCGAACGCGTCTAGATGGCGTTCGTCACGCTCCGCCAAGGGACGCCGGCCCACCGCGCCTATGTCATCGGCGCCTGGGCCATCGTCGCCCTCGGGCTGCTCTACGTCGTGTTCGCGCACTCGTTGCCGGTGACCCTGTTCTCGTTGGACAAGTCGTTCCGGATCAGCCAGATCAACGACGTCGTCTGCCTACGCCGTCGCGATCCTCGGGCTCAACCTCGTGATCGGCTACTCCGGCCAGCTCTCACTGGGTCAATCGGCGTTCGTCGGTCTCGGCGCCTACACCACGATCATCCTCGTCGCCGACCACGGCTGGAGCTACTTCGCCACGTTGCCGGTGTCGGTGGCGCTGTGCTTCGTCGTCGGGCTCATCGTCGGGCTCCCGGCGCTGCGGATCCGCGGCCTCTACCTCGCGATCGTCACCCTCGCCGTGGCGTACGTCTTCCCGACGCTCGTGCTGAAGTACGACTGGCTCACCGGTGGCCCGAACGGCAAGAAGCCGCCGCGCGGCACCGCGGAGATGGTGCCGCCATCGTGGATGCCGTTCGCCGATGATGGGCGCATCGCCGGGCCGCTGTGGACCTTCTGCGTGCTGACGGTGCTCGCGATCGCCGCCTTCGTCGGCGCACGGAACTTCATCAAGAGCCGCCCCGGCCGGGCGCTGATCGCGGTCCGCGACAACCAGACCAGCGCGTCGATCAGCGGCGTCAACCTGTCGCTGTACAAGACGATGGCCTTCGGGGTGAGCGCCGCGTACGGCGGTCTCGCCGGGTCGATGCTGATGATCAACCGGCCGTTCGCCTCGGATGTCCAGTTCGGGCTGACCCTCGCCATCTTCCTGGTCGTCGGTCTCGTCGCGGGCGGCGCCGGCACGATCTCCGGTGCCGTGCCCGGAGCCCTGATCTACCTCTTCGTGCCCTACTTCGTGAGCGAGTGGACGACCGATCAGTCGGGGATGCCACCGGGCGTCAAGCAGGTCACCAAGCCGTTGTTCGACTGGCTCGAGGGCCGACCCGGGGCCGCTGCCGTGTCCGGCGTGTTCTTCGGCGTCGGGCTGCTGATCCTCGTGTTCCTGCTGCCGGGCGGCTTCGTCGCCGGGATGCGCAAGCTGCGGGCACGGTTCGTCCAGGTCGTGCCGCACCCGTCGTGGCTCGCCGACGTCGCGGCCGATACGGGCCACGACGTCGAGATCACCGAGGCCGCCGATGTTCCCGAGGCGAACCTGCTCTCGTCCTGACCACATGTTCCATCAAACAGGGGGATACCAATGAAGAGACGGATGTGGCGCAAGCCCGTCGCCCTCGCCTGTGCGGCCGCCTTCGTGCTGGCGGCGTGCGGCGACGACGACGACGACGACAGCTCGGGCGCGACATCAGCCGCACCGACGGCCACCGCCGCAGGCGCCACTGCGACGACTGCCGGTGGGGCGACCACAGCGGGCGAGGCGACGACCACCGAAGGAGACTGCGACCACCGAATGAGACGCGACCACTGACGGTGAGACCGAGACGACCGAAGCCACGGCGGGATCCGCGGGCGGAGAGGTGGACTACAGCACGGTTGGTCTGATCGACGGTGTGTACCAGCGCGACGACGTCATTCTCGACCCCGCGGATTGCCCCGAGGACTGGGACCCCATGCAGGGCATCACCGACACCGACATCACGTTCTTCTCGAGCCAGCCCAAGTCCGGCCCGCTCGCCGGGTTCGGACTCATCGGCGACGGCATCCAGAGCTACTTCGACTACATCAACGAGACGGAGGGTGGCGTCGACGGCAAGCAGCTGCACATCGAGTTCAAGGACGACGCCTACGCGCCGGACAAGACCAAGTCCAACGTCGACGAGGCCCTCGGTGAGAACAAGTACGCCGGCGCGCTGACGATCATCGGCACACCGAACAACCTCGCCGTGTGGGACACGCTCAATGACGAGTGCATGCCCCAGCTGCTCAACGGCACCGGGTACCCGGGCTGGGGTGACGTCGCCAACCACCCGTGGACCACCGGCCATCAGCTCGACTATGCCTCGGAGGCCGGCATCTGGGCGTCGTGGCTGCAGGAGGAGTACCCGGAAGCCACGAAGGTCGCAGCGATCACGTTCAACAACGACTTCGGCCAGACCTACGTGACCGGGTTCAACAAGGCGATCGAGGGTACCGACATCGAGGTCGTCAGCCAGCAGTTCCACGAGCCGACCGCCCCCGACATCAAGAACCAGTTCACCACCGCGGCCGCCTCCGGTGCGGACGTGCTGCTGCTCGAGACGACCGGCACGTTCTGCACCCAGGGGATGGCGGAGGTCGAGAAGAGCACGACGTGGAAGCCGATCGTGATCGCGTCGGGGACGTGCACGTCGCTGACCCAGTTCTTCCAGCCGCTGATCGACCAGGGCCTCACGGGCGAGGGCACGCACGAGGTCCAAGCGTTGAAGGACGTCAACGACCCCAAGTACGCCGACGACCCGATCGTCAAGTTGTTCCACGAGACCCTGCAGGCGCAGGGACTCGACGACACCCAGAGCACCTACGCCCAGGGCTGGTGGTTCGCCTTGACCATGGTCAACATCCTCCAGGAAGCGGCGAAGTACGAGGGCGGACTCGATCGCGGCAACATCGCCCTCGCCGCCCGGTTCATCGACTACAACAACCCCATCAACTTCGACGGCATCACGAACCAGACCAATGGGTTCGAGGACGCCTATCTCAACGAGGGCGGCCAGATGGGCAAGTACACGATCACCGACCCGAACACCCTCGGCGCGTTCGAGCCGGACGGTGAACTGATCGACAACAACGGCGAGCTCGGCAACTTCGACGACTTCCAAGCCGCCGCCGGCGGCTGAGCTTCCGACGTGGGTGGGGCCCGCGGTCCCCACCCACGTCCGCACAACACGCACCGCGGCCCACGCTCCCGCCTGTCGTCGATCGATCTGAGCGGCGATCCCGGTCAGTCGTTCGGCGTGCGGCAACTCGGTGACGACGAGGCCCTGCTCGAGGTGGTCACCAGCACCACGTGGCGTGCTTCCACGGCGAATTCATCAAGAACCCGGCGGCGACGACGACGACGTTCCTCGCCGGTAGCTGAGATCCGGTCGGTGAGATGCCGTTCACCGGGCACCCTGCGCCCGGTGAACGGCTCCCGATCCGGAACGGGGCCCGCTGCGGACCATCCGCAGCGGGCCCCACCGCGTCCGCGCCCCCGTGGGCCCGGACCGGGTGGATCGCCGCCTGGCGTACGCTCGCCGCGGTGGTGGCCATCGACCTCAACAGTGACCTCGGGGAGTCCTTCGGCGTGTGGCGGCTCGGCGAGGACGAGGCCATGCTCGAGGTCGTGACCAGCGCCAACGTGGCGTGCGGGTTCCACGCCGGCGACCCCTCGACGCTGCGGTCCGTGTGCACGGCCGCCGTCCACAACGGCGTGGCGATCGGCGCCCAGGTGTCGTACCCGGACCTCCTGGGGTTCGGGCGGCGCTACATCGACATCGATCCACGGGACCTCCGCGACGCGGTGCTCTACCAGCTCGGTGCGCTCGACGCCTTCGCCCAGGTCGCCGGGGCCGAGGTCGCCTACGTCAAGCCACACGGCGCGCTCTACCACGCCACCATCGACGGCGACGCCCAGGCGGATGCCGTCATCGCCGCGGCTGCCGAGTACGACCCGTCCCTCGCGGTGCTCGGCGCGCCTGGGTCCGCGCTCCTGCGCTGCGCCGACGCGGCCGGGCTCGAACCGGTCGTCGAGGCGTTCGCCGACCGCGCCTACCTGCGCGACGGGCGACTCGTGCCCCGCTCCGAGCCCGACGCCCTCGTGATCGAGGCGAGCGAGGTCGCGGCGCGGGCCGTGCGCCTGGCGACGGAGCACGAGGTCGTGTCGGTCGACGGAACCGTGGTGAAGGTGCCGGTCGCGCTCGCTCTGCCTGCACGGCGACACACCCGGCGCGGTCGGCCTGGCACGCGCCGTGCGCGATGCGCTCGACGCGGCCGGCGTCACGCTCCACGCCTTCACCGCATGAGGGTGCTGCCGTACGGGCCGGAGGGTCTGCTCGTCGAGGTGCCCGAGCCGGACGTGGTCGCCGTCGTCGCCGCGCTCGAGCGGCGCGACCACCCCGACGTCGCCGAGCTCGTGCCGGCCGCACGCACGGTCCTCGTCCGGCTCCGTCCCGGCGCCGACCTGGCGGCAGCGGCCGAGTGGCTGGCGGCGGTCGTCCCCGACGAGGTCGCGGTCACCGCGCGGCGCGAGGTCGTGGAGATCGCCGTCCGCTACGACGGCGAGGACCTCGGAGCCGTCGCTGCGGCCTGCGGGCTGTCGAGCGCCGAGGTCGTCGACCGCCACCGGGGACCCGAGTACACCTGCGCGTTCTGCGGCTTCGCGCCGGGCTTCGCGTACCTGCGGGGCCTCGATCCGGCGCTGGTCCTGCCGCGGCGGGCGACGCCGCGCACCAGGGTGCCGGCCGGTGCGGTCGCGATCGCCGACACGTACACGGCGATCTACCCGAGCGTCTCGCCAGGCGGCTGGCACCTCATCGGGAGCACCGACGCGCCGCTCTGGGACGCGACGCGACGGCCGCCGTCGCTGATCAGGCCCGGCACGATCGTCCAGTTCGTGGCGAGGTGAGCGACCTCCTCGTCGTGCAGGCCGGCTGGGCCACGTCCGTGCAGGACGGCGGCCGTCCCGGGCTGGCGGCGATCGGAGTCCCGCCGTCGGGCGCCATCGACGAACCCGGCCGCCGCCTCCTCAACCGCCTGGTCGGGAACCCTCCTGATGCCGCCGTGCTGGAGACGCTCGGCGGGCTGCGGGTGCGATGCACGGGTCCGGCCGTCGCCGCGACGTCGGCCGAACTGGCGCCGACGTCGGTCGGGCCACGGGACGAGATCGCCGTCGAGCCGGCCGAGGGCGCGATGTGGGGGTACCTCGCGGTGCGCGGCGGGATCGCCGTCGCGCCCGTCCTCGGCGTCGCGCAGCACGGACTCGCGCTCGGGGCTCGGGCCGCCGGCGATCCGGGACGGTGCGCTGCTCCCGATCGGCGCCGATCCCGGGACGCCGATCGTCGTCGATCAGGCACCGCGCGCCGCGGGCGGCCGACCGGGTCGTCGGCGTCTGGCCCGGTCCGCGCCACGAGTGGTTCGAGCCCGGAGCACTGGACGAGCTCACCGGCGCGGCGTGGACGGTCTCGTCCGACGCCAGCCGGGTCGGGGTCCGCCTCGACGGCCCCGCGCTGCGGCGTCGGGTGGCCGGTGAGCTCGCGAGCGAGGGCATCCTCACCGGCGCCATCCAGGTGCCGCCCGACGGGCGCCCGGTGGTCATGCTGGCGGACCACCCGACGACCGGCGGCTACCCGGTGCTGGCCGTGGTCGACCCCGGTGCGATCGCCGTGATCGGCCAGGCGCGGCCGGGAACCACCGTCCGGTTCCGTCTCCTACAGTGACCGCCGCGGGAGTCACCGACCTTGGGGGTACCAATGACCGACCGTCTCCGCTTCGGCATCTTCATGGCGCCGTTCCACCAGGCGGGCGAGAACCCGACGTTGGCGATCGAGCGCGACCTCGACCTCGTCGCCCACCTCGACAAGCTCGGCTGGGACGAGGCGTGGATCGGCGAGCACCACTCGGCGGGCACCGAGATCATCGCCTCGCCCGAGATCTTCGTGGCCGTCGCCGCCGAGCGCACCCGCCACATCAAGCTGGGCACGGGCGTGATCAGCGTCGCGTACCACAACCCGTACATGGTCGCCGAGCGTGCGGTGCAGCTCGATCACATGACCCGCGGTCGCTTCATGCTCGGGGTCGGGCCCGGCTCGTTGCCGACCGACGCCATCATGCTCGGGCTCGATCCGACGGAGACCCGGCCGCTCCTGGAGGAGGGCCTCGACGTCATCATGAAGCTCCTCACCACCGAGGAACCGGTGTCCAGCCAGACGAAGATGTGGAACCTCGTCGACGCCCGGCTGCACCTGCGGCCGTACTCGAACCCGTTGTTCGACGTCGCCGTGCCGGCCGTGGCGTCGCCGTCCGGGCCGCGGCTCGCCGGCAAGTACGGCGTCAGCCTGCTGTCGATCGGGGCGACCCAGGCCGCCGGGTTCGACGCCCTCGGCCTGCACTGGGACGTCATGGAGGAGCGTGCCGCGACGTTCGGGACCGTCGCCGACCGGTCCAGGTGGCGGCTCGTCGGGCTGATGCACATCGCCGAGACCAAGGAACAGGCGGCCAAGGACGTCGAGTACGGCATGCGCCAGTGGTTCGACTACTTCCAGCACACTGCCGCCTTCCCCCAGATGGACGTGGGGAGCGCCGACGCCGTGCGCGACATGATCGACTTCGTCAACGACTCCGGGCTCGGCTCGATCGGCACCGCTGACATGGCGTGCGAGCAGATCGAGCGCCTGCAGAAGCAGTCCGGCGGCTTCGGGGCGTACCTCTGCCTGGCCCACGAGTGGGCGAACCCGGAGGCGACCAAGCGCAGCTTCGAGCTCATCTCCCAGCGGGTGTTCCCCGAGTTCCAGGGGCAGGCCCACAGCACGGAGGCGGCCAAGGCGCGGGCGCGCGAGGGGCGCGAGCGCCTCGCCGAGCGCAACATGAAGGCCGTCGAGGAGATGGTCGAGCGCCACCAGAAGGAGCTCGCCGACAAGGGGTGAGCAGCGCGTTCGTGCAGCGACCGCCGCCGGGGCGGCGCCGGGTGCACGAACGCGGATCCGGGACGCGTCACCACCGGCCGGCCGGTGGCTGACGGCAACGGAGCACGGCGCGCGGGTGGGCCCCGCCCCGCGTACTCGGACGACGCCAGGTGCTCGGATGGGCAGCGGCGGCAGCGCGTTCGTGCAGGAGCGCGCGGTCACCGGCGGTGGGTGCACGAACGCGAATGGCTACTGCACCGCCGGGGCGGGGTGGCACCTGTAGCCTCGCCTCATGGAGAGGCGGATCTACGGCCTCGAGAACGAGTACGGCGTGACGTGCACGCTGCGTGGGCAGCGCCGGCTCAGTCCCGACGAGGTCGCCCGCTACCTGTTCCGGCGGGTCGTCAGCTGGGGCCGCAGCTCCAACGTCTTCTTGCAGAACGGGGCTCGCCTGTACCTCGACGTCGGCTCCCACCCGGAGTACGCGACGCCCGAGTGCGACAGCCTCTACGAGCTCGTCGTCCACGACAAGGCGGGGGAGCGGATCCTCGAGAGCCTCGTCGAGTCGGCCGAGCAGCGCCTCGCCGAGGAGTCGATCCGCGGCACCATCTACCTGTTCAAGAACAACACGGACTCGGCCGGCAACAGCTACGGCTGCCACGAGAACTACTGCACCAGCCGCCACGACGACCTCGGCCACTACGCCGAGGTGCTGATCCCGTTCCTGGTCAGCCGCCAGATCTACGCCGGGGCCGGCAAGGTCCTGCACACCGCCCGCGGCGCCACGTACTCGATCGCCCAGCGGGCCGAGCACATCTGGGAGGGCGTCAGCTCGGCGACCACCCGCAGCCGCCCGATCATCAACACCCGCGACGAGCCGCACGCCGACGCCGAGCGCTACCGCCGCCTCCACGTCATCGTCGGCGACTCCAACATGTCGCGAGTACACGACGTTCCTCAAGGTCGGGGCCGCCGCCTGCATGCTGCGGATGCTCGAGGACCGCAGCGTCGTGCTGCGCGACATGACGCTGGAGAACCCGATCCGGGCGATCCGCGAGATCAGCCACGACCCGACGTGCCGGCGCACGGTCCGCCTCGGCAACGGCCGCGAGGTCAGCGCCCTCGACATCCAGCGCGAGTACCTCGACCGGGCGCTGCGCTACTCCGAGACGAAGGGCTTCCCGCCGCTCGAGCAGCGGGCGCTCGAGATGTGGGAGCACTGCGTCACCACGATCGAGAACGACCCCCTCAAGCTCGACCGGGAGGTCGACTGGGTCATCAAGTACAAGCTGCTCGAAGCGTTCCGCGAGCGTCACCAGCTGTCGCTCGGGCACCCGCGGGTCCAGCTCCTCGACCTCCAGTACCACGACGTCTCGCGGGCCCGCAGCCCGTTCTACAAGCTGCAGGACCGCGGCATGGTCGAGCGGCTGTGCACCGACACCGACATCGACACCGCCACCGACGTCCCGCCGCAGACCACGCGGGCGCGGTTGCGCGGCGAGTTCGTGCGCCGGGCCAAGGAGCGCAAGCGCGACTACACCGTCGATTGGGTGCACCTCAAGCTGAACGACCAGGCCCAGCGCACGGTCCTGTGCAAGGACCCCTTCAAGAGCCGTGACGAGCGGGTCGAGAAGCTGATCGAGTCGCTGTGACGGACGAGCGGGCGGAGGACGGTGGCCCCGTGCTGCGCGAGGACCTGGCGGCGGACGGGGGGGACGTCGCCGTGGTCGACGCCGACGGGGCCGACGACGCGCCCGAGATGGGCACGGCGGCCCGGCGCCGGCGCGCCCTGCTCGACTGGGTCATCGTCATCGGGATCGCCCTGCTCGTGGCGTTCCTGGTGCGCACGTTCGTGCTCGCCCACTTCGTCGTCGACGGCACCTCGATGTCGACGACGCTGCACGACGGTGACCGCGTCTTCGTCAACAAGCTCTCGTACCGCCTCCACGACCCCAACCGGGGCGACGTCGTCGTGCTCCACGAGCTGACCAACACGTCGAGCCGCGACCTCATCAAGCGCGTCGTCGCGCTGCCCGGCGAGACGATCGAGGTGCGCAACTGCGACGTGCTCATCGACGGCCAGCGCCTCGACGAGCCGTACCTCGACCCGGAGGTCGTCACGCCCGGCAACTGCGGGGGCGACACGCCACCGACGACCGTGCCCGCGGACCACGTGTTCGTGATGGGCGACAACCGTGCCGGCTCGCTCGACAGCCGCAACCTCGGCCCGATCGACGAGGACGACCTCGTCGGCAGAGCGTTCGTGGTCTTCTGGCCGCGCGGCCACTGGCAGTGGCTGTAGCGACCTCCTACGCGCGACCACTCCCAGCGCCACACCGATCCGAGGTCCGGGTCATCGACGTCCTCGCCGCGGCGGAAGCCGTTGGCGCGCAGCACGGCCGTCGACGCGTTCTCCTCGCCGAGGGTGTGCGCGAGCACCGTGATCAGGCCCGCGTCGCGCGCCCGCTCGAGCAGCACCGCGACGACCGCCGTGGCCAGCCCGCGACCCTGGCGTGCCGGGGCGATCGCGTAGCCGAGCTCGGCTGTGCCGTCGACGGGCGCGCCCTTCCAGCCGCCGAAGCCGACGAGCGCGCCGTCGGCGTCGTCGAAGAACAGGTGCGAGCCCCACGGGTCGAGCGGCGCGCGGCGTGCCCCGTCGACGGCGAACGCGAGGGCTTCGGGGAACCCCACCCATCCGGCGATGACGGGGATGCCGAAGCGCGCCGTGAAGACGTCGTCGCCGTCGGCGAGCGCCTCGAGCCAGTCGAGACGGGCGGGCAGCACCTGGACCACGATGCGGGAGCATGGCGCGCGCCGGCCCCGCCGAGCGACCCGGTTTGGCGCGAGGGCCCTCAGGCCTCGGCCGCCACGGCGTCGATCATCACGTCGACGTGGTCGCTGAAGACACCGTCGATGCCCATGCGCAGCACGTCGCGCAGCACGTGCTCGAACTGCAGGTCCCAGGCGAAGCAGACCCGCCGGAAGCGGTGGAACAGCGTCGTCAGGCCGCCGGTCCAATCGGTGCGATGCAGGTTGACGGCATCGATGCCGGCATCCGACAGGATCGCGGCGCGGCGCTCCGGCCCTTCCTTCATGCGGTTGAGCTTCGTCGAGTTGACGAGGCGGACGTCGGCGTCGACCGGGCGCAACTCGCGCAGCCGGGCGACGTCGGGCTCGCAGAGCCACAGCCGCGGCACGAGGTCGGGCGCCGCCTCTCGCGTCGTGGCGATGACGACGGGCCCGGCGCCGGGATCCTTCAGGTCGAGCGAGAGGTGGTAGTCGTGCCCGCACGCGGCGAACAGATCGGTCAGCGCGGGGACGTGCGACGGGAGGTCGGCACGGGCGGTGTCGCGGATCGATCGCTTCCGGCGCCCGACCCGCACGATGCCGTCGTGGTCGAGCACCGGCACGCCGTCGCGCGTCAGCCACACGTCGCTCTCGAGACCGGTCGCACCGAGTCGAAGCCCCAGCGTGAAGGCCTCGATCGTGTTCTCGGGAGCGTGGGCGCGGGCTCCCCGATGGGCGAACGCGATCGGTCGTTCGAGGAGCGTCGGGAGCCGCTGCTGCACGCCAGCCGATGATGGCAGGACCGTAGACTGCGGCGCGTGTTCAACCTGTCGGGCAGCGAGATCGTCGTGATCCTGCTGCTGGCGCTGGTGGTGCTCGGTCCCGAGAAGCTCCCCGACGCCATCCGTCGCGCCGGGCGCACGTACTCCGAGTTGAAGAAGATGGGCAACAGCTTCCAGGCCGAGATGAAGAGCGTCCTGGACGAGCCGATGAAGGAGATGCGCGAGACGGCCGACCTGCTCAAGAAGTCGGTCGACTTCACGGACGGGGCGATGTCGACGCCGACCACGCCGACGCCGACCACGGCGACGCCGACCACGGCAGGTCCTCCACGTCTGGCGACGGCGGCGAAGGAGCAGGGCGACGCCCAGCCGGGCGCCGCGGCCGAACCGTCGAGCGCGCCCGCTGACGGCAACGGCACCGATGCGGATGGCCGGACGCCGACGCCCGCGCCACCGGCCGACGCCGCCGACGCGCGCCGACGGCGCGTCGCCGGCACCCGAGCTGAGCCCCGAGGACGAGCTGATCAACCGCACGCTGAGTGGCGAGCAATGAGCAGCCATCCGCGCCTCTGCCGGGCGCCGAACCTCGCCGCGTCATGAGGCTGCCGTTCCGACGCCGCTCCGAGCGGCCGCCGATGAAGACGCCCGACGACGTCATGACGCTCACCGAGCACCTCGGCGAGCTGCGCGTCCGCATCATCCGCTCGGCCCTGGCGATCACGCTCGGGGCGATCCTGATCGTCGCCTTCTACGACCAGGTGCTGGACTTCCTCACCAAGCCGTACATCGACCTGTGCAAGAGCAAGGGCTCCGAGGGCAGCATCGAGTTCTGCGGCTTCGACGCCACGCTCTCGTCGAGCAACGCGCTGTTCATCTTCGACCCGATCGACGGCCTCTCGACGCGCCTGCGCGTCGCCACGTACGGCGGCCTGATCCTGGCGATGCCGGTGGTCCTGTGGCAGATCTGGCGCTTCATCGTGCCCGCCCTGCACGCCAAGGAGAAGCGCTACGCCATCCCGTTCATCGGCACGTCGATCGCCCTGTTCCTGCTCGGCGGGCTGCTCGCCTACCTCACGCTCGGCAAGGCGATCGAGTTCCTGATCTCGTGGAGCGGCAGCGACGTCGGGGCGCTGTTCCAGGTCAGCAAGTACATCCGCCTCGTCGCCCTGATGGTCGCCGCGTTCGGCGTCGGCTTCCAGTTCCCGGTGCTGCTCGTGTTCCTCCAGCTCGTCGGCGTGCTCACCCCGCAGACGCTGATCCGCAGCTGGCGCTACGCGCTCGTGATCATCGTCGTCGTCGCCGCCGTGATCACGCCGTCGGGCGACCCGATCTCGCTGCTCGCCCTCGCCGTGCCGATGACGATCCTGTACTTCATCTCCTACCTCGTCGGGCTCCTGTTCCAGCGCCGCAGGCGACGGCGGGAGGCCGTCAGTTGACAGACTGACGGTCGTGGCCGCTGTCGACCCCCGCCAGCGGGACGAGATCGTCGGCGGGTACCCGTTCCCGCTCGACCGCTTCCAGCTCGAGGCCCTCGACGCCCTCGACGCCGGGCACCACGTCGTGGTCGCCGCGCCGACGGGCAGCGGCAAGACCGTGGTCGCCGAGTACGGGATCGAGGTCACGCGGCGAGCCGGGCGGCGGGCGTTCTACACCGCGCCGCTGAAGGCGCTCTCGAACCAGAAGTTCCGGGACCTGCGGGAGCGCCACGGCGCCGGCAACGTCGGCCTGCTCACCGGCGACAACGCCATCGACGGCGACGCCCCGATCGTCGTGATGACGACCGAGGTCCTGCGCAACATGATCTACGGCGGGTCGCGGGCGCTCGACGACCTCGGCCTCGTCGTGCTCGACGAGGTGCACTTCCTGCAGGACACCTACCGCGGTCCGGTGTGGGAGGAGGTCATCGTCCACCTCCCACCGCACGTCCAGCTCGTGTGCCTGTCGGCGACGGTCTCCAACACGGCCGAGCTGGCGGCGTGGATCCAGACCGTGCGGGGTCCGACGACGCCCGTCGTCGAGCTGCGCCGCCCGGTGCACCTCCACGACCGCTACCTCGTCGGCGACCGCACGAACGACCGCCTCCACTTCCTCGAGACGTTCGAGGGCGGGCGGGCGAACCCGGACGCCCTGCGCCTCGACGCCTCCGCCGTGCGCGGCCGGCGCGGGCGCTACGAACGGCCGGCCAAGGGCAGCGGCCGCCGGATCCTCTACACGCCGGGGCGCGTCGAGACGATCGACCTCCTCGAGCAGCGCGAGCTGCTGCCGGCGATCGTCTTCATCTTCAGCCGCAACCAGTGCGACGAGGCGGCCCGCGGCTGCCTCGCGGCCGGCATGCGGCTGACGGACGGCGCCGAGCGCGAGCGCATCCGCGAGATCGTCACTGCCCGGCTCGACGGGCTCGCCGACGACGACCTGGCGGTCCTCGGCTACGGCCAGTTCCTGGCCCAGCTCGAGGCCGGCATCGCCGCCCACCACGCCGGCATGGTGCCGGCGTTCAAGGAGGCGGTCGAGGCGTGCTTCGTGGAGGGCCTCATCAAGGCCGTCTTCGCCACCGAGACGCTGGCCGTCGGCGTCAACATGCCGGCGCGCACCGTCGTCATCGAGAAGCTGACGAAGTTCACCGGTGACCACCACGAGATGCTCACGCCCGGCGAGTACACCCAGCTCACGGGGCGGGCGGGACGGCGGGGCATCGACGAGGAGGGCCATGCGGTCGTGCTGTGGAGCCCGTTCGTCGCCTTCGAGCAGGTCGCCGCGCTGGCCGCCAGCCGGACGTTCCACCTGCGCTCGGCGTTCCGCCCGACGTACAACATGGCGGCCAACCTGGTCGGCACCTACAGCAGCCAGCAGGCCCACCACCTGCTCAACCTGTCGTTCGCCCAGTACCAGTCCGACCGTGACGTCGTGCGGCTGGAAGCGCGCCTGGAACGGGTGCGGGCCAACGTCGTCACCGCCCGCGAGGCCGCCGAGAGCCCGTACGGCGACATCTGGGACTACCGCCGCTCGCTCGACGAGATCCGCAGCCGCCGCCGCGGCCGCGATGACCTCGTGGCGATCGGCATGGCCCGGCTGCGTCCGGGGGAGGTCGTGCACGCGTCGAAGGGTCGCTACCGCGGACCGGTGGCGGTGGTCGCCAGTGCCCATCGCAAGGGCGGGATGCGCCTGACGACGGTGACGGCGCGTGGTGATCTGCTGCTGCTGACGGCCGAGGACTTCGTCGACGTGCCGCGACCGCTCGGCACCGTGCGCCTGCCCACCGTGTTCAGCCCGAACCGCAACGAGTACCGCCGCGAGGTCGCCCGCGCCCTCACCGGCACCAAGCTGCGACCCGCCGACACGGGCAAGCGCCGCCGACCGGTGTCCGACGGCGCCCACCCCGTCGAGTCCGATCCCGACCTGCGGGCCCGCATGCGCGCCGCCGGGCAGACCGAGCGCCTCGAGCGCGAGCTCGCCGACCTCACGTCGCGCGTCGACGGCCACGGCCAGTCCCTGGCACGCGAGTTCGACCACGTGCTCGACGTCCTCGATCGTCGCGGGTACGTGGACGCCGCGGCATGGACGCTGACCGAGCGCGGCGACGCGCTGTCGCGCCTGTTCCACGAGTCCGATCTGCTTGGTCGCCGAGTGCCTCCTCGAGGGCGTGCTCGACGGCCTCGACACGGCGACGCTCGCCGGCCTGCTGTCGGTGTTCGTCTACGAGCACCGCAGTGCCGAGCCGGCGCCACCGCCGTGGTTCCCGTCGAGCAGCGCCCGCGAGCGGTGGCGACGGATCGTCGCCTACAGCGAGGACCTCGCGGCCGACGAGCGCGCCGGCGGGCTCGCCGAGCACCGCCCACCCGACCCCGGGTTCATCGCCGCCGCGCACGCGTGGGTGGCGGGGGAGGGGCTCGCCGAGGTCGTCGGCGACGAGGACCTCACCGGCGGCGACTTCGTGCGGACGATGAAGCAGCTCGTCGACCTCGCCCGGCAGATCGCGCTGGTGGCGCCCGACGCCGACACGCGGTCGCGAGCCCGCGACGTCGCCAAGCAGGCGTTCCGCGGGGTGGTCGCCGACAGCGTGGTCGGTGCCGCCGGGGCCGGCGACGTCGTCGGCGTCAACGGATGACGATCCGGCCCGGCGACGACTGGGGCGAGCTCGTGGCGATCCCCGACGACCTGGTCGACGTCGACTCGGACGCCGCCGTGGCCGCGTCCGTCACGAGCGGCGACGGGCGCGCCGTGCGGGTGCGCGGCGGTGACCTGCTGGCCACGCTCGGCGGCCCGGTGCCGGGCGATCGCGTCCGGCGGCTCCCGATCGATCTGTTGCGGGTCGCCGCCGACGACCATGCCTATGCCGCGGTGGCCCACGTCGTGGCCCGTCGCTCGTGGTGGCGGGGCCCGGTGGTGGCGGTGATGAACGTCGATCGCCTCGGCCGCTGGGACGTCGCCCCGCGCGCCCACCCCAACGACGGCCGCGCCGACGTCGTCGAGGTCGCCGCGGCGATGGGCGCACGGGCGCGCTGGCAGGCCTGGCGGCGGCTGCCGACCGGCACCCACGTGCCGCACCCGCAGGTCGCCACCCGGCGGGCGAGGACCGCGGAGTGGACGTTCGAGCGCCCGCTGCGGCTGTGGGTGGACGGTGTCGCGCGGGGGACCGTACGCTCGCTGCGCGTCGACGTCGAGCCCGACGCGGCCGTGGTCCACTGCTGAGGAGGCCCGAGTTGGACGCCTGGATCCTGGACGAGTCGCCCGGCGCGTACCGGTGGGGGGCGATCGACCCGCCGCCGCTCGGCGCCGACGACGTCCGCATCCGGGTCGTGACGAGCGCCCTCAACCACATGGACCTGTGGGTCACCCGCGGCATGCCGCGGCCGCCGCTGCCGCACGTGCCGGGCTGCGACGTCGCCGGGGTCGTCGACGAGGTCGGGACTGCCGTCACCCACGTCGCGCCCGGCGACGAGGTCGTCGTCAACCCCGGCGTGTCACCGGTCAGCGACATCGTCGCCCTCGGCAACGACAGCCCGATGGGACCGGGCTTCGCGATCTACGGCGAGCACACGTGGGGTGGCCACGCGACGTACGCGACGGCGCCCGGTCGCAACGTGGTCGCCCGTCCCGCCTCACGGTCGTGGGAGGAGAGCGCGGCGTACCCGCTGGCGTCGCTCACCGCCTACCGGATGCTGCGCCGGGCGCGGCTGCGGGCCGGGCACACCGTGCTCGTCGTCGGGATCGGGTCGGGCGTGTCGTGCGCGGCGCTGGCGATCGCCCGCCACCTCGGCGCCGAGGTCGTGGCCACGAGCCGCAGCGCCGCCAAGCGCGAGCAGGCCATGGCGATGGGCGCGGTCGGTGTCATCGACTCGGCTGCCGACCGCTGGGCGGTGCAGGCCGACGTCGTCGTCGAGAGCGTGGGTCGGGCGACGTGGGCGCAGTCGATGCGGTCGCTGAAGCCGGGCGGCCGGCTCGTCGTGTGCGGCGGCACCTCGGGCTCGGACGTGGAGGTCAACCTGCCGCGCCTGTTCTTCAAGCAGCACGAGATCATCGGCTCCTCGATGGGCAGCTACCAGGAGTTCGCCGAGCTCACGGCGCTGGTCGACGGCGGCCTCGACGTCCACGTCGACCGCGTCTTCCCGCTCGCCGACTACGAGGCCGCGCTCGCCCACCTCGAGGCCGGCGAGCAGCTCGGCAAGGTCGTGCTCGAGCACCGCGCTTGATGGCTCCTGCGCTCGAAGACTCGCTCCGTCGCGTGTCTCGCTGCGCCTGCGGCGCCCGGCCTCCGGCCGAACGCTCGACCTGACCATCCACGCTCGCTGCGGACGGGGGCCAAAGCGGTCACGTCCCTCCTGGCCTGGGCGGTTGGGAGCTCTGGGTCCCCCTGGGACAACGGGCCGGTCTCGTAGAGTTCCCCGCCGTGACCGCGTACGTCCCGGAGGAGTTCACCTCCGACGAAGCCGACGTGCTGCGGCGGTACTTCACCAACCTCGACGGCCCGGTGTTCGCACTCGTCAACCTGCCCGAGGTCGTCAAGGGCGCGCTGTTTGCTCGCTACAGCCGCAGCGCCAAGAGCCTGCGGCGGCTGTTCCTCGACGAGTTCGTCGGCGACCTCGACATCTCCGGCGACCACACGGTCGACGCGACAGTCGGCGTCTCGCGCGCCGAGGCGCTGTACGAGAAGGTGTTCGTCGAGTACGGCGACGACTCGGTGGCCCAGCTCGGCGGCGTGCACCTGGCGTGCGAGCAGGCGTCGAACCTGTTGACGAAGGTGCTCGAGTGGGGCCGCCTGATGAGCTACCTCGAGCAGAGCACGCGCTACATCGCCTATGACGCCCGCCTCGGTGGCCGCTACCGCTTCTACCGCGATCCGGCCGTGCTGGCGAGCCGCTTCGGCACCCGCTACGTCGGCGACATGGACCGCCTGTTCGACGCCTACAGCCACACGCTCGCCGCGGTGACCGACCACGTGCGGGCGACCGTGGAGCGCCACCCGGACGACAGCGACTTCGTGTTCCGCCAGGCGACCCGCGCCAAGGCCCTCGATGCGGTGCGCGGGATGCTGCCCGCGGCGTCGCTGTCCAACCTCGGCATCTACGCCAGCGGGCAGGCGTTCGAGGCCCTGCTGCTGCGCATGCGCGCGCACCCGCTGCCCGAGGCGCGCGACTACGCCGAGCTGATGCTGCACGAGCTGCGCAAGGTCATCCCCAGCTTCCTCCGTCGGGTCGACGTCGCCGAGCGCGGCGTGCGCTGGAGCAGCTACCTGGCCACGACGCGCGAGCGCACGGCCGAGCTCGTCGACTCGCTGTTCGCCGCCGACACACCGGCGCCGGCCGACACGGTGACGCTCGTGGACTGGGATCCCGACGCCGAGCACAAGCTGCTCGCGGCGATCTGCTACCCGCACTCCGACCTGCCCGAGCACCAGCTGCTCGACCGCGTCGCTCGCCTGGGGGCGGCCGAGCGCCTCGCCCTCGTGCGCGCCTACGTCGGCGAGCGTGAGAACCGGCGGCACAAGCCGGGCCGCGCGTTCGAGCGCGTCGACTACCGGTTCGACGTGCTGTCGGACTACGGGGCGTTCCGCGACCTGCAACGCCATCGCCTGTTGACGATCGAGTGGCAACGCCTCACGCCCCATCACGGCTACGTGCGCCCGGAGCTCGTCGACGCCGCCGGGCAGGCTGTGGTGTTCGACGAGGCGATGGGCCGCTCCGCCCGGCTCTACGAGGCGATGGTCGGCGACTTCCCGGAGCAGGCGGCCTACGCCGTGTCGATGGCGTACCGCATGCGCTACGTGATGCAGTTCAACGCCCGCGAGGCGATCCACCTCCTGGAGCTCCGATCGGGGGCCCAGGGACACCCGTCGTACCGTCGCATCGCCCTCGAGATGCACCGTCTCATCGCCGAGCGGGCCGGCCATCGGGCCGTCGCCGAGGCGATGACGCACCTGACGACGGATGCGCCCGAGCTGGAGCGATTGGAAGCGGAGCGTCGGGCGGAGGCGCGCCGGTCGACCTGAGCCGCTGTGACGGTTGTCACGATCGCCGTCGCGGGGGTGGTGGGCACCGACGCCTAGGCTCCGGCCGCGAACCCGCCCGGTCTGTGGTGGGCGCCGACGACCAACCGGGGCGAGAGAGCACGAATGGCAGCTGACGACGACGACGAGATGACGCCCAACGAGCCCGACGAGGAGCTCGAGGAGGAGACGGAAGAGGACCTCGAGGCCGAGCCGGACGCCGAGGAGCTGGTCGAGGAGGACGAGGACGCCGCGTTCGGGCTCGAGGACGACGACGATGAGGCGGAGGTCGTCGGCGACGAGGAGACCGAGGACGAGGACGAGGCCGACGGCGACGACGCCCCGACCACCCGCACCAAGCGCCGCACCACCGCCCGCGGGGAGGAGGACGAGGACGAGGACGAGGACCTGGTCTCGCCCGATGACGTCGAGGCCGACCTCGACCGCATCCTGAAGGACCGCCTCGTCACGGCGGAGGACGAGGACGACGACGAGGACGACGAGGAGCCCGACGAGCGCGGCGATCCCGGCGACCGCCTGCAGCCGAAGCGGGCGGACGAGCAGCTGTGCCCGAACTGCTTCCTCCTCGTGCGGGCCAACGCTCCCGGTTGCCCGGTCGGCGACGACGACTGCCCGATCTTCGGCTGACGGGAGGACACGTGGCGAGGACCTCGGACGATCCCATCCGGACCGAGGTCGAGCGCGCCCTGCATGCCATGGTCGGCCTCACGGTCGTGCTGCCACTCAGGGTGGCCACGGCCGTGCCCCGCTGCGTGCTGCGCCGCGCCGCCCGCAGCGGGCCGCTCGCCGAGCCGATGCGCGTCCTGCGCACGCTCGTCGAGCTCGTCGGCGCGGGCACCGGCGTTCGCGGCGTGGTCGTGCCCGACGACGTCCCGGCGCCGGACGAGCCTGCCGTCGCCACGTGGTCGCGACGGCACCGCCGCCCGTCGACGAGGCGCCGCCGCCCGACCTGCCGATCGAGGACTACGAGAGCCTGGCGGCGAGCCACGTCGTCGACCGGCTGTCCACGCTGACGCCGGCCGAGCTGCGCGTGGTCCGGGAGTACGAGACGGCACGCCGCGGCCGGCGCACGGTGCTCGGGCGGATCGAGCAACTGCTCGCATGATCGACCCGACGGTCCGGCGCGCCGGCCCGGGTGATGTGGGACCGTTGCAGGTGCTGGAGGCCGAGGCGCGCGCCGCGCTCGTCGACGCCCGCGGCGGCCGGCGCTGGCTCGAGGAGCACCCGCTCGTCGGGACGTCGTGGCCGACCGCCGTGGCCACGCGCGACGTGTTCGTCGCCGTGCTCGACGTCGGCGACGACGGACCGCTCGACGTCGGGTACCTCGTGCTCGAGCTCGACGGAGCGATCGCCCGCGTCGACCAGGTCTACGTGACGGCCGATGCCCGCGAGCTCGGCTTCGGCGATGCCCTGCTGGAGGCCGCCACGGAGGCGGCGACGGCGGCCGGCGCCGAGGTCCTCGAGGGCCAGGCCCTGCCGGGGGACCGGGACACGAAGAACCTCTACGAGCGGGCGGGGATCACCGCCCGGCTGATCACCGTCTCCCGGCGCCTCGCCTGAGCGACGTCACCGGCGTCAGCGGCCTCAGCGGCATCAGCGGCCCTTCCAGACCGGCGGGCGCTTCTCGATGAAGGCGGTGAGGCCCTCCTTGAGGTCCTCGGAGCCCATCACCGTCGCCATCGCCGCGTTCGTCATGTCCTTCAGCGTCTCGTCGTCCTCGTAGGCCGCGGCGCGCACGACGGCGCGGCTCGCCCAGACCGCCATCGGGGCGCTCAGGCAGATCTGGTCGGCGAGCCGGCGGGCCTCGGCGACGGCCTGCCCCGGCTCGGCGAGGCGGGACACGAGCCCGAGGTCGTACGCCCGCTGGGCGGGGATCGGCTCGCCGGTGAGGATCGCCTCCATCGCCGCCGCCTGCCCGATGGCACGGGGCAGCCGGAAGAGGCCGCCGGCGCCGGCGATCAGGTTGCGCTTGACCTCGGCGAGGCCGAACGAGGAGCGGGTCGTGGCCACGACGAGATCGGAGGCGAGGACGATCTCGCAGCCGCCGGCCGTCGCCAGCCCGTCGACGGCGACGATGACCGGCTTGCGACGGTCGCGGTAGACGAACCCGGCGAAGCCGCCGCGCTTCGTGCCGAGGCCGCTGTCGCCGGCGTTCACCGCCTTGAGGTCGGCGCCGGCGCAGAACACCGGGTTCTGCTGGCCCTCGGTGTTGCCGGTGAGGATGGCCACCCAGACGTCGTCGTCGGCCTCCAGCTGGTCGATCGCCGCCTCCAGCCCGTTGGCGACGTCCGAGTTGACGGCGTTGCGGGCTTCCGGGCGGTTCAGCGTGATGAGCGCGACGCGCCCGTCCGACGAGTAGGTGACGATCTCCGACATCCGCCCGACTGTACGGACGCCGTCCCAGCCCCTCCGCATCCGAGTGTTTCGTGCATCCGAGTGCTTCGTGCGGGGAGGCCCCGCACGAAACACTCCGACGATCAGACGTCGGGGCGGTCCTCCGGTTCACCGTCGTCAGGGGTCGCGTCGGGGCCGGTGCCTCCTCAGGCGGCACGTCCTCGGCCGCGGCTCGGCGACCTCGGGCTCGGCAGGCACCTCGGCCACCGCCGCCCTCCGGCGGCGCATCCTCGGCCGCGGCGACGACCTCGGGCTCGGCAGGCACCTCGGCCACCGCGGTCTCCTCCGGCGGCGCATCCTCGGCCGCGGCGACGACCTCGGCGACCTCGGGCTCGGCAGGCACCTCGGCCACCGCCGTCTCCTCCGGCGGCGCATCCTCGGCCGCCGCGACGACCTCGGCGACCTCGGGCTCGGCAGGCACCTCGGCCACCGCCGTCTCCTCGGGCGGCGCATCCTCGGCTGCCGCGACGACCTCGGGCTCGGCAGGCGCCTCCACGGCCACCGCGGTCTCCTCCGGCGGCGCATCCTCGGCCGCGGCGACGACCTCGGGCTCCGGCACGGCGGGCGCATCCAGCACCTCGCCGGCGACCTCGGCGGCTGGCGTCGGCGCCTCGACGGTCGTCGCCTCCGGCGATGACCTCGGGCTCGGCGACCGGCTCGACCGGTGCCGCGGCTGCCTCCGGGGCGGCGTCGGGCGCAGGCTGTTCCGCAGCGGGGGCCGGCCGCGGACGCGGCTCGCGCTCGGGTCGGGCGGCCTGCTTCTTCGGCGCGTCGCGCCGCGGCATCGGGCGCAGCGGCTTCGGCGTCGGGGCGTTGGCGGGCACCTCGATGCCGAACAGCACGGCGATCTGCGGCAACAGCGGACCGAGCCGCTTCACCGTCGCCGACGAGGTCGTCCGACTTCGCCTCGGCGGGCGCGGTCGGGGCCACGAGCGTGCGGACGGGGGAGAAGGCGACCGCTTCCAGGACGGCGGCCCAGCGGTCCGGGCCGTCGGTCGGCTGCAACGAGGCCGTGGTCGCCTCGGCGAGCCGGGTCGCCAGCGCACCCGGGAACGGCACGCCGGCCTTGGGCGGCTGCGACGACAGGCGCAGGGCGCGCACGACCCGGCCGACGTCGAGCGCCGCCTCGACGTCGGCGAGCCAGAGGGTGAGCTCTTCGTCCTGCTTCGTGACGAGCGCCGCCTTGAGCGCCGTCGCCAGGTCCCGCGTCGTCTCGTCGCGGGCGACGAGCGGATCGTCCGATGCCGCGACCACGCTGCGCAGATCGCGCAGATCGAGGTGCTCGAGCTGGCGCTGGGCGGCCTCGGCCCGGTCGAGCCAGTCGGCGACGCGCAGGCGCGGCAGCATCTCCTCGGCCATCTTCAGCACTGCCGGCCTCGGGCATCTCCGGCTTGCCCTCGGCCCTCATGCGGGTGTTGTCCTCGCGCAGGCGCTGGCGCACGGCCGCCATGCCCTGCAGGGCCAGCTCGGCGATCGGCCGCTGCTCCTCGGGCGTCAAGGCCAGCACCTCGGTGCGGTGCTGCTTGCCCGGCCGCAGGCGCTTCGGCTTCGGGCGCTGCGGCACCTCGGGCGGCGGCGTGAAGTGCGGCCGCTGCCGTCGACGGTCGTCGCCGCCCTCCGGGCGCGGTCCACGGCGCTCGCCGCGGTCACCGCCCTCAGGGCCGCGACGATCGCCACGTTCGCCGTCTTCACGGGGCGGGCGATCGCGACGGTCGCGGCGCTCACCGTCACGGCGGTCGCGGCGGGGGCCACGCGGCCCGTCGCTCCGGCCACCGGGCGCGCGGTGCTGGACCACCGGCTCGAACGTCGCCTCGGACGGCAACAGCTCGAGAAGGCCGACGCGCTCCGACTTCTCCTTCGGCGGCACGACCGACACCACACGGATGCCGTCGATGTCCTTCTCGGTCTCGACGCGGAGCTGGTCGCCGACCGACGAGCCGGCAGGGAGGATCGATCCGTCCAGGACGCCTCGCGGCTCACGGGCCCCGGCGGCGCGCCAGGTCCAGGAACCGTCGGGCGACGAGCTGGTGAGCTCGATCTCGATGCGGATCGACATAGGCGTGCCACCGTACAGGCTGGTTCCTTGCCGACTCCAGTGAGGGACCCCGGCCACCGCCCGGGCCGCCGGGTACGGTCGGTGCGATGCCCGTGTACGCGCTCGGTGACCAGGTGCCATCCATCGACGGGCTGGCCTACGTCCACCCTGACGCCGTGGTGATCGGCTCCGTCACGATCGGTCCGCAGAGCTCGATCTGGCCCAACGCCGTGCTCCGGGGCGACGACGGGGAGATCCGGATCGGCGCCCGCACCAGCATCCAGGACTGCTCCGTGCTGCACACGACCGTGGACGATCCGACGGTCGTCGGCGACGAGTGCGTCATCGGGCACCTCGTCCACCTCGAGGGGTGCATCGTGCGCGACGGGGCGATGGTGGCCAACGGGGCGATCGTCCTGCACCGCTCGGTCGTCGGCACCGGTGCCATCGTCGCCGCCAACGCCGTCGTGCTCTACGACGTCGACGTGCCGGCGGGTGCGCTCGCCGTCGGCATCCCGGCCACGATCAAGCCGGACAGGGCGCGCCGCGAGGAGATCACCCGCGGTGTCGAGACGTACATGACGCGGGCCGAGCGCTTCCGCCATGAGCTGCGGCGAGTCGACTGACGTGCTCGCGCTCGTCGTCTCCGTGCCGGCCGGCGAGGTCGAGCTGGCGAGCGACGCGCTCTGGGCGCTCGGCGTCGTGGCCATCGAGGAGCGCACGACGGAGGGCAGCCCGGCGACCGAGGACCACCTCGTCGAGCTGTGGACCTCACTCGGCGAGGACGTCGAGACGATCACGCGTGCCGCCGAGGCGTTCCCGGCTCGCTGGCGCTGGCGGACGGTGGCGATCGATCCCGCCGTGACCGAGACGTGGCGGGCGCACGCGGTGCCGTCGTGGGTCGATCGTGATCTGGTGGTCGTGCCGGCCTGGCAGGACGTGGTGACGCCCGCCGGCGCACTGCGCGTGGACATCGACCCCGGCGCGACGTTCGGGCTCGGCGATCACGCGACGACGGTCCTCACGCTGCGGCTGCTGCGCGACGTGATCTGGCCCGGGGCGACGGTGCTCGACGTGGGGTGCGGCAGCGGGGTGCTGTCGATCGTCGCCGCTCGCCTCGGCGCCCCGTACGTCGAGGCGATCGACGTCTCGCCGGCGGCGGTCGAGGCGACGACGGCGAACGCCCGGCGCAACGGGGTCGAGGGGGTGATCAACGTCAGCACGAGGCCGCTCGGCGACATCAGCGGCGAGTTCGACATCGTGCTGGCCAACCTGCTGGCACCCATCGTCGTCGAGCTCGCCCCGCAACTGCGTGCCGCCACCGCGCCCGCCGGCGCGCTCGTCGTCAGCGGGATCCTCGCCGACGCCCACGACCACGTCATCGCGGCCCTCGGCCCGATGCGCCTCGTCGAGACCGCCACCCGCGACAACTGGGCCGCGCTGCTGCTGCGTCACTGAGCCGCGAGCAGGGCGCGGATCTCCTCGGCGCGAGGGATCGACGGCACCGCGCCGTGGCGGGTCGTCGTCAGCGCCCCGGCGGCGGCTGCGAAGCGGACGGCCGTGTCGAGTGGATCGCCGGCCGCCAGGCGCGCCGCCAGCGCCCCGCAGAACGCGTCGCCGGCGGCCGTCGTGTCGACCGGCTCGACGGTGAACGGGGGTTGGTGCCACTCGCGCTCGGCCGTCACGATGCGGACGCCCGCCGCGCCGAGCGTCGTCACGACGGCGCGGACGCCACCGGCCACGAGCGACTCCGGACGGTCGAGCAGGGCGAGCTCGTGCTCGTTCGGCACGAGGATGTCGACGAGGGCGAGCGTGGCGGCGTCGAGGGGAGCAGCGGGCGCCGGGTTGAGGATCGTCACCGCGCCGCGGTCGCGAGCGAGGCGGAACGCCGTCACGACGGCGGCCGTCGGCACCTCGAGCTGGGCGAGCACGACGCCGCACGGCGGCAGCGGGGACCCGGTCACGTCAGCGTTGGCGCCGGGCACGACGACGATGGCGTTCTCACCTCGCTCGTCGACGGTGATGACAGCACGACCGGTCGGACGTCCGCTCGTGAGGACCGAGGAGGGGTCGGCACCGGCGGCGACGAGCTCGGCCCGGAGGCGGCGGCCGGCGTCGTCGTCGCCGACGGCGGACACGAACGTCGTGCGGGCGCCGGCCCGAGCGGCTGCGACGGCCTGGTTCAAGCCCTTGCCGCCGGCGTGCTCGGCGTACGCGGTCCCGAGCACGGTCTCACCCGGCGCCGGGAGGCGCGACGCGGTGGCGACGAGGTCGAGGTTGGCGCTGCCGACGACACAGACGTCGAACGGCGGGTTCACGTCGCAGCTCCGGGCTGCGCCGCGACGCGGGCTCAGACGGCGCGGGCGCGGACGCCGATCGGGGCGATCAGGCGGTAGCCGGCGGCGTGGCGCTCGTCCTCGCTCTCGCCACCCCAGAAGCCGTATTCGTGGTGCAGGCGGGCGAACTCCCGGCACGAGCCCGTGACGCTGCACGTGGCGCAGACCTGGCGGGCCGTCGCCTCTCGCCGTTCCCGCGCCTGCGGCCGCTCGGCCGACGACGGGAAGAAGAGGTGAGTGAGTCCCTTGCACGCCGCGGCGTGCATCCACTCGTCTTCGACCGGCTCCAGGCCGACGTGCTCGACAACTGCCATCCAGAAACCCCCTCGGCTGGATCCCACCCTCTTCCTGAGCCCCAACCGAGCTGGGTCGGAGCGAAGGTGACGACAGTGTCAGCATACGGGGAAATGAACGAGTGGTCAATTCTTTGAGGCAATTGCCTCAGTTACGGCGGTCACACCGGCGGCGAACGTGGTGACGTCGTCGAGCGTCGTGTCCCAGGCCGTCATCCAGCGCACCTGGTGACGGGCGACGTCCCAGTCCCAGAAGAAGCACCAGTCCCGCAACGGCTCGATGAGCTCCGCTGGCAGCACGGGGAAGAGGCTGTTGACCTGGGGCGCCGCACCGACGTCGACGCCGGGGAGCGGCGCCACGGCCCGGTGCAGCTCGGTGGCCATCGCGTTGGCATGGGCGGCCGAGCGCAGCCAGAGGTCGTCGTCGAGGAGGGCCAGGAACTGGGCGGCGACGAAGCGCATCTTGGACGGCAGCTGGGTGACCTGCTTGCGCAGGAAGGGGGCGCGTGTCGCCAGCTCGGGGCGCAGGAAGACGACCGCCTCACCGCCGACGAGGCCGTTCTTGGTCCCGCCGAACGACAGCACGTCGACCCCGGCGTCGACCGTCATCGCCCGCAGCGTCGCCACGTCACCACCGAGGGCGGCGGTGGCGTTGGCGATGCGGGCGCCGTCCATGTGGACGGTCATCCCGAGGCGGTGGGCGACCTCGCAGACGGCGGCCACCTCCTCGACGGTGTAGAGCGTGCCGAGCTCCGTGCTCTGGGTGATCGACACGACGCCCGGCTGAGCGTGGTGCGGGTTGCCGATGAGGTGGGCCTGGGCCTCGACGTGGGCGGGCGTGAGCTTGGCGTCGGGGGCCGGGAGGTCGATCAACTTGGCGCCGAGGATCCGCTCCGGCCCGCCCGTCTCGTCGACCGCGATGTGTGCCCAGTCGGTGCAGACGACGGCCTCGGCCGGGCGCAGGAGGGACGCCAGGGCGACGATGTTCGACCCCGTCCCGTTGAACGTGAGCAGGGTCGTGACGTCGGTGCCGAAGAGGTCCCGGAAGCGGCCCGCGCACTCCTTCGTCCACGGGTCGTCGCCGTAGGCGCCGGCATGGCCGTGGTTGACCCGGGCGATCGCCTCGACCACCGCCGGGTGGGCGCCGGCGAAGTTGTCGCTGGCGAACGATCGGGCAGGCGGCGGAGGCAGCGGCACGGGACCACTCTCCCAGACCGCCACCGGCACCCGCGTTCGTGCACCAGCGACCGCCCTGCCGACGGGAGCTGCACGAACGCGATGGGACGCGGCGATCCCGCGTTCGTGCAGGACCCGCCGGCCAGGCGACGATCAGTGCACGAACGCGGTCCGAACCGGCGGGATCCCCACGTTCGTGCAACAACCACCGGCCAGGCGGCGATCAGTGCACGAACGCGGCCCGGACCGAGCAGATCCTCACGTTCGTGCAACAACCACCGGCCAGGCGGCGGTCGGTGCACGAACGCGGTCCGGACCGGCGGGATCCCGCGTTCGTGCAACAACCTCCGGTCCGGCGGCGATCAGTGCACGAACGCGAGATCCGGGTGCGCGTTGGAACGGGCGTGCCGGGTCGAGCGGGGACCGGCGCGCACCCTTCCACTACTGTCTCGCGCCGTGTCGGAGATGGAGGTGGAGGAGCGGGTCCGGGACGCCGGGCCGCAGTTGACGACGGCCGAGCGGCGTGTCGCCCAGGTCGTCCTCGAGCGCCCGCAGCTCGTCGGCTTCGGCACCGTCGCCGACCTCGCCGAGGCGGCCACCGCCGGTGCGGCGACCGTCGTGCGCCTCGCCGCCAAGCTCGGGTTCGAGGGCTTCAGCGCCCTGCAGGCGTCGATCCAGCGCGACCTCGCCAAGCAGCTGCGACCCGCTGCCGAGCGCATCCGCGAGCTCGGCGGCGACCAGCCGATCACCCGCCACCGGGCGGCGGAGCTGTCCAACGTCCAGGCGACCCTCGACGCCGTCGACCCCGACACCCTCGAGTGCGTCGTCGGACTGCTCGCCGACCTCGACCGCGAGGTCCTCGTCCTCGCCGGCGACGCCGAGCGCGGCATCGCCCTGCAGTGCTCGACCGAGCTCGGCGCCCTGCGCCCCGGCGTCGCCATGGTCCACGGCAGCGACGTCACCGTGCGCCGCCAGCTGGCCCTCGCCGCGCCCGGGCGCCACGCTGCTCGTGATCGACCTGCGCCGCTACGAGCGCTGGGTGCTCGAGGCGTTCGAGCAGGCCAAGGGCGCCGGGCACACGATCGTCGCCCTCACCGACGGCGTGCTCTCGCCGCTGGCCATGGGGTCGCACCACGCCTTCGCGATCTCCGCGGCGTCGGTCTCGCCGTTCGACAGCCACGTCGGCACGCTCGCGCTCTGCGACCTCCTGGTCGGTCAGGCCGCGGAGCGGCTGCGGACGTCCGCCGCCGATCGCCTCGGGCGCGTCGAGTCGGCGTGGGCCGAGGGCCGCGCCCTCATCGACGGCTGACGGCACGCCGGCGCGGCGCCGCGCCGGCAGCGGCCAGCGAGGCGTCGAGCGCGGCCGGTTCGTCGCCGAAGGCGAGCCCGAGGCGCCGCAGCGACTCGGCGTAGATCACCCGCGGGTCCCGCCCGTTGGCCTCGAAGTAGCCGGTCAGCTCGATCGTCATGTGGCCGTGGACCATCGACCAGACGACCTGGCCGGCGAGCTCGAGGTCGTCGATGACGAGACGGCCGGCCGCGGTCGCCCGCTGCAGGCGGTGCAGCAGCGACTCGAACGTCGCCATCGCCGCGGCCTGGTCGGCGGGATCGTCGCGCCGGAAGCCGACCAGCCCGTCGCCGAACATCACGCGGTAGAGGTGGCGGTTGTCGAGGGCGAACTGCCGGTAGGCCCAGCCCTGGGCCACCCAGTCGGCGACCGGGTCGTCGGTGACGGTGGGGCCGTCCAGCGCGGCGCCGAAGCGGCGGAACCCCTCCCGCCAGAGCCCGAGCAGCAGCTCGTCCATGCTCCCGAAGTGCGTGTACACGGCCATCGTCGACGCGCCGACCTCGGTCGCCAGGCGCCGCGCCGTGACGGCGTCGCGGCCCTCCTCGGCGAGCACCCGCGCGGCGGCCTCGAGCAGCCGATCGGCGACGTCCGGGTTGCGGGCGCGAGGCACTTGACAACCATACATCACGTCGTTATAAATAACAGTGTCATGTCATCGGCGGCCGCGGCTGCCACGAGCGAGCCGGGGGCCCACCACCATGACCATCGACGAGACGACGAGCACCGACCCGACGGGCGTCACGGACAGCCGGTGGCTGCGCGGCCTCTACGCGCCGGTGCACGAGGAGCTGACCGCGTTCGACCTGCCGGTCGTCGGCGAGCTGCCCCGCGAGCTCGACGGTCGCTACCTGCGCAACGGGCCGAACCCGGTCGGCGCGGTCGGACCCGGCGACCTACCACTGGTTCACGGGCGACGGGATGGTCCACGGCATCCGGCTCCGTGACGGGCGCGCCGAGTGGTACCGCAACCGCTGGGTCCGCTCGACCGCGGTCAGCACGGCGCTCGGCGAAGCGCCCAAGCCGGGGGAGCGCCACGGCGGCATGGAGACCGCCAACACCAACGTGATCGGGCTCGCCGGGCGCACCTACGCGATCGTCGAGGCGGGCGCCCGCCCGGTCGAGCTGACCGCCGAGCTGGAGACGATCGGCCACAGCGACCTCGGCGGCACGCTGCCGAACGGGTACACCGCCCATCCGAAGGTCGATCCGGCGACCGGTTCGCTGCACGCCATCGCCTACCACTGGGCGCTGCCCGCACCTGCAGTACGTCGTGATCGGCGCCGACGGCCGCGTGCAGCAGGTCGAGCCGATCGAGGTCGACGGCGGGCCGATGGTCCACGACTGCTCGATCACCGAGCGCTGGATGGTCGTCTACGACCTGCCCGTCACGTTCGACCTCGACGGCGCGATGCAGGGCGTCCGCTTCCCGTACGCGTGGAACGACGGCCGCGCGGCACGCGTCGGGCTCGTGCCGCTCGGTGGCCGGGGGAGCGACGTGCGCTGGTTCGAGGTCGGCCCGTGCTACGTGTTCCATCCGCTCAACGCCTACGACGACGGCGACCGCGTCGTGCTCGACGTCGTCCGCTACGAGCGCATGTTCGCCAGCAGCAAGCTCGGTCCCGACGAGTCGACGCCGCAGCTGTGGCGCTGGACGATCGACACCGCCACCGGCCGCGTCGACGAGCGCCAGTTGAGCGACGTGCCGCTCGAGTTCCCGCGGGTCGACGAGCGCGTCGTCGGCCGCCGCCACGGCACCGGCTGGGCGTCGGGCGTGCGGACCGTCGACGGCCGCAGCGACTTCGGCGGCCAGCTCGTGCGCATCGACGGGGCGACCGGCGACGCACGGGTCGATCGACCTCGGACGCGGCCGCCTCAGCGGTGAGTGGGTGATGGTGCCGCGCGAGGCCGACGCCGCCGAGGACGACGGGTGGCTGCTCAGCCTCGTCTACGACATGGCCGAGGACCGCACCGACCTCGTCGTGCTGTCGGCCGCCGAACCGGACGGCCGGCGCCGTCGCGACGGTGCAGCTGCCGACGCGCGTCCCGCTCGGCTTCCACGGCAACTTCGTGCCGACGGTCTGAGCCGATCCGTCCGCCGGATCCGGCCCGTGCGGGCCGCATCCGGCGGACAGGACGCGTCGATCAGGCGTTGGCGGGCACCTTGGCGTCGGCGGCCGTCGCCGCCGCGTGGCGGACGTCGGACTCGTCGAACGTCGTCGTCCAGCAGGCGAACTCGAGCAGCGTGCCGTTGGGGTCCTTGAAGTACAGCGAGCGCACGAACACGTCGCCGTCGTCGGTCGCCGGGTCGTAGTCGACCTTGTGCCCACCGTCGAGCGAGTTGCAGTGGTTCGTGATCTCGGTGACGGCGACGCCCTTGCCGCGCAGCTTGACGAGGTACTCGTCGAGCTTCTCGGGGGCGACGTCGAAGGCGATGTGGTTCACCGTGCCGATCGACGTGACCCCGCCGCCTCCGGTGCCGATGCGCCGCATGTTGTCGTCGTACGTCGGGTGGATGGCGTCGCCGGGCTCACCCTCGTGGGCGGTCGGGAACCAGAAGAAGGCGATGCCGTCGATGCCGTTGCCCATGTCGAGGAAGAAGTGCTGGCCACGTCCCCCGGGCAGCTCCAGCGTCTTGACGAGCTTCATGCCCAGCTTGTCCTCGTACCAGGCGACGGTCTCGGCCATGTCGCGGCAGACGAGCGCGATGTGGTTGAAGCCGCGCAGCTCGAACTCGGTGTTGGTGTTCTCCGTGGCTGCCATGGACCCTCCTCAGAGACGTGCCGACCTCTTCATTGCACACGATCGCGGCGACACGGTCAAGCCGCGCGGCGGGAAGTCCCGCCCGTGTCCGACTCGTGCCGCCGCGATTGCATACAGTCCTGGCATGCCACGACTCCGCCAGATCCCGCGTGACGAGGTCACCTCACCTGCCGTCCTGTCCATGTACCAGCGATTGTTCGGCGACCGCGACCCGGTCGCCGAGCCGGGGACCGCGACCGGGACCCCGGGCAACTGGTGGACCGTCTTCGCCAACTCACCGGACGTGCTCGAGCACGCCGGACGCGGCTTCGGGTTGTACGCCAACCCGGACCGCAAGGTGCCCGGCGAGCTGCGCGAGCTCGGCCAGACGCGCGCCGGCTGGCTCGTCGGCAGCCAGTTCGTGTTCTCCCAGCACTGCAAGGCGTGCCGCGGCTACGGGTTCTCCGAGGAGAAGATCGAGGCGCTCAAGGCGTGGGGGGTCTCGGACCTGTTCTCGCCGCTCGAGCGGGCGCTGCTCGCCTACACCGACGCCCTCGTGCTCGGCTTCGGCCGCGTCGACGACGCGGTCTTCGACGCCATGAAGGAGCACCTCGACGACGAGGCGATCATGGAGTTCACGTACATCACGATGATGTACACGATGCACGCCGTGATCACGCGGGCGCTGCGCCTCGAGTACGACGACCGCGACGACCCGATCGTGGAGATCCCCGCGCCGGCCGACTACAAGCCGCAGAACCTCGGCCGCCAGATCGCGTTCGGCATGGATCAGGCCACCAAGGACGAATGATCGCCGAACCGTCCGTGGGATGCGGCCCGATCGGGCCGCATCCGACGGACAGGACGGGGTGGATGGTCAGCCGGCGCGGACGCCGACGCCACGGAACTCGGGGCGCCCGGTCACCCACGACTCGTAGCCGACGACGCGGTCGTTGATGCCCTCGGGCTCCTGGGCGAAGAAGATCGGCATGTCGAGGACCTGGCCGACGACCTCCCGGGAGACGTCCTGCAGGACGCCCTCGCGCTCGGCGTCGTCGGTCGTGGCGATCGACTGCACGTAGAGGTCCTCGAGCGTCGGGGTGCTGTACTTGCCGGGGTTGAAGAACCCGGCGGCGGTCCAGCGGCTGCCGACGGTGATCGCCGGGTCGATCGAGCCGTTCGTGTACAGCAGGGCGAACGACGACAGCTTGTCGGTGTAGAACGCCTGACCGAGCTGCGACGCCTCGGTGATGCGCACCGTCAGGTCGATGCCCACCTCGGCGAGCTGCGCCTGCACCGCCTCGCCGAGCTCGGTGTACACCCGCGGCGCCGGCACGACGATGATCTCGGCGGCGAAGCCGTCCGGGTAGCCGGCCTCGGCGAGCAGCTCGCGAGCCTTGTCCGGGTCGTAGGGGTACGTGCCGTCGAGATCGGCGACGTGCGGGAAGTAGCCCTCCGGCCAGGGTTGCTCGGTCGGCGTGCCGTAGCCGAGGTAGGGCCCGTTGAGCAGGCCCTCCCGATCGAGGGCGTAGGAGATGGCCTGGCGCACCCGCAGGTCGTCGAGTGGCGTGTCGGCGAGGTTCATCGCCAGGTACACGTAGCGCAGGGTGTCGTTGAGCCGCACGGCGACGTCGTCGGTGCGGTCCTCGACCGCCGTCACGTCGGCGGGCTCGATCGGCGCGATGTCGATCGTGCCCGTCGTCAGGGCGTTGATGCGGGCGGCCGAGTCAGGGAGGATCGTCACCTCGATCCGCTGCACCTTCACGGCGTCGGGGTCCCAGTAGCCGTCCCACCGCTCGACGGCGAACGACGAGTCGGGCGTGAACTCGGCGAGCTTGAACATCCCCGTACCGATCGGGTGCTGGTCGAGCTCCGGGTCGGCGAGCGCGGCCGGTGCGACCATCGCGCCGGCACGGCCCGACAGGACGGCCGGCAGCGTGGCGTCGGCGCTGCTCAGATCGAGGCGCACCGTGAGCGGGTCGACGACGACGACCTCCGCCACCCGCCCGAGCTCGGAGGCGACGGTCGAGCCCTCGAGCGTGATGGCCCGGTCGATGTTCGTCTTCACCGCGGCGGCGTCGAACGGCGTGCCGTCCTGGAACGTCACATCCTCCCGCAGGTGGAACGTGACGGAGCTGCCGTCGTCGGCGTACTCCCACGACGTCGCCAGCCCGGGGACCAGCGATCCGTCGGGAGCGTTGTGCACCAACCGGTCGTAGACGAGCCCGAGCCAGGTGATCGTGTAGCCGCTCGGCGACGTGACGGGGTCCCAGAAGAGCCCGGCGAACGTGGCGATCCGCAACGTGCCGTCAGGGTCCAGCTCGGCGTCATCGACGGCGGCCGCCGTCGAACCGGTCGCCGACGACGGGGCGGTGGTGCCCGCACCACCGCCCGTCGACGCCTCGGTCGTGGCGTCGGCAGCGGCGGGGGCGCTGGACGCGGACGACGTCGCGTCGCTCGACGCATCGTCGTCGTCGCCACCGCAGGCCACCGCCGTGGTCACGAGCGCGAGCGCGGCCAGCCAGCGGAACGGTCGGCGTGTCATAGGGTCCCCCCAGTCGAGATTGCGTACAATCAGTGCTCTCGTTGTAACACGGCAGTGCGCTCACCCGCAATCCTCGCCAGCGCTGTCGCCATCACGAAACCCATCGGATGCTGGCGATCGTCGTAGCGGCGGCGTCGCTGGTCGAGCGCGTCGGCCGGCCGTGTTCGTGGTGGGTTGGCGATGTGCATACACTTCCGATCGTGAACGACAGATCGTCCCGTTCGTCCGGCGGATGGGGCCTGACCGTGCTGCGGCGTCGTGACGGGTGCGCTCATGCTCGGCCACGGCCTGCAGAAGCTGGGCGGCTGGCTCGGCGGAGGCGGACTCGAGCAGACGGCGACCGGCTTCCACCACCTCGGCCTGCGACCCGGGCGCCACCACGCCATCGCGGCGGGCGTGACCGAGACGCTCAGCGGCGCCGGCGCCGTGCTCGGTGCGGTGACCCCGCTGACGAGCGCCATGACGACCGGCACGATGACGGTCGCGGTGGCCAAGGTGCACGGCCGCAACGGTCCGTGGATCGCGAAGGGCGGCTACGAGTACAACGCCACGTTGCTCGCCGTCGCCTTCGCCCTCGCTGCTGCCGGGCCCGGCCGGGCGGCCCTCGACGGGACGCTGCTGCGCCGCCGTGCCGGGCTGGGCTGGGCCGTCGGGCAGCTCGCCCTCGGCGCCGGCGTCGCCGGCGTCGGTGATGTGGAACGCCGCCCGGGCCCCTGACGTAGAGTGACGGCGAGGTCGATGAGGCGTGGCTCCATTGTCGACAATCTGGCCGGCGTCGAGCCGAGCCACGTGGAGCGGGGGAGAGCCCTGGCGATGGCGACCGCATTGCATACACTCGACGGCGATGGACGCGGACGGTGACGCAGTGACGGCGACCTCGGGGCACGGCCCGTTGACGGGTGTGCGCGTGCTGGAGCTCGGGAGCTTCATCGCCGGGCCCTTCGCCGGACAGCTGCTCGGCGACTACGGCGCCGACGTGATCAAGATCGAACCGCCCGGCGAGGGCGACCCGATGCGGCGCTGGGGGGTCACACGCGACGGCGAGAGCCTGTGGTGGCCGGCGATCGCCCGCAACAAGCGGTCGGTCGCCCTGGACCTGCGCCAGGAGCGAGCCCGCGACCTGGTGCTGCGCCTCGCCGCCGAGTGTGACGTGGTGCTGGAGAACTTCCGACCCGGCCGCCTCGAGGAGTGGGGCCTCGGCTACACCGAGCTGGCGGCCACCAACCCGCGCCTCGTGATGGTCCACATCAGCGGGTTCGGGCAGACGGGACCACTCGCCGGTCAAGCCGGCTTCGGCAGCGTCGGCGAGGCGATGGGCGGGATCCGCTACACGACGGGCAGCGCCGGACCGACCGCCGTCACGCGCCGGGATCAGCCTCGGCGACGCCCTGGCGTCGGTGTTCGGTGTGGTGGGCACGCTGTCGGCCCTCGTCTCGGCCCGGGCCAGCGGCGTCGGACAGGAGGTCGACGTGGCGATCTACGAAGCGGTGGCGGCGCTCATGGAGTCGACGATGGCCGACTACGAGCTGGCGGGTGTGACCCGGACCCGCACCGGGAGCGTGCTCCCCGGCGTGGCGCCGTCGAACGTGTACCCGACCGCCGACGGCGCCGAGGTGGTCGTCGCCGCCAACGCCGATCGCGTCTTCGCCCGCCTCGCCAAGGCGATGGGCCGGCCCGAGCTGGCGACGGACGACCGCTTCGCGACCCACGGCGCCCGCGGCGACAACATGGACGAGCTCGACGGCATCGTCGCCGAGTGGACGGTGACCCTCCCGTGTGCCGAGGTGCTGACGGTGCTCGACGAGCACGGGGTGCCCGCCGGGCGGATCTTCACGGCGCCGGACATGCTGACCGATCCGCAGTACCTGGCACGCCAGATGGTCCAGCGGGTCACGTCGGCCCAGGGCTGGGACGTCCCGATGACCGGCGTCGTGCCCCGCTTCACCGCCACGCCGGGGACGATCCGCCACGCCGGCCCGCGCCTCGGTGAGCACACCGACGAAGTGCTCGGCGACCTCCTCGGCCTGCCGCCGGACGAGCTCGCCGAGCTGCACGCCACGGGCGTCGTCGCCGGAGACCGTCGATGACCGCCGTCGACCTGCGCGACGTGACCCTGCGCGACGGCCTGCAGGACGAGCGCGTGGTCAGCACCGACGACAAGGTCGGTCTCTTCGAGGCGCTCGTCCACGCCGGCGTCGCCGACCTCGAGCTGACCTCGTTCGTGCGACCGGACCGCGTGCCGGCGATGGCCGACGCGCCCGAGCTCGCCGCCCGCACCGCCGGGACGCCCGTCCAGCGCTGGGCCCTCGTGCTCAACGCGCGCGGCGCCCAGCGCGCCCTCGAGGCCGGGATCGACCGACTGCAGTTCGTGGTCAGCGTGTCCGACGCCCACAGCGTCGGCAACGCCGGGCGCACGACCGATGCCGGGCTGCGGGAGATGGAGGCCATCAGCGCCGAGCTGCCCGCCGGCGCGCAGATGGAGGTCACCCTCGCCACCGCCTTCGGCTGCCCCTACGACGGCCCGGTGGCGCCGGGCGTCGTGCTCGCCGCCGCCGACCGGGCGCTCGCTGCCGGCGCAGCTGGCATCTCCCTCGCCGACACCATCGGCACGGCGATCCCCAAGGAGGTCACCGCGCTGGTCACGGCAGCGGTCGCCGCGGCCGGGACGCGTCCGGTCGGGGTCCACCTCCACGACACCCGCGGTCTCGGCGTCACCAACGCCCTCGCGGCGCTGGAGGCCGGGGCCCGACGCGTCGACGGCAGCGTCGGCGCCCTCGGCGGCTGCCCGTTCGCGCCCGGTGCCAGTGGCAACCTCGCCCTCGAGGACCTCGTGCACGTGCTCGAGGAGTCCGGCGTCGACACCGGCATCGACCTCGACGCCCTGATCGGCGCCGCCCGGCTCGCCTGCGACCTCGTCGGGCGACCGGTCGAGAGCCACCTCGGCAAGGCCGGACCGCGCTTCCGTCCCCGCCCGGAGTCGGCATGACGACGACCTCCGATGCCGTCGGCACCACCCACGCCTACGAGCAGGTCCGCGCCGCCATCGTCGAGAACCGCTACGCGCCCGGGCAGCGCCTGATCGAGCAGCGCATCGCCGCCGAGCTCGGCCTGTCGCGCACCCCGGTCCGCGAGGCGCTGCGGATCCTCGAGGCCGAGGGCCTCGTCGTCAGCGAGCGCAACCGCGGGGCGATCGTGCGTCCGCTCTCGTCGACCGAGGTCGTCGACCTCTACGGCCTGCGCATCCGCCTCGAGTCGTACGCCGCCGAGCTGGCGGCCGAGCGCATCACCGACCACGAGCTCGGCGAGCTCGTCGACGCGGCCGAACGCTTCGGCGCCCTGTGCCACGACGTCGACGTCGCGACGCTCGAGGGCGTGCGCCGCCTCAACGAGGCCAACCGCCGCTTCCACGACCGCATCCTCGCCGCCGCCCGCCACGATCGGCTGGCGACGATGCTCGCCCGCACGGTCGACATCCCGCTCGTGTTCCAGGCGTTCCGATCCTTCGGACCGGCCGAGATCGAACGCTCCGACACGTTCCACCACCTCATCGTGAGCGCCATCGCGCGCCGCGACGGGCCGCGCGCCGCCGCGCTCATGGCCGAGCACATCGCCCAGGGCCGCGACGCGGTGCTCGACGCGCTGGCGCTCAGCGCGCCCCCGACTGACAGGAACCGGACGCCGCCGCGAGCGCACGCGCCGGTACGGTGCGCGGATGGAGGACACGCCGACGCTGTTCGAGTGGGCCGGTGGCACGGCCGCCATCCGCCGTCTCATCGACGCCTTCTACGACCGCGTCGAGCACGATGACCTCCTCGGTCCACTGTTCCCGGGCGGCGTCAGCGAGGAGCACCGGTCCAACGTCGTGCTCTGGTGGAGCGAGGTCCTCGGGGGCCCGGCTGCGTACACCGCCACGCTCGGGGGCTACGAGCGGATGCTCGCCCACCACCGCGACCTCGGCATCACGCCCGAGCAGCGGTTCCGGTTCGCGACCACGATGAGCCACGCCGCGGACGACGCCGACCTGCCGTCCGACCCCGAGTTCCGCGCCGCCTTCGTCGGCTACGTCGAGTGGGGCACCCGCCTGGCGATGCACAACTCCCAGCACGACGCGGCAGTGGTCGAGCACGCCCCGGTGCCGCGGTGGGGCTGGGGCGTGGCGCCCCCGTACACGCCCTGAGCCGCGTCAGGGCAACGTCACGGCCGGCTCGACGGGCTCGAGGCGGGTCACCACGCGGACGCCGGTGGGGGCGGTCGAGGAGGGTGCTCACCGTGAGCAGGACGGTCATCGTGGCGCCGGCGATCAGCCACGCCGGGCCGGCGCCGAGGTGGTCGAACAGCGGTGCCGCGGTGAAGGCGCCGATCGCCGCGGCGCCCGACCCGGCGGCCTCGGCGAGTCCCTGCGCGGCGGCCGCGTCGCGCTGCGGCGCGGCGTCGGCGACCGCGGCCTGCGTGCCGGGCGACTGGATCGCCTCGCCGATGCCGTGGGGGATCGCCATCAGCATCACGAGCGGCAGGGCGCCGACGTAGCCGTAGGTGGCCATGAGCGGCACGGTGGCGGCCGCCGCCAGCAGCGAGGTCAGCCGCGGGCCGTAGGTGTCGGAGAGCGCGTCCGGCCCAGCGGGCGATCAGCAGCATCGGCAGGGCGAACACGGTCAGCGAGATCGTCACCACCATCGTCCCCGCCCCGAGGTCGTCGAGGTACGTCGCCCACAGCGGTTCGAAGACGCCGACGGAGTAGCGGAACGAGACGACGACGAGGAGCGCGGCGATGAGGCGCCGGCGCCCGAGCAGGCGGCGCAGGACACGGCGGTCGCTGCGGGCGACGGGCGCGCCGCGCCGGCCCGGCTCGTCGACCACCACGCCGCGCAGCGCGAGGCTGCTGGCGGCGACGGCCAGCCCGAGCACGACGAACGGCAGCCGGACGTCGGCGATGACGGTGAGCGCACCGGCGATCGGGGGACCGAACACGAACCCGGCGAGGTAGGACGCGTAGAAGACGCCGAGGCGCTCGCCGAGGTCGCCGTCGGACGCCAGCACGATCGCCCGCCGGGCGGCCGGCACGATCATCCCGACGCTCGCGCCGAGCACAGCGCGGGCGGCGACGAGCTGCCAGAGCTCGGTGGCGGCGGCGAACCACAGGAGGCCGCCGGCGGCCATGAACACGCCGGTGCGCAGGAGGAGCAGCCCGTAGCCGCGGTCGGCGTAGCGCGACAGGCCGAGCTGGGTCACCGAGCGCGGCGGCGAACGCCGAGCCGGCGATCAACCCGAGGCCGCCCTTCGACAGGCCGTAGCGGTCCTCGAGCTCGGCGAGCAGCACGAAGACGGCGCTGACGCCGGCCATCGTGACGCCCGCGACGACGTACAGCCCCCTCACGGTGCCGAGCTTGCCAGGCGCGCCCTGCTGCCCTCCGATCGCGCCGTGGACGGCGCGGCCGAAGGGCAGCACGAGCGCAGCGTCGCTCAGCCGGCGCGCATCCCGGTGCCGCGGAAGTCGGGCTGGCCGCGCAGCGACCAGTGGAACCCGGCGACGTCCTCGGAGCCGGCGAGCAGCGTCTTCGGTTGGAGCAGCCAGACCTCACCGGCCGACTCGGTCACGGCCTCCATCAGGTCGAGCAGGATCGGTGCCCGCTCGTCCTCGGCCCGGTTGACCATCGCCTCGTCGTAGAGCGCGTTGACCTCGGGGATCGTGTGGCCGCCGGGGTTGGAGTTGGCCGTCTCGGTGAAGAACAGCTGCACGAGGTTGGCCGGGTCGGTGCGGCCGGGAGAGCCGCCGACGACCATGTCGCCGACCTTGTCGTTGAAGAACGTCGACGCCGTCTGCGAGGCCTCGATCCCGATGAAGTTCACCGTGATGCCGATCTCGGCGAGCTGCGACTGCACGATCTGGGCGATGCCCTGCGACGTGACGAGCGCCGGGACGAGCAGGTCGAAGCTGAACCCGTCGGCGAACCCGGCCTCGGCGAGCAGCTCGCGCGCCTTGTCGGGGTCGTACGGGTAGCGGTCGTCCATCCCCTCGACGTAGCCGGGCTCGAACTCCGGCGAGTAGTACTGCGAGGACGCGTGGCCGTAGCCGAGGTACACGGCCTCGAGGATCGCGTCGCGATCGATGGCGTGGTTGATCGCCTGGCGCACCCGCTGGTCGTCGAAGTGGGCCCGAGTCCGGTTGAGGTGCAGGTAGGTGCTCGACGTCGTCGAGAACTGCTCGCTGGCGAGCCCGGAGGACTCGGCCTGCTCGAACGTCGACGGGTCCATCAGCGCCAGGTCGAGCTCACCCGAGCGCAGCCCGTTGAGCCGGGTGAGGGCCTCGGCCTGGGCGACGATCTCGAGTTGGCCGAGCTTCACCCAGTCCGGGTTCCAGTAGTCCTCGAACGGCACCATGATCGCCCGGTCACCGGCGCGGTACTCCTGGACCCGGTACATCCCGGCCCCGACCGGGTTCTGCGACAGGTTCGGATCGTTGATGGCCGCCGGCGAGATCATCATCCCGGGCCGGTCGGCGAGGATGCGCGGCAACGTGGCGGCCGGACCGTTGACGTGCATGCGCACGGTCATCGGGTCGACGACCTCGACGGTGTCGACGGTGCCGAGCAGCGGCGCGACGGCCGAGCCCTCGACCGTCTTGGCCCGCTCGATGTTGATCTTCACGGCCTCGGCGTCGAAGGGTGTGCCGTCCTGGAACGTCACGCCCTCCCGCAACTTCAACTCGAGGGCGGTGTCGTCCTCGACCCACTCCCACTCGGTGGCCAGGCCCGGCACGAGCGAGGCGTCGGGCATCTCGATGATCAGCGGGTCGTAGATCGGCGCCAGCCAGACGGTGTCCTGCGACAGCGACGTCTTGTGCGGATCGAGGCCCTGCGACGGGCTCAGCGTGTAGCCGAACCGCAGCACGCCGGCCGGATCGGTGTCGTCCGGCGAGGACAGCGCGCCGTCGCCGGCCAGCGGGTCGGCGCTGGTCGTCGGTCCGTCACCCTCCGTGGTCTCCGAGCCTCCCTCGGTCGACTCGGTCGGCGCGTCGGTCGCCTCGGTCGTGGGCGCCGCGGCCTCGGTGGCCGCTGGTGCCGTCCGTGTCGTCGGCCGGCGCCGTCGTCTCGGCGACGGCCTCGGTGCCAGCCGGTTCGGCGTCATCGTCGTCGTCGCCCCCGCACGACGCGACGGCGAGCGTTCCGACGACGGCCAAGCCGACGAGCGATCGGTAACGGAATCGTTTCACAGCACGCACCCCCTGTTGCAGACGTTGCACCCCCCTCGCGGCAGCGACGCTCGCGCATGTGCCCGAGGTCATACGAGTCGGACGGTCCGGATGACGCGGCACTCGCGGCGTCGCGAGCGGTGCTCAGCTCTCGTCGAGGGTGGCCAGCCGGCGCGCGAGGAAGCGGCGATCGGCCTCGTTGGCGGCCAGCGCGAGGGCCTGGGAGTAGGCCGCAGCGGCCTCGGCGCGACGGCCGGCACGTCGCAGCAGATCGGCGCGCGTCGCCGGCAGCAGGTGGTAGCCGTCGAGGTCACCGGTCGTTGCGAGTGCATCGACGATGCGCAACCCGGCATCGGGCCCGTCCGCCATCGAGACGGCGACGGCGCGGTTGAGCTCGACGACGGGACCCGGCACGAGCGTCGCGAGGCGCCCGTACAGCGCCGCGATCTGCAGCCAGTCGGTGTCAGCGGCGTGCGCCGCAGTGGCGTGGCACGCGGCGATCGCTGCTTGCAGCTGGTACGGGCCGGGGCGACCGCTCGCGACGGCGGCGTCGAGCATCGCCGCAGCCCGCTCGATGCGCGGACGGTCCCACCGGGTGCGGTCCTGCTCGTCGAGCGCCACGAGCTCTCCTGCATCATCGACGCGTGCGGCGGCACGGGCGTCGTGCAGCTCCATCAGCGCCAGCAGCCCCACCGCCTCCGGATCGGGGAGCAGGTCGACGAGCAGGGACGCCAAGCGCAGGGCCTCGGCCGTGAGGTCGACACGCGCTGCGTCGCGCCCGGCCGTCGGGCGGTAGCCCTCGTTGAACACGAGGTAGAGCACGGCGAGCACGTCGTCGAGACGCTCGGCGAGCCGGTCGGAGGGCGGCACGCGGAAGGGGATCGCGGCGTCCTTGATCTTGCGCTTGGCGCGGAACAGCCGCTGCACCATCGTGCGGTCCTCGACGAGGAAGGCACGGGCGATCTCGGCGCTCGTGAGCCCGCCGACCGATCGCAACGTCAGTGCCACGCGGGCCTCCATCGACAGTGCCGGGTGGCAGCACGTGAACACGAGGCACAGCTGGTCGTCGAACGGCGCGGCGGCGGCCGGGCCGTCGCCGTGGTGATCCATCGCCGCCACCTCCTCGAGCTTGCGGGCCTCCACCTGCCGACGGCGCAGGACGTCGAGGGCGCGGTGGCGCGCCGTCGTCGTGAGCCACGCCGCCGGACGATCGGGGACGCCGTCGACGGGCCACCGCTGGATGGCCCGCTCGACGGCGTCCTGCGCGCACTCCTCGGCGAGGTCCCAGTCGCCGGTGGCGCGGATGACCGCGGCGACGATCGCGCCCCACTCGCGCTGGGCGACTACGAGGGCGTCGCTGGTGTCCAGAACGGCCGCACCTCGATCATCCCGCCCCACGCCATGGGGTGCTTCGTCGCCACGTCGATCGCCGCGTCGAGGTCCTCGCACTCGATGATGTCGAACCCGCAGATCTGCTCCTTCGTCTCCGCGAAGGGGCCGTCGGTGAGCAGCACGCGGCCGTCGCGCACCCGCACCGTCGTGGCGTCCGACGACGGCGCCAGCATCTCGCCGAGCTGGCGGATGTCGCGGCGGTCCATCTCGTCGACCCAGGTGTCGATGTCCGGCACCGCCGCCTCGTCCACGGCGGGGGCCGCGGGGTCGGTGCAGATCAACAGCATGTAGCGCATCAGGCCGCCGCCTCGAGGACGTGCCGTTCCATGGCCACCAGCGTGGCAGACATGTTGCCGGCCAGCTCGCCGAGGCGGACGGCGACGAATGACGGGTCCTGCTCGGCCAGCCAGCGCAGCCCGGTGCGGCCCGGACCGTGCTCGAACGAGTGCTGCACGTCCGTGCCCGCTCCCGCCGGCCGCAGCACGTAGCGCCACCGCGACCCGTCGGCGCCGTCGTCGTCGACCATGGTCCAGGCGAAGACGAGCCGGTCGGCGTCGCTGGCCGTGACCACGCCCTCGACGTCACGCGTGACGCCGTCCGGGAAGAGGTTCTGGGCGGCGAACCGGGCGCCCGGCGCCGCGGCAGTGGCGCCGTCGAGCCAGCGGGCGCCGATGCACTCCGGGCTCCAGCGCCCGATGGCGGGCACGTCGGTCACGAGCGCCCACAGCGTCGGGGTCGGGATGGGGACGGTCGTGGTCAGCTCGAGCCGCAGCCCGGTGACCCGGTCACAGGTGTTGTCCATGCCCCTACGACGAACCGGGGAGCGGCTCGTCTACCGCGTGGGCGTCCGCGGCGTCAGATGGGTCGTGACCGAGGTCGTGGTGGTTGGCGCCGGCATGGCAGGAGCGGCGACGGCGTGGGCGCTGGCGCGACGTGGTCGGTCGGTGCTGCTCGTCGACCGCTTCGCCCGAGGTCACGACCGAGGCTCGTCACATGGCGCCGAGCGCATCTTCCGGTTCGGGTACATGGACGCCGTGTACGTCGACCTGGCGCAGGAGTCGCTGGCCGGCTGGCACGACCTGCAGGTCGCCGCCGGCGGACCGCTGCTGCACCTCACGGGGTCGGTCGATCACGGTGACGAGGCCGAGCTCGACGCGATGATGGCCACCTGCGCGGCGGCCGGGGTCCGGGTCGAGGCGCTGAGCGCGTCGGAGGCGGCGTCGCGCTGGCCCGGTCTGCGGTTCGAGGGCCTGGTCGTGCACCAACCCGACGGCGGCGCGTCGAGCTGACCGCACGCTCGCGGCGTGTTGGGACCAGGCTGCCGCCGCTGGCGCGGACGTTCGCTTCGACACGCCCGCATCGGCCGTCCGCCGGGCCGCCGACGGGGTCGCCGTGACGCTCGGCGACCGTGTGTCGACGCCGTGTGGCCGTGGTCGCCGCGGCCGGATGGACGGCCGGCCTCGTGGAACCGGACGTCGCGCGAGGGTGGTGCCTCCGATCACCGTGACCGCCGAGTCCGTCGCCTGGTTCCGTCCCGACCGCCGGTCCGTGGCCCAGCTTCATCCAGCGCGGCGAGAACCTCGCCTACGGGCTCGGCTCACCGGACGGCCTCGTGAAGGCGGGACTGCACGGCATCGGCCCCGTGATCGACCCGGACGCCCGCCCGTCCGACGTTCCCCGATGCCGTCGACGCGCTCGAGGACTACGCCCGCCGTTGGCTGCCGGGCGTCGACCCCGACGCCGTGCGCAGCACCGTGTGCCTCTACGCGTCGAGCCCGACGGACGACTTCGTGCTCGACCGCCGCGGGCCCATCGTCGTGGGCGTGGGGTTCGGAGGCCACGGTTCAAGTTCGCGCCCGCATCGGTGGACGTCTCGCCGACCTCGCCGACGAAGCGCTCGGACTGGGGTCCGCCGGCCGCGGGTGTTCGCTGCCGACCGCCTCGCCGGCCGACACCGGTGCCCACTCCTGGCACTGAGCACGAACCGTCTCACGCGCGGCGGTGCGCGTCGCAAGCAAGCGGGGCAGCAGGGACGTCAGGTCGGCGGGCCGGCGGCGGGGGAGGGCCGTCACCGCGTGCCAGGCGACCTCGTCGCGCTCGCGCACGAGGGGCGTGTCGACGGTGGCCGTGAACGTGAACCCGACCAGCCAGTGGTGGTGGGCCGGTCCGTCGGCGGCCGCCGGCGCCTCGGCGTAGGACACCGACACCGGGCCGTCGTGGTCGGGCGGCACGACGAGCCCCGTCTCCTCGGCCAGCTCGCGCCGGGCCGCGTCGGCCGGACGCTCGCCCTCCTCGACGTGGCCGCCGGGGCAGCTCCAGCCGAACGTGCGGTGGTCGACGAGGAGGAGATGACGCCGAGGCGCGTCGAACACCCACGCGATCGCCGCCAGCTGGGCCCGCTCACCGGGTTCGCCCCGCAGCAGCGCGGCGAGGCGGTCCGGCGGCGCCCCGTGCCAGGCCGCCCGACGGCGTCGACCGCCGCGGCGAGCTGCTCGTCGACCGGACCCGGCAGCCACACGGCGGCCGGTGGGTGTCCCATCAGCGACCGCGGTGCCCGGTGATGAACCCCATCGCCTCGGCGCGGGCGCGGGCGTCGTCGCGGAAGTGGCCGCGCACGGCCGACGTCACGGTGAGCGAGCCGGGCTTGTTGACGCCGCGGATCGACATGCACAGGTGCTCGGCCTCCAGCACGACGAGCACGCCCGTCGGCTTCAGCGCATCGCCGAGGGCGTCGGCCACCTGCGTGGTGAGGCGCTCCTGGACCTGCGGGCGGCGGGCGTAGCCATCGACGAGGCGGGCGATCTTGGAGAGGCCGGTGATGAGCCCGTCCGGGCCCGGGATGTAGGCGACGTGGGCAACGCCGATGAACGGCACGAGGTGGTGCTCGCACGTCGACGCGAACGGGACGTCGCGGACCATGATCATCTCGTCGTGGCCGGCGTCGAAGACCGTCTCGAGGTGCGTCGCCGGGTCCTCGTCGAGGCCGGCCATCGTCTCGGCGTACATCCGGGCGACCCGCGACGGCGTCGTCTGCAGGCCCTCGCGGTCGGGGTCCTCGCCGATGGCCAGCAGGATCTCGCGCACCGCGGCCTCGATGCGCGGCAGGTCGACGGGGGCCAGGGGAGTGCTCACCCGACCATCATGGCGGAGCCGCCGCGCTCGGCCGGGGATCGCCCTGCGATCCCGGTTCTCCGGTGATCCTGTTGCGGCAGCCGCAACAGATCGAGCTGTGAATGCGTCGTTGCCGCGTCGGATCGAGGTGAGCGGTCTACCATTCCGTCATGACGGAACTGCGGCGCTGCCGGTGGTGCAGGAGAGCGCTCCCGGAGCGACGTGGTCCCGGGCGGACGCGCGAGTTCTGCTCCCAGCGCTGCCGCCAGTGGGACTGGGTCTCGCGTCAGCGGGCGCGCGAGCTCGAGCTCAGCGAGGGCGAGCTCGTCGTCGCCAAGTCGTCGCTCGACGAGCTCCACGACGAGCTCTACGTCCTGGCGTGCGCGGTGGACGACGTCGAGCGCGACCTGGCGACGGCGGACGGCGCTCCGTCGGCCGACGACGTGCGCCAGGCGCTCGACTGGCTCCTCGAGGCGGCACGACCCCTCCGGGACCGCGAGATCGCCGCACCCGTCGTACCGCCCTCCATTCCGTCATGACGGAATAGTCGCCCGCCACGAGGGGAGCGGCGGGCGCGTGGGGCCGCCCGCACCGATCCGGGCCTCGACCTCCCGCCCACATCGAGAGCCCGACGCTGCACCTGCGGTCGAGCCCGAGCTGGCTGGGTGGGCGACGCCAGCTGCCGACCCGGACGACGGGCGCCACGTCCACCGACAACGCCCATAATCATCGTTATGTCACATCAGGCTGTGATCGAGGTCGATGGTCGAGGAGCGCGCCCAACGCTCTGACCTGGGCCGATGCCGTACCGCACGCCCCGCGAGCCGGGAACGCCCGTTCGGCGCACCACCCACCCGCTCGCTGTGGACCGTGCCCGGGCCGACATCTCTTACGTCCATGTGAGGAGGCCCAGCCCGATGTCAGTCCCGTCCACCGTTCGTGTCCACAGGTCCCGGCTCCGCCGCGGCAGCGCAGCTGTCGTCTTGGCGTCCGGGCTCATCCTGAGCGGCACGGCGGTCGTCTCGGCGGGTGCTCCGTCGTCCAGCGCCGTGCCGGCGCGCTCGACCGCCAGTGTCGTCGGCCTCCAGAAGGGCGCCTACGGCGACAACGTGCGCGCCCTCCAGGAGGCGCTCAACCGCGCCGGGATCGGCGTCAAGTACGGCGTCGACGGCTACTTCGGCTCCGCCACCCAGGCCTCGGTGAAGGCGTTCCAGCGCTACAAGGGCCTGCCGATCACGGGCGTCGTCGACCAGGCGACGGCCAACGCGCTCGGCTTCACGACGGGCTCCGCGACGCAGGCCGTGGCGGCTGCCTCCTCGGCCGGCACGGGCGCGACGGCGGCCGTCCTCGCCGCCGGCTCGAGCGGCGCTGCCGTGAAGCAGCTCCAGCAGCTGCTGATCAACGCCGGCCAGAGCGTCGGCGGCGGCATCGATGGCATCTACGGCACGATGACCGCCAACGCCGTGACGCGCTTCCAGCAGGCCAAGGGGCTCCCCGCCACCGGCCGCGTCGACGCCGCCACGCTCCAGGCACTGCAGGCGACCGGCGGCAGCGTGGCCGCCGCGCCGACCGGCACCGTCGCCCAGGGCGCCCGCGGCGCCAACGTGAAGGCCATCCAGCAGGCCCTCATCGCGGCGGGTGTCGCCGTGGCGGGGGGTGCCGACGGCATCTACGGCGTCGCCACCGCGAACGCGGTCCGCCAGTTCCAGCAGGCCAAGGGCCTGCTCGCCACCGGTGTCGTGGACCAGCAGACGCTCGCCGCCCTCGGCCCGGCGCCGGCGGCCGCGCCGCAGCCCGCCGCCGCGGCGCCGCGCCGCCGCCGCGGCCCCGGCCCCGGCAGCGACGGCGTCCATCGTCGGCCTGGCGATGGGCATGCGCGGCCCGGCCGTGCAGACGCTGCAGCGGGCCCTGATGGCCATGGGGTGGACGATCGCCGGCGGCGCCGACGGTGTCTTCGGTGCCGGTACCCGTGCCGTGCTGATCAAGGCCCAGCAGGCCAACGGGGTGCCGGCCACGGGCGTCGTCGACGACGCCACCGCACGCCTGTTCGGCCTCGCGCGTCGACACCGAACCCCGCCACGCCGGCCCAACCGGCCGCCGGCGGCACGACCGCCGCGGGGTTCGCCGTCTACGACGAGCACGGGGCGCGCACGATCGCCCTCCAGCAGGCCCTGCTCGCGGCGGGCGTCCCCGTCAAGGGTGGCGCCGACGGGATCTTCGGCGCCGGCACGGCGAGCGCGGTGATGGCGTTCCAGAAGGCACGTGCGCTCGCCGTGACCGGCCGGGTCGACGCCGCCACGGCCGCCGCCCTCGGGCTCACGGCCATGGACACGCCCGCCGCGCCCTCGGCGATCACCGTGACGCTGGAGGCCAAGCCGGTGCAGGGTCCCTGCTACTACGGCGACACCTGGACCGCGGCCCGCGGCAGCGGGCGGGTCCACCTCGGGGTGGACATCGCGGCCAAGGAGGGCAACGCCCTCTACGCCGTCGTGACCGGGACCGTGACGAAGGTGTACAGCCCGGCGACCGACGCGCTCGCCGGCAACGGCCTGCGCATCACCCGCCCCGACGGCACCTACGTGTTCTACGCCCACCTGTCCGCACTGGCCGACGGCATCGCCGTGGGCACCCCCGTCACCGCCGGCCAGCTCGTCGGCTACGTCGGCAAGACCGGCAACGCCGGCCTGCCGCACCTGCACCTCGAGGTGCACCCGGGCGGCGGCTCGGCGATCAACCCGTACCCGGTCGTCAAGGCGATCGGCGCCTGCTGACGACACCCGCCGGCTGCGCCGGCCAACGGATCGAGGGGATCCGTCGATGACCGCCCGCCTCGGCGGGTCCCCTCCCCTCCCCGCCCATTCCGTCATGACGGAATGGGCGGGACCGCGTCCGGGGCCGGGATCGGTCGCTGCACCATGACGTCCGTGGCGACGACCTCGAAGCCGAGCGAGCGGTACAGCCCGAGGGCCCCGGACAGGTTCTCGGTGTCCACGCCGAGCGCGGCCTCCTCGTAGCCGAGCTCCCCCAGCTGCCGCAGGCTGGCGCAGACGACCGCCGAGGCGATCCCCTGCTTGCGCCACGCCCGCGCCGTCGAGATGTTCTCCGTCCAGGCCCGCCGGCGACCGAACATCTCGCGGTCGCCGTCGTGGGCGTACGTGCGCACCTGGCCCACCACCTCGTCGCCCGCCCACGCCACCTGCCACAACGATGTGCCGGTCCCCGACGCGGCGTCCTCGACGAAGCGGGCGAAGTCCTCCGCCGTCGGCTCGACGTTGCCCCAGTGGTCGCGGAACGCGACGGCGTCGGCGTCGAAGATCGCCCGCAGCTGGCCCGCGGTCACGGCGCGCAGCTCGACAGCCGGGGGCAACTCCCCCGCCGGGATGTCACGCAGGTGCGGACGGATCATCATGTGGCCGTAGCGCATCGGTTCGAAGCCCCGCGCCAGGAGCGTGGCGTGGCGGGCACTGCCGACCATCGCCGACGCGGTCAGGCGCCGCGACGGTGCCACCTCGATCGCCGCGACCTCCAGGGCGCGCTGCTCGCACCACTCCAGGAGCGCCTCCTCGAGGCCCGCGTGGGCGGGGTCGGACTCGACGATCAGCCAGTGGTCGCGGTCGCCCTCGCCCGTGTCGGCCCACGTCGTGCGGGCGTAGCCGACGACCGCCCCGGCGAGCTCGGCGACGCGGATGTCGCGCGCCGGGTCGCACCGCGTCAGGTGGGCGTACTGCTCGGCCATCGTCGCCGGCGAGAGGTACTCGCCCTGGCCGTCGCGTCGGGTGCGCTCGTTGCACAGCTCGGTCATGCCGGCGATGTCCGGCGCCCCGCGGAACGGCCGCAGGATGATCCCGTCTCCGCTCATGACGCCGCCCGGGCGACGAACAGGAAGCGGTTCAAGGCGAAGAACGACTCCCCACGCGCCTCCAGCGCATCGAGATCGGCGAGCCAGGCGTCGGCCACGTCGGCGGGGATCGCGCCGTGCGTCGTCACGAACGTGTGGATGAACCGGGCGAGCCCGTGGATGAACGTGTGCGGGTGGTAGTGCAGCGTGAGGATCGGCACCACCTCGCAGCACACGTCCCCGAAGCCGGCATCGTGCAGGTGGGCCGGCAGCACGCGCGGCAGGTCCGGCCACGCGACGTGCGCGTCGTAGGCGCCCATCACGGCCTCCATCCGCTCGCGGTCGACGGCCTGCCAGACGAGACCGCCGAAGTCGGAGTCGAGCACCACGAGGCGACCACCCGGCACGAGCGCCCGGTGGAGCTCGGCCAGCGCGGCGCCGAGCTCGCGCACGTAGCCGAGGACCTGCACCGCACACGCCGCGTCGACGGAGTGGTCGGCCACCGGCAGGTGCTCGGCGTCGCCCGGCCCCAGGTGGAGCTGGTCGAGACCGGCGCCGCGCCGGGCCGCGAGGGCGAGCATCGGATCGCTGACGTCGATCGCGGTCACCCGACCCCGGTCACCCACCGCCAGGGCGAGGTCGCGGGCGAGGTAGCCCGGGCCACAGCCGACGTCGAGCACGTGCTGACCGGCGCGCACCCCCATCGCCCGGAACACCGCGATCCGGGTCGCCGCCACGTCGGGCGTCGCGTAGACGGCCTCGACCTGGCGGGCCAGCTCGTCGTCGAAGTCGAGGGTCGTCGGCACGCGCGCATCATCCTTCGACCCCCTGACGTTCACAAGCGGATTTGCCATCACCCGCGCCGGGCGCCCGCCACGGGTAGCCTGATCCCGCTGATCGAACCCGTCCGGGAGAGCCGTCTCGTTGGGATGCGGCGCCGAAGGAGCAACCGACCCCGGAATCTCTCAGGCGAGTGGACCGGACGGGTGAGGCGACGCTGGAAAGCAGTGCGGTCCCCCGGGACCGGGCTCGCCGACGGGGAAAGCCCGGCAACGGTGCCGGGTGAAACTCTCAGGCACCGATGACAGCGCGGGGAACCGACACCCCGACGCGCATCGGAGCCCCCGACCATGGCCGACCAGCCCACCCCGCTCGCCGAGCTCAGCGACCACCACGAGTTCGCCCCGCGGCACATCGGGCCGAGCGCCGACGACCTCGCCCGGATGCTCGACGTCATCGGCGCGGCGACGCTCGATGATCTCCTCGACCAGACCGTGCCGTCGGCGATCCGCTCGTCGCGGCCGCTCGACCTGCCACCGGCGCGCTCCGAGGCCGAGGTGCTCGCCGAGCTGCGGCGCCGGGCCGCGCGCAACCACGTGCGCACGAGCCTGATCGGCATGGGCTACTCCCCCACGCACACGCCCGCCGTCATCCAGCGCAACGTCCTCGAGGACCCGGCCTGGTACACGGCCTACACGCCGTACCAGGCCGAGATCAGCCAGGGCCGGCTCGAGGCGCTGCTCAACTTCCAGACGATGGTCACCGAGCTGACCGGGCTGGCCGTGACGAACGCCTCGCTGCTCGACGAGGCCACCGCCGCGGCCGAGGCGATGGCGATGGCGCGGCGGTTGGCGAAGGTGCCGTCCTCTCGGTTCCTCGTGCACCACGACACCCACCCCCAGACGATCGCGGTGCTGCGGACGCGAGCCGAGCCGATCGGCATCGACGTCGTCGTCGGCGAGTCGACGACCTCACCGGCGGCTGCTTCGGCGCCCTGTTCAGCCTGCCCACCTCCACCGGGGCGATCGTCGACTGGCGCGCCGCCATCGAGCGCGTCCACGAACAGGGCGGCCTGGCGATCGTCGCGACCGACCTCCTGGCGTGCGTGCTCACCACCCCGCCGGGCCAGCTGGGCGCCGACATCGCCGTCGGGTCGGCGCAGCGCTTCGGCGTGCCGATGATGTTCGGCGGTCCGCACGCCGGCTTCATCGCCGCCCACGAGGATGCGGCCCGCGCCCTCCCCGGTCGCATCGTGGGGGTCAGCACCGACACCGCCGGACGCCCGGCGCTGCGGCTCGCGCTGCAGACCCGCGAGCAGCACATCCGCCGCGAGCGGGCGACGTCGAACATCTGCACCGCCCAGGTCCTGCTGGCCAACGTGGCCGGCTTCTACGCCGCCTACCACGGCCCGGCGGGCCTCCGCCGCATCGCCGAGCGGACGCAGCGGATGGCCTCGATCGCCGCCGATGCGTTGCGCACGGCCGGCCTGGTGCTGCGCCACGACACCTGGTTCGACACCATCACGGTCGAGGGCGTCGATGCCGACATGCTCGTCGCCGCGGCGCAACAGGTCGACATCGACGTGCGCCGGGTCGACGACGCGGCGATCGGCCTGGCGTTCGACGAGACCACGACGCTCGACGTCCTCGAACGGCTGCTGCCCGCGCTCGGCGCGACGCTCGACCCCGAGCGCGTCGACACCGCTCCTGACGGGCTGACCGCGGACGCCCGGCGCCCCGACGAGTTCCTGACGCAGTCAGTCTTCAGCCGCTACCACACCGAGCACGGCATGCTGCGCTACCTCCGCCGGCTCGCCGACGCCGACCTCGCCCTCGACCGCACCATGATCCCGCTCGGCTCGTGCACGATGAAGCTCAACGCGACGACCGAGATGGCGTCGATCACGTGGCCCGAGTTCGCCGGGCTGCACCCGTACGCGCCGCTCGACGAGTCCGTCGGCCTGCGCTCGATGATCGCCGACCTCGAGGACTGGCTGGCGGAGATCACCGGCTACGACGCGGTCAGCGTCCAACCGAACGCCGGCAGCCAGGGTGAGCTGGCCGGCCTGCTCGCCATCCGGGCGTACCACCGCGCCCGCGGCGACGAGGAGCGCACGGTGTGCCTGATCCCGTCGAGCGCCCACGGCACCAACGCGGCGAGCGCCGTGATGGCCGGGCTGCAGGTCGTGGTCGTCGCCACCGACACCAGCGGCAACGTCGACATCGACGACCTGCGCGCCAAGCTCGACACGGTCGGGACCCGGCTCGCCGGGATCATGGTCACGTACCCCTCGACGCATGGCGTCTTCGAGGAGTCGATCGACCAGGTGTGCGCGCTGGTCCACGACGCGGGCGGCCAGGTCTACGTCGACGGCGCCAACCTCAACGCCCTCGTCGGCGTGGCGCGACCCGGCCACTTCGGCGCTGACGTCAGCCACCTGAACCTGCACAAGACGTTCTGCATCCCCCATGGAGGCGGCGGCCCCGGCGTCGGACCGGTCGCCGTGCGGGCCCACCTCGCGCCGTACCTGCCCGGCGATCCCCTCGGCGGCGGCGACCAGCCGGTCGGCCCGGTCTCGGCGGCCGGCTTCGGATCGGCCGGCATCCTGCCGATCCCGTGGGCCTACATCGCGCTGATGGGACCCGATGGCCTGCGCCACGCGACAGCGGTCGCCATCGCCTCGGCGAACTACCTCGCGACGCGTCTGCACCCCCACTACCCCGTGCTCTACACGGGAGCGAAGGGGCGGGTCGGGCACGAGTGCATCCTCGACCTGCGGACGATCACCAAGGCGACCGGCGTCACCGCCGAGGACGTCGCCAAGCGGTTGATGGACTACGGCTTCCACGCCCCGACGTTGAGCTTCCCCGTGGCCGGCACCCTGATGGTGGAGCCGACCGAGAGCGAGACGGTCGCCGAGCTCGACCGCTTCTGCGACGCGATGATCGCCATCCGCGCCGAGATCGACCGCGTCGGGAGCGGCGAGTGGGCGCTCGGCGAGAGCCCGTTGCGCCTCGCGCCGCACACCGCCGAGGAGCTGCTCGGCGAGTGGGACCGGCCCTACAGCCGGGAGCTCGGCGCCTACCCGTTGCCGGCGTTGCGCGTGGCGAAGTACTTCCCGCCGGTGTCGCGGATCGACGCCGCCGGGGGCGACCGCAACCTCGTCTGCTCGTGTGAACCACTGGAGGCCTACGCCACGTCATTACGCTGACCAGCCATGGCTGACATCGGTCGCACCGACCCGTTCGCAGACGTCATCTCACTCGTCGCCGGGCCGATCGCCTCCGTGATCCGCTCCTTCGACCAGCTCCGCCGTGGCGCCGAGGAGCTGATGAAGGGCTTCGAGAACTTCAACGCCACGATGACCAACCTCAACGAGACCGCGGCGCGGGTGAACCGGCTGCTCAACGACTTCGAGGAACCGATCCGGGCGATGCTGCCCCAGATCACGCGCACCGTGAAGATGGCCGACGACATGGCGACGCGGCTGTCGACGCCGATCGACCAGGTCATCCCCGGACTCGATCGTCTCGCCAGGACGCTCGACTCGCCCGTGTTGCGCGCGCTGCCCACCGACCTCGGGCAGTTCATGGAGGTCATGAACGACGTCGCCCGGCGGATGTCGCCGCTCGCCCAGCTCGCCGAGCAGGCCGGCGGCCTGTTCGGGATGCGGATCCCCGGCTTCGGCGGTGGCTCGTCAGCCGCCAAGGCCGCACCCGCGGCGGTGGCACCGGTCGTCGCCGCCGCGCGGCGCCGGCCCCCGCCACGCGGCGCCGGCCACGCGGGCGCCGGCCAAGCGGGCACCGGCCAAGCGGGCACCGGCCAAGCGCACGGCCGCTGCCAAGCGCGCCGCACCCCGCAAGCGCGCCTGAGGCCGCCGACGCTCCCGGGGCAGCTCCCCCATCTGGGCGGGGATCGTCTCCGGGCGGGAATCGTCCCGGATCCCGGGACGGATCCCGCCCAGGAACGGATCCCGCCCAGATCGAGGGTCGGCGCCGGACCGCTAGTGCTTGGCGACGAACGGGGTCGCCACGACCTCGCCCGGCAACGCGGTGCCGCGCACGTCGACGGCGACCGGCGTGCCGGGTCCGACCGACGGCGGCACGAAGGCCAGGGCGATGCCGTGTCCGAGGACGGGTGAGAAGTTCCCGCTCGTGACGATCCCGATGTCCTCGCCGTCGAGCAGCACGGCGCAGTCGGCGCGCGGCGGTCGCCGGCCCTCGGTCGCGATGCCGACGAGGTGGCGGGCGACTCCGGCGTCGCGCTCACGGGCGAGCACCTCGCGGCCGCGGAACGACGGCTTGCCCCACGCCACCACCCAGCCCAGCCCGGCCTGCAGCGGTGTGATCCCGGGGCCCAGTTCGTGGCCGTGCAGCGGCAGGGCTGCCTCGAGGCGCAGGGTGTCGCGCGCCCCGAGTCCGGCGGGGGTGATGCCGGCGCCGACGATCGCCGCCCACAGGTCGGCGGCCGCGGTGGCCGGCACGGCGATCTCCACCCCGCGCTCCCCCGTGTAGCCGGTGCCGGCGACCGTGCAGGGCGTGGCACCCCACGTCGCGTGGGCGACGCGGAAGCGGCCGACGGCGGCGGCGTCCGGGAACACCCCGGCGAGGCGATCGATGGCCTGCGGGCCCTGCACCGCGAGCACGGCGCGCTCGTGGGTGGTCTCGCGGCCGCCGACGGCGTCGCGCACCCGATCGGTGTTGGACGCGTTGGGCATCACGTCGAACACGTCGGTCGCCTCGTCGTCGTCACCGGGGTGCCACCACACGATGATGTCGTCGAGCACCGAGCCGTCGGCCTCGTCGAGCAGGTGCGTGTACTGGGCGCGTCCGGGCGCGACCTTGCCGAGGTCGTTGGTCAGCACCTCCTGCAGCGTGGCCCGGGCGCCGGCCCCGGTGACCTGCACCGTGCCGAGGTGCGAGACGTCGAAGACGACGGCGTCCTGGCGGCAGGCCAGGTGCTCGGCGATCGTCCCGGTCGCGTACTCGAGCGGCATGTCCCAGCCCCCGAACGGCACCATCCGGGCGCCGAGCTCGCGGTGCACCGCATCGAGCGGCGAGCGCTCCCCCGCCGCGTCCGGCACGGTCAGATCGCCCGCCGCGGCGGGGTCGCCGCCGGTTCGTCCTCCAGCGGGACGAGCTGGGCGTCGATGTCGTCCTTGACCCCGGACAGCGGGAGCACGTTGAGCACGCCCTGCCCGCGGCGCAGCACGTCGACGAGCTGGTCGCCGTCGCAGAGCATCACCTGGTTGCCGCTGATCACGATGTGGGCGGCGGCGATGTCGGAGGTGACGTGCTGGCGCAGGTACATGAACACCTCGCGCACCGACTCCAGGCGGATGCCGGCGTCGAGGAGCGTCTTGATCACGCGCAGCTCGAGGAGGTCGCGGTAGGAGTAGCGGCGCCGGCTCCCACTGCCCGTCGCCTCGGCGAGGGACGGCCGGATGAGATCGGTGCGGGCCCAGTAGTCGAGCTGCCGGTACGTGATGCCGACGATCTTGGCCGCCTGCGTTCCGCTGTATCCCGAATCGTCCACGGCCCAACACCTCTCGACGAGCACTCCACCGGGGAGGTCCCGGCGACATCGGCGTAGTTACGCCGATGTGAGGAACGCGACGCTACGACCCCCCGCACGGGGCGTCAAGGGACGACTGACCGACCTGTCCGGACGATCGAGCCCGATCGGGCCGATCTGCACTGACAGTTCGGGGATGTCAGGCGAAATCGTCGGGGTTCACGTGCTCGATGAAGTCACGGAACTCGTCGAGGATCTCCTCCGCCTCTTCCTCCGGCTCGGGCGTCGGCTCCTGGCCGACCTCGTCGAGCAGCTCCTCGGAGGCGAACAGCGGCGCCGACACCCGCACGGCGAGGGCGATGGCGTCCGACGGCCGGCTGGAGAGCACGGTGACCTCACCCTCGCCGCGCCGCAGGTGCAGCTCGGCGAAGTACGTGTGGTCGCGCATCTCGGTCACGACGATCTGCTCCACCTGCACGCCCAGCTCGGTGAGCGTCTGGATGAAGAGGTCGTGGGTCAGCGGCCGGGGCGGCGTCACCCCTTCGAGGGCGTAGTGGATCGACGTCGCCTCCGGCGTGCCGATGTAGATCGGCAGCAGGCGGTGGCGGCCGGTCTGCTCGCGCAGCAGCACCATCGGCGTGTTCGCGGGGACCTCCACCCGGACCCCGACCAGCTCGAGTGGCACCACACCTCCGACTGTACCCCGGCTGCCGCCGCCGCGGCCGACGGGATGGCGCAGGTCCGGTCGCGGCCCGGCGTCGACCCCTCAGTCGAGGTACGGACGGAGGGCGGCGCGCATCATCGCCGCCCGCAGCCGGGCGCCGAGGGCGTCGAGCTCGCTGAGGTGCGTGGCCGCCTGGCTGCGCGCCTGCGGGTTGCGCTGGCGCAGCATCGGCACGATGAGCTGCTCGTAGAGCCCGGCCTCGCGCTCGACCGACGTCCGCCAGGCCCGCAGGTGGCGGGCGTCGACGCCGGCGCGCAGGAAGCCCCCGGCGGCGGCGGCGATCTCGACGGCCTCGTCGCCGTAGAGGTCGCCACCCGATCGCTTCGGGACGACGCCGTAGTCCTCGAGCTGCGCGAGCTGGTCCTTGGTCACCGATGCCATCGCGCACAGCTCGTCGCGGTTGACGAGCACACCGGGCAGCAGCCGGGCCGCCGGCTCACTGGTCGTGGCGGGAGGCGGTGACGCCGCGGTGGCCGCCGCCTGCGCCGCGGGGACCGGCGGCGCCGCGGGGACCGGCGGCGGCGTCGGCCGGGACGAGGTCGCCGGCCGGGTGGCCGGCGCGCCACCGGCGGCCGGGTGGCCGGCGACCTGGGCTGCGGTCGGTTGCTCGCCGGGCATGCCACGCGGCGGAGTGGGATCCGGCTTCTCGATCTGCCCGGAGTCGATGCGGTCCTTGATCACCCGCAGCGGCAGGAACTTCTCGCGCTGCTCGCGCAGGATCACGCGCAGCAGCTCGACGTCGTCGTCGAAGAACTTGCGGTACCCCGACGGGGTGCGCTCCGGCTCGATGAGGCCCTGGCTCTCGAGGAACCGGATCTTGGAGATCGTGACGTCGGGGAACTCCTCGAGCAGCAGGCCGAGGACCTCGCCGATCGACAGGTGGGCCGCGCCGGGCTCAGCCATCGGCGCGCTCGAACAGCACGAGCCGGAACTTGCCCACCTGCAGCTCGTCCCCGTGGTGCAGCACCGCCCGATCGATGCGCTCCTGGTTGACGTAGGTGCCGTTCAAGGAACCGGCGTCGACGACGACATAGCCCTCGCGGGTGCGTTCGATCGCCGCGTGCCGCCGCGACACCGTGATGTCGTCGAGCATGATCTCGCTGTCGGGGTGGCGCCCGAGGCGCGTCTCGTCGGCGGTGAGCGCGAAGCGGTCACCGGCCTGCGCTCCGGAGCGCACGATCAGCACGGCGGTGCCGGCCGGCAGGTCCGACATCGACACGACGACGTCGTCCTCGGCGCCGGGTGCGTCCTGCAGCGGGTCGACCGCGGTGAGCGTGATCGTCCGATCACCCTTCACGTCGAGCGGCGAACCGCAGCTCGAGCAGAAGCTGCTGTCGGGCGGATTGCGGTGTCCGCAGTGGTTGCAGAAGACGTACGCCACGCTCAGCCCTCGATCAACGCCCCGTAGGCGGCGGCATCGAGCAGGGCGTCGAACTGGGCCGGATCGCTCATCCGGATGGTGCAGATCCAGCCCTCCCCGTAGGGGTCCTCGTTGAGCACCTGCGGTCCGTCGGCGAGCGCTTCGTTGACCTCGACGACCGTCCCGCCGACGGGGGCATAGACGTCGGAGACGGACTTCGTGCTCTCGACCTCGCCGAACGACTCCCCGGCCGCGACCGTCGACCCGACCTCCGGGACCTGGACGAACACCACGTCGCCGAGGGCGTCCTGGGCGTAGTCGGTGATGCCGATGCGCACGACGTCCCCGTCCCGGCTGACCCACTCGTGATCGCTCGAGTACCGGAGCTGCTCGGGAACGTTCATGGGCCGCAACCGTATCGAAACGCGGTGCCCGGGTCCGCCGTCATGCCGAGACGCGGGCGGCCCGACCCGCCTCGACGCCGCGGCGGATCTCGGGGATGTAGTTGAGCGCCGTCCAGTACGACAGCACGAGGCCGGGGATGCCGAGCAGCCACGACACGACGGTGAAGAAGTCGTGCGCCGGGAAGTCGCTCGAACCGAGCACGAAGCCCGGGATGGCGAACATGAGCAGGAACGTCGCGGTCTTGCCGAGCCACGTCACGTCGAAGCGCGCCATGTGGAAGAACACCGTGGCGATCGCGATCGTGACCCCCACCGCGACCTCCCGCACGAGCACGGCGATGCAGAACCACCGGGGCGCGGCGTCGTCGGCGATGATCGCGAGCAGGGCGACGATGAACAGCAGGCGGTCGACCGTCGGGTCGAACTTCTTGCCGAACTCGCTGACCTGGCCGAGGCGCCGGGCGAGGTAGCCGTCGATCCAGTCCGTGGCGCCGAGCCCGCCGAGCAGGAACGCCGCCGCGGCCCGGTTGTCCCGCCCGAGCAGCAGGTAGAGGAACAGCGGCAGGCACAGCAGGCGCAGCAGCGTGAACAGGTTCGGGATCGTCCACAGCGTGTCGACCTCGCCCGCTCCCTCGTGCGCCACGGCGAGGACTGTACGTGGGCCTGCCGACATCCGACGCCTATCGTCCGGCCATGCCCACCATCTTCACCCGGATCATCGACGGCGAGATCCCCGGTACGTTCGTGTGGCGCGACGACCGCTGCGTCGTGTTCATGTCGATCAACCCGCTGGCGCGCGGCCACGCCCTCGTCGTGCCCGTGGCCGAGCTCGACCACTGGGTGGACGGCGATCCCGAGCTCGTGGCCCACGTCTTCGAGGTCGCCCGGGTGATCGGTGTCGCCCAGCAGGTGGCCTTCTCCCCCGCCCGGATCGGCCTCATCGTCGCCGGCTACGAGGTGCCCCACATGCACGTCCACGTCATCCCGACCAACTCGATGGCGCAGCTCTCGTTCGCCAACGCGGCGTCCTCCGTCGATCGTGACGACCTCGACGCCGCTGCCGAGGCGATCCGCGCCCAGCTGCGCTCCCTCGGCCGCTCCGAGGTGGTGTGAGCGGGCGATCGCCGGTGCTGCGTGACCGCCCGGTTCAGGTCGGTGACGGGTCGACGGGCTGCACGAGGTCGGCGCCCTTGTTGCGCACGTTGTTGACCTCCGTCGAGACCGGGTGCACGTCGAGGAGCGAGTCCGGCGCGGGGAGCAGGAGCCCCGACAGCGCGGCGATGTCGTCGTTCTGCGGGTCGAGCCACGTCGCCCAGGCGGACTGCGGGAGGATCACCGGCATGCGGTCGTGGATCGGGGCCATCGTGCCGTTCGCCGACGTGGTGACGACCGTCGCGCTGTGCAGCCAGTCGGCGTCGGGGCCCGCGGCCTTGTCCCGCCATGCCGACCACAGCCCGGCCACCGCCAGCGGCTCGCCGTCGAGGCGGTGGATGAACATCGGCTGCTTGGCCGGCTTGCCTGCCTTGGTGACGGGTCCGCCGGGTTCGCCGGCCTTCCACTCGTAGAAGCCGTCCATCGGGATGATGCAGCGGGTCCGCTTGAACACGCCCTTGTAGGCCGGCTTCTCGGCCAGCGTCTCGGCCCGCGCGTTGATCATCTTGGCCCCGACCTTGCGCTCCTTCGCCCAGACGGGGATGAGGCCCCAGTGGAAGACCTCGAGGCGGGGGGTGCCGTCCGGCCCGGCGACGACGGCGTAGATGTCGTTCGTCGGGGCCACGTTGAAGTTCTCCCCCAGGGTCTCGCCGTCGAACGTCGCCCCGAAGTACTCGGCGATCTTGTCGGGCTTGCTCGAGGAGACGAAGCGGCCACACATGGCAGCGACGCTATAGGGCCGCCCACGGCGGGACGGCCCGGTCCCCCACACCGCCCGCCGGCACCCGCAGGCGCTGGCGGACGGGTGCGTGGGACCGAGGCGGATCTACCCCGCGTTCGCGGATCGCAATCCACATGACGATCAGGTGACGAGCGCCGCAGGAGTTGAGACTGACGTCATGTTCGTGTTGGGCTGTCGGCACGGCGCCCGTGGGGTGCGGGGCCGTGGACCGCAGGGGGTCGCACCTGATGCTTCGTTCATCCACCCGCCGGATCGCGCTCGCGGTCACGGCGACGCTCGTGCTCGTCACCGCGTGTGGCGGCGACGACGACGACGACGGCGGGGCCGCCGGATCGGAGCCGGCCGCCGCGACGGACACGGTCCCGGCCGGTTCGGCGACGGACGGGTCGGCGCCGGGCGCGACGACGGCCGACACCGAGGCGGCCGGTGGTGACAGCGCACCCGCCGACGTCGATCCGGATGCCACCTTGCGCTACGGCGCGGCCAACCTGGTCACCCGCTTCGATGCCCACAAGTCGAGCAACGGCTACGACCAGAACTGGCTGGCGCCGGTGTACGACCGCCTGATCTGGCAGACGCCGGAGGTCGAGCTCGAGCCCGGTCTGGCGACGGAGTGGGCGTTCACCGACGACCTGCACTTCGAGATGACGCTGCGCGAGGGCGTGACGTTCACCGACGGCACGCCGTTCGACGCCGACGCGGTGGCGGCGAACATCGATCGCGCCAAGAACGTCGAGGGTTCCGGCCTCGCGGCCTACCTGGCGAGCGTCGACACCGTCGAGGTGATCGACCCGACCCACGTCCGGTTCGTGCTCAACCGGCCCGACGCCACGCTGCCGATGCAGCTGGCCACCCGGCCGGGGATGATGATCAGCCCGGCGGCGTTCGAGAACCCCGACCTCGACTCGCAGCCGGTGGGCAGCGGCCCGTACGAGCTCGTCGAGTACCGCGAGGGCGACATGGCCGCCTACGAGCGGCGCGACGACTACTGGAACCCGGACTACGCGGGGGTCAAGCGGCTCGAGATCTACTACATCCCCGACTCGACGACACGCCTCAACGGCCTGCGCACGGGCGCCATCGACGCCACGCCGCTGGACGCCGAGCAGATCGAGCAGGCCGAGGACATCGACGGCGTCGACGTGACGGTGAGCGACACGATCCAGCTGTACCACTTCCAGCTCGACCGCACGAAGAGCGAGTTCGGGAACCCGCTCGTGCGCCAGGCGATGGCGCACGCCATCGACCGCCAGTCGATCATCGACGCCCTCTTCTTCGGGTACGGCACGCTGGCCACCCAGTGGGTCGCGCCCGACACCCCCTACTACGTCGACGACCTCGGCGACTCGACGACGTACGACCCCGAGCGGGCCAAGGAGCTGCTCGCCGAGGCGGGCCTGCCGGACGGCTTCACGTTCGAGGCCATGACATCGGTCCAGCCGACGTACGTCAAGCTCGCCGAGGTGCTGCAGGGCATGTTCGGCGAGGTCGGCATCACGATGAACGTCACGCAGGAACCGAACCTCGCCGACGCCTTCTTCGTCCGCAACGCGACCGACGCCATCGTGTCGGCGTACCCCGGGCGCATCGATCCGGCGGAGACCGCGCAGATCTACTTCAACGACCAGTCGTTCTCGAACCCGGGACGGCAGAACGATCCCGAGGTCCAGCAGGCGTGGGTCGACTCGCTGGTGCCCGGCGATGACCGCCCGGCCCGGCTGGAGGACCTGCTCCGGGCGATCGACGAGTCGATGCCGAACCTGCCGATGCTGTACCCGCAGATCCCGATCGCGAGGACCGAGAAGGTCCACGGACTCGTCTACTACCAGTCCGGGCACATCGAGTTCGCCGGCGTCACGATGTCGCCCTGAGCGACGCCCGATCGGCCGCCCGGTCGCGGTCGGCCCGCCGGACCCACCCGCTCGCGCAGCACCGCGCCTCCCTGCGGCGCGGTGCTGCGCGGCGCCGTCCTGCGACCGCGACGGTCGACGGCGGTGGACCCGGCCCGGGGCCTCAGCGGCGCCGGGTGAGATCCACGACGGCGCGCTGGTGCGTGCCCTCACCGAGGAGGCGGTCGCCGACGTGCGCCGTCACGTCGAACGTCAGGAAGCGGCCCTTGGCGATCTCGCGCAGCGAACCGCGCACGGTGACCTCCTCGCCGACGTGGGACCCGGCGACGTGCGACACGCACACGTGGATGCCCACCGACGACTCCCCCGTCGACAGGTGCGGCTGCACCGAACCGGCGCACACGTTCTCCATCAGCTGGATCATGGCCGGCGTGGAGAGCACCGCCACACCGGTGTGGGCCGTGCACATCTCGATCGTGATCACCGACGTCAGCTCGTCGGCGATCCCCGTCGTCAGCGTCGGTGCGGCCATGGGCGTCCTCCGGTCCTGCTCGATGTCGCCGCCATCGTGGCCGACAGCGGGCAGGCAGCCCTGATCGGCGCGCGCCGCGCCGAACTGGGGAACCTCCCGGACGGATCCCGTCAGGGAACGCCCCAGAACGCGGAACCTCAGCGCCGCCGGCTGAGCGGGCGGGCGGAGCGCCCGTCGTTCGTGCTCACGGGCAGTCGAGGTTGCCGAGGCTCGTCAGCAGCGTGGCGCCGGTCGTGCCCACGTCCTGCACCGCGGCGATGATGTCGCGCACCGGTGGCGTGTCGGAGCCGCTGAGCGCGGTCTGCAGCGCGTCCACCGCCTGCTGGAACGCGTCGACCTGCGGCTGCACGTCGCTGCCGGCCGCCGTCCGCACGGCGCCCAGCTCGTCCTTGATCTGGGTCAACGCGTCCGTGATGGCGGACGTGCCGTTGCGGACCACGTCGACGTCGGACAGGTCGGAGATCGACGTCCGGAGGTCCTCGCGCGCCTGGCACAGCTCGGCGCTGGCCGAGCCGACCGGTCCGGGCGTGGTGGTCGCCGCTGGCGCCGTGGTGGTCGTGGTCGACGAGGATCGTCGTCGTCGTCCCCGCACGCCGCGCCAACGAGGACGAGGACGGCGACGGCGGCCGCCACGGGGAGTCGTCGACCATGCACGGGTCCATCGAACCACACTCGCGACCCACGTGTCGCCGCGCGCCGCGACGCCGCCACGGCCCCGCCGTCCATGACACACTCGCGGGCGACGTTCGAGGGAGGACGCTCACATGGGACGATCGATGCGTCGCGTCGTCGCGCTGGCCGCGGTCGCGAGCTCGCTGACGGCGTGCGGGGGCACCTACCAGGGCGCGCCCGAGACGACGACCGTGGCGCCGGCGCCGCCGCCGGCCGCCGCCCAGCCGGCACCCACGACGGTCCCGGCGCCCGCCGGGGTGACCGTGATCCAGCTCGACCTCATCGACCCGAGCCGGCCGACGAACGAGGCGCCGGGTGTCCCGTTCTCGCCCTCGCGGGCGCTGCCGACCACCGTGTACCTCCCACCCGGGGCGACCGCCGCTCCCCTCGTGCTGCTCGCCCACGGTGCCGGTGGCTCGCCGGCGAAGTTCACGATGCTCGCCACCTACTGGGCCGAGCGCGGGTACGTCGTCGCCGCGCCGCGGTTCCCCGCGACGAGCGATCTCGTGGCCGAGCCCGTCGTCGCCGACTTCCCGGAACAGGCTCGCGACGTGCGCTTCGTGATCGACGAGGTGTTGGCCCGCAGTGCGGCGACGGGCACCCCGATCAGCGGACGGGTGGACCCCGAGCACATCGGCCTGTTCGGCCTCTCGCTCGGATCCCTCACCGTGTGGAGCGAGGTGCTCGGGGATCCCGTCGACGACCGCATCGACGCCCTCGTGCAGTCCGACGGCCTCACGTACGTCGCGCCGGAGCGGTTCGGCGAGATCTGGTTCCCCGTGCTCGTCGCCCACTCCGACGTCGACAGCGTCTTCGCCTACCGCGACGTCACCGCGGCGTACGACCAGCTGCCCGGGGAGAAGTACTTCCTGACCCTGCACGGGGCGGTGCACGCGACCGTGGCCGAGGACACTGTCACGCCAGCCGATGCGACGTACCAGGAGACGACGACGGTGTTCTGGCGCCGCACCTTGAGCGGTCAGGTCGACGAGCCGTTCCCGGCGCCGATCCCCGGCGTCACGTCCTTCGTCGCCGGCGCACTGAACCTGCCCGGCACGAGCTGACGCAGCACCCCGCCGTCAGCGTCGCAGGAGGTCCTTGGCGATGGCCGTCGTCTGCAGCTCGTCCGTGCCGGCGTAGATCTGGAGGACCTTGGCGTCGCGGGCCAGCTGCTCGACGTGGTACTCGGCCATGTAGCCGTTGCCGCCGAGCACCTGCACCGCGTCGAGGGCGACCTCGGTGGCGGCCCGAGCCGAGTAGAGCTTGATGGCCGAGGCCTCGGCGAACGTGAGGTTCGCACCGGCCCGCATCGTCTCCAGGTAGCGGAACAGCATGTTCTGCACGTTGACCCGGGCGACCTCCATCAGGGCCAGCTTGTTCTGGATCAGCTGGAAGTCGCCGATCGGGCGACCGAACTGGACCCGCGTGCGGGCGTAGTCGACCGCGACGTCGAGGCACTGCTCGATGATCCCGAGCGCCATCGCCGCGACGCTCGCCCGCTCCGAGGCGAACGCTGCCCGCGCCGCCTCGCGGGACCGCCGCGTGGCAGCGCCGTCCTCGTCACCGGACCGCGCCGTCGGCGCGCCGTCGCCGAGGCTGGCCGCCCCGCCGATCAGGCGGTCGACGCCGACCTCGACGTCGTCCAGGAACAGCTGGCCGGTCGGCGAGGAGTGCAGGCCCATCTTGCGCAGCGGCGGTGACTGCTCGAACCCCGGCATGCCGCGGTCGAGGATGAACGACAGCACGCGGCGCTCGCGCGCCGGGGTGACGCCGTCGTCGAGCTTGCAGATGAACACCGTGGTATCGGCGAACGGGCCGTTGGTGATGAACGTCTTGGAGCCGTTGAGCACGAACGTGTCGCCGTCGCGCACGGCCGACGAGCGCATCCCGCCGAACGCGTCCGACCCGCTGTCGGGCTCGGTGATCGCCCACGCGCCGATCGTCTCCAACGTGAGCAACGGCAGGGCCCAGCGCTCACGCTGCTCGGGCGTGCCCTTCTTGACGGCGTTGCCGGCGAGGTTCATCGACACGCCCATGGCCGTCATCAGCCCCGGGCAGTGGCGGCAGAACTCGACCATCGGCAGCAGCGTCATGACCGCCCGGTCGTAGCGCTCGTCGGTCGTGAACGGCGGGCCGGCGGTCTCCCGCTCGAAGCGCTCACGCGCCATCTCGTCGATGCCGAACGTGCGCACGTACGAGCGCAGGACGTCGTAGGGCGCGAGGTCGCCGTGCTCCAGCTCCTCCCGCCGCGGCACGACCTCCTTCTGCACGAACTCGCGCACGGCGGCCTGCATCTGGCGTTGCTCGTCGGACCACTCGATCATGCGTCACCTGCTGTCGCTCGGCGCGGCCGTCGCGCCCTCGTCGCTGCGGACCGTACGGCCTCCGCCGCGGGCGCACAACCGGGCGGCGCGCCTACAGGTCGTGGCGGGCGAGCCAGTCGGAGATCGTCGCCACGGCCTCCGCCAGCTTCGGGCGCTGCTCCGGCCCGGCGTAGTAGTGCGTGGCGCCCTGCACCTCGTGGAGCTCCTTGTCGTCGTGGCGGATCGCCGCGTAGAGCCGCCGCGTGTGGCTCGGCGTGCAGGCGTCGTCGGCCGTGTTGCCGATCACCAGCACCGGCACCGAGATGTCGGCGGCCGCGGTCAGCGCGTCGCCGCGCGCGTCGTCATAGCTCCACTGCGACAGCCAGCTGCGCAACGTCGTGAAGCGAGCGAGCCCGGTCGGGCTCATGTTCACGACTCGGGGGTCGCCCTGGTAGCACCAGTTGGGTCGCCGCTCGTTGGGGTCCACCGTCGGGTCGAGCCAGCGGGGGTCGGCCATCGTGCCGTGCACCACGAACGCCAGCTCGTCGTGCTCCAGCCCGGCGGCGCGCAGGCCGGCCAGCTTCGCCCACACCCACGCCGTGATGCGCCGGTTGCGAGCGATCTGCGCCTCGCGGTAGCGCGTCAGGAACGACTCCGAGTACGGCGGCTGGTTCGGGTTGCCGGCCGCGTAGAGGTCGAGCTCCACGTCGCGGGCCGACGGGTCGCGCTCATCCAGGATCGACGCGTCCAGCCACTCGGTCAACGTGCCGTGGCGACTGATGTGGGCGGCGAGCATGAGCACCGCGTCGGCGGGGCGCAAGCCCAGCGCCGTGAGGTCGGGCGGGTCACCGGCGGGCGTGCTCGTGACGGTCGGGTGCTCGGCCTGTTGCTGGTAGTACATCGACAGGGCCCCGCCACCGCTCCACCCGGCGAGCACCACCCGCTCGTAGCCCATCGACTCGGTGACGTGGCGGACGCATGCACCGAGGTCCTCGACCACCTTCTCCATGACGAGCGCGGCATCGACGCCCCGATAGCGGCTGTTGCAGTACACGACGTGGTGGCCGGCGCGGGCCAGCGCCGTCGTCATGGGGAGGTACGCACCACCGCCGATCGGGTGCATGAACACGAGCGCCGTGGCGGATGGGGTGGGCGGCCGCAGCAGGTGCGCCTCCAACGTCACGAGCTCACCCGTGCCGCCGTAGGTGTCACGCACCACGGACGAGTCGCGGAACGCCACCAGGAACGGCACCCGCTCGTAGCTACCCGTCGGCACCTCGCTCACGGTCACGACCGGACGCTAGACGAGCACCGCGATGGCGCCGGTCGGCGACCGGCCCCGGCCGGGACGTCGTGGTAACGCATGTGTCCAGTACTCGGTGTACGGTGCGCAGACGCACGGCGAGGTGCGGGTGGGTGTGGCACGTCTTTGAGGGAGGACCGCCATGAACGGATCGGGGGCAACGGACGGCGAGCGGCCCGTGCACGTGCACGGGCGGTGGACGGTGCCGGCGTCGAGTCCTGGCTGGTCGCTGGACGCGACGCTGGCGGGCTCGCCGGAGGGCGAGTGGCTGTTGGCCGGCGACGGCGTCATCATGCTGCTCGGGTGGACGCCGTCCGAGCTGCGGGCGATCACCGCGAGCGACCTGCTCCACCCCGACGACCGGGACCGACTCGGGGACATCGCCGCGGGTGCCGCGACGCAGCCGGGCCGCTTCGTCCCCGTCGAGGTGCGGATCCTCGCCCGCGACAGCCGCTACTGGCGGACGCGCTGGCACATGATCGCCGCACCGGACGGTCGGTGCGAGCTGCACGGCATCGACTACGTGGGCCCAGACCCCGGACGCGGCCCCGTCGTGGCCACGTGGTGCTGGCACGTCGAGTCCGACGTGGTGTCCTGGTCGCCCGAGCTGCTGGACATCTTCGCCCTGCACGTCGGACCGCCCGCGTCCGTCAGTTCGTTCCTGGCGACCGTGCACGAGGACGATCGGCCCCACGTCGCCCGCCACCTCCGGCTCGCCGTCCAGCACGGCGACTCGTTCCAGTACACGTTCCGGTGCCCGATGACCGACGAGCGCGAGCTCTGGTTCCACGCCGTCGGCCGGTGCTGCGTCGACGCCGACGGCTCGCGACAGGTCGGCGGTCTCGTCAAGTACCTCAACCCGCCGTCGTCGAGTGCGACGGCGGAACAGATCATCGGCTGCGGCTGATCCCCGCTCGCGCCAGCACGGCCGCAGGCACCCCGATCTCGCGCCAGGACTGGTAGCCGATGCCCTGTCTGGTGCTGTAGGAGGCGGCGATCGCGACGAACGCCTCCTCCAGGGCCGAGACGTCGACCGGCGCCGCCAGCGTCGCCCGCTCCGCGCTCAGGTCGCGCCGCTCCTGCACGAGCTTCAGGCGCCGCATCGCGTCGGCCGTCGGCAGCTCCTCCTCGATCGCGGCCAACCGGCGGTCCACCGTGTCGACCGTCCGCTGGCGCCCCCGCTTGGGGGCGTGCAGCGCCAGGGCCTCGAGGTAGTTGCGCACGACGCGCCCTTCCTCGCGACCCTGCGCCAGTGACGCCTTGTGCTGGTCCGACATCGAACGCTTCGTCGCCTTCGGGGGCTTCTTGGCAGGCATCGGTGTGAGCTCTCCGTTCAGGGTCGACAACAGACCATCGAAGTACACACCGTCGCCCGGGTGCCTGCCATGGCACCCGTGCATGCGGGCACGACCCGAGACGCCGCGCCGTGTGGTGTTCCAAGGAGATCGCTTCCTGACGATGTGACTTCGATGGGACGTGGTCTCGGGGCGACAGATGACGCCTCGGTCAATCCTCGGCGCCCGGCCATGCGAGCTCCTCACCCGGCGGGAGGGCGACCTCGAACGCGTTCAACGTGAACGACACGAGGGTGTAGTAGCCGCACAGGGTGATCAGCTCGACGATGCCGCGGTCCCCCAACAGCTCCCGCGCCGCGGCGTACGTGGTCGGATCGACGTGGCCGTCGTCGACGAGTTGCCGCGCGACGTCGTGGACGATGCGTTCGTCGTCGGGCAGCCGCGGTGTCACGCCGCTCGCGATCGCGTCGACAGCCTCCTGGCTGACCCCGTGGTGGAGGGCCATCCGCGAGTGCGCCCACCACTCGAACTCGGCCCGCCAGCGCGCGCCCACCGTGATGATGGCGACCTCGAGCAGGCGGCGCTCGACCGACGACTCGAACCGCAGCGCGGCACCGAGGGCGGCGAGGCGCCCGCCGATGCCGGGTGCCGTGACCCACGCGTTGAACGGACCCATCAGGGTCCCGTCGTCGGTGACGATGGATCCGCGCGTCGCCGTGATCGAGTCCCACACCTCCCGTCCATCGTCGTCGAGGTCGTCACGGGTCGGGAACGGCAAGCGGCTCATCGCCCCATCCTCGACCACCCGCTCGCCGCGCGGCGGCTCAGGCTGCCAGCTCGACCGGCGCGGGCACGTCGCGCTGCCCACGGCGCGTCCGTCGCATCGTGGGCGGTGCGAACATGGCGCCGTGACTGCCGACCCTGCCGACGCTGCCGAGGTCATCCGCCTGTGGGCCGACGACGACCCCCCGTTCGTGATCGACGGCGTCGGCGACGAGGTCGCGTATCCCGCGCCGCCCGCCGGCCTCGCCGTGGGCGGGACGTTCCTGCGCAACATCGCCGACCCGACGTTGAGCGTCTTCCCGCCCCGTGCGGGCCGTGCCAACGGCGTGGGCATCATCGTCGTGCCCGGTGGCGGGTGGACGATCAGCGCGTGGACGCACGAAGGCCTCGAGGTGGCCCGCTGGCTGGCCGGCGCCGGCTACGCGACGTTCCTGCTGAAGTACCGGGTCCAGGCGTCGGACCCCGACCAGGCTGTCTTCGAAGCGCAGATGGCCGCCGTCGACGGCGCCCTCGCCACGCCTCGCGCGGCCGCCGAGCTGCCGCGGGCGATCGCCGACCTGATCTCGACCGAGGCGTACCTGCGGGCCCGCGCGGCGGCGGCCGACGACGGCCGGCGGGCCATCGCGATCGTGCGTCAGCAGGCCGCGCGGTTCGGGGTCCGGCCCGACGCCGTCGGCATGATCGGGTTCTCGGCCGGCGCGTTCCTCGCGGTCGACGTCGCGCTCGATCCGGGCGCCGAGCCGCTCGCCTTCATCGGTGCCATCTACGGCGGCGAGACCCGTGGCGCGCCGGTCCCGGCCGACGCTCCGCCGCTGTTCACCGTCGTCGCCCAGGACGACATCCTCGGCACGATCGTCCAGGGCCTCCACGCCGACTGGTCCGCCGCCGACCGGCCGTCCGAGCTGCACGTGTTCGCCCGCGGGGCCCACGGCTTCGGCATGGTCCGCCAGGGCACCCCGTCCGATCGCTGGACCGACCTCTTCCTCGCCTGGCTCGACGACCGCGGCGCCCGCTGAGCGCACCTCCCGGTGTTCTGTCCGTGTCGATCGGCCCCGTTCGGGCCGGAATCGGCTGACAGTTCGGCTGGGGCCAGCACTCTGACCAGGATCTTCCTGGTCAGAGTGGTCGGGCTGGGGAGATCTGAACTCCCGGCCTCTTGACCCGCAGACAGACGAGGGATCGCGCTGCTTCCCGTCTTCGGAGAGGGGCTGCCCGTTGGGCGGCATCGAGACCAGGCGCCGCTCGGCGGGAGTGGAGGTCGCCGGCCTCCTGCGTGCCGCTGGGTGATCAGTCTCGGCCGGGGCAGGAACACGTGTCGGTGTTGGGATGGTAGGAGGCGACTGCGCCGAGTCGGTCGGTCTGCACGGCGCAGCAGTTGGTGAGCAGCTCCTTGAGCTGGCGGCGGGCCCGCTGGACGCGTGACTTCATCCCTGATGTCGAGATGCCGATCTCGGCGGCGGCGACGTGGTGGCTTTGCCCGGCGAGGTCGACGCGGTGGAGCGCCTCTCGGTAGATCTCGGGGAGCTGGGCGACCAGTGGTTGCAGGCATCCGGCAAGCTCGCGGGTGGCGTCGTTGGGGCGGTCATCGGTCGGTTCCAGTGCCGGCCACAGGTCGTCGATCTCCTCGAGCGGTTCGTTGACGTGGCGGGTGCGGTAGTGATCGATGACGGCGTTGCGCGCTGACCGGTACAACCAGGCTGTCGGGTTGTCGACGCGTTCGAGGGCGCCGTTGGCGATGCTGCGTACCAGCACGTCCTGCGCGATGTCGACGGCAACCTCGTCGTCGCGCACCCGGTAGGCGATGAAGGTTCGCAGGCGCTCGAACGTCTCGTCCCAGCTGGCATCGAGCTGGCTGCTGGTTGGCCGGTCCTCGTCGACGTGCATGGCTGCGTTCCTCATCCCAATGTAATGACGAACGACCGTGGCGAGGGACGCAACCGCGTCATCTGTGCGTCCGCGGAGCTTCTGGTTCGTCATCTGTTCCGATCGCCGGGATCGGCCCGGCAACGACGCCAGGAGCACATCGTGCAGACCACCAGCCGCCTTCAGCTCGCGCTCAATGTCACCGACATCGACGCCGCGACCGCCTTCTACCGGGACCTGTTCGGTGTCGAGCCGGCCAAGCAGCGACCGGGCTACGCCAACTTCGAGATCGCCGACCCGCCGCTGAAGCTGGTCCTGTTCGCCAACCCCGACGCCGTGTCACCGCTCAACCATCTCGGTGTCGAGGTCGCTACCCCGGCGCAGGTCGTCGACGCGGCGGACCGGTTCGCCGCTGCCGGGCTCACGCACACGATGACAGGGGCCGACCGCTGCTGCCACGCTGTGCAGGACAAGGTGTGGGTCGACGCCCCCGACGTGCCCCTCGGCGCGTGGGAGTTCTACACCGTCCTCGCCGACGACCCCGGACAGGGCCAGGACGGCCACACCGGTGCGTGTTGCACGACGACGTCGACCGACACCGGCCCCTGCTGTGGTGCCGGGCTCGTGGAGTCGTGACATGGACGCCGACGCTGTCGTCGTCGAGGACGTCGCAGTCGCCTTCGGGGGCGCGCACGCATTGGACGGGGTCGACCTGCGGGTCAGGCCGGGTACGACGCTCGGGGTGCTGGGCCACAACGGCGCCGGCAAGACCACGCTGGTCGGGGTTCTGACCACCCTGATCCGCCCCGATCGTGGGCGTGTGGTGATCGACGGGATCGACGCGCTGGCCAAGCCGGGCGAGGTCCGCCGCCGCATCGGCGTCACCGGCCAGTACGCCGGCCTCGACCACTTCTTGACGGCCGTCGAGAACCTCGAGCTGGTCGGTCGTCTGGCCGGGCTGCGCACTGCGGCCCGGGGCCGGGCCGCTGACCTCGTTCAACGGTTCGACCTGCGCGGCATCGCCTCCCGCCGGGTCGGTGAGCTCTCGGGCGGTTCCCGCCGCCGCGTCGACCTGGCCGCCAGCCTGGTTGCCTCACCGACGGTGCTGTTCCTCGACGAGCCCACCACCGGCCTCGACCCGAACGCCCGTCACGCGCTGTGGGAGGTCGTGGCCGAGCTCACCGCTGCCGGCACGACGGTGGTGCTCACCACCCAGTATCTGGAGGAAGCCGACCGGCTCGCCGACCAGGTCGTCATCCTCGACCATGGCCGCGTCGCCGGCCACGGCACCCCCGCCGAGCTCAAGTCGCGCATCGGCGGCAAGATCGTGCGGGCCACCATCGGCGCCCTCGACGTCAACACGCTCCCGCGGCGTCCCGATGCCACGACACCGGTCGGCGGTGACCGCGTCGAGGTCTCGTTCACGCTGCCCGACGCGGCGACGGCGGCGGCGTTGGTCGGCCGCCTCGCCACCGACACCGTCGCCCTCGCCGACATCGACGTCGCCTCGCCCAGCCTCGACGATGTCTTCTTCCACCTCGCCACCACCGGAGCCCCGACATGAAGACCCCAGCCACCGCGCTGCACGAGCGGCCCCTCGCCGTGGACCAACTCGCCATCCTCCTGCGTCGCAGCCTGAGCACCAGCGCCCGCGTCCCGCAGCTGCTGATGTTCTCCCTGACCATGCCGATGGCGATGCTCGTGCTGTTCAGTCAAGTGTTCCGCAGCGTCGCCAACAGCCCCGACTTCCCCGCCGGCGTCAGCTACATCGACTTCCTCACCCCGGCCATGCTCGCGGTCTCGACGGTGATGGCCGGCACCAACGCCGGCGTCGCCGCCGCCATCGACCACACCAACGGCCTCCACGACCGCTTCGGCACCCTGCCGATGTCGCGTCGGCTCCCGAGCATCGCCCGCACGATCAACGAGGCACTGTTCACGCTCGCCCGGGGTGCCATCCTCATCACCGGCGCTGTCGTGCTCGGCTTCCGCTTCCACGGCACCCTGCTCGACGCCGGCGCCGCCGTCGTCGTCCTCGTCGCCCTGGCGGCGTCGATGAGTGCGCTGTTCGGCCGCATCGGTGACCGGTTGCGCCGACCCGACGTCGTGCAGTTCGCCGGGATGATGATCATGATGCCGTTCATGTTCGTCTCGAGCGCCTTCGCCCCGCTGAAGACGATGCCGGGCTGGATGCAGACGATGGCAACGGCCAACCCCGTCGCCCACGCCACCGACACCCTGCGCGGTGCCATCCTCGGCACCGGCAGCGTCGCCGACACCGCGACCGCCCTGGCCGCCGCCGGCGTGCTGTGGACCGTCGTCACACTCGTCCCGGACCAGCCGCGGCGACGCAAGCCTGCCGCGCACCGGCGGCGCCAGCGCAAAGGCGGCGTGATGGGACCGCTCCGGGTGACCACCGCCCCCGTCCCCGTCGCGATCACGGTCATGGGCGGCTTCGACGTCGTCGTCGAAGGCGAGCCCACCGCCGACCGGGGATGGGCTCGGCGTAGCGCCGCAGCACTCGTCAAGATCCTTGCCCTCGCCCCGGGCCGGCGCCTCCACCGGGAGCACGCGATGGATCTGCTCTGGCCCGACCAGCCGCCAGCCCGTTCCGCCCCCTGCCTGCACAAGGCGGCACACTTCGCCCGGCGAGCGGCCGGTCGCCCCGACGCGATCGTGCTGCGCGACGAGACCGTCTGGTTGTTCCCCGACTCCGAGGTGACCGTCGACGCAACCCGCTTCGAGCAGCTTGCCCGAGTCGCGGCGACAAGGCGCGACCCGGACGCCGCCCGGGAAGCCCTCGCCTGGTACCGAGGCGAGCTCCTGCCCGGCGACCGCTATGAACATTGGGCCGCCGACCGCCGAGAACTCCTGCACCTTCGGCGCCTCGACCTGCTGCGGCTCGCCGGCGAGTGGCGGGAACTGGCCGAGCTCGACCCGACCGACGAACAGGCGCACGTGGCGCTGATGCGCCGCCACCTCGCCGCCGGCGACGCCTCCGCGGCCATCCGCCAATTCGAGCACTTCGAGCGGACGCTGGAACGGCAACTGGCCGCCACCCCCGGTGACACCGCCCGCCAAGCCCGACTCGCGGCCGATCAACTGGCGAACTCACGACACCCCGCCGGGTCATCCACTGACGTCGACGCGCTCGTCACCGAACTCGCCGCCCTGATGCACCGCCACAACGCAGTGGTCGCCGAACTCGCAGCCCTCGGCCGCGCCACACCACCGGCGACCAAACCGCTGAGATCAATGGAATGAACTACCCGACACCCCGAGCAGCGCACAGCGCTGCTCGTCGGAACGACGTCGCAGGTGTGCTCCACTCGTCACCGGACTCACTCACCCGCACCGATGACACCCGACCGAACCCAGCCACGCGTTCCAGACGTGCCGGCACCCCGGCAGACACCCCTCGCGACAGCAAGCACGCCCGCTGTTCTCATCCCCTGGCGACGCGACAGATGGATCGGCGTTCGGACCGGCGCGGCCCGCCGCCACCGGTCCCACGGGTGTCCTCGTAACGCGGGCATACCGCTCCACCGACGCGCGACCGAACGCCGGGTCGATGGCGCGCACGCGCCGCCGTCGCACCGCTCCTGCTTGCCGACGCGAGCACCGGGGCCGGTGTCGAGCGCACGGAACGACGCGACCGAATGGCGGCCGTCGCCTCTCGCGGATCGCGCCAGAGCGGCATGTCCGCGCTCGGAGGCGGAGCCGATCGGGTTGCCGCCGCATGGACGGCCGGGAGCTGTGGCGTTCCGTACGTGCGTTGCGGCATGCCACTGCGACGTGCTCGGCCCTTGCCTCCTTGCGCTACCGGGCGCATGGTGGGTTGGACTGCGGGATCAGCCGGAGGTGGGTATGACGATGCTCGAGCAGCTGCCGATGCTGAACACGATGAGTCCGGAGTACCAGGCCGATTGGCACGGCCTGAACCGGGCGGCGCTGGCCCAGTCGCCGGTGGCGCAGGGCATCTTCGGCCCCGTGCTCCTCGGCTACCGCGAGGTCCAGACCGTCATCCGTGACCGCTCGTTCCGCAACCCGCCGGCGCTGGCGCTCGAGGTGCAGGGCATCACCGACGGCGAGCTCTATGACCGCACGATCAGCGGCATCCTCTCCCTCGACGGCGAGGAGCACACCCGCCTGCGCCGCCTCGTCGCCCAGGCCTTCCGACCTCAGGCCGCCGACCGCCTGCGAACGGTGATGGGACGCGTCATGATCGAGCTCCTCGACTCCGTCGACGACCAGGACCAGCTCGACGTGGTGCGCCTCGTCGAGTCGTACCCGATCGCCGTCATCTGCGAGGTGCTCGGCTTTGCGCGGGAGGACTGGCCGCTGTTCAGCCGCCTCACCGACGACCTGTTCAAGATCTTCAACTTCAACCTGGTCAACGACGGGCCGATCGTGCTCGACGCGATGCACGCCATCGACGACTACGTCGACGGAGTGGTCGAGGAGCGCCGCGCCGGCGGCATGGCGCACGACGATCTCTTCGGCGACCTCATGCGCGCCGAGGACGACGGCGACCGCCTCACCCACAGCGAGCTGCAGATGCTCGTGACCGCCACATTGACCGCCGGCACGGACACCACGCGCAACCAGTTGGCAGCCGCCATCCAGGTGTTCTGCCAGCACCCCGACCAGTGGGCGTTGCTGCGGAAGCAGCCCGACCTGGTCACCGGCGCCGTCGACGAGGTCATGCGCTTCGAGCCGATCATCACCGGACTGCTGCGGACCGCAACTGCTGACCGAGAGATCGCCGGCCTGCCCATCACCGCTGGCTCGTTCGTCGAGCTCAGCTCCTCGACCGCCAACCGCGACCCGTCGGTCTTCCCCGACCCTGACCGGTTCGACATCACCCGCCACGACGCCGAGCCGCAGCTCACCTTCGGCGGTGGCATCCACTACTGCCTCGGCGTCCACCTGGCGAAGGCCGAGCTGGCCGAGGGCCTGACCCTCATGTCGCAACGCTGGCCGCAGATCGAACAGGCCGGCGACGCACCCTGGAAGCCGATCGTCGGCGTGTCGGGTCCCACCACCCTGCCGATCTCCATCACCCGCTGACACGACCGGAGCGGGCAACCCGACCGCGCCGCTGCACTCTGCGACCGCCGATCTACTGCGATGCGCTCCACCGACGCCGACCCCGCCACCCCGCACCGAACAACGACGCTCGGAAACGGCGACCGCGGGCCGATCGGCATGGCGGTGCCGGCCAGTTTGGACGGCGGGTCGCTGCGCACGTATCGCGTGAAGGCGACCGGCTCCGGTCGATCGAGGGCCGCCCAGGAGGCGCTCGGGTCGCGTGCAGGCGACAAGATGGGGAAGTGACTGCACGGCCATCGCTCACTGAAGCCGACCGAGTCGCGCTGCGGGTGCGTTATCGGGAGGAGCGCGACAAGCGGTTGCGTCCCGACGGTGTCGCGCAGTACGTCGAGCCGACGGGTCGCTTCGCTCACCTCAACGACGATCCGTACACGCCGCGCCTCGATCGGGCTCCGATCATCGAGCACACCACGCTGCTCATGGTTGGCGGCGGGTTCGCCGGGCTGTGCGTTGCCGGGCGGCTGCATGAGGCGGGCATCGACGACGTCCGTATCGTCGAGAGTGGCGGCGACTTCGGCGGTGTGTGGTACTGGAACCGATACCCCGGCGCCATGTGCGACACGGCGGCGATGGTCTACCTGCCGCTCCTCGAGGAGACGGAGCACATGCCGTCGCAGAAGTACACGATGGCGCCCGAGATCTGGGGGCACGCCAAGCGGATCGCCGAGCACTACGACCTGTACCCGAAAGCGATCTTCTCGACGGACGTCACGACGATGACGTGGAACGACGAGGCCAAGCACTGGCTCGTGTCCACCGACCGGGGCGACCGGATCACCGCCAAGTACATCGCCATGGGCACGGGGCCGCTGAACCGTCCGAAGCTGCCTGGCGTGCCCGGGCTCGACAGCTTCGGCGGGCACACGTTCCACACCGCCCGCTGGGACTACGACTACACCGGCGGCAGCTACGAGGGCGCTCCGATGACGAAGCTCGCCGACCAGCGCGTCGGCATCATCGGCACCGGGGCGACCGCCGTGCAGTGCATCCCGCCGCTCGGGCGCGACGCCAAGGAGCTGTACGTCTTCCAGCGCACGCCGTCGGCCATCGACGCGCGCAACAACCACCCGATCGACCCGGACTGGTTCGCCACCCTGCAGCCTGGCTGGCAGCGCGAGTGGCTGATGAACTTCGCCACGTTGCAGGGCGGCGGCTTCGCCGATGAGGACCTCGTCCACGACGGCTGGACCGACATCTCCCAGCGCATCCGCGATCGGATGATGGACCTGCTCGAGGGCGATCTGTCGAAGATGACGGTCGATTCGTTCGAGCAGGCGTACCACGACAGCGACGACGAGAAGATGGAGGAGATCCGGGCGCGTGCCGACGCGATCGTCGACGACCCGGCGACGGCAGAGGACCTGAAGGCGTGGTACCGCCAGCTGTGCAAGCGCCCGTGTTTCCACGACGAGTACCTGCCGGCGTTCAACCTGCCGAACGTGCACCTCGTCGACACCGCCGGCAAGGGCGTCCAGCGGATCGATGAGACCGGCGTGTGGGCGAACGGCGAGCACTACGAGCTCGACTGCATCGTGTTCGCCTCGGGCTTCGAGGTGAACACCGATTACACGCACCGCTCGGCGTTCGAGGTCATCGGTCGCGACGGGCTGACGCTCACGGAGAAGTGGTCGGACGGGATGGAGAGCTACCACGGCATGCACGTGCGCGGGTTCCCCAACATGTTCGTCGTCGGCTTCGCCCAGGCGGCCGCGCTCGTCGCCAACGTGACGAGCAACTACACCGACGCCGGCCTGACGCTGGCGGCGATCGTGCGCCACGCCGAGGACCTCGGCGCGGCCGAGGTCGAGTGCACCGCCGAGGCCGAGCGCGACTGGGTCGCGGCGATCGAGGCGACGCCGCGGCTGCTCATCGGCGGCCCCGACTGCACCCCCGGCTACTACAACAACGAGGGCCAGCCGGAGGGCCGGCGGGCGAAGCTGGCCATGGCCGGCTACCCGCTCGGTCCGGTCGCATTCTTCGAGTACATCGACGAGTGGCGCAACGGCGGCGAGTTCCCCGGCCTCGCGTTCACCTGAACAGGTCGATGATGCGCCACGTCACGTAGAGGGCGAGCAGGACGAGCAGCAGCTTGAAGTGCCACGGCGCCCTGGCTTCGGTCTCGCCGCCGTCTCCGCCGGCCGCACAGCTTCTACGGCTCGAGGTTCTTCGACCTGATCGGCTGCGGCGGCGGTGCCGGCTGACGCGAGCGCGACCGCAGCGACGTTGGGCGTCGGCGCGAGGTCAAGCGCTGGAGCCTGTAAGGGGTGGCGTACACGCGTGCCAGCTGCCGTTTGGCGTGGCGCGTACGAGCGACCGGCGGTCCAGGGCGCGCCGGTCGGTCGCGCGATGCGATGTTCGGACACCCGGGTTGGTGGTCGGGCTCTGGTAGGGCGGGCGCATTGACCGCGTCGGCGCGCCGTTCGGAATGCCGTGGTGGTGAGCGACCAGCGATGTCGATGCCACCCGGTGGAATCTTGACGACGACGAGAGGTTGATCCTCCTCGACCTGAGCCTGTGCGAGAGTCGGTGCTCGCCGAGATCATTGGCAGCAACGTCAACGGCGTGTTCGGCGCGCCGGCCCGCGATCGGCAGCCTTGTCCGCAGGGGTAACTTCGGATGGGGGCAGTTGTGACAACCGGCTCGGGAACATCCCAACGCGCGCTTGGTGGAGCTGCCACGTTCGCGGCCGAGTGGGTGGTTGAGCCGGGGTACGAAGCGGTGCGCGATGCGTTCGTCGCGGGCTCGGGCAGCTTCGGCCGCGGCGGTGGCGCTTACTGCGCGTATGTCGACGGCAAGCCGGTGGTCGATGTTTGGGCTGGTGAGGCTCGGCCGGGCCAGCCGTGGTGCAGGGAGACCGCTGCCGTCTTGATGTCGGCCACGAAGGGATTGACCGCGATCTGTGTGCAGATCCTGGTCGACCGGGGCCGGATCGACCTGGACGAGCCGGTGGCGGCGTACTGGCCGGAGTATGCGCAAAACGGCAAGGAGGACACGCTGGTGCGCCAGCTCCTCGCCCACACCGCCGGGGTGATCGGGTTCGACCGGATGCACGAGGTGGTTCGTCACGATGGTGTCGGTTGGGGGGACCTCGACCGAATCGCCCCGCGGCTCGCCGAGGATGCGCCGTCGTACCCACCTGGCACGCAGCACTGCTACCACGCCCTGACGATCGGCTGGCTCTTGGCGGAACTGATTCGTCGTGTCGAGGGCCGCACCCTCGGCCGCTTCTTCGCCGACGAGGTCGCGGTCCCACTCGGCCTCGAAGCCTGGATCGGGATGCCGGACGCGGAACTGTCGCGGGTGGCGCAGGTCCACGACATGCGCCTGGACCATCTTCCTCGCCCGTTCCGCAGGGCACAGGAGAGCGCCCTGGCTGCGGCGCGAGATCCGGGCACACGGGTCGGCCGTGCCTTCGTCGGCGACGGCTCCACGAGCGCCTTGGATCACATCGAGGTGATCTTCAACGATCCGCGGCTGCACACCGCCGAGTTCGGCGCGGGCGCCGGCATCGCTACCGCCCGGGCGCTGGCTCGTTGCTGGGCGATGATGGCCGGCGGCGGGACCCTCGACGGTGTGCGGGTGCTGAGCCCCCACATCGTGACCGAGTGGAGCCAGGTGGCCACTCGAACACCGGACAGCATCTTCGTCGACGCCCCGAGGAGTCTGCTCACCAAACGGGCGGTCAAGTCGCCCGCGCCTCGCACCATCGCGCATCTCGGCAACGTGTCGATGTTCGGGCTCGGCAATCGGTTCGGACCCAACCCTGCCGCCTACGGCGCTGAGGGACTCGGCGGTCAGTTCGGCTTCTGCGACCCGCAAGCCGACATCTCGGTTGGGTTCGTGCGAAGCGAACTGGCCGTCATCGAAGTGCTGCAACCGACGCTGACCCGTGAGCTCTACCGCTGTGCCGAGGCATTGGGACACGAGGTGAGCCTCGTGCCGCGCTCGCATGTGAGGCGGCTGGCGAACAGAGCGCTCGGCGCGTTCGCCCGCCGCAGGCTGGCCGTTCCGGCGGTGGCGAGGTGATGCCGGACGCTGCCAGCCGTTCTCGCCGGGTGTGCGCTGGGCACGATCGGTGAGATCTCGTTGCTTCGGGCATCCCTTTCGCCCAGCCTCCCTTCGCCGCCGGCCGCTTCTGCCCACCAATGCCGGGACCCGTGACGCGGAGAACAGGGCGCGCCACTGCGTTGCCTCTAGCGCCGATACCGGATACTGAACGCGCGCACCGAACGACGGCGCTCGCGGGGAGCGACGGCACACCGAACGATGTCGTTGCCGTGTTTCACGACGGCGAGCGGTGTCCTCTGCATGCCCGCAACGCCCGCGACAGAAGTGCCCTACGTCCAGGTTTCGACGACGACCGATGACTTTCGGCCGAACCGCTCGGATCCGACTCGCCACTCGACTTCGACTGGGTAGGCACCGGCGTTGCCGAAGGTCGGCACTGGTCCCCGGAAGTGGGTGCTCTGTCCGGCAGCGCGAGAACGGTCTCGCTCTGGACGGCTTCCGGCACGTCATGCCATCCATCGCGTGGCTCATGCCCCTTATAGACGGTGAGGGTTGCGCGGCTGAAGGACGTTCCGCCCGTCAACGTCACCCGCCGGCGTCGGCGATGGCGTGGAGCTCGGAGGACCGGGTTCTCTTGGCTTCGTCGTTGAGGGTCGTTGCTCAGCTTGAACGTCTTGAGGCGTTGAAACGACACGCCCTCCTCGCGGAGCAGGACCCGCCGGCCCTCCCCTCACCAGAGATCTGGCAGCGAGGCGACCGCGCCGATCAGTGCTACTTGGGGATCCGGGACCAGAGGCTCACCGGCGACGCCGCAACACCCAGTGTGAGGAGACGCCATTGGACTCGTCAGAGGACGGCAAACAGCACGGCGACGAGGGCCGCCGCAAACACGACAACCGCCAGCAAGCGCCACGACCTGGCGAGCCCGCCCTGCCCGCGAGCCTTCGGCGACGCGTCCGTGTCCCGCCACGGACGCGAGCCGGCCTCGAGGTGGGTGTGCTTCCGTCGCGGCCTGAGGCGCGGCCAACGGACCGGCTTGGCGACGACCGCACTCGCCAGCGAGCTGCCGCACCGTGAGCAGAACGTTCGTTGTGCTGGATTGCCCTCGCCGCACTCGCCGCAGATCCGGTCGCCTGGGACGATTGTGCGCGACGGTGGTTGCCTCACCGGCTGCACACGCTTTGCCGATGCCGTCGGCATCATCGGTGCGGGGGCGTGAGCTCGGGAGCCAGCCGGTGGCGCCGACGGTTTCGACTTCGGAGGTGCTTGCGGCCCGGCGGGCGCTGCGGATGGCGGCGGCGGTGGAGGTGGAGGTGGCGAGGCATCACCCGGTTCGGCGGTCGCGATAGCAACTCTCACTCTCTCGAGCAGCGGTGTCGACGGCCTCGCCGGTGAGGGAGCCGGCTCCCCGACCTTCTCGCCGGTCCATTCGAGAAAGGACCCGCAGCTCCCGCAGAAGGCGTCGTCCGCGGCGTTGAGATATCCGCACTGCCTGCAGACGATGCCAGACTGCGGTGAAGGGGCCACCTGCAATCGAGAGAAGTGCAGGCGGCGCAGTTCCCTCGGCGGCAAATCCCTGTGCGGGTCCGCGGCCAGGGGCTCCTGCCAGAACACGGGGCGCACGAAACCCTCGCGGCCGAGTTGCAGTGCGTACTCCCACTCGCGCCGCACGAACGGTGAGTTCATGGCGTTGGTCGACCAGAAGAGCTGGAAGATGTCGGCCTCGTCGATCAGCCGGCAGAGGCGTTCGTCCCACACCTCGCCGCTGCGGAGCGATTCCGAGTCGATCAGATAGCGATCGCCAGTGGCGGAAACGTACCGCTCGACTGCCTCGACGACCGCCACGTCGCGATGCGAGTAGGAGGCGAAGATCTGCCGGAAGCGTCGCGTCGTGTCGCGCTCCGTCGCCGCGGCGACAGCCGTCTGTTCGCTGCTCACCGGCACGCGGAACGTGAGCTCGCCGATCACGACAGCGCCGGCGAACACGCGCATGCCGCCACGCAAACGAGAGCCGTCGGCCGAGGTCGGGACCCTGAGCCGGAAGTGGACCTCGTGGACCGCCTCCTCCCACCGCAGCGACTGCCTCGGAGGGTTGAACGCACCGCTCTCGACCCACGGCTCGAACAACAGGTCGGTGCCTCGCGGCAGGCCTGCGTCGCTGTCGGTCCGGACCGACTCATACGCGCTCGGCAGATCGAATAGCAGTTGCGCCGCCCGCTGCTCGACCTCTTCGAGCGGGCGCATCGTTCGGCCGTCTGCCAGCACGATCGGCTCGGAGCGGTGGGCGAAGGCGACGAACGGATGCCACACATCAGGCGTGACGGCGCTCGGTCGGTAGACGGTGAACTGCACGTCGTCGTCGACCTGCAGCTCGTCGGGTTCGGGTGGTTCGTCGACCAAGTCTGTGCGCGGCGGCAGCGCCGGTTCCTGAAAGGCCGGTTCGGCGGCGACGCCGACCCAGTACTCCGGCGGCGGATGCTCAGGCGGAAACGCTGCTGCGTACTGCATCGCCGACACGGCCGCCAATCGCTCCGACCTGTCAGTGGAGCGGACGTGTTCCTGCAGCGCAGCCATCAGCGGCTCGGCGCCACCGCGCGAGAGCAGCCACGCGACCTGCCGAGCGGCGAATAGCTCGGGGCTGTTGGGGGCCCGTCGTAGCCGTACGAACTCGGCGAACAGTCCCTCGAGATCCGGTGCGAACGGCGCCCCGCGTTCCTGGACCCAGCGCGTCACGTCGTAGCCGGCTCCCAAGTCGCCGGCGCGGCCGGCGTGCTCCATCAGCGACGTCACCACGAAGGCCAGTCTCCGCTCGGAGAGCACCACTGCCAGGTCGCGCCGCAATTCGGCCCACAAAGCGTCGACACTGCAGTCCGAGAGTTCGTCGTTCAACGCCCGGCGCTCTTCCGACGTGAACACGCTGAAGCCGACGTGATCACGCGCGTTCGCACTCGGATGATCGGTAGGCGATCTCGCGATCCGGCCGAGCGCCGAGCGAGCCGTGTCCCGGACCGCTGAGTCAGTCGCGAGCGCTCCACGCGCGAAACGAGCCACGAGTTCCCGTGTCGAGGCGACTGGAATCCACGGCCCGGCGGCGATCACCGAACACAACTCGTCGCGCGTCCGTCCAGCGTGATCGAGGAGGATCGCGTTCGCCCGAGTGCCGATCGATCCCCACGTCGCCGCCGAGTGCGGCACACCGAGCAACGCCCACAGCGCGCCGATGCGAATCTCGACGTCGGCATCGTCAAGCGCCGCCAGGAGCGGTTCGATCGATGCCGGATCGATCGGGGTGCCGTCGCTCTGCTTGGACATTCCGACGCCCCTTCTGAAATGCGGAACGAAGTTCGCACTGGCCGCGGAGTGAACATCGCGCTGAGCACCAGCTCACGCGCGAGGCTAGTCACCGTCCTACCGGCTTGCTGCTGCAGATTGATGGGGTTCGTCGCAGCCGAACGTGGCGTCGAGATTGGAAACCGGCCACCGCCAGCGAGTGGCCGCACGGTTGAGCCAGGTGGACGGGCGCCCCCCAACGTGTCATTGCCGCCGGCGAGCCGCCGGACCGTGCCGACGACCAGATGAAGAAGAGGATGGATAACGAAATCTGCGGCAGGTGTCGTCCTGATCTGGACGCCGCGGGCCGACGACGCCATCATCGGTCAAGGGCTCTCGATCACGCTGCGCGACGCGCGCGCTGTCGTGAGACGATGATCGGGGCGGCGACGGGACGCCGCACGCCGTCGACGCCTACGCCGGCGAACGATCAGAACGGATGCGAGGTCTGCGTCATCTGCACGGCTTTGGACACCGACCTGCAAATCACGTTCACGGACGAGGGCCGCGCCGATCGCGGTGCCGTATTCGCGCGCCTCGACGACGACTCGCCGCTGGCCGCGACGATGTTCGTCGCCGCCGTCGCCGGCTCGGCCGGAGGCGCTCGAGGAACGCAACCCGGTGCTCATCCGCACTCTCGCCTGAGATCCGCTCGGCCACAGAATGCGCCCTCGTGTGGGCGTCCGCCCTTTCAGGGACTCCAACGGCGCGGCTGCACCGTTCCGGAACGGTGCAGCCGCCAGAGGCTCACCCGTGCGACTACTCCGGTGATGGCGGATACGTGCCAGCTCGATGACAACGCGTCATTCTCATACACGCCACACGGCGTCGTTCGGTGTTCACTTCGACTCGCGTCTGTCGGCCCTCCGCCGCCGCCGTCGTCGTCGGTGCGTTCGTCCGCCGCCGGGGCGACTGCTCGCCGTGGCGGAGAGTGATGGCAGCTGATTGGCTCGCTCATCGTCTACGCCGCCGGCGTCCCGTGACTGATGAACCACCTCGACGTCGGGTTGGCCAAGGCGCTCGGCCTCGGCGTGTGGCCGCTCTTGGCCGCCACCGGGCTGTTGCTGCCGGCGGCCTGGAGGCTCCCCAACAGCGTCTGGTAGCTCGACCGTCTGGGGCCGTCGCGCGCGGCGGGACAGCTACGGTGCGGCGGTGGAACTCGGTCGTGTTGGCATCTGGACCTCGGCGTTCGACGCCCATCCCTCGGGCGTCGCCCAGGACGCTGCCCGCGAGGTCGAGGAGCTCGGGTTCGAGACGCTCTGGCTGAACGAGGCGACCGGCCGCGACCCCTTCGTGATGGCCGGCATCCTGTTGTCGGCGACGTCGACGCTGCAGATCGCGCTCGGGATCGCCAACGTCTACGCCCGGGACGCGATGACGACCGCGGCATGCCACAAGACCCTGACCGAGGCGTACCCCGGCCGCTTCGTGCTCGGCCTCGGCGTCAGCAGCCCTGTCCTCGTCGAGAAGGTCCGGGGCCACGACTACACGAAGCCGCTGAGCTACCTACGCGAGTACCTCGATGCCATCGATGCCGCGCCGTTCCACGCGGTCGGCCCAGAGGAGGCGCGGCCCCGCGTGCTGGCGGCGCTCGGTCCGCGGATGCTCGAGCTGAGTCGGGACCGTGCCGACGGCGCCCATCCCTATCTGACGACGCCCGAGCACACGCGTATGTCGCGTGGGATCCTCGGACCCGACGTCGCGCTCGGCGCCCGAGCAGATGGTGGTGCTGGAGTCCGACCCGACGACGGCCCGGGCCATCGGGGCCCGGGCGATCAGCTTCTACCTGCGGGCCCCGGGGTACCTCGCCAACCTCCGCCGCCTCGGGTTCACCGACGACGACTGGGCAGACTGGAAGGCGCCGTCGGACCGGCTCGTTGACGCGATCGTCGCGTGGGGTGGGGTCGATGCCGCCGCGGCGCGGATCGGCGAGCACCACGACGCCGGCGCCGACCACGTGGCCGTGCAAGTGCTGCGCGGCGACCGGGAGATCCCGATCACCGAGTGGCGCGAGCTGGCGGCCGCCGTGCAGTAACCGCGGGGACGCCTGGACGCGATCACTACTGGGCGCCCAAAGTGGCCACGATTACCCCGGACGCTCGCAGCTCGGCCTTCTTCGCCCCATCGTTTCCATCAGCGGGTCGTCGGCGACCACCTCGAACGAGCGCGGCAGCATGAAGCGCAGCATGCGGTCGGCGAGCCAGACGCTGCGGTCGGCGAGACGAGCATCTCGAAAGTACCGGCGGCGATCAGCCACGGGGCGCTCAAGCGCACGACGGGTCGTCGACCATTCCGCGCCGCCAAGGAGACGGGGTTGCACAACTTGCCCTGCGAGGAGTTCGTCCGCAACGAAGCCTGGCTGCAACTGGTGCAGTGCGCCCAAGACCTCCACGCCTGGGCCCAGATACTCTGCTTCGACGGTGACCTCGCCATCGCCGAACCGAAGAAGCTGCGTCACCGCATCTGGCACGCCGCGGCGATCATCGTCCACACCGGCCGCCAGACGATCGTCCGCTTCCAACAGTCATCGCCCTGGACGACGGACATCGTCATCGCCTTCCAACGACGACGCGTCGCCCTCCCCGCCTGACCGTCCGCCGTCTCCGACGAAGGGCATCACGCTCACCGCTCACGCCCCCGAACACGCCCACCGCGCCGATTGACCACGGCAACGCAGGCTCACACCTCGACGAACGGCCGTCAGCCAGCGACCGCCACGCCGAAACGCCTACAGAGACCCGGGTCGCGGTCCGCCGGCTGGGGTGCGGTGTCGGACACCGGCGAGACGAGTCCCGGGGTAGGAATGACCCGCCTGTTGTCGGATGTGGCGTGGGAGGGCGGAGCGATCGGTGCGGTGGTCGACTTGTCAGCATCGGATCATCGCGACGGGTTCGTCGCTGGCTGAACCATTGACGCTGCCACCGCTCGCGTGCGCGAGGTCACCCGTTCCGGCGTCGGCGACGATGGTCCACGAGCCGATGGCCTTGCCGGTCGCCAGGTCGAAGTCGTCGGCCACGCGAATGATGAGGGTTCCCTCACCGCAGCCGCTCACCGACCCGCTGAAGCGCTCGATCACGACGGCGTGGTACAAGCCGCCCGACCCGAGGGCGGCGGTCCCGGATCCGTAGGACGTTCCGGTCAGTTCGCCGGTGTAGGTCTTCACGTTCTGGAACGAGAAGATGCATCGGCTCGGCGTTGTGGGGTCGCAGTCGATCCCGCCGCCGACGGCCTGGAGGCTCATCGTGTAGCTCAGGCGGTGCTGGGACTCCGCGGAACTGTCGGCCTCTGCTGTGGTGGTCGAGAGGGTGAGCGCGATCGTTCCGAGGGTCACCACGGCGAGTCGGCGAAGGCGAGTGTTCATCGAGTCCTCCCAGGTTTGAGTTGTCAAGTGATTGATCCGCCGCGGCGGTCACACGGCGATCACACACCGACCACATAGGGGCGCACGCCGTGACGACCAGACGTGTGCGCGCATGTGGTGGGGGCGCGGTCGCCGAGCGATCGGTCCGGCATTGAGCGGGTTGGGGCGGAACGCCGAGATCCTCGACGAGGAACAGTCCAACTCGTGCTGAGCGTCCGAGACAGCGGCGGGATCGCCGGCTGTCCGCCACATTGGCCTGCGGTGACCCGGTTTTGCGGCTTCTGTCGTTGGTCGGGTCGGTGACGCTGGTGCGATGGCTCGTGAGGAGCCGGCGGAGTGTCAGCTTGCGAGCGCGGCTCGTGATCGTGCGGCCATCCACTGGGCGCCGTGGCGTTGGTGGATCTCGAGGCCGTCGCGTAGGAGGTCGGTGGCTGCGGGACGTTGGAGAACGAGCGCCGCGAGCCCGGCGAAGTGGGCGGCGGCGCCGCGGTAGATGAGGCCGGGGCAGGTGATCGTCCATTCGACGCACGGCGTGAGGAGCTCGCTGAGGATGTCGGCGGTCGCGGCGTGCTGGCAGCGGTGGGCGGCGTCGGCGGCCATCGACAGGACCGCCAGCCAGTACATGCCGCGCTCGACGTCTGGCAGGATGGTGACGAGGTGGTCGAGCGTCGCCGCGGCTTGGGTGATCTGGCCGGCGCGGGCGTGGGCGAGCGATCTCGATGCCTCGGACATCGCGTTGATCTCGATGGTCGGCCAGTCGACGTCGTGGGTCGTCGCGGGCGGCGGCTGGCAGGAGGTCAGCATGTGGATGGTCCTGAGCATCCCGCCCTCCATCAGGGTGGCGGTGGCGGTATCGAGGAGGGCGGCCGTCGCCGCGGCGCGCGCTCGTGACGCGGCCGCTCGTGCCGCGTCCCAGTCGCCGACGGTGGTGGCGGCGAGCATGGCGCCGAAGCTGGCTGCCTTCAGGGCGACGACGTCGTTGGCGACGGTCGCGTCGGCCTCGAGCTCGCGGAACTGGTCCAGGGCGGTGGCGATGTCGCCGGCGAGCACATGTTCGCGGGCCTCGAGGGGCAGCGCCCAACGGCGCCACGGCTCGTTCGGGTGGGCATCGGCGAGGGCGCGCAGCTGATCGATCCAGGACTGCCGCTCGTCGTGGCGCAACGGGTCGGGGACCACGGTGGCCATCGCGTCGAGGGCGATCGCGCGGACGTCGGGTTCGTCGAGAGCGTTGGCGATGTCGAGCGCCGCCGCCGCCAACGGCTCGTTGATCGACGGTGGCGAGCTCTGGCTCTGCAGGACGCTGAGCCGGGCCAACAACCGCGCCCTCGTCCGGGTAGGCCCGCGGGGGAGGCGCTCGAGCGCCTCGCGGACCAGCATCGTGACCTCCGCGACAGCGTCCAGCGCCACTCGTGTCCCGTCACCGGCGGCGCCGAGCGCCGCCTCGGCGAAACGTCGAACATCTCCACATCGCCGCGCCATGTCGGCGGCCTCCACGAAGGTGCGCGTGGCCCCTCGGACATCGCCGGCGTGGGCCTTGGTTGTGGCGGCTCGCATCAGTTCGTCGGCGGCGACGATGGGGTCATCGCCGCCGGTCGCCGATGTGTCGGCTCGGAGGGCAGCGGCGTGTGCTGCGGCGAGCTGGACACCCGGCGGGATACCGAGCTCGGTGGCGAGCGAGCGGCGGGCTCGGTCGTAAGCGTGCAACGCCTCGGGCCGGCGGTCGGCGGCGACGAGGGCACGCACCAGCAACGTCCATCGAACTTCCCGCACGCCGTCCTCGATGACGAGCCGTTCGAGCACCGCGACCGCCTCCGCCGCCCTGCCGTTGGACAGCATGACCTCGGCGCGCGTCTCCTCCGCCCGCGCGTGCAGCTCGTTGAGCTGGGCACGGCGACCCTCGAGCGGAGCCCAATCGGCGAGCTCTCCGAACGGCTCACCCCGCCACCACGACAGGTCGTGGTCGCGTTCGAAGAAGCAGACGTCGACGTCCACGCAATCCCCGAGGCGGTACCCCGACCGTTCGGTGACGATCGCGTCCGGGCCCAGCACGTGACGAAGTCGCAGCACCGTCATCCGCAACGCCTTGCGGGAACCCGGCAGGGCCGCACCGCCCCACAGCGCATCGACGAGCACGTCGACCGCAACCGTTCCGACATCGTGGGCGGCGAGGGCGGTGAGGAGACGACGCTCCATGCGACGGCGCACGTCGACGTGGTACCCCGCCGCCGTCTCCACCCGCAATGGGCCCAACACCGCCACCAGCACGATCGGACACTACGTCCCGTATCGGCAGCCTGTGACGCCGACGCCAAACGGCGAATTGCCCCGCCCGCACCGACTGGCCCCACGCCCTCGCGCCGTTCATGACCTGCAACCGACCTCGGGCGAGCTTCCAGCAACGCCCGGCTGTCGGCGTGAGCCGGGTACAACTCGCACACCACGCCGCGGACGCCGTTCTTGTCGAGCTTCGTGACGCACAGCAGACGTCGACGACATGACGTCGCGCGCCTGGCAGGCGCCGGCGCGCGGCGGATGACGATCCGATGTGATGGCGCGGGCGGCGACTGTCACCTCCGCAGCGGCCACTCTGTGGGCGGTCACGTCGCGTTGACCGCATACTGAAGGGCTGCCATCGATCCTCAAGGGCGTCGCCGCTCTCACGACTCCCTTTCATCGAGTCACCCGTGATGAGCGCCCGATCGCACGAATAGTGCGAGCGTGAACCTCACCAAAACCCTTAGGATTACGGGCGTTCAACAATCCAACCGCTCGGCGCCCACAATCGATCGACGTTGGACGGTCAAGTCCCGGGGGTTGGACCGTTGACATTACGGGCTCGTACGATTTGCTACCGTTGTTCCGTGGGCGAATCGCAACCTGGCTCGGTACGAGCGGCAACGGTCGTGACCACGCGTCACGTAAACCCTTTTGCGATTGTGTCGCTCGTGTGCGCCATTGGTTCCCCACTCGTCCTGCCGATATTTCCGGCGATAATGTTCGGACATTTCGCCTATTCAGATATTCAGCGGGATCCGTCGCAGCGTGGCAAATGGATTGCGGTCACAGGACTAGTAATCGCATACATGTTCCTCGCTTTATTTCTGGCGTTGCTCATCTGGTTCTGGCGTAAAGGTTGGTTAGATGATCCGTGTTACTGGTGTGATTGATCGCCCAACGACGGCGCATCGAACCGTATCCGCATTTCACTGGCGACCAGGAGACGACGACCCAGACCACGCCCCCACGTTGGCGCCGCTGTCGCGCGTCAACTCGAGAAGCCCGGGCCTGACGGCGACGAAACGCCGAACGAATCGGGGCGCAGTCTCCGCGTCACCGCACGGCACCGATCGCCAGTCTGGCGGCGCCGCCGATCGCCGGGATTTCGAGCTCAGCACCCAACCGCCGGCGCCCCGAACGTCCAATCGGGCCGCTCGCGAGAGCAAGCATGTGGCCGTGAGGTCGACCGGGACGCTCGACGCGCCCCAGCCCGCCCGGGCCGACAGCAGGCTAGGCGTGATGGGCGGTCTGTTCGGACACCTCCTCCAAGAGTGCCGTCCGTCGCCAGTCGTCGTCTGGGATGAGCGTTTGCTAGAGGGCCGAGATGTCTGCCGCGCTGAGCCACTTCCATCCAACGGTGTGACCGTCACAGGTCATTCGGTGCAGCACTTCGATCTCGTCGCCGTGGGCGCGTGTGGTGGTGGTGGTGAGCAATCCAGGTGAGACCGGCAGGTCATCGGCTTCTGGTGTGAGGGTGCAGAACGTCCACGCTGATGGTGGCGAGGCGTGTGCGACCGGCGGTAGTTGGACGACGGCGGCGGTCGCCGCGGCGACGGCTGCGCCGGCTACTGCGGCGCGGATGGCGGTGCGGCGATGCGATGAGTGGTGGTTGTTCATGGGTGGCAAACTCCCTGGCGTCGTGGTGGTGGCGGCGCGCCGAGGCAGCGCGGCTCGGTGGCATCCCTTCGTCGAGGGCTCGGCGTCCAGGCCGTCCGTTCCGTGTTGGTCGATCGGCTTGGTTCGATGATGCGCGGCGACCGCTGGCGGCGGTACTGGGAGATGCACGGGGTGGACCTGGGGATTCCCCCAGGTCGGACCCGCGTTACACGGGGGCCTTGCGGAGCGAGGTTGGCGGGAACGGCCATCCCCTTGAACGGGCCGATGGCGACCCGTCGCCCGTCCTCGTCGGGTCCGAGCTGGCTGATGATCGGCTCGCCCGGGCAGTCGCGGCGGACGAATCCACGCCGTCCGAGGCGGGTGACACCGATCGCACTCGGTGGCGGACCACACCATGGCTCAAGGCTCGACGGGACGGGGCGATCTGCCCGCGGACGGCGTCTTGGCCGCTGCTGCCGCCGAGCACGGCGTCGGCGTGGCCGAGCGCTCATTCGAGACGCATCGGCCGACGAGATCCGCGAGGGCGAGCCGGACCGCTTCTGCACTGTTCTGCGAGCTCGATCGAGCGCACGACGTGGGTCGCGGCGGCGATGGCCGGTTCTGTCCGAGAGGCCGGTGGCGGCGCTCTGCGCTCGTGCCCGATTCGGCGCTGGACGCCACGTGGCGGTCTGAACATTGATCCACCATCTGCGTGGTGTGATCGTGGACCGGTGCGAACCGACTCCGCGATTTCCCGGGGCCGAGGGGTCGTCGCACCTACTCGTCATGGCCGCCGGTGCCTCGTATGCGTGGGCCTTGCCGTGATGCGGTCTAGCGTCGCAGTAGGCAACTGTCCGTGGGAGGGAGTGGGGCAGCGGAGCAGGACATGGACGATGTGTTCGTCGATCTGACCGAGCAGGAGCGGCGGGTCGCGCTCGCTGTGAGCGTGGGCCAGTCGAACAAGGCGACGGCGCGCGAGTTGGCCATCAGTGTGAAGACGGTGGAGTTCCATCTCGTCAACGTGTATCGGAAGTTGGGCGTTGCGTCGCGGGGCGAGTTGACTCATCTGGTCCACGTAGCGACATCGGCTCCGCGGCTCAGTGTCGAGCTCGCCGCCGACCACGACGCCGCGCTGCGAGCCGACACACCGCCGATGGGTGGCGATGACCCCGTCGTGGCCGCCGACGAGCTGTTGCGGGCCGCCACCGTCAAGGCCCAGGCGGGTGACCTGAGAGGGGCCACGCGCACGTTCGTGGAGGCCGCCGACATGGCGCGGCGATGTGGAGATGTTCGACGTTTCGCCGCGGCGGCGCTCGGCGCCGCCGGTGACGGGACGAGAGTGTCGCTGGACGCCGTCGAGGAGGTCACGACGCTGGCCCGCGAGGCACTCGAACGGCTGCCCCGCGGCCCCACCCGCACAAGGTCGCGGTTGCTGGCCCGGCTCAGCGTCCTGCAGAGCCAGAGCTCGCCACCGTCGATCAACGAGCCGTTGGCCGCCTCGGCGCTCGACATCGCCAACGCCCTCCACGAGCCCGACGTCCTCGCGGTCGCTCTCAGCGCGATCGCCACCGTGGTCCGCGATCCACTGCGGCACGACGAGCGGCAGGCATGGATCGATCAGCTGCGCGCCCTCGCCGATGCCCACCCGGACGAGCCGTGGCGCCGTTGGGTGCTCCCCGCGAGGCCCGCGAACTTGTGCTCGCCGGTGACATCGCCACTGCCCTGGACCGGTTCCGCGAGCTCGAGGCCGACGCGACCGTCGCCAACGACGTCGTCGCCCTGCACGCTGCCAGCTACGGCGCCGTGCTCGCCGCCACCACGGTCGGCGACTGGGACGCGGCACGAGCGGCCGCGTCACGAGCGAGTGCATCGGCGGTGGCCGCCCACTTCGATACCGCCACCGCCACCCTGATGGAGGGCGGGATGCTCTGGACCATCAACATGCTGACCTCCTGCCAGCCGCCGCCCGCGACGACCCACGACGTCGACTGGCCCACTCTCGAGATCAACGCGACGGCCGAAGCAGGCAGATCGCTCGCCCTCGCCCGCGCCGGCCAGATCGCCCAAGCCTCGGCGACGCTCGATCGCCTCGTCACCATGCTCCCACAGGTCGAGCGCGGCATGTACTGGCTGGCGGTCCTGTCGACGGCCGCCGAAGCCGCGCACCGATGCCAGCACACGGCGGCCGCCGACATCCTGAGCGAGCTCCTGACGCCATGCGCTGCGTTGACGATCACCGACCCCGGCCTCGCCTACCGCGGCGCCGCCGCACACTTCGCCGGGCTCGCGGCCCTCGTGCTCCAACGTCCCGAAGCCACCGACCTCCTACACGCTGGCCTCGAGATCCATCAACGCCACGGCGCCCAGTGGATGGTCGAACGATCACGAGCCGCGCTCGCCACCTGACCATCCGCCTCCGCCTCCCCACGCCGACAAGCCATCGCGCGACCGTCACCGACTCGACGACCCAACCACACGCCCCGGCCAACCGGGTCACCGCAGGCCGATGTGCCCGACAGCCGGCGATCCCGCCACTGTCTCGGACGCTCAGCACGAGTTGGACCGTTCCTCGTCGACCTCGCCGATCTCCAAATGTTCCACCCGGAACACCCATTGGCGCACCGAACGCTCACCCGAGTGGAGTGTGCGGGAACGACGCGGAACAACGCTGCCAGCCGCGTCCTCTACCGCCGGATCGATGGCGCACCGTTCAGCCGGCCGGTCCAGTCATGCTTGCTATCGCGAGCGCGCAACACTGCGGCGGTCGGTGTGCCTGGCTGCCGCCTCGCACGCCAGAACGCGCGCACCTAACGACGGCGAGTCGCCGACGGCGACAGCGCCCGACCGGCATCTCGGGATACTCCTCGACCCGAGGTGCTCGCGGTCGCGAGTTGGAGGAACGGTCTTGCCCGGTTGGGCGATCGGCCGGCGAGCGCGGATGGCCCAGGCGGCGCTCGACTGCGTGGTATCGGGCGCCGAAGTCGAAGGTCGCGTCGTGAACGACGGGGTGTCGAGGATCGGCGCTCACCGGATGCCCCGGCAGCTCGCAGGAGCGTGTTCGAGGACACGGGTTGGCGGACGGGCGCCGTGCTCGTCGGCATGCGCCAGGAAGGGCGGCTTCTCGGAGGCGCCGGCAGTGGCTTTCCGACGTGGTAGTGGACGCGCGGTCCTGGATGGTCGCGTCGAGCTCGACGCACCACTGCGGTTGGGCGCCGGGATCGCCGAAGCGCTACCGCGTCGCGGCGCCCAGGATGCTTGGGTCGCCGGCACCGTTCTGTTGTAGGTGGACGAGCGTGATCGCAACAGCGATGAGGAGCAGACCTCTACCGGCTCCGAACTGGTGCGCACCGGCACGGCTTCGCTGGCGGTGTGCCGACGTCACGGGCCTCGTCTGGTCGGGACGACGCTGAGCGTGCCCTTGACGTTGCTCGTTACGAAGGCGGTGCCGACGGTGGGGTCGATCGCGATCGAGCTGGGGTAGTCGTCGACGGCGAGCTTGTCGGTCGGCTCGTCACATCGATCGACGTCAGTGCCGTTGCAGCGCTTGACGTCGATGACCGACAGGGTGGTGTCTTGGATGTTCGTGACGAACACCCTGTCCGTCGTGGGGTCGATCGCCGCTGCGACGGGACCGAACCCGACGGCGGCCAGCGCTGGCGGCTGGGCGCACCCGGCAGTGTTCGAGCCGTTGCACGTCCCGGTGTCGATCACGGCGACGTAGCCGGGCTGTTCGCCGTCGGCGAGGAGGGGCGCGTAAAGGGTGCTCGTTGCCTCGTCGACCGCGAGGTCGTAGGGGTTCAACCCGGCCGTGATCGTCGCCACCGGGTTGCCGCACGCCGTCGTGTGGGCTGCTCGGCACGTCGTGCCGCCGTAGACGTAGACCTGGTCGCCGAGGAAGGGCGTGGCGCAGAGCGTGGTGTCGGTCGCGTAGATCGTGTCCGTCGCTTCGGCAACGGTGATGGCGAGGGACGAGCAGCCGCTCGAGGGTCCGACGGTCATGGTCGCGGGGATCTGGCCACAGCCGGTCGTCGTCACCGCGTTGCACGTGGTGGCGTCGAAGACGGAGATGACGTCGGAGCCTGCGCTGGCGGGCGAACGGCAGTTCGTCGACGCCAGCATCGCCCACCATGCCGCCGAGGAAGCCGCCGAGACCGAACGCCTCGCCGCCCACCGCAGGCTCGAGCGTCGGGCGCGACGACGATTGGTCGGCCTCAGCACCAGCGCCCTGCTCCTCGCCGCGGCCACCGTCGTCGCCATCGTCGCGATCAACGGAATCGGAGGAGCGGCTCCCCAGCGCGTCGCGCTCTTCTACCACGACAGCGGCGAGGTCAGTGGCCTGATCGACCACGGCTACGACCGGGCCGTCGCCGACTTTGGGTTCAGCGCGGACCGGTTCGATGAGGAGAACTTGGACTCGACTCGCGCACTCGATGACGTGGCTGGCCACGAGGACGCCGTCGTCGACTGGACCCTCGAGACCGACGTCGAATCCGTCGCCCGAGACCATCGCGACACCCGCTTCGTCGTCCTCGATCGACCGATGTCCGGACCGAACGTGTCTGCGATCACCTTCGCCGCCAACGAAGGGTCGTACCTCGCCGGCGCCGCCGCTGCCCTCGAGTCGGCCACCCGCACGATCGGCTTCATCGGTGGCGTCGACATGGACATCATCTGGCAATTCCAAGCCGGCTTCGAAGCCGGCGCACGCAAGGTCGACCCCGACGTCCGCATCCTCGACACGTATCTGGCCGAGCCGCCACACTACGCCGCGGGCTTCCGCAACGCCGGCGGTGGCGAGCGCGCTGCACGCCTGATGTACGGGCAAGGTGCCGACGTGATCTTCGCCGCGGCCGGCACCGGCGGCCTCGGCGTGATCCAGGCCGCCACCGACCTCTCAGGACCGGCCCACCAGCTCTGGGCGATCGGCGTCGACTCCGACCAGTACAACACCGTGCTCAACCTGCCCGGCACCGTCGATCCGACGTCGTGGACTCCCCACATCCTCAGCTCGGTGGTGAAGCGCTACGACACGGCCGTGTACTCGGCACTCGCCGCCATCGCCGCCGGCGACGCCCTGCCATCACGTCGCCTCGGCCTCGCCGAGCGCGGTGTCGAGCTGTCCTACAGCGGCGGCTTCCTCGACCGTTTCCGTCCCCGGCTCGAGGCACTGCGCCAAGCCATCATCGACGGAAGCATCGTCGTGCCCTGCCTTCCTCTCGAGCGACAGACCATCCAGTCGGCCCACGGGTCGACCTGCCCTGCGTAGCCGACTCATCCTTCGGCACGCGCATCCGCATCTGGACGGGGAATCGTGTCCTTCCGAGATCTGGGCGGTGTGGTCAGAGACCACACCGCACCTTGCCATGCGGGCGTCGTTGACGGAACACATCCTTCAAGCGCCACTCGAGGACGCACCGAACGACGCACTCCAAACGACGGCGTCGGCTGGGCCCCCGGGGCGCTCCAATCAGCCAGCTCGGCATCGGCCCCCAGCACTGCAGAGGCAAGCACTTCGCACAGAACGTGAGCGACGGACGTCGCAGGCCTCGACTCGCCGAGGCGCGCAGATCGGCATCTGAGGCATGTTGTCCGGGCCGCGCGCTGGGCGCCGAACGAGAGGGGTATCAGCTCGCCCCCAAGGGTGACCGCGTGAGCCTGTTCGCCTCCACGCCAGTCGGCACGCTGGCGGCCCGCTGGTGCGAACCGAACGTGATCCGCGAGGTGCCCTCGAACGACAGCCATGACACCAGCAGTCCGCGTCCTCGACCGCCGGATGTCGACAGCGCGACGCGCCTCGTCGGGGTCGCGCGCTGCTCCTGCGAGCACCTGGCGGCCCGATGTCGCCCGATCGGTGACACCAACGAGCGCGGCAGTCAAGCGGAGGACATGAAGGCTTCGATCTCGTTGCAGGCGGTGTGGGTTCCGTGTTCGGTGGCCAGTTGGGCAGACATCGCTCGAGCGTGTTCGCCGAGTGTGTTGTCGTGGAGCAGGCGTTGGACGGCGTTGGGGATGTGCCGCCGGCGGCGGGCCCAGATGCCGGTGCCGAGTTCGTCCTGCCGGCGGGCATGCCACAGCTGGTCGAACAGGCACGGCACGACGACCGACGCCACGCCGGCCTCGAGCGCGATGGCGTTGGTCCCGTGGGCTCCGGACTGGACGAGCCCGCAGGTCCGCGGCAGCAGCGGTGCGAGGGCAACGAACGGCCAGACCCCGTGGACCGGTTGGATCGCCGCGCGGAGGTGGGCGGTGACGGCGCCGTTCGAGGTGAGGAACACCCCCCGGGCTCCTGTTTCGTCGAGTGTGTCGGCGACTTGTTCGAAGACGTCCGGTCGGGCGGTCGCACCGCTGGTACCGAGTGTCACGGCGACCGGTGGAGGTCCGTCGTCGAGGAATCGTTCGACCTCCTCAGGCAGACCGCCGGCATCCGGACCGCGCCACGAGGTGAAGCCGACCAGACGGTAGTTGCTCGGCCAGTCAGCGGCCGGCGTCACGTAGTGGGCCGAGACCAACGCGAGGTTGAGATACGGCGAGAGCCGGGCGTCGACAACATTCCATCGACGATCGGTGGCGAGGCCGAGACGCCGACGGAAGTTGACGAAGGCGCGGCGGCTCGTCAACGGGTCGACCAGCCGGGACCGGCCCAGTCCCCACATCGCCCGGTTCACGGCGCTGCCGAGATCCGGCATTCCAGAAGGTGGGCCCGTGGCCGTCGGGACGAGCATCGGGAAGAGATCACCGACGATCCATGGAATCCCCCGACGCTCACACGCCATCGCCCCAACCAGCGACGCTGCCGGGTGCGACACGAGCAGATCAGCATCGGCCAGTTCGGCGTCGACCGCCGTGAACAGCGCCTCGAGATGAGGCACCGTGAACTCCCCGAAGTACAGCCGCAACGTGACGGCACCACCCACCTTCATGCCCCACCGCCGGAGGAACGCGCCATGTTCGTCGAGCTCGACCGGCGAGAAGTCGGTGCCGCTGTGCACGCAGCGGAACGGCTCGCCGGCGAGCACCGGATGAAACTCCCGCGGCACGACGAACGTCACGTCGTGCCCACGCCGCACCAGCTCGGAGGCGATCGGCACGAACGGAAACACGTCGCCCCGGTGCGCCATCGAGTACACGACGATCTTCATCAATCGCCTCCCGCTGGCCGAACCCTACGCCTACCCAGCGACTGGCTCGATCCCGCACCACGCCGCTCAAACGAGGCTCCACACCCGCACGGAACCACCGCCCGCACGCGCCACCCAGCCGCCAACCGGGAGTGCCCCACGGTACAACTGGCACCGCCCAGCGACGGCCGTCACCGCGCGTAACGACGGCCCGGTGCTGGTCCTGCCAGGCACGATCGACGGTCGACGGCGCCTCGCCGCGGAGACCGACTCGGGCGACGGGCACCGAACGTTCAGGGGAGCGTCTCGAACGACGGGGATAATCCCGGCGGCGCGCGTCCGCTACCGCCGGGTCGATGGCACGCACGCGCCGCCGTCGCACCGCTCCTGCTTGCTGACGCGAGCACCGGGGACGTGTGTGTCGAGAGCACAGAACGACGCGCCCGAATGACGGCCGTCGCCTCACGCGGGACCGCGCCAGAACGATGCATCTCGGCACCCCAGCCTGACGCCGCGGGCTGCTCGCGATCGCGAGCGGGAGGAACGGCGCCCCGGCGACGCACTCGGCGGGGTGCTGCCGCGCGTTGTCGGACGCGCATTCTCGGCAAGTGCGCCGGGGCGCCGGAGGCATCCGACTTCGGCGCTTCGGTAGCGCTTCGCCGAGCTCGACTCCGAGCGTTGGCCCGCTGGCGCGGACGGACGCGGCTACTCGGACGGCGCGCGTTCCCGGACGCTGGGTACCGGACGCGCCCCCGACGTCGCGCGTTCTCCGGCGCGTGTCCGACAGAACGTCGTTCACGGACGCGTGCTGGACCTCCGGTCAGGTAACGCGGCGCGCTCGGGCAGCAACGCGGGCGGAGTGTTCAGCAGCGGATACGTCCGACGCTGTTGGAGGTGCCGGAGCCGTCGGGCCGTTGAACTGCGGTGAAGGTGCCGTCGCCCTGCACGTCGAGGCCGCCCGTGCCCGAGCCATCGACGAGTTGCCATGTGCCAGTCGACGTGACGGCGTCGACGCTCGCGATGGTCTCGAGGATGACGACGCTGCCCTCGCCGCATCCCTCGATGGTGCCTGTGAACACGTGGATCGAGGTGCCGACGAGCCCGCTCCCGACCGGCGTGCCGGCGCCACCGGAGACGGTCGTACCGTCGAACGCGCCCGTGAGACGGCCGCCGAGATCCCCGACATCAAGTGTGGGTCCGTCGATGACAGAACGATCGGTCGCTGCCGGGTGCGCGCCCGAGAGGCGGCCTGCTTGGGGGCTTGAACGTGAAGAGGCCCCCGCCGTGGCGGGGGCCTCTATCAACCCAGTGAACTGGGACGGATCAGATCACGGGTCGATCGTGATCGTGCAGGTCAGCGTCACGGCCGGGGCCGTGGGCTCCAGGTTGGGAACCGTCACGACTGCCGTCGCCGGTCACCGGATCGGTCGCCACGTCACCACCACCGCAGTTGATGATGGAGGCGGTGCCACCGGGGATGATCGAGTCCACCGACACCGTCACGTTGGTGAGCGGCGTGTTGACGAACTCGGCCGCGGTGTCAGCCGACGCCGTGGCACAGGTGCCCTCGATGACCGTGACGGTCTGGTTGGCACCACCGACGTAGCCAGCAGGCACCGTCTCGGCGACCGTGTAGTCACCGTCGAGCACCGACACCGGCAGGTTGTCCACGCAGGCGAAGCCCTGCGCGTTGGTGACGATGGCCGTGTTGGTCCCGTTGGTCGCGTTGGTGACCGTGAAGGTCACGCCTGCATGCGGGACTGGGTCAGTGCCCGGTGCGGCTGCGTGCTTGGCCGTCTTGTGGACGAGCACGGCACCGCGCTCGATGACGTTGACGAACGTGCAGGTGACATCGTCGCCACCGGCCAGCGTCACCGCAGCAGCGGTGTCACCGTTGTCGCAGTCCGACGAGGTCAGGTTCCAGCCCGGCAGGGACGGTTTCCGTGGCCCCGTACGTGCCGGGATCGAGGTCGGCGTAGTCCTGCTGCTCACCGTCGGCCAGGGCGAAGGTGGACGGATCCAAGCCACCCGTGGTGGCGTAGGAGAAGTCCACACCGCCCCGCTCTGCGTCCTTGACGAAGTGCAGGCTGGCCTTGGCCTGGTTGGTGTAGGTGCAGTCCAGCGTGTCGATGGCCTCATCGATGGTGAAGTCCACCTGGGTGCCGGTGATCGTGAAGTCCGTCGAGGCCGACGACGCCGAGCAGTCGAGGGAGACGAACTCCCAGCCGCTGGGCGGTGCCAACTCGTTGACGAAGTAGTCGTTCTGGACCACGGCACTGAACGTCTGCACGCCGTCATCGGTCAGTTGGAAGTCCTGCGGGACCACGGGATCGGTGACGATGTTGCTGTCGTAGTCGAAGAGGGTGGTGTTGGGATCCTCGTCGGGCAGCGTCTGCTTGCGGATGATCACCTGGCCGCAGTTGGTCAGGTTGATCGGGATCGGGGTGATGAAGTCCTTCAACTGGCTGTTGAACGCATCCGAGCTACGGGACTTGACCATCATCGAGCCGAAGTTGACGCACTCGTCGGTGTTGAGCAGCAGGCGCAGGTCGATCTGCGCCTCACCGAACGTGCGTGGCCCCTTGACGCCCGTCGTGATCAGGCCGTCCGAGTTGGCAGCCAGGATCGGGGACGTGTTGATCGTGCCCGCAGCGCACGGGAACCCACCGCACAGCGGCGAGTTGACACTCAGCGTCGTCGCCGCACGCCAGACATCGGCCGTGGCATCCCACGTCCGCCCGAAGATGGTGGCCGTGGCCCCGCCCTGGGTGATGGCGTACTCGATGAGCAAGTCACCTTCTGTTCGCGTGACGTTCGGCCCCTGGGCACACGCCGTTGCCGACTGGTTGAACTCAAAGTCCATCAGCGTCGTGCCGGACGGATCCGAGACACGCGACCAGGCGAAGTTGAAGTAGCCGACCGGGTTCGCAACGTTGCCCGGCTCCTCCCACGCCTGCAGCGTGAGCAGGTCGCTCTTGTTGTTGGGGATCGAGCCGGTGACCTCGTCGGGACACTCGGTGTCCTCCTTGACGCCGCCCTTGTAGCTGTCGTCGTTCGACCCCGTGAGCAGATCGATGCCCTTGGTGTCATCGACGTTGTTCCAGTCCCACGTCCGTTCGCCGTCGAACGTGAGGTTGGCATCCACGTCGATCTCGAACTCGGAGTCTGGCAGTCCGGCCTGCGGCCCAGCAGAAGCGCTGGATACCGTGAGCATGGTGACGGCGCTGATGAGCGCTGCCGCTGCGGCGATGGCGCGCCGCTTCTTGGAAATGAGCAACTTGATTCTCCCTACTTCAGGGGCAGTTCGCCGCCCCGCGCATACGAATTCACCATCGAACGACGGTGAGAAGCCTCTCCTCGCGACCGGGCGCGAGAGGAGTGGTCGTGGTGACGCCCGTCAGGCGTTGTTCGGATCAGCCGGGGCTACCGGCCGCCATCGCAAAGCACATGCCACAGCGCGGTGCGATCTGCGCCATCGGTGGAACCGGCAGTACGCCTTCATCCCAAACTCCCTCCCGACGTCACGAAGCCCCGCGACTCCTTGCCCGCGGCCGACCCGTCCCGAGCGACCGTCAACGTCGCCCAGGATCCTTACTCGTGGGACCCGCCGAGAAAAGGGGCAGCGTGACTATTTTCTAGACGCGTCGACCTCATCAAAATGCTCCGGCCGTGGGTTTGGTTGGGTCGCGCCGCAGGGCGGGTAGAGGTCGTTAATCCTGCACGCCGAGGTGGTGTGCGAGCGCAGATCGGTCTCGGACTCCGAGCTTGTGGACGAGGGCTGCGGTGTGTGTGCGGATGGTGCTGGTCGACACGACGAGTCGCCCGGCGATCTCGGCGGTGCTGCAGGCTTGGCGGAGCAGCACGAGTACCTCCCATTCGCGGTTGGTCAGCTCGGCGGTTCGGCCGTCGAGCCCGGTGACGGCGAGGCCGCGGCCGCCCCAGCGCAGGTGCTGGAGGAGCGGGAACGACACGGCGGGAGGGAGCACCGCGTCGCCCGCCAACATGGCCTCCACGGCGCCAGCGACGGTAACGCACCGGTCCGCTCCGCGCGTGCAACGGCTACCCGGTGGGGCCGGCATTGGGTGCGATGGGCGCTGACGAAGGCCACGTTGTACCCTGCCCGGGACGTGTTGGCGGCACACCGAACGCCCGGTACGGGCGCGCCAACAAGAAGTCAGGCGATCACGTCGAAGCCGCTCCGATCGACGGATAGGTCCGTCCGTCAGTCGGTGGCGGAGCCTCCAACACGGGCGCCGAACGCCCGCTCGGTAGCCGTGGCACCGCCTTGTCGGTCCATGCTCGCCCTGTGGCGCTCGGCCGCCGACCCGACGCCGGAGCGCAGCGGCACCGCCCGTGCTTGCCATTTAGCGAACACTCGTTCGTAACAGTGCGTAGGGTGGCGCGGGAGGAGCTCGACGGCATCCGGCGCTCCCTCGCCATCGGCAACGGACTCCCGCCGTCACAGATCGAACTCGTCGTCGACCTGTGCGACCGGCTCCTCGTCGAGCGGGAGCGCATCGAGGCGATCCTGCGGCAGCTCGGGCCGGCATGGACCGACGCCAGGGCGGCACTCAACGAACTGCACGCAGTCCTCCGGCGTTCGGCTAGCACCGAATCGGCACTCGCCGCCGCTCCGTGTTCTCAACGCGGGACCGTTGGACCAAGGACGCCGATCGGCAGTGCGGCGTTGTGGAGTGCGGCATGAGCGAGCGATGATGCCCGCATGGCGAGCGATGACCTCGGCGACCTGGAGGTTGTCATCGACGACGACCTGCTTGGGCCGGAGCTACGCCTCAACCCCCACGCCTACTTCCATCGGTTGCGAGCGCTGGATCCGGTGCACTGGAACGCCAAGTACAAGGCGTGGGTGCTCACCAGGTATGAGGATGTGGTCAGGGGCTTTCGCGACGTGCGGCTGTCGTCAGAGCGCATCGATGCCGACGGTTTCCCGTTACTGGGCCGGTGGATGGTCTTCCTCAACCCGCCGCGGCACACGCGGTTGCGACGCCTGGTAGGGAACGCCTTCTCGCCCCGCGCCATCGCCGGCTTCCGTCCGCGCATCGAGGGACTCGTCGAGCAGCTCCTTGATGACGCTCGAGGTCCAGCCGAGTTCATCAGCGTCTTCGCCTCGCCTCTCCCTGCCATGGTCATTGCCGAGTTGATGGGTGTCCCGCCTGGGGATCGATCCCGCTTCCTCGATTGGTCCGACAAGATCGCCGGCGTTGTGTTCGGTGCACTCAATCGCCCCGACCGGCGGGCACGGGCTGAAGCCGGTTTGGAGGACTTCGACGCCTACTTCCGGGATCTGGCGGAGTCCAGCGACGGCACCCTCGTCGCCGCCCTGGCTGCGGCCACCGAAGGCGACGACCGGTTAACCATGGATGAGATCGTGGCGACGTGCACTCTTCTGCTGTTCGCGGGCCACTCAACGACGACCAACCTTCTCGCCAACGGGCTCTTGTCGTTGCTGGAATGCCCCGACGAACTCAAACGCCTGCGTTCGGATCCGTCGCTCGGCGCGAGTGCGGTGGAAGAACTGCTTCGGTTCGAGGGCCCTACCGGGATCATGACCCGGGTCGTGGTTGAGCCCGTCGAGATCGGAGGGCGCAGGATTGGAGTCGGGGATCGGGTGTTCCTCGGCGTCGCCGCTGCGAACCGCGACCCAGCTCGGTTTCCCGAGCCGGACCGTCTCGACGTCGGTCGACACGACGCTGGCCAACTGGGATTCGGCTATGGCATCCACCACTGCCTGGGTGCCGCCGTTGCCCGCCTGGAGACGGAGATCGCACTCGGCGCGATACTCCGTCGGTTCCCGGACATGCGCCTCCCGGACGGCGCCGCCGAGTGGAGCGTCGGTCTGCTGGGTCGCAGTTTGCGTCGCCTCCAGGTCGACTTCGGGTAGCCGGCCGACCGACCACGCTGACCTCGGTGCGAGGGTCGGGCAGCACGCGACCTCTGCTCACGACCAGCTCCGAGCGTCCGATCTCGTGCCCGATCGCTGCGAGGCGGCAATGGCCTATGAAGATTGACGGCGCGCCACATCGGCAGCTATGTGTTGGGGAAGAGTCGACAGCGCCGTCGTCCGACAGCGTTCGATGGGGAGGATTCTCGACCCGGCGACGTCCACGAACGGTCATCCTTCAAGCGACTGTTTCGGCCGGTGGCCGGCCACTCAATCCGGGACGACTGGACGGCCGACCCTCGGCCTTCGGTGCTGGCAGCGCGTCTTGCGGTTCGCACCGTCGTGTGCGCATATGGCCTACGCAAACACCCAATAGTGGACGAGAGGACGGGCATGGACCGATTTCGCGTACGGACTGCTGCAGCCATCGTTGCGGGTTTGAGCCTGGCGCCCGCCGGCTTCGCCTTTGCCGACCAACCGGTCGTGCCAAACTGCATCGGAACCACGACCAGCACCAACGCCCGTGCTCTGCCACCCGGCGGGCTCGGTGAGCGTCGCTCAGGCTTCGCCCAGGCAGACGACGGAAGCCCTGGGTTCGGCGACTCCATCCATTTCTTGGCAGCCGGCGTCGTTCCGGACTTCATCGCGAACAACACCTGCAACGACTGACGCGGACGCGACCAATCTGTTGGCCGCGGGTAGATCTCACCGAGACGACCCCGTCATTGTCGATTGGCCGCACGTCTGACTTTGAGCGTGTGTCCAACTGCCTGCGCTGAGTCGTTCACCATTCCCTGCGCACCGAATGCCTTGATGGAGGGTGGCCTGAGTGACCGGAACCGGCGGCATCCTGTGCCGCCGTGCTGTCGTTCACGCCGCCGATGCTCGCCTCGAGCGGCCGACCGACCGGCCCGCTGGACGACTGGGTGGTGGAACCGAAGGCGGACGGCTGGCGCGCCCAGGTCGCCGTCGACGGTGACGGGTGCACGGTGTGGACGCGGACCGGTCGGGACATCACGGCGAAGGTGCCGGAGGTGGCGGCGATCGCCGAGCTGGGCGTGGAGTGCGTCCTCGACGGCGAACTCGTCACCGGTGCTGGGCTGCCGGCCGACTTCTATCCGCTGGCCGGACTGCTGTCGGCGCGCCGGCGAAGCCAGCCGCTCACGTTCGTCGCCTTCGATGTGCTGCGGCTCAACGGGCGCAGCCTGCTCGACTACGACCTGGCGAGCCGGCGGGAGGTGCTCGACTGCCTGGTGCGGCTGTCCGACGGTGCACTGACCGCCGTCCACGTGTTCCCGGGTCCGAGCTTGACGACGTGCTGGCCGGCTGTGAGCAACTCGCGATGGAGGGCGTCGTGGTGAAGCGCCGAACGTCGATGTACCGGCCGGGCCGGCGTACCACCGACTGGCGGAAGGTGAAGTGTCCGGCATGGCGGACCGACCATGCGGAGCGCCGCGTCGCCGTCCGTCGCTAGCCGCGATACAAGCCAGCCCTCGCTTCACTACGGTCCCGGTGTCGGCCGGCGCCTGCGGTGGGACGCCGACCGGCGGGAACAGTGTCTGTGCTATCGGCGCCTGCCGGCAAGCCAATCGATGCCGCCGATGGCGGGAGTCGGATGCCAGGCGCCGGCGCGATCACCGGTCCAGGTGCGCGGACCGCATTTGCCGTCCTCGGGGAAGCCGAAGATGCGTTGCACGTCGCGCACCCGCGTCTGTGTCAGCTCGGAGAAGTCACCGTCGATCACGATGCCTCCGCCAGCCCGGTGCTTGATGACGGACTGCAGGTACTTGACGTCGTCGCCCTTGTCACCGACCTGGAGCTCACGTTTGCGGGCGAACGGCCACAGCCCCCAGCCGCCGTCGCGCTCAAAGTCCACGGTGACTTGCCCACCGAGGCCGAGCCGCTCCACGACCTGGCGGCCATCGGACCACCCCCACTCGCCGGCTTCGATGTGCAGCCACAGCGCCCACGACTTGCCCATCTGTTGACCCTCAGGCTGTGTCTTCCATCCGCCGTTGGCGTCGCCGGCTCGTTTGGCCTTCCAGACTCGGCATCCGACGTAGTCGTGAATCTGTTGCACATTGAGCTCGAGCGAGTTGCCGATCAGGAACGGGAGGATCTCGTTGAGCATGATCCGTCGGCCCGGACCAGGATCTTCGTACCGCCAGTCGAAGGCGCAGCCACAATGCGAGGACAGCTCCTCGCCGTCGACGATCGGGCGACAATGCACGAGGTCATCGGTGGACAGGTTCGCACCGCCCCATCGCTCCAGAAGGAACGCACGCAACGGGAACAGCGATGGGGCAGCGGGTGGCATCTGTGGCGGGTGGTCGTCTCGCGCCGGGCGTACCTGCCAACTTCGGGTCTCGGTAGCAACGGTCATCTGGACCTCCCTCATGGTCAACGCACACACCGGCGAAGCGACCGGCACGAGCACACACTGGTCTGCCACCAGCTTTGCACCACTCGCACAACCATCCCGACGGCGACCCAGAGGCGATGAGGACCGATCCGATGCGGCGCAGCGTCGCCATCGGCGGCACGCTCACCTGCGGCGCCACACCGTCGGAATGGTCCAAGATCAGCTCTACCCAGACTTCAGGAAGTTGGCGCGGATCTCGTCGACCGTGCCAGGCGGGTCGTTCGGCGAACCGACAGATGCGAAAGGTACAGACGCAACTTGCGAGTGAGCGCCACAACGGACGGGCGCGCATCAATCGCCGCCATCTGCATCGCCCGCGAAGCGATCACCCCCGCGGATCGTCAGCCGGGTACTTTCGACAACGAAGCACCATCGTCGCGGCCGACCGAGCGGGAGGGTGTCCAAGTGTCGGCGCCGCAGTTCTCGCAGTTGGTCGATTTGGCCTCCTGTGCCTTTTCGGGAACGCCCGCCGCCTGCCGAGCAGACAGATCCGCGGAAGGCTCCCAACTGGCGAGACCGCGGCCTGGTCGCGAGGCCGACCCGGGCCCCCGGCGAGGACGGCTCCCCAGGGAGGCAAACGTCAATCACACATGAGGACGACCCACGCTTGACGACTCGACGAGCGGATCGCTGCAACGGGCAACGACATCGACGAATTGTGTGAGCACATCGTCGCGACGGGCAACAACATCCAGACGTGGGCGTACCTATACGGCGGACGCGGTCGCTTCCGTACACGCCAGCGGCTAGCGCCGAAGTGCCGCCTGTTGTTGGGGCGAGCGCCAGATAGCCATTCGATGGGTGCGATCACCGGGCCGGGCAACGGGCTCAGCCCACGCCGTCGTGATCGGCCGGACCGGCGCAGTAGCCCGCACGCGTCTCGCCGTCGTCGGTCGCGGGGGCAGATGTTCAGTGTGGCGCCTTGCGTGGTGTGATCGTTCCGCTTACAGTCCCGGGCGCGGGCGATGATGATCCTTGGGGTCGAAGGGGAGTCCGATCATGCGACGTGTCCACAGACGTGCGGCCGGCATCTCTGTCACTGTCTGCCTAGCGGCAGTCGCTGCGGCCGGTGTGGCGGCGGCCCATGACGGCGTCAGTTCCGATGATGGTGGGATCGACAATGCCGGAGCGACGCACGACCACCATGAGCATCAGCATGGCGGTGACGAAGGTCATCTGCCAGCCGGGAGCGAGAACGTCGAGCTGGTCAGCAAACTCGAGCTGCGCAACGTCGAGCCGGGCAAGATCGCCGATGTCGGGGTGTTCAACGGCTACGCCTACCTCGCCGCGTGGGGTGGTGAGACCTGCAAGTACAACGGGGTCCACGTCGTCGACATCAACGATCCGGCGGCCCCCGAGGAGGTGGCCTTCATCCGCGCCAAGAGGGCAGCGCTCCCGGCGAGGGCGTGCAGGCGCTGCACATCGACACGCCGGCCTTCGACGGCGACATCCTCGTCACGAACAACGAGAAGTGCAACGAGAACGCCGGCTTCGGCGGCATGAACATCTACAACGTCACCGAACCGGCGCATCCCGACGCCGCTGGCCGAGGGCGTCGGCGACTACACCGTCACGGGCCAGGGCAAGAAGGCCGCCAACGAGATCCACAGCGTCTTCGCCTGGGACGCCGGCGACAAGGCGTACGCCGTGATCGTCGACAACGAGGAGGGCCCCGACGTCGACATCATGGACATCACCAACCCGAAGAAGGCCGCGCTGATCGCCGAGTACGACCTCGACGAGAAGTTCCCGCAGATCGTCCAGGCCGACGCCGGAGAACCTCACCTCGATCTTCCACCACGACATGATCGTCAAGGAGATCAACGGCCGTCAGATCATGCTCGTCTCGTACTGGGACGGCGGCTACGTCATGCTCGACGTGACCGATCCGGCAAAGCCACGCTACGTCGCCGACACCGACTTCGCCGACTCGCGACCCGGAGGCCGCCGAGTCGGGCTTACCGTGGCGCCGGAGGGCAACGCCCACCAGTCGGAGTTCACCCTCGACAACCAGTACGTCATCGCCGCCGACGAGGACTTCGGCCCGTACGCCTGGTCGCCACGAACGACGACGACGGCACGGCTATCACGCCAGCTCGGGCAGCGACCCCGCAGCTGGAGGAAGGCGAGACGATCACCGGGCCATCGGTGTTCGTCGGCCGGGCCTGCCCGGGCGACCCCGCCGTGCCGGCCGGCGACGCCGGGACCCAGATCGCCGTCGTCGAGCGTGGCGTCTGCACGTTCACCGAGAAGGTCGCCGCCGTCGAGGCCGCGGGGGGCTACGAGGCGGTGCTCGTCTTCAACCGCACGGCGTCCGACGGCTGCAACGGCACCGCTCGGCATGACCGTCGAGGGCGGCATCCCGGCGTTCGGCGTCGCTCCGCGCGAGCGGGCTTCGCCATCTTCGACGTCGAGGCCAGTACGACGATGCCGCCTGCCTGGCCGGCGACGGCACGCAGCTGGCGCCGATCGCGATCGGCGCCGTCGGTGACACGTTGACGTTCGCCTCGTACTTCGACGGCTGGGGCTACGTCCACCTGTTCCAGAACAGCGACGGCAAGATGACGGAGCTCGACACCTACGCCATCCCCGAGGCCCACGACCCGGCGTTCGCCGACGGCTTCGGTGACCTGTCGGTGCACGAGGTCGCCACGTCGCCGAGCGACGCCGACCTGGCGTACATCTCCTACTACGCCGCCGGCCTCCGCGTGGCGCAGGTCGCCGGAGGACAGCTCGTCGAGGTGGGCCACTTCATCGACGAGGACGGCAACAACTTCTGGGGCGTCCAGGTCTTCGAGCAAAACGGCATCGAGTACGTCGCAGCATCAGACCGAGATTTCGGCCTGTACATCTTCCGCTACACCGGCGGCTGACTCGCACACCACCGCCAGCGGGGCATCCAGGGCCAGCGAGCCCAAACCCGCCAGCGGCGTTATACGTAGCGACGCGAGGCTGCTGGTCCTAGTCGGGTCGGCACCCCGCCGATCTGCTGGTCGTGCTGCTCGGGGCGGCGGGTCTCGATGGCCCGTGGTTGGCGCCGTGTGACCGTGTCGGCCCCGTTCGACATCACCTACCGGAGGTTCCTGCGATGGATGTGACGTAACTGCGATGGGCCCGTGCAAGCGGGATGAACAATGCCGGGGCGGCGTGCAGCGGCAACGAAGTCAGTGGTCATCACGTGCGCTCGTCAGGGGGCTTGTCGTTACGACTCGCACGGCGAGTGCGGTGCTGATAGGAACCGACGCGACCAGGCCAATCGAGCCGACGAGAGCGCGCACGATCTCGGTTGCGACGATCTCTCGCGTGGCGACCCCGCCGATCGATTCGCCGAGCCCGCTGAACAGCAGCAGCAACGGCAGGGCGGCCCCGGCGTAGGCCAGAAAGAGCGTGTTGACCGTCGACGAGATGTGATCCCGGCCGATCGTCAACGCCCGCCGGAACAGTTCCCGGCGCGGTGCGTCGGGTCGGGCGTGGTGCAACTCCCAGACCGCTGACACCTGGGTCACCGTCACGTCGTCGAGGACCCGAGCGACCCGATGACGATCCCGGCGAGCAGGATTCCTCGTGGGTCGATGCCGGTGCCGAGTGTCTGCAGCACGAACGAGGCGTCGTCGGTGAAGCCCGTGAAGTTCGCCGCCTCGACAAAGATCCACGCCAGCGCCCCGGTCAGGGCGAGGCTGGCCAGCGTCGACAGCAGCGCCACGTCGGTGGCCGACCCGAATCCATGCGCAAGGTACAGGGCGAGGATGGCGATCCGCCAGACGTCACGAGGGCGACAGCGACCGCGTTGTTGCCGTCGACCAGCGACGGCAAGGCGAACCAGACGATGACAACGAGGCTGGCCGCCAGCCCGGCCAGCGCGCCGAGGCCGCGCCATCTACCGAGTGCGATGACGGCGGCCACGAACAGCACGACGAGCAGGACGAGCGGCGTCGTCCGCTGGAAGTCGAAGAAGGAGTAGGCGATCTCGCCGCTTCCACCGAGCTCCGTGGCCGTCACCGTGATGTCGTCGCCGGCGCCGATGGTGCGCTGATGGTGTCGTCGACGGGCGGAATCACCGCAACGGTGGTGACGTGCGCCCTTGCGATCAGCGAACGTCCGTTCGTACAGTGCGAAGGGTGACGCGGGAAGAGCTGGACGGCATCCGGCGCTCCCTCGCCATCGGCAACGGGCTCCCACCGTCACAGATCGAACTCGTCGTAGACCTCTGCGACCGGCTGCTCCTCGAGCGGGAACGCATCGAGGCGATCCTGCGGCAGCTCGGCCCGGCGTGGACCGACGCCAGGGCGGCACTCAACGAGCCGCACGATGTGTTTAGAAGCACCGATGAGAACCTGCCGCACGAGCTGCTTGAGCATCGCCGCCATAGAACCCGCTCGGTCGTCGGTGTGTCGGTGGCGGGCGGCGGCGACGACGGGTTCCGCAAGGTGCGCCTGCCGTGGATGGACGGGATGACCGCGATGCCACGGCGCGCTGCCGGCGCAGTACCTTCGTAGTCGGCGGTGGGTCGTGCCGGCCGCCGCCTCACGTGCGTCTCCCACCAGACCACGTCGGAGCGGCGGTCGCGCCGCCGTGGTTCATGACCCCAGTCGCTTCGGAGCGCCTCTACGAGCCGATCCCGATGGTCAATGGCCGACATGAGGCTGCCGTCGGCGACCGTCCAGGCTCTTGCACACGTCTGCGGCGGCCGGCGGGAAGAAGGGCACAAACTCGTTCTACGCGTTGTCCCACAAGCTGATGATCGCCGGGTAGCGATCACCCCACGGCTCGGCGAGCTCGTCGATCGGTAGGAGACGGTCGCGGGTATGGTGCGCCGCTATGTCCGTGCCAGATCAGGTGGCTGGCACGCCGACCGATCGGGCGTGGAAGTTCGTCGTTCAGGCCCCTTCGCTCGAGCGCGTGGTCGTCGGCGGTGGGGCGACGGCAGTGCTTTGTGCACTGGTGACGATCGTCGGCGGTGCAAACTTCAACGAGTTCGATCTGTCGGTCGGTCGGCGCATCGTCGTAGACGCCGTGATCGTGGGCGGCGCCTACCTCGCCGCGCTCATCGTCGGTTACTCGAACATGGTGCTGGTCGTCAGTGCCGACCGGGTGATGCACGGTGATCAGCCGAATGTCCGCACGGCACGCGCGTGGGTGCGGCGCCGTCCCGTGTCGGTCGCCGCGTGGATCCTCATCTCGTCAGTGGCCACGCTCGCGCTCGGATTCGTGCGGCTGATCGGGATCGCCGGCTTCTTGTTCGGCCGCGTCTGGGCGGCGCGTTGGGGGCTGCGGACGTACTTGGTGGCGCCGGTGATTCTTTTCGAGGACAAGAGACCGTTGGCGGCACTGCGCCGCTCAGAACAGCTCGTGCGTGAGCACTGGGGTCCGAAAGCAATCGGCACCGTCGCCATTGGCAGCAGCGAGGCGGCCGCCGCAGGGTTCGCCGTGTTCTTCTCATTCCTCGGCGTCGGCCTGGCGGCGTCCGACGTGCTGTGGGTGAAGATCGTCGGCACGCTGATCTTGCTTGTCACTGTTTGTACTGCGGTGGTCGCCGGAGCGTTGTGTGGCGCAAAGCGGGCGGTGTTCGGAGTTGCGCTCTACCGCTACGTCGCCGAACAACAGGTCTTCGACCGGTTCAGTGCGACCGAGCTGGAGGGTGTCGCGAAGACGCACGCGTAGCCGAGCTCCGCTGTCTGCCACCCGGTGCAGCTTCGCTATTCCAAGGCCTGCGATTTGCCAACGTTCGGCACGCCGACAGGACAACGCCGACATGGGTAACTCCTGCACAACGGAGAGCGCGCCGGCGCGTTCGAGAGGGCCCGGCGTTCGGCTCGTCATGCGGGCCATCACATCTGGGTTGGTGAAAGGCGCGGGTCACGGACTTCACGTCTCCGCCCACCGCCTGACCAACGCAAGCAGGTCTGCAGCTGCCGCATGACTTCCTACGTCGGTGGGGTCCACAGCATTTCAGTCTGCCCGCAGCTTGTCACCGACAACCGATGGCGGAAGCCTCCGAGTAACGCCTCCGGTAACGACCACCGCCCGTCGTCTACCGCCGGGTGCATGACGCACCAGAGCGGGCTCCCTTACTGGATGCGCTTGCTGACGCAAGCGGCATGTCCTGCCCATAGTCGCGTTCCGCGTGGTCGTCACCACTGACCCAGAGGTCGTGTGGCGAGCCGCCTTGTAATCGCGCCGCGCTAGGCGCCTGTGAGGCGACTGGCGGCACCGGGGTGAGGAGCCGCTCGTGCAATCTCGAGAGGACGCAAGACCCCACTGCGCACCGCCCCACGTATCCGTCGGCAGATCCGAGGGATGAGCTATGTTCCGGCCGCCGAACAGTGGCGGGCGAGAGAACAGGAACCCAAACCATGCGCGATCCAGTGACCACCAGCGCTCGTCGCCGTCGCTGCCGGCTCGCCGGTTGGTCGGCCGTTACGGTCGCCGTCGTCGTCGCCGTCCCGCTCAGCCAGACGGCTCAGGCCGAAGGCGGACGGGCGCAGGCGATGGCAGCCTCGGTCAACATCAATTCGAATGTCGAGCCGATCGACCTCAACCTGCAGGGCACCACCGAGGCAGTTGAGGCTCCGCTCGAGATCGGCGTCGCCTCCAGCGAAGAAGGACTCGCCGTCGAGTACGTCGATAGTGCATTCATCGCCGATGTGGACGCGGTGGTCGCCGAACGAGCCGACTTTGGGATCAACGCGGGCGCGGACATCAGCGGCGCCGAGCTGACGCTGCTCGGCATCCAGGTGATGACCGTCGGCGAGGTCAGCTCGTCTGCGATCTGCCCGACCGGCGACGAACCGGCCGGCGGCGCCACGGCCAACGCCGAGGGCGTGGATCTGGGCGACGGGCCCGTGGACCTGCTCGCCGGGGAGACGGCCGCCGTCACTGCTCCGTTCGACTCGGATATTTTTGAGCCGGGGACCGGAAGCGTCAGCCTGTACGCGACGCCCAGCATCACCCAGGGCGACACCGGCGCCAACGCGGCGATCGGCCTTCAGGTCGAGGTGTCGCTCAACGGCGAGGTGCTCGGCACCGGAAGCGGCATACTAGAAGGCCTCGTCACGGGCACGGTCGACCTCGGTGTGGTGAGCTGCGTGCCCGAGGGCCTCGCCGACACTGGCACAGAGTCGACGATGATCGTCCTGCTCGCCGCCGTGATGTTCCTCGCCGCCGGCGGTTCAGCCATGCTCTGGGTCCGTCGTCCAGCCCACTGACTACCGCCGCGTTCGCGTCAGTGATCGCGCCGGCCGGCCCGTGGACGGCGCCATCAAGCAGTCCTGATCTGCCACGCAGGCGCACGCCGTCCGAGTAGCGCTCAATGATCCGGCACGCTGGTATCCAGAGTCGCCGGTTCGAGGTCGCGTCAATGCTCGAACCATGGTCGACTGCTCGCATCCGCGACATTGTCGTCGCGGGCGGAGGCCACTCATCGGTCAGTTGTGGCCTGCGTGGGCGAGGCGCGGCTCGCACTCGGCGATGTTCGTCCGGGCTGGGCTCGAGGCCGAGCTTGGCGAAGATGCGGCCGGTGCACGATTCGACCGTCTTCTCGCTGATGAGAAACGTGGTGGCGATCGATTGGTTCGAGCGACCTTCGGCGATGACGGCCAACCCCTCGCGTTCCCGCTCGGTGAGCCACGAGATTGGGCCGTTCGTCGCTCGGTGCTTGAGGACGTGCTCGATCACGATCGGGTCGATTGCCGAGCCCCCGCGCGCCGATGCGGCGGATGGCCTCGCTCAGCTCGGCTGGATCGAGAACCCGATCCTTGATCAGGTAAGTCGGCTCCCTCGCTGGGATGACAATCAGGGTACGACGACGTCGACGGCCACGGTGTCGGTGTTGCCTCCGAAGTCGACGACGGTCAATTCGGCGTGTAGCGGCGTGCCCGACGGCAGCGGCCGCAGTTCGTAGAGGAGGTTGGGCAGGTCGGCGAAGAGCCCGACGTCGCTCGTCGGCAGCCACTGCTCCGTGCCGTCGGCCAGGTAGTTCGGCACCTTCGGGATGACGATGCCGTCGGGCTCGGCGGAGAGCTCGCCCCAGGTGCCCGACTCCTCGTCGACGACGTAGTACGTCTCTTGCACCACGTCGCCCGTCTCCGCGTCGAACACGATCAACAGCACGACGTCGGAGAAGGTGTCGGTGCCGACGTCTTCCGGCCTGAAGTACACCATTGGGACGTCGATCGTGCCGAAGCCGCCGTCGTCGTCCCACGAGAGTCCGACGTACGCGACGGCTTCGTCGGTGTTGTCTCTGATCACGAGCTGGGTGAGGTCATAGATGCCGAGGATGGTGCCGTCGTCCTGGATGGTCGCAGGCTCCTGGCCGAAGTAGGTGAACGAGCCGTCGGCTTGCGGAAGCGCGTAGGTGATGAACGTCTCCGCCAGGTTGTGGGCGACGAGCGAGTCGACCTGGCCGATGATGTTGAGGCCGTCCTGGTCGAAGAAGACGTCGGGCTCGTCCTCGAGGAACTCCGCCTGCTCCTCCTCGGGGATGGCTGCGCCCGCGTCGTAGTAGCTGGCGAGGAACGCGCCCCAGACGTCCGTGCCGGGCGCGGCGTTGTACGCCGGGTCGAACAGGGCCTGCGTGGGCGGGAAGTACACGGTCATGCCGCTGGCACCGAGCGTCGCCGGGCTGTCGACGTTGTAGAGGACCACGTCGTTGATGGCCTGCTCGACGGCGTCGGTCTCGTCGGAGAGGTCGAGCGCCTCGACCCCGATGCCGCTGACGAGCAGCCGCAGGTCGGTGACGTGGGAGGACAGCGCCTCATCGGGGTTGCGCCCGAACGACAGGGTCTCAGCCTGCGACTTCGCGACGATCGGTGCGATGTCGGCGCCGCGCTCGATGAGTGCCTGCGTGAACGCCGCCATCGCCTCGTCGAGCGCTGGCATCTGCGTCAGGTCGAGCAGCGACAGCGTGATGGCGCCGGCGGTCTGGTTCGCTTCGGCCTGGGCCTGAAACCCATCAACGATCGTGGTGCCAAGCGTGTCAACGTCGGTCGACGGGTCATCGGCGAGCACCTGGAACGCCCGGTAGTCCCAGCCGTGGCCGGGCTCGAGTTCCTCCGACGCGATCATCCGGTCCGCGTACGGCTGCATCGCGGTGGCGACCTCGTAGCTGGCCATGAGGCAGGCGTCGAATCCGATCAGGTCGAGGCGGTCGACGCCGGCGCCGTCGAGCCCCTGCTCCAAAGCAGCCTGGAACTCGGCGAGCTCCATGCTGTCGGCGAACGAGTCGTCGGGGCCGACGCCAGGCCAGGACGGCGCCATGGTCGGAGATGATGAGCGCGTAGTGGTCGGCAGGATTGTCGCCGAAGCCCTGTGTGATGAACTCTGCGAGCACGGCGGGATCGCCCGTATTCGTGTCGCCAAGATCAGCAACCTCGGTGAAGCCGCCCTCCTCGACCCGCAGGACCTTGGCGCCCGTCCAGACACCGATGCTGCCCAGCTCGACCTCGGACTCCTCGACGTGCCGGTCAACGAGGGCGACGAGGTTCAGCCCTTCCTGCGAGCCGACCTCCGCGAGCTCCTCAAGGTCGGCCAGCATCGGCTCCTCGAGGTTGTTGTCGGCCATCGAGTACTGAAGGACCGTCCAGCTCTCGCCCGCCACGCCTTCGTCACCCTCACCATCACCCTCACCGTCGCCTTCGCCCGTCGTAGTCGACTCGTCGTCGGCCGCGTCGCCTTCGTCACCTTCTGCCGTCGTGGTCGAGTCGTCGTCGGCCGCGTCGCGTTTGTCGCCCTGGGTCGTCGTAGTCGACTCGACGTCAGCCGCGTCGCGTTTGTCGCCCTGGGTCGTCGTAGTCGACTTGTCGTCGCCCGCGTCGTCATCGTCGCCTCCGCTGCACGCCGACACGAGGCAGGCGACGACCACCAGCACTGCCACCTTCGTTCGCATCCGCGCCTGTCTACTAGGTGAAGAAATGACGGAGGATGTTTACAGCGCGGGGTCTCTCGTGAGAGAGGCATCGCCTACGCCGAGATCCACAGTCCTTCCAAATGCCAGCACATGTGGATGGAACGAAGGATCGATGAGGCACCGGGCGCCGCCGGTTCAGCGTCTGACGCGACGTGTCACGTTCACTTCACCGTCGCAGGCTCCGGTCTACGCTGCTATTCGCACACGATGCCGTCGTTGTCGCGATCGTCGTAGTAGTTGTACTCCGGGTCCTGACCTTGGACGTACGGCGTGTTGCCGCTCTGTTTGGCCTCGGCGCACGTACCGAAGTTCGGGTCCGATCCTCCATCTGAGTCGGATCCGAGGTCGACGGCCGGCTGCGGTGCGGCCGTTACGGGAGGTTGCGTCGGTGGCGGAGCAGGGTCCCAGGCTGCGAGCAGCTCCGCCGTCTGGGCGCCGACGATGCCATCCACGGCGATGCCTTGAGCGGCCTGGAACTGGCGCACCGCTGCGTCGGTGGTGGGGCCGAAGTCGTCGTCCGGGGTGAGGCCAACGCCGCCCGACGTCACTTCCTGAAGCCGGGTTTGGAGGCAGACAACGTCGTCGCCGCTGCTTCCCAACTGCACCGGGTTACGAATGACGCAAGTGGCCGGCACAGCGAGATTGAACGAGACGGCGGTGGTGGTTGTCTCGATCGGCGCTGCGGTCGTCTCAGGAGCCGTCCTCGTGCTTGCGACTGACGTCGTAGCGATGGCTGTTGTGCTGGTCGACTCTGGCAGCTGTTCGCTAGTTGTCGTTGGTCTGGAAGCTCCGCCGGCCAACCGCCGTCTGCCCACGCCTTCGCGACGCGGGCCAGCTCGCCGGGATCGGTCACCCGTGCAGCGTCACCCTCGACGACGACGCCCGCGTCGCGGATCGACACGGCGACCGAGCAGCGCGGATCGCGCTCGACGTTGTGGTGCTTCCGGGTACCCGTACCGGTCTGGAACCAGTACGCGCCGTCGAGCCAGACGGCGCCCACCGCGGTGACGTGCGGGCTGCCGTCCTCATTCACCGTCGTGAGCCAGGTCGTCCGAGCGTTGTGCGCGTCGGGTGCCGGCGCCGATCCTGCATCGAGCTTCTCGGTGACCGCGGTCCACTCCACCGGCGGGAGCCCGTCCCCTGCACCCAGGTTGATGATCTCCATCGCACCTCCCCTTCGTCCTGAGAGCACGCCGTGCACGACGGCGCGTCGTAGGGAAGATGTGCTGCGATCCGCCAACTCATCGCGTGCCCGACGGCCCGGAGGCGTGGCGCGATCCGTCCGCGCGTGTGAGCCTGCGTACATGACACGCAACGACCCCTTCGCGACCCACCCCGAGGTGCCCAGCTTCACGGTGACGAGCACCACGCTGAGCGACGGCGACACGCTCGGGCCCGACCAGATGTCCCGGATCTTCGGCGTGCCCGGCGGCAAGGACCGCTCGCCCCAGCTGAGCTGGTCGGGCGCACCGGCCGAGACGCAGGGCTACGCCGTCACCGTCTACGACCCCGACGCGCCGACCGGCTCGGGCTTCTGGCACTGGGCGGTCGCCACGCTCCCCGCCGACGTCACCGAGCTACCCGAGAACGCCGGCGACGACGACGGCCCCGGGTTGCCGGCCGGCGCCATCCAGTACCGGAACGACGCCGGGGGCGCCCGCTTCCTCGGCGCCGCGCCGCCTCCCGGCCCGGCGCACCGCTACTTCATCAACGTCTACGCGCTCGACACCGCCGACCTCGGGGTGCCGGCCGACGCGCCGCCGGCGCTGCTGGGCTTCGACCTGTTCCAGCACACGATCGGGCGCGCCCAGATGATCGTGATGGCCGGCGGCGACTGACGTCGGGACCGGCGACGGATCTCGGCCGACGAGATCGGCGCGACCCGGTCGTCCGAACTGGCCGTCGGTGACCGATCCTGCGCTCAGCCCTCGCAGCTCCGGCGGGTCGAGGACTTCGGCGTGCACGTGTCGAATCCGGTTCCACCCAGGAGGCGGTTGCTGCCGGTGCCGCCGTTGAGGGTGTCGTTGCCGGCGTCGCCGCGCATGACGTCGTCCCCGGGTCGCCCCGTAGCTCGTCGGCGCCGGATCCGCCGGAGGCGGTGTCGGCGGCGCCTCCGGCGCCGGCGAGCGGCATGTCGAGATGTGGCCCCCTCGCCAGCGGTACAACCGGCATGCGGACCCCAAACGCAGTCCATCCGTCATCGCCCCGTCGCAGCGACACCTCAACCACCGTGAACCCGCTTTCAGAGCCAGGGTACTCGGGCGCTGCAACGGCGGCGACATGACGGACAGCGAACTTCACCAATGTCGCGGCGTTCTCACTCCCGACGCGGGCTGACGATCGCCGCCGCACTTCTCGGTGGAACCACCGGGCGGAACCTCCACGACGTGCTGCAGCTTCTCGCGCAACCCGAACCGAGCGCGCGACTGAGCAATCACCAGCGATAAACGAGGACCAGCTGTGGCCCTTTCCGAGCAGCCCTGATGAGCGAGCAATCCCGATGAAACGCATTCTGTGTTGGGGTAGCAGCGGCTTACGGATGGTCTCGGCTACTCGACACCTTGAACAGCGACCACCCGTAGGCGGGCCGCGCCCTCCCGTAGCCGCTTCACCTCTTGGTACACGTCGGACTCATACCAGCGCTTGGCCGCACCGAGGTCCTCGAACTCCAGGATGACGAGACGGGACGGCTCCCAATCCCCTTCGAGGACGGCGACCTCGCCGCCGCGAACGAGGAAACGGCCGCCGCCAGCTGCGATTGCGCCCGGGGAGGCCGCTCTGTACTCCTCGTACTGCTCGGGGTCGTCGATCTCAGTCTCGGCGATGACGTACGCAGGCATGGCGAAAGCGTAAGCACAGAGCGACGCGCCCCTCGCCACTGGCAATGCGAGCCCGGGACCGCCTCGTCCGAGGGCTGACCGGACACGCTCGGATCGAGATGCCAGCCCTCACACCGTGAAGGTGACGCTGTCGAGGATGGCCTCGCCGAGGACACTGTCCGAATCAACAGTACGGGCTTCTGTCTGCTCACCGCCCGCCTGAGCGGACTAATCGACGACCGCGCGATCGATTACGCGCGATGTCGGCTGCCGCGTTGCGCTCGTCGAGTGCGCCAGGAACAACCCCGCACATTGGAGGACGCGCAACTCGGACGTCGGTGTCCCGACCGAAAAGCGACGCCGGGACCGGCGCTGGGCTGCGCCGTCCGACGCCCACAAGCGCCAACAGATAGCGAACGTCGCTCGCGGACGCCTTCCGGTTCTCTAGCCCTCTGATCCCGGCAGGCCTCCTTACCTTGTAACGAGGAGGAGTCATGCGAGATCAAGCAGATTGGCGCGAAACATCAGCGCTACTCAGGGCTTACAGTAGCAGGAGCACTTGGCTGCTCGAGCTAACAAATCGACCATCATGGAGGGTTGAGAACCAGACAATCGCGAGCCTGCACCGAACCCCTGGGGGTTCAAGGCTAGCGCCTCGTCTTATCGCCCCACTCCGGCGCGGCTTGGAGCGTCGCTATAAAGGCTCTCGCCATCGACATGACTAAATACTCGACGTGAAGATTCCGTTCTCGTTGTCGCCACCATCATCCGTGAAAATAAGGTTGATTTGCTTCTCATTTCGCAAGAGATCAATGACATTGGCGAAGTGCTCGAGATGGTAGTGCAACCACACACTACCCTGGACGTCCGCATCGGCAGGAAGCGAGGCACCATTTGGCACGAAGACGAGTTGCCCTATAGGGCGATCAGCGCTCCATAACCAAATGCGTGGATTGAACCGGTTCGATGAATACATCACCTCATACCGGTCTATTGCTGGCATGTGATTCCCTGCCCACGTGTATGACGCCCTACTGCAGACCTGAATCGTGCCGGCCGCCACGGAACCTGTCAAGCCCGGTGAGACACCTCCCAATCGCCCGACGAAGTGCGGACCTTGGGCCGCCTGGCGGACCGTCCCCGTGCCGGCGCGACCAGTCGACGGTATGACGCAGCAGCGATCGCAACCGAACGCCGGCTCGGCGCGCGCCGGCCGGCGGGCCGCCGCCGGTGACGACCGTCGTTCGGTGCTCGGCGTCGGGTCCGAGCGGCGTGACGGCTGCTCCACAGCGATCGCGAGAAAGGTCGTCGGTGAGTCGGTGACGGCGGCACTTTGACACCGGGCGCCGAATTCCCGCTCGGAGCGCGCTGCCAGCGAGGGCCGAACTACGGGCGTCGCTCACGTCGCCCTGGGGCGCAGGCCTATGGCATCGTCACTGGACCGACCAGGGCGGCGTTGACGTACAGAAAGACGCCAGCGCCGCCGTCCTCGTGGGCAGCCGCCTCGTTGGCCGCCTCGCCAAAGCTGTTGAGGAGGGTACCGATCCAGTGGCTGTCGACGGTGAGTCGCTCCGACGTATCAGGGGTGTGATCCAACGAGCAGTAGGCGATGAACTGAGCCGCCTCAGGCAGGGGTTCAGGGGCCGGTCGGCCGGGCGCCGCCGGCTCGCCACCGCCGCCGCCAAAGATCACCCCAGGGACCTGCCGCAGATCATCGAACGCATCGAGGAACCATACGACTCCTGGGGAATCGATGGCGAGTAATGAGCTGACCTCCACCTTCCGGGTCCGCGCCTTTACCTCTCTCGTCTGCCATGACACCCCCGGGTTCGACGGTTGGCCACACTGTACTGGCGCATCAGGTCTGGATGACCAGGTGTTGCGCCTTGCAGCACGTCGCAGTTCATCACGTGCCCCACCTGACGACCGTCCAACGAATGTGCTAACACGTCGCCACCCGGCGCGAGACCTTCGAGTGCTCGTGCGACTGTTGGAAGTGCTCACTCACGCGAGCGGCGACGTTCGACAGGGTGGACCTCGACGACGTCGTCGCAAGCTGTGAACAGCTCGAGGCCAGGCGACTGGCGGCACCGCTTGACAGCCACTGAATCCTTCCTCCAGTGTCGGCGCCGTCAGGACGCTCGGCTGATCCCCGCCCGCTTCAGTACGGCTGGCGCCACCCCGACGGTTCGCCAGGCGGCATAGGAGATGCCCTGTCGGTCGCTGTAGCTCTTGGCGACCTCCACGAACGCCTCCTCGAGCGCCGCCAGGTCAGCACCATCACCCATCGACCGAAGTTCTTCACCGAGGTCGAGGCGTTCCTGCACCAACCGCAGCTCAGTCAAGCCGTCGGCCGACTTCAGTTGCTCGTCGATCGCGGCGAGGCGCTTCTCGATCGTCGCGGCGGTGCGCTTGCGTCCACGCTTCGGCTTGTTGGCCCGCAACGCCTCGAGGTAATCGCGCACCGCCTTGCCTTCGACCCGTCCCCGAGCCAGGGCCGTCTTGTGGTCATCGCTCATCTGTCGCTTCGTTGTCCGCTTGGTCGCCATGACACGCAATGTACGGGCGACCTTCCATTTGCGCCAACGGCAGTTCGGCGTTCGACGGCCGAGTGTCTTCCAGAGCTACCGGTCGAAGGCCCTAGCGCCCTCTGTGATCAGGCGGCAACCGCGCCATTGCGGAAGTGCTGCTGGTGTATCGCGGGTGTCCGAAAATCGGCCACTCCGACGACTGTCCCGTGTCATGCTCAGGGCAGGGGTCTACGGGAAGCCGATGGCTTCTCCTGACGAGAGGGGTCTCCGTGGCGAACAAGCGAGCTAACGCAAAGAAGGTGAGCCCTAAGAAGCGAGCCGCAGCGAGCAAGTCTGAATCGAAGAAGTCCGCTGCGCGGCGACGTGCGGCGGCGGCGCCGGAGGATCCACTGCGCGATGTTCCGTCGCAGCCGTTCCTCGAGGACCAGCTGCACGGGCAGACGGTGAAGGCGGCTCCACAGCGCCGTCCCGCTCTGGCGCAGGGGCGCGTGCCATCGGTTGCATCCGTTGCCAAGCGAATCAAGCGTGTCGCGCCGGTGCCGGTCAAGCGACTTCCGGCGGAGATCACCCAGTCGGTCAGGGCGTTGGAGCCGCCGCGTCGCTCGATCCACGGCTCGAAGTTCTCGTTGGCGTACTTCCCGGGTCCCGCACTGCGGGCGCCGTGCGCCGATCGGTTCGGCTACATGTCGTCACAGCGGGCGCGGGCGACCAAGCTCCCATTCACCGCTGCGAGCCGTGCTCGGCTGGAAGCGTTGGGTGCAGCGATGGCGGCGCCTGGTCGCGACACCCCGCTTGCGGACTCGATGATCGACGCCGGCATGACCTACATCGGTCAATTCATCGATCATGACATCACGCTCGACGTTTCGTCGTCGTTGGACGTGGCGACCGACGCCACCACGATCCACAACATGCGCAGTCCATCGCTGGACCTCGACAGCGTGTACGGCCGGGGGCCGGCGCTTGACCCGTTCCTCTACGAGATGCCCGCCCCCGGCGACAACCCGACGGCGATCAAGCTTCAACTTGGCACCAACTTGCCGTCAGGCCCCGGCGGACCGGGCGGCCCCGCCGGCATGGGTGGCATGGTCATCCACACCGATCGTGACGTCCCGCGGACGTTGAGTGCGAGCAACACGGCGATCATCGGCGACCCGCGCAACGACGAGAACCTGATCGTGGTCCAGTTCCACCATGCGATGCTCCGGTTCCACAACGCCGTGGTCGACATGCTGCTGTTGAGCGGGTTCACCGGCGACGTGTTCGTGGAGGCGAAGCGGATCGTGACCCGCCACTATCAGTGGGCAGTCATCAACGACTTCGTCACGAAGATGTGCGGCGCCGCGGCCGTGAGCGGCGCTTTGGCCAGCGTTTCGGCGCCGCTCAGCGGCGCGTTCCGGATGCCGGTCGAGTTCTCGGTCGCCGCGTACCGGTTCGGTCACAGCATGATCCGCGACACGTACTGGGTGAACTTCAACTTTCCTAACGCCACGCTCGCCCAGGTGTTCGAGTTCAATCGCAATCCACACCTGCCCGTGCGAACCAACTGGGTCGTCGACTTCAACGCCTTCCTGCCGACCGGTGTGCCGGTCCCGGTGTTCAACAAGGCCCGAAAGATCGACACCGCGCTCGCCACCGGACTCACATCGTTGCCGGGGTTCAGTGGGCTCATGGCTGAGTTGGCGAAACGCAACCTTCTGCGCGGGCTGGCGCTTGGACTGCCCAGCGGCCAGGGCATGGCGAAGCAATTCGGGATCACGCCGCTCACCGGAACGCAGTTGTCGCAGGGACTTCCGGCTCCCGGAGCTGGCTGCCCTGAACGCCGGCGCCAAAGTGCTACTCAGGAAGACGCCGCTGTGGTACTACATACTGCGGGAAGCGGCGGTCCTGAACAACGGCGAACAGCTCGGACCAGTCGGAGGACGGATCGTCGCCGAGACGTTCGTGCGCATACTCAAGCGGGACCCCGACTCGTACCTCAATGTGAGCGGCGGCTTCACTCCGATACTCCCATCAGCGACAGCCGGCGACTTCACCTTCACCGACCTCATAATGCTCACCGGCACCCACCTGCCCTAGCCTTGATATGACGTCATCGTCTAAGCGTTCACATTGGATTGGATACCCACTGGTGGCGCAGTCTGATCAATCTGAGAGTCGTGCCGGGCCGAAGGATTAGGTTCCCGGCCAACTAGCACCAAGCGACGAAGATGCGGAGCCGAGTGTGGGCACGAGCAGCGCGACAACTTGACCGAGCTCAGTCCGGCGCTTGGCTGCTCCCCGGCGCGGCGAACGTCACACCGTCGGCACGTGGAAGGCCGGTTCCCCGACGACGTGGTGCGCCGCGCCGTGACCACGGAGCATCCGCGCCGGCCGTGACACCCCCAGGCTAGAACCGACCTCATGAGCGAGCCCGGTGATCTCGACGTGAGTGACGTGGACGACCTCGAGGAGCGACTCGAGTGGGTGTGTGGCGACTGCGCCCTGATCTGGCCACATCCCAGCGTCGGCCACGACTGCTGTTGTGACGGTTGTGAGGGTGCCCTGGTCGACCCCCTTCTCGTCGTGACGGCAACTGTCTGAGGAGCAGGGCCCGGAGGACTCCGGGCCGAGTCGCTGGCTCAGGTGCCGCAGAACGTCAGGTAGCGGCCGGCACCGCCAGGCGCAGGCCGGCTGTAGGCGTCGAGTCCGGTGCGCGCCTCGAATGGCCGAGTGACAGCGTTGAGCAGCTCGGTGAACGGTGCCAGGTCGCTCGTCGAGACGGCTGCGGACAGGGCAGCTTCCACGGCGTGGTTGCGCGGGATGTAGATCGGGTTGACCCGGTCCATCGCCGCGGCGACGGCCGTATCGGAACGGCGGTCGGCGGCACGCCGCCGACGCCAGCGCTCGACCCACGCATCGAATCCGGTCGGTTCGCCGAACAACGCGCGAGCCGGGCTCGGGTCGCCGATGACGGCAGCTGACAGGCTTCGCATGCTCGAGACGAAGTCGACCTGCTGAGCTTGAAGGAGGTCGAGGAGGTCTTCAACGAGTCGGCCGTCACCCGCGTCGGCCCCCTGCAGGCCCAACTTGGCCCGCATCCCGTCGAGCCAGTGCCGTTGGTACCGGTCCGAGAAGGTCTGCAGCACCGAGTTGGCGGCGTCGACAGCGGCTTGGAGGTCGGTGCCGATCAGTGGCAGCAGCGTCTCGCCGAGACGGGCCAGGTTCCAGTGCATGATCGCTGGCTGGTTGCCGTAGGCGTAGCGACCGCCGTGGTCGATCGAGCTGAACACCGTCGCCGGGTCGTAGGCGTCCATGAACGCGCACGGCCCGTAGTCGATGGTCTCTCCCGAGATCGTCGTGTTGTCGGTGTTCATGACCCCGTGGACGAAGCCGACGAGCATCCACCGCGCGACCAGAGACGCCTGGACCTCGGCGACGGCGTCGAAGAGGGCGACGTACGGCTGGTCGGCCTCGGCGGCCTGGGGATGATGGCGGGCGATGGCGTGATCGGCGAGGCGCCGCAACCGGTCCATGTCTCCATGCACCGCGGCGTACTGGAACGTGCCGACGCGCAGGTGGCTCGCCGCGATCCGGGCGAGCACGGCGCCGCGCTGGACGCCGTCGCGGCTGACCTGTTCACCCGTCGTGACGACGGCGAGGGCGCGAGTGGTGGGGATTCCCAGGGCATGCATCGCCTCGCTGACCAGGAACTCGCGGAGCATCGGGCCGAGCGCGGCGCGGCCGTCTCCACCCCGTGAGAACGGTGTCGGCCCGGACCCCTTCAGGTGAAGATCGCGCCGTCGGCCTTCACCATCGATGAGCTCGCCGAGCAGCAACGCCCGGCCGTCTCCCAGGCTGGGCACGAAACCGCCGAACTGGTGGCCGGCGTACGCCTGGGCTGACGTCGCGACATCAGCGCCGAGCCCGTGACCCACCAAGGCGGCGACACCACGAGGAGACCGCACCTCGTCGGGGTCGATCCCGAGCTCGATGGCCAACGGCTCATTGAAGACAACGAGCTCTGGGCGGGGCGCCGGCGCCGCGCTCCACAGCTCGTACATGCCGTCCAGGTCCAAGAAGCTCGACCGCGACAACGGCAGCGGCAACCGTTCGGTAGCGATCACGCAGGTCACGCTAACGAGCGGTGATCTTCACCAGCTCCGACTGGTCCAAGGCCAAATTGTCATCCGACCCACCGCAGGCCACGTGACTCGTAAATGCTCTTGTTGGACCGACCACGCACGAGGCCCCACACAGCAAGCTCGGCGGCGATCAACGGCGACGCATCGACATCACCCGTCGCCGCTCAACAGCCTCACCACCAGCCAGCGGACGAGTCAACGCATGCTGGGCCGCAGCATCCAACGCCGGATGACCTGCGTACCGGAGCCGGCCAGCGCGTAGCTCGTCAACAAGCTGACCGTGCGCCACCGCGACGTCATGGGAAGACGGCTCCACCACCCGCACGCCCAATGACGCCAACTGGGCGATCAGCGTGGCGGCCGGCGACCTGGGATCGACCACGACCCCGAGCGTCCGCCGTTCCGGTACACGGTCGTGAGCTGGTGAACTACGACCCGCCCGTCGGCCGTCGCGCCGTGTTGGTGAACCAGAGTTGCTAGACCGTCGTCGTGACAGCGCCGTGGTCCACGTCGAGGCCGGTGTGGCTGCACGCCTGGACGGTGGCCCAGGAACCCGTCCCCGCCGGCCGCACAGTGCTCCCGCGAGGGGCGACCTGTCGGCTCGCCCTGCACGAACACTGGGTCACGGTCGACGTCACCGAGAAGCGCAGCAAATTGGCTCGTGGCGCGCCCGAGTGGATTCGCCTCTTCAACATCCCGACGTCGGACATCGCCGCCGTCGAGGTCGAAGGTCTGACCGAACAGCACTCCCGCGGGTGGTCGGTGTGGTCGGGGTTCTGGGGTTCCGGGAAGCAGGTCCCGGGCACGACTGGCGTCATGGTGGCGTTGCACGACGGCAGCTACGTCCTGTTCCGGATGGCCGGCGCACCGTTAGAAGTTCGTGCGCACGTCCTTCCGTTGATGGCGCTGAATCGGCCTGATCCGAGCCCGCCGTCGTCACCGGACATGAGCCCTTCACGAACTGAGCGACAGGTCGGGGACGGCGCACGCCCGGCGCCAGCGGCACGCCCCACCGTGGCCGGCCGTGCTCGTCCACCATCGAGGACTACCCGATCTCCTGCGGCTCGGCACCCTCAACGTTGACTGACGCAAGTCCACCGCCAGCGGTTGTTGGTTCGTTGGCGGACGGCCTCCACCCCCGGGTGTGTGCGACTTCCGTGGAGGTGGAGGCTGCCGTCCGCTGGTGGCGCGTGTACCCGTCGAGTTTCCCAACCAGACCTCACCACCACCCTACGAAGGCGATGTGATACCGACTCCTCGTGTCGGCCTATCGGGAGGCCGGGACGAGCTGGCGGACCTGCACGACGTGGCGACTCGCCGCCGCTCGGGGCGGGACGAACGGCACGGTGCGGCTGAGCCGGGAGACGTCTGCTCGGGCCTCCTCGTTGCCGCCAGTAGCGGACTGGCGCTGAGCGCATCGTCAGCGTCGCCCAGCTCTCGCCGTTGACGATCCGCAGCACCCAGCGTTCGGTGACGCCGAACTCCTCCGCCAGCTCTTCGAGCGTCCACTCGCCGGACTTCCACTGCTGGCGCACCTCGATGATGTCGTGCAGCGGCAGCAGGTTGCGGCCGTCGAAGACGAGGTGGCAGATGGTGCAGCGCGGGTCGTACTGCCAGACGTCGGTGGAGAAGACGTAGTTCCGTTCGGGATCGATGCGCCATCCGACACCCGAGTGGCTGTAGGACCACTGCGCAGCAGGCTCACCGCAGTCGATGCAGTCGTACTCGGCGGCGGGATCACGCATCCGGCGCAGCCGGCGGTGGAGGGACTTGTAGCTGACAAGGTCGTCGCCGCGCCACCGAGGGTGGAGGGCGCCGGCGGGGCTGACCGCAACGGCGGGCGGCGACGCGGTGGCGCTTGAGGAGGCCGCAGACCGTGGACTGGCCGACGCCGAAGCGGGCGGCGTCTTGGCGTTGGCTCAGCCCTGCGGCGTACAGCTCGATGTTCAGCTCCCGCACATCGGCGACGGAATCCAAGAACCCGCCATGAAGGCCAGCGCCGGTTGCTGCACCGGGACGCGGAACGCCTCGAGGTCGGCCTGCACGGCGTTCTCAACGGCTGTCACGGCCGGCTCCTTGGCGGATCGGGCCTTCGACACACAGGCAGTCCGGGGTGCCGATTCCCGATCCGGTCGTGGATTCGGTCGTCCCGTGGCGTCGTCGCGCCGACACGGGGTGACGGCTATCAAGCAGCGTATGTATGAGTGGACGCCGACCGACATACCGACCGCCAAGCCCTGTGCCCGTCGGGCGGGCGTCGACTACGGACCGGTCCGCAGGCACTCCATTGTTTGCTCCGCGAACTGCGAGCCAGCTTCCCGAGTCGCAGCCTGACCGGGTGGTGAAGGGGGCAATGCCCCACCGCGGTTGACATCGTTGACGCGCGGTGGGGCAGCCACAGAGGCGTTCCAACCGATTTCCATGTTTCAGTTCCTCGGAGACCGGTGCCGAAGCGGTCAGAGAGATGCCTCGGCACGACCCAACCGGCGCCTTGGCGGCATCGCCGCGTTGCCGACCGGGCCCCCTCGGGTATTCCCGTCGCCGGCCATACGACCTGCGGCTGCGTGGATCGCTCGGTCGACTCGGATTGATTCAGTTGGCAGGAACTTGCACGTGCTGACTTCAGGCGGCAGCTCACTACCAGCCTGACCATCAACCACAATGACCTGCTGTCCAGAACGCTGCACGGCCGGCGACACCTCGAGCGGGACGAGCACCTTCACGTCGCCAGCTCGCGGCCCGACGGGAGTGGGCCTACACGGGCCTGAGCCGACGCGGCCCCACACAGCACGCCCGCCCCCGCCACGCTTACAAAGCAGCGCCCCGGAGGGCTTGTAGCGAGTCTGCACGCCTCCTGACCGGCCGGACCCTTGAGTAGCCGTGACCCCCTCCCTGCGGCGGGGGGAGCGAAGGCGAGGGTGGGGTGTTGAAAATTTGATCGCGATGGCGAGATGATCGGGTGCCCTCCGGCTCTCGTCGACCAGCGCAGTCACGATCGCGACCTCGCCGTCGCGAACGATGCGCGAGGTGCTGAGAATCGCTCGCCTAGGTTGCGGTGGTGTTTGACCGGCCCGGCTGGCTGTACTACGTCGCCGCCGCGCTGTTCGTGATCGCCGGCCTCATCGTGGCGATTCCCGGTGACCGGCGAGTGATCGGGATCTTCATGGTGGTGATCGGCGTCATGTTCTTTGTATATGCCCGGCTGTACGTCAAGCGGTGACGGCCGCACGTCCTCGGCTCCTGTCGGGCGGCGACGGCGTAGATGCTTCTCGGGCGGAGATGGCGCTGTGGTGAGCAACCCGTTGACACCAGGTTGTTGCCGCGTCGATCTTGACCTGGGCTCACGACCGCAGACGCCGCGGACTCCGTCCATAGACGAAGAGCATGGATGCGGCGGATGGCGGCGGCCTGGCGGCGGCGTGCGGCTTTCGTGAGGCGTCGGGTGTGACCGTCGTGGCGGCTCACAAGCTCCGCGACATTCGATGTACCCAGAGGGGGGCAACCCTTCCAGTTGGTTCTACGTGAGACAGTGATCTGGTGGTTAACCGGAACGGTTGTCACCTCGCGTCCCCTTCCTGGTCAGCGGCTGTTTCGTCGATGCCAATGCCGGGCCAGTAGCGGCCTCGTTGGCGGTTCTTCTTCTGGGCCACACCGTGTTCTCGGAGGGCTACGACGACGCGGTCGATAGTGCGCCTTCTCAGGCTCGGCCGATCCGTTGGCGGCGAACCATTCGCCGTGCGCGGCGAGCAGGTCAGTGGTCGTGATCCACCGCGTCGGGTCGAACACGATCCCGCTCTCGGCAAGGAAGGCTGCGACAGTGTCGGACTCGGTGCGGTACTGCTCGGTGGCGACCTGCACTGCGGCGGGGGTCTGCAGTCCGTTGGTGTGGTAGTCGGCGAGCCCGTCGAGCATCCAGTTAAAAACGCCCGACGACTTCGTCGGTCGATGATGCGGTCCGCGAGGTGAGGGTCGCGTTGGTCGGCGGGATCTGCACGTCGAACGGGATCGAGCACGACCCGTCGCCAGATGCCGTCGTCGGTGCCTTCGATGGTCGGCCGGTGGTTGGCGTGCAACCACAGCAAATGTGAGGGGTCGAACTCCCAGAAGTCCTCACGCATCCGTCGGGCCTTGATGCGGTCGCCGCCGGTCAGTTCCTTGACCTGTGCTTCGTCGAGCTTGGCGCCGGGCGGTAGCTCGCCGGAGTGAGCGAACCGTCGGCGGAACAGGTCGGCTTTGGCGGTCGGGTGGGTGTCGTGCTTCAATGCGAGCAGGACGTCGCGGCTGGCGACGATGGCGTAGTCGCCGAGCACGGCGGCGATGCACTTGGTCAGCGTCGATCTTGCCGTTGGCGCCGCCGCCGAGCAGGATCGGCAGCACGTGTTCGGGTTGGTCGCCGAGCAGGGCGAGGCCGGCCAAGCGTTGCACGAACCGGCGGACCTCGGGGTCGGGCAGGATCTGGCCGAGGAAGCGGTCCCATTCGGGTGCCGTGGCGCGTCGGGTCGTAGGTGACGTCGGCCTGCATCGTCAGCAGGTCGGCCGGGTCGTGCGGCGCGGAGCTGGCCGGTGCGGAGGTCGACGGTGCCGTTGCGGACGTTGAGCAGCCACGGGTCGGCGTCGAGGGCTTCGTGGTCGATGGCGACGCCGGGGCGGGATGCGGCGACGGTGAGGGTGGCGGCGATGCCGGCGGCCGATTCGGAGCGTCGAACCCAGCGCGACCAGTTCGTTCGTGGCCTTGGTGTCGCCGATGACTTGCTCGATCTGGTGGAGCAGTGCGAGGTCCGAGCTCGGCGGCGAGGTGTGAGGCGAGGGTGTCGGCGTGGTCGAGGCGCCAGCGTCCGGCGCTGTAGACGAGCCAGCGGCCCCAGATCGGCGACGAACCGCAGCGTCGGCCGTGGGCGGCGATGAGCCGGTCGGCGTTGCCGACGTCGGTGTAGTGGTGGCCGTCGACGCCGACCATTTGGTTGTCGCCGGGAAGGACGGCTTTGAGGTGTCGGTCGAGGGCATTCGGGTTGACCCGTAGTGGCGCTGCTGGTGGGCGGGCGTCGGCTGCGGCCAGCAGGCTGTTCATTCGCTCGTCGTCGTCGACGAACGTCTCATGCGGCGACATGGCGCACCTCGCGGTCCCATGCGGCACGGGCCTGTTGTTCGGTGAGCGTGCCGGCTTGGACGGCGACGGCGAGCCGTTCGGCCCATGCGTCGTACCGGGCGGGCAAGCTTCTGTCGTCGGGATCGACGTCCGGCGGGGTGAGTGATTTCTGGGCTTGCCAGCGGGTCGTCCGCTCGAGCGCTTCGACGCACCATCCGCACCGCTCGAAGAGGGCGCCGATCCATCCGGCGCCGCAGGCGACACAGCGCAGCTCGGCGTACTCGGGGCCGATGTCCGGGCGTCGGGTGCCCTCTCGTACACCGACGCCCTGGAGTTTCCACACGGCTGGGGAGAAGCTCTTGTACAGCTCGCCGAGGTGAGCGGCGCAGTAGCCGGAGGTGAACACGTTGCGAAACCCGGGTGCGCCGCACGTCGAACACGGCCACGGTGTGGGCCTCATGGCTCACCACATGATGGGCAGGTGGCGAACCAGCACAGCGGGCAACTGACGAAACTCTTTTGGTGCGCGTTCACCGGCCTGCATGCCGGCGACGGAATGACACGAATTCCGCAGGATGTCGGTAGCGCCACGACGTTGCGGTGCGCGGTACGCCTCGAGTCCATCGGGATCACTGGCACCGGGCGTGGTTCGATGAACGAGTCGTGGAAGCGGGGGGGCCGTGGTCTTGAGAATGATTCTCAGCCCGGTTCGCATCCTGCTGAATCGTTTGTCCGCCGCCCCGGTTCGCCGGGGCGGCGGCGCGTATCGGCGTCAGGCGGCGGCTGCATTGCGGTCACGTCCCACGCTGGTGAGGATCTGAACGACCCGCTCAGGCAACGGTGGCGCGTCGTCGACAAGCCGGCGGATGTGTGCGCCCAGGCCGTGACGTTCAACGAACCGGCGTGCTAGTTCCGCACCTGGCCGTTCGGCTGCAATGGACATGGAGAACCTCTCGGGGGTTTCGTGTCCGGGTGCCGACTGGGGGCGGTGGTCCACCTTGCCTGTGGCGGTCAGCTTCGGGTCGGTGCACGGTGTCAATACGGATGCAGGATCGATCCTGTCGATTTGGGTGCTAGACCGACTATTCGCTTGTCCGCCCCGGTTCGCCGGGGGGGCGGCGCGTCTAGGGTCAGGCGGCTTCGACATGGTCGTTTTCTCCAACGAGGGCGAAGACTTCGCGGGCATTCAGTCTGGTGGCTGCGCCAATCTTGTACTTGTTGAGCACGCCGCGGTTGATTAGGTTGTAAACGGTTTGGCGTGCGACGTGGAGCTGCTTGGCTGCTTCGTCGATCGTGATTGCGGCCGGCATGGGGTCAACCTCGGATGTGGGTTCTTTACCGCCAATTGGCGACGTGTCTAGTCCTATCGACGTAACTACGTCCTATCCACGTTCTAGGTCCTATCCACGTGTCTAGGTCTATCCACCGGCGGACATCCATGAGTACTGTCCACAGCCGTCCCCAGGTCTACGAAACACTGTGGAAACAAATGGGGGGGCATCCCGTCCTGCTCTTGTGCGGGTTTAACCCCAAAGTGCGGCCTTCATGGCGTCGGCCGCTTCGGCCTTCGCTGGCTCGAAAGGGCGGCCGTACACGTCGCAGTGATACACGTTGAGGCGTGGCCCAACATCGCAGACACGAATTTGAGGGGGACGCCCTGGCAAGCAACCGGCTGGCTGCGCTATGTCTCAGCTCCTGTGACGTCCAGCGACTGAGCGCGCCGAACGTCCACACACCTCACAACTGATGGTCACGCCTTCCAGGTGATTCGGACCCGGCTGGGGTCGAAGGCGGTGCGGCCGCGCACTTTGACCGGGTCGACGGTGACGTCCACGAGCGCCCGGATCACCTCCCGTTGCTGCTCCCGTGACAGCAAGTCCCAAGCGGTTGCGATGTCGTCGGCGTCGCTCAGGTCGGCCGCGACGCTCGGCAGACCGACCACTCGAGCACGGCGTTCGGCGTCAGCGATCCGGGGCAACAGGTCAGCCTCGACGCGGGCGAGTGTGGCCCCGGACAGCACGCCGCCAGTGAACTGGGCGACTGCGTCGCGGAGCCGTTCGCGCAGCTCTGCGGCCTCGGCGAGCGCGACGGTGGCGGCCGGCGGGGCGTCGGTGTCGTTGAGGGCGTCGCGTACGTCGGAGCGACTGAGACGTTCGAGCACGACGGCGACCACATACGTTTCGAGCGTCGCCAGGTCGCGTGCAGTGCAGTGCGTCGGCCCCGAACACGAGTAGGTCAGCCGGACTGTGCGTCGGCGTCCGGTCCTCCGGTCGATGAACCCGCCCTGCTTGGCGTATCGCATCGGGTGGCCGCACACGCCGCAGCGGGCGACACCCGACAGCAGCCGCACTTGGGGGGCACGCCGGTTCGACCTCCGCGACGGGTCGGCGAATCGGGCAGCGAGCGCGTTGAACGTGTCGTCGTCGAGGATCTTCGGCCAGTCCCCGGTCCGACCACCTCACCCCGATGGACTCGCTGCGCGTTGTAGGCGGGTCGGGTGAGGACGCGCCGGATCTTGGTCAGATCCCATCCGCCTTTCGCCGGTGCCGGCACACCGCGCCGGTTGAAGTCGTCGGCGATCGACCGGGCTGACTGGCCGGCCAGGAACCGACGGGCCGCTTCGAGGATCAGCGGCGCCTCGTCATCGTCGGGTTCCTGGCCGGCAAGCTCGCCGCTGGTCGGGTCGTACAGCCGGCGGTAGCCATACAGTCGCCGCCCGTGCGGTCGACCCTTCACGGCGTTGGCGCGCATCGAGCGCAGCACCCGCTCTCGGGTGCGGTCGGCCTCGTCCTCGGCGACCAGGGCGTCGAGCCCCGTGCGGAATCGGTCGGACCGGACCGAGAAGTCGTAGACGGTGCCGGAGTACGCCCAGCGGACACCGTGGCTGGCGCACAGATCACGCAGTTCGGCGTAGGCGTGCAGGTCGCGTTGAGCGCGAGACGCCTCCCACGTGACGAGCACATCGACGTCACCCGCAGCAATCGCCCGGCGAGTCGCCTCCCAAGCCGGACGAGTGCGGCGTGCGTGGCGGCTGGCGGAGCGGTCGTTGTCGGTCTCGACGGAGACAAGCTGCCAACCCTCGCGCTCGACGAACGCCGTGCATTCGGCGGTTTGCTCGGCTACGGACCGGCCGCCGCCCTTCGGGTCGGACGAGACGCGGGCATACACCAAGGCCCGCAGCCCGTCGTCGTCCGCGCCGCGATGGTGTCCACGATCTGCCGTCGTTACCGCCCACACGCACACCACGTTAGCGAACGTTCTGTCCGGAGACGGCGGTGAGGTGTGACAGCCCGCTGCGGCGGAACCGCTCGACCATCGCCGGTGGCTGATCGCGGTCGTCGCCGATCACCAGGCCTCTCGTCAGCGCGGCCTGGTCGGCGGGCAGTATCGCCGCGCCGCGGGCGATGACCGCCCGCACCCGGTTCGACGACTCGGCCAGCGCCCCACCGGGGCGCCGATCGCCGAGCCAGTCGGCCTCGAGCTCGCCGACGACGTGCTGCCAGGCGACGCGTCGGGCCCGCTCGGGGTCGAGGGGCTGCAGCTCGCCGGCGACGCGCACGAGATCGCCGCCACGCCAAGTGGCGGCACGCAACTGCCTGGCTCGCCCGCGGACCCACAGCTCGTAGCGCTCGGCACCGACCTCGACGACCACCCGCACGGCTCCCGGGTAGCGCTGGGGCTCACCGACGACGGTCGCCCACCCGTCGACGGGTCCGAGGCGGTCGGGCGCCAGCGAGTCCCACGATCGGTCGGTCCGGACGGTGGCGATCAGGGACAACGCGACCAACGCGGCGGCGACCCACGGTCGGCGGGTGACGACGGCGCCGAGCGCCGCCACGACCCCGATCCAGGGCGATCCGACGGCACACGTGAGCGCCGTCGTGACGGCCGCCACGACGACCCACGAGGTCGGCAGCACGGGTCGAGGGGCGGACGTAGCATGCCGCGACGGCGGCCGACGCATCCCGTACCCTGCTGCCATCGCTCTGCTCTCCATGTCCCGCTACACGTTCGAAGGTCCACGCTGGTACCGCGGTCGGATCCGGTCACGCGGCCCCCTGCTGGCCGTACTGCCCCCGCTGGTCATCGGACTGTTCGCGCTGCTCGTGATCAGCGTCGGCAACAGCGCCGGGACCGGTCTGACCGGGCTGGTGCTCTCGGTGATGGCTGCGCCCGGGCTCCTGGCCGTCGGCGCACCGTTCTCGAGCAGCGTGCTGTGGCCGATCGGCATCGGGATCAGCGTCGTGCTCTGGGTCGTCGTCGGGTTTCTCGCCGCTCGGCGGTCCACGCGCAACCCCATGGCGACCTGGGCCGACTTTTGGCGGGACTACGCCGTGATGGCGGTCGGGATCTGCCTCGGTGCCGGCGTGGCCGTCGGTGTGGCGCGCGTCGCCCTCGGCGACGTGCTGAGCTTCTAGCGGCATCACACCGCGACCAGCCCACGCAGCGCATCGAGCTTGGCCGGGCCGATGCCGCGGACGGCCTCCAGGTCCTCGATCGAGGCGAACGGACCGTTGGCGGTGCGGTGGTCGACGATCGCCGTGGCCGTGGCCGGTCCGATGCCCGGCAGTTCGTCCAGCTGATCGACGGTGGCTCGGTTGAGGTCGATCGGTCCGGCCGGCGTGGGGGTCGAACCGCCGGCCGGTGCGGGGGGCGGCGGCTCCCCCACCACCGGGACGTAGACCCGCTCGCCGTCGGCGACGACGGCGGCAAGGTTGAGGGCGCCGGGGTCGGCCTCGGGGGTCGGGCCGCCGGCGGCAAGGAGCGCCGACTCCACCCGCGCCCCGGTGGGCAGCTCGTAGACACCGGGCGCGGCGACGGCGCCGGCGACGTGGACGATCACCACCGCCGGCGCCACGCTGGTCGGCGCGACGATCGGGACGGTGGTCCCCGACGATGGGGCCGTGGCCTGGGGCAGCCCGGCCTCGGTCGGCGCGGCCGGCGATCGCAGCAGCCACCAACCGACCACAACGAGTACGACGACGGTCAGCGCGCCGGCGATCAGCCGGCCGGCGCCGAACCAGTCGATCCACGGACGCAGCCGACCGCCCGCGCCGAGTCGCGGACGTTCCAACGGGCGTGCCAGGTCGAGGTCCAGGTCCTCGTCGGCGATGTCCTCGACGGGCATCGATCCCTCCTCGCTCGGCGCGCCGACGGCGCGACGGGAGCTGGGGGATGTCGGTGCGCCGAACCTACCGACGCCGGCCGAGCCGACCGTTCCTGGCCGTCGCCATCAACCTCGAGCAGCCGGTGGCGCCGCCCAGAATCGCGTGAACGCGAAGAGGTTCCCGAGCGTTCGTGCTGCAATGAGCACGGATGGTCAGGTCGGCCGTGCCCGACCCAGGCCGAGGAGCGGAGTCTTCGGAGCGACCGAGGCCATCGTCAACGGTTCCCGAGCGTTCGTGCTGCAATGAGCACGGATGGTCAGGTCGGCCGTGCCCGACCCAGGCCGAGGAGCGGAGTCTTCGGAGCGACCGAGGCCATCGTCAACGGTTCCCGAGCGTTCGTGCTGCAATGAGCACGGATGGTCAGGTCGGCCGTGCCCGACCCAGGCCGAGGAGCGGAGTCTTCGGAGCGACCGAGGCCATCGTCAACGGTTCCCGAGCGTTCGTGCTGCAACGAGCACGGAAGGTCAGGTCGGCCGTGCCCGACCCAGGCCGAGGAGCGGAGTCTTCGGAGCGACCGAGGCCATCAGAAGAGCTGCGCCGTGAGGCGGCGGCGGTAGCCCGCCGTGCGCGGGTCGTCGGGGCCCATCAGCTCGAGGATGTCGACGAACGCCTGGCGGGCTTCGTCGTCGCCGCGCACCCGATCGAGCAGCGCCTCGAGCTTGGCGTCGTAGTCGTCGGTCGGTTCGATGCCCACTCGCGCCGCGGCGGCGATCTTGCGCGTGCGGTCGGTGGCCGGGATCTTCTCCAGCAGCGCCAACGCTTCCTCCGTGTCGCCCTGCCCGACGAGCACTTCGGCGAGGGCGACGATGACGTCCTCGTTGCCGGGCTCGAGCGCCAGCGCCTGACGCAGGCTGAGCTGGTCGCCGGCGGCGAGGAGCTGGGCGACCTGCGACTCCTCCTCGCTCGGCAGCAGGCCGTCCACGAACCGCTGCACCTCGTGCTCGGGGTAGGCACCGACGAAGCCGTCGACGACCTGCCCGTCACGCAGCGCGAAGACGGCCGGGATCGACTGCACCTGGAAGGCCTGGCTGATCGCCGGGTTCTCGTCGACGTTGACCTTGGCCAGCACGACCTGGCCATCGGTGGCATCGACGACCTTCTCGATGATCGGCCCAAGGGTCTTGCACGGTCCGCACCAGGGCGCCCAGAGGTCGACGACGACGGCCGCCGACTTGGACCGCTCCACGACGTCCTGTTCGAAGCTGGCGTCCGTCACGTCGATCGCTGCCATGACGGTGGAGGCTACGGCCCCTTCACGGCGGCGACGCCGCCTCGATGTCGGTCCGCCCGTGTTCGGACGGACCGCCCGATCGTCGCGTTACCGTCGGGCCGATGACCGCCGACCCGATCGCTGGCCGGGGGCACGCCGACCCGGCCGCCGGCATCGACGTCGACGGCGCGACGGCGTGGCTGACCGAGCACGTCGAGGGGACCGCCGCACCGTTCCGCTTCGACGTCATCGCCGGCGGCCACTCCAACCTCACGTTCCGCGTCACGGACGCCGCCGGCCGGGCGTTGGTCCTGCGCCGTCCACCGCTCGGGCACGTCCTGGCCAGCGCCCACGACATGGGCCGCGAGCACCGGATCATCGCCAGTCTGCGCGACACGCCGGTACCCGTCCCCGAGGCGCTCGGCTACTGCCCCGACGAGGACGTGATCGGGGCGCCGTTCTACGTCATGGACTTCGTCGACGGCCACGTGGTGCGCGACATCGCCATCGCCGAGGCCGCGCTCAGCGCCGACGCTCGCGCCCAGGCCAGCCGATCGGTGGCGGACACGCTGGCTGCGCTGCACGCGGTCGACATCGACGCGGTCGGCCTCACCGACCTCGCCCGTCACGACGGGTACATCGCTCGCCAGCTGAAGCGCTGGCACGGGCAGTGGGACCAGCAGCGCACGCGCGACCTGCCGCTCGTCGACGAGGTCCACGCGGCCCTGTCCGAGCGCATCCCCGAGCAGGGTTCGGCCTCCATCGTCCATGGCGACTACCGGCTGGACAACGCCATCGTGTCGAGCGCCGGCGACGTCGTCGCCGTGCTCGACTGGGAGATCTGCACGCTCGGCGATCCGCTGGCCGACGTCGGCCTGCTCCACGTGTACTGGACCGGTCCCGGCGACGAGGCCAGCGCCTGGGGTGGCCGGTCGACGACCGCGCCGGGCTTCTGGGATCGCCAGCAGGTCATCGAGCGTTACGCCGAGGTGTCCGGTCGCGACGTGTCGGCGCTGCCGTTCTACGTCGCCTTCGGGTACTGGAAGCTGGCCTGCATCCTGGAAGGCGTCTACGCCCGCTACGTCGGCGGGGCACTCGGCGAGCGGGACCCGAGCGAGCTGGCGCCGTTCGCCGCTCAGGTGGAGATGGCGGCGACGATGGCCGCCCAGCAGCTCGAACAGCTTGGGGTCGGCGGTGCCTGACCACCGGTACGTGGCGGACGTCGACGGGCTGGACGCCCCCGTGCTCGTCGTGATGCTGACCGGGTGGATCGATGCCAGCGGCGCCGCAGCCGCGGCGATGGGTGCCCTGGAGCACGAGTGCAGCGCCGCCCCGCTGGTCGAGTTCGACGACGACGTGTACATCGACTACCGGGCCCGCCGGCCGATCCTCGAGCTGCGCGACGGCGTCAACCACCGCCTGGTCTGGTCGTCGCCGGCGATCCAGCGCGGGCGCTCTCCACACGGCAAGGACGTCCTGCTGCTCGGCGGCCCCGAGCCGGACATGGCGTGGCACCGGTTCGCCCGCACGATCGCCGACCTGGCCGAGGAGCTGGGTGTGGAGCGCATGGCGGCGCTCGGCGCGTACCCGTTCGCCACGCCGCACACGCGCCCGTCGCACCTCTCCGCCACGTCGCCGTCGCGCGACGTCCTGTCCGGCCTGCCGTTCCGCACGAGCTCCGTCGACGTGCCGGCTGGCATGGCCGCCGCGCTGGAGCAGACGGTGCACGAGCGGGGCATCCCCGCCGTCGGCATCTGGGCCCAGGTGCCCCACTACGTCGCGTCGATGTCCTACCCCGCGGCGTCCGTGGCCCTGCTCGAGGGGCTGGCCACCGCGACCGGGGTCCGCGTCGAGGCGGCCGAGCTGCGCCGCGAGTCGGTGCTCCAGCGCGAGCGCCTGGATCAACTCGTCGACGGCAACGACGAGCACCAGGCGATGATCGCCCAGTTCGAGCGTCTGTACGACGCCGCCGACGAGGACGCCGCATCACCCGAGGGACTGCCCGGCGCGGGCGGTCTCGAGCTGCGCACCGGCGACGAGATCGCCGACGAGGTCGAGCGCTTCCTCCGCGAGCAGGGCAAGAGCTGACGCTCCGCCTCGGCATCCGAGGCGGGTCAGATCGTGCGGACGGCGAGGAGGAAGGCCACCGCGGCGGCGACGGCGAGGGCCACACGGACGTGGTTCATCCGGGTCCACTCGACCTGGTAGCGGCGCCACGGCTCGAGCGAGGACGGATCGCCCGGGTCGAGGACGGCGAGGGCGTCGTTGCGCGGGACGTGGTACGTGATCGTGACGGCCAACGACACGACGTAGAGGGCGGCGCCGGCGATCAGCCACGGGGACCCCGGCTCGCCCCACCGGACGAGGCCCAGCACGCCCGCCGCCAGGCTCGTGAGGGCGGTGCCGATCAGCACGAGCATGAACAGCGGCGACGGTGCGGCCAGGTTGATGCCCTGCATCGCCGCCATTCCGGCGGGGTGGCCGGCCCGGTCGAGGCCGTCCATCACGAACGCCGAGAAGGCGAACAGGGAGCCGGCGGCCAGCGCTGCGCCGACGACGTTGACGCCGGCGAGGACGAGGGTCAGGCCGTCCACGTCGCCACCTGCGCAGCGTAGGCGGCCGGTCGCCGGGCGATGACGCCGCGTTTGTTCATCCACGGCCGCCCGGCCGGTCCCCAGTGCACAAACGCGCGTCTGGGATCGCCGGGGTCGGGGGCGGGGCTCTACCGTCCAGTCGATGAAGGTCGACGGAGGCATCCCCACCCAGCTGGACAAGGCGGCCGCCCAGGCCCAGGAGCTCGAGCGCACCGGCTACTCCGGGGCGTGGACGGCCGAGACGGCGCACGACCCGTTCATGCCGCTGCTGCTGGCTGCCGAGCACACCGACACGATCGAGCTCGGCACGTCGATCGCCGTGGCCTTCGCTCGCAGCCCGATGACGTTGGCCAACACGGCGTGGGACCTGCAGGCCTACTCCAAGGGACGGTTCGTCCTCGGTCTCGGCAGCCAGATCAAGCCGCACATCACGAAGCGCTTCTCGATGCCGTGGAGCCACCCGGCGGCCCGCATCCGCGAGCTGATCCTGGCCATCCGGGCGATCTGGGACACGTGGCTGACCGGCACCAAGCTCGAGTTCCGCGGCGAGTTCTACACCCACACCCTGATGACACCGTTCTTCACCCCCGACGCCAAGGACCTCGACGGCGTGGGCGTCCCGAAGATCTTCCTGGCCGGCGTCGGCGGACTGATGACCGAGGTCGCCGGCGAGGTGTGCGACGGCTTTCTCTGCCACGGGTTCACGACCGAGCGGTACCTCCGGGAGGTCACCATCCCGGCCCTCGAGCGCGGCCGGGCCAAGGCCGGCAAGACGATGGACGGGTTCGAGATCGTCGGACCGAGCTTCGTCGTGACCGGTAACGGCGACGAAGAGTTGGAGCAGGCGGCATCCGGCACCCGCCAGCAGATCGCCTTCTACGGTTCGACGCCGGCCTACCGCCCCGTGCTCGAGCTGCACGGCTGGGGCGGCCTGCAGGACGAGCTCAACACGCTGTCCAAGCAGGGTGAGTGGGTGCAGATGGGCAAGCTGATCGACGACGAGATCCTGAACACGTTCGCTGTCGTCGGCGCCCCCGAGCAGGTCGGACCCGAGTTGCACCGCCGCTACGGCGACGTGGTCGACCGCATCTCGTTCTACGCGCCGTACAAGTCCGACCCGGATCGCTGGGCCAAGGTGCTCGACGACATCAAGTCCGGCTGAGCATGTACGGGGAGTTCTTCCCGATGCTGGCGACCCGCGACCTGGGTCCGATGCTGCACTTCTACCGCGACCTGCTGGGCTTCGAGCAGACCTACCAGTTCCCGCCCGACGGCGCACCCGGGTACGTCGGGCTGCGCCTCGGCGTCTCCGAGCTGGGCATCGGCGCCGGTGGTGACGACACGCACGGCGAGCCCGGACGGATGTCGTTCTGCATCTACGCCCACGACTGCGTCGAGGCGGTCGGCGCGCTCCGGGAGGCCGGCATCACCGTCCTCGCCGACCCCGAGGATCAGCCGTGGGGCGAACGCATGGCCCGAGTGGCCGACCCCGACGGCAACGTCGTGGTGATCATGCAGCGGCTCCCAGCAACCACGCCCTGACGTTGGCGCCGAGCGCGTCGTCGGCGTAGCCGCCCTCCTGGACCACCACCATCGGCCGGCCGAGGGCGGCCACGGCCGCGCCGCAGCGACCCATCCCGTCGGTGGTCAGGGCGAGGTCGCACATCGGGTCGTCGACGAAGGTGTCGACACCGAGCGATACCACCACGACCGCCGGGTCGAAGGCGTCGAGGGCGACGAGGGCACGGTCCAGCGCCCTCGAGTAGGCGTCGTCGTCGGTCCCGGCGGGCAGCGGCACGTTGCAATTGGTGCCACGACCCGGGCCGGCACCGACCTCGTCGGCGAACCCGGTGTGGTACGGGTAGGCCCGGGCCGGATCGCCGTGCAGCGAGGCGAACATGACGTCGTCGCGCCCGTAGAAGATCTGCTGGGTTCCGTTGCCGTGGTGGTAGTCGACGTCGAGCACGGCGATCCGCCCGCCGGCGCCGGCGAGGTGCACGGCGGCGATCGCCGCGTTGTTGAAGAAGCAGTACCCGCCGTACAGCGACGTGGTGGCGTGATGACCCGGTGGCCGGCACAGGGCGTAGGCCAGCGGCGCCCCGGCGAGGACGGCGTCCGCCGCGCCCAGCGCGCAGTCGACGGCCGAGCGGGCGGCGTCGTACGTGCCGGCGGTCAGCGGCGTGGTCGTCTCGAAGCACCACCAGCCGAGGCGAGCGGCGACGGCCGACGGTTCCCGTCGCTCCTCCATGCCCGCCCGCAGCGCCGACATGGCGAACACGTCCGGCACCACGTCGTGTACGGGCTTGACCGCCTGCTGGTACTCGTCCCACGCCGACGACAGGAACTGCACGAGGCCCGGATCGTGGACGGCTTCGATCGCCGCGGTGCCGGTAACCGTCGGCTCGTCGATCGCGAACCGGGCGTCGCCGGCCAACGCGGCGCGGATCGCTTCGGCCCGGCCCGGGTGCTCGAACGGCGGCTGCAGTCCCGACGACTCGATCTCGTACTCGGGGTCGTGGGCCCGGTGGCGGTCCGAGGCGAACACCGGGATGGCACTCAAAGCAGGTCCAGCTGCTCCTCGAGGTACTGCTCCCGGCACTTCGAGCGCTGCAACTTGCCCGACGACGTCTTCGGCAGCGTCCCGGCGCGCACCAGCATCACGTCGCGTGGCGGCAGCCCGCAGACCTCGAGCGTGCGGTGGTGGATGTCGTGGCGCACGGCGTCCGGGTCGATGCCGGCGGCGGCCCGCACCTCGGCCACGACGACCACGCTCTCCTTGCCCTTGTAGCCCTCCATCCCGAAGGCGATGACGTTGCCGGCCCGGATGCCGGGGAGCCCGGCGACGGCCCGCTCGATGTCCTCGGGGAACACGTTGCGCCCGCCGACGATGATCACGTCCTTGATCCGCCCGCACAGCACCAACTCGCCGTCGAGGAGGTACGCGAGGTCCCCCGTGCGCAGCCACCCGTCGTGGAACAGGTCGCGCGTCTCGTCAGGTCGCCGGTAGTACCCGGGCGTCACCGAGGTCCCGCGGATCAGCAGCTCGCCGACGTGGCGCTCGGGGCGGTCCTCGTAGGTCTCGGGGTCGACCACGCGCATCTCCAGACCCGGCACGGGTCGGCCGAGCAGCGGGAGGCGGCGAGCGACCAGCGCCAAGTCGTCCGGGTCGTCGACATCGACCGGCTTGGCGACGCGGTCGCGTTCCAGGACGACCCGATCGACGGTGTCGCAGACCAGCCCGCGACAGCGCGGCGGGAAGGACCCGGCGATGGCCACCTCGGCCATGCCGAAGGCCGGGAACATGCCGCCGGGCGTGAACCCGAACCGACCGGCGGCGACGACGAATGCCTCGACGGCGTCCGGGTCGACGGGCTCGGCGCCGGACAGGGCGAGGGTGAGCGACGACAGGTCGAGATCGTGCATCCGCTTCAACGCCCGTGTCGCCAGCACCCACGCGAAGTTCGGCCCGGCCGTGGCCGTGCCCCGCCAGTCCGAGATCCACTGCATCCAGTTCCCCGGGTGGGCCAGGAAGTCCTGCGGGGCCGCCTGCACCAGCTCGACACCACGGGTCATCGGGATCGACAGGAAGCCCACCAGCCCCATGTCGTGGTACAGCGGCAGCCACGACACCATCACCTCGTCGCCGCCCATCTCGGCCGCCGCACACGCTGCATCGACGTTGGCCGAGAGCACCCGGTCGGGGATCATCACGCCCTTCGGCTCGCTCGTCGACCCGCTGGTGTATTGCAGGATGACGAGCCGCTCGGGATCGTCGGGCGGCAGCTCGAGCCGGTCCCCCGGCGGCACGCCCGGAGCGCCCGGCAGGACCGCCGCCATCGGCTCGATCGGTGGGTCGCCGGGCGCCGCTTCGTAGAACGGCGCCAGCTGCTCGTCGATCAGCACGAGCTTGGCGTCGCCGTGGCGGATCCGGGCCCGGGTGGAAGCGACGAAGGCCTCGAGCGAACCCATGCGCATGGGCAGCGGTAGGACCATCGACGCCAGGCCCGCCATCCAGCACCCGCGCACCGCCGTGATCAGCTGCCTGCTGGTCGGACCGAGGATGGCCACATGGTCCCCGGGGACGAGCCCGCGCGCCTGGAGTGCGGCGCCGACGGACCTGGCCTCGTCGTGGACCTGGCGCCACGACAGCCGGAGGGGCTGGCCGTCGGGCGTCACCGAGGAACCGACGAGACGGACACCGGCGCCGGAGTCCGCCGCCGCCTCCAGCCGTGCGATGGTCGAGGACGGAAGCGGCATCGGAGCGCGACGCTATCCGCACGACCGGATCGGACGGCTCACCTGGGAAGACCGTTACGTAGGCTGTCGGCTCGCCATGACCACGTCGCCGCAGACCACGAACGAAACGCCGGCCACCGACGAGACGCCGGCGCACCGGTACACCGCGACGCTGGCCCGCGAGATCGAGCTCAAGTGGCAGGACCGCTGGGACGCCGAGGGCACGTTCGAGTCACCCAACCCGGCCGGACCCCTGGCCGACCCCGAGGGCGTCGCCAGTCGCGGCCCGAAACTGTTCATTCTCGACATGTTCCCGTACCCGTCGGGGACGGGGCTGCACGTCGGTCATCCGCTCGGCTTCACCGGCACCGACGTGTTCGCCCGATACCAGCGGATGGCTGGCCGCAACGTCCTCTACACGATGGGCTTCGACGCCTTCGGGCTGCCGGCCGAGCAGTTCGCCGTGCAGACGGGCACCCATCCGGCGATCACCACGGCCGACAACATCGTGACCTACCGCCGCCAGATCCGCCGGCTGGGGCTGAGCCACGACCAGCGCCGGTCGATCGACACGACGGACCCCTCGTACTACCGATGGACGCAGTGGATCTTCACCCAGATCTTCGAGTCCTGGCACGACCCGGAGGCCGTGCGGCCCGATGGAGGCGTCGGGCGGGCCCGACCGATCGCCGAGTTGCGCGCCGAGCTCGACGCCGGCACCAGGACCCTGGACGACGGTCGCTCGTGGTTGGCGCTGTCGGCGTCCGAGCGGGCCGACGTGATCGACGGGTACCGGCTGGCCTACGTGGCCAACGCCCCGGTCAACTGGTGCCCGGGCCTCGGCACGGTGGTCGCCAACGAGGAGGTCACGGCCGACGGCCGCAGCGATCGCGGCAACTTCCCGGTTTTCAAGCGCGACATGCGCCAGTGGATGATGCGCATCACGGCCTACGCCGACCGGCTGATCGACGACCTCGATGCGCTCGACTGGACCGACTCGCTGAAGACGATCCAGCGCAACTGGATCGGCCGCTCCCCCGGCGCCCGGGTCGACTTCGCCAGCCCGGCCGGGCCGATCTCGGTGTTCACGACCCGCCCGGACACGTTGTTCGGGGCCACGTTCATGGTCCTCGCCCCGGAGCACCCGCTGGTGCCGGACCTGACGGGCGGTGACCAAGCTGTCGACGTGCTGGCGTACCGCCGGCAGGCCGAAGGGCGCAAGGACGTCGACCGGCTGGACGAGGGGCGCCTGAAGACCGGGGTGTTCACCGGCAGCTACGCCACCAACCCGGTGACCGGGCAAGACGTGCCGATCTGGATCGCCGACTACGTGCTGATGGGCTACGGCACCGGGGCGATCATGGCCGTGCCGTGCGGCGACCAGCGCGACTTCGAGTTCGCCGCCGCCTTCGGGCTGGACGTGCCGCCGATCCAGCGGCCCCCCGACGAGTGGTTCGCCGCCCAGGGCATCGAGCCCACGCTCGACACGGCGCGGTGGCCCGAGGCGTTCGTCGGCAACGCCCCGTACATCAACTCGTCGAACGGCGACCTGGATCTGGACGCGGTCGATTCGGTGGCCGAGGGCGTCGCCGCCACCAACGCCTGGCTGGAGGCCAACGGGTACGGCGAGGCGACGATCACCTACAAGCTGCGCGACTGGCTGTTCAGCCGCCAGCGCTACTGGGGTGAGCCGTTCCCGATCGTCTACGACACCGCAGGGCACGCCCACGCCTTGCCGGACGAGCTGCTGCCGCTCACGCTGCCCGAGACCGACAGCTTCTCGCCGCGCACGTTCGACCCCGACGACGAGTTCTCCGAGCCCGAGAGCCCGCTCGACCGACTGGGGGCCTGGGTCGACGTCGAGCTGGACCTGGGTGACGGGCCGCAGCGGTACCGCCGGGACACCAACGTGATGCCGAATTGGGCAGGGTCGTGCTGGTACGAGCTGCGCTATTGCGACCCGACCAACGAGGTGGCCTTCGTCGACCCGGAGGTCGAGCGGTACTGGATGGGGCCGCGCCCGGAAATCCGCGCCGATCACCCCGGAGGCGTCGACCTGTACGTCGGCGGTGTCGAGCACGCCGTGCTGCACCTGCTGTACGCCAGGTTCTGGCACAAGGTGCTCTACGACCTGGGCCACCTGTCGTCCCACGAGCCGTACGCCCGGCTGTTCAACCAGGGGTACGTCCTCGCCGCCGCGTACACGGACGAGCGGGGGGTGTACGTCGAGGCCGAGGACGTGCTGGGCGGGCCCGACGGAACGTTCACGTTCGAGGGCGCGCCCGTCACCCGCGAGTGGGGGAAGATGGGCAAGAGCCTGAAGAACGCCGTCTCCCCCGAGGTGATCTACGAGGCATACGGGAGCGACACCCTGCGCCTGCACCTGATGGCGACCGGTCCGCTGGACGCCTCCCGCCCGTGGGAGACGCGCGACGTCGTCGGGATGTACCGCTTCCTGCAGCGGCTGTGGCGCAACGTGATCGACGAGTCGACCGGCCGGGCAACCGTTGTCGACGAACCGGCCGACACCGAGACCCGCCAGCGGTTGCACCGCACCATCGACGTGGTCCGCACCGAGGTCGAGGCCCTGCGGTTGAACACGGCGATCGCCAAGCTGATCGAGCTGAACAACCACGTCACGAAGACAGACGAGCCGACCAGTCGCGAAGTCGCCGAGGCGCTGACGCTGATGGTGGCGCCGTTCGCCCCGCACGTCGGTGAGGAGCTGTGGCACCGGCTGGGCCACGACGAGACGGTGACCTACGTGCCGTTCCCCGTCGCCGATCCGGCGCTGCTCGTGGAGGAGACCGTCGAGTACCCGGTGCAGGTGAACGGCAAGGTGCGCAGCCACGTGGTGGTGCCGGCGTCGGCGTCGGCCGACGAGGTGGAGGCGGCGGCGCTGGCCGACCCCAAGATCGCCGCGGCGACGGCCGGGCGCGCCCCCAAGAAGGTCATCGTCGTCCCCGCCCGCATGGTCAACGTGGTGCTGTAACACCACGTCGGGAGCACGGGTCACAGGCGAGCGCCAGCGAGCTTCGTGGGTGCGCCCAGATCGGGCGCGCGAGAGTTCCATCGGGGCGAACTCGATCTGGGCGCGACGTCTCGGTCTTGAGAACCTCCGCGCCCAGATGATCCACCGCTCGCTCGCTTCGCCGGTGACCCGTGGCGCGCCATGATCGCGCCATGGCCGCGTGGTTGTTGAAGAGTGAGCCGGACGTGTTCGGGTACGACGACCTCGTGCACAACGGGCGCGAGGGGTGGGACGGTGTGCGCAGCTACCAGGCCCGGATCCACCTGCGGGCGATGCGCGTGGGCGACCAGGCGATCTTCTACCACTCCCAGGCCAAGCCACCCGGGGCGGCCGGGATCTGCGAGATCGTCGGCGGCGCCGAGCCCGACCCCACCCAGTTCGACCCGGCGTCGAAGTACTACGACCCGACCTCACCCCTCGACGACCCGCGCTGGGACTGGGTGACGGTGGCGCCGGTGCGGGCGATCAACTTCGTCTCGCTGGCCGAGCTTCGGGCGATCCCCGAGATGGCCACCTCGCCGCTCCTGGCCCGGGGCAACCGCCTGTCGGTGCTGCCGCTGACCGACGACCAGTTCGCCGCGATCGTCGCCTACGCCGACCGGCGCAGCGAGCGCGACTAGCGCGGCCCGCCGCGGTTCACGCGGTGTACCCCAGCACGCCGCGGCGAACCGCCAAACTACGACGATGGATCTGAGCGCGGCCGAGGCCCGGGTGCTGGCCTGCCTGATCGAGAAGGAGATGGCCGTCGCCGACTCCTACCCGCTGACGCTGAACGCGCTGCGCCTGGCCTGCAACCAGTCGACCAATCGCCACCCCGTCGTCGCCTACGACGACCGCACCGTCGAGGCCGCCCTGCTGTCGCTCAAGTCGATGGGCCTCGTGCGCTTCGTGCACCCGTCCCACGGGGGTCGCACGATCCGCTACCGCCACAGCGCCGACGAGCGTTGGCGCATGTCCCCGGCCGAGCTGGGCGTCCTCGCCGTCCTCGTGCTGCGCGGCGCGCAGACCACCAACGAGGTGCGGGCGCGGGCGGAGCGGCACCTCGAGGGCGACGACGGACCGGTCAGCGCCGACGAGGTGCTCGACGCCCTCGCCGCCCGCAGCCCCGACCCCTTCGCCGTTCGCCTGGAGCGCCGACCCGGCGAGCGTGAGGCCCGCTGGGCGCACGCGCTGACCGACGACGAGGACGGCCACGCCGACGCGGTGACCGACCGGCCGGTCGACTCCGCTCCGCCGACGGAAGCCCCCCTGGACCACGACCTGGCCCGCGACGTCGCCGAGCTGTGGGCGCGCGTCGAGCGCCTCGAGCGCGCCCTCGGCCTGGACGAGGACGTCAGCTCGAGCTGACGGCCGGCACGTCGTCGCCGGCTGGGCCACCGCGATCGAGGTCGAGCGAGAGGCTGTTCATGCAGTAGCGCATGCCGGTCGGCGCCGGCCCGTCGGGGAACACGTGACCCAGGTGCGAGCCGCAACGCCGGCAGCGCACCTCGGTGCGGACCATGAAGTGGCTGCGGTCCTCGATCAGCTCGACGGCCTCGGCGACTTTCGGCTCGGTGAAGCTGGGCCAACCACTGCCGGATTCGAACTTCGTCGAGGCGTCGAACAGGTCGGCACCGCACGCCGCGCAGCGGTAGGTGCCGTCGCCGTGCTCGTTGACGTACTCGCCGCTCCACGGCCGCTCGGTGCCGGCTTCGCGCAGCACGTGGAACTGCTCCGGCGACAGCAGGTCGCGCCACTCGGACTCGGTGCGCTCGATCTCGGGCATGACGCAACGGTACCGACGGGTGATGAGGGCGACTCGGCGCCCTACTCGACGAGTGGATCCGGGCGCGGCCCGAACACGAACAGCGCGTCGACGACGTCGAGCGGTGGCGGCGCCGACCAGTCCAGGTCGAGCACCTGCTGGCGGCTGCGCCGCCCGAGTCGCAGTCGGAGCACCTCGAACGCCGTCGTCCGCAGGTCCAGCTCCGGACCGTCGACGGGTGCAGTGCTCAGGACGTCACCTTCGATGTGCACGCGCAGGACCACCGGCAGCGCAAGGCGATCGACGAGGCGGGTGGCGGCGATCATCACGGTGTCGACGTCCCGCCCGCCGGGCTGGTCGAGCGCACCCCGCACGTCGTGCTCGTGGGAGACCACGTCGAACGCCGCCGGCCAGATCTCGCCATCGGTGATCGCCACCTCCATCAGCGGCCCGAGCTCGTTCCATCGGTGCAGCAGGTCACGATGCGCGACGTCCCGGTGGCGGCGCACCTCTTCGGCCGTCACCGCGTCGTCGGGAGGGCCGTCGAGGCGACCGGCCATGCCGTCCTCGATCACGCCCACCAGGTGGGCGACGACGTCGTGGACGCACCAACCGGGGCACGCGGGAACTGCCCGCTCCCAGTCCGCGTCGTCGGCGGCAGCCAAGATCCCGCTGAGCCGCTGCCGGCTGCGCCGGTAGTGGTCGCCGACGGACCCGGTCACGGCTCCACGTCCGTCAGCTCGTCGAGCGCCACGAGCCGACGCTGCGGTTCGGCGGCCAGGAAGGCGGCGCGCAGCTCGTCGTCGTCGATCAGGCGCGCCCGTTCGGTCACGTACCGCGCCGCCAGCCGGGCCACGTCGTGGCTGCGCTCGTCCCCGGCCCGCCGCAGGATCGCAGCGACGGTCTCGACCATCGCCGCCGGACGCATCGTGCCCGCCAGCCCATCGACGTGCAGGTGCTCGATGACCGGGGCGACCATGACCGTCGCGACATCCTCCGGCGCCATCGCCGCCCTCGCCACCGTCGCCTCGCGGGCCAACACATCGAGCTGCAGCGCGATGAGCTCTCGTTCGACATCGCGCAACGTGGCGTCGGCCGCCTCGTCCTGACCGCCGGCGAGCTGGGCCAACCCGAGCACCAGCGAGGCGACGGCGGCCTCGCGACCCGACTGCGCCGCCTCGGCGTGGGCCAAGGCGTCTGCGCACCAGCGCAGCGCGGCAGCGATCTCGCCGAGGCCGATGGCGACCACCGCTTGCTCCGACCTCACCCCGGCGGCCAGCTGGTCGTTGCCGGCGGCCATCGTCGCGTCGTAGGCGCCCTCCAGGGCGGGGGCGGCGGCAGCCAGGTCGCCGGCGGCGAGGTAGATCTCGCCGAGTGCGGCGAGTGGCGTCACCGGCGCCTCCGGGTCCTCGAGGTGGCGACCGGCCTCCAGCGACTCCTCGGCCCGTCGGCGCGCCGTACCCAGGTGACCCTGGCGCACGGCGATGGACGCCAGGTTCCCGAGCGCCGCCACCTCGCGGTACAGGTTCCCGGACGCACGGAAGATCGCCAGGCTCTCCTCCGTCGCGTGGCGCGCCTCGGCGAGTCGCCCGAGGTGGAACCACACCGTCGCCGCCTGGATCAGCGCCGTCGCCACGCCCTGCTGATCGTCGATGGAGGTGAACACCGCCTGCGCCGCGCCCAGGTGCTCGAGCGCTTCGTCCCAGCGGTCGGTGTTGCCGTCGACGATGGCCAGGTAGCGCAACGCCTCGGCTTCGACCGAGGGATGACCACTGGCTCGCGCCGACGTGAGGGCCCGATCGATCACGGCCCGAGCGCCGGCGTGGTCGGCCTGCCAGGTGAGCGCCTTGCCCCACATCAGCAGCGCGTCGGCGCGGCGGTTCTCGAGCCCAGCCTGCTCGGCGACCTCGGCGGCGGTACGAGCCTCGAGTTCCTGGTGGCTCCACTCGCTGTGCACGAACGCCCACTGCGCTCGGGCCAGCAGCAGCGTCACGCGGCGCGGCGGGTCGTCCAGCTGCTCGCCGAGACGATCGAGCTCGTCGAGGTCGGCCCGCTGGAGTGGGCGAGCGCCGGTCCAGTCGTGGACGGCCTGGCGCTCGACGAGCAGGTCGAACCGGAGCAGGCCGTCATCACCGACCAGCTCGAGGCCGCGATCGAGCAGGCGGACGGCTTCGACCGAGGCGTACATCCGGGCGGCGCGCGCCGCCGCCCGGCGGTACCACGCCGCAGCCTGGGCGGCCTCTCCGGCCAGGTCGAGGTGCTCGGCGATGTTCGCCGCCTGCTCGTCGACGCGATCGGCCGCCGCCTCCCGCAACCACTCGGCGGCCGTGCGGTGGTGCGCCCGCCGGTGGACGCGCAGGACACCGTCGTACACGACGTCGCGCAGCAGGGCATGACGGAACAACCGCTCGCGCGTCCCGGCGAACGTCGAGTGCTCGCGCTCGTCGATCAGCTCGCGCACGCGGAGGTCAGTCAGCCGCGGCTCCACCTGGTCCAGTGGGTCGTCCCCGAGACGGGCCACCGCGTCGTCCCAGAACACGCGCCCGATCACGGACGCCCGCTGGAGGACCGTGCGCTCGGATGCGGTCAGCGCGTCCACGCGGGCCTGCAGCACGCCGCGCAGGGTCGGTGGCAGGGCACCGAGGCGGTCGACCCGATCGGTCGCCACGGTCCACCGATCCGGCCCCCGCACGAGCACGCCGCGGGCGACGAGCCACGTGACGAGCTCCTCGAGGTAGTACGGGTTGCCCTCGGCGGCGGTGATCACGAGTTCGACCAACGTCTGGGGCACGCCGTCGGCCTTGGCCAGGAGCTGTTCCAGCAGGACGCGGCTGCTACGTCGGGACAACGGCTCGAGCACCAGGCGCGAGTGGTGGGCCAGGCCCTCGCCCCACCGCGGCCGCCGTTCGAGCAGATCGGGACGGGCCGTGGCGACGACGAGGATCGGTGCCTCGCGGAGGGCGGCGTCGGCGATGTCGAGCGATCGAGCGACAGGTCGTCGGCCCAGTGCACGTCCTCCAGCAACAGCACGACCGGGGCCTGGGCACCCAAGCCGGAGAAGTAGGCACCGAGGGTGGCCAACGCCTGCTCGCGATGCGCTCGCGGATCGAGGCGCGCCACCTCGGCGTTGACGTCCTCACCGAGCTCGAAGCCGAGCCAGGCGGCGGCGAGCCGGGCCCGGCGTCGGTCCGCCGGGTCCTCGCCCAGCCCGATGGCGAACCCGGCCGCGCACTTGGCGGCGACGTCGGCTGCCGTGTCGCTGGCCTGGATCGCGAAGCGCGCCGAGATCAGGTCGCGCAGCAGCCCCCCGGCCGTGTTCTGCGTCGCTCGAGTGGCGCGGCCACGGAACCACCACACCCGCTCGGGCATCTCGGCCAGCCAGCGGTCGAACTCGAGGAGGAGCCGGGACTTTCCGACGCCCGCTTCGCCGAGCACTGTCACGACGTGCCACCGCTGCTCGTCGACGACGTCCCACAGCCGTTCCTGCAGCCGGTGCAGCTCGATCTCCCGCCCGACGGTCGTCGTCTCGACCCCCTCCACGCCTCGGGCGGCGTCGAGGTGGAACTCGTGCGGTCGCTCGGACAGCACCTCGAAGGCATCGACCGTGCCGGCGATGCCCTTGAGCTGCAACCCCGTCACCGGCCGGAAGCCGAACTCGCCGCGGACGTGCTGGTGAGTGTCGGTCGAGATCAGCACGCCGCCGACGGGTGCCGCGGCCTGCAGACGGGCCGCCCGGTTGACGGTCTCACCGACGGCGACGAACTCGTTGGCGGCCGGGTTTGGGCCGGATCGCTCCCCCAGCGTGCTGACGACGACGTCGCCGGTGTCGATCCCGACGCGCATCGCCAGCGTGATCCCGTGGGCCGGTTCGAACGCGGCGTTGAGCTCGGTCATGCGATCGCTCATCGTCAGCGCGGCGCGGATCGCCGAATGCGGATCGTCCTCGCGCGATCGGTACAGCCCGAACACGGCCATGACGGCGTCACCGATGTACTTCTCGACGACCCCACCCTGGGCCTCGACCGCCTCGCGCCAGCGTCGGAAGTACTCGTTGACGACGTCCCGGGTGTCCTCGGCGTCGAGGTGCTGGGACAGCACCGTGAAGTCGACGAGGTCGGAGAACAGGACCGTGACCAGCTTGCGCTGCTCGATCCGGTCCCGCTCTTCGAGCTGCTGCCGCAGCGGAGCCAGCGCGGTGTCGACGACCGCCGATCCCAGCAGGTCGCGCTGGCCCTCGAGCGCGGCGATGGCCCGCTCGATCGCCGCGCGTTCGCCGCCACTCTGCGCCGTCTCCATGTCTGCGCCGTCCTAGCACACGATGGCGCACGGGTGATCGCACGTCGTTCCGCATCCGCCGCAACTACGCTCGGCGGCCGGAGGTGGCGTCGTGGCGGGTTTTCGGCGAGTCGTGGTGGGGATCGTGATAGGGGCCGTTGTCGCGTCCTGTGGCGGGTCGGGCGACGGCGACGAGGGGGCCGGCGACGCCCTGGCCGACACGACGGCCGCCCCGGCGCCCGTGACCACCACCGCCGCCGACCCCACGCCGGCCGAGGCGACCCTGGCGACGTCGGTCGAGGAGTCGGTCGGTGACCCGAACGAGTCGGCGCCCACGGGCACGGAGTTCTGCCCGCTCACCGACGGCGACATGGAGGGGTGCTTCGACTACGACGGGATGCAGGCGTTCTACGACGAGGGCATCGCCTCGATCACATCCTTCATTGATGCGACCTTCGCCGACCCGGCGCCGATGCAGCCGGCGCAGTGGATCTTCGTCGAGGAAGGGGCGACCGGCGAGGAGCCCTGCACCATGGGCGACGGCGGGTTCGCGATGTACACGGACATGTCCTACGAGTACTGCCCGCTCGACCAGACGGTCTACGTGGGCCAGCGCCTCGTCTGGGACTTCTACGAGCAGGCCGGGGACGCCGGTGCAGTGATCGGCATGGCCCACGAGGCCGCCCACCACATGCAGAGCGTGGCGGGCGTCGGCGGCGAAGGGACGCTCGAGGAGTCGATCGCCCTGGAGAACCAGGCCGACTGCGTGGCCGGCGTCTTCACCGGGTGGCTCGAGAGCGAGGAGCTGCTCGACTACCCGGACGACTTCGACGACATCGACGTGATGATGACGCTCATCGCCTCGGCCGAGGAGGACCCGATGCGCGACCACGGCACGCTCGACGAGCGCGTGGACGCCTTCCTCGTCGGCTACGGCGAAGGCATGCCGGCCTGCTCGGCGCTCTTCCCCGAGACCCCACTCGAGCCGGCGCCGTAGCGATCATCGTGCCCGAGAAGCGCTGGCCGGCGCGATACCTTCGATGACCGCCGTGCTTGCCGTGCCGGCTCGGCGCACGAAGGAGGCGACGAGTGAACGCCAAGCGGCCCAGGCCGGATCGGGAGCCCACCAGGTCGGCGACGCAGGGACCGGCGACGCGACCGCCCCGGAGGTCATCGACCGTCGCTGCCCGCGCCAGCGCGGCTCACGACGAGCGGCCACCCGTGGACCTCGACTCCCGCGAGCGACGCCAGCGGGGGCGCCGCAAGGCACCGGGTCCGCCTAATCCACCGACGCCGCCCCCACCACCGACGCCGCCGCGCGCCCGCGACGCCGACGACGAGGCCGCCGAGACCACCATCGCCGACATCCCCCCGACCGAACCGGCCGCGCCGGAAGAGCGCTAGCTCGATGGTCACGATCCTCGACAACCGCCGCCTCGACGACCAGGCGACGGGGACCCAGACCGCCACGGTCGGCGAGCCGACGGTCGCCTCGTCCGGTCAGCGGATCCTGGTCACCGGCAACTGGTTCGCCAGTCGTTCGTCCGACGGCGGCCAGAGCTGGGTCTTCCTCGACCCCTTCACGGAGTTCCCCGACGACGACGGGGACTTCTGCTGCGATCAGATCGCCTACTACTCGTCGCGCCACCGCATCTGGATCTGGTTCTTGCAGTACGCGCAGTTCGGCACGTCGAACATCGTGCGCATCGCTGTCAGCCGTACTGGCGCCCGCGGCACCTGGTCGTGGCGCGACCTACGGCCGACCGACGTGGACCCCGGCTGGTCGCAGCGCTGGCTCGACTATCCCGACCTGGCCGAGAGCGACGATCACCTGTACCTGTCGTTCAACGTGTTCGACCTGTCCGACGCGTGGACGGCCGCCGCCGTGGTGCGCTACCCGACCGCCGACCTCGCCGGTGGTGGGCCGATCACGCGCCGGTCCTGGACGACGACGTCGTTCGGCTCGCTGAGGTTCGTGCAGGGCGCCGGCGACACGATGTGGTTCGCCGCTCACACCGGAGACCCTCGAGTCGTGCGCCTGTTCTCGTGGCCGGACTCGGCGAACCAGGTCTCGGCGTTCTCCGTCGCCGTCGGACCCTGGAACGACGGCCCGTACACCTCCCGAGGTCCGGGCGGCGCCGAGTGGTTGTCACGGCTCGACAACCGGATGACCGGCGGCTTCCGCAGCGACGGAGTGCTCGGGTTCGCCTGGTCGGCCGGACCACGCACCGGACGTCCGCAGCCGTACACCCGGGTGGTGCGGATCGACGAGGCCTCTCTCCGCGTGCGGGACGAACCGGACCTGTGGAGCGCCACCGGCGCCTGGGCCTACGCGGCGACGGCGCCGAGCCGCCGCGGCGAGATCGGCATGTCGGCCTTCTTCGGCGGCCCGACGCACCCGGCGCATGCGGTCGGCCTGCTCGACGAATCTGCTGGCGCTTGGTCGATGGCGCTGACCGCGACGTCGACCCACGGCCCGGCGCAGGGCACGTGGGGCGACTACGTCGTCTGCCGCCGCCACCCCTCCCGCTCCACGGCGTGGATCGCGTCGGCGTTCACGCTCGACGGTGGGAACGACCGCCGGTTCGTGGAACCGCGGGTCGTGGCATTCGGCCCCTGAGGGTGCCCTGTCACCGTTAACGGCGGCCGCTGAGCGACGTCGGCCGGGCCGGCGGACCAGCCACTCCGCACGAGACGTGGTGCTGGACCTCCTGCCGTGCGGCGGCGCCGTCGGGGACCTCCTCCAACACGTCGTTGCTGATCGCCGTCCAGGCGATCACTGCGCCGATGACCGTCATGCCGGCGGCCAGGACCATGGCGAGGTGGAAGGCATCAGTGAACGTCGGCGGGTCGGCCAGCTTGTCGTCCGAGAGACCGATCGCCAGCGGGAGCACCGCGACCGCGACCAGCTGGGCGGTGCGGGCGACGGCGTTGTTGACACCGGACGCCAGCCCGGCGTGCTCATCGTCAACGGCGGCCAGCACGGTGGCGGTGACCGGTGCCACCGTCGAGGCGAGGCCGAGCCCGAAGACGATCACCGCCGGCAGGATGCTGCCGACGTAGGAGCTCGACTCGTCGATGCGCAGCATCAGCAGCATCCCGGCGGCGATGAGCAACGGCCCGACCGTCAGGGGCAAGCGGGGGCCGATGCGCTGGGCCAGCGCTCCGGCCCGAGCCGACAGCGCCAGCATGATCACCGTGATCGGCAGGGACGCCGCGCCGGCGGCGAGCGGCGAGTAGCCGAGGACCACCTGCAGGAACACGACGAGCAGGAAGAAGACGCCGCCCAACGCGGCGTACACCACGAACGTCAGGAGGTTGGCCGCGGTGAACTGGCGGGACGCGAAGATCGACGGGGGAAGCATGGCGTTCGGCTTCCGGTGTTCGACCACCACGAAGGCGGCCCCGGCCAGCACGCCGCAGGCGGCGGCGACGACCACGACGACCGGTGGCCCGGACTCTGCTTGCACCAGGGCCAAGGTCATGCCTGCCAGGGCCAGCGTGGCCAACACGGCACCGGCGACGTCGATCGGGCCCTCGGCGGTGCGGTCTCGCGACTCGGGCAGGTGGCGCATGCTGATCACCACGACGACGATGCCGAGCGGCACCGGCAGCACGAACACCCAGCGCCACGAGATGTCGACGAGCCAGCCGCCGAGCAGCGGGCCGAGCGCTGCGGCCACGCTACCGAGCGCCGACCAGGCGCCGATCGCCCGCGCCCGGTCCTCCCTGCGCAGCAGGGCCTCGAGCATCGCCAGGCTCCCCGGCGTGAGCAGCGCCCCACCGATCCCTTGGACCACCCGAGCGATCACGAGCACGGTGATGCCGGGCGCCACGGCGCACACCGCCGAGGAGACGGTGAACACGATCGTGCCGATGACGAACATCCGCCGGCGGCCGACGCGGTCGCCGAGCGAGCCCCCGAGGAGGATCAACGCGGCGAGCGTCAGGAGGTAGCCGTTGAGCACCCACTGCAGGCCGGCCACCCCGGCCCCGAGGTCGGCGCCGATCGCCGGCAGCGCCACGTTGACGACGGTCGCCTCGAGCATCGTGACGGCCGACCCCAGCACGGCAGTGACGAGCAACCACCGCCCCGCCGGGCTGTCCAGCACCAGGGTCCCCGACGCCTCCCCAGCCGGCGCGCCGATCACGGTTGCTGAGTCAACATCGCCATCGTTTCCGATGCGAAATCGCCCTCAGACCCTGATCGAGGCGGCGGCGACGTTCTCCTCGAGGTGGGTGATCGAGCTGGTGCCGGGGATCGGCAGCATGACGGGTGAGCGGGCGAGCAGCCAGGCGAGGGCCGCTTGCGAGGGCGTGGCGCCCTTGGGGCCTCGGGACCGGCGGAACCGACGGGTGCGGGTCAACCGGCCGGTCGCCAGCGGGTACCAGGGCATGAAGCCGATGCCGGCCGCGGCGCAGGCGTCGAGGACGTCCTCGGCCGACCGGTCCTCGAGGTTGTAGAGGTTCTGCACCGTGGCGATCGGCACGATGGCGCGGGCCTGTTCGAGCTCGCTGACGGACACGTTCGACAGACCGACGTGGCGCACCTTGCCCTCGGCGCGCAGCGCCGACATGGCACCGACGGACTCGGCGAACGGCACCTTCGGGTCGGGCCGGTGCAGCTGGTACAGGTCGATGCGCTCCACCTTCAGCCGGCGCAGGCTGCCCTCGCACGCCGCCCGCAGGTGCTCGGGCCGACCGTCAGGTTCCCACCGCCCCGGTCCAGGTCGGACGAACCCAGCCTTGGTGGCGACGACCAGCCCGGGCGGGTACGGCGCCAGCGCTTCGCCGATCAGCCGCTCGGACACGTCCGGCCCGTACGAGTCGGCGGTGTCGATGAGGTTGACGCCGAGCTCGACGGCACGGCGCAGCACGGCGCGGGCCGCCTCCTCGTCGGCCGGCGGACCCCACACGCCGGGGCCGGTCAGCTGCATCGCCCCGAAGCCGAGCCGGCGGACCTCGAGGTCGCCGCCGATGGTGAACGTCGCTGGAGTCGTGCCGGTCATCCAGCCACGATGCCACCGGGTTGCGAGTCGGCGGGCGGGCACGCTAGAAACTCGACAATGTCGATAAGACTTGTCGGGATTAGCGGCGTCGTGGTCGGGTTGCTCGCTGCGGCGGCCTGCGGCGGCAGCGGCGGGTCGAACGACGCCACCCAGCTGCGCCTCGGCTACTTCCCCAACGTCACCCACGCCCCGGCGATCATCGGGGTCGAGACGGGTCGGTTCGCCGAGGCCGTCGGCGACGACGTGGCGATCCAGCCCGTGACGTTCGGTTCGGGGACGGAGGCGATCGAAGCCATGTTCGCCGGAGAGCTGGACGCCTCGTTCATCGGGCCCAACCCGGCGATCAACGGCTACGCCAAGTCCGGCGGCGAGGCGCTGCGCATCGTCGCCGGCACGACGTCGGGCGGCGCCTCGCTCGTCGTCCGGGAGGGCATCGAGTCACCAGCCGACCTGGCCGGTGCCCGCCTGGCCACGCCATCGCTGGGCAACACCCAGGACGTGGCCCTGCGCGCCTGGCTCGCCGAGCAGGGCTTCACGACGGACGTCAGCGGCGGCGGCGACGTGGCGATCACGCCCCAGGAGAACGCCGACACGCTGGCGGCGTTCCAGAACGGCGACATCGACGGCGCCTGGGTCCCCGAGCCCTGGGCGACGCGCCTCGTCGCCGAGGGCGGTGGCTCGGTCCTCGTCGACGAAGCCGAGCTGTGGCCGGATGGGCGGTTCGTGACCACCCACCTGATCGTCGCCGCCGAATTCCTGGACGATCACCCCGACGTCGTGCGCGACCTCATCGCCGGGCTCGGCCAGTCGGTGGACGTCGCCGCCGGGGATGCCGCCGAGGCGCAGCGGATCACCAACGACGGCATCGAGCGAATCACCACCAAGCGCCTCGCCGACGAGACCATCGCCGGCGCCTGGGAGCACCTCGAGTTCACGCTCGACCCGATCGCCACCTCGCTGCGCCAATCGGCTGACGACGCCATCGCCGTCGGCCTGCTCGACCCGGTCGACCTCGGCGACCCGGGCATCTACGACCTGACGTTGCTCAACGAGGTGCTCGACGAGCGCGGCGACGCCTCCGTGGACGACGCCTCCGACCTGGCCGCGGCAGGGTCATGAGCATCCTCTCGCTGCGCGGTGTCGACAAGGTCTTCGGGTCCGGCGCCAACGCGGTCGCCGCACTCCGCGACGTGGACCTCGACGTGGCGACAGGTGAGTTCGTCTGCATCATCGGCGCCTCTGGCTGCGGCAAGTCGACGATCCTCAACCTGGTGGCGGGGCTGGACAAGCCGACGGCCGGTGTGGTGGAGGTGCACAGCCGCCCGGCGCTGATGTTCCAGGAGTCGGCGCTGTTCCCGTGGTTGACGATCGAGGCCAACGTCGAGCTGCCGATGCGCCTGGCCGGTGTGCCGCGATCGGAGCGCAAGGAACGATCGGCGGCGCTGCTCTCCACCGTGCACCTCGACGGCTTCGCCCGCAAGCGCCCCCACCAGCTGTCCGGCGGCATGCGCCAGCGGGCCGCGCTGGCCCGAGCCTTCGCCCAGGACGCCGACCTGCTGCTGATGGACGAGCCGTTCGGCGCCCTCGACGCGATGACCCGCGACGTCCTCCACGACGAGCTCGCCGCCCTCGTCGCCCAGCGCGGCCTGACAGTGCTGTTCGTGACCCACAACGTGCGCGAGGCGGCGCGCCTGGCCGACCGCATCGTGGTCATGTCGCCACGGCCGGGGCGGGTGACGACGGAGTTCGCCGTCGACCTGGATCGGCCGCGGCAGATGGAGCAGAGCGGCGTGCTCGAGGTCGCCGCCACCGTGACAGCAGCCCTCAGCGAGGAGGCGCTCGTCCATGCTCGTCGTTGAGCCGAGCTCGGCGACCGAGGCGCCGGTTCCGTCAACGCCGACGTGTCGCCACCCGCGCCACCGGCCGCCGCGACCTCGGGCGCCGGGTGTGGCGTGCGGCGTGGCCGAAGTTGGCGGCGATCGCCCTGGCCCTCGCCATCTGGCAAGTCGTCGTGTGGACCGGCTGGCGGCCCGAGTACCTGCTCCCGGCACCGGGCACCGTCTTCGGCCGGCTCGGCGAGCTGATCGCCGACGGCACCGTGCTCGACGCCCTGGCCGTGACCGGTCGTCGCGCTGCCATCGGCTTCGCCGTCGCGCTCGCTGTCGGCGTCGTCGTCGGCAGCGTCGTGGCGTCGTCGCGCATCGCCCGATCGGCGATGGGCTCGATGATCACGGGCTTGCAGACGATGCCCTCGATCGCCTGGTTCCCGCTGGCCATCATCCTGTTCGGGCTGTCCGAGGAGGGGATCCTCTTCGTCGTCGTGCTCGGTGCCGCGCCGTCCATCGCCAACGGCCTGATCACCGGCGTCGACCACGTCCCGCCGATCCTCCTGCGCGCCGGCCAGGTGATGGGCGCCCGCGGGTGGACCAGGTTCCGCCACGTCGTGCTCCCGGCCTCGCTCCCCTCGTTCATCGGGGGCCTGAAGCAGGGCTGGGCCTTCGCCTGGCGCAGCTTGATGGCCGGCGAGCTGCTCGTGACCCTGGGCGTCGCCGGTGTCGGCTACCTGCTCTCGCAGTACCGGAGCGTCTACGACGCGCCGGCGCTGATCGCCATCATGATCGTCATCCTCGTCGTCGGCATCGTCGTCGACGCCGCCTGCTTCGGCACGCTCGACCGCTGGGTGCGTCGCCGCCATGGACTCATGGAGGGCTCATGAACGCCAGGACCCTGCCCGCCGCGACGACGTTCGAGGCGATGCACCCCGTCGACGTCCTGCGCTGGGCCCACGACGAGTTCGGCGACGGGCTGGTCGTCACGTGCAGCTTCGCCGATGCCGTCCTCCCCCACTTGGTCAGCCGGGCCGCCCCGGGAGCGGCGGTCGTGCTGCTCGACACGCAGTACCTGTTCGCCGAGACGTGGTGGTTCGCCCGGTCGCTGGCCCGTGACCTCGACCTGAACCTGGTCGTCGTGGAGCCGCACGTCGACCCGGACGACCGGTGGCGCCACGACGTCGAGGGGTGCTGCCACGCCCGCAAGGTCGAACCGCTGGAACGAGCCCTGTCCGGTCGCACGGGTTGGGTCACCGGCCTGCGGCGCGTCGAGGCGCCGACCCGGGCCAGTGCGCCGATCGTCAGCCACGACCTGCTGCGCGACATCGTCAAGATCAACCCGCTGGCGGCGTGGACGGACGAGGACATGGCCCACTACGTCGCCCAGGAGCTGCTCCCCGAGCACCCGCTGGCCAGCCGGGGCTACCCGTCGATCGGCTGCTGGCCGTGCACTCGGCCCGTCGAGGCCGGCGCCGACCCCCGGTCGGGGCGCTGGGCCGGGTCGGCCAAGACCGAGTGCGGGCTGCACGCATGACCCTCATTGCGTTCCCCGGCCACGCAGGCCTTGGCCCTCGCTGGCGGCGCTCGACGCAGCCAATGACCGTGCTGGATCGGCTCGACGACGTGGACGAGGCGGCGAGGACGGCGCACCTCGACGACCTCGTCGACGAGGCGATCACCATCGTGCGCGAGGTCACCGCGGAGTGCGAGCAGCCGGTGCTGCTGTTCTCCGGCGGCAAGGACTCCGCCGTGCTGCTGCAGCTCGCCGTGATGGCCTTCGCCCCCGCCCGCCTCCCGTTCCCGGTGCTGCACGTGGACACGGGCCACAACTTCCCCGAGGTGCTGGCCTACCGCGACCGGTTCGCCGCCGATCGCAACGCCGAGGTCCTCGTCGCCCGGGTGCAGGACTCGATCGATCGAGGTCGTGTCGAGGAGGAGATCGGCCCGCGGGCCAGCCGCAACCGGTTGCAGTCCGTGACGCTGCTCGACGCCATCGCCGAGCAAGGCTTCGACGCTGCGTTCGGCGGGGGCCGGCGCGACGAGGACAAGGCGCGGGCCAAGGAGCGGATCCTGTCGTTCCGGGACCGCACCGGCAGCTGGGAGCCGCGCCGCCAGCGCCCAGAGCCATGGGACGTGCTGAACGCCCGGATCCACCGTGGCGAGCACCTCCGGGCGTTCCCGCTGTCGAACTGGACCGAGCTCGACATCTGGCAGTTCGTCGCCGTCGAGCAGCTCGAGCTGCCGGACCTCTACTTCGCCCATCGCCGCACCGTCGTGGCCCGTGACGGCATGTTGCTCGCCGTCGGCGGACCCGTCGTGCCCGAGCCGGGAGAGACGGTGACCGACGAGGTCGTGCGGTACCGCACCGTCGGCGACATGAGCTGCACCGGCGCGGTGCGGTCGACGGCGACGACGGCGGCCGAGATCGTCGCCGAGGTGGCGGCGGCCCGCATTACCGAGCGCGGCGCGACCCGCGCCGACGACTCGTTCAGCGAGTCGTCGATGGAGGATCGCAAGCGCGAGGGGTACTTCTGATGATGGCGGCTTCGCCGCGTGCCTCGCTGGCGCTCGGCCTGACCACGCACAGCGACTGCGGCACGAACGCTCGGGAACCCCGATGACCACAGGTTCGCGGACGCTGCGAGTGGCTACCGCCGGTTCGGTCGACGACGGCAAGTCGACGCTGATCGGCCGGCTGCTGCACGACACGAAGACCATCCTCGAGGACCAGTGGCGAGCCGTCGAGCGGGCCAGCCGCCGGTGGGGCGGCGAGCTCAACCTGGCGCTGCTCACCGACGGGCTGCGCGCCGAGCGCGAACAGGGCATCACCATCGACGTCGCCCACCGGTACTTCGCCACGCCGCGGCGCAGCTTCATCGTCGCCGACTCCCCGGGCCACGCCCAGTACACCCGCAACATGGTCACCGCGGCGTCAACCGCCGACGTTGCCGTCGTCCTCGTCGACGCCCGCCACGGCGTCACGGAGCAGACCCGCCGGCACGCCTTCATCGCCGCCCTCGTCGGCGTCGAGCACATCGTGCTGGCCGTCAACAAGATGGATCTCGTCGACTGGGACGAGCTGCGGTTCGACGCCGTCGCCGGCGAGCTGGCCGACTACCTCCGCACGCTGCCGACGTCGCCGCCCCTGACCGCGGTGCCGGTCTCGGCGCTGCACGGCGACAACGTGGTCGAGCGGTCGGTGCACACGCCCTGGTACGACGGTCCGGCGTTGCTCGAGCTGCTCGAGGACATTCCGCTCGAGCTCGGCAATGGCGACGTCGGCGTGCGGTTGGACGTGCAGTGGTGCATCCGCCACCCACCGACCGACTTCCGTGGTGTCGCCGGCCGGCTGAGCGGCGGATCGCTGGCCGTCGGCGACGCCGTGGTGATCGCACCGTCCGGCGAGACAACCCACGTCCAGGAGTTGGCCCGAGGCGGCCGGCCGGTGCCGAGCGCCGAACCTGGTCAGGCGATCACGGTGGTCTTCACCGATCACGTCGACGTGGCACGCGGCGACGTGATCCTCGGCGCCTCCGGTTCGCCGGCGCGGGCGACGACGGAGGTCGATGCCGACGTGTGCTGGATGACCGACACCGTCCTCGTACCGGGCGCCCGCCTGTGGTTCAAGCACGGCACCCGCCGCGGCGCGGCCACGGTGACACGCATCGATCATCGCGTCGATGTGACGACGCTCGCCCGACAGCCGGCCGACCGCCTCGAGCTCAACGACCTGGCCCGCATCGAGCTGCGCCTGACCAGCCCGATCGTCGCCCTGCCCTATCGCCGGCACCGCCAGTCCGGCCAGCTGGTGCTCGTCGATCCTTCCGACCACGCCACCGCCGCGGCGGCGATGATCACCCGACTCGGCTGAGTCGATCGCCTCGTTCGCTCCGAAGACTCCGCTCGCTCGGCTGGGCCGGGCAAGGCCGGCCTGGGTGTCAAGCTCGCTGCGTCACGAACGCTCGGGAACCTCCTCCGGCGGGTCCGTGCCGTCATCGCCGACCGAAACCGATCTACCGTCCGCTCGTGGGCGTGGAGCGGCAGCAGATCTGCGTGCTCATCGAGCACGGTGAGCGATGAGGGCACTTGGTCCCCTCATCGCTCACCGGACGGCCGCACGGTCGTCGTCACGGGGGTGGCGATGCTCGGCGTGCTGGGGGGCGCCACCCCGGTCCTCGCCCACATCGACCCCGACCCTCCCGAGGCGCCGGCCGGGAGCGAGGTCAGCGTCGGGTTCACGGTGGAACACGGGTGCGACGGCTCGCCGACCGTCGGACTGGACCTGCGGCTCCCAGCCGGTGTCGCGACGGCGGTGCCGGAGCCGCCCGCCGGGTGGACGGCCAGCGTCGCTGGGGAGGTGATCACGTTCACGGGCGGACCCCTTCCCGACGACGTGGAAGGCACGTTTCGCGTCCGGATGACCCTCCCTCCCACGCCCGGGGCGACGATCTACTTCCCGTTCGTGCAGCGCTGCGAGGTCGGCGAGATCCGCTGGATCGACGTGCCCGACGACGGATCGACCGGCGAGGAGCCGGCCCCGGCGATGACGCTGCTCGAGCCCGTGCCCACCACGCCCCCACCGCCGACCGAGCCGCCGACCACGACGGCAGCCGCTACCACCGCACCCGCCATGACCCGCGCCGTCCACAACGACCGCGGCGTCCACGACGACAACGGAGCCGGCGACGACGACCACCGCACCGACCACCACCGTCGAGACCACCACGACCGTGGCGCCTGGCGACGACTCGGCAGGCGGCAACAGCGCGCTCCCGGTGATCGTCGCCGGCACCGCCGCCGGCGGCATCGCGCTCGGCGGTCTGGCCACGTGGCAGATCCGGAGACGGCGACCTTGATCGCCCTGCGCCGACTGCTTGTCGGCGTGCTCGTCGCCTCGCCGCGGCGACGCTCGTCGCCAGCCCGGCCACCGCCCACGCCTCGTTGCTCGGCTCGACGCCGGCCCCCGACTCGGTCCTCGAGCGCCCACCCGACGTCGTCGTCCTGCGCTTCAGCGAGCCTGTCGACTTGGTGGACGACTCGATCCGTGTCCTCGACGCTTCCGGTCCGCGATCGAGGTCGGCCCGGTCCGCCGCGACGGGGGTGACGACACCGTGGCCGTCGATGTCACATCTGACCTGGACGGCTCATACGTCGTGGCGTGGCAGGTCGTCTCGGCCGACTCGCACGCCATCGAAGGCGCGTTCACATTCTCCGTCGGCGCGCCGACGAGACGGACCGGCTTGATCAACGATGTCCTGGCCGGCACCGGCGCATCCGGTGGGTCGACCGTGGCCCTCGGCATCGGCCGGTGGATGAGCTACGCCGGCGTCGCCGTCCTGGTCGGAGGGTTCGCCGTGCTCTCCTGGTGCGCCCCGGCGCGGCTCGCCGACCGGCGCAGCTCGCGACTGCTGGCAGCCGCCGCCGGCGTCGGCGTGGTGGGCACGATGGTCATGATCGCCGCACGGTCGGCGGCAGTGGCGGGGGGCGTGCTGGACCCGGGCGGTCGGTCGACCGTGGTCGGCTCGCGGTCCGGTTGCTGGTGGCCCATCAGGCTGCTCCTGCTCGCCGTCGCGCCGTTCCTGCTGTGGGCCCTGCGGCGATCGCTGCGCCGGCCCGTCGTCACGGTCGGTCTCGCCGCTTACGTGTCTGGCGTTGGTGGCTGCCGTCGCCGCCGGTGGCCATGCCGTGACCGGCGCCGCCATCCCGTTGGGCTTCGCCGCCACCGGTCGTGCACCTGGTCGCCATGTCGACCTGG
>CAVVSE010000019.1:0-51042 GCA_963750905.1 uncultured Acidimicrobiia bacterium
GTGGAGGGCGTCGTCGAAGCGCACCATCGTGATCGCCGCGCCGGGGATCGACGACAGCAGGGTGCGGCGCAGCGAGTTGCCGAGCGTGTGGCCGAAGCCGGGCTCGAGGGGGCCGACGGCGAAGCGCTGCCGGTTGCCCGACTCCTCGCCGAGGGCCTCGATGGTTGGACGCTGCATGACCAGCATGGGGGTGCGCTCCTGGCTTACTTGGAGTAGAGCTCGACGATGAGCTGCTCGCGGACGGGGACGTCGATGTGGTCGCGCTGGGGCAGGTCGCGGACGGTGACGGTCTTGCCGCCGTCCCCGGACTCCAGCCACCCGACGAGGGACCGGTCGAGCACGTCGATGTTGTGCTGGATCACGATCATGTTGCGGGCCTTCGGCGAGAGCGACACGACGTCGCCCTTGCGGACCCGGAAGCTGGCGATGTCGACGCGCTTGCCGTTGACCTGGATCAGCCCGTGGTTCACGAACTGGCGGGCCTGCGGGCGGGTCGAGGCCCAGCCGGCGCGGAACGTCACGTTGTCGAGGCGCTGCTCGAGCAGGCGCAGCAGGTTCTCACCCGTCGGGCCGGCGAGCCGGTTGGCCTCTTCGTACGTGCGGCGGAACTGCCGCTCGAGCACGCCGTAGATGTACTTCGCCTTCTGCTTCTCCTGCATCTGGGCGAGGTACTCGCTGCCGTTGTTGCGGCGGCGGGTGCGACCGTGGGTGCCGGGCGGGAACGGGCGGCGCTCGAGGGCGCGGCGACCCTTCTCGTTCTCGAAGATGTTCGTCCCGAGACGGCGGGACAGACGGACCTTGGGACCGGTGTAGCGAGCCATGATCCTCAGCCCCTCCGACGCTTCGGCGGACGGCAACCGTTGTGCGGCACGGGCGTGACGTCCTTGATCGACGTGACCTCGATGCCGGCGCTCTGGATCGAGCGGACCGCGGTGTCGCGACCCGAGCCCGGGCCCTTCACCTGGACCTCGGCGCGGCGCAGGCCGTGCTCCTGGGCCGCCTTGGCCGCCCGCTCGGCCGCCAGCTGGGCGGCGAACGGCGTCGACTTGCGGGAGCCCTTGAACCCGACCCCGCCCGACGAGGCCCACGCGATGACGTTGCCCTCGGTGTCGGTGATCGAGACGATCGTGTTGTTGAAGGAGCTCTTGATGTGCACCACGCCGGTGGTGACGTTCTTGCGGTCCTTGCGGCGCGGGCGGCGACCCGCTGGCTTCGGCTTCGCCATTACTTCCTCACGGCCTTCTTCTTGTTGGCGACGGTGCGCTTGGGGCCCTTGCGGGTGCGGGCGTTGGTGTGGGTGCGCTGACCACGGACGGGCAGGCCCTTGCGGTGGCGCACGCCCTGGAAGCACCCGATCTCGATCTTGCGCTTGATGTCCTGCTGGACGTCGCGGCGGAGGTCACCCTCGATCCGCAGGTTCTCGTCGACGTAGGCACGGATCCGGGAGACCTCGTCCTCGGTCAGGGTCGACACCTTGGTGTCGGGATCGAGCCCGAGGTCGGCGCAGAGCTTCTGCGCCGTCGGGCGGCCGATGCCGAAGATGTAGGTCAGCGAGATCTCCAACCGCTTCTCGCGGGGGATGTCGATGCCGGCGATGCGTGCCATGCCTGGATGCCTCTCTCAGCCTTGCCGCTGCTTGTGGCGCGGGTTCTCGCAGATCACCATGACGCGACCGTGCCGGCGGATGACCTTGCACTTCTCGCACATCTTCTTGACACTGGGTCGGACCTTCACGATGACGTGTCCCTCTTGACTCGGCTTGCTGCGATCACTTGTAGCGGTACGTGATGCGACCTCGGGTGAGGTCGTAGGGGGTGAGCTCTACCTGCACCTTGTCCCCGGGCAGGATGCGGATGTAGTGCATCCTCATCTTCCCGGAGATGTGCGCCAGGACCTTGTGGCCGTTGTCCAGCTCGACGCGGAACATGGCGTTGGGGAGCGACTCCAAGATCGTGCCCTCGAGCACGATGGCGTCTTCCTTGGGCTTGGGCAGGACGGACTCCTCACCTGTGATGGGGCCGGCACCTGACCCGGGGGGATCTCTCTCCCGGGAGGCTGGGCACGGACGAACGAAACGACAGGTCTGCGGACAGACCGGGGATCGATGCTATCGGCCGAATGGTCCAACACCAATGGCCGGAGACCTGCTAGAGGGGGCCCGAGCGGTTCTTCGGAGACGTCGGTGGCCTGCGGTCACTGAAGCCTGGTCAGAAGCGGATCAGGCCTTGGCGTCGTCGACCGCGGCGGTCAGGCGGCGGAAGACGTCGTCGGGGTGGCCGACGCCGTCGACGACGGCCATGCGGTCCTGGCCCTGGTAGAACTCGATCAGCGGGGCGGTCTGGCTCTCGTAGAGGTCGAGGCGGCGGTTGACGGCGTCGGGGGTGTCGTCGTCGCGCTGCATCACGTCGCCGCCGCAGACCTCGCAGATCCAGGGCTGGCGCTCGTTGCCCGTCGCCGTGTAGTTCGTCCCGCAGTCGCGGCAGACCCGGCGCGACGAGATGCGGGCGAGCACGGTGTCGCGGGGGACGTCGAGGTCGATCACCACGTTGAGCGGGCGTTCCACGGTGATCTTGTCGAGGGCCTCGGCCTGGGCGACCGTGCGGGGGAAGCCGTCGAGGATGTAGCCGCGGCCGTCGGCGTCGGGGCGGCGCAGGCGCTCGTCGACGATGCCGATCATGATGTCGTCACCGACGAGACCGCCCGAGTCCATGACCTCCTTGGCCATCAACCCGAGCTCGGTCCGCTCCCGGACGGCGGCACGCAGCATGTCGCCGGTCGAGATGTGCGGGACGACGTAGTGGCGCGACAGACGGACGCACTGCGTCCCTTTGCCGGCACCTTGCCGGCCGAGGATGATGAGCCGCGCCCCCGGGATCACGCAGCCGCAGGCCCTACTTCAGGAAGCCTTCGTAGTTGCGCAGCATCAACTGGCTGTCGATCTGGCGCATCAGCTCGAGGGCGACGCCGACGGCGATCAGGATGCTCGTCCCGGCGAACCCGAACGTGTTGATGCCCGCACCCCACACGAGGAGGTACGGCAGCAGGGCGACGATCGCGATGAACACCGCGCCGGGGAGGGTGATCCGGTTGACGACCTTGGCAAGGTACCGCTCGGTCTGGGGTCCGGGGCGAACTCCGGGGATGAACCCGCCCTGGCGGCGGATCTGGTCGGCCTGGCGCACCGGGTCGAAGGCGATCGAGTTGTAGAAGTAGGCGAAGGCGATGATCAGCAGCGCGAACGCCGTCATGTAGACGAGGTTCTGGCTGTTGATGATGTACTTGTCGACGAACTCGGCGAGCTGGCCCCGCCAGGAGTCCGTGTCACCGCTGCCGAGGACGTTCGAGAAGATCACCGGCAGCAGCAGGATCGAGCTGGCGAAGATGATCGGGATGACGCCCGCCTGGTTGACCTTCAGCGGGATGTAGGTGTTCTGCCCGCCGTACATGCGGCGCCCGACCACCCGTTTGGCGAACTGCACGGGGATCCGCCGTTGGCCGAGCTCGACGAACACGACGGCCACGATGATCCCGATCGTCAGCGCCACGATCAGGAAGAACCAGAACCACTTGTTGACCTCGATGATCGAGTAGTAGCCGTACGGCAGTCCGGAGACGACCGAGGCGAAGATGATCATCGACATGCCGTTGCCGACGCCGCGCTGGCTGATCAGCTCGCCGATCCACATCAGCAGGGCCGTGCCGGCCACCAGCGTCGGGATGATCAGGTAGCCGCGGGGCCACAGCCCGTCCGTGAGCAGCGGCACCGTGGGCGCGTTGGCACCGGAGAAGAAGGCGCGCCCGTTCCCGGTGCCGAAGATGAACACCAGACCCGTCGCCTGCAGGGTGGCCAGGGCGATCGTCACGTAGCGGGTGTACTGCGTGATCTTGCGCTGGCCGACCGCTCCCTGCTGTTGGAGCTCCTCCAGCTTCGGGATCACCACCCCGAGGATCTGCATGATGATGCTCGCCGTGATGTACGGCATGATCCCGAGGGCGAAGATCGAGAAGCTCTCGAAGCCGCCGCCGGAGAACAGGTTCAAGAAGCCGAGGGCACCTTGGCTCTTGGCCGACTCCTTGAGCTGCTGGACCGCCAGGGGGTCGACCCCGGGCACGCGGATGGCGACACCGATGCGGTAGACCGCGATCATCGCGAGCGTGAACAGGATCTTGTTCCGGAGGTCCGGGATCTTGAAGACGTTCTTGAGGTTTGCAAGCACTCGCTCTGAGCCCGTTCAGTTGTGTCGGCGGAGCATCCCGTGGTCGGGACGCGTCAGCGGTTGGCGAACTGGTTGCCCTTGACGGCGGGGCGACCCGCCTTGCCCTCGGCCTTGAACGGCAGCGGGACGAGCGTCACCGTACCGCCCGCCGCCGTGATCGCCGCCTCGGCGGCCTTCGACACGGCGTGGGCGTGGACATCGACGCTGGTCGTGATCTCGCCGCGGGCGAGGACCTTGATGTAGTCGGTCTTGCGGGCCAACCCGTGGGCGACGAGCGCCGCCAGGTCGATCGTGCTGCCGACCTGCCCGGCGAGCTCACCGAGCGTGTCGAGGTTGATCGCCCGGTACTCGACGCGGAACGGGTTGTTGAACCCCTTCAGCTTCGGGACCCGCTGCTTGAGGGGCATCTGGCCACCCTCGAAGCCGCGGGCGACGGTGTTGCGGGCGTGCTGGCCCTTGGTGCCGCGGCCGGCGGTCTTGCCACCCTTGCCGCCGATGCCGCGACCGACGCGCTTGCGCGAGGTGGTCGCGCCGGGCGCCGGGGAGAGGTCGTGGACGCGCATGATCAGCTCTCTTCGGAAGCGTCGGTCGCCACGTCCGTGACCTCGACGAGGTGCGGGACGCGGGCGAGCATGCCCCGGATCTCGGGGCGGTCGGGGAGGATGTTCGTCTTGCCGATGCGGCCGAGGCCGAGCGCCCGCAGCGTGCCGCGGGTCTTCGGCTTGCCGTGGGCGCCGGAGCGGATCTGGGTCACCTTGAGGTCACCGTTGCGGGCGTTCGCGGCGCTCATGACGAGACCTCGGCGGCGGCGCCGTGGCCGCCCTTCTGGCGCTCGTTGTAGGCGTTGAGCATGCCCTTCGGCACGAACTCGTCGGCGTTCAGGCCGCGGCGCTTGGCGACCTCGTCGGGTCGCTGCAGCGACTTCAGGCCGGCGATCGTGGCCCGGGCGACGTTGATGTGGTTGGCCGAGCCGAGCGACTTGCACAGGATGTCGTGCACGCCGGCCTCCTCGAGGATGATGCGGGCCGCACCACCGGCGATGACGCCGGTACCGGGAGCGGCCGGCTTCATCAGGACGCGGCCGGCGCCGGTGACGCCGAGCACCGGGTGGGTGATCGTGCTGCCGGCGAGGGCCACGTCGAACAGGTTGCGCTTGGCCTCCTCGGTGCCCTTCTGGATCGCGAGGGGCACCTCCTTGGCCTTGCCGTACCCGAGGCCGACGCGGCCGTTGCCGTCACCGATCACGACGAGCGCCGTGAACGAGAAGCGGCGGCCACCACGCACGACCTTGGCGACGCGGTTGATCGTGATCACCCGCGACTCGCGCAGGCCGCCCTCGTTGGGCTCGTCGCGCTGGTTGCCGAACTGGTTGTTGTACGAATACGCCATCAGTGAACTTCCGATCGAGCGTGCGAGCGACCGAGCGCCAGCGAGGGAGCGGCCAGCAACTGCGCAGGCTGCAGGTGGCGTGGCCGGGGAACGCAATGGACGGCCATCAGAACTCCAGGCCTGCGTCGCGGGCCGCCGCGGCGAGCGCCGCGATCCGACCGTGGTAGATGAAGCCGCCGCGGTCGAACACGACCTTGTCGATGCCGGCGGACTTGGCCCGCTCGGCGACGAGCTGGCCGATGCGCGTGGCGGCATCGACGGTCGAGCCGCTGCCCGCGGCGCGCTGGTCGGACTCGGCGGTCGAGGCGGCGGCGAGCGTGCGCCCGGCGTCGTCGTCGATCACCTGGGCGACGAGGTGCTTGTTGGAACGGAAGACCGCGAGGCGCGGCCGGGCGGCCGTGCCGTGGACCTTCTTGCGGACCCGACGGTGGCGCGTGATGCGGCCGTCGCGGCGGGTCTGGGCGATGCTGGTCATTACTTCTTGCCTGCCTTCCCGGCCTTGCGCAGGACGCGCTCACCGGCGTAGCGGACGCCCTTGCCCTTGTAGGGCTCGGGCTTGCGGATCGAGCGGATGTCGGCGGCGACCTGGCCGACGACCTCCTTGTCGATGCCGGCGACGACGATCTGCGTCGGCACGGGCACCTCGAACGTCACGCCCTCGGGCGCCTTGACGATGACCGGGTGGCTGAAGCCGAGCGCGAGGCGGATGCTCTCGCCACCCTGCGACTCGGCGCGGTAGCCGACGCCGACGATCTCGAGCTGCTTGCGGAAGCCGTCGGTGACGCCGACGACCATGTTGTTGACGAGGCTGCGGGTGAGGCCGTGGAGGGCGCGGTTGTCGCGCTCGTCGTCGGGCCGGGCGACGAGCAGCTGCCCGTCGACCTTCTGCACGCTGATCGTGGCGGGCACCGTGCGGGTGAGCTCACCCTTCGGGCCCTTCACCTTGACCACGCGGCCCTCGATCGTCACGTCGACCCCCGAGGGGATCGCGATGGGAGCTTGTCCGATCCGGGACATCAGTGCATCTCCTCCATCACCAGACGAAGCAGAGGACTTCGCCGCCGACCTTGCGCTTGCGCGCTTCGCGGTCGGTCATCAGTCCCTGCGAGGTGGACAGGACGGCCACACCGAGGCCGCCGAGGACGCGCGGCACGCTGGTGGCGTTGCGGTAGACCCGCAGGCCGGGCGTGGAGACCCGCTTGATGCCCGAGATCGTGCGCTCACGGTCGGGCGAGTACTTCATCGTGATGCTGAGGACCTCGCCGACGCCCTTCGGCGACGGGGAGACCTGGTAGCCGACGATGTAGCCCTCCCGCTGCAAGACCTCCGCGAGGGCGACCTTCTGCTTCGAGGACGGCATCTTCACCTCGTCGTGCATCGCCGTGTTGGCGTTGCGGACACGGGTGAGCATGTCGGCGATGGGATCGGTCATCATGGCTGTGCTCCGTGCTTCCTCTCCTGGCCCATCACCAGCTCGACTTCGTCAGACCGGGGATCTCGCCGGCGTGGGCGAGCTCGCGCAGGCACACGCGGCAGAGGCCGAACTTGCGGAACACCGAGCGGGAGCGGCCGCAGCGACGGCAGCGCGTGTAGCCGCGGACCTTGAACTTCGGGGTCCCCGCGGCCTTGTTGATGAGTGCTTTCTTGGCCATCTCGAACTACTTCCTCTTGCCGCCGCGGACGGGACCACGGCTGCGGCGACGGGCCTTGGGGGCCGGGGCATTGGGGTCATCGGCCTGGCGGAACGGGAACCCGAAGGCATCCAGCAGGGCCTTGCCGGCGGCGTCGTCCGTCGCGGTGGTGACGATCGTGATGTCCATGCCGCGGGGGATGTCGATCTTGTCGTAATCGATCTCCGGGAACACGGTCTGGTCGTTGAGACCGAACGTGTAGTTGCCCCGGCCGTCCCACGACTTCGGCGGCAGGCCGCGGAAGTCACGGATGCGCGGGATCGCGACGGCGATCAGGCGGTCCAGGAACTCCCACATGCGGTCGCCGCGGAGCGTGACCTTGGTGCCGATCGACTGCCCCTCGCGGAGCTTGAAGCCGGCGATCGAGGTGCGGGCCTTGGTGACGATCGGCTTCTGGCCGGCGATCAGCGTGAGGTCGGCGACGGCGCCCTCGAGCAGCGACGGCTGCTGGGTCGCCCGGCCGACGCCCATGTTGATGACGATCTTCGTCAGCGCCGGCACCTGCATCACGTTGGTCAGCCCGAGCTGCTGCTGCAGGTTGGCCTTGATCTCGTCGGTGTACTTCGTCTTGAGCCGCGGTGGGTTCTTGACCGGCGCGGTCGTTGCGTCTGTCATGACGTCGGACATCTCAGATCACCTCGGTCTTGCCGCCGCCGACACGGGCGACGCGCACCTTCTTGCCGTCGCGCACCTCGTAGCCGATGCGCACCGGCTTGCCCTTGTGGACGAGCGCCACGTTGCTGACGTGGATCGGCATGTCGCGGTCGATGATCCCGGCCTTGTCGTTGGCCCGGCGCGCCTTGGCGTGCTTGGTGGCCGTGTTGACACCGGTGACGATGACCTTGTCGGCGTCCGGGAGGACGCGCTGGACCTCGCCCTGCTTGCCCTTGTCCTTGCCGGTGATCACCACGACGGTGTCACCCTTCTTCAACTTCATCTCACAGAACCTCGGGTGCCAGGGAGACGATCCGCATGAAGCGACGGTCACGGAGCTCGCGGCCCACCGGGCCGAAGATGCGCGTGCCGCGCGGGGTCAGGTCGTCCTTGATGAGGACGGCCGCGTTCTCGTCGAAGCGGATGTAGCTCCCGTCGGGGCGCCGCTTCTCCTTCTTGGTGCGCACGACGACGCACTTGACGACGTCGCCCTTCTTGACGCCGGCGCCGGGGATGGCGTCCTTCACGGTCGCCACGAAGATGTCGCCGATCGAGGCGTAGCGGCGGCGCGTGCCACCGAGCACCTTGATCACGAGGACCTCCTTGGCGCCGCTGTTGTCAGCGACGCGGAGGCGGGACTCCTGCTGGATCATGAGGTCGCCTCCGGCGACTTGGGGGATCCGAGGCTCGCTGCGCTCGCAAGGATCGCCGTCACAATTGTTCGCTCGCTGCGCTCGCTCACTTTGCACGCTCCAGCACGTCGGTGACGCGCCAGCGCTTCGTCTTCGACATCGGGCGCATCTCCATGACGCGCACCTTGTCGCCGACGTTGACGTCGTTCGTCTCGTCGTGGGCGTACAGCTTCTTCGTCTGGAGGACGAACTTGTTGTACTTCGGGTGCCGGACGCGCTCGATGACGGCGACGACGGCGGTCTTGTCCATGCCGTTCGACACGACGACGCCCTCGCGCACCTTCCTTCTGGCTCGAGGACTCGCTGCGGGCTGCTCGCTGGCGCTCGCGACGCCCGCCTGACCCAGCGTGCTCGCTGCGGCGGGGGCCGAAGCGGACGTGCTGGCTGCGGCTTCGCCGCTTGCTCGCTGGAGCTCGCCGCTGCTATCACCGGTGCTGCGGTCGGGGGCCGAAGCCGGTCACTGCCTGGGTCTCGTCGGTGACCTCGCCGGTCACGGGCTCTTCCGTGCTCACTTGGAGGCCTCCTCGATCTCGCGCTGGCGGATGAACGTGTTGATGCGGGCGATCTGGCGGCGGACCCGCCCCATCTCCGCGGTGTTGTCGAGTTGCCCGGTGGCGTTGCGGAAGCGCAGGTTGAGCGCCTCCTGCTTCGTCTCGCGGAGCTCGTCGATGAGGTCGCCGAGGTTCATCTCGGCGAGCTCGGCGGTCTTACGCGCCATGGGAAGCCTCCATCCGATGCGAGCGACCGAGCGCCAGCGAGGGAGCGGCCAGCAACGGCCTTCGTGGCCGGGGAACGCAATGACTAGCCATCAGAACTTCTCCTCACGGGTGACGACGCGCGCCTTGATCGGCAGCTTCTGGATCGCCTTGTTGAGGGCGACCCGCGCCTGCTCCTCGTTCGGGAAGGAGAGCTCGAACAGGATCCGGCCCGGCTTGACGACGGCGACCCACAGCTCCGGGTTGCCCTTGCCCGAGCCCATGCGGGTCTCGGCCGGCTTCTTCGTCACCGGCTTGTCCGGGAAGATGTTGATCCACACCTTGCCGCCGCGCTTGATGGCGCGGGTCATGGCGATACGAGCGGCCTCGATCTGGCGGGCGGTCAGCCAGCCGGGCTCGAGGGCCTGGATGCCGTACTCGCCGAAGCTGATCTCGGTGCCACCCTTGGCGGTGCCGCCGGTGCGGCCGCGGTGGTGCTTGCGGTGGGCGACCTTGCGAGGCATCAACATGGTTCAGTCCTCCCCGCGGAAGTGGGGCGTCTCGTGGCCCTCGTGGGTGCGGCGAGCGATGTCCTCTTCCTCGTCGAGCAGCTTCTCCAGCTCGGGATCGGCTTCCTTGAGGAGGGGCTGGGTGTCCGGCTCCGGCGCCTCGCGACGGGCCTGCGAGGACACGACGCGACGCTCGCCGGCCTGGCCGGACGTCTCGCCGACGGCCATCGCCGCCTCGCGCTGGATCTTGTCGTCGTTCTGCGCCTTGTACGGGAGGATGTCGCCCTTGTAGAGCCACACCTTGACGCCGACGCGGCCGCTCGTGGTCTTGGCCTCGCGGAAGCCGTAGTCGATGTCGGCGCGCAGCGTGTGCAGCGGGACGCGACCCTCGCGGTACCACTCGGTGCGGCTCATCTCGGCGCCGCCGAGGCGGCCCGAGCACTGGACCCGGATGCCGAGGGCCCCGGCGCGCTGGGCGTTCTGCACGGCGCGCTTCATGGCCCGCCGGAAGGCGATGCGGTTGGCGAGCTGGTCGGCGACGCCCTGGGCGATCAGCGCGGCGTCGAGCTCGGGGCTCTTGATCTCGACGATGTTCAGCTGCACCTTCGGGTTGCCGGTGATCTTCGTGATGATCGCCCGCAGCTCGTCGGCCTGGGCGCCACGGCGACCGATGACGATGCCGGGACGGGCGGTGTGCACGTCGACGCGGACCTTGTCCCGGGTGCGCTCGATCTCGATGCGCGAGATCGCCGCCGACTCCATGCGGCGCATGATCGCCTCACGGATCTTCCAGTCCTCGGTGAGGTAGTCCTTGTACAGGCGCTCGCTGAACCAGCGGCTCTTCCAGTCGGTGGTCACGCCGAGACGGAACCCGTACGGGTTGATCTTCTGACCCATCTCAGTTGCCGCCTTCGCTCGAAGCTCGCTCAGTCGGCTGTGCTCGCTGGAGCTCGCCGTTGGTGTCATTGGTGCTGCGGACGGGGGCCGAAGCGGTCACGGAAACCAGTGTCATGAGTTGTCCTCGCTCGTATCCGCGGCGGGGGCTTCGTAGCCCGCAGCCTCGGCGTGCTCGGCCGTGTCGAAGAAGACCTCGGCGATCGTGATGTCGTAGTAGCGACCACCGGGCACGTGGTACTTCATCGAGTTGGCGTTGCCCTTGATCTCGTAGCCGGCCGGGATCGACCCGTCCTCAGGCGCCTCGACGGCGCCCGCCGGCAGATCGACCGGCTCGCGCTCGGTGACGTCGTCGGCCGACTCGAACTCGGGCTCGTCGGCGAGCTCGCTCTCGGCGATGTCGGCGGCAGCCGTCTCGGCGGCCTCGACCTCGAGCTCCTCGGCGACGTCGTCGGCGATGACCTCCGTGGCGTCGACGGCGTCGACGTCGGCACCGGGCGTCTCCTCCGGCAGCTCCTCGGTCGCGCCCTCCGGGGTGGCCTCGCCGCGGAGGCTCTGGGCCCGGGTCCGGCTGCGCTGGACGCGGTCGCGCCGGCTCTGGGCCGACGTGCCCGCACGGCGGCGGCCGGTGGCCGACTGGGCGGTCTGGCGGGCCTGCAGCACCTCGAGGCGCTCGTCGCTCAGACGGGCCACGACGACGGTGATGTGGCAGGTGCGCTTGCGGATGCGAGTGGCGCGGCCGCGGGCGCGGGGGCGGAAGCGGCGCAGCGTCGGGCCCTCGTCGGCGTAGCAGGCGAGGACGAAGAGCTCCTCGGCGTCCTGCTCGTCGTTGTGCACGGCGTTGGCGACGGCGCTGGCCAGGACCTTGCGGACGTCCTTGGCGACGTCGCGGGTCGTGAACTGCAGCACCTCGTCGGCGCGGCGCACGTCGAGGCCGCGGATGAGGTCGAGGACCTCGCGGGCCTTGGAGGCCGAGCCGCGCAGGTACTTGGCGGTGGCCTTGGTGATCGGCTGGTCGTCGGCGACGAGCAGCTCACCGTCGTTGAGCTTCGGTCCAGTCATGACTACCGGCGACCCTTCGCCCCGCGCTCCTGGCCGGCGTGGAACCGGAACGTGCGCGTCGGGCTGAACTCGCCGAGCTTGTGACCGACCATCGACTCGGTGATGTACACCGGGACGTGCTTGCGGCCGTCGTGGACGGCGACGGTGTGGCCGACCATGTCGGGGATGATCGTGGAGCGACGCGACCAGGTCTTGATGACCCGGCGCTCGCCGGCTGCGTTCTGGGCGTCCACCTTCTTGAGCAGGTGGTCGTCGACGAACGGGCCCTTCTTCAGGCTGCGGGACATGGACTACCTCCGACCCTTGCCGGTACGGCGCCGGCGGACGATGAGCGACTGCGATGGCTTGTTCTTGTCGCGGGTGCGGCCCTCGGGCTGACCCCACGGGGAGACGGCCGGGCGACCGCCCGACGTGCGGCCCTCGCCACCACCGAGCGGGTGGTCGACGGGGTTCATGGCGACACCGCGGGTCTGCGGCTTGACGCCCTTCCAGCGGTTGCGGCCGGCCTTGCCGATCTTGATCAGCTCGTGCTCGCTGTTGCCGACCTCACCGACGGTGGCGCGGCAGTCGATGAGGACGCGGCGCATCTCGGTGGAGGGCATGCGGAGGGTGGCGAAGTCGCCGTCCTTGGCGACGAGCTGCACGGCCGTGCCGGCCGAGCGGCCCATCTTGCCGCCCTGGCCGGGGCGCAGCTCGACGTTGTGGACCACGGTGCCGACCGGGATGTAGCGCAGCGGCAGGGCGTTGCCCGGCTTGATGTCGGCACCCTGGCCGCTCATCACGTGGTCGCCGACGCGCAGGCCGCGCGGCGCCAGGATGTAGGCCTTCTCGCCGTCCGCGTAGTGCAACAGGGCGATGCGGCACGTGCGGTTCGGGTCGTACTCGATGGCAGCGACCTTGGCGGTCACGCCGTCCTTGGTGCGCTTGAAGTCGACGAGGCGGTACTGCTGCTTGTGGCCGCCGCCGCGGTGGCGCGACGTCTTGCGGCCGTAGCTGTTGCGGCCGCCCGTCCTGGGCTTCGGCGCGAGCAGCGACTTCTCGGGCTTCGACTTGGTGATCTCGGAGAAGTCCGACACCGTCTGGAAGCGACGGGCCGGGCTGGTGGGCTTGCGAGAGCGGATCCCCACGGCGTCCTCAGTTCTCGAACAGCGGGATCTCGCCCGCTGCCAGGGTGACGATGGCCCGCTTGGTGTCGGGCATGGAGCCGACGCGGTTGGTGCCTCGCGTGCGGCGCTTCTTGCCCTTGCGGTTGAGCGTGTTGACCTTGCGCACCTCGACGCCCCAGATGGCCTGGACGGCGTCGCGGATCTCCGGCTTGCTGGCCGACGGGTGCACCTTGAACGTGTAGACGCCGGTCTCCATGAGCGCGTAGCTCTTCTCGGAGACGACGGGCGCCAGGATGATGTCGCGGGGATCCTTCATGCTGAGTGGTCTCCGTCTTCGATGGCGGCTTCGCCGCTGGCTCGCTGGGGCTCGCCGCCGGTGTCGTCGTCGCTGCGGTCGGGGGCCGAAGCGGTCACTGCCTGGGTGTCATCGTCGGCCTCGCGAGCCCCTTCGGCGGGGTCCTCGCCGTGGACGGCGACGATCTCGGTCTCGGGCTCGACGGCCGGGGCGCCGACGTTTGTGTCGGCGCTCGGCAGGAGGCCCTGCTCGAAGACGATCCAGTCGTTGCACAAGATGTCGTAGGCGTTGAGCTCGCCGACCTTGATCAGCTGCACCTCGGGGAGGTTCCGGAACGAGAGGGCGGTCGGCGACTCCCAGGAGTCGATGACGACGAGGGTGCGACCCTCGACGCCGAGCGACGCGAGCGCCGCCTTGGCGTCCTTGGTCTTCGGGGCGTCGAACGCCCAGCGATCGATGACGACGACCCTGCCCTCGCTGGCCCGGTCGGACAGCGCCGAGCGGGTGGCGAGCTTGATCATCTTCTTCGGGGTGCGCTGCGTGTAGCCGCGCGGCTTGGGCCCGAGGGCGATGCCACCACCGGTGTAGTGGGGGGCGTTGGTCGAGCCCTGGCGGGCGTTGCCGGTGCCCTTCTGGCGGTACGGCTTGGCGCCGCCGCCACGGACCTCGCTGCGGGTCTTCGTGGACTGCGTGCCGGCCCGCCGGTTGGCGAGCTGGGCCGTCACGACCTGGTGCATGACCGGGACGTTGGGTTGGATGCCGAAGACCGCGTCGTCGAGCTCGACGCTGCCGGCGTCGGCACCCGTCGTGGTCTTGAGGGTGATCTGGGCCATGGTGCTCAGCTCTCCTGGCTCTTGACGGCCTTGCGGACGAGGACGACGCCGCCGTTGGGGCCCGGGACCGAGCCCTTCAGCAGCAGCAGGTTGCGCTCCGGGTCGGACTCGACGACCTCGAGGTTCAGCGTGGTGACCTGCTGGTGGCCCATGTGGCCGGACATCCGGAGGCCCTTGAACACGCGGCCCGGGAAGGCGCACGAACCGATCGAGCCGGGCGCCCGGTGGTGCTTGTGGTTGCCGTGGCTGGCGCCCTGGCCCTTGAAGTTGTGGCGCTTCATCGTGCCGGCGAAGCCCTTGCCCCGGCTGACGGCCGTGACGTCGACCTTCGAGCCGGCCGCGACGGCGTCGACGAGGATCTCCTGGCCGACCTCGAAGCCGTCGACCGAGTCGAGGCGCAGCTCGAGGAGGCGCTTGCCGGGATCGACGGATGCCTTGGCGAAGTGGCCGGCCTCGGGCTTGGTGAGCTTCTTGGCCTCGCGCCGGCCGTAGGTGACCTGCAGGGCGCTGTAGCCGTCGCGCTCCGGGGTCTTGACCTGCACGATGCGCATCGGCTCGACGCGCAGCACCGTCACTGGGACGATCTTGTCGTCGACCCACTTCTGGCTCATGCCGACCTTCTCGCCGACGATCGCTGTGGTTGCCATTGCGGCTGTTCCTCACTGGTGTTGATCGAGCAGCCCCGGAGGCCTGCTATCCACATGGGCCGGGCACCGTTGTCGGCGCTCGGCGTGCAAATGCTCCGCCAGCCCGAGGGCCGTGCGGAGCATCCGGTCTTGTTGTCGCCGTGCGGTCCCCTGGCGGCTCACCCGCCGGGCGCACACGGACATCGGTTGCGAACTGTTCCGTCTCCGTGCGAGGACCCACGTCCAGGCACGGCTAGGAGATGCTAGCGGCGCCCGGAAGTGGTCACAACCAGCGGATACAGCGACTCGGAGCGGCCGGGACCCACTGCGTCGCTGGCTCAGCAGCCGGCCTGCAAACTCGGCACGCGTACCGCCTGTGCAAACGGGCTGCTGAGCATGACACCCGCTGGGTCCTGGCCGCTCTGGGAGACGCGTCCTAATCGCCGTCGCGCTCGACGAGGGTCACATCGAACGTCTCCTCGGCGCCGTCGCGCACGACGACGACGGTCACGTCGTCGCCCGGCGAGTGGTCGCGGATCGCCGCGATGACGCCGGCGCTGCCGTCGATCGGGGCGTCGTCGACGGCGACGACGACGTCACCGACCTCGATGCCGGCGCCCGCGGCGGGCGAGCCGTCGTCGACGCTCGTGATCAGGGCGCCCTGACCGCCGTCGGTGCGATCGTCGAGGGACACGCCGAGGAAGCCCTCCGAACGCGGCGAGCCGCCCTCGGACGCCCGCAGGTCGGCGAGCACCTCGGCGACCTCGTCGGACGAGATCGCGAAGCCGACGTTGGTGGCGGCAGTGGCGTTGTCGCTCCTGGCCACGGCCGTGTTGATCCCCACGATGCGGCCGTCGGCGCCGACGAGGGGACCGCCCGAGTTGCCCGAGGAGATGGCCGCGTCGGTCTGGATCAGACCGTCGAGCGCGCCGAGCTCGGTGATGATCGTGCGGTCGAGCGCCGAGACGATCCCGAGCGTCACCGTCGGGTCGCCGTCGAGGTCGAGGGCGAACCCGATGGCGAGGACCTCGTCGCCGATGCTGACCTCGGAGGTCGGGGCGAACGTCACGGGCACGAGGTCGTCACGATCGATGCGCAGCAGGGCGAGGTCGTTGCCGGCGTCCGTCGCCACGACGTCCGCCTCGGTGGGCTCCGTCTCGCCGGGCAGCCGGACGCGCACCGCCGTCGCCCCGGCCACGACGTGGGCGTTGGTGAGGATCTCGCCGTCCGCGGACAGCACGACGCCCGTGCCGACGGCACGACCGGCGACGAGGTCGGCGCTGATCGTCACGACCGAGGGGCCGACGGCGTCGACGACGGCTCGCACCGGCAGCAGCGCACCGGCCCCGCCCTCGACGACCACGGGCGGCCGCGAGCTGGCCGAGCCGCCGGCCGTGGAGCGCACCGCGTCGTCGTCGCCCGACGAGCCGATGAGCACACCGACGAGCCCGGCGATGAGCGCCGTGGCGCCGACCGCGAGCACCGTCGGCCAGCGGCTCGGCACGGCCCGCCCCGGCGGGCTCGGCGGGCGCGCCTTCACGCCGGGCGCTGGCGGCGGCAACACCGGCATCCTCGTGTTCTATCGGCCCGGAACGCCGCTGACGCCGCGGCAGGGGGACATCCCATCCGAGTACCCCGTGCCGTGCGAGTACGGCGTGCGGGTCTGGCCCGCCGGCGGTACTCGGACGGGTCCGATCAGCCGGCCACGTAGCGCAGCACGGTGGTGCCGTTCGTCAGCGTCAACGCGCCGTCGGTGCCGATCGCGAACGGGACGGTGCCGGTCAACGCGCCGAGGATCACCGGCTCGAGCGCCCCGGCCGGGCCGGTGCACAGCATCAACGTGATCGCGATGGGCTGGAACGTGATCGCCGCGTCATCGGACGTGTAGCCGCCGGAGCCCGTGTTGCAGCCCGTGTCGACGGCCACCGACGTGCCGTCGAACGTCAGCGTCGGCGCGCGCTCACCAACGGGCTGCGGTGCTCCGTCGACGGTCGCCTCCGCGAGCTGCCACGTCGGCCCCACGAGACCTCCGCCGGGCGCACTCGGCGCGGCGCGCGCGACGAGCCCACCCGCGCCGTTCGTCAGGGTCAGCGCGTCGGCGTCGATGGCGAACGTCGCCGTGCCGGACAGCACCGTGAGCACCTGCTGCTCCACCTGCATGGCAGCCGGCTCGCACGCCATGCGCGTCGTCGCGATCGGTCCGAACGTCACGGCGTCGCCGGCGATCGTGTACCCGCCGCGGCCGGTGTTGCAGCCCGTGTCGACGAGCAGGTTGCCACCCTCCAACGTCAGCGTGGGGGCGCGCACCCCGGCCGGCAACGACGAGGCGGCGTCGCCGGTCACCAGCGTGTCGACGGTCCAGACGGTGCCCTCGAGTGGGAGGTCGGGGTCGGCGACCTCCCGGTCGAGCAGCGTCACGGTGGCCCCCTGGGCGGCGATCGTGAGCGTGTCGCCGTTGAGCGTCAGGGTCGGGCGCGAGGTGAGCACCGAGCTCAGCCAGGTGTCCTGGTCCATGAGGGCCGCCGGATCGCACGCCATCTCGGTCTGGGCCATCGCCGGCGCGACGAGCACGCTGCCCTCGACGCTCCACGACGACGAGAGCTGGTTGCAGCCGGCGTTGGCCGCGAGGTTCGCACCGTCGAACGTCAGCACGATCTGCGTGCCGTCGACGAGCGTGAAGCCCTCGACGGCCGTCGACACGTACGTGTGCCCCGGCAACGCCGCCGCCAGGTCGGGCGCGGCCGTCGTCGTCGGCGCGGTCGGCGGCGCCGTGGTGGTCGTGGTGGCTGCGGCGCCCGCGGTGCCGGTGGACGGGTCGGTGGTGGTCGCCGCGGCCTGCGGGTCGGCGTCGGGCGACGAGTCGCCGCATGCCGCCAGCGCGACCGCACCCACCACGCCGAGGGCGACGAAGCGAAGGACCTTCATGGCTGTCGGACGCTACGCACCCGCGCGGGGGTTCCCGTGTCACCTGCCACGTCGGCGCACGGGCTGCGGACGCGACGGAGCCCCCGGATCGCTCCGGGGGCTCCGTCGGAACCGGGACCGCCCCGTGGACACCGTGACCGCTTCGGCCCCGTCCGCAGCGAGCATGATCCGTCCGGTCGGGCCGTGCCCCGACAAGCGCCGCCTCGGCGCCCATCAGCGTCAGCGTTTCAGGAGGCCTGGATCTTGATCTCGATGTCGACGCCTGCCGGCAGCTCGATGCGCTGGAGGCTGTCGATCGTCTTGGCGTTCGGGTTGACGATGTCGATCAGGCGCTTGTGGATGCGCATCTCGAAGTGCTCCCGGGAGTCCTTGTCGATGTGCGGGCCACGGATGACGGTGTAGCGGTGCTTCGCCGTCGGCAGCGGGATCGGCCCGCGCACCGTGGCGTCGGTGCGCGTGACCGTCTCGACGATCTTCTTCGTCGACTGGTCGATGATCTCGTGATCGAACGCCTTCAGGCGGATGCGGATGGACTGGGCCATGTCAATGACTCGCTCTCGCTCGGTGACCGCGGGTCACTTGATGATCTTGGTGACGAGGCCGGAGCCGACGGTGCGGCCACCCTCACGGATGGCGAAGCGCAACCCCTCGTCCATCGCGATCGGCTTGCCCAACTCGACGGTCATCACCACGTTGTCGCCCGGCATCACCATCTCCGTCCCCTCCGGGAGCTCGATCGTGCCCGTCACATCCGTCGTGCGGAAGAAGAACTGCGGCCGGTAGTTGTTGAAGAACGGCTTGTGCCGCCCACCCTCGGACTGCTTCAACACATACACCTGACCCTCGAAGTTCGTGTGCGGCGTGATGCTGCCCGGCTTGCACAACACCTGGCCGCGCTCCACGTCCTCCTTCTTCGTGCCCCGCAACAGCGCACCGATGTTGTCACCGGCCTGACCCTGATCGAGCAGCTTGCGGAACATCTCCACACCCGTGCACACCGTCTTCTGCGTGTCCCGCAACCCGACGATCTCGATCTCGTCACCCGTGTGCACCACACCCTGCTCCACCTTGCCCGTCACGACCGTGCCGCGACCCGTGATCGTGAACACATCCTCGATCGGCATCAAGAACGGCTTGTCCAGATCACGCTCCGGCTCCGGGATGAAGTCATCGGCCGCCGCCATCAACTCCATCACCTTGGCCTGCCAGTCGGCGTCACCCTCCAACGCCTTCAACGCGCTCACCCGCACCACCGGCGCATCATCACCCGGGAACCCATACTCCGTCAGCAACTCACGGACCTCGAGCTCGACGAGTTCCAAGAGCTCCTCGTCATCCACCATGTCGGCCTTGTTCAACGCCACGATGATCGACGGCACCCCGACCTGACGGGCCAACAGCACGTGCTCACGCGTCTGCGGCATCGGACCATCCGTCGCCGCCACCACCAAGATCGCCCCGTCGACCTGCGCCGCACCGGTGATCATGTTCTTGATGTAGTCAGCGTGACCCGGCATGTCGACGTGCGCGTAATGGCGCTTCTCGGTCTCGTACTCGATGTGCGCGATCGAGATCGTGATGCCGCGGGCCTTCTCCTCCGGCGCCTTGTCGATCGAATCGAACGGCGTGTACTCCGCCAACCCCTTCTCCGCCAACGTCTTCGAGATCGCCGCCGTCAACGTCGTCTTGCCATGGTCGATGTGACCCATCGTCCCGATGTTCACATGCGGCTTCGTGCGCTCGAACTTCGCCTTGCTCATGGCGGTGCAGACTCCAATGTCTCGTGTTGGTGAAGATGGGTTGTCAAGGACCGGGGTGGCGGGCGAACTACTCGCCGCGCACCCGCTTGATGATGTCGGTGGCGATGGCGCCCGGCACCTCGGAGTAGGCGTCGAACTGCATCGTGTAGGTCGCGCGCCCCTGGGTGCGCGAACGGAGGTCGGTACTGTACCCGAACATCTCCGACAGTGGCACCGTGGCCGTGACGACCTGCGTGTTGCCGCGGGCCTCCATGCCGCCGATGCGACCGCGGCGGCTGGACAGGTCGCCCATGACGTCGCCCATGTACTCCTCGGGCGTGACGACCTCGACCGACATGATCGGCTCCATGAGGACCGGCTTGGCCATCTCGGCGGCCTTGCGGAACGCGGCCTGGCCGGCGATCTTGAACGCCATCTCCGACGAGTCGACGTCGTGGTACTGGCCGTCGACCAGGGTCGCCTTGACATCCACCGTCGGGTAGCCGGCGAGCACGCCCGAGTCGAGGGCGGCTTGGATGCCCTGGTTCGTGGGCTGGATGTACTCGCGCGGATGCGCCCGCCGCTGATCTTGTCCTCGAACTCGTAGCCCTTGCCGGGGTTCGGCTCGAGGGAGATCTTGACGACGGCGAACTGGCCGGTGCCGCCGGTCTGCTTGATGTGCCGGTACTCCACCGAGTCGACCGCCTTGGTGATCGTCTCGCGGTAGGCCACCTGCGGCTTGCCGACGGTCGCCTCGACGGCGAACTCGCGCTGCATGCGGTCGACGAGGACCTCGAGGTGGAGCTCACCCATGCCGGAGATGACCGTCTGACCGGTCTCCTCGTCGCTGCGGATGCGGAACGTCGGGTCCTCGTCGGACAGCGACTTGAGGGCCTTGCCGAGCTTGTCCTGGTCGCTCTTGGTCTTCGGCTCGATGGCGACGTGGATCACCGGCTCGGGGAACTCCATGCGCTCGAGGACCACGGGGTCGCTGCGGTCGCACAGGGTGTCGCCGGTCGTGGTGTCCTTGAACCCGAGGCCGGCCACGATGTCGCCGGTGTAGGCGACGTCGAGGTCTTCACGCTGGTTGGCGTGCATCAGCAGGATGCGGCCGAGGCGCTCGCGCTTCTCCTTGACGGAGTTGAAGACCTCGTCGCCCTTGTTGATCGTGCCCGAGTAGACGCGGAAGTACGTCAGCTTGCCGAACGGGTCGGCGACGATCTTGAACGCCAGGGCCGAGAACGGCGCCTTGTCGTCGGCCTCGCGGGTGACGTCCTCGTCGCCGCGCAGGCTGGTGCCGTGCGTCGGCGGGATGTCGAGCGGGCTCGGCAGGTAGTCGACGACGGCGTCGAGCATCGGCTGCACGCCCTTGTTCTTGAACGCCGAACCGGTCAGCACCGGAACGAAGTGCCCGGCCAGCGTGCCGATGCGGATGACCTTCTTGAGGTCGGCCTCGGACAGCGGCTCGTCACCGAGGTACTTCTCGAGCACCTCGTCGTCCTCGCCGGCGACCGTGTCGAGCAGCTTCTGGCGCCACTCCTCGGCCTCGGCCTGCTGGCCGGCGGCGATCTCCTCCTCGCGGTACGTCGCGCCCTTGTCGTCGCCGTCCCAGATGAGGGCCTTCATCTTCACCAGGTCGACGACGCCGGCAAAGGCGCCCTCGGAGCCGATCGGCAGCTGGATGACGGCCGGCGTGGCCTCCAGGCGGCCCTCGATCATCTCCACGGTGCGGAAGAAGTTGGCGCCGGTGCGGTCCATCTTGTTGACGAAGCACATCCGGGGGACGTTGTACTTGTTGGCCTGGCGCCACACGGTCTCGGTCTGCGGCTCGACGCCGGCGACCGAGTCGAAGACGGCGACCGCGCCGTCGAGCACACGCAGCGACCGCTCGACCTCGATGGTGAAGTCGACGTGGCCCGGGGTGTCGATGATGTTGATCCGGTGGTCGTTCCAGAACGCGGTCGTCGCGGCCGACGTGATCGTGATGCCGCGCTCCTGCTCCTGCGCCATGTGGTCCATGACCGCGGCGCCTTCGTGGACCTCACCGATCTTGTACGTCTTGCCGGTGTAGTAGAGGATGCGCTCGGTGGTCGTGGTCTTGCCGGCATCGATGTGCGCCATGATGCCGATGTTGCGGTAGCGCTCGAGGGGGAACTCTCGCTTGGCCATTACCTGATCACCTAACTGCTCAACTCACTCGCGACGTACGAACACACGAAGGACCCGGGGCGACGCGCTCCGGGTCGGGATGCCCGTCCGTCCAGCGGGACTGGCGCTCAGGGCCTGTTCAAGGCTAGCGGTTTCCCCTGCTCACGACACGGCGACCGGGTCCTCCACCGGCCCCCCGGCGCGCGCCGCGTCGATCCGGGCGCTCGTCAGTGCGCGGGCGACGACGGCGGCCAGCCCGAGCTGGGCGATCCCGGCGATGATCCACGGCATCCGCAACGCCCACTCCCGCGACATGACCCCGTCCAGGCCCGCCACGATCGCTCCGCCGAGCAGTGTGCCGATCGGGATCGCCCCCCAGCCGAAGAACCGGTAGACGCTGTTGACGCGGCCGAGGAGACGGTCGGGGATCACCGCCTGGCGCAGGCTCACCGTGATCACGTTCCACAGCACGGCCACGAACATCGTCACGACGAGGAGCAGCCCGACGACCACCCAGTTGGACATGAACCCGATGAGGATCGTCACGCCGGCACCGAGCCACAGCGTCAGGCCCACCGACGCCCCCGACCCGATGCGCTTGGTGATCGCCGAGGCGGTCCAGCCGCCGGCGACGCCGCCGATCGCCGCGCCGGTCGACAGCAGGCCGAACTGCAGCGTCGAGGTGTGCAGGACCTCCTGCCCCCACAGCACCATGACGGCCGTGCTCATGTTGGCGAGCAGGTTGAGGCACCCGAGGGCGATGGCGAACGTGCGCAGCAACGAGTGGTGCCAGAGCCACCGGAAGCCCTCCGCCATCTCCTCCTTGAACGGGCGTCGCTCGACGGCCGCCTCCGCTGCCGAGGGCGCCCGCTTGGTGGCGACGATCGCGAACACGAGCCCGGCCGAGACGGCGAACGTGCCGGCGTCGAACACGATCGGCAGGGCGAACCCGGTCACCAGCAGGAGGGCGGCGAGCGGCGGGCCGAGGAACTGGTTGGCCACGATCTCCGCCGAGTACATCCGGCCGTTGGCGCGCTCGAGGTGCTCGGAGGCGACGATCGCCGGCATGAACGTCTGGGCGCTGTTGTCGTAGAGCACCTCGCACGTGCCGAGCAGCAGCGTCGCCACCAGGATCGTCACGTACAGGAACCACTCGGTGCCGACGACCTGCTCGATGTCGTCGGGCGCGGCGATGACGTCCTGGCGCACGAGCACGGCCACCGCCATCGCGGCGGTCAGCACGGCCCGCACCGCGTTGGCGCCGACCATCAGGCGGCGCCGGTCGTTGCGGTCGGTGATGACGCCGGCGGGCAGTGTGAACAGCAACCAGGGCAGGCGCTGGACGACACCGACGACGGCGATCAGCAGGGGGTTGCGGGTGATCGCCGAGGCCAGCCACGGGTAGGCGATCATGCCGACGCCGTCGCCGAGGTTGGAGATCGTCGTCGCCGCGAACAGCTTGCGGTAGTTCGGCCCCAGCCGCGTCGTCCCCGACATCCGAGGTGAAATTACCGACTCGGCACCGTCATGCCGGCGGCGGTTCGGGTCAGAGGCCCTGGTGGATGTACTCGGTCAGCGCCCGGTTCTCCGACTGCAGCTGGCCGAGCCGGGCCTTCACGACGTCACCGATCGAGATGATCCCGATCAGGACCGCGTCGTCGTCGACGACGGGCAGGTGGCGGAACCGGCTCTCCGTCATCGACGCCATCAGCTCCTCGACCGAGTCGCCGCAGCGGCACGTCACGACCGCCGTCGACATCACCGACGCGACGGTCCGGCCGAGCGCGCTCGCCCCATGACCGGCGAGGGCCCGCACGACGTCGCGCTCGGACACGATGCCGTCGATGTGGCGGCCGTCGTTGGACACGACGAGGGCGCCGATGCCGCGGTCGCGGAGCTGGGCGACGGCGTCGGTCAACGACGCGTGCTGATCGATGGTGGCGACGTCGGAGCCCTTCGACGTCAGGATCGTGTCGACGTTCATGGTTGAACCCTCCGAGCAGATGATGCCTGGCGATGCTTCCCGCGCCGTTGCGGCTCCAATCCCGCTCGGGACGCTAGCGCGGCGCAAGGACGGGCCGTGACCGCTACTCGTCGGGGTCGTAGCGGTGGCCCATGCGCTCCTGCTTGGTGCGCAGGTAGGCCGCGTTGTCCTCGTGGACCGCCGTCACGAGGGGCAGGCGGCCGCTGATGCGGATGCCGAGCTCGGCCAGGCCGGCGGTCTTCTCGGGGTTGTTCGTGAGCAGCTCGACCTCGGCCACGCCCAGGTCGTGGAGGATCGCCGCGCCGACGCCGTAGTCGCGGTCGTCGACCGGGAGACCGAGCTCGAGGTTGGCGTCGACCGTGTCGAGGCCCTCGTCCTGCAGCTCGTAGGCCCGCAGCTTGTGGGCGATGCCGATCCCCCGCCCCTCGTGCCCGCACAGGTACACCACGACGCCCACGCCGGCCTCGGCGATCATCCGCATCGCCGCGTGCAGCTGCGGGCCGCAGTCGCAGCGGCGCGACGAGAACACGTCCCCGGTGAGGCACTCGCTGTGGACCCGTACGAGCACCGGCGACGCGGCGGCGGCGACGTCGCCGCAGACCAGCGCCAGGTGGGTGACGTCGTCGCCGTCGGCCTGGTACGCCAGGCAGCGGAACGTGCCGAGCTCGGTGGGCAGGCGGGCGTCGGCGACCCGGTGGACGATCACCGCGTCAGCCACCAGCGCGCTCCAACGCCGCCGATGCTCCGCTCATCACCAGATCCAAGCGCACGTCGGCGCCGAGCCTCGACACGGACGTGAAGCGACCGCGCCGGAGCACGTCGATGGACGGCGCGGCCGGCCCGCGGAACAGACCGAGGGTGTCGTCGCCCCCGAAGACGGCCGGGGCGAGGTAGATCACGTAGCGGTCGACGAGCCCAGCGGCGTGGAACGCGTGGGCGACGGTCGCCCCGCCCTCGACCAGGAGCTGGACGACGCCGCGCCCGCCGAGCTCGTCGAGCACCGCCCCGAGGTCGCCGGAGCGCTCGAGGCAGGGGTGCACCTTGGCCCCCGCCGGCGCCCGGCCGAGGACGACGCGCAGCGGATCGGGACCTTCGACGTGGCGGACGGTGAGCGACGGGTCGTCGGCACGGACCGTGCCCGCGCCGACGAGCACGGCCTGGCTCTCGGCGCGCAGCCGGTGGGCGTCGGCGCGGGCGTCGGCGCCGGTGATCCACTGGCTCGACCCGTCGGGCGCCGCCGTGCCGCCGTCGACGGTGGCGGCGAGCTTGAGCACGACGTAGGGCCGGCCGGTGCGACGGTGCACGAGGTACGGCGCCAGCTGCTCGGCCACGGCCTCGGCTTCGACCCCGACCGTGACATCGATGCCGGCCGCGCGCAGGGCGGCGATGCCGGAGCCGGCCACGAGCGGGTCGGGGTCCTCCACGCCGACGACCACCCGGGCGATGCCGGCCGCCACGATCGCATCGACGCACGGCTGGGTGCGGCCGTGGTGGTTGCAGGGCTCGAGCGTGCACACCAGCGTGGCACCCCGCGCCGCGTCGCCGGCGCGGCGCAGCGCCTCCCGCTCGGCGTGCGGCCCGCCCGGCGGCTGGGTCGCTCCGGTGGCGAGGATCGACCCGTCCCCGGACGCGACGACGGCGCCGACCCAGGGGTTCGGCGCCGTGTTCGTGCGGACCTCGGCGGCGGCCGCGATGGCCGATCGCATGGCAGTGGCGTCGTGCGCCACCACCTCGTGCTCCGTCAGTAGCGGTAGTGGGCGTAGGCCCGGTTCGACTCGGCCATCTTCTGCATGTCGTCGCGCTTCTTGACCGCCGCGCCGAGGCCGTTGGCGGCGTCGGTGAGCTCGGCGGCGAGGCACTCGGCCATCGTCTTCTCGCGGCGGGCGCGGGCGAAGTCGACGATCCAGCGGATGGCCAGCGTCGTCGAGCGGCGGGGCCGGACCTCGACGGGCACCTGGTACGTGGCACCACCGACGCGGCGGCTCTTGACCTCGAGCGGCGGCTTGACGTTGTCGACCGCCCGCTTGACCATCGCCAGGGCGTCGTCGCCGGACTTCGCCGCCATCAGCTCCATCGCCTCGTAGACGATGTGCTCGGCGAGGCTGCGCTTGCCGTGCAGCATCACCTTGTTGACGAGCTGGGTCACGACGACCGAGTGGTAGATCGGGTCCGAGACCAGGTCTCGACGGGGGGCAGGTCCCTTGCGCGGCATCGTCAGCTCACTTCTCGACTAATCACTTCTCGGCTTTGGCGCCGTACCGGCTACGGGCCTGCTTGCGGTTCTTCACGCCGGCGGCGTCGAGCGCCCCGCGGATGATCTTGTACCGGACGCCCGGCAGGTCACGGACCCGGCCGCCGCGCACGAGCACGATCGAGTGCTCCTGCAGGTTGTGGCCCTCGCCCGGGATGTAGGCGGTGATCTCGACGCCGCTCGACAGGCGCACGCGGGCGACCTTGCGGAGGGCGGAGTTCGGCTTCTTCGGGGTGTTCGTGTAGACGCGCGTGCAGACCCCCCGGCGCTGGGGCGAGCCCTTGAGGGCCGGGGTCTTGGTCTTGGACAGCTTCGAGCTGCGGCCCTGGCGGACCAGCTGCTGGATGGTGGGCACGCATCACCTCTGGGATCGAACGATTCGGATCTGTGGTGAGCGCCGCCTGGGGCGCCTGCGCACAGGACCCTGCAATGTTAGGGGTGGTGGGGCACCGGAACAACCCTCGTAGCTGCGACACACTGGGGCGATGCGAGTCGTCGGCCTGCTCCGTGGCGTCAACCTCGGACCGAGCCGGCGGCTCAAGATGGCCGACCTGCGCGCGGCCGTCGAGTCGCTCGGCCACACCGACGTCGAGACGTACCTGCAGAGCGGCAACGTCGTGTTCACGCCGGCCGAGCGGGCCACCGACGACCTCGGCGCCGGCATCACCGCCGCCCTGCGCGAGGCCGTCGGCCTCGACGCCGGCGTGCTGACCAGGACCGGGACCCAGATGGCGGCGATCGTCGCCGCCAACCCCTACGACCGCGAGGACCCGACGAAGGTCGTCGTGACGTTCCTGGAGTCCGCCGCCGACGCCGCCCCGGTGACCGAGCTCGATCTCGCCGGGTTCGCCCCCGAGGGCCTCACCGTGACGGGCACCGAGATCTACTTCGACCTGCCCGGCGGCCAGGCCCGCTCGAAGCTCCTCGAGGCGCTCGGCAAGCGCAAGGTCTTCGGCACGGTGGCGACGAGCCGCAACTGGCGCACCGTCCTCGCCCTCGCCGAGATGTCGCGGTCCTGACCGGGCCGCAGCCCGGGGCTCAGATCAGAGGAGGACCCACTCCGTGGTCACGACGTGGGTGCCGTCGGTCTCGGTCACGGCGATGCGGATCGGGCCGGGGGCGACGGCGTCGAACGAGAAGCGACCGAGGCGGTCCGTCGCCGCTGCGAGCTCCTGGTCGCCGATGAGCAGGGTGATCGTGTAGGCACCGGGCGGCACGAGCTGACCGACGATGCGGCGCGACACCTCGTCGGTCACCATCACCTCGATCTCCATGCCGGGCGAGCGGAACGTCAACTGCCGCGCGGTGTCCTCGCTGCGCACGCCGGTCAGCTCGGCGGCGGAGTCGAACACCAGCTCGGCGAGCTCCTCGTCGATGGTGCGCCACGTCCAGGCGGCGCGGGCACCTTCCAGCACTCGGTCCGGTACCGGGTCGGCGGCGCGGAGCGCCCGGCCCACCAGCTCGAGCAGATCGTCGTCGGACACGGACATCAGACACCCTCCTTGGGGTCGAAGCCAGGCGGCAGGAGCTTCTTGAGGCGCTCGAGGCAGCGGGCCCGGGTCGGGCCGATGCTGCCGATGGGACGGCCGAGCATCTCAGCGATCGTCTGGTAGTCGATCGGCGGCACCGCGCAGAGCAGGCGCATCAGGTGCTGGTCCTCTGGGGACAGCTGGGCGAAGGCCTGCAGCACGGCGCGGAGCGTGGCGTCGTCGCCCACCCGCTCCTCGATCGACGGTGCGGTCGGCTCCACGAGGTCGTCCGCCATCGCCTGTGGCGTCTGGCGGGTGTTCCCGCGGATGACGCGAAGCGCTTCGTTGCGCGTCGTCGTCGCCAACCACGACGCCAGCCGGTCGGGCTGGCGGATCTTCCCGCAGTGCTCGGCGAGACGGAGCCACACCGTCTGGACGACGTCCTGGGTGGCGGCCGAGCTCAAGCGGTATGAGCGCGCGACGGACCAGACGAGTCCGGCGTAACGGTCGACCACCTCGTTCCAGGCCTGCTCATCGCCCACGACGACGCGGCTCAAGAGCTCCTGCGCCTCCACGACCGGCGAGTGTAGGTCTGGTGCTCCGGTGGGGACCGTCTGCACGCTCACAGTGACGGGAGCGCGACGCCGGGTCCCAGATACGCACGTCTACCAACTGGTCGGGGACCTCAGGCGCCGATCACCACGAAGGCCGCGGCCACGGGGTCCAGCCGGCCCTCGACGTCGACCGATCCCGCCAGCGCGGCGGCCGGTGCCGCGCCAGCCGCCAGGCGCTCGTGGACCCGCCGCATCACCGCCATCACCTGCTCGTCGTTGACCGGTGTCAGGGGGGCGATCACGTCGGACGCGCCGAACGCGCCGAGCGCGCTCGACAACCCGAGCAGGGTCCCGCCGTTGATCGCGGCCGACGTGCCGACGCTGCACGCCGACAGCACGACGACCTCCGGCATGCCGGCCGCGCGCTCGAGGTCGTACACCGTCAGCGGCCCGTCGCCGACCGCCAACGTCGAGAACAGCGGGTTGTCGGTGCGGAACGCGCCGTGGCAGGCGAGGTGGACGAGCTCGCACCGGCCGAACAGGTCGACGACGCCGTCGGCGGTCGAGTCGGCGGACGACATCACGGCCGCTCGCGAGTACGACCGGGCGAGCTCGGTGATCTCGGCGTCGGCGAACTGCAGGGCGGGCCCGGCGACGAACGCCGCCGGGCGGTCGCGCCGCGCTCCGCCACCGCGCTCCTCCGCCGCCTGTGCGGCCGTCGACCACGCGCTCAGCGACGGGCTGACCGACACCGGGCGGTCGCGCAGCGGTGCCAGCGCGGTCCACGGCACGCCGTGCAGGGCGCCGGTCGGGACGACGACGAGCGGTCGGTCCGAGCGGGCGACCGTCGCCGGCAGCAGCTGGTCGGCGAGCGACGTCGCGGCGTCGTCGAGCAACTGGGCGGCCGCGTTGCGGGAGGCCTCGGACCCCTGCACGCGGTTGAGGCGGTGCAGGGCGAAGGCGCACACCTCGAGGTGCTCGCCGAGGGCGGCGACGTCGCCGAGGTCGTGGAGCGACGTGCGGCCACCGCGGGCGACGACGGCCCACAGCCGGCCGGTCAGGTTGGCGTAGGCGAGCAGGTCGCGCTCGCCGAGCTGGCCGAGCGCGTCGGCGACCGCGTCCTCCGTCGTCGTGGCCTCGCCGCGCTCGGCCGCGGGCGCGTCGCGAGAGCGTGCGGATCTCGCGCTCGACGCGCAGCCGCTGGCGGTCGGCGGCGCGGCGCGCGTCGGGATCGGCGTCCGGGTCGCCCGCGGCCGCGCTGAGCCGGCGCAGCTCGCTGAGCCGCGACGCCATGGCCTCGTCGTCGGGCGCCCGCACGAGCGGCGCCCGCCACACCATCGTGCGCATCGCCTCGATGCGGTGCAGCAGCTCGCGAGGCCGCCCGTCCTCGATGGCCAGCCGGGCGCCGAGCTCGATCAGCTCGGCGCCGTGGTGGGCGGCCTGCGACCGCGCCTCGAGCGATCCGAGCCCGGCCTGCGACGCCGCCGCGCTGCGCAGCCCGGCGCTCACGGCGCGCCGCGCGCGCGGCGCGGTCACCGGCCGCGGCGGCCAGCATCGCGGCCACCCGTCCGAGCATCACCTTGTCGGCACCACGCCCCCGGGCCGCCTCGGGACCGGCCGCGGCGAGCAGGTCGCGGGCTTCGTCGTGGCGCCCGTGCTGCACGTACAGCAGCGCGGCGAGCAGCGTCGAGGACAGCGCATCGGAGCGCCATCCGCCGGCAGCGAGGGCGCGCCCGTTCATGACGAGGCCCTCGGCGATGCCCGGCTCGTCGGGCGTGAGGCGCGCCTCGGCGCGCAGCCGCAGCCGCTCGGCGACGTGCAGCCAGCTGTCGCGGCCCTGGCGCGTGAAGGCGGCGACGGCGTCGACCGCGCTGACGTGGGCCTCCGCCGGCTTGCCCTTGGCGAGGTCGATCTCCGCCGACACGAGCAGCAGCTCGGCGTGCTCGAGGTCGTTGCCGCCGGCGGCCGAGATCGCGACGGCGCGGTCGATGAGGTGCTCGGCGTCGTCGAGCAGGTTGGCGTCGGCGAGCGCCGACGCGTGGTCGGCGTACAGCCGCGGGAGGTCGGCCTGGTCGCCGGTCTGGCGGTAGCCGTCCTCGGCCGACACGTAGGCGTCGATGGCCTCGGGGAGGTTGCCCTCGACGGTCTCGACGTAGGCCAGGTTCGCCAGCGCCAGCGCCGCCAGAGCCGACCTGGTCGAGCTCGAAGCCGAGCGTGACCGCGCGCCAACGAGTGCTGGCGGGACGTCGTCGTACCGACCACGCTGCGACTCGATCGCCCCGAGGTTCACGAGGGCGCGGAGGTGGGTCAGGCGGTCCCCGACCGCCACCGCCATGTCGCGTGCCGTTGCATACGCAGCGACCGCGTCGTCGAGGCGGCCGGTCCGGTGGTGGAAGACGCCGCGCTGGTTGAACAGGCTCGGCTCGGTCCTTGTCGTCGACGTCCTCCTCGACGGCGGTGAGCAGGGCAACCGCTGCGCCGATGTCGCCCGTGTGCCCGACCTCCCACGCCAGGCTGATCGCGACTCGGGCCGCGAGCGCGAGGTCGACCGCCTGGGCGACGTCGCGCCCGGCGGTGTGGGCGGTCATCGCCGCCCGCATGTCGCCGAGCGCGCGGTGGCGCGAGCGCCGACGATCCAGAGCGCCTCCGCCAGCTGGCGGGTGTCACCGTCGGCCTCGGCCGCCTGCGGCCTTCGCGAGGGCGAGCTCCAGCGCCCGCTGGGGTTCGTTCTCGACCATCGCCTGCCAGGTCGACGATCCCGAATCCCATTGACGACGAGGGTAGACCCAAGTAACACAGCGTCCGCAGGCCGTCCTGCACGCGGGCTATCCCGCCGCCCGAAGGGAGACGACGTGTACGAACGAACGCCGCCAGCGCCGCGCGCGCTCACCGACCACCCCGAGCTGCTCGGCCGGCTCGCGCCGGTGTTCGTGCGCCGCCGGATCGCGATGGCGGCCGACGGCGACGGGCAGCTCGTCCTCGTGCGCCCCGACTCCGTCGTCGTCGACACCGGCGCCGACGACGAGTCGTACCGGCGCGCGCTCGAGGCGATCAAGGGCTCGGTCGGTGACGAGATCGAGATCGACGTGCCGGACGAACGGCCGCTGAGCGGGCTCCTGCGCGTCGGCATCCGCGGCGTGGAGGCGACCGACGAGCGCGGCGAGCCGCGCTTCTCCGTCGCCCGCGTCAACGAGGTGCTCGATCGTCTGCGCGACGCCGGCCTCGTCGTCGAGCCGAACCACCTGATGCTCGCGAGCCAGGGCATCACCGGGAGCCCGGTCGGCGCCGAGGCCCACTTCGCCGGCGGGATGATGTTCACGGCCGAGCTGCGCGAGGCGCACGGCGAGGTCTTCCTCCACTCGACGTGCGAGCCGGCCCCCGAGCCGCCACCGTTCGCCGAGCGCCTGAACATCCGCGGGCGGAAGCGGCCGCAGGTCCTCGTGCTCGACACCGGCCTGCGCACGACCGGGCGCAAGACCCCCGCCGTCGAGCACCCGCGCTTGCGGGGCATCGTCCGGGTGCACGACGACTGGAAGAACGACCCGAACGTCGAGGCGATCGACGACGAGGACGAGCCCGACGACGACGGCGGCGGGTTCCTCGACTTCGAGGGCGGCCACGGCACGTTCATCAGCGGCATCGTGCGCCAGCTGTGCCCCGACGCCGAGGTGCACACGGCCGGCGTGCTGTCCAGCTTCGGCGACGGCGACGTCGCCGGCGTGACGGCCGCCTACGAGCGCATCCTGCGGGTGGCCGGGCCGTTCGACATCGTCGTGATGAGCTTCGGCGGCTACATGACCGAGGACGACGGCCGCCTGTTCGGGCGGGCCCTGCGGCGCCTCATCGGTGACGGGCTCGGCATCTCCGCCGCCGGCAACCAGTCGACGTCGCGCCGCTACTTCCCCGCCGCCCTGCCCGACGTCGTCGGCGTCGGCGCGCTCGGCCAGGACGGCCGGGCGTGGTTCTCCAACTTCGGTGGCTGGGTCGACGCCTGCGCGCCCGGCATCGACGTGATCAGCACGTTCTTCACGTCGTACACCGAGGACCGGTACCGCCAGGAGGCGCCGCCCATCGACGACCCCGGCCGGGAGTTCACGGGCTACGCGCGATGGAGCGGGACGAGCTTCTCGGCGCCCAAGGTGGCCGGCGTGATCGCCCAGGAGATGTACCTCACGGACACGCCGGCGCGCGACGTCTGGGACCGCTTGTCGAGCTACCAGCGCTACCGGTACCCCGACCTCGGCACCGTGTTCAACGTCTGATGGCGTCGATCTTCGACTTCGACGGGCCACTCGGGATCGTCGGCGCCCAGCTCGCCGCGCGGCGCATCGCCGTGGCCGCCGACGAGGCGGGCCGGCCGTACCTCATCCGGCCGGACTCGGTCGTCGTCGCGTTCGACGACGACCACCCCTTCTCGGCCGTCTACGAGACGGTGCGCTCGGCGGACCTCGAGCTGCTCGGCGCGCCGCCGGACGGGGAGCCGGCGAGCGGCATGCTCGGCGCCCGCCTGGCGCCGCGACCGGACGGCGCGCGGCACCTCGACGGCGATCGGTGGCGGACCCGCATAGGTCGTCGACCTCGTCGGCCAGCTCAGCGATGCCGGGTGCCGCGTCCGCCCGAACCACGTCTACCTCGCCGACGGCGTCGGTCGGCACTTCGGCATCGTCGGGCTCCGAGCGGCTCGGGCGGCACCCCGGGCGTCACGCCGGCGGAGCTCATCGAGCTGCGGTCCACGGCGCGCCCGGCATCGCGCCCACCGCTGCGCGAGCCGCTCGCCCTGCCGTGGCGCCGGCCGCCGAACGTGCTCGTCCTCGACACCGGCCTCGCCACCTCCGGCGGGCGGCCGGCCCACGACGCCCTGCAGGGCCACTGCCTGGTGCACCGCCCCTGGCTCGACCGCACGACGGGCCGCTTCAACGACGAGGACGAACCCGACGACGACGCCCGCGGGCGCCTCGACCGCCAGGCCGGCCACGGCACGTTCATCTCCGGCGTGATCCGCCAGATCTGCCCCGACGCCCGCGTCCACCACGCCGGCGTGCTGAGCAGCTACGGCGACGGTGACGACGCATCCGTCACGAGCGCCATCGAACGGGCCCTGCGCCGCTTCCGGCAGCGCAACGAGCACATCGACATCGTCGTCATGTCGTTCGGTAGCTACGCCGAGGCCGACCGCCCGCCCCCGATGGCGGAGGCCATCAGCCGGCTGCTGCGGCGCAGCGTCGTCGTCGCCTCGGCGGGCAACGACGCGACGTCCCGGCCGTGCTTCCCGGCCGCGCTGCCCGGCGTGGTCGGCGTCGGCGCGGTGGACGCCGACGGCCGCAGCATGTTCTCCAACTTCGGCCCGTGGGTCGACGCCTCGGCGCCGGGCGTCGACGTCGTCAGCACGTTCTTCACCGCGTTCGACGACCAGGATCCGAACGGCGTGTGCGTCGACCAGTACCGCGGCTGGGCGTCGTGGAGCGGCACGAGCTTCGCCGCCCCCAAGGTCGCCGCGGCGATCGCCCAGCAGATGTACCTGCACGACACGACGTCCCAGGAGGCGTGGGCGCACCTCGCCGCGACAGCGCCGTTCCGCCACCCCGACCTCGGCGTGCTGTTCAACCTCTGAGCGGATGCCGACCCACCGGGTGCCGCGGCCTAGCGTCGTGGCCCTCGGAGGGAGCGAGATGTCGGGACGGACGGACGTGGTGCGCCGCGTCGCGCACGAGCCGCGCCTACGCCGCGTCGTGCTCGCGTTCGGGCTCCACTCGATCGGCGAGCAGGCCGCCTGGATCGCGGTGACCGTCTATGCGTTCGCCCGTGGCGGGGTTGCCGAGGCGGGGGCGGTCGCCTTCCTGCAGATGGCGCCCACCGCGGTGCTGGCGCCGCTCGCCGCGTTCGCCGGCGACCGCTTCCACGCCGACCTCGTGCTCGCGGGCGGGTACCTCGTCCAGGCGGCGGCGATGGCGGTGACCGCGACGCTGATGTGGACGGACGCCGCGGCCGGCCTCGTGTACACGTCGGCGGTCGTCGTCGCCGTCGCCGTGTCGTTCACCGGTCCGGCGATCGGCTGCGTCCTGCCGCGTGCCGTCACGACGGCAGCCGATCTCACGGCGGCGAACACGACCGTTGGCGTGCTGGGCCAGGCCGGCGCGTTCGCCGGCCCGGCGCTCGCCGGGGTGCTCCTGTTCGGCGGGCCCGAGCTCGTGGTGACCGTCACCGCCGGTGGCCTCGCGGTCGCCGCCGCCATCGTGTTCGGCCTCGACTTCGATCGGCCGGCGCGGGCCACGGCCGATGTCGACGTCGAGTTCGCCTTCCGCGACACGCTCGCCGGCTTCCGCACGCTGGCTGCCGACCGTGACCTGCGGCTGCTCGTGCTGATCGGTGCGCTGTGCCCGCTCGTGATCGGCCTGATCGACGTGCTGGTCGTCGCCGTCGCCGCCGGGCCCCTCGACGGCGACGCGGCCGGTCCCGGCTTCCTCGGCGCGGCGTTCGGGCTGGGCGGCATGCTCGGCGCGTTCGCCTCGGTGGCGCTCGTCGGGCGCAGCGGGCTCGTCGCGCCGCTGGTGCTGGCGATCGCCGCGTCCGGCCTCGCCGTCGCGAGCCTCGGGCTCTTCTCCCTCGTGGTGCCGGTCGCGCTCGGCTTCGCCGTGTGCGGCGGCGGGCAGAGCATCGCTCGGGTCGCCAGCGGCAGCCTCATCCCCGTCTCGCACCCCCGGAACGCCTGGCGCGGGTGTACGGCGTCGTGGAGGGACTCGAGGGCGCGGGGAACACGATCGGATCCATCACGATCGCGTCGTTGATCGCCTGGTGGGGCCTGCGCCCGGCCGTCGTCGTCGCCGGGTTGCTCGTACCGCTGTCGCTCGGCGTGATGCGCCGTGGGCTGCGGCGGATCGACGCCGTCGCCGCGGCGCCCGACCCGGCGCTCGTCGCGCTCGTGGCGGCGACGCCGATCTTCGCCGGGCTGACGCCGCTGGCGATGGAGCGGCTGCTCGCGAGCACGGAGGAGATCGACGTCGACGCCGGCGTCGTGATCGTCCGTGCAGGCGACCACGGTGATCGCTACTACCTCGTCGCCAGCGGCGACGCTCGCGGTGACCGTGGGCGGGCGGCTGGCCCGCCGGCTCGGACCCGGCGACGGGTTCGGCGAGATCGCCCTGCTCCGTGACGTGCCGCGGACGGCGACCATCACGACCACAGCGCCGAGCCGGCTGCACACCGTGCGGCGCGAGGACTTCCTGACCGCGGTCACCGGCCATCCCGGGATCTGGCGCGGCGCCGACGCCCACGTCCAGCGCCTGCTCGACGACGACGCCAAGCGGGTCCTCGACGACGACGTCACCTGACACCCGTCGTCAGGGCGCCCCCACGGCCCCGTCGTCGTCGGCCACGATCGACGCGCCGTCGCGCCACGCCGTGAGGCGTGGCAACGCCGCCCGGTACCCGCGAGCCGCGACCTCGGCGACGCGCTCGAAGTCGAGCAGTCCGACGCCGCGCAGGTCGAGGTCGAGGTAGCAGTCGACCGTGCCGTCGGCGAGCATGCGGTCGCGGTCGCGCACCGACCCGGCCACCATCGACCGCATGATCACGGCGACGATCCCCGGGAGCTGCGACCGTCGGCCGCGCCACGCCCGCCAGCCCGACACCGACCGGCCGTCGTCGTCCTTGGCCTGCGGACCGACCGCCGGCGAGAGGTCGACCGCGATGAGGCGATCCACCATCCCCGTGGCGCGCATCACGTCGCACGGAAGGTTGTTCAGCACGCCGCCGTCGACGAGCAGGTCGCCGCCATACGGCACGGGCGGCAGCACCCCGGGGATCGCCACGCTCGCCCGCACCGCCGTCGCCGCCGACGATCGGTCGTGCACCTCGACGCGCGAGCGGGTGAGGTTCGTGGAGACGCAGAAGAAGGGGTGCCAGGTGTCGCGCAGGTCGATGTCGGCGAGGGCGCGGGTGATGTTGCCGCGATGCGCTCCCCCTTGAGCAGGGACACGATGGGAACGGTGTAGTCGAGCAACCCGTGGAACAGCTCGGCGGTCACCGCCTCCAGCGCGTCGGGATCCAGCTGCAGCGCCATCATCACCCCCATCGGCGCACCGATCGACGCTCCGCCGATGGCATCGACCTCGATGCCGAGCTCGCGCAGGGCGCGCCACGCGCCGAGGTGGGCGAACCCCCTCGCCCCGCCGCCGCCGAGCACGAGGCCGGTGCCGTTGCCGGACACGAGCCGGGCGAGGCGGGCGAGGTCGGCTGCCGACCCGTCGCGGACGTGGGTCACACGGTCGACCCCGAGGGGGTCCGCCACGGCGGCCGAGCCGGACGGCCGCGACGTGCCAGGGCGGTGGACCAGCACCAGCCAGCGCTCGATCCGCGCGCCGGCGGGCACGGACGCGAGCACATCCGCAGCGCGGCGGCGCTCGGCGTCGTCGGGCCGCGCCGACATGACGACCACGATGCGGTCGGCGAGGGCGCGCACGGACGCGCGTCCACCGGGTCGACCCGGCGTCCATCTCCAACAGCAGGTAGTCGTGTCCCGTCTCGGCGTCCTGCAGGAGCTCCGACAGCGCGGGCAGCACGTAGGTCCGCCCCGACTCGACGAGTCCGGGCTGACCGAGCGCGGCGTCCACGCCGTCGGCCGAGAGGTGCCGGGTCGTGCCGTGGCAGGCGAGCTCGTCGGCGAGGTGGGCGAGGCAGCGCCGGCCGTCGATCGGGGCTGTCACTGCGACGGCGATCGAGCGGGCCCGGTCGCGCGACTCGTTCGGCCGGCCGAGCCGGCCGAGGATCGTGCGGGCGACCTGCAACATGAGGGCCGGGTGGGCGTCGGTCAGGGCGCGGAAGGCATCGACGTCGAAGCGGGCCAGCGTGCTGTCGCGAAGGGCGATGATCGACGCCGAGCGCGGCGCCCGCTCGATCAACCCGATCTCCCCGACGAGCTCGCCGCGCGCCACCTCGCGCACGTGGTCGCCGCCCTGCACCACCGTCAGCCGCCCGCTGACGAGGAGGAACGCGGCGTCGGGTGGGTCGCCCTCGGCGAACAGCTCCTCGCCGGGGCCCAGCCGCACCCATTCGCTGGCCGCCGCGATCTCGGCGGCGACCGCTGCGTCGACCCCGAGCACGTCGCGGATCAACGCGAGCAGCCGGTGGCCGTCGATGCGCGCCCGTGCCACCTCGGCCAGCGCCTCCGAGCGGGCGTCGTCCTCGTCCACCCAGCGCTCGTAGCTGGCGCGGTCGACGGCGCGCACGACGCTCGGCTCGATCGCCCGCGCCGTCGCCGTGCGGCGGCACCCGGCGAGCATCGCGATCTCGCCGAGCGTGGTCCCCGGCCCCACGACGGCGATCCGCATCTCGTCGGGACCCCGGACGATCTCCAGCACGCCGCTCAGGACCTCGAACGCCTCGTCGCCGACGTCGCCCTCGCGCAGCAGGACCTCGCCGGTCGTGAGCTCGCGGTCCCCCGGCGGGCGGGCCGCGCCCGGGGACGCGCCCACGGGTACCTCGATGCCCATGCTCGCTCCTCCCTGCGTGCCGGCGGCCTCGTCCCGATCGCCGGCGGCCGCGCACTGTAGCGGCCGGTCGCCGGCCGGATCCTCGTCCGTCTCCACCGACACACACCGCGGGTGCTCGTCGACACTGCTGCCGCGGACGGTGTTCCAGATTATGGTGCGGGATCGGGTCGCCTCGGGCGGGTGACTCGAGGGAGGGATCGATGAGGGAGCATCGCTTGGCGCGGTCGTTCGTCGCGGCCGCGCTCACGTTGGGCGCGACCGTGGCCGTCGTCGCCGTGCCGTCCACCGCCTCGGCGCTGCGGACGTACGTCGTGACCTCGCCGGCCGACGTCCCGTGGGACGGCACCCCGGACGTGTGCTCGACCGCGCCCGATGGCGACTGCACGCTCCGCGCGGCCCTCGACCTGATGGCCGTCGACTACGGGGAGGCCGATTTCGACGACACGCTCATCGACCTCACTGCGCTCGCACCCGGCGCGACGATCCAGCTGACGGGGCCGCTCACCATCCCCGCCATGCTCTCGAGCCGGGTCGAGATCCGCGGCAGCCAGGTCGCGTCCGAGCGCGTCGTCGTGCGCGGCAACGACACGTTCGGGCTCCTCACGTTCGCAGGCGGGCCCAGCGAGTCGCTCGAGATCATCGGCGTGGCCCTGCGCGACGGCAGCGCCGCGGGTCAGGGCGGTGCCCTGTCGGCATCGGGCGACATCACGCTGCGCAACGTCGAGGCGTCGTCCAACGCCGCCGTCGACGGCGGGGCGATCTCTGCCGCCAGCTGGAACCTCCGCGTCTACGACAGCGCCTTCTCGGACAACGTCGCCAACGGCGGCCAGGGCGGGGCGATCCACGTGTCCTCGAGCACGCTCGTCGTCGAGCGCACGTCCTTCGAGGGCAACTTCGCCCAACAGCAGGGTGCCGCGATCTGGATGCAGGGTCGTCTCAACAGCGCCCCGATCGTCACCTCCTCGACGTTCCGTTCGAATGCGGTGGGCGTCGGCGAGGGCACAGCGATCTTCTGCTCGAGCTGCGACCCGTTCAACTCGAACACGATCCTCGACCGCGTCTCCATCGTCGACAACAACTCGGGGACGCCGGGCGCGGCGGTCGACACCGACGGCAACGTCATCGCGACCAACGTCACGTTCGTCGACAACGCCGGCCCGGCGATCCGGGCCAACGGCGGCTCGCTGACCCACACCACGATCCTCGGGAACGCCAGCCCGTCGATCGTGGCGACCGGTGAGTCCGGACCGCCGATCGGGCAGTTCAGCGCCGCCAGCAGCATCCTCGACGGTGGCTGCGGCGGTCCCGCGGTCGTGGTGGGGCCGAACGACTCGGTGATGGTCGGGGCCGACTGCGCGACGACCGGCGGCGGCGAGGTGCTCGCCGTGCCGACGTCGTTCGAGGGGTCGTTCGACGGCGACGGTGCCGGCATCCGCACCGGCGACGGCAACACGCTGCCCGTGCTGGTGCTCACCGACCGGCACGGCCTGGCACCGTGCCGCGCGACCTTCGACGCCCGCGGGTGGGCCCGCGGCGCGACGTGCGACCACGGTGCCGCCCAGGACGGCGTCGTCCCGGACGGCACGACGTTCTCGGTCACCACCACGCTCGACCGCCCCGACGCCGTCACGGGCGACGGTATCTGCGCCGATGCCGCCGGCGCGTGCACCCTGCGCGCCGCGGTGATGGAGGCCGAGGCGCTCCCCCAGGTCGGCACCGACACGATCGACATCGGGGCCGGCGACCACCGGCTGCTCCCGCCGAACCCCAACGGCTCGTACGCGTGCGTCGATCTGGACACGGCGCGCTGCGGTGGCCTGGAGGTCACCCGAGCGCTCCACGTCGTCGGATCGACGGCCGTCACGCAGGCGCCCCCGGTCGTGCGGGCGTCGGGTCCGGTGTTCCGCAGCGACGCTGCCGAGCTGCTGCTGGAGCGGCTCGATCTCGTCGGCGGCGAGCTCGTCGGCGATGGGGGCGTCGTCCAGGCCGTCATCGACGATGCGTCCGGCCTCACGATCCGCGACAGCCGCCTCACGGGCGGCCCGCGCGGCCGGCGGCGCTGGCGGCGGGCTGGCCATCAGCGGTGTCGACGGGACGGCGCGCCTCGAGCGCGTCGTGATCGACGGCAACTCGGCGTCCGCCCACGGTGGCGGGCTCGACGTCAGCGGCGAGGTGACGCTCATCGCCGACTCGCTCGACGTCCGGAACAACACCTCGCCGGGTGGCGCTGGGATCTCCCTCGGCGCAGGCGTCACCGCGACGATCGCCAACTCACTGCTCCAGGACAACGACGCCGGCGCGGGCCTCGGTGGCGGCGGCCTGACCTGCACGTGCACGGACGTCGAGCTGCGCCGGGTCACCATCGCCGGCAACACCGCCCAGCGCGGCGCCGGCATCTTCTACGTCGCGCCGTCCGGTTCGTCGAACGGTCTGCGGCTCGTCAACACCAGCATCCTCGCCAACGAGGATCTCGCCGGCGCCGCGCTCGACGTGCGTGGCGGTGCCGGCACCGAGGTGAACGTGCGGGTGTCGCACACGACGATCACCGGCAACACGATCGAGCTGGGCGGGCCGTCTGCCGGCCTGGCGGTGAGCACCGCCGGCGGGCCGGGCGCGGTGACGGTGGCGAACAGCATCGTCGCCGGCAACCTCGACGGCACCACACCGGCGGACTGCAGCGGGCCGATCACGACGAGCGGTGCGGTGTTCGTCGGTTCCGGCACATGCACCGTCACCGCCGGACCGGCGCTCGACACGCGGGATCCGGCGTTGGCGCCGATCACCGACGTGCCGATCGGCAACGGCGGCGAGCACTTCGCCCTGCGCACGATCACCGTCGCACCGCTGACGCTCTCGTCCCCCGCCGTGGACGTCGCACCGTGCACCGAGGACGTCGCCACGGACGTCACGGGACGGGCGCGGCCGAGCGGCGCCCGTTGCGACGCCGGGTCGGCCGAGGCCTACGGGATCGCGCTGCGCATGTTCCCCGCGTCCGCCGCACCAACCGCTGCCGGAGCGGGCGTCGCCATCGACGAGCTGCCTTCCAGCGCGGTCCGTCCGAAGACGGCCTCGGCCACGACGTCCGGAGCCGGCGTCGCCGGCCAGCGGCTCCGCATCGACGACGTCGCGGAGTCACCGATCGGATCGACCACGCTCGGCGACCTGCCGATCGGCGCCAACGCCGCGGACGCCGACGCGCTGGCTCGCGTCCCGATCAGCTCGATCCCGTTCCCCGGCGGTTGGGCACCGCTGCTGAGCGGCACCCGCTTCGCCGACATCCCGTTGCAGAACGTGACGTTCGGCGAAGTGCTGTCCCTGCACCTGCCCGCGGTCGACGCCCTGCGCCTCGACCAGCTCGACCTCTCCTCGTCGCCGCTCGGTCGCCTCCAGCTCGGCGCGATCGCCTACGCCAACGTGCCGATCAGCAGCATCGCCCTGCCGGCCGGCACGGACTGGTGCGCCGACATCATCGAGCCGCGTCTGCCGACCGAGGGACCGGCCTGCGGCCCCGGCCAGCCGCTCGATCCCGCCGACCCGGGCACCACGTTGTTCGCGCTGAGCCTGCAGGGGGTGCCGATCTCGAGCATCCCGATCTCCAGCATCCCGATCAGCAGCATCGACCTCGCCACCTCCCCGATCAGCAGCATCCCCATCAGCAGCATCGACCTGGCCGCCAGCCCGATCAGCAGCATCCCGATCAGCAGCATCCTCCTCGCCGGCTCGCCGATCAGCTCGATCACGATCGGTGGCACCCCCATCAGCAGCATCCCGATCAGCAGCATCGTGCTGTCCGGGGCACCGATCAGCAGCATCCCGATCAGCAGCATCCTCCTGCAGGACTCGCCGATCAGCAGCATCCCGATCAGCAGCATCGTCCTGCTCGACTCACCGATCAGCAGCATCCCGATCAGCAGCATCGACCTCAGCACGTCGCCGATCAGCAGCATCCCGATCAGCAGCATCCTCCTGCAGGACAACCCCATCTCCAGCATCCCGATCAGCAGCATCCCGATCAGCAGCATCGGTGCGGTCGTGGACTGCACGCAGGTGGACTGCGCGACGGCCACCCTCGGCCAGGCCGCCGACGCCGGCGCCATCCGGCCCGACGTGCGCCTCGGCCAGCTCGGCGAGTACGGCGACGCGACGCTCGCGTCGCTGCGGGGGGCGCCGGGGCTCGACGCCATCGTCCTCGGGCAGCTCGGCACCTACGGCGACGCGGTGCTCGCCGACCTCGTCGGCGTCCCGCGCTCGACGCCCCACTCGGCACGTTCGGCGACCTGTTCGTGCTCGCCGACATCCTCGGCTGGGACGAGCTCGACGCCGCGCTCGCCGCGCTCGACGACCGGACACTGGGCGAGCTGCTCGGCGCCCTGCCGGCTCGCGACCTCGACGGCCTCACGATCGGCGATCTTCTGCAGGGCATCGTCGACCCGAAGGACTACCCCTGGGAGGACCTCGACCTCGATGCGGCCGCCGACGAGCTGGCGGCCAACAACGGCGAGGTCTCGTTCGTCGTGGAGGTCGAGTCGGCGCTCGAGGGGCCCAACCCCTTCGACGTGCACGTCACGTTGCCGGCGGGCTTCCGCTACGTGCCCGACAGCCTCACCTACGACGGAGCGATCATCTCCAGCAGCGTGCAGCCCGACGGCTCGGTGTCGGCGTTGCTGCAGGCGCGGGCAGGACTCAGCCGGCTCCACGTCAGTGCCCTCGTGCCGCTGACGGTGGGCGCCGCCGGCAAGGCCGAGACCACGCTCACGGTCAGCGACGCCGTGGGCAGCCTGTCGCTGACCGCGGCGAGCACCGACCAGGTCGTGTCGGAGGCCTTCGAGCTCAACGACACCAGCGCCACCGCGACGCCGATGGCCACCGACACGCTGTACCTCACGCACCTGGCGACGACCGACGACCAGGACTGGTTCGCGCTGCAGGTGCGCCAGGGCGAGAAGCTGTCGGTGATCCTGTCCAACCTGACGTCCGACTTCGACCTGACCCTCTTCGGACCGACCGGGACGCCGCTGCGTGGTCCTGCCGACGGCTCGCTCGTGCCCGCCGCGGACGGTGGGCGCAGCCTCCTCGCCCAGGACACGGTGCCCGCCGTCGTGCCGAGCGAGGACATCGACCTGACGGCGCCGACCGGGAACGTGCTGTTCGCGGTCTCGGCCAACCGCGGCGCGATGGACGAGCGGATCGACACGACCGCGCTCGAAGCGGGCCGCTACTTCGTGCGCGTCACGGGGTACCAGGGAGCGTCGAGCAGCCGTCCGTACGCGCTGCGCGCGTCCCTGACGCCGGCGCGCTTCTCAGGGGCGTGCCCCGCCGTCGACCGCACGCCATCGGGCCCGTTGCCGCCGCTCGACACGAACCTGCCGGCGGACGTCACGACGCTCTTCGTGGTCGACCGTGGCCGCTTGGCGGCGCTCTACCCCGACGGTGCCGATGAGGTGGCGGCGGAGCTCGACGAGCTCACGTCCGTCGTGAACCAGGGCCCCGGCGACGACACCGACCCGTTCGGCACCGAGCGGGCCGGCGTGCTCGACGTCTCCACGCTCGGCGGCGTGCAGCACGCCTATGACACGTGGGACGCGGCGCCATGCGATCCCGCCGCCGCCAACGCCGTCGTGTCACAGCTCGGCGCCGCCATCGACGACGCCGTCCGCACCCATCCCACCATCGCCCACGTGGTGCTCGTCGGCAACGACGACCAGCTCCCGTTCGCCCGCGTCCGCGACGCCACGATGTACTCGAACGAGCGCGAGTACGCCTCGGAGGTCGGTGACGCCCAGAGCCCGCTGACCGCAGCCCTCTCGCTCGGCTACCTGCTGTCGGACGATCCGTACGGAGACGCCCATCCCGTGATGGTCGGGCCGCGCGAGCTGTTCGCCCCGACCATCGCCGTCGGGCGCCTCGTGGAGACGCCGTCGGAGATCGCCACGGCCCTGTCGAGCTATCTGTCCTCGTCCGGCCGGCTCGACCCGACCACGGCGTTCTCGTCCGGCTACGACTTCCTGACCGACGGGGCCGAGGCCGTCGCCGACGAGCTCGACGACCACCTCGCGACCACCCGCCTGACGGCCCCGCAGTGGACGGCGAACGACCTGGAGGCCGACCTCGACGGGTCGCCGGACATCGCGTCCGTGAACGCCCACTTCGACCACTACCGCGCCCTGCCCGCCGATCAGGACGCCCGCGGCATCCAGGACGAGCTGTTCACGACCGCCGACGTCGCCGACGACGCCGATCTCGACGATGACGGCGACATCGACCCGGGACCGACCGCCACGGCCCTCGACGGCGCGCTCCTGTTCTCGATGGGGTGCCACGGCGGGCTCTCCGTCAGCGACGTCAGCGTCGGCGGCCTCCACCGCCAGGACTGGGCGCAGACGTTCACGGGCATCGGTGCGGTGTTCGTCGCCAACACCGGCTACGGCTACGGCGACGACACCGTCGTCGGCGCGACCGAGGACCTCATGCGCCGCTTCGCGACGGGGCTCGGTGCATCGTTGACCGCCGGTCAGGCGCTGGCCCAGGCGAAGCAGCAGTACCTGGCCGCGACCAAGTACGTCACGCCGTTCGACGAGAAGGTGTCGTCACAGGTCGTCTTCTACGGCCTCCCGCAGTTCCGGGTCGGCGACGCGCCGGTGACCCCGCCGCCGGACACCGTCGTCGAGCACGACGACCCGACCGGGCTCGACTTCGCGCCCGTCGACGTCGGCGGCGTGGTGGAGACGGACTTCGTCCGCACCACCACCGAGCCGCGGCGTCTACTACTCGTATCGCGGCGACATCCTCGCCACCGCCGATCAGCCGGTGCAGCCCCGGGCCGTCGTCGACCTGACGAGCACCGGCCGCGAGCTGCGCGGCGTGCTGCTGACCGGGCTGCAGTCCACGGACGTGGCGATGCCCGACCCCGTGGTCTTCACGCCGACGGTCGACCTCGCGTCGACCTCACCCGAGGTGTCGACGACGCCGACGTCGTTCCCGACCTCGCTGCAGTCGGTCAGCCACTACGAGTCGGCGGGCGCCCGCCGTGACCAGGCCATCCTGGTCACGGGCCAGTTCCTCGGCGCCGCGAGCGGCACGACCGGCGGGACCCAGCGCCTGTTCACGTCGATGGCCGGGCGGGCGTACTACGCGCCGGACGGACCGGACGCCGCCGACGTCACCCCGCCCCGGATCGCCCGCGCCACCGCCGTGCTCACCGGCCGGTCGCTGGCGCTGCGAGCCGAGGTCGCGGACGGGTCGGGCGAGGTGCGGTTGGTGACGGTGCTGTGGACCGACCCGGCATCGCCCGGCTCGTGGAACGAGACGCCGCTGCTGGCGCTCGGCGACGGGCGCTACGGCGCCGACGTGGTCCTGGCGGCCGACGCCACGGCCGTCGACTTCTACGTCCAGGCGCTGGACAGCGGCGGCAACGTCGGGGTCTCCAGCAACAAGGGGGCGAACTTCCGGTCCGTTCCCGCCGCCCCGCCGACGATCACGCGCGACGGGCCCGCGTGACGACAGTGGCTGGTACACCGGCCCGGTCGAGGTCGATGCCGCGCCGTACGCCACCGGTCCGGTGACGGTCACCGTCAACGGCGCCCCCGCGACCAGTCCCCTCACGCTGACCGACGACGGCGCCTACGAGGTCGTCGCGACGACCCCGAACGGGCCGAGCACGAGCGAGATCGTCCGCATCGACACCGGTGCCCCCACGGTGAGCGCGACGGACCTCCGTCGCCTCACCGGCCACGGGGCCGGTGACCGTCGAGCTGCTCGGCACGGACGCCGGCATCGGCGTCGACACCATCACGTACTCGACGACCGGCGCCGAGGTCACCGGCACGACCGTGACGGGCGCGACGGCCGACGTGCGGATCACGACGGCCGGGACCACCGTCCTGACCGCCACCGCGACCGACCGGCTGGGCCGCGTCGGAGCGCCGATCGAGGTCGTCGTGACCATCGTGGACCTGCCCGATCGCGACACCGACCCGCCGCTCGTCGACTGCGCCGACGGACCGGCCGGCTGGCGCGCCGCGGACGTGTCCATCTCGTGCCAGGCCTCGGATGCCGAGAGCGGCCTGGCCCACCCCGAGCAGGCGACGTTCAGCGTGTCGACGGCCGTCCCGGACGGCACGGCCACGACGGAGGCCTTCACGGGTCGGGCCGACGTCTGCGATCGCGCGGGCAACTGCACCGCCGTCGCGCCGATCGGCCCGTTCATGGTCGACCGCGCCCTGCCGACGATCTCCGTGGCGTACCCGAGCGAGGGCGGAACGGTGATCTACCGGGACCGCGTCACCGGTGACGTGCGGTGCGACGACGTCGGCAGCGGCGTGGCGTCGTGCACGATCGGCTCGCTCGACACATCGAGCGTGGGCACCAAGTCCGTGCAGGCCCGGGCGGTCGACGTCGCCGGCAACGTCGTCACGACCACCGTGACGTACCGCGTCGTCTACGAGTGGAGCGGCTTCTACTTCCCGGTGGTCGACCCGCCGCAGGTCAACCTCGGGATCGCCGGCCTGAGCTACCCGATCGCGTTCAACCTCTTCGACGGCAGCGGGCGCCGCGTCCGCGACCGCACCGCGATCGTGTCGATCCAGTCCGTGACCCGCAACTGCGCGACGCCGACGTACGGCCCGCCGGTGGAGCTCTCCGGCAGCGGGGCCAACGGCGGGCTGACCGACGCGGTGCTGTTCTGGCTGTACATCTGGAAGACGCCGCGGAAGTCCGGGTGCTACCAGCTGCGCGTGAACCTGAACGACGGCACGACCCACGTCGCCGACTTCCGCCTGTTCTGACGGCGCGGGTCGACCGGCCGCGCCGACGCCGGAGACCTCGTCGTCGGCGCACCAGGCGCAAGCGGCGCGCGGCGACGGCGGGCTAGACAGTGCCCCGTGCGCCTGGCGACGCTGCTGCCACTCGTGCCGCGGCTGACGGTTGCCTGGGCCGAGCACGAGCCGACGACCCCCTGGCGCCGCCTCGAGGGGGCGATGGCGTTCGCCGACATCTCGGGCTTCAGCCGGCTGTCGGAGCAGCTCGGGGCGTCCGGGCCCGCCGGCACCGAGGAGCTCACGGACATCATCAACGCCAGCTTCGAGTCGATCATCGCAGCGGCCGCCGCGCACGGCGGTGACGTGCTCAAGATCATGGGTGACGGGCTGCTCGTCTGGTTCGACGGGCCGGACCACGCGGTGCGTGCCGCGGCCGGGTGCGCCGCGATGCACGCGGCGCTCGCCCGCCCGCTGGCGACGACCACCGGGCGCCCGACGCGCCTGCGCATGTCGGCGGGCGCCGGCGCCGGCACGTTCACGTTCCTGATGACCTCCGGTCGTCACCGGGAGCTCGTCGTCTGCGGCGCCACGGCGTCCGCACGTGATGCGCTGCGAGAAGGTGGCCGACCCAGGTCAGACGGTCGTGAGCGCGGCGCTCGCCGATCACCTCCCCGGGCGCCTGCTCGGCGTGCGGCGCCCGGGTGGCCGGCTGCTGCGCCGCGACGACGCACCCCCGCCCGCCGGCCGGGTGCGGACGCCGCCGCGCCGCCCACCCGACCTCACCGCGTACGTGCCGTCGGCGCAGCGCGAGCTCCGGCGGATCGACGCCCCCGGCGAGCACCGCCAGTGCGCGATCAGCTTCGTGTCGATCGACGGCACGGACGACGTCCTCGCCGAGCACGGCCCGGACGCCCTGCACCGCCTCGTGACGCACGTGACCGACGTCGTGGACGAGGCCACCGCCCGTTGGGGCACGCAGTTCCTGAGCAGCGACAGCGCCGACAACGCCGTGGGCCTCATGCTCACCGGCGGCGTGCCGACGTCCTCCGGCGACGACGACGAGCGGCTCCTGCGCACCGTCCGCCAGATCGTCGACGAGTGCCCCGACGTCGGGCTGCGCGCCGGCGTGAACCGGGGTCGGACCTACAGCGGCTTCGTCGGCTCGTCCATCCGCCACGGGTTCAGCGCAGTCGGTGACGCCGTCAACCTCAGCGCCCGTCTGATGCAGCACGCCGCGCCGGGTCAGATCGTGGCGTCCCGCGCCGTCCTCGACTGGTCCGACACGCGCTTCGAGGAGCGGCCGCTGGAGCCCTTCCGCGTGAAGAACCGCGACGGCCTCGTCGAGGCGTCCGTCGTCGGCGCGGCGACCGAGCGCAAGCCGCGGGGCGCCGCCCACGACCTCCCGTTCGTCGGTCGGGAGCCCGAGATCGCCGTGCTCGACGCCGCCGCGGCGCGGACGGCGGCCGGGCAGGGCTCGGTCATCGTGCTGATCGGCGACGCCGGCGTCGGCAAGTCACGCCTGCTCGTGGAGCTGCGCCAGCGCCGGCCGGAACTGGCCACCGTCACGCCTGGCCGCCGACGAGTACTCCTCCTCGATCCCCTACTCGCTGGTCCGGGACCTGCTCGGCACCCTCGGCGGCATCGATCCCAACGCCGCGGCCGGTGACCTGGGCGTCGCCCTCCACGCGTACGTGGCGTCGGTGGCCCCCGACGAGCTGCGCTGGCTGCCGTTGCTGGCCGCCGCGTTCGGCGCCGAGGTCGCGCCGACGCGCGAGGTCGACGAGCTCGCCGACGAGTTCCGCAGCGCCCGGCTCCGTCAGACGGCCGCGATCGTCATCGACCGTGCCCTCGCCGACAGCGCCCTGGTCGTGGTCGACGACGCCCAGTGGATCGACGAGGCGTCGGCCGAGCTCGTCGCCGACGTGATCGGTGCGGTCCAGACCCGCCCCCGGATGATCTGCCTGCTGATCAGCGGTGGGCCCCGCCGCCGTGGACGACCGGCGCCGACGTCCTCGAGGTGATGCCGCTCCCGGCCCACCACGCCAACGCGCTCGCGTCGGTGGCATCGAGCGGCCGAGTCGGCCGCCGCGACATCGAGCGGCTCGTGGCCCGATCCGGCGGCAACCCGCTGTTCCTCGCCAACCTCGTCGACGCCGCCGCCGAGACGGGCGAGGTCGACTCGCTCCCGATGACGATCGAACGCCTCGTCACGCGCCGCATCGACGACCTCGACGGTGGCGACCGGCTGCTGCTGCGCGACGCCGCGGTGTCCGGGATGGACGTCGACCTCGCCCTGCTCGGTCGGGCCCTCGGCACCCGGACGGTGTCCCGTCCCGACGTCTGGCGCCGCCTCTCGCCGTTCCTCGGGCGCGCCGGTCCGGGTCACCTCCGCTTCCTCCACGGGATGTACCAGCGCGTCGCCTACGACGGGCTCTCGTTCCGGCGCCGGCGCGAGGTCCACCTCGCCATCGGGACCGAACTGGAGCACGACGGCGCCGATCCGGCCGTGCTGTCACTCCACTTCGCGCGCGCCGAGGACCACGCCCGGGCGTACCGGTGGTCGGTCGCCGCGGCGGAGGCGGGCGAAGCGGGCCTACGCCAACGCCGAGGCGACCGACCTCTACCGCCGTGCGCTCGCCAGCTCGGCGCGCGTGCCGACCATCGGTGACGACCAGCGCGCCGACCTCGCCGAAGCGCTCGGCGACGTGCTCGAGCTGTCCGCCGACTACGACGCCGCGGCCGTGGCCTACGGCGACGCCCGCCGCGCCGCCCGCGGCGGATCGGCCCGGAGCGAGGCCCGGTTGCTGCGCAAGGTGGGGGTGCTGCGCGAGCACGTCGGCGCCTACACCGATGCGCTGGGCTGGTACTCCCGAGCGATGAACCGGTTGCGCACCGGTGGACCGGGCGACGCGCTCGCCGAGCTCGCCGAGCTCGAGCTCGCGTACGCCGGCGTGCGCTTCCGCCAGGGCCGGCACGACGACGCCCGCCGGCGCGTGCTCGAGGCCGTCGCCCACGCCACGGCCGCCGGCGACGACAGCGTGCTCGGCCACGCCTACTACCTCCTCACGGCCATCGACGTCGCCCTCGGCGACACGTCGCCGCCGTCGGCGGTCGAGGCGCTGCGCCCTCCTCGAGCAGCAGGGCGACCTCGTGCCGCTGGCGAAGCTCTACAACAACCTCGGCGTGGCCGCCTACTTCGCCGGCAACTGGGATGCCGCGCTCGTCGCCTACGAGCGCAGCCGCGACCTCGGCCGGCGCACCGGCGACGCCGTGCTGGAGGCGACGCTGGCGAACAACATCGGCGAGATCTTCTCCGATCGGGGCCAGCTCGACGCGGCGCGTCGAGCTGTTCGAGGGCTGCCTGCGAGTCGTTCCGCGTCGCCGACTACCCGCTCGGGATCGCCATCGCCACGGGCAACCTCGGGCGCGTGCACCTGCGGCGCGGCGACGTCGACCACGCCCGTCAGCTGCTCGACGAGGCGTACCGGGCGTTCGACAGCCAGCGGGCGTCGACGAACGCCGCCGAGATGCTCGTGCGCCTCGCCGAGTGCGCCTCCGCCGCCGGGGATCCCGGCGCGGCCCTCGACCTGCTCGACGCAGGCCGGCCAGCGCCTGCAGACGGCACCCGATGCCTTCGTCGCGGTCGGCGCACGGCGGGCCCGCGCCGACGCCCTCGTCGCCCTCGATCGCCTCCCCGATGCCGTCGCCGACGCCGAGGCGGCCGTCGACCTGGCTCGCCGCATCGGCGCCGCCTACGAGGAGGCGCGATCGCTCGCCGTGCGGGCCGTCGCCGCGGAGGGCGCTCGCGACGGCAGCTGATGCCGACGAGGCCGCCGCCCGCGAGCTGCTCGCCGCGCTCGGTGTCGACGGGGCCCGCCCACGGGGTCCTCCCGCGCCGGTGCGTCCCGGGCGCGCGACGATTGGCCGGTGATCGTCGACGCAGCGTGGTACGTCGATGGTCTGCGGACCGTCGAGACCGACTCCATCGAGAAGCTGGCGGCCGAGCGCGGTGCCGCCGGGTTCGGCTGGCTCGGGCTGCGGATGCCGTCGGACCGCGAGCTCGACCTCGTCCGCGACGCGTTCGAGCTGCCGGAGCTGGCGATCGCCGACGCCCGCCACAAGCACGACCGCCCGAAGGTCGAGCGCCACGGCGACTGCCTGCTCACGGTCGTGCCGACGGCGCGCTACGTCGACGACCGGGAGGAGGTCGAGTTCGGCGAGCTGTTCCTGTACGCCGGGCGCGACTACATCCTCAGCGTCCGCTACGGGCAGGCCGCGCCGCTCACCGGGGTGCGCCACGACCTGGAGGAGGAGCCGGAGCGCCTCGGCTTCGGACCCGGCGCCGTGCTGCAGGCCGCCCTGCTCCACGTCGTGGAGTCCTACGAGCCCGTCATCGAGGGCCTCGAGCACGACGTGCGGGAGGTGGAGCGCGACGTCTTCAACGAGTCGCGCGAGCAGCCGACCAAGCGCATCTACCTCCTGATCCGCGAGGTCCTCGACTTCCTCGTCGCCCTCGAGCCGATGTCGGCGTCGTTGAAGAAGCTGACGTCGGCCGAGTGCATGACGTGGGTGCACCCCGAGATCGTCCCGCTGTTCCGCGACGTCGACGACGCCCTCAGCGACATCGTCGAGCGCGGCCGCACCGTCCACCAGCTGCTGCAGAACGCACTGATGGCGAGCCGCGCCGAGGCCGAGCGCCAGCAGAACGAGGACACCCGCAAGATCTCGGCGTGGGCGGCGATCGGCATCGTGCCGACGATCGTCGCCGGGCTCTTCGGGATGAACCTCGGCGGCATCCCGCTCGCCGAGCACTGGACCGGCTTCGCCGTCGTCAGCGGCCTCACCCTCGTCGTCTGCTTCCTGCTCTACAAGCAGTTCAAGAAGACGGGGTGGCTCTGAACGGCTTCCGGCCGCCAGGCCGCAAGCCGTTCAGAGGGCTTCGCTCACGGCAGATGGCCCGGAGAACGCCGAAGGCGCGCCGCCCACAGATGTGGGCAGCGCGCCGTTCGGGGTCCACGGGGCGGAGCCCCGTGTGTCGGCCTCGGACGGGACGGCGGCGGCGGGC
>CAVVSE010000020.1:0-42638 GCA_963750905.1 uncultured Acidimicrobiia bacterium
CGATGGTGTCGACGCCGGCGGCACGCTGTTGATGCTCGGCCAGGCCGTGCCTCGCTACAACTCGACGGACGGGTACGGCCGTCATCCTCGCGAGGACGAATACGCGGCCATCGCCCAGCCCGCGGTCACCTGCCCGGCCCCCGCTCCGGCCCCGGCACCCCGGCCCGCCCCGGCCCCGGCTCCGGCTCACCAGCCCGCCCCGGCTCCGGCTCCGGCACCGGCTCCGGGCCCCCGGCCATCGTCCGGCGCGACGTACCAGAACTGCGACGCCGTGCGCGCGGCTGGCGCGGCGCCGATCTTCCCCGGCGACCCCGGCTTCCAGTCGAAGTTCGACCGCGACAACGACGGCGTCGGCTGCGAGTGACCGTCTGCACCCGTCCTGTCAGCGTCGATCGGCCCGATCGGGCCGGAATCGGCTGACAGGGCGGGGCTTCGGCTACAGCGCGGCCGGCAGCAGGCGGTTGACGTTCTCGAAGAAGATACGGCGACGCCGAAGGGCGCGATGCCGACCAGCACGCCGACCCAGTTCGACGAACCTCTCCGGCTGAGCGGCCCACCCCGATGTGCGACACCCGACGACGGCGAACCCCGCAACGCGACCTGGGCGACCGCGGCGTCGTCGCTGAACCAGCCCGTCGGCGAAGGCGTCGACGACCTCGCCGGTCGCCGGCGTCGGCGGGCCCTCCACTGGCACGTCGACGGCGGTGGCCGCACGGTGCATCGAGCCCTCGTCACGGTCAATGCAGTGGAACCATCGCGTGGTCACCGAAAATCGCGACAGTGTTTCGTCGTGGCCGTCACGGTCGGACCGTCGACGCCGCCCGGCAGGGCCGCGGGGGCGCGTGTCGTGTCCATCAGTGGCGCGACGGACGATCGGCGCCTGCGGCGAGGCGCTCGAGGCCCCCACGTCGAGGTCGGCGTGGCAATCGGCCGGTTCGTCGCCGTGTACTCGGGTCGCACGTCGTCAGCTCAGGCGGGCGACGGTCCGGGTCCGTCGTGGCGACGACGTCGGAGCGCCCCGGCGCGGACCGCCTCGCTCCCCGTGACGCGGTACACGAGCGGCCCTGCACGGTCGTCACGAAGATCTCGTGGCCGGGAACGACCTTGTCAAGGCGGTCGCGGGCTCAGCCATAGGTCGTGCAATGACCGGCGATCAGCGAGTTTCCGCGCTGGCCGGGGTAGGGTGTGTCCGGATAGTGCCCTGGACCCTGTCTTCAGGTCGCTCGGCTGGACCCCGAACGCGACGTCCGTCTGCACGTCGATCGACGGGATCTCGATCGACGCCGTCGCCTCGCCCGGAGCGAACGACCGGACCATGGGGAACAGCGGAGTGGGGCTGTCGTCGCCGCCGGCTCGGTCGGTGGTCGGGGTGCCAGTCGGTCGTCGAGCACCGCACGCGACCGACGCCCGCCGGCGACGCCGTCGGCGCTCGCGATCATCATCGTCGCCGCCGCCGGTGCCGCCGCCGGCAGCCGACGAAGTTAGTCCTCGGAGACGGTCCTACACCTGGGCGTACTCAGAGCCCGTGCCCCAGCTGGTCGGCGACGAAGCCGACGTCAGCAGGCCCATCACGATCAGACACCCGGCCGATCCGGCGATCACCCAGCGCCCAGTCCCACGCCGGGGACTCGCGAGTACCGGGGCGATCGACGGCACAGGACGCGAGGGTACCGGCCGCGTCCCGGGGCGCCGACCTCGTCGCCGACGGGGTCCGCCGGCCGGGCCGATACGCTCTGCCCCGATGGACCCGGTCATGGAGCTCGCCGCGCCGTCGCCGTGCTCGGCAGCTTCCCGGCACTGGCCGGCGTCGACCTGCGCGTCGAGCGCGGCGAGATCGTCCTGCTGCGCGGCCCGAACGGCGCCGGCAAGCGACGATGCTGCGGGTGTGCGCGGGGCTGCAGCCGATCGCCCACGGGCGCGGCACCGTGCTCGGCTGCGACCTCGCCACGCAGCGCGACGCCGTGCGCCGGCGCGGCGGCCTGCTCGGCCACCGCAACGGGCTGTACCTCGACCTAGCGTCACCGAGAACGTCCGCTTCTGGCGCGCCACGGTCGGCGCGACGGCCGACGAGCTAGCGGCGGCGATCGAGCGCCTCGGCCTCGCCGGCCGGCTCGCCGACCTGCCCATGCGCCGGCTGTCCGCCGGTCAGCGGCGCCGCACCGCGCTGGCCTGCCTCGTCGCCCGTCGGCGCAGCTCTGGCTGCTCGACAAGCCGCACACCGGGCTCGACGCCGCCGGCGCGACGAGCTCGACGCCACGCTGCGCGACGCAGCGGCCGCCGGGGCGACGGTGATGGTGGCCAGCCACGAGCTCGAGCGGCAGGGTCGCTGGCGACCCGCGCCGTCGACGTCGTCGCCGGCCAGGTCGTGGAGTCGGTGCCGTGAGCGTCCGGACGCGGCCTCCGCACGGCCACGCTCGTCGCCCGCAAGGACCTCCTCGTCGAGTGGCGCAGCCGGTCGCCCTCAACCAGGTGCTGCCGTTCGCGGCGATCGTGATGGTGATCTTGGCCTCGCCCTCGATCGCTTCCCGAACCCGCCGGCACCAGCAGGACCCGCAACGACACGCTGCTGGAGCGGATCGCGCCGGGCCTCATGTCGCTCGCCACGTTGTTCAGCCTGCTGCTGCTCGTCCACGGGGAGGTTCGCGGTCGAGTCCAGAACGGCGCGCTCGACACGCTGCGGGCCAGGGCGTCGACGCCAGCGCCGTGTTCTGGGGGAAGACAGCGACCCTCGCCGCCCGGCGCGTGCTCGAGGCCCTGCTCCTCGGCACCACGATCGTCGTCTACGCCGTCGAGCTGCGCTGATCGGGGGTCTCCTCCTGCTCGCCACGTGGGTCGCCGCTACCGTCGGGCTGGCCGCGGTCGGTACGCTCTACGGCGGCCTCGCTGCCGCGCGGGGCGGGAGACGCTCCTCCCGCGCTGCTCCTGCCGGTGGTGGCGCCCGTTCTGATCGGAGCCACACGAGCGGTCGAAGCAGCGCTCGGCATCGGCGGACGGCCATCGCGGACGGCTGGCCCTGGGTCGGCGTCGTGTCCGTGTTCGCCGTCGCCTTCGGTGCCGGGGGAACGCTGGCCTTCGGTCCGCTCATCGACGAGTAGGAGACAGGTTGGCCAGCCAGTCCAGGCGCCTGATGACCGAGAGCGCCCAGGCGACCACCGCGAGCGCATGGCGGCACCCCGACGACCACCGGGACGTCGACGAGGGCGACCCGGCTGCTCGGCGCGGCGGCGCTCGTCGGCGTGGCCTGGCTCGTCGCCTTCGGCCTCTTCTTCTCGCCGGCCGATGTCAACCGCGGGAGTCGGTGCGCATCCTGTACGTGCACGTCCCCTCGGCGTGGCTGGCCTACCTGGCGTTCATCGTCACCGCCGTGGCGTCGGCGATCTACCTCTTCTCCAAGCGCCACACGCTCGGCTGGGACCGCCTGGCCGGCGCCAGTGCCGAGGTCGGCGTGCTGTTCATGGCCATCACCCTCGTCGTCGGGGCGCTGTCGGGCGGCTCACCTGGGGGGTCTTCTGGGAGTGGGACGCCCGCCTGACGACGACCGCGTTCCTGCTGGTGACGTACATCGGCTACCTCACCGTGCGCCGCCTCGGCGGCACCCACGAGCAGCGGGCCCGGCGCAGCGCGGTGCTCGCCCTCCTCGCCGTGCTCGAGATCCCGCTCGTCCACTGGAGCGTGCGGCTGTGGCGCAGCCTGCACCAGGAGGCGACCGTCGCCCGCCCCGACGGCGAGGTGAAGATGGACGGCCTGATGCTCTTCACGTTGTTCGTCGGGATCGTCGCCTTCACGTTGCTCTACGTCTGGCTCGTGATCCACCGCCAGCGCACGATGGCCGCCGAGGACGCGCTCGACGACGTCGGCCTCGACCTCGCCATCGACGCCCGGCGCACCGAGCGGGTGACGGAGGCTGCCGGCCGCGCGGCGGCACCTGTCGCCGAGGCCGACGGGACGGTCCGCTGATGCTCGCCATCATGGAGGACGCCGGGTTCATCGTCGGCAGCTACGTGGTGACGTTCGCCGCCATCGGCGGGTACGCGCTGTACGTGCTGCGCCGGGCGGGCGCGACCACCAGGCGCCTGCCCGACGAGGCGAAGCCCTGGACCTGAGGCAGGCTGCGCCGGACGCATGAGCACGCTCGACCTGACTCCCCGTGACGACCAGGGCACGCCCGCGCCCCGCTCGAGGCGGCGCTGGGCGCCCCTGGTCGTGCTCGCCCTCGTCCTCGTCGCCGGCGGCGTGATCGTCACCCAGTTCCTGCGCTCCGCCGTCGACTACTACTGCAACGTCGACGAGATCGGCAGCCGCGACGGGTGCGAGGCGGGCCGCCGGCTGCGCGTCCAGGGAACGGTCGACCAGGGGACGGTCGAGACGGTCAACGGCATCACGACGTTCTCGATCAGCTTCAACGACGAGACGATGCCGGTGCGCTACGAGGGCCAGCCGGGCGGGCATCTTCGAGGAGTGCGAACCCGTCGTCGTGCACGGGGAGCTCGTCGACGGCACGTTCGAGGGTGATCGCGTCGAGGTCAAGCACTCCAACGAGTACGAGGCCGAGAACGCCGACCGGATCGACGGGGCCGCCGCGGAGTCCGACACGTGCTCGCCGCCAGCCTGAACTCGGCGCTCGGCAGGGCCGGGCTGATGCTGTGCCTCGCCGCCGCGGTGTTCGGGGCGGCGGCGACGATCTACGGCATCCGTCGCCACGACGCCAAGACGTTGCGCATGGCGCCGCTGTACACGTGGCTGTGCGTCGGCGGCGCGGTGCTCGCGATCGTGATGATGCAGCGGGCGCTGATCACCCGCGACTTCTCGCTCGCCTACGTCCAGCAGGTCGGGTCGCGCAGCACGCCGGCGCTCTACAACGTCGCCGCCATGTGGTCGGCCCTGGAGGGCTCGATCCTGCTGTGGGTGGTCGTGCTCGCCGGGTTCACCGCAGCGGTCGGGTGGCGCTTCCGGTCGCGGACCGGCGATCCGCTCGTCGGGTGGGCGCTCGTCGTGATGTTCGTCGTGATGGCGTTCTTCGCCCTCCTCAGCTTCGGGCCGGCCGACCCCTTCGCCACCGCCGTGCCGACCGCCGACGGACCGGGCCCCAACCCGCTGCTGCAGAACCACGTGCTGGTGCTGTTCCACCCGCCGATCCTCTACCTCGGCTACGTCGGGTTCACGGTGCCGTTCGCGTTCGCCATCGCCGCCCTCATCACCGGACGCGTCGGCGAGGGGTGGCTGATGGAGACGCGTCGCTGGGCGCTGTTCTCGTGGGCGTTCCTGACGATCGGCATCCTGCTCGGCGGGTGGTGGAGCTACGAGGTCCTCGGCTGGAGCGGCGTCTGGGGCTGGGACCCGGTGGAGAACGCCAGCCTGCTGCCCTGGCTGACCGGCACGGCCTACATCCACTCCGTCCTCGTCCAGGAGCGCCGTGGGATGCTGCGGGTCTGGAACCTCAGCCTGCTCGTGGCGACGTTCGCCCTCACCATCCTCGGCACGTACCTCACCCGCTCGGGGCTCCTGTCGAGCGTCCATGCCTTCGGTGACGGTCCGGTCGGCAACTACCTGCTGGCGTTCTTCGCCATCGTGATCATCACGTCGCTCGGCCTGATCGGCTGGCGCGGCGACCGCCTCCGGTCACCCGGCGCGATCGACTCGCCGATCTCCCGGGAGGGCGCCTTCCTCGCCAACAACGTGCTGTTCACCGTGTTCGCGTTCGTGGTCCTGCTCGGCACCGTGTTCCCGCTCCTCGTCGAGGCGCTGCAGGCCAGGCGCACCGTCGTCGGCCCGCCGTACTTCGACCGCCTGTCGATGCCGCTCGGCATCGCCCTGCTCTTCCTCATGGCCGTCGCGCCGGTGCTGCCGTGGCGCAAGGCGAGCGGCGAGCTGCTGCGCGAGCGGCTGTTCTGGCCGGCCTGGGCGGGCGCCGCGGCGATCGCCGTCGCCGTGCTGCTGGGCGCCACGGGGCTGTGGTCGCTGCTCGCGTTCGGCCTCGCCGGGTGCGCGGCCGGTGCCGCCCTGCGCCAGGTCGTGCTGGCGACGCGCCGCCAGGGCTGGCGCGGGCTCGTCGGGCGGGCCAACGGCGGGATGATCGTCCACCTCGGCGTGATCGTGATCGCCGTCGCCCTCGTCGCGTCGAACAGCTACACCCGGTCGGCCACGCTCACGCTGCCGGTGGGGGAGGAGCGCCGCTGGGGCGGGCACACGTTCGAGCTGCAGCGGGTCCGCGAGGTGCAGGACGATCGCGTCCGTGCGATCAAGGCCGACGTCGTCCTGGACGGCGAGCAGGTCTACGCCCCGGCCTCGACGACGTACCTCCGGATGGGCACGACGGTCGCCACGCCGAGCGTGCGCACGAGCGCGACGAAGGACATCTACCTGACGCTGGAAGGCAACCCGCAGCCCGGGGCCGACCAGGCGACGATCCGGGTGTTCGTCAAGCCGCTGATCCTGTGGCTGTGGATCGGCGGTGGGCTGATGGCCGTCGGCACGCTGCTCGCCGCCTTCCCCGGCCGCCGGCGCCGCCGGCCGACCGATCCCGTCTCGGCGCCGATCGACGTCGGCACCGCGCCGCCGCGCCCGACGGAGCTCGTCGAGGCGGGCACGTGATGCGCGCCAAGCGCGTCGCCCCGTTCGTCGCTCTCGCCGTCGCCGTCGTGATGGCCGGCTTGTTCGTCGTCCTGCTCGGGTCCGACCCACCGAACGACGAGTCGGCCGAGACGAACCTGATGGACCAGCCGGCGCCGGAGGCCCGCGGCGAGCTCGCCGACGGCGCGCCGTTCCAACTGTCGCGGCGCAAGGGCGACTGGGTCGTGCTGAACTTCTTCCAGTCGAGCTGCATCCCCTGCCAGGAGGAGCACCCCGAGCTCGTGGAGTTCGTCGAGAACCAGCAGGCGCAGCCCGACGGCGCCCGCTTCTACTCCGTCGTCTACGCCGACTCCCGCCAGAACGTCGAGGACTTCTTCGCCGCGAGGGCGGCGACTGGCCGGTCGTCGTACGACGAGACCGGGTCGATCGCGGTGGCGTTCGGGGTGTCGAAGGTGCCCGAGACGTGGATCATCGACCCGGGCGGCGTCGTGCGCTTCCGGACGATCGCCACGGTGAGCGCCGACTTCCTCGGCGCGACGCTGCAGCAGCTGCGGGAGCAGTTCGGCTGATGGACGCGCGGGTGCTGAAGCGCTGGCCGGCGTGGGTGCTCCTCGTGCTGGTCGTCGTCGGGTTCCTCGCCGTCGGGGCCACCCGCGAGGGCGGGCCGCGCTCGCCGGACGAGCGGGCCGAGGCCCTCGAGAAGCGCGTCGCCTGCCCGGTGTGCCAGGGCGAGAGCGTCTTCGAGTCGCGCAACACGGCGTCCGAGAACCTGCGCACGCAGATCCGCACGCTGGTCGACGAGGGTGACCTGACCGACGCCGAGATCCTCGGCACGATCGCACGCGTGCAGGGCACGCGCATCCTGCTCGTGCCGCGGGCGACCGGGTTCGACGCCCTCGCCTGGGCCCTCCCCGCCGCGGTGCTGGTGTGTGCGGTCGCCGGGCTGGCGGTGACGTTCCGCCGCTGGCGCAGGGAGGCGGCCGACGCCCGCGACCCGACGGACGACGACCGTGAGCTCGTCGCCGCGGCGCTCGCGAGCGAGGACGACGCGCCTGCCGCGGAGCGCGACCGGTGAACGCCGATCAGCTCGCCGAGCTCGAGGACGAGCGTCGGTTCCTGCTGCGGTCGCTGCGTGACCTCGATGCGGAGCTCGCGGCCGGCGACGTCGACCGCGTCGACTACGAGACGTTGCGCGATGGCTACACGAAGCGTGCCGCCGATGTGCTGCGCGGCATCGAGGAGGGCAAGGCGGCGATGCCGGCCAAGCCACCACGGCGGTGGGCCCGGACGGCGGCGGCGGTCGGCGTCGTGTTGGTGGTCGCCGTCGGGGTCGGGGTCGTCGCCGCCAGGTCGTCGGGGGAGCGCACGGCAGGCGACCAGATGACCGGAGGCATCCCCGGGCGCGAGGACACGGCCACGCTGCTGGCGCGGGCTCGAGGGTTGCTCGGCACCGATCCGCGCCTCGCCCAGGACGCCTACGCCCAGGTGCTCGACCGCGATCCCGAGAACCCGGAGGCGCTGACGTACTCGGGGTGGCTGCTGTACGTCGCGTCGGCGGGCGCCAGCGCCGAGCTGCGCGACGTGGCCGTGGCGACGGCCAAGCAGCAGCTCGCCCGCGCCGTCGCCGCCGACGCCTCCTACCCCGACCCGCACTGCTTCCTCGCCGTCGTCGCCGCCGACGCGGAGGGGGACACCGCGACGGCGCGCACCGAGGCCGAGCAGTGCCTGGCGTTCGACCCGCCCGCCCAGGTCCGCGAGCTCGTCGAGGGACTCACGGAGTGACCCGCTTCTGACGACGGTTCTGCCCGCTCAGCGGGCAGAACCGTCGTCAGAAGCGATCAGCCGGGCGGCGGCTCGGCGGCGGCGGTGGCCACGTGGCCCTCGGCGTCGGGCGCGTCGAGCACCCAGATCGCTGCCTTGCGCCAGTCCGGCGTCGTCGTGACGTGCGTGCCGCGGCGCACCAGCGCGTCGAGCAGGTCGGGGATCACGTCACCGTGGGTGCACAGCACGGCGCCGTCGGGGAGGTCGAAGAACAGCTCGAGGATCGCGGTGAGCGCGGCGCCCTCGGCGATGCGCGGCTCCGCGACGATGTCGAGCCCGCGGGCCGCGGCGAGCGGCTCGATGGTCTGCACGCAGCGCAGGTAGGGGCTCGACCAGAGCCCCGTGATCGGCTCGCCGGCGAGGCGCTCGGCGAGCGCCGCGGCCTGCCGCCGCCCGGGCTTGGTGAGCGGCCGCTGCGTGTCGTCATCGCCGGCCCAGTCGTGCCGGCTGCCCGCCTTGGCATGGCGGACGACGAAGATGCTCAAGCGCGGGCTTCGCCAGTGAGGCGGATGTGGCGATCCGTCCACTGGCGCACGACGAGGGCCCACAGCCCCGCCGAGATGATGCCGACGACGTTCGCCGCGATCATCACGGTCTGGGCGTCGGCGTACCCGTCGGCGATGTCGCGCGAGTCCCCGCCGAAGGCGCGGAACTGCTGCGTCGCCCCGGCGATCGCCAGCACCGTCATGCCGACCGAGTAGACGAGGAACCACACCCACAGCACGGGGTTGTCCTTGCTCGAGCGCCAGCTCTGGTCGCCCGCCGGCACGCTCGGGTCGGACGCCTTCCACGACTCCCGCAGCACGAGCGTCGGGATGATGTAGAGGTATGGCGGCAGGAACCACCCGCCGATCGACCAGCCCGGGCCCCACGTCGTCTGGCGGCCGATGGTGCGGTGGTTCTTCACCATCCGGAACAGCCAGATCACGCTGAGGACGGCGATGCCCAGCTGCGACGCACCGCTCAGCGCGCTCATCAGGCCGTACACACCGACGTCGCTCGTGAAGTCGTCCTCGCTGATCGTCCCGGCGAGGTAGTCCTTGGCCGAGTCGACGACGCGCGGCGTGCCGACCGCGGCGATCACCGATCCCACCGCGAAGACGGCGAGCAGGATGACGATGGCCGTGGCGACGCCCTTGAGGCGGCGCAGGTCGATGGACGACGAGAGGTTCTGCGAGTACGCCGTGTACCCCGGGGGCGGCGCCAGGTCGGGCGGCGGCGGGGGAGGCGGGGGCGCGTCGGGCGGGCGGTGCTCGGGGCCGTCGTCAGTCATCCGTCATGAAGCTAGTCACGATCTTCGTACGCCGCGTCTTGCCTCATCAGCGCTCGCCGGATCCGTGGTCCGGACGAGCGCGAACGGCCTGGTCACGGAACGATCACAGCTTCGCTTCGAAAGATCGTGACGAGTCGGGCGTCGCTCACGCCCAGCCGAGCTCGTGCAGGCGCTCGTCGTCGATGCCGGCGGCGTGGGCGAGCTCGTGGACGACCGTCACGTAGACCTCCTCGGCGAGGTCGTCCTCGTCGTCGCACATCTCGCACAGGGCCAGGCGGTAGATGCTGACGACGTCCGGGCCCTCGTCGCCGGAGCGCTCGGTGTGCGGGACGCCGTCGTACAGCCCGAGGAGGTCGGGCTCGTCGGCGTGGCGGTCCTCGACGACGACGACCACGTTGTCGAGCACCGCGAGGAGCTCGTCGGGCAGGTCGTCGAGGGCGTCGGCGACGAGGCGCTCGAAGCGGTAGCGCGGCACGACGTCCACGGCCGGGGGTCGTCAGCTGATCTTGAGCGCCGAGCTGTAGACCTTCTTCGGCCGCATCTCGACCGCGATGCGCTCGGCCAGGTCGTGGAACGCCCGGCCGGTCTCGCTGTCGGGAGCGACGGCGGCGATCGGCTTGCCCTCGTCGCCCCCGGCGCGCAGGGCCGGCACGAGGGGCAGCTGGGCGAGCAACGGCACGTCGAGCTCGGCCGCCAGCTCGGCGCCGCCGCCCGCTCCGAACAGCTCGTAGCGGACGCCGTCGTCGCCGGTGAACCACGACATGTTCTCGATGACGCCGCGCACCTGCAGGTTGACCTTGGCCGCCATCGCCGCCGAGAGCCGGGCGACCTTCTGGGCGGCGGGCTGCGGCGTCGTCACGATGAAGACCTCGCCGCGCGGCAGGTACTGGCTGAGCGAGATGGCGATGTCACCGGTGCCCGGGGGCATGTCGACGAGCAGGAAGTCGGGCTCGTCCCAGTAGACGTCGGTGAGGAACTGCTCGAGCGCCTTGTGCAGCATCGGGCCGCGCCAGACGACGGCCTGGCCCTCGGGCACGAAGTAGCCGATCGAGATGCAGCGCACGCCCCAGTTCTCGGGCGGCAGGAGCATCTCGTCGATGACGGTGGGCTCCTGCTCGGCGCCGAGCATGCGGGGGACCGAGAAGCCGTAGATGTCGGCGTCGACGATGCCGACCGAGTGCCCGCGAGCGGCGAGGGCGACGGCGAGGTTCACCGTCACGCTGGACTTGCCGACCCCGCCCTTGCCGGAGGCGATGAACAGCGGGCGGGTGCGCGAGCCGGGCTGGGCGAACGGGATCGCCCGCCCCTCGGCGTGCCCCTGGGGCTGACCGTGGGCGTGCCCGTGGCCGCTGCCCTGCAGCTGGATGCGCAGGGCCTCGCGGTCCTGGTCGCTCATCACGGTGAACTCGACGGCGACGCCCGTCACGCCCGGGAGCGCGGCGACGGCGCCCCGCACCCGGTCGGTGATCTCGTGCTTCAGCGGGCAGCCCGGGACGGTCAGGGCGATGAGGACGGCCACGTGGCCGTCGGCGGCCGGGTCGATCGAGCGCACCATGCCGAGCTCGACGATGGAGCGGTGGATCTCCGGGTCCTCGACGGGACGGAGGGCCTCGATGATCTGGTCTCGCGTGAGGGGCATCGGGATCCTTCTGGCGGTGGCGGGGCGCCGTTCGTGCGGGGTGGTGACCGCGGCGGGAATTTGCACTACGGCGATAGGTAGAATACCTGGATGGCAGAGCCGACCACGGTCCGCGAGCCGTCGGGGAACGGTGATGCGCCCACCGCGTTCACCGCCGCGGTCTCGGCGATCACCGACGCGTTCGGCGACCCCACCCGCCGGCGCATCTACCTGTTCACCCGCGACCACGCGCGCGGCGACGGCGTCACGGCGTCCGAGGTCGCCGCCGAGGTCGGCGTCCACCCGAACGTCGCCCGCCACCACCTCGACAAGCTCGCCGCCGGCGGCTACGTCGAGGTCGTCGGCCGCACGGTCCCCGGTGAGCGCCGCGCCGGACGGCCGTCGAAGCGCTACGTCGCCGTGGCCTCGAACGCCCTCGACGCCGGCGTCCCGGTGCGCAGTGACGACCTCGTGCTGGCGCTCCTGGGGCGGGCGCTGGACCGCCTGCCGCGCCACGAGGCGGAAGACATGGCCGAGGAGGTCGGCGCCACCTACGGCCGGGCGATGGCCGCCGGCCTCACCGGTGACGCCCTCGCCGCCGGTCAGCGCTCGCTGCGCTCGGCGATGCAGGCCGTCGCCGACGCGCTCACCGCCCATGGCTTCGCCGCCCACATGGCGTCGGCCGATGCGGCGTCGGGTCGGAGCCTGCGGATCATCAACGACCACTGCCCCTTCGGCACGGTGGCCAACGACCACCCCGTCATCTGCGCCGTCGACCGCGGCCTCGTGCGGGGGATGCTCAGCGCGCTCTACGGCGACGGTGACGACGTCGCCATCGCCACCGCCAGCAGCAAGGCGCGCGGCGACACGATCTGCTCGACCGCCGTCTGAGCGTCGCGGACGCCGGGGCGTCCACACCCCGATCTGGGGGCGATCCGTGACGGATCTCGTCAGCGATCTTCCCCAGAACGCACCGGCCCGAGCCCGGACGGCTACTGCTTCACGCTGGCGTACTCGATCACGCGGGTCATCACGTCGTCGCCGGCCTTGGCGACGGAGCCGGCGTCGAACGGCGGCTGCGGGTCGTACTCGATCATCAGCTGGCAGGCCCGGGCGGCCGTCTCGTCGACGAGCAGGGCGGCCAGGCGCAGCGCCATGTCGATGCCGCTCGACACCCCCGCCGCCGTGATGATGCGACGGTCGAGGTGCTCGACGACCCGTTCGTCCGTCGGCACCGCGCCGAGCGCGCGGAGCTGCTCGAGGGCGCTCCAGTGCGTCGTCGCGGTGAGCCCGTCGAGCAGCCCGGCGGCGGCGAGGACCAGTGATCCGGTGCACACCGACGTCGTGAACGTCGTCGTCTCGTGGGCGGTGCGGACCCAGTCGAGCACCTGCTCGTCGTGCACGAGCGGCCGCGTGCCGACGCCGCCGGGGAACACGACGATCTCGGGGTGCGGCACCTCGTCGAACGTGGCGTCGACCTCGATGCCGAGGAAGCCGTTGTCGGACCGCACGGTCCCGCGGGCGTGGCCGACGAACACGACGTCGTACCCGGGCAGGCGCTGCAGCACCTCGTAGGGCCCGATCCCGTCGAGCGCGGTGAAGCGGGGGAACAGGGGGATGGCGATGGTGGTCATGAGGCGTGGTCCTTCCGGTGCTGGTGTCCAAAGCGGCGGCGGTAGTCGTCGGGGGCGGCGCCGAGGTCGCGCACGAACGTGCGCCGCATCGATTCGGCCGTGCCGAACCCGACGCGGGCGGCGATCGTGGCGACCGTGTCGTCGCCGGCTTCCAGCTCGCGCCGGGCGGCGTCGACCCGAGCCGCCGCGACGTAGCGGGCGGGTGTCGTGCCGAGCTCGGCGCTGAACCGGCGCAGGAGGTGGCGCTCGCTGAGGGCGACCTTGCGGGCGAGCACGGCGAGGCGGTGGTCGGCGGCCGGGTCGCCCTCGATCAGCTCCTGGGCCCGCCGGATCGACTCGTCGCGGGCCCGCTGGTGCCAGACCGGCGCGGCGAACTGGCTCTGCGTCCCGGGCCGGCGCAGGAACATGACGAGCCAGCGGGCGCACGTCTCGGCGACGTCGACGCCGTGGTCGTCCTCGACGAGCGCGAGCGCCACGTCGATGCCGGCGGTCACCCCGGCCGACGTCCAGACGTTGCCGTCGCGGGTCCAGATCGGGTCGGCGTCGACCGTGACGTCCGGGTGCTCGGCGGCGAGGCGCGCGGCGCGGGCCCAGTGGGTCGTCGCCCGGCGCCCGTCGAGCAGGCCGGCCGCGGCGAGCAGGAAGGCGCCGCTGCACACGCCCACGACGCGCCGGGCGCCGGCCGCCAGCTCGGCGATCGTGGCGACGAGCTCGGGATCGCGGCGCCGGGCCCCGTTGCCCCCCGGCACGAGCAGGGTGTCGATCGGGCGCTCGCGGTCGATCGCGGTCGCCACGAGCTGCAGCCCGCTCTCGGAGCGGACGGCGCCCGGGTCCAGGGCGACGACCTCGACGTCGTAGCCCCTCGCGCCGGCGCGCCGCTCGACGAGCCCGGCGGCTCCGGCGAAGACCTCGTGCGGCCCGGTGACGTCGAGCGCCTGGACGTCGGGGTAGGCGACGATCACGACGCGGCGGGCGGGTGGCACGGTCCCGAGTGTGCGGTCCGCGGCGTGATGGCGTCAAGGACACGGACCCCACAGTTCCCGCCATCAGCCCGGAGCGGCATCCGAGTGTTCTGGCGCATGCGAGTGTTTCCTGCGGGTGGCCCCTGCAGGAAACGACTCGGATGCAGGAAACACTCGGATGGGATGTCCCGTTACCGTGCCGGACCATGGATGTGCGGATCGGTGTGACGCAGGCGCCTCGTGAGCTGACGATCGAGATGCCCGACGACGAGCGCGACGACACCGTCAAGCAGATCGAGGCGGCGCTGTCGGGTGCGCTCGACGTGCTCTGGCTGACCGACAAGCGGGGCCGCCGGATCGGCATCCCATCGGCGAAGATCGCCTACATCGAGCTCGGCACGAACGACGGCGATCGCCGCATCGGCTTCGGCGGCTGACACCATGAGCGCCGGCGGCGGCGGCCTCCTCGACCACCGCCTGCTGTTCGTCACGGGCAAGGGCGGCGTCGGCAAGACGTCGGTCGCCGCGGCGCTCGCCGACCTCGGCGCCCGCGCCGGCAAGCGCACGCTGGTGTGCGAGATGGACGCCAAGGGCGCCCTGGCCGCCACGTTCGACACGTCGCCGCTGGCGTTCGAGCCCCGCGAGCTCGACCCCGGGCTGTTCGCGATGGCGATGAACACCGAGGACTCGCTGAAGGAGTACCTGCGCCTGTTCGTCAAGGTCCCGCTCGTCGGGCGCATCGGACCGCTCGCCCGCACGTTCGACTTCGTCGCCGATGCCGCGCCGGGCGTCAAGGAGATCCTCGCCGTCGGCAAGCTCGCCTACGAGGTCCGCGAGCGGCACTACGACCTCGTCATCGTCGACGCCGAGGCGAGCGGCCACATCGTCGCCCAGATCGGTGCGCCGCGCGTCATCCGCGAGCTCGTGCAGGTCGGGATGGTCCGCGAGCAGACGTCGTGGATGACCGAGATCCTCGAGGATCCCACCGTGACCGGGCTCGTCGTCGTCACGACGCCCGAGGAGATGCCGGTCACCGAGACGCTCGACCTGCTCGCCCGGCTCGATCGCGAGACCGGCGTGGCGCCCTCGGCGATCGTCGCCAACCGCGTCCTGCCGGCGCTGTTCGACCGCCGCCAGGCCGACGTGGTCGATCGCCTCCACGCGGCGGAGCAGCTCCTCGTCGACGCCGCCGGGCCGGGGGTGCGCCAGGTGCTCGCCGCGGCCCACGTCACCGAGGCCCGCCGCCGCGTCGGCAACCGGCACCTCGAGCGCCTGCGGGCCGGCATCGCGCCGGACCTGCCGGTGCTGTACGTGCCCGAGCTGTTCACCAAGGCCCTCGGCCGGCGCGTCGTCGCCCTCGTCGCCAAGGCGCTGAACGAAGAACTGGACGTGACGTGACCCGCCAGCAGCGTCCCGATCGTTCCGGTCTGCCCCGCGTCCGGCGCGCCGACGGGCGCGCAGACCGGAACAGGCAGTGATGGCGCCGAGGCGGGCCACACCGGTCGGGCTCGACGCCCTCCTCGCCAGCAAGGAGATGGTGCTCGTCCTCGGGTCGGGCGGCGTGGGCAAGACGACGATCGCCGCCGCCCTCGGGCTCGCGGCGGCCGTCGAGCAGGGCGGGCGGGTGCTCGTGCTCACGGTCGACCCGGCGAAGCGGCTCGCCGACGCGCTCGGCGTCGGCGCCCTCGGCAACGTCGCCACCCGGGTGCCGGACGCCGCGTTCGAGGCCGCCGGCGTCACCCCACGCGGTGAGCTGTGGGCGGCGATGCTCGACACCAAGGCGGGGTGGGACGAGCTCATCCGCCGCCACGCCCCCGACGCCAAGGTCCGCGACGCGGTGCTCTCGAACCCGCTCTACCAGAACATCACCGGGCGCTTCGTGCACAGCCACGACTACCTGGCGATGGAGCAGCTCCACGACCTCCACGCGTCCGGCGAGTACGACCTCGTGGTCGTCGACACCCCGCCGTCGCGCAACGCCTTGTCGGTGCTCGACGCCCCGGCGCGGATGCGCGAGTTCTTCGGCAGCCGGCTGCTGCGCTGGCTCACGGTGCCCTACCGCTCGCGCCTGTTCACCGTGGCCTCCAAGCCCTTCTACCAGATCGCCGATCGTGTGCTCGGCAGCGGCTTCCTGCGCGACATCGCCGACTTCTTCGTGCTGTTCCAGGCGATGGAGAAGGGCTTCGTCGCCCGCGCCGAGGAGGTCGAGGCGCTGCTCGGCGACGCCCGCTCGACGTTCCTCGTCGTGTCGACGCTGGAGACGGCACCGGCCCACGAGGCGCTGTACCTCGCCCGCGAGCTGCTCGCCCGCGACTACGACCTCGGCGCCATCGTCGCCAACCGCGTGCTCCCGAGCGCGCTCACACGCCGGGGTGCCGCGACCGCGGCGAAGCGGCTCGCGACGGCAGCGGCCGACGGGCCGCTCGTGCCCGCGGTCGCCGCGGCCCTCGCCACGTCAGGACCGGCTGTCGACGAGCGCACGGTGCGCGACGTGCTGACGGAGGTGGCGGCCCGCTTCCACGACGTCGCCCTCGTCGCGGCGCGCGAGGCCGAGCGGCGGGCCGAGCTGGCGGCACTCGCACCACAGGTCCTCGACGTGCCGTCGCTCGACACCGACGTCAACGACATCGGCGGGTTGCTGACGCTGGTCGAACACCTGCGCAGCTGAGGCGGAGCCCCGGCGGATCGGGCAGACTCACTGCCCGATGGCCTCCCTCGCCGCACTCGTCCGCGACAACACGACGCTCGACCGCGACCAGGTGTCGCACCTCAACCGCCTGATGTCCGAGTGGGGGATGCTCGCCGACTTCTGCTTCGCCGACCTCATGCTGTACGTGCCCACGAAGGACGAGCGGTGGCTGATCGTCGGCCAGGTGCGGCCCGCCACCGGCCAGACCGTGTACCACACCGACTGGGTCGGCACGTTCGCCAACGTGAGCGAGCGCTCGGTGCTGTCGTCGTCGTTCTCGTCGGGCGAGATCACCGAGGGCGACGTCGAGGTCGAGGACCTGCCGGACTCGGCCCGCATGCTCGCCGTGCCCGTGCGCTGCAACGGCCGGCCGATCGCCGTGCTGACGCGCGAGTGGGTGCAGCGCGCCGGCCGTCCGCCCGGCGAGCTCGAGCGGACGTACGTGTCGATCTTCGACCGCTTCGCCGGGATGATCGCCGAGGGCTCGTTCCCGTACCCGGCACGCGGTGCCGACTCGACCGCCGCGCCGCGCGTCGGCGACGGCGTGATGAGCCTCGACGCCGCCGGCCGCGTGACCTACCTCTCGCCGAACGCCAACTCGGCGCTGCACCGCGTCGGCATCCACGCCAACGCCGTCGGGATGACGCTGGCCGAGCTCGGCTTCCACGACGACATGGTGCGCAAGGCGTACGAGCACCGCATCCCGGTCGTCGAGGAGTTCGAGCCGGCGTCGGACGTCGCCCTGCTGTGCCGCTGCCTGCCCATCCTGAGCGGGGGCGAGATCGCCGGCGGCGTGCTGCTCGTGCGTGACGTCACCGACCTGCGCAAGCGCGACCGGCTGCTGATCAGCAAGGACGCCACGATCCGCGAGATCCACCACCGGGTCAAGAACAACCTGCAGACGATCTCGTCGCTGCTGCGCCTGCAGGCCCGGCGGCTCGAGAACCCGGAGGCCAAGGCGGCCGTGTCGGAGTCCGTGCGGCGGATCCGCACGATCGCCCTCGTCCACGAGTCGCTCTCGCGCGAGCCCGGCGACGACGTGACGTTCATCGAGATCGTCCGGCCCCTGCTGCGGCTCGCCGAGGAGAGCCTGCAGTCACCCGATCGCCCCGTCCACTTCGAACTGGCTGGCGACGGCGGGCGCATCCCGGCGAGCGTCGCGACCCCGCTGTCGGTGGTGCTGACCGAGCTCATGCAGAACGCCGTGGACCACGGGTTCCCCGAGGGCAGCGGCGGGGGCAAGGTCGTGGTCAAGCTCGACAACGACAGGGAGCGCCTGCACGTCACGGTCATCGACGACGGGCAGGGCCTCGAGCCGGGGTTCGACCTCGACGCCGCGACGGGCCTCGGGCTGTCGATCGTGCGCACGCTCGTGACGACGGAGCTGAACGGACGCATCGCCATGCGCCCGGCGACGGCCGCCGACCTGAAGACCGCCGGGCTCGAGGAGCACGGCGGCGATCACGGCACGGTCGTCGAGCTCGACGTGCCGCTGCAGAGCGCGTAGTCGCGCCGGACCGGCGCGATCCACCACGTTGACGTTCGTCACCTGACCGCAACGTTCGTCGGCGAACCGTCATACTCGGACGGGTGACCTCCGCCGCCACCGTCATCGCGCTCCTCGTCGGGGCCGTGCTCGTGACGCGTGTGTCGGGCTTCGCCATGCGTCGCGCCGTGCGGCGGGTGGCCAACCGCAGCGATGCCAACGGTCGGTGGTGGCGCGCCGGGGCGTCGCGGATCGGGCTGGAGAGCGCCGACGCGACGGAGCAGCGCCGGCGCCAGCGCATCGACGCCGCGGCGCGGATGCTCAACCACCTCGTCTCGGTCGTCGTGTGGATCGGCATGACGATCGCCGTCTTCCACCTCTTCGACATCGACGCCGCGTTCTTCCTGTCGAGCGCCGGCTTCATCGGCGCCGCCGTGGCGATCGGCGGCCAGCACAAGGTCAACGACTACCTGACCGGGCTCTCGGTGCTGTTCGAGGACCGCTACGGCGTCGGCGACGAGCTGCTCGTCGAGACGGGTGGCGAGCGGATCCACGCCGTCGTCGACAACATCGGGCTCGTCACGACGCGCCTGCGCGACGCGACGAGCACGCTGCACGTGCCCAACGCCCAGCTGGCGCTCGTCCGCAACCTCAGCCAGGAGGCCGCGGCGTCGACCGTGCGGCTGCGCGTGCCGGACGTCGACGGGCTCGACAGCGAGGCGTCGGCCGCCGAGGCGCTGCGGGCGCTCGCCGGGTCGGAGCAGCTGACCGACGTGGTGTTCATCGGCGACCTCGCCGCCGAGCGCTCGGGCGAGGGTCGCGTCGATGTCGCGGTCAGGACCGTGCGGCCGCTCGACGAGCGCGCCAGGACCGTGCTCGTCGAACGTGCGGAACGGGTGCTCGGCGTCCCCCGGTGACGGGGTCGGGCCGTCGCGTCGTCGGTTCAGACTGCGTCGCGGGTGCGGGCCCGGGCGGCGCGCTGGCGCCGGATGGCGCGTCGCTCCTCCTCGGAGAGCCCGCCCCACACGCCGCTGTCCTGGTTCGTGGACAGCGCGAAGTCGAGGCAGTCGACCCGGGCGTCACACTCGTAGCAGACCTGCTTGGCCCTCTCGATCTGGACGAGCGCCAGGCCTGTCGTCCCCACCGGGAAGAACAGCTCGGGATCGGTGTCCCGGCAGAGGGCGTGGTCACGCCAGCTGTAGTCGGCTGCTCCCAAGGCAAGGCTTGACGCAAGGATCGACACCGATGTCCTCCTCGAGGCGGTCCGGTCGGACCGGCGGTGGTGGTGTAGGCGCGGGACGAGTCTGCTCCGTCCCGCCGGGCGGCAAACCTACGGCACGGCGCGTGCGATGACAAGGGGTACCGTGCGCGGCGTGACGGACGTCATCGCTCACCGGGGCGCGTCGCGGCTCGCTCGCGAGAACACGATCGAGGCGTTCGAGCGGGCCGTCGAGGTCGGCGCCGATGGCGTTGAGCTGGACGTTCGCCGTTCGGCGGACGGCGTGCTGGTGGTGCACCATGACGCCCGTGTCAGTGACGGACGCGTCATCGCGGCGACCCCGTGGCTGGAGCTCCCGTGGTACGTCCCGACGCTCGGCGACGCCCTCGACGCCTGCGCCGGCGCGTGGGTGAACATCGAGATCAAGAACGGCGAGCACGAGCCGGACTTCGATCCGCACGACCGTGTGGCCGTCGAGGTGTTGGCGACCCTCGCCGAGCGCGGCACCGGCGCGCTGGCTGATCTCGTCGTTCCGGCTGCAGACGGTCGATCGCTGCCGGTTGCTCGATCCGGGCGTGCCGACCGCCTGGCTCACGCTCGAGCTGGCGCCCGACATCGTCGCTCGCACCGCGGCCGGCGGTCACACCGCGGTGCACCCGTGGGAGCCGACCGTCACGGCCGAGCAGGTCGAGCGCTGCCACGAGGCCGGGATCCTCGTCAACACCTGGACGTGCAACGACCCGGAGCGCTTCGCGGTCCTCGTCGCCGCCGGCGTCGACGGCATCGTCACCGACGTCCCCGACGTGATGCGCCGCCGCATCTGACGACAGTTCGTCGGCCTGGAGCCGACGAGCGTCGTGTCAGAAACGTCCGGTCAGGGGGTGGTCGGCGGCGCCGGCACCGCCAGGCGGACGGCATCGGGGACGTGGTGGAACTCGAGGCGGTCGGTCTCGCCGAGGTAGTCGCCGTCGAGCTGGTAGGGGAACGGCGTGGCGTGCTCGAACACGACGTGCCCGACGTCGATCTGCTCGTCGAGCTGGTCGCTGGGGTTGACGCCGCCGCCCTTCAATGCGCCGGCGAGCGACGCCAGGATCGTGCGGGCGCGCATCGTGCGGAACGTCAGCACGACCAGGCCCCGATCGAGCGTGGCGGCGTGCGACAGGTCGAGCGGGCGGTTGCCGAGGTACGTGTAGGGGTTCGTGTTGAGGACGATCGAGAAGTAGCCGTCGTCGACGACGCGGTCGTCGGTGACGACGCGGAAGTGGGGGTGGCGCCGGTCGTAGCCGTGGGCCCACGTCGTCAACGCGGCGGTGATGAACAGTGGGTGGCCGACCCAGCGCTTCCACGAGGCCCGCTTCTCGACCGTCCGGACGACCGCCGCGTCGAAGCCGACGCCGGTGTGGAAGCAGAAGAACCGCCCGTTGACCTGGCCGAGGCCGATCGGGCGGAAGTCCCCGGCGTCGATCCCGGCGACGAGCTGGTCGGCGGCCGCCACCGGGTCGTTGGGCAGCCCGATCGTGCGGGCGAACACGTTCGTCGAGCCACCCGGCAGGGCGCCGAGGGCGGTGTCGGTCCCGGCGATGCCCGTGGCCACCTCGTTCAGCGTCCCGTCGCCCCCGAACCCGACGACCACGTCGGCGCCGCGCCGGGCGGCGTCGTGGGCGAAGCGGGTGGCGTGGCCACGGCGGTTCGTCTCGACCAGCTCGACGTCGTGGCCGCGGCTCAGGCGGCGGTGCACCACCACCGTGTTGCGCGCCGTCACCGACGACGCGAACGAGTTCACCACGAGGACGATGTGCAAGCGGTCGACCGTACCAGCGGGCCCGTGGCGACGATCCGGGCGCGGGCGGCGGATCGGTCGCCCCGGGAGTGGGGAAACTCCCAGGTCGTCGGTAACAATGTGCGCCCATGAACGTGATCGTCTGCGTCAAGCAGATCCCCGATCCGGCCCAGGTGGGCGAGCTGGATCCCTCGGACAACACGCTCAAGCGTGACGGCAAGCTCATCCTCGACGAGTCCGACAGCTACGGCGTCGAGATGGCGCTGCAGCTCGTCACCACCGCCGGCGGCGGCGAGGTCAGCCTGATCTCGATGGCGCCCAACGGCGAGACGTCCGGGCTGCGCACGGCGCTGGCGATGGGTGCGGCCAAGGCCGTGCTCGTGTCGGACCCCGAGCTCGCCGGCTCCGACGCCCTGACGACCGCCAAGGTGCTGGCCGCCGCGGTGCACCGCCTCGGTGACGCCGACCTGATCATCGCCGGCACCGAGTCGAGCGACGGCTACACCGGCACGGTGCCGGAGCAGATCGCCGAGGTCCTCGGCCTCCCGTCGGTCACGTTCGCCAAGCACGTCGAGGTCGACGGCGCCACGCTGAAGGTCAACCGGCAGACGGAGAACGGCTACGACGAGGTGACCTCGACGATGCCCGCCGTCGTCAGCGTCACGGCCGGTGTCGTCGAGCCGCGCTACCCGAGCTTCAAGGGCATCATGGCCGCCAAGTCGAAGCCGGTCGACACGGTCACGGCCGCCGACCTGGGCGTCTCACCCGTCGGCTGGGCCGGCGCCGGCCAGCAGATCCTCGACGTCGCCAGCGCCCCCGAGCGCGAGGCCGGCGAGATCGTCGAGGACGACGGCGAGGGGTTCACCAAGATCGTCGAGTTCCTCGACAAGCTCAAGGTCATCTGAGCGAGCAGGACGGAGGAGAAACGAACATGGCCATGTCCAACGTCTGGGTGTTCGCCCAGGGTGTCGACGGCGCGCCGACCACGGCGACGCAGGAGCTGCTGACCAAGGCCCGCGAGCTCAGCTCGTCGGTCACCGCGTTCGTGGCGGGCGAGGCCGACAGCTTCGCCGCCGGGCTCGGCGAGTTCGGCGCGACGAAGGTGTACGCGACGGGCGACCTCGGCGGCAAGCTGCCCGGTGTCGCCGGCGCGGCGGCGATGAAGGCCGTCATCGACGGCGGCGACTCGCCCGACATCATCCTGTTCCCGCAGAACTACGAGGGCCGCGACATCGTCGCCCGCCTCTCGGTCAAGCTCGACAAGCCGGTGCTCACGAACAACGTCGAGCTCGCGGTCCAGGACGACGTGGTGCTCGTCACGACGCCCGTCTTCGGTGGCACGAAGCTCGTCAGCACGACGTTCACCGGTGCCGGCCCGTTCCTGGTGACGTTCCGCCCGAAGAGCTTCGTCGCCGAGGCGTCGGGTGGCGGGGCCCCCGAGGTCGTCGCCGCGCCGGTGCCGGACCTCGGTGCGATCGGGCGGCGCGGCCGTCCAGGCCGTCCACGTCGAGGAGCACTCGGGGCCGAAGCTCGACGAGGCGGCGATCGTCGTCTCCGGCGGCCGCGGCCTCGGCGAGGCGGCCAAGTACGAGATGATCGAGACGCTCGCCAAGGCCCTCAAGGGTGCGCCGGGCGCCTCGCGGGCCATCGTCGACGCCGGCTGGGTGCCCTACAGCTACCAGGTCGGCCAGACCGGCAAGGTCGTCAAGCCGACCGTCTACATCGCCGCCGGCATCTCCGGTGCGACGCAGCACATGGTCGGCATGAAGGGCTCGAAGAACATCATCGCGATCAACAAGGACAAGGAGGCGCCGATCTTCGGTGTCGCCGACCTCGGCATCGTGGGCGACGTCCACAAGGTCCTGCCGAAGCTCATCGAGGCCCTCCAGGCCCGTTGAGGTCCCGGCGGCCGAGCCGCCGACGACACGAGCACTCCGAACGAGACGAGCGAAGGCGGGCCGAGCGATCGGCCCGCTGCTCGCGTCCGGGCGGCTATCCGGCCGCTTCGATCTGGTCGACGCCGTCGAGGTCGGGAGGTCGCCGAGCGAGGTCCGGGTGGCGCGGCGGGGCGCTGCGCAGCTTGCCGTAGGCGTAGCCGAGGGCGGCGAGGGCGACCACCGCCAGCCCGGTGACGATCGCGATGCGGCGCGGGGTCCAGGTCTCGCTCGTCGGCTTGGCGACGCTCCCCTCGGTCGCCCCACCCCTGGACCCGGCGGGCGGGAGGGCGACGGTCGTCGGTGGTGCGGCGCCGGCGGCGGGCACCGTCGTGGCGACCGGCGGAGGTGTCGGGGGCGTGGTCGCACCCGCCAGGTCGGCGCCGAGCAGCGAGCCGATGGTGCCGAGGCCGATCCCGAGGGTCAGGACCAGGGCCCGTGGCGCGCGCGACATCGGCGCAGAAGCTAGATGGTCGGCCGTGCTCCCGACGGGCATCAGGGTGTCACCTCTCCGAGCGGGAACGAGGCGACGTCCTCGAACCGCAGGGCGTGCGGGGACGAGCGGTCGGCGACGAGGTCGAGCCGGCGGGCGGTCCACGAGCACGTCAGCGGGCGGCCCGCGAGGTCCTTCGGGACGCGGCCGCGAGCCAGCACGAGGTCGCCGCGGAACGGCTGCGGGTGCGTGACCGGCACGATGGGCGCGGTGACGTCGAACACGACCTCGGCCAGCTCCTCGAGGCCCGGCGACGGGCACGCCGAGCCACTGCCCGCCGAGCCGTTCGGTCGCCGGACCGGCCGTGCAGCGCATGGCGGGGGCGCCGTCGAGCTCGTCGCGCAGCACCGTGATCGAGCTGGGCACGAGGGGGCGGGACGTGTCCGAGTGGGCGCACCTTCACCATCCACTGCGCCGGTTCCGACCAGCCGACGCCGGCGATGTCCGGGCGCTCGAGCGCGGCGATCCGGCGCTGCGCCGATGGCGACGGCCGCACGACGACGGCGAGCCGGGTCATGCCGCGTCGCGAGCGCTGATCGCCCAGGCGAGGTGCTCGGCGGGATCCTCGACGACGAGCTGCAGCTGCCAGCCGGTGGCCGGCTCGTGGGCGTCCCACCACCACCAGCGCAGGTCGTCGGCAAGGGCGCCGAGCTCGTCGACGGGCAGCGGCCAGTCGTCGACGGCGTCGACCATCGCGGCGACGAGCCAGAGCGCGCCGAAGCGCCCGGCGGCTGCGCCGCGGCGTCGACCGTGGGCCCCGCCGCTCGCACCGGCCCAGGCGAGCCAGGCGACGGCATCCGCGCGGCGAGCGGCGCCCACCGTGCCCGCGGCACCCCGAGGGCGCGCAGGGCGCCGGCCGCGTCACCCTCGACCGCCACGACGTCGGCCCGCCCGTTCGACGACGTCGTCCACGGCTCGACGAGCTGGCGCACGGCGAGCTCGACCGCGTCGTCGTCGACGACGGTGGGCGCGCCGGACGGCAGGACCACGTCGGCGAGCCGGGCCGGTAGGTCGGGCGCGGGGAACTCGCCGCCGTCCTCGCCGTACGTGGCCAGCGCATAGGCGGGCTCCCACGCGCCAAGGGCGTAGGGCAGCTCGAGGACGTCGGGCAGCGCGGCGGCCGCCGCCGGATCGATCGCCTCGCCGCGCAGCACCCGCTCCTGGGCGACGAACGCGGCGCGCGGTCCCGGCTCGAGCAGACCGGCGAGCTCCGACCACGTGTGGTGCTGGGCGATGACCTCGGTCAGCGGGCCGATCGAGAAGCGCCCGGAGCCCTCGTCGAGGACGCCGGCGGCCCATGCGGCCGGCGCCAGGAGGGCGAGGCGGTACTCGGCGAGCGTGGCGGCGGGCCACAGCTGGCGCCCGGTGCCGACGGCGTGGCGGGCGGCGTCGCGCAGCCGCCGCAGCCGGGCCCAGTCCCGCGCGGCGCAGCAGTCGTCGACGAGGCGCACGAGGCCGTCGAGGTCGGCGCGGTGGATCAGCCCGGCGAGCACCTCGTCGTGCTCGACGGCGTCGTCGTCGGTCACGATGCGATGTCTAGACCAACGGCCACGGGTAGCGGCCACCGCTCTCGTCGCCCGGCAGGACACGGTGCTCGGCGAGCCAGGCGGCGCGCCGCTGCATGGCCTCGACCTCGATCGGGGCGAGCAGCTCGGCGACCTCCGACGGCACGCCCCCGCACACCATCGACACCGCCGCGAGCTGGGCCGGGGTCAGGTCGTCGCCGGCGAACTCCCAGATCACGGTGCGCAGCTTGAAGTCGGGGGCGAAGCAGAGCCCGTTGTCGATCGCCCACACGCGGTCGCCGGCGAGCAGGCAGTGGCCGCTCTTGCGGTCGGTGTTGTTGGCGACGACGTCGAGCACCGCGATGTCGCGCAGCTGCGGGTGCAGCTCGGGCCGCTGCTCGGCGATCGTGAAGTAGTGCTCGCGGTGGTCGGCGTCGACGAACCACTGCAGCGAGCCCTCGCCGAGCGGGCCGTCGTCGCGCAGCACCGTCGGTGGCACGACGCCGAAGCCCATCGCCTCGCTCAGGCGGTAGGCGGCAGCCTCGCGCTTGTGCAGGCCGGGCTCGAAGTCCCAGAGCGGGCGCTCGCCGCGCACCGGCTTGTAGATGGCCTGGGCGCCGCTGTCGCCGAGGTTGGCGAGGAACGTCGCGTTGCTCGACCACGGCATCCGCCCCTCGAGCTCGATCTCCGCCGTGGCGAGGACCTCGAGCGCGTCGGCGGGGATGCCGTGGCCGCGATCGGCCGGGGTCAGTTCATCCGCGGGCACGGATGACCGTCGGGGTCGATGGGGTTGCCGCACCACTGGCAGTTCGGGCGGCCGGCCGCGACGAGCTCGTCGGCGTGCTCGCAGAACGCGGCCGCCTGGCTGCGCGTGACGTACAGGCGCACGTGCCCACGGTCCGTGTCGTCGTCGTCGGCGGCGACGACCTCGTCGTCGTCCTCGTCGTCGGCAGCGGACGCCGGCACGAGCTCCTCGAGCTGCACGAGCAGGCGGTCGTTGCCGCGGTCGTAGCCGAGCCCGATCGGGCCGAGCACGAACGACTGCTCGCCGGGATCGCGGAGGTCGAACGGCAGCGGCCGGTCCTCGGGCGGCGGGAGATCCGACAGGACGCGGCGCAGGTACTGGGCGATGGCCGTCACCTGCTGCTTCTCGCACTTCACCGTCACCCGCTGCTGCGCCGGCGCGGGCGTGCAGGTAGAAGACCCGCGAGCCGGGCTCGCCGATGGCCGCGGCGGTGAACGTGTCGACCTCGTCGAACTCGTAGAACGGGGCGCCTCACGACGGCCGCAGCTCCTTGAGCGAACCACCCGTCGAGTTCACGGCGAGCACGGCCGGCCCACCGCTCGTGAAGACGAGCACGCTGATCGCGCACGTGCTGATGACGATGCGCTGGAACAGGTCGAGGTGCGTGCCGAGGGCATGGGCGACGGCGGCCTTGATCGGGTCGGCGTGCGACACGCACACGATCGTCCCCCCCGGATGGGCCGCCCGCAGCTTGTCGATGGCCGACACGATGCGGTGCTGCATGGACGAGAAGCTCTCGCCGCCGGGGAACGTGAACGTCGACGGCGCGCGCTGCACGGTGCCCCACTCCGGGAGCTTCATCAGCTTGCCGAGCTCGGCGCCCGTCCACTCGCCGAAGTCGCACTCCAGCAGGCCGCGCTCGACGACCGGCTTGAGGCCGCGCGCCTTGCCGATCGGCGCCGCCGTCTCGCGGGCCCGCTCGAGCGGCGAGGTGTAGATGGCGTCGACGCGGTCGAGCTCGCCGATGCGCGCGGCCGCCCGCTCGGCCTGCTCGCGACCGGCGTCGGCGAGGTGCAGCCCGGGCGCCCGGCCGGGCAGGATCTTGCCCGTCGACGGCGTCTGGCCGTGGCGGACGAGGATCACGGTGGTGACGACCGGCGCGGCCTTGGCGCGCTTCGGCGGGGCGGGGGATGAGCTGCGAGTCGCCATGGGGCAGGTGTCAACCTAACGTCGGGGCGCATGGATCGCCCGGCTGCGTCGTTCCCACCCGGGTTCTTCGAACGCTTCGACGAGCAGCCCGACGACGTCTTCTACGAGCCGCTGCGGCTCGTCACCCACATCGACGACGGCGCGATCGACGCGGTCGGCGAGCTGTACGACCGAGCTCGCCCTGACCGGTGACGTGCTCGACCTGATGTCGTCGTGGATCTCGCACTTCCGGTCGCCGCCCGCATCGCTCGATGGTGCTCGGCATGAACCGGCCGAGCTGGCCCGCAACCCGCTGGCGACGGCGGTCGTCGTCCACGACCTCAACGCCGAGCCGCGGCTGCCGTTCGCCGACGCGACGTTCGACGCGGTGACGTGCTGCGTGTCCGTCGACTACCTCGTGCGGCCGGTCGAGGTGTTCGCCGACGTGGCCCGGGTGCTGCGTCCGGACGGGCTGTTCGTGATCACGTTCTCCAACCGCTGCTTCCCGTCGAAGGCGATCAAGGGCTGGCTGGCCAACGACGACATGGGTCGCCTGGCCATCGTGCGCGCCTACTTCGACGCGTCGGGTGGCTTCGCCGCGCCGACGATGGCGCACTGCAACCCAGGGGCGCCCGGCGACCCGCTGTACGCGGCGTGGGCGAGCCGGTCGTGAGGGAGCTGGCCCGGCTGCAGCATGACGTCGTCACGTGCCGGGCGTGCCCGCGGCTGGTCGCGTGGCGCGAGCAGGTCGCCGTCGAGCGACGGGCCGCGTTCCGTGACGAGACGTACTGGGGACGTCCGGTGCCCGGCTTCGGGGATCCGGCGGCGCGCCTCGTCGTGCTCGGGCTGGCGCCGGCGGCGCACGGCGCCAACCGCACCGGGCGGGTGTTCACGGGCGACCGCAGCGGCGACTTCCTGTTCGCCGCGATGCACCGGGCCGGGCTCGCCAGCCAGCCGACGTCGGCGCACGCCGGCGACGGGCTCGTGCTCCACGGGGCGTGGGTCACGGCGGCCGTGAAGTGCGCGCCACCCGCGAACGCGCCGACCCCTGCCGAGCGCGATGCCTGCGCGCTCGCTGCTGCAGCGCGAGCTGCGGGCGCTCGACCCGGCGGTCGTCGTCTGCCTCGGCGCGTTCGGCTACGACGCGGCGTGCCGCTACTTCGGGGTGCGGCCGCGCCCGCGCTTCGGCCACGGCGTCGAGGTGCCGGTCGCCGGAGGGCCCGTGCTGCTGTGCTCGTTCCACCCGAGCCAGCAGAACACGTTCACCGGCCGCCTGACCCCGGCGATGCTCGACGCCGTGTTCGCCCGGGCGGTCGACCTGACGTCGCGCCCGTGACGCCCGCTCAGCCCGCCTTGGCGAACGCCGTGTGCACCGCTTCGGCGACCATCGCTTGTGCCGTGCGGCAATCGTCGAGCAGGCCGAACATCGAGAAGAAGCCGTGGATCTGGCCGCCGAAGTGGACGTGGGTCGTCGCCACGCCCGCCTCCGCCAGCCGCGCCGCGTAGGCCGCGCCCTCGTCGCGCAACGGGTCGTACTCGGCCGTCACGACGAGCGCGGACGGGGCGGACGCGATGCGGGCGTCGTCCTCCAACAGCGGCGACACCCGTGGGTCGTCCGGGGACCCGTCGTTGCCGGAGAGGTAGTGGTCGTAGAACCAGCGCATGCCCGTCGGGGTCAGCGAGTAGCCCGTGCCGTTCTCGACGTAGGAGTGGTGCCCCATGCGGGCGTCGGTGCACGGGTAGACGAGCGCCTGGAAGCACACCGGCACGACCGGGCGGTTGGCGAGCACGGCGGCGAGGTTGCCGCCCGCCGAGTCGCCGCCGACGGCGAGGAGCGGGGCGCAGCCGAGCTCGGCGGCATGCTCGTGGGCCCAGGCGGCGGCGGCGAGGGCATCGTCGACGGCGGCCGGGTACGGGTGCTCGGGGGCGAGGCGGTAGCCGACGCTGAGCACGGCGAACCCGCCGCGGTTGGCGAGCACCCGGCACAGGTCGTCGTGGGTGTCGAGGTCGCCGAGCACCCACCCGCCGCCGTGGCACCACAGCAGCAGGCCCGCCGTGCGGGTCACGCCCGGTCGGTAGAGGCGGCACGGCACACCGCCGGCGTCGATCTCGCGGACCTCGGCGATCGGCTCCGGGCTCGGGCGGAGCATCGCCCGCCGCTGCTCCCGGGCGTCGTCCGGCGTCATCTCCTCGATGGGCGGCAGCCCGAGGGCCGCCATCCCGGCGAGCAGCTCGGCCGTCTGGCGGTGCAGTGTCACGACGCGCCCTCGGTCATGCCCTCACTCTGACATCCGCCGGCGCGGTCCTGTGTGCTCCGGAGCAACAGGATGCCGCCGCCCGCGAGGAGGACGACGGCGGCGACCACGGAGGGCACGCCGAACGTCCCGGTGCGGTCGGCGAGCCAGCCGCCGACCGCCGGCCCGAGCATCTGGCCGACGGCGAACGCCGTCGTCATGACGGCGATCGCCCGCGTCGGATCAGCGGGGTGCATGCGGCCGGCGAGGTCGACGCCCACGCCCGTGATCCCGGCGAACGTGGCGCCGAGGAGCGTCGCCCCGATGAGGACGCCCGCCGTCCCGGGCACGAACGCGGCCGACAGCACGCCTGCCGCCTGCAGCACGTGGGCGACGACGAGCGCGCGGCGCTCGCCCGTGGCCTCGCCGAGGCGCGCCACGAGGACCGTCGAGACGGTGGAGAACGCTCCGACCACGCACCAGGTCGCGACCTCGAGCGGGCGGCCGAGATCGGACTCCCGCACGATCAGCACGATGTACGTCGCGGTGATGACGTAGCCGAACCCGGCGCACGCGTAGGAGGCCACGAGCAGGCGCACGTCCGTCGGCAGCGGCACCCGCGTGGTGCGGGGGGTGGCGACGGGCCGAGGTGCGGCAGCCCCGAGCACGAGGCGGTCGGCGAGCAGGGCGGCACCGGCGCTGGCCAGGCCGAGCACGGTCCACATGCGCGCCGGCTCGTCCGAGCCGCGCGGCGCACACGGCGATCACGAGCGTCGACACGACGATGCCGACGCCGACGCCGGCGAACATCACGTTGGCGGCGCGGCGCCGGTCGGCACCCGCTGCGGCCAGCACGATGGCCGCCACGGCGATCATCGCCCACGCGCTGGCCGCCCCGCCGACCAGGCGCAACGCGGCCCACGGCAGGGCCGCAGAGAACGGCCGCCATGCCGAGCGTGCTGAGCACGCTGAGGACGAGCCCGACGCGCATCGTGCGTCCGCAGGCCGAGCGCTCCCGCCAACGGGCGAGCCGTCGCCGCGCCGAGCAGGTAGCCCAGGTAGTTGGCACTGGCGACCCACCCGGCCGCCGCCGTCGACAGGCCGTCGACGTCGCGCATGTACGGCAGGATCGGCGTGTAGGCGAAGCGCCCGACGCTCATCGCCACGATCAGGACCACCGCGCCGCCGACCGCGGGACCCAGGCGGCGCATGTCGGGAGTCTGGCAGGGCGCCGTTAGCCTCTCGGACCTGTGATGCGCCTCCGCCGGACGACCCTCGCCGTTGCCGCGGTGGCCTCGATCGGCCTGCTCGGGGCCTGCACGAGCAACCCGAGCCCGAAGGCCGTGGCCAAGGACATCGTCGTGTCGCTCACCGTGCCCGGCGGGGACCCGCTGCCCCAGGCGCAGCAGGACTGCATGCTCGCGGTCATCGACGGCATGAGCAGCGACGAGCTCGAGCGCCTCGGTGAGGCCAACGAGGACGAGGCGATCACCGACGTCGACTCCGGCACCCCGGAGATGCAGGCCTTCATGGCGGACCTCGCCGACTGCCAGCCCGCCGGCTGACGCGCCTGCGCCGCTGCGGCGGAGCGTTCGGGGGCCGTCCCCGCTGCCCTGAGCCCCGTGACGAGGGCCTCCCGCCGCGCCGGGCGGCCGGATCCCCCAACTGTTGGGTGAGATGTACCAGTTTTCGTCCGTCTGAGCGAACAGTTGGCGAAATCGGCCGCGTCAGGTGGGCGCGGTCGGGGGCTGGAGGGGTCTCGGTCGCCGGGGTCTCGGTCGCCGCGGTCTCGGTCGCCGGGGTCTCGGTCGCTGGGGTCTCGGTCGCCGGGGTCTCGGTCGCTGGGGCGGTGGCCGGGGCGTCCGTCGTCGGACCGTCGGTCGCCGCGGTCTCCGGCGGCGGGGGAGCAGCGGCGGCCTTCTTCTTGGGCGGCGGGACGCCCACCGTCGGCGCCGGGTCGGCGTCCTTCGGCCAGCGGCGGCGGCTGACGATCGACAGCGTGCGCAGCAGCCGCATCGCCGTCTCGTCCTCCTGGGCGGGGCGGGAGATGATGACGCCGTCGGCGATCATCCGCTCGATGACCTCCTCGCCGAGCTCGGTGCGCACGATCGTGAGGGTCCAGTCGTTGTCCTCACCGATGCCGCCCGTCGAGATGTCGGCGTGCTCGGCGGCGAAGTCCGGGCAGTGCTTGCAGCCCTCGCGGGTCCACTGGTGGCACTCCTTGAGGTTGATCTCGTGGTACGAGCCGTCCTTCATCCAGATCTGGAAGACGCCCTTGATGTTCATCTTCACCATGTCCTGCTTCTTCAGGCCGTACTTGGCCTCGAAGAGCTCGGGGAAGATGGCGTCGTCGAACGTCTTCGAGCAGAGCAGCCCGATGTTGAACAGGAACGGCTTGGAGACCTTGCCGGCCTTGCGGTCCCACATGATCGGCGGGGAGCTCGTCTGGCAGCCCATCCCGACGAGGGCGAGGCGGTCGAGGCCCTCCTCCTTGGCCTGGACGAGGGCGAGCGGGTTGGCGCAGTACGTGTAGCGGCTGCCGGCGGTGGCGAGGACCTCCTCGGCGTTGTGCACGAGGGCCGGCTTGGCCTTCCAGGCGTCGTCGTCCTCGACCCCCGACACCATCGCCGCGTCGATGTAGTCGTGCTCCATCAGCCACACGAGCATCGCCGAGACGAAGCCGCCGTCCTGGCCCTTCGTGTGCTGGGTGTCGTCGGCGGCCCGGGTGAGCAGCAGCTGGCGCCAGATGCCGGCCATCTCATCGGGCTCGCGGACCCGGCCGAACAGGTGCATGTCGGCCGCCGGCTCCCACGCGCGGAACCTCGGGCACGCCCGGGTGCACGTCGTGCAGCCGCCCCCCGAGCCGAACCCGTGGACGCAGTCGTCCAGGCCGAGCTCCTCCTCGAGGTGGAAGGGGATGTACTTGCCCTCCTCGTGCTCGTAGCCGATGACGTCGTGGGGACACGTCACGACGCACCCGGCGCACCCCGTGCAGAGGCCGGTCGTGATGACCTCGTGGTAGAGCTCCTTCCACTGCGCCGTCCAGCGGGCCGGCGCGGCCGGATCCCCAGCATCCGTCGGCGGCGTCTCCGTCAAGGTCATGCGGTCGACGCTACTGCGCGACCCGCCCACGGGTCCGCTCCCGGGCCGGCGGCCGACGCCCGGTTCTCCGGCGATCTTGTTGCGCTCAGCGCAACAGACCGAGCTGTGAACGCGACAACGCCGGCCGTACCGGCCAGGCGGCGCACGTGGACGTCCCCGGGTCGCGAGGGCTCGCGACCCGGGAACTGCCCCTACCCCGCCACGACGAGGGCGCGCCAGTGGCGCGGCTCGTCGGGGCGGTCACGTCAGGGCATCGAGGGGGTCCTTCGAGCCCTGCGACCGCGCGCCTTCGACAGGCCATCGGCGCAGGTTGCCAGGGGAGGGTTTCGGACTCGTTGGGTTCGTGTGAACGGCGTGTGACGCGATGCTCACTCGGCCAGCGCCGCCGCCACGACGTCGCGCGCCTCGGCCTGGACCTGGGCGAGGTGCTCGGGGCCGCGGAACGACTCGGCGTAGATCTTGTAGACGTCCTCGGTGCCCGACGGGCGGGCGGCGAACCATGCCGACGCCGTCGCCACCTTGAGCCCGCCGATCGCGGCGTCGTTGCCGGGGGCACGGGTCAGGCGGGCGGTGATCGGTTCGCCGGCGAGCTCGGTCGCCGTGACGGCCTCCGGGCTGAGCTTGCCGAGGCGCGCCTTCTCCTCGCGCGTCGCCGGGGCATCGACGCGCTCGTACGCGGGTGCGCCGTGCCGGTCGGTGAGCTCGCGGTAGTGGTCCGACGGGGAGCGCCCCGTCACCGCCTGGATCTCCGAGGCCAGCAGGGCGAGCAGGATGCCGTCCTTGTCGGTCGTCCACACGCTGCCGTCGCGGCGCAGGAACGACGCTCCCGCCGACTCCTCGCCGCCGAAGCCGACGGACCCGTCGAGCAGGCCCGGCACGAACCACTTGAACCCGACGGGCACCTCCCACAGGCGCCGCCCGAGCGACGCCGCGACGCGATCGATCATCGACGAGGACACGAGCGTCTTGCCGATCGCCGCGTCGGCGCGCCAGCCGTCGCGCGCCCCGGAGAGGTAGGCGATGGCGACGGCGAGGAAGTGGTTGGGGTTCATCAGCCCGTCCGGCGTGACGATGCCGTGGCGGTCGCTGTCGGCGTCGTTGCCGGTGGCGATGTCGTACGACGCCCGCTTGCCGATCAGCGAGGCCATCGCGTCCGGTGACGAGCAGTCCATGCGGATCTTGCCGTCCCAGTCGAGCGTCATGAACCGCCACGTCGGGTCGACGAGCGGGTTGACGACCGTCAGGTCGAGGCGATGCCGCTCGGCGATCGCGCCCCAGTAGTCGACGCTGGCCCCACCCAGCGGATCCGCTCCGATGTGCACGCCGGCAGCCCGGATGGCGTCGATGTCGAGGACGTTGGGCAGGTCGTCGACGTACGTGCCGAGGAAGTCGTAGGGCTCGGCGGCGGCCCGCGCGGCGGCGAACGGGAGCCGCTTGACGCCGTCGGCGCCGCCAGCCAGCAGCTCGTTGGCGCGCCCGGCGATCCAACCGGTGGCGTCGGTGTCGGCCGGGCCGCCGTGCGGCGGGTTGTACTTGAAGCCGCCATCCGACGGCGGGTTGTGCGACGGCGTGACGACGATCCCGTCGGCGAGGCCGGCGCCGGTCGTGCGCCCGCCGTTCGCCCGCAGGATGGCGTGGGAGACCGCCGGGGTCGGCGTGTAGCGGTCGGCGGCGTCGACGAGCACGGTGACGTCGTTGGCGGCGAGCACCTCGAGGGCGCTGACCCACGCCGGCTCCGACAGGGCGTGGGTGTCGCGACCGATGAACAGCGGGCCGTCGATGCCCTGGGCAGCCCGGTACTCGCAGATGGCCTGCGTGGTGGCGACGATGTGGGCCTCGTTGAACGAGCCGAGGAGGCTCGATCCGCGGTGCCCGGACGTCCCGAAGGCCACCTGCTGGGCCGGGTCCGTGGGGTCCGGCACGGTCGTGAAGTAGGCCGTCACGAGGTGGGCCACGTCGATCGAGGTCGGCGGGCTCGGCGGGCTGGCCGGCGCGGGTGTCGCTCACGACCGGAATGATGCCCGAGATCCTTGCGCGACAAGGTTGTCGCGGACTTGACCCGCGGGTCAAGATAGGGGACATGGATCTGAGCTATCCCGCCGAAGCCGAGCAGTACCGCAAGGAGGTGCGGACCTGGCTCGAGGACAACCTCCCCGACGGGTGGTTCGACGAGGGCTTCGAGATGACGAACGAGGAGCGCGCCGCGTTCAACGCCGACTGGCCGAAGCGGCTGTACGGCGGCGGCTGGATCTGCGCCACGTGGCCCAAGGAGTACGGCGGCAAGGGCCTGACGACGATGGAGGGCGTCGTCGTGGCCGAGGAGTTCGCCCGGGCGAAGGCCCCGATGCGGGCCGACTTCTTCGGCGACACGCTCGTCGGCCCGACGCTGCTGCAGTGGGGCACGGAGGAGCAGAAGCGCGAGTTCCTGCCCAAGATCCTGCGCGGCGAGATGCGCTGGTGCCAGGGCTTCAGCGAGCCGAACTCGGGCTCCGACCTGGCCAGCCTGAAGACGTCGGCGGTGCTCGACGGCGACGAGTGGATCATCAACGGCCAGAAGGTCTGGACGACGGGCGGCCACCACGCCGACTACTGCTTCCTGCTCACGCGCACCGATCCGGAGGCGCCGAAGCACAAGGGCATCTCGTACCTGCTGGTGCCGATGCGCCAGCCCGGCGTCGAGGTGCGCGGGATCACCCAGCCCGACGGCACGGCCGAGTTCTGCGAGGTCTTCTTCGACGACGCCCGCTGCCCGAAGGACAACGTCGTCGGGGGCGTCAACAACGGCTGGAAGGTCGCCAACTCGACGCTCGGCTTCGAGCGCGGCCAGTCGGCGACGACCGGCTACCGGCGCTTCGAGGAGGAGTACAAGCAGATGGTCGCGGCCGCCCGCGAGACCGGCGCCATCGACGACCCGCTCATCCGCCAGCGCCTCGCGACGTACTACACGAAGTGGCAGATCCTGAAGATCAACGGGCTGCGCTCGCTGTCGCAGACGCTGTCGGGGTCGAAGGACATGGGTGTCATCGCCCTCGGCGCGGCGAACAAGATGTTCTGGTCGGAGATGCACCAGGGGGCGATGGAGCTCGCCCTCGACATCTACGGCGCCTCGTCGATGCTCGTCGACGCCGGTCCCGCCAACGGCTCGTGGCCGGGCGCCGTTCGCGACAAGCGCCGCGACGGCTATCCGGTGAGCCCGATGATCTCCTCGTTCTTCTTCTCCCGCAGCGAGACGATCTGGGGCGGCACGAGCCAGATCCAGCGCAACATCGTCGGCGAGCGGGTGCTCGGGCTGCCCAAGGAGCCACAGGCGCCGCAGGGCTGAGACCCGACGGCGTCGCGCGCCGAGGGTCACGGGGCTTTCACAAGCCGGAAACACGTGACGCCTAGTCTCACGGGCGGCATGACGGACATCAGGACGGCGACGACTCCCTGGGACGAGTTGCTCGACGAGCAGGGGAAGGCGCGGCCGGCCGCCGCCGAGGTGATGGCGCTGATCGACCGCATCGGCGTCGAGGAGCTGCAGGGGCGTCAGGCCGCCGCGGCGTCCGACATCCTCGCGATGGGGATCACGTTCACCGTGTACTCCGAGGGCTCGAACATCGACCGGGCCTGGCCGTTCGACGTCATCCCGCGCATCATCGAGGCCCGCGAGTGGGCCGCCGTCGAACGCGGCCTCGTCCAGCGGCTGCGGGCGCTGAACATGTTCATCGACGACGTCTACAACGAGCGCCGGGTCGTCGCCGACGGGGTCTTCCCGGCCGAGCTGCTCGACGACTCGGTCGAACTACCGGGCCGAGTGCCAGGGCGTGCACCCGAAGTTCGGGGTGTGGGCGCACATCTGCGGGTCCGACCTCGTGCGTGACGCCGACGGCACGATCTACGTGCTCGAGGACAACCTGCGCGTCCCGTCGGGCGTGAGCTACGTGCTGGAGAACCGGGCCGTCGCCAAGAAGGCGTTCCCCGAGGTCTTCGCCCGCCAGAGCATCGCGCCGGTCGACGCCTACACCGACGAGCTCAACAAGCTGCTGGCGTCGCTGGCGCCGGAGCGGCGTGGCGGACCCGTCGATCGCCGTGCTCACGCCGGGCATCTTCAACTCCGCCTACTTCGAGCACTCGTTCCTCGCCCAGCGGATGGGCGCCACGCTCGTGGAGGGCAGCGACCTCGTCGTCAGCGAGGACGACCGGGTGTTCATGCGCACGATCGACGGACTCGAGCCCGTCGACGTCGTGTACCGCCGCATCGACGACCTGTTCCTCGACCCCGAGGTGTTCCGCGCCGACTCGACGCTCGGCGTGCCGGGGCTGATGCGGGCGTGGAAGGCCGGCAAGGTCGGGATCGCCAACGCGCCCGGGCGCCGGCGTCGCCGACGACAAGGTCGTCTACGCCTGGGTGCCGGACTTCATCCGCTACTACCTCGGCGAGGAGCCGCTGCTGGCGAACGTGCCGACGTACCGCTGCCAGTACGACGACGAGCGCCGCTTCGTGCTCGACAACCTGCGCCAGCTCGTGCTCAAGCCGGCCAACGAGAGCGGCGGCTACGGGATCCTGATCGGCAACCGCGCCACCGACGCCCAGCTCGAGGCGCAGGTCGACGCGATCGAGGGCGACCCCCGGAACTGGGTGGCCCAGCCGATCCTGCAGCTCTCGACGGCGCCCACGCTGTGCGGCGACGCGATCGAGCCGCGCCACGTCGACCTGCGGCCGTTCATCCTCACCGGCGAGTCGAGCTACGTGACGGCCGGTGGCCTGACGCGGGTGGCGCTGCCGAAGGGCTCGCTCGTCGTCAACTCGTCGCAGGGCGGCGGCAGCAAGGACACGTGGATCGTCGACCTCGGCGCCGGCTGGGGGAGCTACTGATGCTCCTGGCGCGGGTCGCGGACCGGATCTACTGGGCGGCCCGGTACGTCGAACGGGCCGAGGACACGGCGCGCCTCGTGCGCGCCCACAGCGAGCTGATGGCGGACCTGCCACCGCAGATCGAGACCCGCTGGGAGCCGCTCGTCGCGGTGACGGGCAGCGACGTCCGCTTCCGGGACCGCAACGGCCACACCCCGCCGTCGCCGAGCCGGCCGGCGCCGTCCGGTCCCAATCCCAATCGCAGTCCCAATCGCAGTCGGGCGGTGCGCAGTCGCAGTCGCAGTCGCAGTCGGCGAGCGACCCGAGGACGTCGAGATGTCCGTCGCCCGCTTCCTCATCACCGATCGCAAGAACCCGAGCAGCGTCGTCAGCAGCGTGATGGCGGCACGGGAGAACCTGCGCACGACGCGTGACACCGTGCCCCGCGACGGCTGGCACGCCGTCAACGACCTCTACCTGTACGTCACGACGGAGGCCGACCGCGGCGCCGACCGGCGCGTGCGGGAGCGGTTCTTGAGCCGCGTCATCTCCGACGGCCGGCGCCTCGACGGCGTGCTGGCGACGGCGATGACGCACGACGAGGCCTACGTGATGTGGCGCCTCGGGCGGGCGCTCGAGCGGGCCGACATGACGACACGGGTGCTCGGCGTGCGGGCCGCCGACGTGCTGTCGCAGCCGCCCGTGGGCGGCAACGACCACGACGAGGTGCAGTGGATGGGCGTGCTGCGCTCGGTGTGGGGGCTGCAGATGTACCAGCGCGCGGTGCGCGGGCCGATCGAGGGCTCGTCCGTGGTCCGCTTCCTGCTCGAGCACGACCGCTTCCCGCGGGCGGTCCGGGCGCTGCTGCGCGAGATGCGCCTCGCCCTCGCCGAGCTGCCCGATCCGGGTGGCCCGCTCGACGCCGTCGCCCACGTCGAGGCCGTGCTGCGCGACTCGGCCGCCGCCAGCACGGACGGCACCGCGCTCGACGCGGCGATGGACGACCTGCAGGTCGCGATCGCCCAGGTCGACAAGCGGATCACCGACCGCTACCTCCAGGTGGGGGTGTGACGGGACCGGCGGGGCGCCCGTCGTCCGGCGGTGAGACGGGCGGCGGAGCTGCTGCCGCAGTTCCTCGCCGACCACCTCGCCCTGACGCGACGCCAGGCGGAGGCGGACCGGTTGATCGGCGCGTCGCTCGCCGGCCACCTCGTGCACGACCTCCCGGGCGCCGGGCAGCCGGCCCGCGACCGCCCGTGGCGGCTCGACCCCATCCCGCTCGTCCTCGACGGTGAGGTGTTCGACGAGCTCGCGGCGCGCGTCACCGAGCGGCTGCTGGCGTTGGAGGCGTTGCTCGGCGACCTGTACGGGCCCCGCGATTCGGTGCGGGCGGGCTGGGTGCCGGCGGAGGCGCTGTCATCGTCGCCGCGCTACCGCCTCGCCGCCGTCGGCGCGCCGGCGCCGCCGCGATGGCTGACGTCGTACGCGGTCGATGTGGTCGAGCTCGCCGACGGGTCGTGGCGCGTCGTGCAGGACCTCGCCGACACGCCGACCGGCGTCGGGTTCGCGCTGATCGACCGCGCCGTGATGGCCCGCGTGGCCGCCGAGCTGCTCGGGCCGGAGGGCAGCAGCGACCTGGCGTCGATCAGCGGGTTCCCGGCCGAGCTGCGCCACGCGCTGGCGGCGACGTCGAAGGTCGCCAGCCCGCGCATCGTCGTGTTCACGGGCGGCATCGACGAGCCGGCGTACGTCGAGCACTCGTCGCTGGCCCGCCTGCTCGGCTTCCACCTCGTCGAGGCGCCCGATCTCGTCGTGCGCAAGGGCCGCCTCTGGCTGCGCACCCTGGGTGGGCTCGATCCGATCGACGTCGTCTACCGCCGGCTGGCTGATGCGGCGGTGGACCCGATCGAGGTGAGCGCGACGAACACGACCGGGGTGCCGGGCCTGCTGTTCGCCGCCACCGAGGGCGGGGTCGTGCTGGCGAACGCCCACGGCTGCGGCGTCGTCGAGGACCCGACGCTGGCGCCGTACTGGCCGGCGGCCGTCGAGGGGCTGACCGGCGTGCGCCTCGCGCTCCCGCTCCTCGAGCCGGGGGCCGCGCTGGCCACGGTGCCGGCGTTCCGCGAGAGCCGGATCGGCGCCGCGCCGACGGTGATCAGGTTGCACGCCGTGGCCGGGCCCGACGGCGTCACGGTGATGGCCGGTGGCAACGGGCGTGTGCTGCGCGACGGCGACGACCCGCGCCGGCCGACGGCGCGCCTGGCGAAGGACGTGTGGGTGCTCGGCGCCGACCGGGCGGCGCCGCCGGTCGTCGCCCCGCTGCCCCAGGTCGACCTCGTCTCGTCGGTCCCGACGTGCGCCGCCGACGCGATGTTCTGGCTCGGGCGCGCCGCCGAGCGGGCCGAGGCGGTCGCCAAGACGGCGCGCGTCGTGGCGTCGCGGCGCCAGACCGATCCCTCGCTGGCGACGTACGACGGTGGGCGCTGGGCGCGGCGGATGGCCCACGTGTTGCGCGTCGTGCGCGGCGAGGCGCTCGACGTGGCCGCCGTGGACGGACGACCGATCGTGGTGCTGGACGCCGAGCTCGTCGCCGCGACGCGGGCGGTGAGCGAGCGGCTGACGGCGGTGCTCGCCGAGGCCGGCACGGTCGCCGAGTACCTGTCGGTGACGGCGGGGCGCGTGCTGCGCAGCATGGCCGCGTCCCGCAACGACTTCGCCGACGGCCACGCCGCCATCGACGGCCTCGACGCGTGCATCGCCGACCTGGCGGCGTTCATCGGCCTCTGGGACGAGAGCACCGTGCACGGCCCGGCGTGGCGCTTCGGGGACCTCGGCCGCCGGATCGAGCGCTCGTCGGTCGTGCTCGGCCTCGTCGACGCGTGCCTCCGGCCAGCGCCGGCGGGCGATGGCGAGGACGACACCGGACCAGTGCGGCTCGAGGCGAACGACGTCGTCGACCGCGCCGCGCTGGAGGTCCTGCTGGCGGCGAACGAGAGCCTCGTCGCCTATCGCCGGCACCATCGCAGCGACGTCGAGCCCGATGCGGCCACGCACCTCCTGCTCCACGACCTCGACAACCCGCGCTCGTACCTGGCGTCGGTCGGCCGGCTCGCCGAGCACGTCGCGGCGATCGACTGGACGGAGGGGCGCCAGGCCGTCGCCGGCCTCGCCGGCCTCGTCGACGACGGCGATGTCCTGGCGGGGGTCGGCGCGGCGCACGCCGCGGTCGAGGGCTTCGGCACGCTCGTCGTCGAGACATGGTTCGCGACGCCGGTGAACCCGACCGTGGTGCGCGGCCGGATCCGGTGATGGCCGCGGACGCGCCGAGGCCGTGCGCTACCGGATCTCGCACCGCACGACGTACCAGTACGGGACGCCGATGGCGGACGGCTACACCGTGGCGTACCTGCTGCCGCGCCGACCGCCCACCAGGTCGTCGAGGCGGCCGAGGTGACCGTCGACCCCACGCCCGACGAGCGCGCCGAGCGCATCGACGTGTTCGGCAACCGGATGCTGCAGCTCGGTGTGCACCACGCCCACGACACGCTGACCCTGCACGCGGAGAGCGAGGTCGTCGTCGAGCCCGCCACGGTGACGGTGCCGGGTGAGCCGTGGGAGGTCGCCGCCTGGCGCGTCGCCGAGCTGCGCGGTGGCGATGCGCTGGCGGTGCGGCCGTTCGCCGGCAGCTCGCCGTACGTGCCCTCGACGCCCACGGGGCGGCGCTGCGGGAGATCGCCGAGGAGGCGTTCACGCCGCACCGCCCGGTCGTCGAGGCGGCGCGGGAGCTGTGCCACGTCATCTACGAGACGTTCGACTACGACCCCGCGTTCACCGACGTGTCGACGCCGCTGTCGACGGTGCTCGCCGGTCGACGCGGCGTCTGCCAGGACTTCGCCCACCTCGCCGCCGGCTGCCTGCGCTCGCTCGGCCTCGCGGCGCGGTACGTCAGCGGCTACATCGAGACGGATCCGCCACCCGGGCGGCCGCGCCTCGCCGGTGCCGACGCGTCGCACGCGTGGTGCTCGCTGTGGGTCCCCCAGCAGGGCTGGGTCGACTTCGACCCGACGAACGACCAGCTGCCCACGACCGCCACGTGACGGTGGCCTGGGGCCGGGACTACGGCGAGTCGACCGGTCCGCGGTGTCGTGATCGGACCGGCGGTCGAGCAGTCCCTCACGGTGGAGGTCGTCGTGCGACGTGTGCCGGCCGGCGTCGACACGTCGTCGCTGACCGCTGCGGCGCGGTGAAATCCGTCCCACCGCCGGGGTCCGGGAACGGGATTCACGACAGGAAGACCCCCAACATGGCGATGCCATGCCACCGACGCGCCCTTGATCACGAAGCCGTTCCTCGCGGTCACCGCGGCGGCCGCGGCGTTCTTCGTGTACGTCGGCATCCTCGTCCCGATCATCCCGACGTTCATCGACGACGAGCTCGCCGCGGGGGAGTTCGGTGTCGGCTTGAGCCTCGCCTCTTTCGCCGCGGCGGCGATCTTCGTCCGCCCCGTCGATCGGGCGCCTCGTCGAGCGGGTCGGGCGCCGTGCGGTGATGATCGGCGGCTGCATGGTCGCCGGCGCGGCCGGCATGGCGCGATGGCGTCGGTCGAACGAGCTGTGGCAGCTGCTCGCCCTGCGAAGCGTCGCCGGCGTCGGCGAGGCCGCCCTGTTCGTCGGTGCGGCGACGCTGATCGCCGACCTCGCGCCGCCCGACGCGGCGGGCCGAGGCGGCGAGCTACTTCTCCGTCGCCGTGTTCGGCGGGCCTCGGCGTCGGGCCCGATCATCGGCGACGCCGTCGCTCGGCGACGACCAGCTACGCCCGGGCGTTCGTGATCGCCGGCGGCTTCGCCTGGCTGGCCGCCGCTGCTCGCGCTCGCCGTGCCCCGCCACCGTCGACGCGCCCGTCACGGCCGACCGCTCGACACCGACCTCCCGGCGCGCCGCGGCTTCGAGCGCATCATGCACCCCGCCGCGGTGCGGCCCCGGGCTCGTCCTCGCGTGCGGCATCGCCGGCTTCGCCGTCTTCACGGCGTTCCTGCCCGAGCACGCCCGCGACGTCGGGCTCGGCGGCTCCGGGTCGCTGTTCGCGGCCTACAGCGTCGTGTGCCTCGTGCTGCGCTTCGTCGGGTGCCCGGTGGCTCGAGCGCCTGGGCGCCCGGCGGGCCGTGTCGATCGCGTTCGCGTCCCTCGCCGTCGCGCTCGGCGGCCTCGCCCTGTTCCCGGACCGCTGGGCGCTGTGGAGCTCGGCGCTGCTCATCGGCGTCGGCCTCGGCGTTCCTCTACCCGTCGCTCATGGCGCTCACGGTGAACCGGGCCGACGAGCGTGAACGGCCGATGGCGATCAGCTCGTTCACGATGTTCTTCGAGGTCGGCAACATCGCGGGTGGCGTCGTGTTCGGCCTGATCGCCGAGCTGGCGAGCAAGCGCGCCGCGTTCGGCTCCGTGCCGTCGTCCTGTGCGGCGTCGGCACGTGGTTGCTGCTCGCCCGCGTCGTGCCGGTGTCCGCACCCGAGCGGCGGCGGACGGCACCGGCGCTCGTGGCCGCCGACTG
>CAVVSE010000021.1:0-188276 GCA_963750905.1 uncultured Acidimicrobiia bacterium
CTAACAAGAATCGAACTTGTGACCTCATCCTTATCAGGGATCGAAAGTGCCCTGGTCGGGAGCCTGTGTCAGGTCATCTACCAGGCGTTTGTGTAAAGCCGGTGTAAATTGCAGGAAGCCGCTATTGCACACCTGATTGCACACCTCCCGATGGCGTGTCGGCGCGCGAAGCTAGCAACCACCGGGACGGGAGGCATCCGCATGGCCTCCGAGCGTAGGCGACGCGAGCGCATGGCAAGCTGCCACACACGTGACGACTACAGCAGGGCGTCAGGACCACGACTTCACTGAAGCGGTCAGTGACTCGGGCTTCCCGGCAAATGGAGGACGCGATTCTTAGCAAGCGAGCGTGGACTTCTTTCGAACGTTCGACGGACCGGATCCGGTAAGGCGGCTTCGGCGCGCCTCCATGTTGACGTTCGGAACGAGCTCGGCGGGGCGGCCTCCAGCCTGCGATGCTCGCCGAGTCGCCCGATTCGGAAGCGAGCCCGCCACCGACCGCAGTGACGGGTGCCCACCCGGACGCTCCGCAGTCGACAGTGCGCCATCATCTGCGATTCCATCGATTATCCCGGGTAGTGGCGCGAGCTCCGAGGCGTAGCGGGCGGGGCCTCAGCCAGCTCCGTGTGTCGGCGATGAGGGCGATCTCCAACTCCTGCGTTAAATCTAGCGGTCCGAGAGCGTCGGGCGGGCGCCGTAGACAGATACTCGCCGGGCGCTCCTCGGCGTCGTAGCGGTCCCAGTCGGTGTAGTTCTCGTTGGAGCTTGTCGCGCCAATGCGCATTGGTGCCTTCCTCCTAGGCCGTCAGATGTGGTCTGGGCTCCGGAATGAGGGCGTCGCCGTGAACGAGAACCGGCTTCACGACTTCTCCTGCGAGTGAGGCCTGGTCCCACTTGGTTGATGTCCTCGAACGCGAACGTCTCGGCCAACCGATCGAACGGGAATCGGCCGGATCGCCCACACTGCGATGAGCTGCGGGATGAACACTTCCGGAACTGCGTCACCTTTGAGGATGCTGATGACGTTGCGTGCGGCACCGTGCAGGTTGCTCTCGATGGTGAGCGGCGCTATTTCACGCCGACGAGGCCGCACGTGCCGGTCCATAGGAGGGACTGCCGGTGGCGATTCGCAGCTCCGTGGCCTCGGTGCGCTTGGCCGCGCGTGCGCCGATCAGCTCGGGCGCCGAGGGCGGGGGCGCCCTATGCGAGTGCAGGTAGTCGTAGAGGCCACCCGATTGCAGTTCGCTGCTCGTGTCGCTCTCGAAGTGCTGTGGCAGCCAGTCGCGTCCAGACCGCGGCAGCGTCAGTTCGCGTCGGTCGCCATCGACTCGGCGAGGGCGAGCGCCGCGGCGGGGTCGAGCCCGGCGATGGCAGCGATCCAGCAGGTGATCGGTGCGGCCGTGCGCTCCGACACGTGCGCGGCGACGCCGGCGAGCTGGAGGAGGACGTCGATGTCGTCGGGGCTCGGCGGAGCGATGCCGGCCGCCTCGGCGTAGGTGGCGACCCAGTCGGCGGTGGTCATGACGCGGTGACGGGGGCGCCGGGTCCGGGCGTGGCTCGGATCTCGCGGACGTCGATGGGCGTGTGGCATTCGCTGCACACGACGACGGCGTGCATGTCGTGGTCGCAGGCCGTGTGGCGCAGCACGAGCGGTGTGCCTTCGGGGCCGGTGAGCCACCGGTCGCCCCACGCCGCCATGGCGGCGAGGATGGGGTAGGCGTCGCGGCCCTTGTCGGTGAGGCGGTACTCGTGGCGGCGCGGGTGTTGCTGGTACTCGACGCGCCGCATCAGTCCGTCGGCGACGAGCGCGTTGAGGCGGCGAGTGAGGATGTTGCGGCCAATGCCGAGCGCTGCTTGGAAGTCGTCGAACCGGCGGGTGCCGAGGCAGGCCTCGCGGATGAGAAGAAGGTTCCAGTGGTCGCCGAGCACCGCTGCGCTGCGGGCGATGGTGCAGGGCCAGTCGGAGGTGTCGGTGCGCTTCACGTCGACCAGCGTAGGCGAACAGTTGCATCATGGCACGTTGGCTCTCTAAGGTCGTTCCATGACGGAACCCAGCGCCATCACATGGTGGGCCGTTCGATGAGACCCGTTCACGTCGTCAACGCGGGCCGCAAGCAGGTCTTCACGAGCGGCGAATCGCACGCCCGTCGCGACGGCACGTCCAAGCTCGCTGCCACGGCGAACACGATCCTCGTGCCATCCGGCGTGGCCATCGAGCTCGACGCGCCAACGGCGAAAGTGGGGAACCCATCATGAAGGTCGGCACGTCGCTGCGGTTCCTGTTCCCGGCCGGTCCGCAGACGATGGCGATCTACCAGTCGATCGTCGCTTCGCTGCCGTCGGGCGCGTTCATCGAGCGGCCGATGGGCGCCGACGACGTCGTGCAGCAGGCGGACAACCTCGTCGAGGTGGCGCGAGCGGCCCGGGCCGCGAACCTGTGGGGCTTGCTCGTCGGCGACAACCACGCGATCCCGGCGCAGTACGCCAACATGTTCCAGCCGGTCCCGACGATCGCCCGGCTGAGCGCCGAGACCGGCCCGATGATGGTCGGCATGGTGCTGTTGGCGCCCTTCTACCACCCGCTCTTGCTCGCCGAGCAGATCGGCACGTTGAGCGCCTTCGTCGACGCGCCGATCGTCGTGACGTTCGCCAGCGGTGGCTCGGCGCACGCGTTCGAGGCGTTCGGCTACCGGCTGGCGTCGCGCGGGAGGCGGTCCGAGGAGATGATCCCCGACGTTCGCGCCCTGCTGGCCGGCGAGGCGGTGACGTCGACGGGCCGGTCGTTCGAGCTCGTTGGTGCGACGATCTCCCCGCTGCCTCGTCATCCGACGGAGATCTGGATCGCCGGTACGAACGACATCACGGTCGCACGGGCCGGCCGCCTCGGTGACGGCTGGCTCACCGCCCAGAACGCGACCGACAGCGCCCTCGCCGAGCAGCTCGATCTGTATCGCCGGACGGCTGACGCGCACGGCCGTCCATGTCGGGCTGTGCTGCGCCGCGATGTGCACGTTGCGGCGACCGACGCCGAGGCGCGCGCTCACATCGACCCGATCCTGGAGCAGGGGTACCGCGGTGTCGGCTACGACCGCCTACTCGTCGGGTCACCCGAGACGGTCGTGGGTCGGCTGCGCCACTACGAGTCGATGGGGTTCGAGCACGTGATGGTCCGTCACATCACGGGCGACCATCAGGCGATGGTCAGGAGCTTCGAGCTGCTCGGGGACGTGGTCGCCACGGTCGCCTGAGCCGCGGCGGCCGATCAGGTGCCGCCGGCGGCGCGCCGCTTGAGGGCGGTGACGGCCGAGAGGATCAGCGCGCTGGGGTTGCCGTGGTCGGGGTAGCGGCGCTGCATGCGCGCGACGAGGTCCCGGGACCCGCTGGCCGCTTCGACCTCGGTGAGGAAGTCGCGGAGGTAGGCGCTGGTCGCGCCGACTGACGCGGCGATGTCGTCGTCGGGCAGCTCGGGGCGCTTGTGGCCGGCGACGACGATGCGCGGGTGGAGCTCGGCGACCTTGGCGAGGCTCTCCAGCCAACTGTGCCAGCCGTCGGGGTCGGACACGGCGAGGAAGGGGTTGATGCCGTTGTAGACGACGTCGCCGGCGACGACCGCGGCGATCGAGGGGATGTGCAGGACGGTGTTATTGGGGATGTCGGCTTGGCCGACGACGATGGCGCGCAGTTCCTCGCCGTCGACGGTGATGGTGTCGCCGTCGAGGGGTTCGGGGATCGCCGTGTTGTCGAGCGCGGCGCCGCTGAACATGGCGGCCCAGTCGGCGCGGATGGTGTCGTTGCCGGCGGCGATCTCGGCGGCGACGACGGGGGCGGCGACGGCGCTGGCCTGCGGGAACCGTTCGAGGAGTCGTTGCAGACCGAAGTAGTGGTCGGCGTGGGCGTGGGTGACGTAGATGGCGGTGAGGGTGGTGCCGGTGGCGTCGATGCGGCGGATGACTTCGTCGACGTCGTCGGCCATGTACTGGGTGTCGACGAGCGCCGCCTCGGTCGGTCCGTACACGAGCGTGGACGTCGTCGGCGAGAACTGGCCGCCGTTGGGGAGGTCGCGTAGCGGGCTCGTGTAGACGTCGAGTCGCAGGTCGCTCATGACGCGACCCGCGGCTTGCCGTTCGCGGCGGGGCGGTCGGCGGTTTCGGCCAGCTGCTTGATGCCGGCGACGGTGCGCTGCATGTTCGCCTTCACCGCCTCGAGGCGGCGGCGCACGATGCGGGCGTGCTTGTCTGGGTTGGCCTCGATCGCCATCGACGTCCCGGATGCGCCGGGACCCATGATGTAGTGGTACCGCAGTCGGGTGCCGCTCGGGATCTGCTCGAGGTCGAAGCGCCATCTGGCGCCGGGGTTGTCGGGGTCGGATGTCCGCCACCCGAACGACCGAGGCTCGTCGCACACGTCGACGTGGCAGGGCAGCGACCACTCGCCGACGGCGGGGTGCTGGCTACGACCGATGAACACGGCGCCGACGCCGCGCTCGTCGCCCTGCCACTCGGCGCCCACCGATTCGTCGGAGAACCGTGTCGGCACCTCGACGTCGGTCACCTGCTGCCACACGACGCGCGGTGACGCGTCGATGTCGATCTCGGCGAGGACGCCGGGGCCTTCGTCGAATCGCAGCTCCGGCCCCGGGCCGGTCTCCGAGGTGAACCCGAAGCGGTCGAAGTAGCTGATCGACCTGGCCGGGTGGCGGGGGGCCCGGTGGAATTCGGTGCCGGTGGTCCAGGCGACCGGCAGCATGACGACCTCGGTCATGTGGTCGGGGATGTCGAGAATCTCCTTGACCTTCGTCTCGTGCTCGAACACGGCCGTCATCCATGTGGTGCCGAGGCCGCGGGCGCGCAGGGCGAGGCAGAAGCTCCACGCCGCCTGGATGACCGAGTCGAACAGGCCGGGCCGGCCGCTGCCGTCGTGGCGGCCGATGATCGTCGGGACGACGATCGCAGGGACGTCGGCGAGGTGCTCGGCCAGGTACTGGGCCGAGGCCATGACCTTCTCCTGCGGGTGTCCGGTGCCGCGCAGACGCTCGGCGGTCTGGGACATGAAGCCGAGCGCGGCGTCGCGATACAGCTCGCCGAGCTGGTCCTTCACCGCCTGCTCGCGCACGATGATCCATCGCCGGCTGCCGAGGTTGCCGCCCGTCGGCGCCTGTTCGGCGAGGTCGATGCAGTCGAGCAGCATCTGGTTGTCGACCGGGCGCTCGAGGTCGAGGCGTCGCCGCACGGCACGCGTGGTTGCCAGGGTCTCGTCGACGTGGGTGTGGTCGATGTCCATCAGCGGCCCGTGAACACGGCGGGTCGCCGTTCGATGAACGAGGCGATGCCCTCCTTGAAGTCGTCGGTGGCCTGGACGATCTTGTCCATCGCCGGGATCGCGGCGATCGCTGCGGGTTCGTTCTCGTCGAGGGCGACACGGGCGTTGGCGATCGTGTGGCGCAGCGCGGTCGGCGAGCACTGCAGCATCTGTCGAGCTAGCTCGATCGCCCGGTCGCGCTGCTGGCCGGGTTCGACGACCTCCTGCACGAGCCCGATGCGGTACGCCTCGTCGGCGCCGAACTCGTCGGCGAGGAGCAGGTGGTACATGGCGTTGCCCCAACCGGCCCGTTGCACATAGCGGACGGTCGCCCCGCCGAGCGGGGCGAGGCCACGCTTGGGCTCGAGCTGGCACATCCGCAGATCCGAGGCGGCCACCACGATGTCGCCGCCGAGCGCGATCTCGATGCCGATCGTGAACGTGATCCCCTGGACCGCGGTGATCCGCGGCTTGGTCAAGCGCCGCCCGAGGCTGAACGGGTCCACCGGTGCCGACGTCTGGGCGGCCCGCCGCTCGGCCGCGGCCTGCCGCGCCTCGTCGGTGAAGAACAGCGGCATCTCCAGCCCCGCCGTGGTGTGATCGCCGGCGAACGTCAGCACGCCGACGAACAGGTCGGGGTCCTCGTCCAGGCGCGTCAAGGCGTCTTCCAGCTCGGCGGTGATCTTCGGCGTGAACGCGTTCTTCTTCTCCACCCGATCGACCGTGAGCACGAGGATGTGGTCGTCGACGACCTCGCTGTGCACGGCTCCGTGCGGGTGGCGCTGGCCCTCTCCGGCGCTGGATTCCATCATGAAACCGAGAGTAGTCCGACGGCGAACCGCAGCGCAACCGCTCGGCGCTTGTCCCACAGCGCTTTTCGGCGTATGGTGCGTTCCATCACGAAACTCGGTGGTCGACGGGCTCGAGCCCGGATGAGAGAGCGAGGAACGTCATGGACGTCGCTGGGTCTATCGCTCTGGTCACCGGAGCGAACCGAGGGTTAGGGGCGTCGTTGTGCGCGTCGCTGCTCGAACGCGGCGCGGCCAAGGTGTACGCCGGCGCACGAGATGCCTCGTCGGTGCGGATGGACGGTGTGGAGGCGATCCAGCTCGACATCACCTCGCCCGACGACATCGCCGCGGCCGCCGCGCACTGTGGCGATGTGACGCTCCTCGTCAACAACGCAGGCATCGGAACCGGCACGTCGGCGCTGTCGGCCGACGCCATCGAGATGTCCAAGCAGGAGTTCGACACGAACGTGCTGGGTCCGCTCGCCGTCACCCAGGCCTTCGCTCCCATCCTCGGCGCCAACGGTGGGGGAGCGATCGTCAACGTCCTGTCCGTGCTGTCATGGCTCAGCGCGCCGCAATCGGCGCTGTACTGCGCGGCGAAGGCAGCCGTCGTGGTCCCTGACGAACGCGATCCGCCAGGAGCTGCACTCCCAAGGCACCCAGGTGATGGCGCTGCATGTCGGCTTCATGGACACCGACATGACCGCCGGCCTCGATGTGCCGAAGTCGTCGCCCGACGACGTGGCCCTCCAGGTCATTGACGGGTTGGAAGCGGGTGACTTCGAGGTCCTTGCCGACGACGTCAGCCGGCGGGTGCGCGCAGGGCTGTCCGGCGATCTGACGGTCCTGTACCCCGCGCTCGGCCGCTGACCCGAGCGGAGCGCTCGTGCCCACTGGCCGATCGATCACCCCGTGGGACGGAGCCGTCGCGCTCGACGCCCCAGCGGCGACCCGCTGGATCCTCGGTCAGCTCGAGCCCAACGCGCCCATCCAGGTGCCGCTGTCGGCGTCGTGCGGTCTGGTCCTGGCCACCGATGCGATCTCGACCGAGCCATCACCGGCCTTCGACACGTCGGCGATGGACGGCTACGCCCTCCACCAGGAGTCCGGATCTCCGAACGAATGGCGGGTGATCGGGTGCTCGCTCGCCGGCGACGAGTTCGTCGGTGCGGTGACTCGCGGTGAAGCCGTTCGCATCATGACGGGCGCGCGGGTCCCGCATGGTGTCGACGCGGTCGCTCCCCTGGAGGTCGTGGACGAGCACGATGCCTTCGTCACCCTGCGCGGCGAGCTCGCCGCCGGCTCCAACATCCGGCGGGCTGGTTCCGACCACCCTGCCGGCGCCGTCGTCGTCGACTGGGGAACCCGTCTGACGCCGATGCACCTCGCCGTCCTCGCCGCCATCGGCCACGATCGACCCCGAGTCGTTCCGCGCGCCCGAGTTGGGGTGTTGTCGACCGGTGACGAGGTCGAACGAGCGGTGCCGGGGCTGTCGGGGATCCGAGACGCCAACCGCCCCGGTCTCCTCTCCCTGCTCGCGGCGTCGGGCGAGGTGCCTGTTGACCTGGGTGTGGTCGGCGACGACCACGTCGCGCTCCGCCACCGCCTCGAACAGGCCATCGACGAGTGCGACGCGGTCATCACCACCGGAGGCGTCAGCGTCGGCGACCACGACCACGTGAAGCGCGTCCTCTCCGAGGCGGCCCGGTCGACGGGAGGCGTCGCCCGGTGGATGCGTGTCGCCGTTCGACCGGCCAAGCCGTTGATGTTCGCGGCGGTCCGAGGCGTGCCCGTGTTCGGGCTGCCGGGCAACCCGGCCAGCGCGTTCGTCAGCTACCACCTGTTCGCCCGCCCGGCCCTCGACCGCCTCGCCGGTCACCGCGATGGTGCGTCGATGAGCTCGTTCACCGCCACGGCGTCGGTCGACTTCCCGCGTCGTCCCGACGGGCGGTTGCACGTCGTACCGGTCGTTGCCAGCGTCACGGGCGCGGTGCTCTCGATCCGGCCGGCCGGCCCTGGCCAGCGCCACCACCTCGCGGCAACCGCAGGGGCGAACGCCTACGCCCACCTCCCCGACGGCCCGACCGTGCCTGCCGGCGCCACGGTGCACTGCGGTTGGATCGCGGGTACCAACATCCCCGCCAGTCGTGTAAGTTCATCATTCAGATGATGAACTCAGCTACCCTGCCCGGATCGCTCCCGGTTCTCCGCTTGCACCGTCGGACCGACCGATGAAGTACGCCGATTGCCCGACCGCCTCCGTGTCGACCGACATCGCAGCACCACCGGCGGTGGTGTGGGCGCTGGTGTCGGACATCGGGCTGTCGTCGCGCTTCTCGACCGAGGTGAGCCGCACCGAGTGGCTCGACGGCGCCGACGGGCCGGCCCTCGGCGCCCGCTTCGTCGGTCACAGCGCCCACGACGCCATCGGCGAGTGGTCCACGACGTGCATCGTGACGGCGTTCGAGCCCGAGCACGTCTTCGAGTGGAGCGTGATCGGCCGCGACGACGACGTGTCGTCGATCTGGCGCTACACGATGACCGACCGGGGTGACGGAAGCGTCGATCTGGAGTTCTGGTTCCAGATGGGTCCCGGGCGTGGGGGCTTGAACTACGCGATCGAGCGCATGCCCGACAAGGAGGAGCGCATCGTCGCCCGCCGTATGGAGGAGCACCGGCGCAACATGGAACGCGTCGTGGCCGGCGTGAAGGAGCTCGCCGAGTCAGCGGGGGGCACGCCGTGACCGGGTCGGACGGGCGGCCGGCAGCCATCGACTGGAATCGGCTCCCGACGCGGCCCTGCCCGGTCGCCGAGTCGCTCGACGTGTTCGGAGACCGGTGGAGCATGCTCATCATCCGTGACGTCATGAACGGCGTGCGCCGCTTCGACGACCTCGTCGCCCGGCTCGGCATCAGTCGGGCGACGCTGGCGGACCGGCTGCGTCGTCTCACTGCGGCGGGCATCCTCGTGACGGCCGAGTACGACTCCGGTCGGGGGCGGACGCGGATCGAGTACCGGATGAGCCCACGCGGGTGGGACCTGCGTCATGTGCTGATCGCGCTGCGCGAATGGGGCGATCGCCATGTGCTCGGTGCGGGCAACGAGCCCCTGCGACTCGTCGACCGCACGACCGGGCACCGAGTGCGACTCCAACTCGTCGACGACGAGACCGGCGAACCGATCGAGGCACGCGATCTGATGCACGTGCCCGGGCCGGCGTTCGACGCGATCACGAGCGACGGCCCGACATGACGATCAAGATCGGGCTGTCGATCGACCCGGCGATGCCGCGCTTCTTGGAGCTCGCCCGGGAGGCCGAGCGCATCGGGGTCGACTCGGTGTGGGTGGCCGAGTACTGGGCCTACGACGCGTTCACGCCGCTCGCGGCGATCGCCGCGGTCACCGAGCGTCTGCGGCTGGCCACCGGCATCGCCCAGCTCGGGGCGCGCACGCCGGCGATGCTGGCGATGACGGCGCAGGGGGTCCAGGCCGTCTCGGACGGTCGGTTGATCCTGGGGATCGGCGCCAGCGGCCCGCAGGTCATCGAGGGCTGGCACGGCGTGCCGTTCGACCGACCGGTGCAACGCACCCGGGAGACGATCGAGATCATCAAGATGATCACCGCCGGTGAACGCCTGGCGTACGACGGCTCGGTGTACCAGCTGCCGCTGCCGGGCGGGGCGGGCCGGGCGATCCGGTCACGGGCCGAGACGGCGCCGATCCCGGTGTACGTGGCCTCGCTCGGGCCGGCCAACCTGCGCCTCACCGGCGAGCTCGCCGATGGCTGGATCGGCAACTCATTCTTCCCGGCAACGGCCGACGCGTTCTTCGACCCGATCCGTGAGGGTGCGGTCAGCGCGGGACGCTCGCTCGACGACGTCGATCGTGTCGTCGCCGTCAGCGTCGACGTCACCGACGACGACCCGGACGCGATCGCCGCCGCCGGGCGCCGCCACGCCGACGGGTACGCCTTCACGTTCGGCGCCATGGGCTCGGCGACGAAGAACTTCTACAACGACGCGTTCGCCCGCCAGGGCTACGGCGACGACGTCGCCGAGGTGCAACGCCTCTGGGCGGCGGGCGACCGTGACGCGGCGGCGGCACGTGTGCCGGTCGAGATCGGCCTCGGCACCAACCTCATCGGGCCACCGACGACGATCCGGGACCGGCTGGCCGAGTACGAGCGCAGCGGGGTCACCACCTTGCGGGTCTCCGTCGACGGCGCCTTCGACGAGAAGATCGCCGACCTCGAGCTGCTCGTCGGCCTCGCCGACCGAGGCCGGCGCGTCGCTCGACACGACCGCCTGAACCGCACCACACCCACACCCGACCAACAGCAAGGGACGCCACCGCCATGACGACCATCGACGACGCCACCACGACCACCGCCAGCATCACGGCTCGAGCGGGCAACGACGCCGCGCCGGCGACGTGGCACCAGACCGCCTGCATCCTCTGCGAGTGCAACTGTGGCGTCGAGATCCGGCTCGGATCCGACGGGCACACCTTCGAAAGAATCCGCGGCGACAAGGCCCACCCGGCGTCCCAGGGGTACACCTGCGAGAAGGCGCTGCGCCTCGACCACTACCAGAACGGTCGTGGTGAGCGTGTGCTCAACCCGCTGCGCCGTCGTGATGACGGCACGTACGAGGAGGTCGACTGGGACACCGCGGTCCGCGAGGTCGCGGCGCGCCTCGGCGCGGTGCGCGACGAGCACGGCGGCGACAAGATCCTGTACTACGGCGGCGGCGGGCAAGGCAACCACCTGTGTGGGGCGTACGGCGCCGCGCTGCACAAGGGGTTCGGCGGCGTGTACCGCAGCAGCGCCGTGGGACAGGAGAAGAGCGGCGAGATCTGGGTCAACGGCACCATGTTCGGCAACGCCGTGCGTGGGGAGTTCGACGAGTGCGAGGTCGCCTTCTTCGTCGGCAAGAACCCGTGGATGAGCCACAGCATCCCGCACGCCCGGACCACGTTGAAGGCGATCGCCAACGACGAGCAGCGTTCGATGGTGGTGATCGATCCTCGGGTCACCGAGACCGCCGAGCTCGCCGATTTCCACCTCCAGGTCGCGCCGGGCCGCGATGCCTGGCTGCTGGCGGCGATGGTCGCCGTCATCGTCCAGGAGAACCTGCACGCGGACGCCTGGCTGCGCGAGCACGCCAACGGCCGCGACGCCGTCGACGCCCGCTTCTCGACGATCGACATCGCCGAGTACTGCGCGATCGCCGGCGTCGACGAGGACCTCGTTCGGCGCGCCACCCGGCGCATCGCCGCCGCGGCGAGCGTCGCCGTGTTCGAGGACCTCGGCGTGCAGATGAACCGCCACTCGACGCTCGTCAGCTACCTCGAGAAGCTGGTCTGGACGCTCACCGGCAACTTCGCCAACCCCGGCGGCCAGTACATCCCCTCGACGATGGTCCCGATCGTCAAGGCGTACTCGGCCGAGCTCGATCCCGAGCGTGCGCCACGCAGCCCGGTCGCCGGTGAGCGGATCCTCGGTGGGCTGATCCCGTGCAACGTCATGCCCGAGGAGATCCTCACCGACCACCCGGCGCGCTACCGGGCGCTCATCGTCGAGTCAGGCAACCCCGCCCACTCCGTGGCCGACAGCGCCCGGATGCGTCAGGCGCTCGATGCGCTCGACTTCGTCGTGGTGATCGACGTGTTCATGACCGAGACGGCGCGCCACGCCGACTACGTCCTGCCTGCGACGACACAGTTCGAGAAGTTCGAGTCGACGTTCTTCAACTTCGAGTTCCCGAAGAACGTGTTCCACCTCCGCCGTCCCGTCGTCGCGCCACCCGACGGCCCGCTCGACGAACCCGAGATCCACGCCCGCATCCTCGAGGCGGCCGGACTCGTCACGGACGCCGACATCGAACCGCTGCGCGCAGCCGCCGAGCAGGGACGGGCGGTGTTCGCCGATGCGTTCGCGGCAGCAGTCGCGGCGAAGCCGGTGCTCGGTCCGGTCTCGCCCGTGCTGCTGTACCGCACACTCGGACCGACCCTGCCCCATGGGGCGACGTCGGCCGCAGCCTTGTGGGCGATCGCCCGTCGCTGTGCCCTGCTGAACCCGAGCGGTGTCGAAGGGGCCGGCTTCGGCACCGGGCCGGATGCCGGTGACCGCCTGTTCGACGCGATCGTCGACAGCCCTTCCGGCGTCGTGATCACCGTGGACGACCACGCCGCCACCTGGCGACGCGTCACCACGCCCGACGGCAAGGTGCAGTTGGCGATGCCCGAGCTGCTCGCCGAGCTCGACGATCTCGGCGAGCCGCCGGGAGCGACTGCCGAGTGGCCGTTCCTCCTGTCCGCCGGCGAACGTCGCTCGTTCACCGCCAACACCATCTTCCGCGACCCCGCCTGGCGCAAGCGCGCCGGGCAGGAGGCGCTGCGCGTCGCCACCGTCGACGCCGAACGACTCGGCCTCACCGACGGCGCCCCCGTCCGCATCATCACCGAACGCGGCGAGGCGACCATCGAGGTCGCCGTGGACGACCGCATGCATCCCGGTCACCTGGCTCTGCCCAACGGCACCGGCACCGACCGCCTCGTCGACGGCGAACGGGTGCGCCGACGGCGTGGCGCCGAACAACCTCACCGGCTCGTTCCACCGCGACCGCTTCGCCGGGACGCCGTGGCACAAGACGGTACCCGCCCGACTCGAACCCGTTGCCGCACCATGAGCCCCACACCGGCGACGGGAGCACGGATCGTGCGGAGCCGCCTTCCCGACGTCGACATCCCCGACACGTCGGTCACCGACTACACGTTCCGAACCGCCCCGGATGACGCCGAACGGGTCGCCATCATCGACGGCGTCGACGGCACGGTGTGGACCCGCGGCGCCGTGCTCGATCACGTGCGACGCCTCGCCGGCGGCCTCCACGGACGGGGCATCTCCACCGGCAGCACGGTGGCGCTGATCGCCGGCAACAGCCCGCAGTTCCCGATCGTGTTCCACGCGGTCGCCCTGACCGGGGCGACAGTCACCCCGATCAACCCGACCTACGGCGCCGACGAGATCGGCCACCAACTCGACGACGCCCGTGTCGACCTCCTGATCGTCAGCCCGCTGGCGGCGGAAGCCGCGCGAGCGGCTTCCGGCGGCCGGCCCGTAGCCGTCATCGGCGACGCGTCGTTCGAGGAACTGTTCGGCGAGCCGCTCGACCAGCAGCAGCTCGACTTCTCCCACGCCACGGCCACGCTGCCGTACTCGTCGGGAACCACGGGCCTGCCCAAGGGCGTGATGCTGACCCATCGCAACCTGGTCGCCAACCTGGCGCAATCGGCAGCCGTCAACGACTTCCGCCCCGACGACGTGGCCCTCGTGGCGATCCCGATGTTCCACATCTACGGCCTCAACGGCTTGATGAACGCCTGCCTCGCCCATCGCGTCCCGTTCGTCACCCTGCCTCGTTTCGAGCTCGAGTCAGTGCTGTCGCTGATCCAGGAACATCGGGTCACACGCTTCTACGCGGTCCCGCCCGTGATGCTTGCGCTCGCCCGACACCCGCTCGTCGACGACTACGACCTGTCGTCGCTGCGCGGCATCACCTGCGCCGCGGCGCCGCTCGGGCCGGAGCTGGCCACCGAGGTCGCAGACCGCATCGGCTGCCCGGTGTACCAGGCGTTCGGCATGACCGAGCTCAGCCCGATGAGCCACACGACGATCCTGCCCGACGTCAAACCGGGCTCCAGCGGGGTGACCGTACCGAACACCGAATCGCTCATCGTCGACGACGAAGGCCGAGCACTCAGTGTCGACGAGGTCGGCCAGCTGCTCGTGCGTGGACCACAGGTGATGGCCGGATACCTGAACAACCCCGCCGCGACCGCCGAGACCGTCGACGCCGACGGCTGGCTGCACACCGGCGATCTCGCCCGCATCGACGCCGACGGGCACCTGTTCATCGTCGGGCGGGTCAAGGAGCTGATCAAATACAACGGCTTCCAGGTCGCACCGGCCGAGCTCGAAGCAGTGCTCCTCGAACACCCCGACGTGGCCGACGCCGCCGTCATCGGCGTGCCCGACGTCCAAGTCGGCGAGATCCCGACGGCGTTCGTCGTCACCCGGCCCGGGCACCGTCTGACATCGCAGGACCTCATCGACCACGTCGCCGGCAAGGTCGCCACCTACAAGCGGATCCGACGCGTCGAGTTCGTGGACGAAATCCCCAAGTCGGCCGCCGGCAAAATCCTGCGGCGCCAGCTCCACGCCGCGGCCGGCGACCTCGCCGCCGATAACCCGGCCACCAGCTGAGGGCCGGGGCCATCGTCGCCTGACGCAACCTGCAAGTCCCACCACCATCCCCGTCGCTGCTGCTCAACAGCTTCAAACCACCGACAAGGAGTCCGACCCTCATGCCGCGGATGAAGCCCGACGACGTCACCGAGTTCCTCGCCCAACCCCACATCGGCGTGCTCGCGACGCTGAGACAAGACGGACGCCCATACACCGTGCCGGTCTGGTTCTTGCACCACGACGAAGCCTTCTGGATCACCGGCACCTACGACCGGGTGTGGTGCAAGCAGCTGTTCCACGACCCACGAGCCTCGCTCTGCGTGGAGGCCACCGCACCGGTTCCCGGCCATGTCGGCATCGACGGCACCGTCACCGCACACGAGCTGCCCGACTTCGACATCTGGCCGATCTCACGGCAGCTGGTCGATAAGTACATCGTCGCAGCCCAACGCGAAGCGTTCTTCGCCAACATGCGTACGGAGCACCGCCTGCTCTTCCGACTCACCGCGGACGTGTCGCGAGCGATCGACATGCGCATCTACCAGGGAAAGCGTGCCGATCGCGACTTCCAGCGGCGCCGGCCAGCCAGCGACGACGCCGTCTCGGACGACATCGACCTCGGCCGCCGGTCACGGACCGAGTAGCCGAGAGGCGTGGCAGAGCGAACCGAAGACGCCGGCGTGGCGGGGGTTTCCTGCACATGCACGCCGTCGCCAGCGAGCTCGCCAAGGCGCCTGACGGCCAAGTGGACGCTGTCGTACGCTGAGTACGAGGCGCTGGTGGCGCTGACCGACCATCCCGAGAGCAGTCTCCCGCCGTTCGAGATCGCCGGACGGCGCGGGTGGGAGCAAAGCCGTGTTTCGCACCAGGTCGACCAAACGGTGAAGCGCGCGGCGGTCGAGGCCACAAAGGCCGGTCGGCAAGCGATCACGTCCGCCGCGCCCGCTCGTGTTGTGCACGCCGGTGACCGCGCCGTAGCGGGCGGCGAGCGCAATCACCGGTGGCGGAGGACCTCTTCGATCCACTCCGTGCCGGCGACCGCGGTCGGGAAGCCGCAGGTGGTGATGGCCAGCGCAGCGACGTGGCGGATCTCATCGGCGCTGTCGCCGGCCTGTAACGCCTTGCGGACGTTCGAGCGCACGGCGCCCGGCGACGCCGACGCGATCGCCATCCCCAGCTTGACCAGCCGCTGCGTCCGCTGGTCAAGCGGTCCGGCGCCGTCGACCCGTACAGCAAGGGCGTCGAGCGCGGCCGCAACGTCCGGGAACGACTCTCGGAACGCACGGTAGATGTCGGGCAGGTGGTCATCCATGACGGCCAGCCTCGCGCCGCGGTGAATGCCGGTCGCACCGAGGCAGCGGCGTGGCGGCGTCCCCGACGAGGCCGCGGAGGAACCCACCACGACATCTCGCTGCGAAAGACTGGACACAGGTCGGCTCCTCTCCACCATGTGGCTCCGCCCAGCCTGCTGGATGACCCACGCACGACGGACCGGAGCCGATCGCTCAATCCTGAATAGCGACCACCTCGAGATCAGCGGGCCCGCGTCCTCGACTGCCGGGTGTCACAGGTTCAGCTCGGGGCGCCAGGCGGTAGCCGACGCTTCGAGCTCCGAGGTGATGACGAACTACGGCCGCTGGCACACGTGGTCCTCGCCGATCGGTTCGTCGCACGCAAGCCTCGCCACCTGGTCGGCAAGGCGATCGACCTCGTCGAAGTCGCACTCCACCAACAGCTCGATCTTCCCGATCCCACTGCCACATGGTCTTGCCTACCCGATGGTGGATCGAGCAGGAGGTGTCCGACACTCGGAGTAACGCGCCACCGATGGCGTGGGCAACGCGTCCTCGATCGCCGGCTCGATGGTGTTACGACTCGACCGATAAGCCCTGACTCACGCCCGGAGCCGGGCCGCGGTTGCCGGCGTGGCCGGGACGATGGCAACACGCCTCCTCGGTCGCCGGTTGCATAGCGAGGCGGCGCGATGGCGGAGGTGCCCGATCGTTGAGCCGGTCTCCTGACCTGAGCTTGGTGCCGGCTCGGTTCGACGTTCCGTCCGTCGTACATCCGCGGGTGGGCCATACTGGGTTGCACCGTCACGGTCAAGAGGCCTGCAGGGAGGATGAGATGAGCGTCTACAACGTCATTGAGATCATCGGCACGAGCACGGAGTCTTGGGAAGCCGCCGGTCTGACAGCGGTGAAGAAGGCCCGCGAGACAATTCGCGATCTGCGGGTTGCAGAAGTGGTCGAGCAGGACCTCGACCTGGACGACAGCGGTGGGGCCACCTTTCGCACGAAGCTGCGGATCTCGTTCAAGTACGAAGACAAGACGTAAAGCGGCCACGATTGCCCAGGCACAAGTACTGACCTGCGGGAAGAGGCGTCGGGCCTGCACGGGGAAGGACGTTGGACAGTCCTCCTGCCCAAACGAGGCGACTCACCCGCGTCGCCGCGCTCCGGCTTCTCGCAACAGCGTTGTCGGTCCCGTCGTCAGACAGAGCGGACGTTCTTGGCTTCCTCGCTCTTGCGGCCCGGGCCGACTTCGAACTCCACGGTCTGTCCCTCGGTGAGCGTCGTACCGCTGACCTGCAGGTTCGAAGCGTGCACGAACACGTCGTCGCCACCATCTCGCGAGATGAACCCAAACCCTCGGTCGGAATCGAAGAACTTCACTGTGCCTTGCATCATTGGACCAACTTGTCGGTAACCGGCCGACCATGCGACCAACCGCCTCTGACGGTACGACCGATCGCCGCCCGATCCTCCCGCCGCCCGGCCTTCTGATCGGGGATCCTCCGATCCTTCCGATCGTCGTCCTGGGTGTGATCGATGGAGCGGCTTCACGATCTCCACTGCCACAGAGGTCGGACCACCATTCGGATAACCCAACCGGGAACGCGTCACGCCGTGTCCTGGACCGCCGGCGTGCACACTGGCGGGCCTGCGGCCGCCGTGCGCCCTTCGACAGAATGGGACGCGATCCGAATCGTCATCGAGGGCCACGATCTACCGGGCGCCCAGTTCGTCTCGGACGGCGTTCCGCTGCACAACGTGCACGCCATGTTCCGCCGAGCGAAGCTGATGATCGGGGACATTGAGTCCGAGCTGCTCGCCGCGCGGCGCGGGACGACGGTGTACTCGTCGCATCGCTCTCAATGACCGACGAGCGCGGCGGCCCCCGTTGTGCCTGCGTCAAGCCGCCCGTGATCAGCTGGCGGTCCGGCTGAACGCTCGAGGTGCTGACGAGGAGTGACCCATGCGCCCACCAGCCGCGTCGGGCGTATCCGAGTATCCCGCCGCGAAACGCCGACCGCCGCGTCCGGGATCGCCGGCTCGATGGCGGCACTACCGAACGTCCGGCGTCGTCGTTCGGTCATCGGCACGGTCTTGCTGCGGGGTGCCGAACGCAGTTCTGGCTCGCTGCGCGTGACGGGTGGACCACTCGTCACGTCGAAGTTGGCGGGAGTAGGCCTTCGGTTGCTGGTTGGTTGGTTGTTGCGTGGGTGTCCGGTGGTGAAGCAGCGCGCCTCCACATCAGGACGAATAGCACAACGGTCACGATGCCGATGGTGTTGAGGATCGTGATCGATACCGTGACCAGCGGGTCGGCTCCAAAGGGGAAGATCATCATCAGGAGCATCGGAGCGATGTTGCGTACCGCCGTGGTCACCTCGGCCGCATGCCTGATTCCCACGTCTTTGACTCGGAGACTGGAAACGAGAAGGTAGCCACACCCGAGGCCGATGAATGGGCCGGCAATGGCCGCGATGTAGCTCTTGGTGCCCCATTCATCCACGAACAGATCCCAATACGCAACGAGCGTGAAGTTGAGATTAAAGAGCAGGCACAGAATTGCGACTCGGACAACCCATTGTGCGAATGGCGGCGTCAGGTCGGGCCACCAGACCCTGAAGCCGCACCCGAGGCTCAGCGGCAGGAGCAAGAAGAGCAGCAGCGGCCAAGCAACGTCCCAGACAGAGGCCTTGAGTTGTGCGTCGACCGCATCGATGGCGAGGGGCAACCCTATGGGAAGGGCGATGACGGTCGCGACCGTCAAGACCACTAACAGTGTGGTGGAGATGCTGACATTCGCATTGGCTAACCGGGCGAGGAGGGGAGCGAAAGGCATTCCTGCACTCAGAGCTGCGACACAGAACCCGACCTTGATCTCTCCAGGAATGGAATCGGCTATCGTCAGCAAATAGCCGATGAAGAGGAGCGGGATGATGACGAAGTTGGTTACCAACGCCCACACGGCAATCTTCCAATGGGCAAAAGGCCTCTGCCAGCAGCTTGCCGACCTCAAGCCTGACGCCCAACCCGAACGAGTTCAAGATCACGAAGAGCACCCCAAACCCGTTGATCAGGACGCTCTGACTGGTCTGAGTTGTCATGTCGCTCCCTGGTCACGAGCTGACGATCCACCAGGCAGCGTTGCACACCCCCAGCCGTGACTGCTGCGGCGCTGGACACCATCAAGGACCAGCAGGCCGCTGCGCTCACCGCTCGATCGCCATCACAGCGGCAGCAGTCAAGTTCGACGTTCTTGCCGTCGGGCGAGGCACGGCGGGATGGCGCGTGACGAACTCGGATCGGACCTCGGGGCCTTGACGCGACCTAATGCCCGGTCGGGAGCGTCTCACTGGACGCACCCGAAGCACCGAACGCTCGCAGCACGACGAGCGCGTCCGATATCCGCGCCCGGTAATGCCGAGCGACCGCGTCCTGGACCGCCGGATATCCGGTCATGGTGGGAGCCCTCGCCGTTGCGTTGCGCTTTCCACTGCCGCTCGCGGACTGTTTCGCGAACGGCGTTGGCGTGTCAGGTGGGCGTTCCGTCGCCGGCCGCCGTGCTCCCTCGCGCACCGGTGTGGTGCTCGCTGTTCGCACCGAGGTCGTGCGGTGAGGGGTTACGGTCGCCGTCGTGGGACGAGGTGACCGTAAGCCGGTCAGGTGGCACAACGATCGGGTGCGGCGCGCCAAGCAGCGGGCGCGACGCCGGGCGCGACGTGACAAGGGGGTGCGGCGTCGCCGGCGCCTGTCCGGCTCGAGTCAGCAGAGCGCCCGTCGAGCTGAGCTTCGTGGTGGCACCGGTGGGTGGTGTGGCGACGTCGCGCTTGCGGGCTGTCGGCCGCCCGTCGGACTGGTGGGTCACGAGACGGCGAGCGCTCGGGCATGTGGCGAGCGAGCGATGTCATCGTTGAACGACGGCGACGCTTGGTTCTGCCCTCGTGGTCACACGCCCAGCACGGGCTCATGGCGCGCAGCCGAGCACCCGTCTCACATCGTGTCGAGCCGACCGTGGTCCCATTTGACCATGATCGGCGTGTACCCGACCTGTCGCCACGACGAATCGAGGGCGAAGGCGCCGAGCAGTGTGGAGGTGTGCCAGCGCTGCACCTCGTCGGCTCCGAGCCCGCGGCGGGTGGCCTCGGCGGCGAGCCAGCCGGTGGCGGCGGCCTGGGCGGCTGGGTAGTCGGGGGTCGCGCCGGTGCGGGCTTCGAACCGTCGGGTGAAGGTCGCCGCGGTCGGGCCGACTTCGGCCGGATGGTCGCGGTTGGCCCACTGCACCGGTGCCAGGACGCCCTCGGCCAGCGGTCCGAGCCGAGCCCGGAACTCGCCGATGCCGGCGCCGACACATCCGACCAGCTCCACCTCGACGGCAGCTGTTCGAACCTGCCGTACCGCGTCGACGTCCTGGTCGAAGGTGCCGGCGATGAGCAGGCCACGACCGGCCAGCGATGCCGGGACTCGCCACGAGGCGAGCTCGGCGACGTCGACCCGCAACCCCATGTTGGCGGCATCGTGCTCGGCGCCTTCGATGACCTGACGGGCGAACGGTCCGCTGCCCCGAACGAGCAGCACCGACTCGACGCCGCGGCGCAGACACAGCGACAGCAGCGGACGTAGATACGTCGACGCGGGCGCCAGGGTGCTGACGAGTCCGCGACGGGCAAGATCGTCCGCGGCGCCACCGTGGTTCCACAGCAGCTGGCGCGACCCGCACACGATGGCGGCGGCGCGCCGGACCAGCCCGCTGCCGTAGGGACCAAGCAGGATGTCGAAGTCACCGGCGAGGAACTCGCGGTACGCGGCCGCCGCCACGGCGGGCGAACCCGTGTCGTCGTGGAGGTGCAGGTCGACGTCGTCGTCGTCGGCCCACAACTCGAGGCCCGATCGCGCCTGGCGCGCCTGCACGGCATAGCGGCCCGTCAACCCGAGCGTGACCGCGGCGCGCAGCCTCCTCATCGCATTGCCTCGTGGAGACCGTCGCCGGCCAGGTCGTCGCTGATAGTGCCGGCTTTCCGCGTGTCATTCAATGGCTTGGCGAGCCGGCGATCGAGACGATGATCCCCGCCGCAGCGTGCATGATGCTCGGCCGCTCGATGCGCTGAGGCGTTCTGGGGAGCGGCCGCGCCTGAGCGTGAGCGGTTCGTCGGCGGATCATTCGACGCTTCGTTGAGGCCGCCGGAGTGTGCGGTGGCATGCTCAGGCGTCGTCGGCGTTGGCGTCGCCACTGCGGCCGTGCTTCCAGTAGCCGCGCACCCAGGCGTGGAGGCGCGGCAGCCCACGGTCCTCGAAGAGATGGCGGCGGATGCGCTGCACCGCCGCGGCCTCGCCGGCCGCCCACACCCGAGTGTCGGCGTCGATGTTCGCTCCGCCGACGGCGGCCACGAGCGCCTGACCAGGAGACGCCGCGGGCCGAAGGTCGCACCACGCGACAATCGCGCCCGGATGGTCAGGCAGCGCCAGCCGAGCGTCAGGGTGGGCGACCTCGATGTACACCTGCACCGGAGTCTCGGCGGGTATCGCTTCGAGAAGCTGGCTGACGGCGGGGATCGCGGTCTCGTCACCGGCCAGCACGAAGGCGGGCGCATCGGGATCGACGGTGTAGCCGCGGCCGGGACCCGAGACCGCCGCCGGCTCGCCGCCCCCGGCTGCCTCCGCCCACTTGGACGCGAGCCCACCGCTGTGTATGACGATCTCCAGGTCGAGCTCGAGGGCGCCGGGGTCCACGGGGCGCGGCGTGAACGTGCGGAGCGTGGGACGTCGCCCGTCGGGCAGCAGAAACTCATTGCCGTTCCAGGTCGGTATCACGAGCTCGTGGCCTGCGGGCGATGGCAGCAGCAGCCGCACGCTCGCCGCCGGTTGCGCGACAATCAGACCTTCGAGGTCGCGGCCTCCCACCGTGACTCGCACCATGCGGGGGCTCAAGCGCTCGACGCGACGCACCGTCACACGACGAAACGGCGGCGGTTCACGCCGCGTACGCACTGTCGTCGGGCTGCGCTCAGACGGGGTCATCGCACCAGCGTCCCATCTCATGGCCCCGCGCCCGAGCCGTCCACCGAACGCGCCCCGACGATCGCTCACGGGGTCGGGCGTCCAGGTCGCACCGATCGAAGGGCGGCCCTTCGCGCCTGCCGTCCACGTCGTACCTTGCAGGACTACGACATGACGATCGCCCGATCCGGCCCCCCACGACTCCCCGCTTCCCAGCCGGCGACGATGACGAGGGTCACCGCGATCACGACCTTGCGGCGAACGCCGCCACCGAACGACACCACCGAGGTATCCGATATCGGCGCCCGATAACTTTGGCCGGCTGCGTCCGATACCGCCGGGACGCGGCGTGCGCTGATCGTGGCCGCCTACTCCGGAGACGAGAGCTGGTTGATGGCACGGATCGCGTTGAGCGCACGCGGAAACCCGATGTAGGGCAGACAGTGGATCATGGCGGCGGTCTGCAGGCGGACGCTGTTGCCGGCCTTCAGATTCCCTGCGGCATGGCCACGCAGCTGCACGTCGGCGCCACCGAGGGCGGCCAACAGGCACAGCACCAGCAACTCGCGCCGGGCGATGTCCAGCCCGGATCGGGTGTAGAAGTCCCCGAAGCAGAACTCGGTGAGCAGCCGCGGCACGGCCTCGCGCAAGTCCTCGGGCAGAGCGGCGAGGTTGTCACGGATCGCGTCGCCGTACAGCGGGTGTTGGATCGCTCGGCCACGCTCGAAGCGCTCGTGCTCGGCGACCGTGGCTTGAGTGGCCAGCGGCAGGGAGATGCCACGGTCGGCGAACACCTCGTTGATCACCGCCACACCGTTCAGCGTCTTGGGGAAGCCGAGGAACGGCGCGGACTGGTACACGGCCTCGCGGATCTCGATCGGCGTCACCCCCACGTTGAGCGCCGCCGCCGTGTGCGATCGAAGCTGGGGCAACGTCTGGTTGGTGACCAGCACGACGAGGGTGATCAGTTCACGGGTGCGATCGTCCAGCTGACCGATGTGGAACACCTCGCCGAAGATGACGTGACGCAGGATCGCCATCAGCTCCGGATCCGGGCCCGCTTCTGGGTCAGGCGGAGCGCCGAACAGCTGCTCGTACTTCTCCGCACTCAAGCTCACACGGTCCACAGCCCCTCCCGACGACGGCACCTCGGCACAGTCCCGCTCTCCGAGTATCGCGTCCGCAACCACGCAACCGCTGCGCCCGCAACCTCGGCTCGATGGCGTTCCCGAACCCGGGGATAATCGCGGCCCGGCCACGTGTACGTCACCCGAGCACTTCCGGCGGAGTGCACGCCCGGATCGTCGCAGCACGAGCGCACAGGGCGGGGACTGGGTGCCGCAACGTCCCTGAGCCTTCCGTCGCCACCTTCACGGTGGAGTCGAAACGCGCCAGATCGACTTGGCCGACGAGGCGCCGGGCTGTCCCCGAATGCGCGCGAATACGGGCCTGGGGAATCGCCCCAGTGTGCCGATAGGTCGCGGCTCGCGATTGCAAGCGCCGGCTCGTCGTCACCGCGCGCCGACGCGACCGATCGACGGATCGGTCGCGCGTCGAGGCGCCGCGTGCGTGCCGCGGGCGCACGCGCGGTGTGAGCGTGCGTTCGAGGCGCGGCAGCCTCAACGCTGCCCGGTCGTACCGAACGCACCCACCGAACGCGCGGCCATAACACGTGGGGCATCGCCACCGAAGTGCCGTTAGGCCCGCATGCAGCAGCAAGCATTCGCCCGCCGTGGTCGCTGGCGCCGACAATGCACAACGACGGTTAGGCGCTCGTCGTATGCAGCCGCCGAAACAGCCCGCGACTCCGGCTGGTCGGGTCTGCCGACCGCTCGCGGGAGCACCGAACGCGCGGCGCCGGGAGCATCCTCGAACGTCGGGGATAATCACGGGCCGCCGCGTCCGAGACCGCCGGATATCCCCGCATCATCCGTGGTGGAATCCGGTGGCGTCAGCCTCCAGCGCGGTGCTGTGGCGCAACGTCGAGGCGTGAGGTTGGGACGGGAGGCGGCTACCGGCCGCCGGCTCGCTTGTACTGGTCCACGACGACCTGTGGGATCCGTCCTCGGGCGGGCACGGTGACGTTGCTCGCGCCGGCCCACTCGCGGAGTTGCATGATGTCGAAGTCGCGCTTCGGCTTCGACCCGTTCGTCGACACCGCCGGCTTGCGGCGCCGCCCGCCGGTCGTGGTGCTGCGCCGGGCCGCTTTGATGTAACGGTCGAACGACTTGCGGAACGCTGTCGCGTTCTTCTTGCTGAGATCGATCTCGTAGGACGTGCCGTCCAGGGCGAACGTCACCGTTTCGGTGGCCTCACCGCCGTCCAGGTCGTCGATCAGCTTCTCGATCACTTCTCGGGCCATGTTGTTCGCTCGCTTTTCTGAGAGAGGTGTCGGCCGCTCTCTCACAGGTCGAGCACACGAGCTCACCTCGGCAGACCCCGCAACGCTATCCAACCCTCCGCTGATCGGTCAGCAGGACCGCAAGCAGAGGGCTCGCAGCGACAGACTCACGATCTCCGCGTCACTAACCGGCTTCGATCCGGGTCGGCTGCTCGATGCGGCGAGCCGAGTCCTTGGTTCGGCACCGGCGCCTTGGATCAGTTGAGGGCAAAGGTGGCGGTGACGGCGGCGTGGTCGGAGCCAGGCAGGTCGCGGATCTCGTCGGGATCATCGGTGACCGACGGCATGACGACCCCGGTCGGGTAGCTCGTCCGCACGGTCGGCGTCACGTCCAGCAGGCGTCGGGTGGCGAAGAGATGATCGATCAGCTCACCACGGCCCCGATACACGCGGCTGTGCGCCTGATCGGGTGGGAGCAGCGGCGCCAGGTTCCACAGTCGCTGCCGGTCGCCGGCGTCGGGTCGTTGGAACCCGCTGGTGCCGATCTCGGAGCCGGGCGGGCCCTGCAGGATCTGCGTGGTCGCAGCCGCCGGTTCGTCGTTGCAGTCCCCCGCCAACACGAACACCTCGTCCTGCCTCGCGGTCTCGAGGCGGTCGGTGAGGTAGCTGCGCAGCGTCGCCGCCTCGGCAGTGCGCCGATACAGGGGGGCGTAGGCGCCGTAGCGGGCCCGTTCACGCTCGTCGCGCGGGTTGAACCTCGTCGCGCCGCCCGGCCCCGGCGGGTAGCTCAACAGCTTCGACTTGAGATGACAGTTCACGACCGTCACCTCCCACCCGGCCGCCCGTACCGTCGCTGCGAGTGCTGGGCGGCCGAGCTGGTTCATCGTCGGTGGACCCTGCGAGCCGGCAGGGTCATCACCGGTCTGGACCGGCAACAAGCCGTCCGGGAACAACCGCGCCACCCCGACCCGGCGCAGGAGGCGGGTCGACAAGAACGCGACCCGGATCCCGCGACCATCTGGATCGCTCAACGCGCTGTAACGCATCGGCCACCCCAACGCCTGCTGCAACGCCTGCAACGCCGCCGGCGTGCCGACCTCCTGCAACGCCAACACGTGTGGTCGCTCGACATCGATCACCGACGCCAACGACGCCAACTTGGCGTCGAACGCCCCCGTCGTCGTCGGGCCATCACCCTCACCCGGCATGAACAGGTTCTGCACGTTCCAGGTCATCACCCGCACCGACACCACCCCAACATCGTGACCCCGCCACGCCCGACACGGCGATCAATTTCGACGGCACACCCGGTCCGCACACCTTCGTAGAGACCGGACGTAGCGGAATGGGAGAGATGTCGCGGCCATCAACACATCGGCAACCCGCACCCCGCCACCGCAGGCCATCACTACCCGGCGAGGATCACCTGCGCGTCGGCGTACTGGTGGGGCCACACCTCATCCCGCAGCGGGATGCAGTCAAGCCGACCGTGCTCGCCGGGAGCCTTCCGCGTTCGTGATCGTGCCTGGTCACCGCGCCGGCAAGAGCGCGAAGCCCACGATCAGGGCACCCGACTCCTAGCTCGCCGGGGCGAACGTACTGCACACCTCGATGCTCACCCCGTGTCGAGAAGTGCGCCCCGCCATGGTCATCTACCAGGACTTTTGGGTGGGGCTAACAAGAATCGAACTTGTGACCTCATCCTTATCAGGGATGCGCTCTAACCGACTGAGCTATAGCCCCCCGGGAGCTGACGCTCCAGGGACGCACGAACGCTACCCGTGCGGGCACCCGCCGCCAACCGCCTGATCGGCTCAGACGGGCGGCTCGTCGACGCCTGGATCGCGGATCGGGAGCCGATCGACCTCGCGGCGCAGACCGGCCGACGGATCGGTCCCGTTCGTCGGCCGGCGCACGACGAAGCGGCGCATCGGCGCCATCGTGCGCTCCTGGACCTCCTCCTCGAGCACGGTCATGCGCACCCCGCCGACGAGGTCGGTGATCAGGTTGAACAGCGTGGCGGCGAGCACGACGGCGCCGGTGAGGCCGACGACGCCGAACAGCCCGGCGATCCACGAGGCGTGGTAGATGGCGCCGCCGTCGAACTCGAAGTCCGACCAGCCGAACGACTCGAAGAAGCGCTCCAGGTTGTCGACCGTGCCGGTGGCGTAGGCGACGTTCCACAGCAGCACCCCGGCCGTCAGCAGCACGCCGTACAGCACGAGGTTGAAGATGATGGCGATCTTGAAGACGCTCCACGGGTCGACGTGGCGCACGACGCGGGTGACCCGGCGCACGCGCGGCCGCCGACCGACGACACGGGGCACCGGCGCGATCCCGTGCGACGTCATCGTCGACGTCGCGTACGGCGGATCCGGGGGCGTCATCGGGCGCTCCGGCTCGGCCACCGTCGTGGACTCCCGTGGCGCCGGCGGCCCGGTCGGGATCGTCACCGGGATCGGCAGGCCGAGCAACGACGGGTCGGGACCGGTCACGGGACGGCGGGCGTCCGGATCGACGCGCGCCGTCGGCGGCACCAGCGGCGGCGGGATCGCCACGTCACGCGGCGTCGTGCGCCACCTCGTCGGCTGGCTCGGACGTCGCGGCCTGGGCCGGTGCGGCGGCAGCCGACGCTGTGGACTCGTCGACAGGGTCCGGTTCGACCGACGTGCCGACCGGGTCGGCGGGCGCAACCGCGGCCACCGGCTCGTCCGCTGGTTCGTCCTCGGCGAAGCGACCGCGCTTGGTGATCGAGCTCGACGACGTGCCCCGCTGGGACGACGATCCCCGCTCGGGCGGGGCGGTGGTTCCCGACGACACGACCGAGCGGCGGCGGGGCTTCGACCGCCCCGGTTCCTCGCTCTCGTGACCGTTGCCGGAGCCGTTCCCGTTCGCGCTCCCCTGCTGGGCGTCGACCTGCTCGTCGACGGTGTCGCCGGCGCGCTTGCTCGGGCTCACGACTGCTCAGTGTACGCGAGCACCCCTGCACAACAGGGGCAGTCATCCGCCGGTCGCCCGGGCGGTGGCCACCGCGTCCCCCACCCGCACGGTCACGACGACGTCGGCGCCGGCACGCCGCCAGCTGACGAGGGTCGCCCCGTTGCGCGACGCGAAGTCGGCCGCGCCGGCCGAGCCGCCGGTCACCCCGGCGAGCGCGGCGGCGTCGGCGGCCGCCCGCGCCCGGCCGGCGTCGCACGACGTCGCCGGCGAGGTGGCCGATGCCGAGCACCAGCACGGCCGCGATCGCCACCAGCGCCGCGGTCAGCGGCACCGCCTGACCACGCGTCGGCTCGCAGCCGCTCGCCCACGCGCACCTCCCAGGTCGTGGCCGCCCACGGGCGGCGCCGTCGTGTGGGGCGGCGCGGGCCGCCGAGCGTCAGGCCTCGTCGGAGGACAGGATCGGGGCGACCGACGCGACGGTCTGGCCGTCGTCGAGGTTCATCACCCGCACACCCGTCGCGCCGCGGCCCTGCGAGGAGATCTCGCGGACCGGCATGCGGATCGTGATGCCGCTCGAGGAGACGGCGACGATCTCGTCGTCGAGGCCGACCATGAACGCCGCCACGACCTCGCCCTTGCGGCCGGTGAGCTTGATGCCGATGACACCCTGGCCACCGCGGCCCTGGGCGTTGTACTGGGCGAGCTGCGTGCGCTTGCCGTAGCCGGCCTCGGTGACCATCAGGATCGCCGTGTCGTCACGGGCCACGTCGACCGACACGACCTCGTCGCCGCTGCGCAGCTTCATGCCCCGCACGCCGGCCGCCGTGCGGCCCATCGGCCGCACGTCGTCCTCGTTGAAGCGGATCGTCATGCCCTTGCGGCTGACCATGAAGATGTCGTCGCCGCCGCCCGTCTCGATGACCCGGACGAGCTCGTCGCCGCCGCGCAGGTTGAGGGCGATCAGGCCGTCGCGCCGGCTCGAGTCGTAGGCGTCGAACGCCGTCTTCTTGACCGTGCCCTGGCGGGTCGCGAAGAACAGGAACCGCTCGCCCGCGAAGTCGCGGGTGTCGATGATCGCCTGGATCTTCTCGCCGGGCGCGAGCGGCAGCAGGTTGACGATCGGCATGCCCTTCGCCGTGCGCTCGCGCTCGGGGATCTCGAGCGCGCGCAGCCGGTACACCTTGCCGAGGTTGGAGAAGAACAGCAGGTAGGCGTGCGCCGTCGTGAAGATGACGTGGCGCACGAGGTCGTCGGTCTTGAGCTTGGCGCCGCTGACGCCGCGCCCGCCGCGGGCCTGCGTCTTGAACGACCCTGCCGGCACGGCCTTGACGTACTGCGCCTCGGTCATCACGACGACGAGCTCCTTGTCGTCGACGAGGTCCTCGATCGACATCTCGCCCGAGTCGAGCGTGATCTGGCACACGCGCGGCGTCGCGAACTCCTCCTTGACGGCCAGCATCTCGTCCTTGATCACCTGGCGCAGCAGGCCCTCGTCGGCGAGGATCGCCTCCAGCTCCTGGATCCGCGTGCGCACATCGGCGAGCTCGGACTCCAAGTCGATGCGCGACAGCCGGGTCAGCTGGCGCAACTGCATGTCGAGGATGTCGATGGCCTGGCGCTCGGAGAACTCGAACGGCTCGGCCATCAGTCCCGCCTTGGCCGCCGTCGGCGTCGTCGCTGGCGCGGATCAGGGCGATGATCGCGTCGATCACGTCGAGCGCCTTGATGCGGCCCTCGAGGATGTGCTCGCGGTCACGGGCCTTGCGCAGGCGGAACTGCGACCGCCGCGTGATCACGTCGACCTGGTGGCGGACGTAACCCTGGAGCGCCTGGACGAGGTTCAGCGTGCGCGGCACGCCGTCGACGAGGGCGACCATGTTGATGGCGAAGTTCGCCTGCAGCTGGGTCAGCTTGAACAGCTTGTTGAGCACCACGTTGGCGTTGGCGTCGCGCTTGAGCGTGATGACGAGCTCGGTCTCGCCACCGGACGAGCCGTCGTTGACGTCGGCGATGCCCTCGAGGTCGCCGGCATCGACGAGCTCCTGGATGCGTGCCGCGATGGACGAGCAGCTCGTCTGGTACGGCAGCTCGGTGACGACGATCTCGGTGGCGCCGCGCTTGTTCTCGTCGATCAGCGCGGTGGCGCGCATCTTCACGCTGCCGCGACCGGTGCGGTAGGCGTCCATGATCCCGGCCCGGCCGAGGATGCTGGCGCCGGTCGGGAAGTCCGGGCCCTTGACGAACTGCATCAGGTCGTCGGGCGTCGACTCCGGGTGGTCGATCAGGTGCACCGTGGCGTCGATGACCTCGCCGAGGTTGTGCGGCGGGATGTTCGTCGCCATGCCGACGGCGATGCCCTGGCTGCCGTTCACGAGCAGGTTCGGGAAGCGCGCCGGCAGGACCCGCGGCTCCTCGTTGGACCCGTCGTAGCTCGGGATCATGTCGACGGTGTCCTCGCCGATGTCGGCGAGCAGCTGCATCGCGATCGGCGACAGGCGGCACTCCGTGTAGCGCGAGGCGGCCGGGCCGAAGTCGGGCGAGCCGTAGTTGCCGTGGAACGAGATCAGCGGGTGGCGCAGCGAGAACGGCTGGGCCATCCGCACCAGGGCGTCGTAGATGGCGCCGTCGCCGTGGGGGTGGAACCGCGCCATCGTGTCGCCCGAGACGCGGGCGCACTTCACGAACGGGCGGTCCGGGCGGAAGCCCTGGTCCTCCATGTCCCAGATGATCCGCCGGTGCACCGGCTTGAGGCCGTCACGCACGTCGGGGAGCGCCCGCGACATGATGACCGACATCGCGTAGTCGAGGAACGAGTTCTCCATCTCGTCCTGCAGCTGCACCGGTTGCACCGGCTCGAACGGCAGGGCGGGCGGCGGGAGGTTGTTGTCGTCAGGCATTGCTCACTCGATCAGAGATCTCAGAAGTCCAGGTTGCGGACGTCGGGCGTTGGTCGTGATGAAGTTGCGGCGGGATCTCTGGGCATGACGGTGTCGTCGCCCATCGCTGCGGGGCCGAGATCCATCGTGCGCGATCATCAGAAGTCCAGGTTGCGGACGTCGCGGGCGTTGGTCGTGATGAAGTTGCGGCGGGACTCCACGTCGTCGCCCATCAGCACGCTCATGATCTCGTCGGCGAGGGCGGCCTCCTCGACGGTCACCTGCAGCAGGGTCCGCGTCGTCGCCGACATGGTGGTGGCCCGCAGCTCGTCCCAGTCCATCTCGCCGAGGCCCTTCATCCGCGGGAAGTCCTTCTTGTGGTTCGGGTGCTCCTCGAGGAACCGGGCCTTGGCGGCGTCGTCCTTCAGGTAGACCTTCTCCTTGCCGACCTCCGTCGAGAACAGCGGCGGCTGCGCGATGTAGACGTACCCGGCCTCGACGAGCGGGCGCATCTGGCGGAAGAAGAACGTCAGCAGCAGGGTGCGGATGTGGCTGCCGTCGACGTCGGCGTCGGCCAGCACCACGACCTTGTGGTACCGGGCCTTCGTGGCGTCGAACTCCTCGCCCACGCCGGCACCGATCGCCGTGATCAGCGCCTGGATCTCGTTGTTCTTCAGCATCTTGTCGGCGCGGGCGCGCTCGACGTTGAGGATCTTGCCGCGGATCGGCAGGATCGCCTGGGTCCGCGGGTCGCGGGCGTCGACTGCGGTGCCGCCGGCGGAGTCACCCTCGACGATGAACAGCTCGCTCTCGGCCGCGTTGCGGCTCGAGCAGTCCTTGAGCTTGTCGGGCATGCCGGCGCCGGACAGCGCGGTCTTGCGCCGGATGGCGTTGCGGGCGTTCTTCGCGGCGACGCGCGCCTGGGCCGCGGCCTGCGCCTTCTTGACGACCTTGTTGGCCTCGGTGGGGTTCTCGTCGAGCCACTCGGCGAGGCGTTCGTTGGTGACCTTCTGCACGAACGACCGCATCGGGACGTTGCCGAGCTTGGCCTTCGTCTGGCCCTCGAACTGCGGCTCGCGCAGCTTGACCGACACGATCGCCGTGATGCCCTCGCGGATGTCCTCGCCGAGGAGGTTCTCGTCCTTCTCCTTGAGGATGCCCTTGGCCCGGGCGTACTTGTTGACCACGGTCGTCAACGCGGTGCGGAACCCCTCGACGTGCATGCCGCCCTCGGTCGTCGAGATGCCGTTGGCGTAGCCGTGGATGCCCTCGTAGTACCCGGTGTTCCACTGGATGGCGATGTCGAGGGACTGATGATCCTCGTCCTCGTCCTCGAACCAGCAGACCTTCGAGAAGAGCGCCTCCTTCGAGGCGTTCAGGTGCTTCACGAAGTCGACCAGACCACCCTTGTAGACGTAGGTGACCTGCTGCTCCTTCTCGGGGCGCTGGTCCTCGAAGATGATCTCCAGGCCCTTGTTCAAGAAGGCCATCGTCTGCAACCGCTCGAGCACGGTGCGGGCGACGAACTCGGTGCCCTCGGCGACGAACACCGTCGGATCGGGCCAGAACGTCACCGTGGTCCCGCGCTTGCGGCCACGCGACGGCGACGGGCCGACGACCTCCATCTTGCCTTGCGGCTTGCCGCCCTTGGCGTACTCCTGGCGGTAGCGCTGGCCGTCGCGGTCGACCTCGAGCAGCAGGCGCTCGGACAGCGCGTTGACGACGCTGACGCCGACACCGTGCAGGCCGCCGGAGACCTTGTAGCCCTGACCGCCGAACTTGCCGCCGGCGTGCAGGACGGTGAGCACGACCTCGGCGGCGCTCTTGCCCTTGTGCGGGCCCGACGGGTAGGGGTCGACCGGGATGCCGCGACCGTCGTCGTCGACGCGGCAGCCGCCGTCGGCGAGCAGGGTCACGATGATGCGCGTGCAGTGCCCGGCCATCGCCTCGTCGACCGCGTTGTCGACGACCTCCCAGATGAGGTGGTGCAGACCGGCGAGCCCGGTCGACCCGATGTACATGCCGGGCCGCTTGCGGACGGGGTCGAGACCCTCCAGGACCTGGATGTCCTTGGCCCCGTACTCACCGCCGGGACGGGGGGTTCCGGTGGTGTTGTCAGTCGACACGGGGGGCTCGTTGCATCGTCATCTCAGGCATGCGTTCCGTTCGGTCACGGGGTCGTCGGCAGTCGGGCTGACGAACGTCCATCACCCTCCCGGCACAGCTCCCGAGTCGGATCGGGAGGGCCGGAGGCAACGTGTCAGCGATGCTCCTCAGTCTACCAACGGGGTGTCACGGCCCCGCGGAATGGGCACCCGAACGTGCCGCCTCGGCGGGACACCGTCCCCGCGTCAGCGGCCGCGAGCCGGTCGTCGCACCCGCACGTCGACGCTCGCCACCTCGACCCCGGACTCCTCGCGCAGGCGGCGCCGGATGTCGTCGGTGAGGAAGCGCACCTGCGTCGCCCACGCCGGATCGTCGACCTCGACCAGCAGCGCCCCCTGCTCGAAGCGCACCGGGCGGACGTTGGCCGCGATCATCGGGCCCACCGCGTCGTCCCACCGCCCGAAGACACCACCGACCTCGGCGCGGCTCGCTCCCCCGCGCATCGACTTCAACAGCCCGTCGAGGGCGGCCGTGACGGGGACCGGGTCGTCGTCGCTCACGGGGTGCCCGCCCGCACGACGGAGGCCGCCGGCAGGTCGTCGTCGACGACGCGGCCGGCAGCGACGCGCATGACGCGGTCCGGCCGGGCCGCGGCCGGCACCGCCGACGCGGTCGTGATCACGACCTGGCCGTGCGGCAGGTGGCGGAGCAGCGCCGTCGCCCGGCCCGGATCGAGCTCCGACAACACGTCGTCGAGCACGAGGACCGGCGTCGAGCCGGTCCGGTCGGCGACCAGGCGGTGGGCGCCGAGGCGCATCGAGAGCGCCAACGTGCGCTGCTCGCCCTGCGAGGCATGCGTGCGCGCCGGGAGCCCGCCGATCGACAACGTGACCTCGTCGCGGTGCGGGCCGACCGTCGACACACCGCGCTTGACGTCGGCGTCGCGGGCGGCTGCCAGGGCGCGGCCCAACCCCTCGGCGCGCCACGCCGGCTCGTACACGAGGCCGATCTCGGTCGGGCGACCGGCGAGGTGGTCGTAGGCCTCGGACACGAACGGGCTGGATGCGCTCGACGAGCGTCGCCCGGGCGTGGCCGAAGCGGTCGCCCACCTCGGCGAGCTTGGCGTCCCAGACGTCGAGCGTCACCGTCGCGGCCTCGTCGAGCCGGCCGGCAGCTTGCCGCAACAGCGTGTTGCGCTGGCGCACGATGCGGTCGAGCTCGAGGCGCAGCGCGTCGTACTTCACGGCGAGGGCGACGAGCGTGTCGTCGAGGAAGCGCCGCCGATCCGACGGGGCTCCCTTCACCAGCGTCAGGTCGTCGGGCGAGAACACCGACACCCGCACGACACCGAGCAGGTCACGGGCCCGCCCGAGGCGCTGGCGGTTCACCTGCACGCGGTTGCGCCCGGCGGGGACGAGCTCGGCCTCGATCAACGACGGGCGCCCGTCCTCGTCGCGCAGCTCGGCCCGCACGATCGCGGCGTGCACGCCGACGCGCACGAGGGCGTCGGGTGGGGCGCCGCGGAAGCTGCCGAGCGTCGCCAGGTAGGCCAACGCCTCGGCGAGGTTCGTCTTGCCCTGGCCGTTGTCACCGACGACGACCGTGGTCCCTGCGGTCAGCCGGAACGACGCCGACGAGTAGTTCCGGAAGTCGACCAGCTCGAGTCGCTCGACGATCAACGGCGCCCGCCCCCGCTCGCCCTACGGCACACGTACCGGCATCAGCAGGTACAGGTAGTCCTCGCGCCCGACCGGGCGCACCACGGCCGGCTTCATCGGATCGAGCGTCGAGAGCGTGATCTCCTCGGCGTCCACCGCGTCGACGCCCGCCGCCAGGTAGTCGGGGTTGAACGCCACGGTCATCTCCGTGCCTTCGTAGCTGGCGTCGATCTCCTCGGACGCGTTGCCGACGTCCTGCGTGATGGCCGAGAGGCTGAGGGTCTCGCCACCGAGGTGCAGGCGCACCGGCGTCGCGTCCTGGGCGAGGATCTTCACCCGGCGCAGCGCTTCGAGCAGCGCGTCGCGCCCGACGGTCAGCACGTTCGGGTACGACGACGGCAAGAGGTTCCGGTAGTTCGGGTACTCGCCCTCGATCAGGCGCGTCGTCAAGCGGGTGCCGCCCGACTCGAACACGGCGTCGCGCGCGCCGAGGCGCACCTGCAGCTCCTCGGACCCGCCGAGCACGCGCTGCAGCTCCTGGAGGGCACGGCTCGGCACGAGCACCTTCTGGCCGCTGGCGAGCATCTGGCTGTCCGGCAGGTCGCGCACGGCGAGCCGGTAGGAGTCGGTGGCGACCATGCGCACGCCGTCGTCCTCAGCGGCGATCAGCACGCCCGTGAGGACCGCCCGGGCGTCGTCGCTGCTGGCGGCGCGCACGACCTGGCGCAGGGCCTCGGCGACGGACGCCGACGACAGCGTCACGGCCTCGGCCGCCGGCTCGCCCTGCTGCGGGTAGTCGTCGAGCCCGAGGGGACGGATCGAGAACTGCGAGCGCCCCGCGCTGATGCTGACCTCCTCGTCGCCCGCGGCGACCTCGACCGCCCCCGCCGGGAGCGATCGCACGATGTCGGCCACGAGCCGCGCCGGCACGACGACGGCGCCGTCGCGCTCACCGCCGACGGCCACGGTCAGGCGGATCGAGAGCTCGAGGTCGGTGCCCGTCACCGTCAGCTCGTCGCCGCGCACCTCGAGGCGCAGGCCCGACAGGACGGGGAGCGTGCCGGTCCGGCTCGTGGCGGCACGGCCGGCGGTGGCCAGCGCGTCGGCCAGGACCTCACGCTCGCATCGGAACTTCACAGATCGACCTTTCCCACATCGAGGTGTTTGGACAAGGAGGTAGCGGTAATAGGGGCTGTGGATTGGGGACAACCCGTTGTCGCCGCAGCGTAGAGGGTGGGTGTCACCGCGCCGGGTTGTCCCCGGCCGTCCCCAGGTCGCGAATGACGCGCCTGTCGTTCGGTGGACGACGCGACGTTGTCCCCCGCACGACCGGCGGCTGTCCACACGCTGTCCGCAAGGTGGACGGCCGATGACGTCGGCATCCCCGGCTCATGACTTCAGGCGCTGCTGCAGGTCGGTGACCTGGTCGTAGATCTGCTTGCGCTCGCTCATGAGGCGCTGGATCTTCTCCACGGCGTGGATGACGGTCGTGTGGTCGCGGCCGCCGAAGATGCGGGCGATGCCGGGGTAGCTGAGGTCGGTCACCTCACGGAACACGTACATCGCGATCTGGCGGGCCGTGACGAGGGGGCGCTGGCGGCTCTTGCCCTTCAGCGCGACGACCTCGAAACCGAGGATCCCGGCGATCTCGGCCAGCAGCTCCTCGTCGGTGCGGGGCCGCGCCGTCGACTCCCGGAGCAGGTCGGCCAGCAGGTGCTGGGCGAGCTCGATCGTGATCGGCACGTGGTTGAGGCTGGCGAAGGCCGTCACGCGGATCAGCGCGCCCTCGAGCTCGCGGATGTTCGTCGACACCTTGGTGGCGATGAACTCGAGCGCCTCCGAGGGCACCTCGACCTGGTCCCGCTCGGCCTTGTTGCGCAGGATGGCGAGGCGCGTCTCGAGGTCCGGCGGCTGGATGTCGGTGATGAGGCCCCACTTGAAGCGGCCGCGGAGGCGCTCCTCGAGCGTCGGGATGGCGTCCGGCACGCGGTCGCTGGAGATGACGATCTGCTTGTTCGCCCCGTGCAGCGAGTTGAACGTGTGGAAGAACTCCTCCTGCAGGCCCTCGCGGTTCTCCAGGAACTGGATGTCGTCGATCAGCAGCACGTCGATCTCGCGGTAGCGGCGCTTGAAGGCGTTGCCGGTGTTGGTGCGGATGGCGTCGACGAACTCGTTGAGGAACGTCTCCGTCGAGACGTAGCGGACCTCGTGGTGCTGGTAGTTGTGGTGGACGTAGTGCCCGATGGCGTGCAGCAGGTGGGTCTTGCCCAACCCGGCGGCGCCGTAGATGAACAGCGGGTTGTACGACCGGGCGGGCGTCTCGGCGACGCGCAGGGCCGCCGCCAGCGCGAACTGGTTCGAGGCCCCCTTGACGAAGGTCTCGAACGCGTAGCGGGGGTTCAGGCCGGCCTCGTCGAGCAGCGACGTCCCGTACGGCCCGCTGCCGAGGGTGACGCCGGTGTCCATGACGACCTCGTCGACGATGTGTTCGAGGCGTTCGTGGGACAGGACGTCACCCGGTGACCGCTCGGCCACGATGATGTCGAGCGAGCAGCCCGGGGCGATCACCTCGTCGAGCGCCTCGGTGACGAGCGGCAGGTAGCGGGTCAGGATGCGGTCCCGGACGTGGTTGCTCGGCACGCTGATCGAGAGGTGGTCACCGTTGGCCTCGAGGGGGACGACTCCCTCGAAGGTGGAGTACCACACGGCTTCGGTGAGCTGATCCCGCAACTGGTGGGCGACGGCCATCCACACCTGTTCCTGGTCGCTCACCTGCATCTCCTGACCTCCGCCCAGCCAAGATCCACATGGTTGTCCACAGTCTGTGGACATCATGGCTGGTCGGGGTGACGACGCTAGCACGGCCCCGGAACGGCGCGTTACGGACCGGTGACACGCGCTGACATTCTCGTCCGTGCCGCTCCGGGGAGCTCGCCTTGTAGCCTTGGCGGGTCTGCGTCGCGCCGCGTGGCGCACCCAAGGTGGAGGTCCGCGAGTGTGTCGCCCCTCCCGATGTCGACCTGAGACCTTCCGGAGCCTGACGTGAAGCGCACCTACCAGCCGAACACCCGCCGTCGTGCCCGCAAGCACGGCTTCCGCGCCCGGATCAGCACGCGGGCCGGCCGGTCGATCCTGAAGGCCCGTCGGCTCAAGGGTCGCACCCGGCTGTCGGCTTGATCGGCCGGATCAACGAGCGTCGTGAGTTCGAGCGTCTGACCCGTCATGGTCGCCGCGCCCGGACCGCTCGCCTGTGGTGCCGCTACCTCGACGAGCCTGCTGTCGTCCCGCCGCGGGTGGCCTTCGCCATCGGCCGTGCCGTCGGTTCGGCCGTGACCCGCAACCGCCTGCGCCGGCGCCTGCGCGAGCTCGTGCGGGCGGCCGCGGTGGCCGATCCGTCGCGCCTGCCGAGCGGTCAGCTGCTGATCGGCGCCCAGCCGGGCGCCGCCGAACTCTCGTTCGACGACCTCGACCACGAGGTCGCGGCGCTGCTGCGCTCGGTCCGCTCGGTGGTCGTGTCGCCATGAGCGACGTCGCCCGCCACGCCCCGGGCCCCCGCCTCGTCCGCCTCGTCGACTGGTACCAGCGGGCGGCCGAGGGTCGGCCGTCTCCGTGCCGCTTCTCGCCGTCGTGCTCGAGCTACGCCCGCGAGGCGCTGCTGGTGCACGGGACGCGCCGCGGGCTGTGGTTGACGGTGCGCCGCCTCGCCCGCTGCCGGCCCTTCGGGCCGAGCGGCTGGGACCCCGTGCCGGCGCCGCCCGACGCGTGCGACCACGCTGCCCATCTCCCCCGTGCCGACCACCGTGACCAGGACCTCGTCCCGGCCGCCGGCCCGACGAAGGATCGCTGATGTTCGAGCTCCCGGCCTGGTTGCTCTCCTGGTTCTACGGCGTCACCCACAACTACGCCATCTCGATCGCCCTCATCGCGGTCGTCGTGATGTTGATCATCACGCCGCTGACACTGAAGAGCACCAAGGGCATGCTCGAGATGCAGCGCCTGGCTCCGGAGATGCGCAAGCTGCAGCAGCAGTACCGCAACGATCGCCAGAAGCTCAACGAAGAGATGATGAAGCTCTACCAGGAGCACAAGGTCAACCCGATGGCCTCGTGCCTCCCGTTGCTGGCCCAGATGCCGGTCTTCATCATCATGTTCCGGATCCTCCACGGGCTGACCTACAAGCCCGTGGGCGCGGCGGCGCCGATCGTCCGCGCGGTCTACGTCGGCGCCGGCCAGACGCCCCCGCAGGAGCTCGGCTTCGTGCCCCGCTACATCTCCCATGCCAGCGACCTGTACACGTCGCTCTTCGGGCAGACCGAGATGGTGTCGTTCGGCCTCGACCTCGCCAAGTCGCCGGCCCAGGCGCTGTCCGAGGGGCTCGGGACCGGCCTCGTGTACGCCCTGCTGGTCGTGCTCCTCGCCGGCCTCTACTTCGTGCAGCAGCGGATGGTCGCCGCCCGTGCCGCGGTGAGCCCGACGATGTCGCCGTCGCAGCAGAAGCTGATGCAGTACCTGCCGGTGGTGTTCGCCATCTTCCAGGTGTTCTTCCTCGCCGGTCTCATCATCTACTACATGGCGCAGGCGGTGCTGCGGATCGCCCAGCAGGCCTACATCACGCGGCGCTTCTACGGACACGACGAGGCGCTCGGACGCCAGGCGCAACGGGCCAGCGAGTCGGCGCGCGAGCTCGCCCAGGCCGACAAGGACAACGGCGGTACCGCCGAGAAGCGGCAAGAAGGGCGGCTTCTTCTCGCAGGCACGCGAGCAGGCCGCGACGACCCGCAAGGACGTCACGACGAAGAAGAGCGGCGGGGACGGCAAGGGGACGAGCGCGCCAGCGCCCTCGTCGAACGGGACGACCAAGCGCACGACCGCCCCGAAGGGTCGACCGACGCCGAGCGGCAAGTCCGCCAGCGGCACGCGGCCCCCGTCGAACCGCCCCGGCGGTGCGCGCGCCAAGAGCAGCGACAAGCGGCGGCGCTGAGGACACGAGGGAGCGGCGCCCGCCGCTCGCGCCGGCCCCGGAGGCGGCGGCAGAGGAACGGAGTGGATGATGGAGTGGGTCGAGACGACAGCGCGCACGGTGGAGGAGGCCAAGGAACTGGCCCTCGACCAACTCGGCGTGGTCGCTGACGAAGCAGAGTTCGACGTGCTGGCCGAGCCCAAGCAGGGGCTCTTCGGCCGCCTGCGCGGCGAGGCGCGGGTGCGCGCCCGGGTGCGCCCGGCACCGGTACGCCCCAAGCAGGAACGCCGGCGTGGTCGCAAGGGTGCGCCCGCCACGGCGACCACCGACGGCAACGGCGACAGCGACGCCACGGAGGCGACGACGGAGACCGGTGCCGAGCCGCGTGAGGCGGCGGCACCTCGCGGCCGATCCGCCCGCCGGCCGCGATCCGACCGCCCGACGCCCGCTGTCGACGATGACAACGGCGAGCGCACCACGACCGACAGCCCCGGAGGAACCGACATGACCACCGACGAACGTCCCACCGATGCCGAGCCCGTGGTGAGCGAGGCCGACGTCGAGTCGGTCCGCGCCGCGGCCGTCGACTTCGTCGGGGGCCTCACCACCGCGTTCGGGCTCGAGTCCACCGTCACTCGACCGTCGAGGGCAGTGAGATCGACGTGCGCGTCGATGGCAGCTCGCTGGGCCTCCTCATCGGGCCTGGCGGCCGCACGCTGCTGGCGATCCAGGACCTGGCCCGCGTCGCGGCCCAGCGGCGGCTCGGCGATCACGACACGCGCCTGCGCATCGACGTGGCCGGCTATCGCGAGAAGCGCCGCCAGGCGCTGGAGCGCTTCGCCGCCACCGTCGCCGAGCAGGTCAAGTCCAGCGGCGTCGCGCGGTCGCTCGATCCGATGCCGTCGGCCGACCGCAAGGTCCTCCACGATGCGCTGGCCGAGATCGATGGGGTCACCAGCAGGTCCGAGGGTGAGGACCCCAACCGTCGCGTGGTCGTTGCCCCCGACCTGACGACCCGGCGCTCGTCGCCGCGCCTGGAGTCGTCACAGCGACTCGGCATGCTCGGTGACCGGCCGGTCCGCGAGGTCATCGAGCATGCGTGGGCGTTCGTCGCGGCCCTGGCCGATGTGCAGGGGGGTGGTCGTGGACCTCGGCAGCGGCGGTGGCGTACCCGGCCTCGTCATCGCGGCCGCGCGTCCCGATCTGCAGCTCGTCCTCGTCGACCGCCGGCGGGCGCGCACCGATCATCTCGTGCGGCTGGTGCGCCGGCTCGACCTGATGGGACGGGTGACCGTGCACGCGGCGGATGCCCTCGACCTCACCCTGCCCTCCCCGGCCGATGCCGTCGTGGCTCGAGGGTTCGGACCCCCGGCGGCGACCGCGCGGGCCGCCGGCCGGGTCTTGCGCGACGGCGGGCTGCTCGTGGTGAGCGAACCACCGGGCGCCCGAGCGGATCGGTGGGCGGGGGTCGCCGGCTTCGCGGCTCGACGCCACCGGCGGCACGGTCGCGGTCTTGCGCCGCGACTGCACCTGACTCGACACGTCCCGGGCGCCGACTGTTCCACGTGGAACACCGGCGCCGGGCACCTGCGGGCGCTCGCTCCGCTGATGCTCGACGTCGACGGTAGGTTGCGGGTGTGTTCCACGTGGAACACCCGGGGCTCCGACGACCGACGTTCCACGTGGAACGTCGGGTGCTTGACCCCTCCCATCCGACCGCGAGAGGCTGTCCGGGCTGTCGACGCCCGGTCGACCATGCCGAATCGAAAGAGTCAACTCGATGAGCTTCCCCGACGAGGCGGTGCCCGCGCCGGCGGATCCACCGCTCGACGCTCCCACCGGCGATCGCCGGCCCGGGCCCGACCTGGCCGGGCTCGGATGCCCCGGCGACCCGCGAGCGTCGCGGAGGTCGCCACGCCGGCACCAGCGCCGGCCCCGAGCAGCCGGGCGTGAGCACCTCCGGCGGCCGCTCCCCCGCGTCATCGCCATCGCCAACCAGAAGGGCGGCGTCGGGCAAGACGACGACGACCATCAACGTCGGTGCCTGCCTCGCGGAGCTGGGCCAGCGCACGCTGATCATCGATCTCGACCCCCAGGGCAACGCCTCGACCGGGCTGGGGATCGAGAACCGCGGGCTGGAGACCTCGATGTACCACGTGCTGATGCACGAGGTGCCGCTCGAGAACTGCATCGAGCCGACGGACGTCAAGGGGCTCTTCGTCGCGCCGGCCAGCCTCGACCTCGCCGGCGCCGAGATCGAGCTCGTCCCGGCGTTCAGTCGGGAGACCCGGCTGAAGCGGGCGATCGAGGCCGTGCTCGACGACTACGACTACGTGCTCATCGACTGCCCGCCGTCGCTCGGCCTGCTCACGGTGAACGGGCTCAGCGCGGCGCGCGAGGTGCTCGTCCCGATCCAGTGCGAGTACTACGCCCTCGAGGGGCTCGGCCAGCTGCTCCGCAACGTCGACCTCGTCCGTCGCAACCTGAACCCGGAGCTCGAGGTGAGCACGATCGTCTGCGTGATGTACGACGCCCGGACCAAGCTCGCCGATCAGGTCGTGAGCGAGGTGCGCGACCACTTCGGGGAGAAGGTCCTGCGGACCATCGTCCCCCGCTCGGTGCGCTTGTCGGAGGCACCCTCGTTCGGCCAGCCGATCATCACGTTCGACCCCCGTTCGCGAGGTGCCTTCGCCTACCGCGACGTCGCCAAGGAGGTGCACGATGACTCGGCGCAGCGGGTTGGGTAAGGGGCTGAGCTCGCTCATCCCGATGGCCGACGCGGTGGCCGGCCGGCGGTGATCCAGACCAGCCGGTGCTCATCGAGGTGTCCGTCGCCGACGTCCTCCCGAACCCGCACCAGCCGCGGGTGCACTTCGACGAGGAGACGCTCGGCCGAGCTGGCCGCCTCGATCGCCCAGCTCGGCGTCCTGCAACCGGTGCTCGTGCGGCGGGTGGGGGAGAAGTACCAGCTCATCGCCGGTGAGCGGCGGTGGCGGGCGGCGCGCCGGGCCGGGCTGGCCACCGTGCCGGCCGTGCTCCGAACGACCGACGACGTGCGGGCGGTCGAGCAGGCCCTGGTGGAGAACCTCCATCGTCAGGATCTCACCCCGCTCGAGGAGGCGGCGGCCTACCAGCAGCTGATCGAGGACTTCGAGCTCACCCACGAGGACGTCGCCCAGCGGGTCGGCAAGAGCAGGTCGTCGATCACCAACACGTTGCGGCTGCTCGGGCTGCCGCCCGCCGTGCAGCACCTGCTCGCCGACGGGAAGCTGTCGGCCGGCCATGCCCGGGCGCTGCTCGGCACGCCCGACCGCGCGCTCCAGGAGCGCCTCGCCCGCCAGGCCGTGAGCGAGGGCTGGTCGGTGCGCACCACCGAGGAGTGGGTGCGCAGCGGGGGCGCGCCGCCGCGGCCGGCGGCTGCGACCCGGCGCCGGCCCCGAAGCCGGAGCCGACCGACGGTGCCGGGCTCACCGACGCGACGCGGCTGCGCCCGCCCGGGCTGCTCGAGCTCGAGCAACTGCTCGCCGACGCCCTCGACACCCGTGTCGGGCGTGCAGATGGGCGCCAAGCGGGGCCGGGTGACGATCGACTTCGCCGACCTCGAGGACCTCGAGCGCATCTATCGGCTCATCGCCGGCGAACGCTGACGGCGGCACGCTGGCGGGTTCGCGCGACCCTCAAGTCGCTTGTCCACACCTGTCGCTGGACCCTCGCTGCACGGTTACACACAGCGGGTGGACAAGCCTGTGGACAACCTAGATGCTTCCCTGGTCAGCGGGTGTGTGGACGAACGCGACCTGCGGGTCGTCGCGACGTGATGCGTCAGTGGCCGGCGCCGGCAGCGGGAGTGGCGACGCCGCCCAGGCGGCGAGGGCGGCGACCACGGCTTCGCCGACGAGCGGCGCGGCGTCGACGATGCGCTGCACCGGCCCGAGCGAGCACACGACGGCGGTCATCCGCGTCTCGCGCAGCACGGTCAGCCGCATCCCGTGGGTCTCGGCGGGCGGCAGCGCCCGGCTGCGGTCGAAGGTCCCGGCGATGCGCTCGGCCAGGGCGCGCCCGCCCGGCGACTCGAAGCCGGCGGTGGCGTAGTAGGCGACCTCGACGAGGGCGTCGGTGCGCGGCTCGAACCCGAGGTAGACGGTGGCGGCGTAGCGGTTGGCGGCGGCGGCGTGCAGCGACGGATCGAGCTCGTCGGCGGTGATCACCCGCGCGCCCTGCTGGCGCAGTGAGCGGGCGACGTGGCGGGCCAGCGTGCCGAGCCCGCCGAACTGGCCGACGACGACGCGCAGCTGCTGCAGCGACGCGCCGACGGCGCTCAGCTGCTCCAGCTCGCGGATGGCCGCGACGCCCGGACCAGTCCCGGTGCGGGCGCCGTTGACCTCCAGGGCCCGCACGGTGGCGGGTCCGCACGACGCCGTCGACGTCGACCCCGCAGTTGCGCTGGAAGTCCTCGAGGGCGGCGGCGGTCGCCGGTCCGAAGATGCCGTCGATGCGGCCGCAGTCGAAGCCGAGGCGCCCGAGCGCCGCCTGCAGCTAGCCGACGTCGTCGCCGCGCAGGTGCGGCGCGACGAGCCGCAGCGGGCGGTCACCGAGGTTGCCACGTCGACTCGACGAGGGCGAGCCACGTCGGTTCGTCGCAGCGGCCGTGGTCGTGCAGCCCGCGATGGCGCTGGAACGCCTGCACGGCGGCCTCCGTCGAGGCGCAGAACAGACCCGCCTCGGCACCGTCCGGGCGGGAACCCGGCGGCACCGAGGCGGCGTTGCAGATCGCGGATGGCGTCGCCGTGCTGACCCGGGGTCAGCTGGAGGAAACGAGGAATTCGTCGAGCTCCTGGAGCAGTTGGGACTTGCCCTTGGCACCGACGAGGCGCTTCTGCACCTCGCCGCCGTTGAAGACCAGGAGCGTGGGGATGCTCATCACGTTGTAGCGCATCGCCAGGTCGGGGTTGTCGTCGACGTTGACCTTGGCGATGGTCACCTGGCCGTCGAGCTCGGCGGAGAGCTCGCCCAGGATCGGGGCGATGCTCTTGCACGGTCCGCACCACTCGGCCCAGAAGTCGACGACGACCGGCTTGTCCGAGCCGGCGACGGTCTCATCGAAGGTGGAGGTGGAGAGGTTGACGATTCCGGCCATGGTGGCGGCTTCCTTTGGGTGTCTGGCCTGTTCGGCGGTCGAAGTCTAGTGAGGGTGCAACGCCTGGAGCGTGACCCGCATTCCCACTCATTCTCAACGCGGACACGAACGTCAGCTCGCTCGACTGCGCGACGCTCGGGCGTGAGCGGTGGCCTCGAGCCAGCGCTCGGCGTCGATGGCGGCCATGCAGCCGGAGCCGGCGGCGGTGATCGCCTGGCGGTACGTGTGGTCCTGCACGTCGCCGCAGGCGAAGACGCCCTCGACGTTCGTGTACGACGAGCCGGGCGGCGGTCACCAGGTAGCCGTTCTCGTCGGTGTCGAGCACGCCGGTGAACAGGTCGGTGTTCGGGCGGTGGCCGATGGCGACGAACAGGCCCTTGACGGGCAGCGTCGTCGTCGCGCCGGTGTCGACGTCGCGCACGACGGCGCCCTCGAGGGTGTCGGTGCCGACGAGGTCCTCGACGACGGTGTTCCACAGGAACTCGATCTTCGGGTTGGCGAACGCCCGGTCCTGCATGATCTTCGAGGCCCGCAGCGCGTCGCGGCGGTGGATCAGCGTGACCTTGTCGGCGAACTTGGTGAGGAACAGCGCCTCCTCGACGGCCGAGTCGCCGCCGCCGACGACGGCGATGCTGGTGGCCCCGGAAGAAGAAGCCGTCGCACGTCGCGCACGTCGACAGGCCGTGGCCGAGCAGGCGGGCCTCGGCCTCGAGGCCGAGCATCAGCGACCGGGCGCCGGTGCTGACGATCACGGACTCGGCCTCGTAGACGGTGTCGCGCACGGAGACCTTGAACGGGCCGCTCGGAGAGGTCGACCTCGGTGACCTTCTCGGTGAGGAACTCGGCGCCGAAGCGCTCGGCCTGCTGGCGGAAGTTCTGCCATCAGCTCGGGGCCCATGATGCCGTCCGGGAACCCGGGGAAGTTCTCGACGTCGGTCGTCAGCATCAGCTGCCCGCCGGGCTGGTCGCTCGTGCTCGACGGCTCGCCCTCGATCACGAGGGGAGCGAGGTTGGCGCGGGCGGCGTAGATGGCGGCCGTGAGGCCGGCGGGCCGGAGCCGACGATGATGACGTTGCGGGGCTGGTCGAGGTCATGGAGATCCGTTCGCGTTCAGGGGTCGGGCGTGTGACGCTTGCGGAAGAACAACGCTCCCGCCGAGGCAGAGGATTCCCCGATCATGCAGGTAGCTCACGTAGACGGCCTGATCCTACGGCAGGCAACGTGTCGAGCAGCACCTGCAGGGCACGCGTGACGCCGACCAGCAGCAGGGTGAGCGCGGTGAGGCCCAGGAACGCGGCCAGCAGCCCGAAGACGATGCCGCGGGTGACGTGGACGGCAGGCTTGGTGGCCTTCTCCCGGACCGTGCCGACGACGCGCTCGACGGTGTCGGCGAGGTCGGCGGCCCAGTTGGGGTCGGTGAGCGGGTTGCCCGGCATGCCGCGGAGCTGTAGGTGCGCCGCGCCGACGCGTCGTGGACCGCTCAGGGCACGGCGCGGGCGACGACCGCGCAGGCGTCGCGTCGACGTCGACCCGCTGACGACGTCGACGTCGACGAAGACCTCGACCACGACACCGTCGTAGCGGGCGCGCCCGACGAAGGTGCCGGCGGTGCCGGCGCACGCGCCGGCGTCGCAGCCGGCGCCGCGGCGCGCCGTCGCGCCGGCGTCGGCGGCGCGGGCGAACGCGACGAGCTCGTCCGGTGACGTGAGGACCGGCAGCGACGCCGCCGGCTGAGCGTCGAACCGGCCGGCGTCGCCGCGGCGCGCGGCGTGCCGCCGTCGCCGCCGGCGCGCCGCCGCGTGTCCGCCTCGCTGTCGCCGGCCTGCGGCGTCGGCGGGCCGCCGCGTCGAGGCCGCTGTCGTCCGGGGCCGCGAGCGTCGGCCTCCGGCGGGCCTCGGCGGGCGCCGCCGTGGCCGACGCGCGCTGTCGCGTCGCCGTCGCGCCACCGCCCCGCCGACGGCGACGGCGCCGGCGACCACGACGACGAGCACGGCGCGCGGCGGCCGCGACGCCGGCCCACCAGCCCGCGCCGCGGCCGGTGGGGGAGCGGGACGGCCGGGTCGGGGCGACGCGGCGCCGACGCCTGCTCGACGAACGCGCGCGAGGGCGGCGGCGATGGCCGCTTCGCGCCGCGCCGGGTCGGGTCGGCCGACGTCGCGCAGCGCTGCGCACGGCCCGCAGCCGGTCGATCTCGGCCATGACCTCGGGATCGGCCTCGGCCCGGCGCCCGCTCGCGGCGTCGACGTCGCCGTCGACGTAGGCGCTGGCGAGGAGGAGCTGGTCGTCGTTCATGGTGGGTCGGCGGGTCGGGGTCGGGTGGATGGCCGCCTCGGTGGTCGGACGTCCGTCGGCGGGGTCGCGGTTCCCGAGGGCGGCGGCGAGCTGCGCCGCGGCCGCGGGCGATGCGCGACTTCACGGTGCCGACGGGGACGTCGAGGGCCTCGGCGATCTCGGCGTAGTCGAGGTCGGCGACGTCGCGGAGCACGACGGGGACGCGGAACTCCTCGGGCAGCCCGGCCAGGGCGGCGTCGATCGCCATCCGGTCGACGACGCCGTCGACCGCGCCGCTCGGCAGCGGGTCGGTCGACTCGGCGGGCCGGTCGCTCGTCGTCGACGACGTGCAGGGCCGGGCGCCGCTTGCGCCGGCGGAGCTCGTCGAGGGCGGCGTTGGTGGCGATGCGGTAGACCCACGTGGCGAACGCGCCCGGCCGTCGAAGCGGTCGAGCCCGCGGACGATGCCGATCATCGCCTCCTGGGCGGCGTCGTCGGCGTCGCGGCTGGAGCCGGCGATCCGCCGGCACACGGCGTGGACGCGGTCGTAGTGCCGCCGCAGCAGGGCGTCGAGCGCGCCGGCGGTCGCCGGCCTGCGCGGCGGCGACCAGGGCGTCGTCGGTCGTCCGGGCCGGCGGCCATCAGCCGAAGCGTGATCTCGCCGATCGAGCCGCGGTACGGGTTGCCGGCTGCACCCGGGGTCCCGGCCGAGCTCGCGCAGCACGATCAGCACGTAGCGTGCCGGGACGGGCGTCGCCGACGGGACCGGTGCGGCGACGTCGGGCCGTCTTGGTCTGCGAGCGCCGGACCCCAGTCCGTCGAAGCCGGCGGGATCTGCGTCGGCGTCGGAGCCGAACACCTCCACCTGGTACGGCGCGGTTGCCGACGTCGAACGAGAGCGTCGCCGGTGCCGGCCGCGACGAGCGTGACGACCAGCCCGACCCCGGCTTGCCGCCGATGAGCTCGCTCGGCGTAGCAGACGGTGCGTCCAGTCCGTCGCCGGGTTGCCGTCGGCGAGCACGGTCGCGGCCTGGTCGTCGTGCTCCTCGCCGTCGCCGTCGGGGTCGTAGGCCGGCACGGCGGTGATCGGCGCCGGCCCGGCGCGCCGCGGCCGGCTGTCGCCGGCCACGGCGCCGCCGGCGTGGTCGTGCCGGCGGCGCCGCCGCCGCCGTCGCCGCGGCCGATCGTGGCCCACAGCACGAGGGCGACGACGAGCGGCGACGACGAGCAGGCCGACGACGAGGACCAGCGACGGCCCGGTGCGCGACTGCAGGCCGCGTGGCCGGCTGGCCGCGCAGGCCGCGGGCCGGCGGCGGCGTGTGGTCGCGCGGGCGGCGCGCGCACCGGGTTGGGTGGCTGGCCTCGCCGGGGATCGGCGGCGCGCCGGGGCGGGTCCGCGGCAGCTGGCCGGTCGTGGCGCGCCGGGCGCGGATGACGGGCCCGACCGGGCTCGGGGCCGGCGTCGGTGCCGGCGGCGGCGCCGAGCGGCGTGAGGTCGGGCGGCGGCTCCTCGGCGACCCGCAGCAGCTCGGCGCGCAGCTCGGCGCCGGTGGCCGGGCGGTGCTTCGGGTTGCGCGACGAGCAGCCGGTGGATCAGGTCGGCGAGGCCGCGGGGGAGCGTCGGGCGCAGGCGGGCGAGGTCGGTGGGTCGCGCTGCAGGCGGGCGAGCGCGGTGTCGGCGTCGGTCTCGCCGAGGAACGGCACGCGGCCGGCGAGGCACTCGTAGAGCACGAGGCCGAGCGAGTACAGGTCGGCGCGGCCGTCGAGCTTGCGGCCGCGGACCTGCTCGGGCGACAGGTACTTGGCCGTGCCCATCATGATGTTGTCGCTGGTGAGGTCGTCGCCGGGGCGTGTCGAGGCCCTTGGCGATGCCGAAGTCGGTGAGCAGCACCCGGCCGTCGGGGGTGACGAGGATGTTGCCCGGCTTGACGTCGCGGTGGACGAAGCCGGCGTGGTGGGCGGCGTCGAGCGCCGCGCGACGCACGTGCCGATGTGGATCGTCAGCTCCGGGCTGAGCCGCTTCTGCTCGTCGAGCAGCTGGCGCAGGCTCTTGCCGTCGACGAGCTGCATCACGACGGCCTGGCGGCCGCTGGTCCTCGAAGACGTCGTACACGGCGACGATGTTCGGGTGGGTCAGCCGGGCGACGGCGATGGCCTCGCGGCGGAAGCGCTCGGCGACGACGGGGTCGGTGGCGAGGCCGGCTTGAGCAGCTTGAGCGCGACGTGGCGGTCGAGCAAGAGGTCGGTGGCGAGCCACACCTCGGCCATGCCGCCTTGGGCGAGGCGTCGCTCGAGCCGGTAGCGCCCGGCGAGCACGACGGGCTCGTCGCCGCTCGGCGGGCGCGCGCTCGAGGAGGATGGAGTGGTCGACGCCGGCATTCCGGGCCGTGAAACTAGTGGCGCAGGCCGCTCAGCTCGGGGAGGGTCGCGTCGGTGCTGTCCGGCGAACCGCGTCGGACGGATCGGACGGGATCGCTCGTGGTAGGCGACGCCGATCGTGCCGGGCCCGGCGTGGGCGCCGATCACGGGGCCGATCTGGCCGACGACGATCTCGCCGTCGGTGAACGGGCGCAGCCGGTCGACGAACTCGTCGACATCGCTGCAGTCGGCGTGCAGCACGGCGAGGTGTCGATGCGGCCGCGGTCCGCGCGACCTTGTCGACGAGGAAGGTCAGCGCCTTGGAGCGCGTGCGCTGCCTGCCGCTCTGCTCGACGACGCCGTCGGCGACCTCGATGATCGGTTTGATCGACAGCGCCGTCGCCAGCAGCGCCTTGGCGTTGCCGATGCGGCCACCCTTGCTGAGGTTCTCGAGCGTGTCGAGGGCGCCGAACACACGGGTGCGCGCGACGAGGTCGCGTGGCCAGCGGGGTCGAGGGCGGCGAGGTCGCCGCCGGCCGCGGCCGGCCTCGGCGCAGCGAGGGCGATCGTGCCCATCCCGAGCGACACCGTGCGGCTGTCGACGACGCGGACGTCGAGACCGTCGGCGGCGACGGCGCGGGCGGCCAGCTCGGCGCTCTGCATCGTCGCCGACAGCGCGCCGGAGAGCGTCACGACGAGGATGCCGTGGCGCCGTGCTCGGCGAGACGGCGGTACGCCTCCTCGAAGCGGCCGGGCGACGGTGCCGCGGTCGACGGCAGCTCCGGCGACGCCGCGCAGCGCGCCCAGAACTCGGCCGTCGTCAGCTCCTCGCGGTCGACGAGCTCCTCGTCGCCGAAGCGGATGGTCAGTGGCACGACCTCGATGCCCCATGCTCGGCGAGGTCGTCGGGCAGGTCGCAGGAGCTGTCGGTCACGATGCCCGTTCGTCATGGCTCGGAGACGCTATCGGTGCGGCTGGGGGTCGGGACCGGTGGCACGGCGGCGGGCGCCTCGGCCGGCGCCGGACGGCGTTGGCCTCGGCGGCGTCGGGCGACACGGCCGTGCCGACGTTGACGGGGTTGTCGACCTCGCCGATGAGGCGCCCGGCGGATCCGGCGCCGGCGGCGGAAGTGCCCGTACCACCACGAGATCAACACGAGCAGGGCGCCGCCGGTGACGAGCTGGCCGAGGCCGGAGAGGGCGTTCACCCGCGCCGTGAGCACGAGCGGGGCCTGGACCGGCAGGGCGAGCCGACGGGGGTCAGCACGTCGATGCTCGATCGCGGACGTGCCGTTGGTGCGCGACTGGACCTCGATCTCGACCTCGGTGACGCCGTTCGCGGTCAGCGTCGCGGGCGACGTCGCCGTTGGGGAACGTGGGCTTCGCCGAGCGTCGGGTGGACGACGACCCGCGAGGTCCTCGTCGCAGTGGTTGGTGAGGTTGAGGCGCAGCGTCGAGCGGAGCGGCCGGTGAGCGTGAACGTGAACGGGCTCGGCGTCGCCACGCAGTCGTACACCGCCTGCGGTCTCGGCCGCGATGCGGGCCAGCGTGGCGTCGACCTCGGCGTCGTCGAGGTTGGTGGAGAGCGAGCTGGTCGAGGTCGGCGTTCCACGCCTCGGCCTGCGACGGGTCGAGCGAGCATCGAGCCGGCGCCGTCGGCATCGACGCCGCACGACGTCGATGCGCGCCACGCGATCCGTCAGGTCGGTGCCGGCGCTCGCCGGCAGCTGCACGACCTCGGGTCCGGGCGCCGGGGACCACCTGGACGTCGGTCGCCGCCGGGAGCTCCGTCAGGGTGGCCAGCCGGGTGTCGGGCGTGGTGGCCGCGTAGGTGCCGAGCGCGGCGAGCAGCTCGGGATCCGGGACCACGCCGACGGGCGCGGCGAGCACGGCGCTGCGATGGAGCCCGGCACCGAGCTCGCGTGCGGGTGACGCGCAGCTCGGCCATGATCGCGACCGCCCCGTCGGTGCCGCTCATCCCCTGCGGCTGCGGTCTCGTCGGGGTCGAGCCAGCGGCTCGCCGGGTGCACGATCATGGCCGGGCAGCGTCGAACCGTCGTCGAGGGCGGGGTGCGGAACGCCAGCGTCGTGTCGTGGTAGCCGGCGATGCTGCCCTCGAGCCCGTCGTAGCTCGTCCTGGTCCGAAGACCAGCAGGTCGGTACCCGAGCGGCTCCCGCAGGAGCGTCGCCGCGGGCGCGCTGAGCGGCGCGACGGCCAGCCAGCCGGAGCGCTGCGGCGGGGTGTCGGGCAGCGCCTCGCCGAGCACGTCCTCACCGCTGCGGAGCTCCTCGGAGAACGTCGCCGCCGGGATCGGCCGCGACCGCGGAGGAGGGGTCGAGGGCGAGTCGGCCGGCGCGGCGAGCACCTCGGCGTCCGCGAGCGACGGTGCGCACGTGCGAGCGAGGGCGGGCCGTCGAGCTGGGCGACGACGGTCGGGCGGGAACTGCACCGAGAGCGGCCCGTCGAGGGCGGCGGCGGCTGTGGCGATCCCCTCGACGGCGCGTCCGGCCCCGGCCATCGCGCCGGGCGCGGCGTCCGGCCCGGGATCGGCGACGCCGGCGACGACGGCGATCCGGAGCGCCTCGTCGCCGGTGGCGTGCGTCGAGCGCGAGCCGCTCGACGAACGTGCGGTGCGACGGCGACGACCTCGCCGTCGACGGCGAGGTCGACCGTGAGCGGGTAGATGCCCGGTCGCGGCCAGCACGAGCGCGCCGGACGCGACGGTGTCGTTCGTCGGTCGGCACGGCGACCTCGAACGTCGAGCCGTCGCCCGTGGCGGTCAGGGTCGACCGGCACGGTGACGCGCGCGAGAGCACGGGTCGACATCGCCGGCGAGGACGTCGCGCAGCGCCTGCGCGCGTCTCGACCGGCGCGGTGGACGCGAACGCGTGCCTCGACGGCCGGCGCGGCCGGGCGGCGTGGCGGGCAGCGATGTCGGCGTCGACGGCGGTGGTCGGCGGGGCGGTGGACGTCGGCGCCGATGGCCGACGGTCGCCGTCGACGGCGAACGTCGCGGTCCACGGCACGTCGACGGCGATCGCGTACGGCTGGGCCAGGAGCGTGAGCGTGACGTCGTCGGCGGCCGCGACGGCAGCCGGGTGCGGCGACGCCGTGGAGCGGCCCACACGAGGAGCGCCGTCGCGCCGAGGCGGAGGAGGCGGTTCAACGCTCGGCCGCGCCGGCGGCGAGGTCGAGCTGCATCACCACGAGCTGCTCGGGCAAGCGGCGGAAGCCGACCGACTCGTACAGCGCGAGCGCCCGCTCGTTGTCGACGGCCGTGTTCACCAGGCCGTGCCCGAGGCGCCGACGGCGCATCCAGGCGAGCGAGTCGAGGACAAGGGCGCGACCGTGGCCGCGACCCTGGCTGGGCGGCGCGACGGCGAGCCGCTGCAGGTAGCCGTGCCCCGCCGCGGCGCCCGTGATCGCGAACGCGACGAGCTGGCGGCGGTGATCGGGACCCGGCGCGAAGCGGGCACGGGCCCGATGGACCGGCGTCGCCCGGCGGATCTCGGCGAGGTCGCCGGCGTCGTTGCCCCACGGATCACCGAACGCGTCCCGATCGACCCGGGCCGCCTCGCCGTGGCGCCGGGCGCGCAACGGTGAGCGTGCGGCGCGGCGGGAACCGTCTCGGCGGGGAGCCGTCGAGGTCGATGCGCAGGAGGGCGAGGGTGTCGATCACGTCGAACCCGGCGGCGCGGAAGCGGTCGGCGGCGTCGGCGAAGAGGGCGCCCGTGCGGATGGCGCGACGCGTCGGGTCCTCGGCGCCGAGCGTGTCGACCCAACCACGGATCTCGTCGACGCCGGGCACGATGCCCTGGTCGGCGAGGGCGAGCTGCACGACGCCGCGATCGAACGCCCACGGCCGCACCCGCACGCGAGGTCCGAGCCCAGCGTGCACGGGATGACGCCGGACCTTCACGGCTGCTGACGGTACTGGCTGGCCGTGGCGTCCCGGTCGCACGGCGATGAGTCCGGGGCGTGGCGATCGTCGTCACTGGACCGCAGCCGTGTCCGAGAGCGAGGGTCCCACCCATGACCACCATCACGACCATCCGCACCGTCGCGGTCCCCGTCGCCGACCAGGATCGCAGCATCGCGTTCTTCGTCGGGACGCTCGGGTTCGAGCCGCGGATGGACGCCGTGTTGACCGCGGGCTTCCGCTGGGTGGAGGTCGCTCCGCCCGGCGCCGACGTGTCGCTCGCCATCGTTGCCGCGTCGGGTTCGCTGCCCGCCGGCGTCGACACGGGGATCCGCTTCGTGACGACGAACGCCGACGCCGAGCACGCGGCGATGACGGCAGCCGGCGTCGATGTCGACCCCGAGGTGCTGCGCTGGCCCGGCGTCCCGCCGATGTTCTCGTTCCGCGACGTCGACGGCAACACCTACTACCTCGCCGAGCCCGGGCTCTGAGCACGTCGACGCGAGCGCGGCGCGTCGGGCGGGCCGCGTGACGGCCGACCGCCGCGCCGCTCCGTAGTGTGCAGCCCGTGTCCGTCCTGTTCGCCACGCACCCGGCGTACCTCGAGCACCTGACCGGGCCCGGGCACCCGGAGCGCCCGGCGCGGCTGCAGGCCGTCGTCGAGGGGCGCCGCGCGGCGGGGCTCGCCGACGCCCTCGTCCCGCTCGAACCGGTGGTCGCGACCCGCGCCGACCTCGAGCGCGTGCACCCGGCCTGGTACCTCGACCGCATCGACGCCGTCGCCGCGGCGGGCGGCGGGTGGATCGATGCCGACACCCGCCTCGAGCGCGCAGTCGGCCTCCGCCGCCTACCTCGCGGCCGGCGCCGGCCTGACCGCGGTGGCGGCCCTGCGCGAGGGCCGCGGGAGCGCGGCGTTCTGCGCCGTGCGCCCGCCCGGCCACCACGCCACGCCCACCGACGCGATGGGCTTCTGCCTCGTGTCCAACATCGCCGTCGTCGCGGCCTCGCTGGCCGACGCCGGGGAGCGGGTGTGGATCTTCGACTTCGACGCCCACCACGGCAACGGCACGCAGGCCGCGTTCGAGGACGATCCCCGGGTGCTCTTCGTCAGCCTCCACCAGTGGCCGCTGTACCCGGGCTCGGGTCGCGCCACCGAGGTCGGCACCGGCCCGGGTGTGGGCACCACGATGAACGTCCCGTGCCACCCGGAACGACCGGCGACGTCTACCTGCGGGCGTTCGACGAGGTCATCGCGCCCGTCGTCACCCGGTTCGCCCCGACGTGGCTGCTGATCTCGGCGGGCTTCGACGCCCATCGGGACGACCCCCTCACCGAGCTCGGGCTCACGGCGGGCGACTACCCGCTGCTGACCGCCCGGGCCCTGCAGCTCGTCCCGCCGGGGCGGTGCGTCGCGATGCTCGAGGGCGGTTACGACCTCGACGCCCTCTCGTCGTGCGCGACGGCCGTGCTGTCGACGCTCGCCGACGCCGGCCTCGACGCGGCCGAGGCGCCGAGCAGCGGGGGACCGGGCCGGGCGGCGGTCGACGCCGCCCGCCAGGTCTGGGAGCCGGGCTGATCGCCTGCCGCGGCGGGACGCCGCCGCCTCTAGCCTTGCTCGACGCCATGGTGCCCGCCCGCTTCGCTCCCGTGCTCGACGAGCTCGCCCCGCTCGCCGACCGCTTCACGGCGGCCGGCCATCGCCTGTACCTCGTCGGCGGCGCCGTGCGCGACCTCCTCGCTCGGCATCGACACCGCGGCGGGCGGATCGTGACCTGACGACGGCCGCCCGGCCGGCGGAGGTCAAGGCGCTGCTCCGAGGCTGGGCCGACGCGGTGTGGACGCAGGGCGAGCGCTTCGGGACGATCGGCGCCCGCCACGACCGCCCGGACGGCACGAGCCTGACGATCGAGGTCACGACGTTCCGCGGCGAGCGCTACCGCGACGACTCGCGCAAGCCCGACGTCACGTTCGCCGACACGATCGAGGAGGACCTCGCCGCGGCGCGACTTCACGATCAACGCGATGGCGCTCGAGCTCGGCGGCGACGACGTCGCGCTCGTCGATCCGCACGGCGGGGCCGCGGACCTCGCCACGTCGACGCTGCGCACGCCGCTGTCGCCGGTGGTGTCGTTCGAGGACGACCCGCTGCGCATGCTGCGGGCGGCCCGCTTCATCGCCCGCTTCGGGCTCACGCCCGTGCCCGAGCTCGTCGACGCGGTGGGCGAGCGGGGCGAACGCCTGACGATCGTGTCGATGGAGCGCATCCGCGACGAGCTCGACAAGCTGATCGTCGTCGACCGCCCGGCCGCCGGGCTGTGGTTCCTCGTCGACACCGGGCTCGCCGAGCACTTCCTGCCGGAGCTGCCGGCGCTGCGCCTGGAGCACGATCCGATCCACCGCCACAAGGACGTGCTGAGCCACACGATCGCCGTGATCGAGAACGTCGAGCCGGCGGCGGGCGACTTCGACTACCGCCTGACGCGCCTGGCCGCGCTCTTCCACGACGTCGGCAAGCCGCGCACCCGTGGGTACCAGCCCGGCAAGGGCACGACGTTCCACCACCACGACGTGGTCGGGGCCCGCATGACGCGCCGTCGGATGGAGGCGTTGAAGTACTCGTCGGCCGACATCGCGGCCGTGTCCGAGCTGGTGTTCCTGCACCTCCGCTTCCACACCTACAAGATGGGCTGGAGCGACTCGGCGGTGCGCCGCTACGTCCGCGACGCCGGCGACCTCCTCGCCGAGCTCAACGTGCTGACGCGCTGCGACTGCACGACGCGCGACGAGCGCAAGGCGGCCCGCCTGTCGAAGCGGATGGACGACCTCGAGGCGCGCATCGCCGAGCTCGCCGCCGAGGAGGAGCTGGCGTCGATCCGGCCCGAGCTCGACGGCACCCAGGTGATGGAGCACCTCGGCATCCCGCCCGGCCCGCTCGTCGGCAAGGCGCTCGCCCACCTGCTCGAGATCCGCCTCGACGAGGGCGAGATCGGTCACGATGAAGCGATGGCCCGCCTCGACCAGTGGTGGAAGGAGAACGGCGGGTGAGAACCCGCACCAGCCCATCCGAGTGTTTCGTGCATCCGAGTGTTTCCTGCGGGGAAGCCCCGCAGGAAACACTCGGATGGGAGGGATCGTGAGAGACGACGTCACTGACGGCGTCAGGATCAGGCGGCGGACCGCGATGTGGCGGTGGGTGCTGTCGGTCGGGGTCGCCGCGGTCCTCCTCGTGGCGCTCGTCGTCACGGTGCTGCGGCTCGTCGACGACCGCTCGACGGGAGCCCTCGTCGCGGCGGTGGTCATCGCCGTGCTCGTCGTGGCAGCCGTCGTCGTCACGTGGCTCGAGTCGCGGCGCATCAACCGCCACCTCAACCGCACGATCGAACGGCTCATCGACACCGAGTCCGAGCTGCGGCTGCTGCTCGACGACCTGCCCGAAGCCGTCGTGTCGCTCGACGCCGACGGCGTCGTGCGCGGTGCCAACGCCAAGGCCGCCGAGCTCGCCGGGCTGCCGGTCTCGGCGCTCGTCGGCTGCCCGTTCGACGAGCTCGTCGACACGCCGCGGGGCACCGACCTCGCCGCCTGGCTGGCGTCCGGTCGTTCGGCGCGGCCGGCGGCGTCGGTCACGCTGCACCTGCCGCACGTCGACGGCGCCGTGACGACGCTCGTCGAGGCGACCGTCGACCGGCCACGCCAGACCGACGCCGGCGTGATCGTGCGGTTGCGCGACGTCACCGAGCGCGAGGAGCGCGTGCGCGCCCTCGAGCAGGCCCGCCGGCGCTTCCAGCAGGCGTTCCACTCGGCGCCGACGGGCATGGCGCTCGTGCGCCTCGACGACTCGACCATCCTCGACGCCAACCGGTCGCTCGCCGACATGCTCGCCCGGCCCGTCGAGCAGCTCGTCGGCCGCAGCATCCGCGAGATCACCCATCCCGACGACCTCCGGGCGGCGGCGGCGTACCGGGCGCGGCTCGAGCTCGGGATCGCCGACACCTACCTGCTCGACCAGCGTTACCTGCGCAGCGACGGCGAGTTCGTGTGGGCGCGGACGCGCGTCGCGGTCACCGAGGACGAAGGGCGTGTCGCTGGCGATCACCCACATCGAGGACGTCACCGAGCAGCGGCGCACGGCCGAACGCCTGCAGTGGGCGGCGACGCACGACGACCTGACGGGGCTGCCGAACCGCACCGAGCTGCTGCACCGCGTCGACGCCATGCTGGCCGACGCCGCCGTCGGCGACGTCGCCGTGCTGTTCATCGACCTCGACAACTTCAAGGCGGTCAACGACAGCCTCGGGTCACGGCATCGGTGACACGCTGCTCACCGCGATGTCGGTGCGGCTGCGCGACGTCGTCGGGCCGGACGCCGAGCTGGCGCGGTTCGGCGGCGACGAGTTCATCGTCGTGCTGCGCGAGTCGGACGGCGACGCGATGGCCGTCGCCGAGGCCGTCCGTGGCGCAGTGCGCGATGCGGTCGAGGTCGACGGCACCGAGCTCTTCGTCAGCACCAGCATCGGCGTGTCGGTGAACGACCGCGACGGAGTGACCGCCGCCGACCTGCTGCGCGACGCCGACGCCGCGATGTACCGCGCCAAGGCCCGTGGACGCGACTGCGTGGAGGCGTTCGCGCCCGGCAGCCGCGAGACCAGCGTGCTCGCCCTGCGCACGGCGTCCGAGCTGCGCCGCGGCCTCGAGCGCGGCGAGATCGTGCCGTACTTCCAGCCGATCGTCGAGCTGACGACGGGCCACGTGACCGGCTTCGAAGCGCTCGCCCGGTGGCTGCACCCCGAGCGCGGCCTGCTCGCCCCCGACCAGTTCCTGCCGATGGCCGAGGAGACCGGACTGATCGACGAGATCGGTGCGACCATCCTGCGCGACGCCCTCGCCCAGTTCGCCCGCTGGCGCGCTCGCGAGCTGCCATTCGCCGACGGCACGATCTCGGTGAACGTCGGCACCCGCCAGGTCGTCGACCCGACGTTCGCCGGGCTCGTCGCCGACGTGCTCGGCGAGACCGGCATCCCGGCCGACGCCCTCTGGCTGGAGATCACCGAGACCGCGCTGCTCGCCGACGTCAAGGCGTCGACGGTGGCCTTGCGCAACCTGCGCAGCCTCGGTCTGCACCTCGCCGTCGACGACTTCGGCACCGGCTACTCGTCGCTCACGTACCTCAAGCGGTTCCCCGTCGAGGCGATCAAGATCGACCGCGGGTTCGTCGCCGGCCTCGGGCTCGACACCGAGGACACGACGATCGTCGAGGCGGTCGTCAACCTCGGCCACTCGTTCGGGATCGCCGTCGTGGCCGAGGGACTGGAGACGCCCCTGCAACTGACGCGCCTGCGGGAGATGGGCTGCGACCGGGGTCAGGGCTACCTGTTCGGGCGGCCGCGCCCGGCGTCGATCGTCGAGGCGGAGCGCGTGTGACGACTCCGTGTCAGCTGCACTGACAGTGTCGTCAATCTCGTCCTCCTCCCTCCACTCCGCCGCCGCTCATGTGACGACTCCGTCGGCGGACGGTGGGTTCATGCCGGTTCCACGGCCGCCTCATGGCCGGATCAGCTGACTTGGCCGCAGCGGGTTCGCATGGAGGCGGGCCGTAGCGGGCCATGACGGGCCAGAACCTTTGGAGGAGACATGAACAGGACGCGTCGGCGATTGCTGCCGTTGCTCGCCCTGCCGCTCGTGGTGGCTGCGGCCGCCTGCGGGGGCGGGGACGACGACGATGCCGCTCCCACGACCACGGCGGCGGCAGTGGCGGAGACCAAGCCGGTCAGCACGGAGGCGCCGGCGACCACGGCGCCCGCCACCACCGAGGCCCCCGCGACGACGGTCGCCGAGGGGATCACGAGCTACGACGCGGTGCAGCCGGCCGTCGTGCAGATCATCGCCCGCGGCACGTTCCGCGACCCGGAGATCGGCTTCTCCGACGGGTCCGGCGCCGGCAGCGGCTTCGTCATCAGCCCGGACGGGCTGGCGGTGACGAACAACCACGTCGTCGCCGGTGCGGCGACGCTCGAGGTGTACGTCGGCGGCGAGCTGGACGAGAGCTACAACGCCACGATCCTCGGGGTCTCGGAGTGCAACGACCTCGCCCTCATCGACATCAACGGGCCCGACGACATGCCCTACCTGCAGTGGTACGACGGCGACATCACGCCCGGCCTCGACGTCTACGCCGCCGGGTACCCGCTCGGTGACCCGGAGTTCACGCTGACGCGCGGCATCATCGCCAAGGCCGAGGCGGGTGGCGACCTCACGGGGACGTCGTCGATCGACCACACGGTCGAGCACGACGCCGCCATCCAGCCCGGCAACTCGGGTGGCCCGCTGGTCAACGAGGCGGGCCAGGTCGTCGCCATCAACTACGCCGGCGGCGCCCAGGCGACGACGACGGAGCAGTTCTTCGGCATCGCCTCCGACCTCGCCCAGCCGGTCGTCGACCGGCTGCGGGACGGCAGCTTCGAGTCCCTCGGGATCAACGGCTGGGCCGTCTACGACGAGGCCGGCGGCATCTCCGGCATCTGGGTCGCCGGCGTCGCTCCCGGTTCGCCGGCCGTCCGACGTCGGCCTCGTGCCCGGCGACATCGTGACGTCGATGAACGGGCTGCCGATGGGCATGGACGGGACGTTCAAGGACTACTGCGACGTCATCCGCACCGCCGGCGAGGGTGCGCCGATCGCCGTCGAGGTGTTGCGCTACGACACGTCCGAGGTGCTGAAGGGCGAGATCAACGGCGACGAGCCGCTGGCCCTCGCGTTCTCCTTCGCCGAGGAGGTCGGTGACGAGGTCGGTGACGACTCCGATGCCGCCGCGGCGGCCTACGAGTACGAGACGTCGTCGACGACACCAACTCGATCCAGGTCTCGCTGCCGACGGCGTGGGCGAGCCGGGACACCGCGCCGGCGACCGCGACGACGGCACCACCGTGCCCTACATCGCGGCCTCGACGGACCTCAACTCGTTCATCAACGGCTTCACGGCGCCGGGCCTGCTCTTCGCCAAGCTGCCGGCGACGTCCGACCTCGACGCCTCGCTCGTCCAGTACGGCTTCGCCGGCTCGTGCACCGACGGCGGGGTCACGGACTACTCGGACCCCGTGTTCACGGGCAAGTACCAGGTGTGGCAGGACTGCGGCGGGACGACCAACGACGTCGTGACGCTCGTCGCGGTCCCCGCCGACAACAGCTACCTCGCCGTCATCCAGGCGCAGATCGTGACCGACGCCGATCTGGCGGCCCTCGACCAGGCGTTCAACACCTTCAACAGCGTGTCCTGACGAACGACCATCCGACGGACTGACCGGAGCCGGGCCTGCGGGCCCGGCTCCGGCGCGTCCGCGGCCCGCCCGGCCGGTCCGCGCCGGCCGTCCCGTACGATCGGCGCCCGTCATGCGCCGGATCGCCCCGCTCGCCGCCGTGGTCGCCGTCCCCGTGATGGCGCTGCTGCTGGGCGCCTGCGACGACAGCGCCCCCGCCCAGGATGCGGTGGACACCATCGCCCTCGGGAGCCTCCCGGGCGACCTCGCGACGGCGCCGGCGACCGACGCGACCGCGGCGAGCACGACGGCGACCACCGACGACCCGCCGGCGCGGACGGACCCCGACCGCACCGACCGAACCGACCCCGACGAGACCGATCCCGAGCCGTCGGACCCGGAGCGCACGGCCCCGACGGAGCCCGCCCGCGCGACGACGACGACGACCGTCGCACCGCCGACGTCGTTCACGGCCCTGCTCGACCGCCTCGTCGAGGACGCCCCGCCCGAGTCGATCGACACCTCGCTGCTGCGGGACGACACGGGCCGCCTCGGCCTGGCGGCGCCACGCGAGTGGTCCGACCGCCGCACCGAGCCGTCGCGGCTGGCGGACGGCACGACGACCCCGGCGGTTGCCGCGGCACCCGACCTGACGTCGTTCCTGGACGGCTACGGGACCCCGGGCATGACCGCGATCGTCGTCGACGACGATCCCGACGGCGCCCTCGCCGCCTACGCGTTCGACGAGGACTGCATCGGGAACCCGCGGGCGACCTACCGCACGGCCGACGTCACCGGCCGCTACGACGTGTGGGAGTCGTGCGGCGGCACGACGAACGACATCGTCACGCTGGCCGTGCGCCCGGACGGCGCCGGCGAGTCGGTCCTGTTCCTCGTCCAGGTCGTCGACGCCACCGACCTCGCCGCGCTGGACGCCGCGGTCGCGTCGCTGACGCTGCGCGACTGACGCGCGGCTCCGCCCGGGCCGGCGGGGCGGACGTAGGGTCCGGGCCGTGCCGACCGCCAACCTGAACGGGATCGACGTCCACTACGAGCGCGCCGGCAGGGCCCGCGGCTGCTGTTCTGCAACGGTTCGGGTGCCACCCTCGAGTCGAGCGCACCGGTGATCGCCCGCTTCCGTCGAGCACTTCGACGTCGTCGCCCACGACCAGCGCGGGCTCGGCCGCACGACGATCCCGGACGGTCCGTACTCGATGGCCGACTACGCCACCGACGCGGCCGCCCTGCTCGACCACGTCGGCTGGGAGCGCTGCGCCGTCGTCGGCATCAGCTTCGGCGGGATGGTCGCCCAGGAGCTGGCCGTCACCGTGCCGGAGCGCATCACCCGCCTCGCGCTCGTCTGCACGTCGCCGGGTGGACCCGGACGCGCCTCGTACCCGCTGCACGAGCTCGCCGAGCTCCCGGCGGCCGAGGCGGCGGCGATCGGCCTCACGCTGCTCGACACCCGGTTCGGCGGCGACTGGCTGGCGACCCACCCGCAGGACATGGCACTCGTCGAGGGCCGCGCCGCCCGCGCCGGCGCGCCGAAGTCGGCGGACGTCCGGCGCGGCGAGCTCGCCCAGCTGCAGGCGCGGCGGGGCCACGACGTCTGGGACCGCCTGCCGCGGGTGTCGTGCCCGACGCTCGTCGCCGGTGGTCGCTACGACGGGATCGCCCCGCCGGCGAACAGCGAGGCGATCGCGTCGCGCATCCCCGGTGCCGAGCTGAAGCTCTACGAGGGCGGCCACCTGTTCTTCCTCCAGGACCGCACCGCGTTCCCCGACATCCTCGACTTCCTCGCCGCCGGGTGAGGACGATGTCAGCAGGCGACGCGCGCCGGTCGCGAACCGCAAGACTGGCGTCATGGCCGCCACCGTGACCCCGCTGGACGCCGACTCGTGCGCGGTGCGCGTGGTCGACGCCGATCGCGTCGCGGCGGCGCGCGGCCGGTTGATCCCACCGACCGAGGTCACCCGCGTGACCGAGCTGTTCCGCCTGCTCGGCGATCCGACGCGCGTGCAGATCCTCTATGCCCTCGGCGAGGCCGGCGAGCTGTGCGTCTGCGACATCGCGGCGGTCGTCGACATGACGGAGACCTCGGTCTCGCACGCCCTGCGGCTGCTGCGCGCGGCCGGGATCGTGCGCAACCGGCGCAGCGGGCGGATGGTCTACTACTCGCTCGACGACGCCCACGTCCGCCTCCTGCTCGACGTCTCCGCCGAGCACCTGCGCCACCGGAGCTGACTGTTCGTCGAAAACGACCACGTCTTGGTGGTTTCCGACGAACGGTTCGCCGATCCGGCCGGCCGGGCGGCTTGACATCTGAACATCTCTTCATATGATGATCCGATGCAGCGGTCGGTGGATCGGGACGCGGGTCACGACGACCACGGCCACGACGATCGACGCCGTGCTGCGCAGGAGACGGCGCCGCGACCGCCGCGCGCGTCCGCGACGTGCTGACGCTGGCGCCCGGAACGGTCCGCCACGACCTATCGGGTGGCCGAGCTCGACTGCGCGACGGAGGAGCGCGAGCTCCGCGACGTCCTGGCGCCCCTCGACGGCGTCCGCGACCTGTCGTTCGACCTCGTCGCCCGCCGCGTGACGATCGCCCACACGCTCGGCGACACCGCGCCGCTCGCCGCCGCCATCCACGACGCCGGGATGCGTGCCGAGGAGGTCGCCGCGCCGGGGCCCGACCGATGGCCCGGCGCTGCCGCGACGCGTGCTCGTGACCACCGTCCTCGCCGGGATCCTGGCCGTCGGGTCGGAGGTCGTCGGTGATCGCCGGGTACGACGAGCAGTCGCTGCTCGTGGCGCTGCTGGCCGGCGCGGCGATCGCCCTCGGCGGTCGCGACACGCTCCGCAAGGGCCTCCGGGCGCTGCTCGCCCGGCGCCTCACGATGGCGCTGCTGATGTCCGTCGCCGTGATCGGTGCCGTCGCCATCGGTCAGTGGCCCGAGGCGGCGGTCGTCATCTGGCTGTTCGGCGTGGCCGAGCTGATCGAGGCGCTGAGCCTGGAGCGGGCGCGCAACGCGATCCGCTCGCTCGTCGCGCTCGCCCCGGAGACGGCGCGCGTCCGCACCGGCGACGTCGTCACCGAGCGGCCGACGGCCGAGATCCCGATCGGATCGGTCATCGTCGTGCGGCCGGGCGAGCGCGTCGCCCTCGACGGCGTGGTGGTCGCCGGGTCGACGAGCATCGACCAGGCGCCGATCACCGGCGAGAGCGTCCCGGTCACCAAGGAGGCCGGCGACCCGGTCTTCGCCGGCACGATCAACCAGCGCGGCACGATCGACGTGCGGGTGTCGGCGGCGCGCGGCGACGGCACGCTCGACCGCATCGCCCGCTCGATCCAGGCCGCCCAGGCCGAGCGGGCGCCGGCGCAGCGCTTCGTCGACCGCTTCGCGGCGGTGTACACGCCGATCGTCTTCGTCGCTGCCATCGCCACCGCGACCGTCCCCGTGCTGCTCGACCTGGGCAGCTTCGAGGAGTGGCTCTACCGGGCCCTCGTGCTGCTCGTGCTCGCCTGCCCGTGCGCGCTCGTCATCTCGACGCCGGTGACGGTCGTGGCCGGGCTCGGGGGCGCCGCTCGGCGCGGCATCCTGATCAAGGGCGGCCTGCACCTCGAGCAGGCCCGCCTCGTGCGGGTCGTGGCCCTCGACAAGACCGGCACGCTCACCCACGGCCGCCCGGTCGTGACCGACGTGCACGCCGTGGCCGGCCGGCGCACCGTCGACGACGTGCGCCGCCTCGCCGCGTCGATCGACGCCGGTTCGGAGCACCCGATCGCCCACGCCATCGTCAGTGCCTGGCCGGGCCCGCTGCTCGCCGTCACGGACTTCGAGGCGATCCCCGGGCGCGGGGTGGCGGCGACCGTCGACGGCGTCCACTACCACCTCGGCAACCACCGCCTCGCCGAGGAGCGCGAGCGCTGCAGCCCGGCGCTCGAGGCCGTGCTCGACGGGTTCGAGGAGGACGCCAAGACCGCCGTCGTGTTGATGGACGACGCCGGCGTGCTCGGCGTGATCGCCGTCGCCGACACGATCCGCCCCGAGTCCCGTCCGGCCGTCGCCGCGCTGCGGGAGCTCGGCGTCGACGTCGTGATGCTGACGGGCGACAACGCCCACACGGCGCGGGCCGTCGCCCGCCGGGCGGGCATCGACGAGGTCCACGGCGACCTGCTCCCCGACGACAAGCTGCGCCTCGTCCGAGAGCTCGGTCATCGCGGGCCGGTGGCCATGATCGGCGACGGCATCAACGACGCCCCCGCGCTCGCCACGGCGGCGCTCGGCGTGGCGATGGGTGCCGCCGGCACGGACACGGCGATCGAGACCGCCGACGTCGCGCTGATGGACGACGACCCGCGCAAGATCGCCGAGCTCGTCCACATCTCGCGCCACACGACGCACGTGCTGTGGCAGAACATCGTGTTCGCGATCGCCGTCAAGGCGCTGTTCTTCGGCCTCACGTTCGCCGGCGTCGCATCGCTGTGGCTCGCCGTGCTCGCCGACATGGGCGCCAGCCTCGTCGTGATCGCCAACGGGCTCCGCCTCCTGCGGCGCCCGGCCTGCGCCGGACCCCGCGAGGCCCCCGCCAGGTGATCGTCAGCCGAGCGTGACGGTTCCCGACGGCGTCTCGACCGTGGCCGTCAACCACTCGGCCGCCGCCGTCTCGACCGGCACGTCGACGCCGAGCGACGCCAGGACCGCGGCCCGGTCAGCAGCGTCCGGATCGCCGCCGCGCAGCGCGGTGAAGCGACCACCGAGCGGGCTGTCGTCGGCCGGGCTGGTGCCGCCGTCCCACGAGATGAGGAACGGGTGGGTGCCACCCATGCGCTCGTCGATGACCGCCAGCCGCCACGAGAGCTCGCTGCCGTCGGGCCGCCGACGGCGCATCGCGAACGGGTCGCCGACGCTCGAGTGACCGGCGCGCCGCAGCAGCGCGACGGTGGCGTCGATGTCGCGGCAGCCGACCGCGAACGCGACGAGGCGCGGCACCGGCGGCGGTTCCGACAGGCCGAAGCCGCGCGCCGCGACGTCGGGCTGGTCGGGATCGGGCGCGATCACCTCGAGGTACGTCGGCGCGCCGAGCGAGAGCAGGGCGTTGTGGGTGCCGACACCGGGATGGGCGCCGCCGGGCACGGGCGCCACGCCGGTGAGCCCTTCGACATGGGCGATGCCGGCATCCAGCGAGGCGGCGGCGAGGACGAGGTGGTCGATCCAGTGCTCCACCGGCCCGACGCTACGAGCCCTGCTTGCGCGCCTTGACCACGAGCGTCGTCGGCACCGGCGTCGTCTCGTCGACGCCGAGCTCGTGGAACGCCTCGATGCGGAAGTTGGCCCGGTCGAGCGCCGTGAGGAGGTCACCGACCGTGCGGTGGCCCTCGCCGTAGCGCGCCACACCGCTCCCGACGGCCGCGAACGGGTGGGCCATCGCCAGCACGAACGGGGCGCCCGGCTTGAGGACCCGGTGCACCTGGCGCATCGTGCGACCGAGGTCGGGGTCGTCGTCGAGCGTGTGGTTGGCCATGACGACGTCGATCGTGCCGCTCGGCGCGAAGCCGAGATCGGCCAGCTCGCCGTGGTGGCACTCGACCGAGACGCCGGCCGAGGCAGCCGCTCCACGGAGGTCGGCGATGCGATCGGGGTCGGGATCGAGGGCGATGGCCTTGGCGCCGGCCTCGGCGAGCGCGACGGCGTTGCCGGCGATCCCGAGCTCGACGACCCGCCGGCCACCGGAGACGTCGCCGAGCAGGTGCAGCTCGTCGTCGCCCGCCACGCCCGGGCCGTAGGTCACGTTCACGGGTGCCAGTGTGCCGCCGCCGGCAGCGCAGCCGGGGGATCGGGCCGTTCCGGGGCCATCCCGACGGCGGCGCTGGCTAGCCTCGACGGACGATGAGCCTGACCGTCGACGTGCTGCGTGGTGCGCGCAACGGTCGCGGTCAGATCGACCACCGGCTCGCCCGCCAGCACCTCATCAACGAGTACAAGCGCAAGCGGCTCAGCCAGGAGCAGGTGTGCGACGCCCACCCCGAGCTGATCCGGGCGGCGAAGAACGTCGGGACGGAGGCGTCGAGCCCGTGCCCGATCTGTGAGGAGGACCAGCTCCGCCTGGTCACCTACGTGTTCGGGCCGCGGCTGCCGGCGCACGGCAAGTGCGTCACGACGGCCAAGGAGATGCGCGCCCTCGACCGGCGCCACGACGAGCTGTCGGCCTACGTCGTCGAGGCGTGCGTCGCCTGCCACTGGCACCACCTGCGCAGCGTCCTGCCGGTCGGCGGGCGCTGATCCGGCCGCGGCACGCGCTCGGCGCGCCGGACGGCTACGGCTCGACGAGCACGTGCGGGTAGTGGGTGCAGCACGAGAAGCACCAGCGCTCGACCTCGTCGAGGGTCACCTCGCGCCCGGGCGTGTCCCATTCGGCCGGCGTCACGTACTGGCGGTGCACCGCGTAGAGCACGTCGTCCGCGGCGCCGCAGCTCTCGCACGTCGACGTGTCGGGCACGCGGCCCAACCTACGCGTACGGTGGCGACGATGTCATGGCGGTCGTGGACGGCGGGGCTCGCCGTCGTGCTCCTCGCCGCCTGCGCCGGCGGCGACGACGACGGTGCCGCGGCGAGCACGGCGGTGGTCGCGGGCTCGGCGACGTCGGCGAGCGCGACGCCGGGGAGTGCAACGGGCACCTCGGTGGCGCCGAGCGCACCGGCCGTGAGCGCGGCGGCGACGACCACGCCCGCGCCGCCGACGACCGCCGGCGTCGCGCCGGAGGGCTTCGACGCAGGTGCCCGGGCGAGTCACGGCGGCCGACGGGTCGACGTGCGACGTGTGCCTGTGGCTCGCCGCCACGCCGGCGGAGCGGGCGCAGGGCCTGATGGGCGTCACCGACCTGCGCGGTGCCGACGGCATGGTCTTCCGCTGGGACGAGCCGACGGCAGGGAACTTCTGGATGCGCGACACGCCGTTGCCGCTCAGCATCGCCTTCTACGCCGCCGACGGCTCCTTCGTCTCGTCCGCCGACATGACGCCGTGCCTGCAGCCGACGCCCGACGCCGAGTGCGCGCGCTACGCCGCCGCCGGGCCGTACCAGTACGCCGTCGAGGTGGCTGCGGGCGGCCTCCCTGCCCTGCTCATGGGACCCGGCAGCCGCCTCGACCTCGTGCCCGGGAGCTGCCCCCGCTCGGGCTGACACCCCCCTGTCATGCTCGGGTCCGTGAACGGGCGGCCACCGATACACTCCCCGGGTCACATTCGCCCTGCCCCGCCACGGGGCCCCGGTGCGCACTGCCGAGGGGCAGCCGGCGCCCGGGTCCGAAGGGAGGTTCATCACGCATGATGCGTGCCTACGAGCTCATGGTCATCATCGATGGCGACGTCGACGACCCCAAGGCGCAGACCTGGGTCAAGACGGTCACGGACGGGATCTCGGCGGCCGGCGGTTCCATCCACGGCCGGCCGGACTGGTGGGGCAAGCGGCAGTACGCCTACCCGATCAATCGCAAGGAGACCGGCTACTACCTCGTCGTCGAGGCGGTCGCCCCGGCCGGCTCGCTCGATGAGCTCGAGCGGACCCTGCGCCTCGCGGACGATGTCGTCCGCCACAAGCTGATCCGCCTGCCCGACACCGAGGCCGCGCGCCGCGGCATGACGGGCACCGCCGCCTGACGGCGGCGCGTCGAGAGGAACCACCCATGGCAGACAACACCGTCACCCTCGTCGGGAACGTGACGCGCGACCCCGAGCTCCGGTACACCACCGGCGGTCGCGGCGTGGCCAGCTTCGGCATGGCCGTCAACCGGCGCTACCAGGTCAACGGCGAGTGGCAGGAGCAGACCTCCTTCTTCAACGTCGTCGCCTGGGGCACGCTCGGCGAGAACGCCGCCGCGTGCGTCACGAAGGGCACCCGCCTCGTCGTGTTCGGCCGCCTCGAGCAGCGCTCGTGGGAGACCCAGGACGGCGAGAAGCGCACCGTCGTCGAGGTCATCGCCGACGAGCTCGGCCCGAGCCTGCGCTGGGCCCAGGCCCAGGTCGAGAAGACCGCCCGCAGCGATGGCGGCGGGTTCTCCGGCGGCGGCGGTGGCGGCGGCGGAGGCGGCAACGCGCCCTCCGGCGGAAGCCGCGCCCCCGACCCGATCTACGGCGACGAAGAGCCGTTCTGAGCACCCGACGAACCACCCACGCGCAGCAGACGAAGGCGAAGCACTGATGGCCAGCAAGAAGAACCGGGCCCGGCAGTCCAAGGACGCCGCCCCCCGCAAGTACAAGAAGAAGACCAGCGCGCTCATCACCGAGAAGGTGGAGTACGTCGACTACAAGGACGTCGACCTGCTCTCGCGGTTCATGAGCGACCGGGCGAAGATCCGCAACCGGCGGGTCAGCGGCAACGACGTCCAGCAGCAGCGGGAGGTCGCCGGGGCGATCAAGATCGCCCGCGAGATGGCGCTGCTGCCCTACGCCCGCCGCGTCTCGACGCAGCGCACGCGCCCGCCGCGCGACGGCGGCCGTGACGGCCGTCCGCCTCGCGACCGCGATGCCGAGGCACCCGAGCTCGAGACCGAGGCCCCCGAGGTCAACGGTCGCGACGACGAGGGCACGGAGGACGAGAGCTGATGAGGCTGATCCTGCGCAGCGACCTCGACGGGCTCGGCAAGCGCGGCGACATCGTCGAGGTCGCCGACGGCTACGGCCGCAACTACCTGCTGCCGCGCGGCCTGGCGTTCCTCGCCAGCGAGGGCGCGGTCGAGCAGGCCGGCAAGATGCGCCGGGCGCGCGACCACCGCGATGCCAGCGACCGCGAGGCCGCCCAGTCGATCGCCACCCGGCTGGTGCCGAAGGTGATCACGATCGCCGCCAAGTCCGGCAGTGAGGGCAAGCTCTTCGGTTCCGTCACGGTCGCCGACGTCGTCGACGCGGTGCTCGACCAGACGGGGGTCGACCTCGATCGCCGCCAGCTGACGAGCGAGCCGATCAAGACGCTCGGCCAGCACACGCTGACCGCGAAGCTCCACAGCGACGTCTCGTTCCCCATCACCGTCGAGATCGTCTCGGCGTGACCAAGATGGGGCGTGGCGATGTCCACACCCCATCCACATGGAAACGAGGGGTTACCCCCAGCATCTCCGCGCTCGTCCACTGGCGCCCCACACGATCACCCTGAGAGGGTGCGGTGATGGAGCGGCGGGACGGCGGTCGACGGGGCGGGGCTGACCGGGAGGAGCCGCGCCGCTCGAGCGCCGGGCGCGTCCCGCCGCACAACCTGCAGGCCGAGGAATCCGTCCTCGGTGCCCTGCTGCTCTCGCGCGACGCCATCGGGGCGGTCAGCGAGCAGGGGCTGCGACCCGAGGACTTCTACCGCCCGGCCCACCAGCACATCTTCGACGCCGTGCGCGCCCTCTACTCGACGGGCGCGCCGGCCGACACGATCACCGTCGCCGACGAGCTGCGCCGCGCCGGCCTGCTCGACCAGATCGGCGGCACCGAGGTGCTGCACGCCCTGCAGAACGCCACGCCGGCGATCTCCAACGCCGCCCACTACGCCCGCATCGTCCAGGACACGGCCCTCCTGCGCCGCCTGATCCACGTCGCCGGCGACATCGCCGAGATGGCCTACTCCGAGCCCGACGACGTCACGAAGGCGGTCGACGACGCCGAGTCGAAGGTGTTCAAGGTCGCCGAGGAGCGCGTCACCGACTCGACCCAGCTCCTCAGCGAGTCGATCAAAGCGGTCATGGACCGGCTCGAGGAGACGTACGCCCGCGGCGACACGATCACCGGCACGGCCACCGGCTACCACGACATCGACGAGCTGCTGTCGGGGCTCCAGCCCTCGACCCTGAACATCGTCGGCGCCCGCCCGGCGATGGGCAAGACGGCGTTCGGCCTCGGCATGGCGGTGCACGTCGCCCAGACGACGGCCAAGCCGGTCCTCGTGTTCTCCCTCGAGATGGGGCACAACGAGCTGACCCAGCGCATCCTGTCGAGCGAAGCCAAGGTCGATTCGTCGAAGATGCGCAACGGTCGCATCAGCGAGGCCGACTGGGGCCTCATCGGCAGGGCGATCGGGCGCCTCGAGGTGCCGCTGTTCCTCGACGACAACCCGCGCGTGACGGTGATGGAGATCCGCGCCAAGGCGCGCCGGCTGAAGGCGCGCCACGGGGGCCTGGCGCTCATCGTCATCGACTACCTGCAGCTGATGAGCGGCGGCGGCAACCCGGAGAACCGCCAGCTCGAGGTCAGCGAGATCAGCCGCAGCCTCAAGATCCTGGCCCGCGAGCTGGAGGTGCCGATCGTCGCCCTGAGCCAGCTGAGCCGGAACCTGGAGGCTCGTGCCGACAAGCGGCCGATGCTGTCGGACCTCCGTGAGAGCGGCTCGCTGGAGCAGGACGCCGACGTCGTGATGTTCCTCTACCGCGACGAGGTCTACAACGCGGAGTCCCCGGACAAGGGCTCGGCCGAGATCATCGTGGCCAAGCACCGCTCGGGTCCGATCGGCACCAAGCGGCTGGTGTTCCTCGGTCAGTACACGCGCTTCGACAACGCGGCGCGCGGCGTCTGAGCGGGGCGCCACCGCTACCGTCGGAGCGATGGGGAGACGGTGGCTGGCGGCTGTCGCCGTGACCGTCGGGGCGCTCGTGACGACCGGGTGCGGGGCGTCGGGCGACGTCACGGGCGGTCCACCGGCGACGGGCTCCAACCCGTTGCGGATCGGACCGCTGACACCGCGCGATGCCGACCGGATCACGCCGGACCAACGGCGGGCCATCGCCGACCTCGCCGCCGCCGTGTCGGCCGACGCGCCCGGGCCGGCGGCCCACCACATGGACGGGACCGACATCGCGACCGCGACGACGGTGGCGCTGGGCGCGGCCGACCAGGCGACGTTCGAGCGCCAGTGGGCCGCGGCCGTCGGTGCGGTCGACGACCTCGACACGCCCGCCGAGCTGGCGGCTGCCGGCTACGTGCAGGCCGCCGTCCAGGGTGCCGGTGTCGGCGTGCACTACGTCGACTGGACGCTCGTCGATCAGCCCTTCGACCCGGCCCGCCCGGCCATGGTGCTCGTCGACGAGCGCGATGGGCGACACGATGTGGTCGGGTTCTCGTACTGGGTCCACGCGCCGACGCCGGACGGGTTCGCCGGTCCCAACGACGTGTGGCACCAGCACACCAACCTCTGCATCGTCAACGGCTGGGTCGACCGGGAGATGGCCGCCACCGCCGAGGACTGCGCCGGCGACTTCCTCGGCGGGGCCGACCTGTGGATGCTGCACGCCTGGGTGGTGCCCGGGCACGAGAACCGCTGGGGCCCGTTCGCCACGTTCCTCCCGTCGCTGTGCCCCGCCGCGGCCGGGGCGCCCGACGTCAGCCGATGCCCGACGGGCTGAACGATCGGTCGCCGGGCCCGCCATCCTGGGTGCGTGTTCCTCGGTGACGACCTGCTGGCGTGGCTCGTGCTCGCCCTCGGCGGTGCGCTGTTCGTGGGCAACGTGGCGGCGATCGCCCGGCCGCCCGCCGAGCCCCGCGACGAGGGGGCGCTGGAGCGGGCGCCGCTGGCGCGCAGCATCGTCATGGGCGGCCTCGGGTTGGTCGCCGCGATCTGGGCCCTCGCCTCGTTGCTCAGCGGCTGAACCTCACGCCGGGGCCGGCCGCGGCGTTGACAGGGTGTGACGACGATGACCTCGACCCGCAGCCGCATGGGCACGAGCCGGCTCGGCGGCGTCCCGACGGAGCTGCCCCCGCCCGGCGCCGTGCCGGCCGGGCAGCTCGGACTGGCGCTCGATGCCGCGGTGCCCGCGCCGAGCCGCCACGACGTCCTCGACGACGTCGTCCACATCGCCGGCTGGCTGGACGGCGACGCCCAGCGGGGGCTCGTCGCCGCCTTCCGCCAGTGGGCGGTCCCGCCCGCCGGGCTGCGCCACCCGCGGGTGCCGGCCGGCCACCTGATGTCGGTGCAGTCCGTCTGCCTCGGCTGGCACTGGCAGCCCTACGCCTACAGCCGCACCGCTGACGACACCGACGGAGCACCCGTGAAGCCACTGCCGGCGGATGTCGTCGACCTCGCCCGGCAGGCCGTGACCGACACGTTCGGCACCACCGACGGTGCCCGTTACGCCCCCGACGCGGCGATCGTCAACCTCTACGCGCCGGGCGCCCGGCTCGGCCTGCACCAGGACGGCGAGGAGCCATCGGACGCACCGGTCGTCACGATCAGCCTCGGCGACACCTGCGTGTTCCGGCTGGCTGGCGTCGACCGCCGGACGCGACCGTTCACCGACGTCGCGCTGCGCTCGGGTGACCTGCTCGTCTTCGGTGGCCGCAACCGGCGCATCTACCACGGCGTGCCGAAGGTGCTCGACGGCACCGGCCCGCCGGACCTCGGCCTGCCGCCGGGGCGGCTCAGCCTGACCGTCCGGGAGACCGGGCTGTGAGGGCTCACGGCGGTGCCGGCGGCGGCGTTGGCATCATGTGCCGGTGCGACCGTTCGAGCATGTCGTGCGCGAGCACGGGTCCGTGGTGATGCGCGTGTGCCGCGCCCTGCTCCCGGCCGCCGACGCCGAGGACGCCTGGTCCGAGACGTTCCTGTCGGCGCTGCGCGCCTACCCCCGGCTGCGTCCCGACAGCAACGTCCGCGGCTGGCTCGTGACGATCGCCCACCGCAAGGCGCTCGACCAGCTGCGGGCCCGCGGCCGCCGCGCCGCGCCGACCGCCGAGCTCGACGATGTCGCGACGGCGGCCGCCGAGCCCGCCGACGACGACCTGCGGGCGGCGGTCGCCGCGCTCCCTGACAAGCAGCGGGCGGCCGTCGTGCTGCACCACCTCGCCGGTCTGCCCTATGCGGACGTGGCCACCGAGCTCGGCGGGTCGGAGGCCGCGGCGCGGCGCGCCGCCGCCGACGGCATCGCCCGACTGCGCGCCACGCTCGGCGCGACCCCCGCGGCAGGAGGCACCTCATGACCGACGTGTTCGACGGCATCACGGGGCCGGACGAGGCGACGCTCGGCCGTGTCCACGCCGCCCTCGTCGCCCGAGCCGATCGGGAGGGCCTGCTCGACGTCGCGTACCGCACGATCGACAGCCCGCTCGGCCCGCTCCTGCTGGCCGCGACGTCGGATGGGCTCGTGCGCGTCGCCTTCGCGGGGGAGGGCCACGACACCGTGCTCGATGCCCTCGCCACGGCGGTGAGCCCGCGGGTCCTCCTGGCCCCGGCGCGCCTCGACGGCGTGGCACGCCAGCTCGACGAGTACTTCTCCGGCGCCCGGCGCGTGTTCGACGTCGCCGTCGACCTGCGCCTCGCGACGGGGTTCCGGCGCGAGGTGCTCGAGCACCTGCGGGCGATCCCGTTCGGCACGACCGAGAGCTACACCGTCGTCGCCACGGCGGTCGGATCGCCCCGCGCCGTGCGGGCTGCCGGCACCGCGTGTGCCACGAACCCGGTGCCTGTCGTCGTGCCGTGCCACCGCGTCGTGCGCAGCGACGGATCGATCGGCCAGTACCGCGGTGGTGTCGCGGCCAAGCGGGCACTGCTGGCCCTGGAGGCCGCATGACGGGCGTCGACGAGCTCGACTGGCCGGCCATCAGGGCGACGCTGGACGAGCTCGGCTGTGCCGTCGCGGGGCCCGTGCTCACGGCGGCGGCGTGCCGCGAGCTCGCCGACCTCTACGACGACGACCGCCGCTTCCGGTCGACCATCGACATGGCGCGGCACCGCTTCGGAGCCGGGCAGTACCGCTACTTCGCCCGTCCGCTGCCACCCGTCGTCGATCGCCTGCGGACGACGTTCTGGCCGCACCTGCTGCCGATCGCCAGGGAGTGGGCGGCACGCGCCGGTCGCCCGGCGCCGTGGCCCGACCGCTTCGACGACTGGCTCGCCATGTGCCACGACGCCGGGCAGTCCCGCCCGACGCCGCTGCTGCTGCGCTACGGGCCCGGGGACTGGAACGCCTTGCACCGCGACCTCTACGGCGAGCTCGTCTTCCCGCTGCAGGTGGTCGTCGGTCTCGACGAGCCCGGCCGCGACTACGAGGGCGGCGAGTTCGTCGTCGTCGAGCAGCGACCGCGGGCGCAGTCGCGGGCGACGACGACGCTCATCGGCCGCGGCCAGGCGCTCGTGTTCACGACGCGCGATCGCCCCGTGCGGTCGTCACGCGGCTGGGCCGCCGCGCCGATGCGCCACGGCGTCAGCGTCGTGCGCGACGGCCGCCGCCGCACCCTCGGCCTCGTCTTCCACGACGCGGCCTGACGCCCCCTCCCGTCCGAGTGTTTCGTGCAGCCGAGTGTTTCGGTGAGGGGGCCACCCGCACGAAACACTCGGATGTCGGTCAGCGGGCGCTGTCGACGAGGGCGGCCAGCCGATCTCGGCGCGCGCCCAGCGAGCGGCCGTGACGGTGCATCGACGCCCACGGGTCCTCCCGTTCGCCGAGCCGGGTCGGGATGTCGGCGATCGTCCAGCCGTCGGGCCGGAACGCAGGATCGTCGAGCTCCTCCCACTCGAGCGGCGTCGCGACCGGCGCCCGAGCGCGCGGCCGGACCGAGTACGGGGCCACGGCGGTCTGGGCGTAGCCGTTGCGGGCCATGTCGAGGTACAGCCGGTCGCCGCGATCGGCCTTGTGGAAGGCGGCGGTCAGCTCGTCGGGGTGGCGCGCCGCGAGGACCACCGCCAGGCCGTCGGCGAACGCCGCGACCTCCTCCGTGGTGGCGCTGCGGTCGAGTGGCGTGACGACGTGCAGGCCGCGCGAGCCGGTCGCCTGGACGTACGCCGCGAGGTCGAGCTCCTCGAGCAGCTCGCGCGTCCAGCGCGCCGCCTGCACGACCGCCGCCACGTCCTCGACCGTCGGGTCGAGGTCGATGATGAGGAGGTCGGGCTGCTCCAGGTCGTCGGCGCGGCTGCCCCACCGGTGGAACGAGATCGTGCCCAGGTTGGACAGCGCGAGCAACCCGGCCTCGTCGTCGACGAGGGGGTGGTCGACGGTGCCGCCCTCCTTGCGGGCCCGCACGCGGCGGATCCAGCGGGGCACGGTCTTGCCGGCGTCCTTCTGGTAGAAGCCGTCCTTGCCGATCCCGCCCGGGAACCGTTGCAACATCAACGGCCGGTCGGTGAGGTGGTGGACGAGCACGTCGGCGACGGCGTGGTGGTACGCCGCGAGGTCGGCCTTCGTGATCCCGTCGTCAGGGAACAGCACGCGGTCGGGGTGGGTGATCTCGACGGTCCGGCCGCCGGTCTCGTACGACGTCACCCGGCCAGCCTGTCACTCAGCGGTGGAGCCGGCGGGCGCGGACCACGCTGTCGGGCCGCGTCGCCGGGGCGCCGTCCGGATCGCGGGTCGGCCACGTCGACCTCGTCGCACCGCTCGACGTCCCACGCCGCGTCGAGCTCGAGCGAGGCGAGCACAGCTGCGGCATCCGGCATGTGCGGGACGTGATGCCCGGGCGGGGTCCAGGACGGGGACCCGGCATGGCCGACGACCACGAGCGTGCCCCCGGGACGGACGGCCGCGGCGGCCGCCTGCAGGATCGCCGTGCGCCCGAGGGCGACGGGCGACTGCAGGTAGCACGAGGCGACGAGGTCGAACTCGCCGTCGGGGAACGTCTCGTCGAGGTCGTGGCGCTCCCACCGGATCGCCTCGCCGACACCCGCGATCGCGGCCTGCTCGGCGGCGAAGGCCAGGGCTGCCGCGGACACGTCGACGGCGGTCACCTGCCAGCCGTGGGCGGCGAGCCAGAGCGCATCGCCGCCCTGACCGCAGCCGAGGTCGAGCGCGGTGCCCGCGGGCAGGGATGCGACCTCCGCCACGAGGAGCTCGTTGGCCCGCCCGCTCCACCTGCTGCGCCCGCCGCCGTAGAAGTCCTCCCAGAACGCCACCGCGTCGCTCACGCCGCGACCTCCGCGACGAGGCTGCGCACGATGGCGGCCGCGGCGTTGGAGCCGGCGGCGATGGCGTTGGCGACGGACGGCATCGTGCCGGTGACATCGCCCGCCGCGGCGACGCCGGGCACGGATGTCTGCAACCAGGCGTCGACGTCCACGGCGTCGGCGGCCAGCATCCCGGGTGGTGCGAGCACGACGCCGAGCCGGGCGGCGAGGGCGGCGCGCTGGTGGAGCACGACCGGCACGAGCAGCCCACCGAGGGCGCGGGTGCTGCCGTCGGTGAACACGACGTCCGTCAGCTCGGCGCCCGGACCGCGCAGGGCCGCGACGCGACGACCGTCGATGACCACGCCGGCCGCGACCAGCTGGGCGATCGCAACGTCGTCGAGCTCGGGTGGCCCATCCGTGAGGACCGTCACGTCGTCGCTCCACGCCCGCAGCAGGAGGGCGCGGTGGACGGCGTTCGCGCCGCGGTCGAGGACGCCGAGTGGTCGGTCGCGGACCTCCCACCCGTGGCAGAACGGGCAGTGGAACACGGACCGACCCCAGCGCTCGGCGATGCCCGGCACGTCGGGCGCCCGGTAGTCCATCCCGGCCGCCAGCAGCAGGCGCCGTGCCGCGTGCTGGCCGCCGTCGGCGAGCGCCACCAGGAAGCCGTCCTCGGCGCCGTCGGCGGCGACGACCGTCCCGGTCAGGAGCTCGACCGATGGATAGGCCGCCAACTCGGTGCGCGCGCCGGCGTAGAGCTCGGCGGGCGGCCGGCCGTCGTGGCCGAGGAGGCCCCCGACGCCGTGCGCCGCCAGGTTGCTCTGCCGGCCGTCGTCGACGACGAGTGTGCGGCGCCGAGCGCGTCCGAGCACGAGCGCGGCGCTGAGGCCGGCGGCGCCGCCGCCGATCACGATGCAGTCCCAGGGGCGATCCATGCCCCGATCGTGGCGCCCTGCCGAACTTGTGGCAACCTCACTTGCCATGGAGGCAAGGAGTGAAGGCGTCGACGAGCGCGTGCGGCGACGTCTGCGGGAGCTGCGCACCGATCGCGGGATGACGCTCCAGCAGGTCGCAGCAGCGGCGCACGTCGACGTCTCGACGCTGAGCCGCTTGGAGACCGGCAAGCGCCGCCTCGCCCTCGACCACATCCCGGCGCTCGCCGGCGCCCTCGGCGTGACCGCCGACGAGCTCCTCGGCCCGGCGCCGCGGCAGGACCCGCGGGTGCGCGGCAAGCCGCGCCGGTTCGAGGGCATGACGATGTGGCCGCTCACGACGCGCGGGCCGGCGCCCGGTGTCCACGCCTTCCGCATCGAGATCAGCGCCCGCCGCACCCGCCCGCCGGCGGTGCTGCCGGTGCACGACGGGCACGACTGGATGTACGTCCTCGACGGTCGCCTGCGCCTCGTGCTCGGCGCGGACGATCTGATGATCGAGCCCGGGGAGGCCGTCGAGTTCGCGACGTCCACGCCGCACTGGTTCGGTGCCCTCGACGGTCCGGTCGTGGTCGTCGGGATCTTCGGGGCCCACGGGGAGCGAGCCCACCTCAGCGCCTGAGGCGAGGTGACGTCCGGGTGGCCGCGAGGTGAACGGTCGCCGGCGGCCTGCTGCCACGACGCCTGCGCTGGCTACGTTCCATCCCGTGACCGTCAGCTGGATCGACCTCGCCGGCGCCCACAACGCGCGGGATCTCGGTGGCCTACAGGCGGGACGACGGCGGACCCGTCCCAACGTGCTGCTGCGTGCCGATGCGCTGGACGGGCTGACCGCGGCCGACGTCGCCGAGCTCGTCGAGTCACGGGGCCTCGCCCACGTCGTCGACCTGCGGTCGGGGCACGAGCGTGTCGAGCGGGGCCGCGGCGCCCTCGGTTCGACGCCGGTGCGGTACACGGAGGTCGAGGTGATCGGGCCCGACGACCTGGCCCGGCGGGCCGAGACCCGTGCCGCCGCGTTCGCCGCCGGGTTGCCGCCGGCGCAGATCCTCGGTGACGGCTACGTCGAGCTGCTCGAGCTGGGTGGCCCGGCGTTCACGGCGGCGTTCGGTCGCATCGTCGAGCCGGGCGGCGCGCCGGCGCTCGTGCACTGCGCGATCGGCAAGGACCGCACGGGCGTGCTGGTGGCCCTCCTGCTCGGGGCCGCGGAGGTGGACCGGGAGGAGATCGTCGCCGACTACGCCCGGTCCGGCGAGCGGATGGCCCCGATCATCGAGCGCTGGACGACGACCAACCCCTCGTCGACGATGAGCGAGCAGATCGCGGCGTTCACGGCGATGGCGCCGGCCGAGACGATGGCCCAGGTGCTCGACCACCTCGACGAGCGGTGGGGTGGGGCCGCCGGGTTCCTCCTCGCCCACGGTGCCTCCGCCGACGACGTGGCCGCGTGGCGGGAGCTGCTGCTCACGAGCTGAGCGCCACCGACCACGCGGCGCGCCCGCTCAGTCGGCCGCGCCCGTCGGCAGCACGCCGACGTTCAGCCACCGTCCCCCGGTCACCTGGCGGAGCGCGAACGTCGTGGCGAACGGGGACGACGTGCGACTCCGGACGCGGCCGTCGGCGTACGTCTCGGTGGTGACGGTGCCGCGCGACTCGAGGCCGAGGCTGAGTCCGTCCTGCTTGCCGAACGGCACGAGCAGGGTCACGTTGACGTCGTCGATCTGGTAGCGCTCGATGACGGTCACGCCCGTCGCCGCGGCTGTCGCGAGCCGCGCCTGCATCTCGTCGAGCCGGTCACCGTGGTCGACCGCGTCGAGGATCGTGGCGTCCGACCGCAGCAGGGCGCGGTTCTCCAGCTCGAGGTTGGCGACCAGGTCGAGGACGAGCTGGCGGGCGACCGGTCCGGCGATCTCGTGGTTCCAGTCGGCGACGTCCTGCTCGACGGCGATGGTCGGGAACGTCGCCGGGTCGATGTCGGGGGGCGCCCGGTCGATGACGTCGTCGGGGCCGAGCACGAGCGTGCCTCGCGCCGGGGACCCGGCGGCGACCACGCCGACGCCCACCCCGACCACCGCCGCGGTGACGAGCCCGATGCGCAGGGCGACGCCGGCGACGCGGTTGCGTCCGGGTCGGACGGTGGCCAGGCGCGCCGCGAACGGTCCGATCCCGTCGGCCGCGGTCTGTGGCGCGGGGAGCAGGCGGTCGAGCAGCGGTCGGCTCGCACAGACGACGACGAGGCCGCCCAGCAGCGCGACCTTCGTCGCGAACTCGGTCGTCTGCGGCGCCATCAGCAGCGTGCTGGCAACGGCGACGAGCAGGCCGAAGGCGATGCGGCCGACGCGCCCGGCCGGCACGGTCTTGGGGTCGGTGATCATGAAGAAGAGGAAGATCAGGACCTCGGGCGACGTCACGATCACCCGCCAGTAGTCGAAGCCGCAGACGGGGGCGAACGCCCAGCGCGCCGTCATGCAGTGGCCGGACGCGGCGAGCACGCCGACACCGACGGCGAGGGCGATCCAGAACGTCGCCGCGGCGGCCAGCAGGTGGAGGCGCGACGTGATCAGCAGGCCGCCGCAGAGGATGACGGCGTACGCCGTCAGGGTCCACACGTTCAGCGGCGCCCACCAGAAGTCGAGCGGCTCGACGCGCTCGCTGCCGAGCACGACGAACGCCACCACGAGCCCGATGTTCGACGGGTTGAACAGGTGGGTGCCGCGGTAGCGGATCACGTACTTCGTCAGCAACGACAGGGCGGCGACGCCGGCGAAGACGTACCACTTGTACGTGCTCCACGCCTCGTCGGGGGTCCCCGGGACGCGGAGGATGAGCGCCACCCCACTGCCCGTGAGCATCGCGCTCGCCGGCCAGACGAAGGCCCGGCGGGCCCGGAACGTGAGCGCCACCTCCATCACCGCGCACGTCAGGATCGCGGCGAGGATCTGCGGGACGCTCACGTGGAACCCGAGGCCGACCTGGCCGAGGACGTGGATCGTGATGATGACGGCGGCGACGTGGAGCCGCGGATCGCGCGTGCTCGGCAGGATCACGGGGTACGTCCTCGTGCCGAGCACCAGTGTCCGGCTGCTCACTCGTCCCCCCGCGGCGCCCTCATCGGTGGCGCGAGCCTACGACGGGCCCGCCCGGCCGCTCGACGACGCGTCGCGCGCACCGGCGCCGGCCGCCACCTGCCCTCACGGTCGTTCCGGAGTCCACGGGATCACCGCGCTCGCCCCGCGCTCGATGCGGGCGAACGTGCCGGCGTCGACCGACATCCACGGACCGGTCTCGCCGTCGGGCCACTGCACGCGCACGTCGGCCCGCTCGGCGTCGCCCAGGCCGAGGTGGATCCAGCCGAGCTCGCCGCTGGCGTGGCCACCGCCGACGGTGACCTCCTGGACCGTCGTGCGCGAGCCGACACGCGTCTCGAGCCACGCCCCGATGGCGTCCCGGTTGGTCGCCGGCTGCTGCAGCCGCACCGCCGCCCAGGAGCCCATCGGCGCGGGCCGGTCTCCGTTGCCGCGCCCGACGTTGCGCCAGAGCTCGGCCGGCGCGGCGCGGTTGACGACGACGAGGTCGAGGAGCCCGTCGAGGTCGAGGTCGACGACGGCCGCACCCCGCGCCCGCTCGTAGCTCACGATGCCCGCCGTCTCGGCGCCCTCCTCGAACGTGCCGTCGGCCCGCCCGATGAGCAGGTTGTTCGGATCGCGGGTGGCGTACCCCTCCTCGGCCTCGACGTTGCCCTTGGCGACGAACAGGTCGGCCACCCCGTCGTTGTTGACGTCGGCGAACTCGTCGTGCCACGCCGTCGACGGCAGGACGTCACCGCCGGTGAACGGGCGGTGGGCCGTGACGCCGCGCTCCAGCGCGATGTCCTCGTAGGCCGGCCGGTCCCCGGCGCCGGTGAGCGTCTGCAGCTTGTTGTCGCCCTGGCTCGTGAGGAACACCTCGGGCCGCCCGTCGCCCGTGACGTCGTGGCTGGCGATGCCCATGCCCCACAGCTGCAACGGGCGCCACCCGTCCGCTTCCGTGTACGGGCGTGGCGCCTCGCCGGGCACGATGCGCCAGAGCTGGTCGCTGCCCTCGCGGTAGTACTGCCGGTCGTTCGTGACGCGCAGGTCGCGTCGCCCCGACCGGCTCCAGTCGCTGAACAGCATCGAGAGCGTGCAGTAGCTCGGTGCCAGGGCGATCGGGGCGGCGTAGCCGACGCCGGCCGCGGCGGGCCGCACGAGGCGGCCGTCCGCGCACGACTGACGGTCGGGTGCGAGGTAGCCGCCGAAGGCGAGGGTGGGCAGCTCGTTGGCCCCCTCCCAGGCCGCGCTGAACGCGACGGTCCACGTGTCCGCGTCGACGATGCCGAGCGCGGCGTCGGCCCGTTCGAAGCGGCAGTCGCCCAGCCCGCGCAGGATCTGGTCCTGGCCGTGGCGCAGCACGACGAGGTCCGGGTGGCCGTCGCTGTCGATGTCGAGGGGGTAGGCGCCCGTGACCGCCGTCAGGTCGGTGATCGGCGACGGCAGGGCGCCGAAGCGGAACGGCCCGCCGACCGGGCTGTCGTTGCGGTACAGCGCGGCGGGCTCGCTGCCACCGGCGAAGTAGAGGTCGCTGCGACCGTCGTCGTCGCAGTCGAACGCCGCCACGCCGCCACCCACGAAGAACGCGAAGTCGCCGTCGTAGCGGTGGTCGATCCCGCCGGCATCGGCGACGAAGCGGGGCGCGCCGGCACCCGACGACGACGTCCCGCCTCCGCATCCGGTGACGGTGGCGATGGCCAGCACCGCCGTGGCGGCCCCGGCCGCGATCCCCCGCACCAGCGGATTGAAGCACGTGGGGGGCCGCCGCCGCCCGCGCGGGTGACGGATCGGGGTTGACACGGGTGTGGCGGCGGGACGAAGGTGTGTCAAGCGTTTGGGCCCGGGGGGCACAAACTCGGAGAGGGTGTTCGGGGGCAATGGGGGACCGGGGGCAGCGCAGCGAGAGCGTCCGACGCGCCAACCTCGAGCGCGCTCGTGCGGGCGCTGCACGGCGACGGACCGCTGTCGCGCAGCGAGCTCGGCGAGCGCACCGGCCTCACGCGCAGCGGCATCCGCCGGCTCGTCGGCGACCTGGTGGACGCCGGCTTCGTCGTCGAGGAGCGCGGCGAGTCGCTGGGGCTGCCCGGCCGACCCTCGCCGCTCGTGCACCTCGCCTCCGAGCGGGCGGTCGTCCTGGCCCTCGAGGTCGCCGTCGACTCGCTCGCCGTCGCCGTCGTCGGGCTCGGCGGTGGCGTGCTCGACCTCGTGCGGGTGGACCGCCCACGTGGTCACCTCACGGTCGACGACATCGTGGCCGACCTCGCGGAGCTGGCCGCTCGGGTGGCACCGGCGTGGCGCGATGACGCCCTCGTCGGGATCGGCGTGGCGGTGGTCGGCATCGTCCGCCGCGACGACGGCTTCGTGTCGACGGCCCCCAACCTCGGCTGGCGCGACGTCCCGCTCGGCGCGGCCCTTGCCGCCACCTTCGGCACGGCGGTGCCCATCGTGGTCGCCAACGAGGCCGACCTCGGCGCGCTGGCGGAGCACCGTCGCGGCGCCGCGTCGGGCAGCGACGACGTCGTGTTCCTGTCGGCCGAGGTCGGCCTCGGTGGCGGGCTCATCGTCGGCGGTCGGCCGCTGACGGGGATCGCCGGCTTCGGCGGCGAGGTCGGGCACATGCCTGTGAACCCGGTCTCCGGCGCGCGCTGCCGATGCGGTTCCGTCGGCTGCTGGGAGACCGAGGTCGGCGAGCAGGCGCTGCTGGCGCGGGCCGGTCGGCCCGTCGACGGCGGTCGGGCCGCGGTCGAGGCGGTCGTCGCCGCCGCCGCCAGCGGCGACGCCACGGCGCTCGCCGCGCTCACCGAGGTCGGCCGGTGGCTCGGGATCGGGCTCGCCGGGCTCGTCAACGTGCTCAACCCGGCGCGCGTCGTCCTCGGCGGCCACCTGGCACGCATCCACGAGTTCATCGCCGCGACCGTCGAGGACGTCCTCGACCAGCGCGCCCTCGGCGCGCCGCGCGCCCTCGTCGAGGTCGTGCCGGCGCGGCTCGGCGTCGACGCCGCGGTCCTCGGCGCCGCCGAGCTGGCGTTCGAACCGCTCCTCGCCGATCCGGCGAGCACGTTCCAGGGCACGGCGGCCGTCGCGTCGACCGGCCTACTCGGTCACCGAAGAAGGGGGACACCAGACATGAGCAAGCTCTCTCGGGCCCACAGGGCTCCGCGCGACGCAACCAGGGGAGGCACGCGCATGCACGTACGTCGATCGGCCGCGCTGATGGTGGGTGCGGCGTTGGTCCTCGTCGCCGCGTGCGGCGACGACGATGACGACGACACCGCTGGTGCGACCACGGTGGCCGGCGGCACCGCCCCGGCGGCCGGCACGGGCGCTGGTGGCGACTGCGTCGTCGGCGTCTCGTGGAACAACTTCCAGGAACCCCGGTGGGCACTGTGGGACGAGCCGGCGTTGAAGGCGGCGATCGAGGCCGGCGGCGGCTCGTACATCTCGAACGACGCCAAGTCATCGGCCGAGACCCAGGCGAGCAACATGGAGAACCTCATCTCCCAGGGCGCCAACGTCCTCGTCGTCCTCGCCCAGGACGGCACCGCCGTCAAGCCGGCCGTGGCCAGCGCGATCGAGGCCGGTGTGCCGGTGATCGCGTACGACCGGCTGATCGAAGACGAGAAGGCGCTGTACGTCACGTTCGACAACGTGCGGGTCGGTGAGATGGAGGCGCAGGCCGTGTTCGACGCCGTGCCGGAGGGCCGGTACGTCATCGTCAAGGGCAACAGCGCCGACGCCAACGCCGACTTCCTCCGTGACGGCATGGAGACCGTGATCGGAGAGGCGGTGGCCGCGGGCGACATCGAGATCGTCAGCGAGACCTACACCGACAACTGGGACCCGGCGATCGCGCAGTCCACGATGGAGCAGGTCCTGACGGCCGAGAACAACGAGGTCGACGCCGTGCTCGCCGAGAACGACGGCATGGCCGGCGGCGTGATCGCCGCACTCGAGGGCCAGGGCCTGGCCGGCCAGGTCCCGGTGTCCGGTCAGGACGGTGACCTCCCCGCCCTCAACCGGGTCGCCCTCGGGACGCAGACCGTGGACGTCTGGAAGGACGCCCGCGAGCTCGGCACGACCGCCGGTGAGGCTGCCGTGGCGCTGTGCGCAGACCCGGACGTCGCTGCCGTGGCGGGCACGGCGCCGTTCACGACGCCGGGCGGGATCGACGTCACGTCGATCCTGTTGGAGCCGATCCCGATCACGCAGGACAACCTGAACGTGGTCCTCGACGCCGGCTGGATCACCGAGGAGGACCTCTGTGATGGCGTGGAACCCGGGTCGATCGAGGTCTGCCCCTGATCGGCCGTCCGCGTAGGTAGTCGACCGACGTGCCCTCCGTCCCAGATGGGCGGGGGGCACGTCACCGAAGGCAGTGCGACGAAGGGGTTCTGATGGCGACAGTCGAGACACCAGCGGACTCATCGGCGGTGCTGACCCCGCCACCGGCGGCGAACAGGAACTGGCGGACCACGCTGACCTCGACCGAGGTCGACACCCGCCTGCTCGGGATGCTGGCGTCGTTGGCGGCCATCTGGATCGCCTTCCACATCTTGTCCGACGGTGGCTTCCTCACCGCCCGGAACCTCTGGAACCTCTCGGTCCAGAGCACGTCCATCGCCATCATGGCGACGGGCATGGTCCTCATCATCGTGTCGCGGAACATCGACCTGTCAGTCGGGTCGCTGCTCGGCTTCCTCGGCTACACGATGGCGCTGGTCCAGACCGACGGCATCCTCTCCTTCGCCGGCCTGTCGGTCACCATCGACGGGCTCGACAACCGGGTGTACGTCTGGGTCGTCGCCCTGCTGCTCGGCCTCGTGCTCGGAGCGCTCATCGGCGGCCTCCAGGGCTTCCTCGTCTCCTACGTCGGTGTGCCGGCGTTCATCGTCACCCTCGGCGGCTTCCTCGCGTGGCGCGGCATGATCTTCCGCGCCGGCGACAAGCAGGGCCAGACCCTGGGCCCACTGGACGACAACTTCCAGCTGATCGGCGGGGGTGCCAAGGGCTCGCTCGGCGAGTGGCGCAGCTGGGTCGTCGCGCTCGTCGGTTGTGCTCTCATCCTCCTCAGCATCTGGATGGCCCGCCGCCGGCGGCAACGGTACGACCTCGCGCTGCGTCCCATGTGGGTCGACATCACCCTCGGCGTCGCAGGGTGCGCCGCCGTGCTCATCGGGGTGGGGCTCGTGGCGAACAAGTACATCGCGCCGACCACCGGCAACCCGACCGGCGTCGCCTACCCCGTCGTCATCCTGGTCCTCGTCACGCTGGGCATGAACTACCTCGCCCGGCGCCGGGCGTTCGGCCGCTACGTGTACGCCTACGGCGGCAATCCCGAGGCCGCCGAGCTCGGCGGCATCAACACCCGCCGCACCGTGATGTTCACGTTCGTGCTCATGGGCGTGCTGTGCGCCGTCAGCGCTGCCATCCAGACCGCCCGCCTGGACGCCGCGGTCACCAACCTCGGCGTCCAGAACGAGCTCGACGTCATCGCCGCGGCGGTGATCGGCGGTACATCCTTCGCCGGCGGCATCGGCACGATCCCGGGCGCCGTGCTCGGCGCGGTCGTCATGCAGTCCCTGCGGTCGGGGATGGTGCTGCTGAAGATCGACTCACCGTCGCAGGACATCGTCCTCGGTGTCGTGCTCGTCACGGCGGTGGCCATCGACGTGACGCTGCGTAGCGGTCGCAAGCAGGTCGCCATCGGCTCACTCGTCGCCGGCTTGATCGTCTCCGCCATCATCATCCAGACCGGCCGGCCGTGATGGGCAGGGAGCAGCCATGACCGACACCGTCGACATCACGGTTTCCCCGGCGCAGCCGGGTGCCACACCGCTGGTGGAGATGCGCGACATCAGCGTCGCGTTCGGCGGCGTCCGCGCCGTGGACAGCGTGACCGTCGACCTGTACCCGGGGGAAGTGGTCGCCCTGGTCGGCGGCAACGGGGCCGGCAAGTCGACGCTCATGCACACACTGGCCGGTGCCCATCAGGCTGACTCCGGTCAGATCTGCGTCAACGGCGCGCCGGTGACGATCCACAACCCGCGCGATGCGCGGCGACACGGGATCGAGGTGATCTACCAGAAGCTGGCGCTGGCCGACAACATCGATGCCGCCGGCAACGTCTTCCTCGGCCGCGAGCTGCGCACCCGTACCGGAGCGCTCGACGACTCGGCGATGGCGGCGGCCACCGCCAAGGTGCTGAAGCGCCTCAACCCACGGTTCACCAATCTCAAGACACCCGTGCGCTCACTGTCCGGCGGTCAGCGCCAGTCCGTCGCGATCGCCCGCGCTGTCCACTTCAACGCCAGGATCCTGATCATGGACGAGCCGACCGCGGCGCTCGGGCCGGCGGAGACCGGGCAGGTGCACGAGCTCATCGCCCAGCTGAAGTCGGAGGGCATCGGGATCTTCCTCATCAGCCACGACATCCACGACGTGTTCGATCTCGCCGACCGCATCAGCGTGATGCTCACCGGGAAGCTCGTCGGCACGGTGAACAAGGTGGACGTCACCAAGGACGAGGTCCTGGCGATGATCATCATGGGCAAGCAGCCCGGCGAGGTGTCGGCCCGCGAGCTCGCCGAGTTCCACGAATGAACGGGCACAGAGAGGGCAACTGATGGCCGAGTTCTTCACCGAGGTCACCGAGCGGATCCCGTACGAGGGTCCCGACAGCGACAACCCGCTGACGTTCCACTGCTACGACGCCGATCGCGTCGTCGCCGGGCGGCGCATGGAGGACCACCTCCGCTTCGCGGTGTGCTATTGGCACTCGTTCAACTGGGACGGCTTCGACATCTTCGGCGCCGGGACGATGGATCGTCCCTGGCATCCCACGTTCGCCCCGACCGCCGACCCGATCGCGGCCGCGAAGCAGAAGATGGACGCCGCGTTCGAGTTCTTCGCCAAGCTCGGCGTGCCCTTCTACTGCTTCCACGACCGCGACATCGCGCCCGAGGGCGCCTCGTTCAAGGAGTCGGTGGCGCTGCTCGACGAGATGGTCGACGAGGCGGCCGCCCACCAGGAGCGCACGGGCGTGCAGCTGCTGTGGGGGACGGCCAACCTGTTCTCGAACCCGCGCTACCAGGCCGGCGCGGCGACGAACCCCGACCCGGAGGTGTTCGCGTTCGCCGCCGCCCAGGTCGCCCACTGCCTCGAGGCCACCCACCGCCTCGGCGGCCACAACTACGTGCTGTGGGGCGGGCGCGAGGGGTACGACACGCTGCTCAACACCGACCTGCGGCGCGAGCTCGACCAGCTCGCCCGCTTCCTGTCGATGGTCGTCGAGCACAAGCACGCCATCGGGTTCAGCGGGGCGATCCTGCTCGAACCCAAGCCGTTCGAGCCGACGAAGCACCAGTACGACTTCGACGTCGCGGGCGTGCACGCGTTCCTGCAGCGCTACGACCTCGCCGACGAGATCAAGGTCAACATCGAGGTCAACCACGCCACCCTGTCGGGGCACGACTTCGCCCACGAGATCGCCACGGCCGTCAACGCCGGCATCTTCGGTTCGGTCGACGCCAACGCCGGCGACGACCGCCTCGGCTGGGACGTCGACCGCTTCCCGGTGTCGGTCGAGCAGATGGCGCTCGGCATGCTCGAGATCCTGCGCGCCGGCGGGTTCACGACGGGTGGCCTCAACTTCGACGCCAAGCTGCGCCGGCAGTCGATCGACCGGACGGACCTGTTCCACGGGCACATCGGCGGGATGGACACGATGGCGCGGGCGCTGCTCGTGGCGACGTCGATCCGCGACGAGCTCGACGCCAACCGCGACGACAGGTACGCGAGCTGGGACGGCGAGCTCGGACGATCGATCCTCGACGGGACCAGCACCCTGGCGACGACTGCACGAGCGGGCGCTCGACCGCGGCGACCCGGCGCGCGCGTCGGGTGGGCAGGAGCGCCTCGAGAACCTCGTCGCGCGCCACGTGGCCCGCGTCCGCTGATGGCGCTCGTCGCCGGCGTCGACTCGTCCACCACGGCGACCAAGGTCGAGGTGCGCGACGTCGACAGCGGACGGGTCGTCGGCCGAGGATCGTCCCCGCACCCCCCGACGCAGCCACCGCGGTCGGAACAGGCGCCCGCCGCGTGGTGGTCGGCGTTCGAGTCGGCGTGGCGCCAGGCCGGCGAGCCGGAGGTGGCGGCGATCAGCGTCGCCGGCCAGCAGCACGGCATGGTCGCCCTCGACGAGCACCGCGAGGTGCTGCGTCCGGCGAAGCTCTGGAACGACACCGAATCGGCGCCGGACGCCGCCTGGCTGATCGGTCAGCTCCCCGGCGGGCGCCGAGCCTGGGCGGCTGCATGCGGGCTGGTGCCGGTCGCCAGCTTCACGATCACCAAGCTGTCGTGGCTCCATCGCAGCGAGCCGGCGACGTGGCGGGACCTGGCCCACGTCCTGCTGCCCCACGACTGGCTCACGTTCCGGCTGACGGGCGCGCTGGTCACGGACCGTGGCGACGCGTCGGGGACCGGCTACTGGTCGGCGGCGTCCGGCGAGTACCGCCCCGACCTGCTCGCCGTCGTCGACAGCGACCGGGACTGGTCCACGGTGGTGCCTGATGTGCTCGGACCCGGTGCGGTCGCCGGCGAGTGGCGGGGCGCGGTCGTCGCCCCGGGCACCGGGGACAACATGGCCGGGGCGCTCGGCGTGGGGCTGCGCACCGGGGACGTCGCGGTGTCGATCGGGACGTCGGGCACCGTGTTCTCGGTCAGCGACGAACCGATCGCCGATCCGGCGGGCATCGTCGCCGGGTTCGCCGATGCCACCGGGCGCCACCTCCCGCTCGTGTGCACGCTCAACGCGACGAAGGTGACGGACGCGGTGCGCCGGCTGCTGGGCGTCGACCACGGCGCGTTCGACGCGCTCGCGCTCGCTGCGGGGCCGGGTGCCGGGGGCCTCACGCTGCTCCCGTACCTCGACGGCGAGCGGACACCCGACCGGCCGGCGGCGACCGGCGTGCTGACGGGGATCCGCAGCGACGTCAGCCGCGAGCAGCTCGCCCGGGCCAGCGTCGAGGGGGTCGTCTGCGGGCTGCTGGACGGGCTCGACGCGCTGACCGCGTTCGCTCCTGCCGACGGACGGCTGCTGCTCATCGGCGGCGGCGCCCGGTCCCGTGCCTTCCGGCAGGTGCTCGCCGACCTCAGCGGCCGCGCCGTGCTGGTGCCGCGCGACGACGAGCAGGTCGCGGCGGGCGCGTGCGTGCAGGCCGCTGCCGTGGCCACTGGCGCCGAGCCCGCCGACGTCGCCGATCGGTGGCGGTTGGGCGACGGCGACGTGGTCGAACCGGGGCCCGGCGCGGCCGCCGCCGCCGACGTCCGCGGGGCCTACGCGACCCTCCGGGATGCCTCGTGAACGGGCCGGCGCCGGTGCGCTGGGGCGTGCTCGGGTGTGCGGCGATCGCCACCCGCAAGGTGATCCCGGCGATGCAGCGCTCGGCGCGCGGCGAGGTCGTCGCGATCGCGTCGCGCGACCGCTCCCGAGCGGAGCGGGCGGCAGCCGAGCTCGGCATCGGTCGCGCCCACGGCTCCTACGAGGCGCTGCTCGCCGATCCCGACGTCGAGGCGGTCTACATCCCGCTGCCCAACCACCTCCACGCCGAGTGGACGCAGCGGGCCGCCGCCGCCGGCAAGCACGTGCTCTGCGAGAAGCCGCTGGCGATGAGCGCCGCCGAGGCGCGGACGGTGGTCGCCGCGTGCGAGCGCGCCGGCGTGCTGCTGATGGAGGCGTTCATGTACCGCCTCCACCCGCTCTGGCGCCAGGTGCGGGCGCTCGTCGACGGCGGCGCCATCGGTGAGCTGCTGGCGATCCAGGCCTGGTTCTCCTATCGCAACGTCGATCCCGACAACATCCGCAACATCGCCGCGTACGGCGGCGGGGCGGTGATGGACATCGGCTGCTACCCGATCAACGTCGCCCGGTGGATGTTCGACGGCGAACCCGACGACGTGGTCGCCGCCGTGCGGCGGGATCCCCGCTTCGGCACCGACGTCGTGACGTCGGCAGTGCTCGACTTCGGTGGTCGCCAGGCCGGCTTCACGTGCTCGACCCAGCTCGAGGACGACCAGCGCGTCCACCTCGTCGGGACCGCCGGGCGGCTGCTGGTCGAGATCCCGTTCAACATCCCGCCCGACCGCCCGACACGCATCGTGCGCGCCGCGGGTGGCGATCCGCCGGTCGCGCCCGCCCTCGAGGTCATCGAGGTGCCCACGGCGGACCCCTATGGCGTGCAGGGCGACGCGTTCTCGGCCGCCGTGCGCGACGGCACGGCGGTTCCCGTCCCGCCCGCCGACGCGATCGGCAACATGGCCGTGATCGACCGCATCCTCGGCGCACGGGGGTAGCGGACGCGGGTGCGGCGGTGTTCGCCATGTCGGCGCTGGTCGTCGGCGCCTCGCATGATGGGGAGGAGGGAGCGACGCGCGGCAAGCTCGGCGGACGGGGGACGCGCTGGAGAGGCGCAGGCCGGCTTCCCGTTCACCCACGCGAAGCGCGACACCGTGTCGTCAGGTCGACGGTGGCGCGGCGGTCCGCCCGCGGGTCTCCCACCCGTGGCCGCTCGTGCCGGCGGCGTCGGCCAGGACGGCGAGGACCGGGCGCTCCGGGTCGGGCCCCGTGACGCGTGCCACGAGGCGCGGGGGAAGCGGCGAGAACGCGACGAGCCGATCGTCGCGGCGCTCGATCAGCAGCCCGTCGAACTCGCCGACCGCGCCGGGGCGGAGGTCGCCGACGCGCGTACCGGCGCGCACCGGGTGCGGCATGGCCCATCCCGCGGCGACCCGCAAGGGGGCGCAGGGCCACGCTGGCGGCCGGTCGTCGTCCACCAGCGCCCCGGTTGCCATGAGGCAATCGACGCCGATGCGCTGCGTCGCGAGATCCGGCCAGCCGAACAGCAGGTGGCCGAGCTCGTGGGCCAACGCCCCGAGCGGGGCAGTCGATGGCACGAGCGCGTACCTCCGACACCACCGGCGCTGGCCGAGGTGGACCCCCCCGTCGCGGAAGCGCCAGGTGTGGGGGTGAGGTCGGTCGCCACCCACCACGACGAGGACGCTCCCTCCGATGCGTGAGCGCAGGGCCTCAGGCAGCCCGGCGACGAGCGCGTGGACTGCGGCCCGGGCGTGTGGCGCGTCCGCCGGCCAGCGGGCGGCGCCCGACAGCTCCGCCCACGCCGCGTCGCCGGCGTCGACCGGGATCACCTCGAGCTCCAGGCGAGCGGCCCCGCCGCTCACCTCGCGGTACCAGGCGGCGGCGCGGGCCAGCGTGCTCGGGGGAGCCAGATCGTCGGGCAGCAGGACGGGACACCTGGTCATGATCGGTGGACGTGATCGAGCAGGAACTCGCTGCCTCGCTGCACCATGCGCAAGGCGGAGATGTTGGTGCCCTGTCGATCGAACTCGAGCCAGTATCGCACCACGTGCGGGAAGTGGAGCCGTTCCCCACCGACGGTCGCCGATCCGGCGCTGGCGATCATCTCGCCGGCCGAGCTGTAGGCGCGGGTGCGCTGGCCACCGACGAACGTGTCGAGCCGGGCGCCGGCGACGCGTGCCGCGAGCAGCCAGCGTCCCGGCGCCCAGCGCTGGATGTCCTGGTCGACGCCGTTGCCGTCGGTGGGCCGGCGCACCCAGCCGAGATCGAACACCTCGAAGTTGCCGGTCCCCCACGGCGTCGGATCGGCGAACGGGTCGGCGCCACCGAGGCCGTCCACGAAGACCATGCGGGCGGTGCGCACCACTCTCGTCGACCGCAGCTCGAAGGCCGGATCGACCGCCGCCTCCGCACCCCTCCAGCGCTCGACGGCGCGCGGCGCGTCCTCGGCGACGGCCACCGCTTCCGGCGAGGTCAGCGCGGTCGCCGCGAAGAAGTCGACGGCGAGCGCACCGTCGACGTCGACGCGGGCCAGGCCGACCCGGTTGGCCCCGCTCGGGTCTCCTCGCAGGGCCGCATCAAGCGCGGTGGCGACGTCGGCCGCCGACTGGCCGGCCGTGACCGCGAACGGTGCCAGACCGGCGAACTGCCAGGTCGCGTTGGCTCGCGCCGGTCCGGCGTGACCTCGGAACCCGAACTGTGGCCAGCCGCGCGCCCGCCGCGGCGACGCGGCGTCGAGCCCGAGGGCGACGAGCACCGCACCGGTCGACGGCTGCCCGGCCGCGGGTACCTGCACCGTGCCCGCCAGTCCGGGGGTGAGCGTCTCGATGACGATCACCTGGTCGAGGTGCGCGCCCGCGCACCCGACTCCGGCCGCCGACAGGGCGGCGTCGATCTCGGCCGCCGCTCGCGCTGCGGTGTAGGAGCCGTCGAAGGCGACGCGGACGTCGATCGGGGCACCGAGATCGGACGCCGGGCCGTTGTCGTCGAACGTGAACACCACGTCGCCGTGGAGGTCGCGCGAGGACGGGTTCCCGGCCGCATCGGTGAACGGTGGGAGCGTCACGGCCGCCCGCCACGCGGGACCCCGCGACATCGACCGGTCGAGGCGCAACTGCGGCGGTCCCTCGGCCAGACGGCCAGCGAAGCCACCGGCGGCACCGGCGGTCGAGAGGAGCTCGACCGCCGAGCCGGCGCCGGGCGCGGGCGACGACCGTCCGGCGAACGTCTCGACGCCGCCGCCGCGGTCCTGGCGCACCGTCAGCTCGAGCGGTTGGGACCGGGCGTTGCCAGGCGGGCCGATCGCCGCGTTGGCGACGACGGCCCGCACCTCGTCGAGCTGCACGCGGCGTCCGTCGGCCACATCACCCGACCCCTGCGCCGAGGCCGCGGGTGGCGATCCGAGAGGCCCGCCGGCGGCCAGCACCGTCGACGCCGCGGCATCGACCTGGATCGTCGCCGCGGTGCCCTCGGACACGGTCTCGACGCTGAGGCCGGCGCCGCCGATGCTGGCGCGCACGGCACCACGACCGGCCCGCTGGATCTGGTCGATCACGTCCGCCGCCGTCGCGACACCGGCGAACGTCACCGTGAACGCCGAGCCGGCGACCCGGAGCGTGAGCGTGCCGCCGTTGAGGGCCGCGGGCGCCCGCAGCGCCATCGGTCCGACGCGCCCGGGCGACATCCGCAGCAGGGCGCGCACCCTGCGGTCGATCGCCGGCGATCCTGGGTCTCGACCACGCAGTTCGAGCTCACCGGCGCCCGTGTCGACAGGGCTGGGGAACGGTGCCTCGAGCATGTCCCCGCGAGTCCCCGGGCGAACGAGCGGCACCTGGTCGAAGCTCGTCGCGCCCACGGTCAGGGCGACCGCGGGTGCCCCGCGCGTCGTGAGCCGGAGGCTCGCCCCGGTGTCGGTGGCGTCGACGAGCGCCTGGGGCCGACCGAAGCCGCGACCGTCGTTGAGCAACCGCTCGAGATCGGCGACGGTCACCGCGCCGAGGTCGTCGACGTTGCCGCCGGCCGAGCCGGGCCCCGCGGGCGGGGAGTCGATCGACGCGGTCGGGAAGCCGAGGCCGACCACGCCGAGACGAAGGCCGACCGTCGACCTCCTGCCTCGGGTCCTGCTCTCGACGCGCAGCACGCGCGAGCCGTCCGGCAGGGCGATGTGGCCGGCGAACGCGGCCGGGACGGCACGGGTCAGGCGCCGCAGCAGCTCGTCGACGGTCGTGACACCGCTGACGACGACGTCGATGCTGGGCGCGCCGTCGACGACGACGCCGACGATCGCGTTCGCGGACGCGTACGCGGCGACATCGGCGTCCGCCAGAGGGTCGGACTCGATCCACGCCCGCCGCCCCCACACCGGCGCCATGCCCGACGGCTCACCGGCCGCGCTCACGAGCAACCAACCGGGCTCGAGCGCGAAGCCGGCGCCCGTCACCGTGACGGAGGTCCCGGCGACGACCGGGCTCAGCGTCGCGGCCAGCGACGGCGGATCGCTCGTCAGGACCACCGGACCACGAGCGGACGTGATCGTCACGGTGGCACCGGCGGCGGCCGCGGTGTACACGCTGTTGGTGGGCACCACCGACAGGCCCCCGACGGTGTCGAACACGTCGGTGATCTCGGCCAGCGTGGCGCGCCGACCGTCACGGACGTTGCCCTGCCCCGCGGCCCCGACGCCGCCGGACGCATCGAGCTGCCGCCGTTCGAAGCCCAGAGCCAGGAGCACCGGGGCGCCCTCGAGCCGGAGCTGCCACCCGGTCCCACCGTCAGGTGTCTCGACGTCGAGGCGCGTGCCCGTCGTCCACGCGCGAGCGTGCGGCGCGTCGCGATGGAGGCGCTCGGCCACACCGACCAGGGTCGTGGCGCCGGTCAGGTCGACATCGGCCGAGCGCACCGTCCCCGCCGGGTCGGTCGTGACGACCCGCAGCGACGGGGTCGCGCCGTCGGTGAGGATGACGTCGGCGGCGCCCGGATCCGCGTGGAGGTGGGCCGGCGCGGCGTCGAGCTCCACCGTCACGGTGGCCCGGCCGGTGGTCGTGACGTCGTACCCGATCGACTCCCGGCCGAGGTCGATCGGGCCGGCGACGACGGCCGGTGCACTGGCCACCACGCCACCGAGCGCGAGCGGATCGGCGCCGAGGGCAGCGAGCGTGACATCACCACCGTCGGCGGCGCTGAGCACGACGCGCTCGCTGGCCGTTCCGGGGTCGACCAGCCGGGCGGAGAAGGAGCGGGCGACCTCGCCGTCGGCGGCCGGACGCGGATTGGGCCACTCGACCGCAGCCGTCGGATCGGACCGCGCAGGGTTCGGGTACGTCGGGCGCCTGGACGCTTCGCTCGCCGTCTGCGTGCTGATCCCGGCGGCCAGCGTGCCCACCGAGCCGCCGCCGGCCGCCGCCCCGACCAGGAGGTCGACAGGAGAGCCTTGCCGTCGCGTCGCCCGTTCGTAGACGTAGCGGAACGCGATCCGGACCGTGAGGCGGTCGCCGGCCGCTGTCGCGATGCGGCTGGCGAGGGCGTGCGGCGAGACCACGTCGCCGGCGCCCAGGGCGATGTCGAGCGGACCGCCGACGGCGAGTCGGAGGTTCGCCCCCGCGGCAGGCAACGACCGGATGACGAGCTCGGCGCGGGCCGGTTCGGCCGGCAGGTTCACGCGCGACGTGGCGCCGCCGACGGTGACGTCGAGCCAGCCGCCGTGCGGCAGGGGCCCGGCGGTCAAGGCCACCGCGCCGGCTGCCTCCACCCGCGTCGTCGCGGCGGTCGGCGACGACGGCGGTGCACCGAGCGCGGCCATCACGCCGGCCGGGCCCTCGACGGCGACGGCGTCGGCTGGGTTCGTCGCCTCGATCCGCACGACCGGATCGGTGCCGCCGACGGATACCGCCGCGCTCACCGCGACGGCGTCGGCGCGGGCCCGGGTGATGGCTGCGCCGAGGGCCGCGACCGGGAGCGCCGTGCTGTCGCCGACCCGGAGCCCGGCGGCCAGCTCCGGCGCCGCGCCGACCCCACGGAAGGCGGCGGCGCCCTTCGTCAGCTCGAGCGCGACGTCGCTCCCGGCGGCCACGGTCTCGACGACGAGCGTCGCACCGTCAGCTCGCGCGCGCACCCCTTCGGCCTCCGTGTTGATGCGCTGGGCGACGCGGTCCGCCGTGTCGTCGCTCGCCTGGAAGCGCACCGTCTGCGGGTCGTCGCGCACCGTCACGGCCAACGGTTCGGCGACGAGGGCGGGACCGGCGAGACGGGCCGCCGTGAGATCGGTGATCACCACGCGGGCCGGCGCGGCCACGATCGGGACGCTGATCGTGCCCGCGCCCGTCAGCTCCAGCACCCCGGTCGAGGCGGGCAGCGGATCGACGTCGCGGAGCCGGCCGGTCGGCGCGTCGTAGGCGGCGCGCACGATGTCGGCCAGGCGGGGCGTGCCGCCGATCGTGCTGACCGCGGCGCCTCCGACGGTCAGCGACAGCGGCGCGCCGGTGGCCGACACCACCGGAGCCGCCTGCTGCGTCAGCTCACCGGTGAGGACGGCGCGCAGCGCGGGCGCGGTGATGGCGCCGACGTCCGCGAACGCCCCGGATCCGGAGCCCCCGGCGACGACAGGCTCGAGGCCGTCGGGCGCGCCGGTGATCGCGAGGGACGCGCCGCTGCCGCGCTGACGGGTCTCCAACACCAGCACCGGTACGACCCGCACCGCGACGTCTCCGGTGGACAGCGCGCGGGCCGCGGACCTGGCCATCACATGGGTGGCGACGAGCCGGGTGCCGCCGTCGATCAGCAGAGCGCTCCCCGGCGGCAACCCCCGGTCGAGCGTGACGTCGCCCGGGACCCTGGGTCGGTGCTCCCCCCACGTGAACCACTCCGTGGCGCGCCCGTCGACCCGCACGTAGAGCTGTTCACCGAGCAGGTTCAGCGGCGTCGGCCGCCGGGCGACGAGTCGTCCGGCCGGGGCGGCCGCGATGTCGACGTGCCCGTCCCGCACCTCGCTCGTGGCGGAGAGCGCGTACCCGGTGGTGGCGTGGGAGTGGCCGCCGACGGACGTCGAGGCGACCCCGACGACGTCGCGGTGGCGCAGCAGCTGGCGGATCTGGTCAGCGGTCAACGTCAGCTCGTGGCGGTGGCCTGGGCCGTCGGTCGACACCGTGACGGAGAGCGGGATGGTCCCGTCGGCCGGCAGGTCGAAGGCATCGACGCGCAGGGTGTGGGTGTGGGCCGGTGTGCCGGCTGTGGACAGCGGGACGTCCACCGTGGTGAACGACAACGTGTCGCTGACCGCGGTGTCCGACGTCACGAACGTCGTCGAGCGCATCGTGCCCACGTCGCGGAACACGATCGGGAGGTTCACGTCCGTGGTGCCGGACGTGGCGTCGGAGTGGAAGTGCAGGTGCTCCATCGCACTGTTGCCGGTGTCGTCGAGCTCGGCGATGTGCACGCCGCGGCGCACGAGCTGACCGAGCGTGGCGACCACGCCGCGCTGCTCGACGTGGAGGTACGACGCATACGTCAGCTGGCGCTCGTCCGACCAGCCAGGATCGTGGCCCTCGGTCCAGTCGAGGTTCATCGTCTGCACGCGGTTGGCCGTCGTGTCGGTGGACCCCGGCAGGCTCGGGCTCCCGGTGGGCACGTCATCGCGGAACTTCGTGACGAGCCCGGGCCTGGACGCGAGGACGTCGGCCCCGCGCTCCTCGCAGAAGTCGACGCTGTAGCGGTTGTTGTCGTTGTAGCCGTCGCTGCCGGTCGGCGCGCTGTCGAATCCGCTGCCGTCCCGCGCCTGGTGGCTCCAGAAGCCGTGGAACGACTGACCGACGAACCACGTGTCGCCGCTGGCGAAGGGCAGCCGGTACGGGGACGTCGCGGCGTCGAGGCCGTCGAACACGGTGTCGCGGTCGGCTCCCTCGCCGATGACGTACCACCACGACATCGCCGGGAGCGTGCCGGCCACCAGCACGGCGCCGAGCCCCATGATCGTGACCCAGTCGTACACGCGGAGGATCCCGTCGCCCGCCGCGACGCCGCCGAGCGAGAGCCCACCTGCGACGGCGAGCAGGACCGTCAACACGCCGAAGACGGTCCACAGCGCAGCCTGGCCGCCCGTGTTGGTCTCGAACTCGGCGACCTGGCTGAACTGCAACGTCGCGATGAGGAGCAGCACCACCAACGCCACCGCCACGATGAAGCCGTGGCCGGGGCTCGACCTGACCGCCGCCCAGCTGACGCCTTCCAGGGCGAACGGCAGCCACACGAGCCCGAGCGCGGCCAGGCCGCCCGTGATGAGCGGCAGCCAGAAGCGGCGGACGCTGACGAACTCCCACAGCGCACCGCCGTAGATCCACCCGAGGATGTCGGACAGCAGCCAGGCGATCGGGAACGACAGCCAGACGAACCGGTGCAACGGGATGCCCGGGTCGGACGCCTTGCCTTCCTCCCGCCACTGTCGCCAGTACCACCCGGAGCGCAGGAACAGGTAGATCGAGCGCACCTGCAGTGAGTAGAAGTGGTACGTGATCGTGCGGAACCCGACGTTGCTGATGCCGTTCGAGAACGCGTAGTCACCGAACGCCGCCACGATGTTGAGCAGGAGGTGGACCGCGAAGTCACCCCATTCGCTGAACAGGAAGCGCGTGAACGCGTTCGCCTCCATGCCCTCCCACCGCAGGGCGCGCACCACCACGCGGAACGCCATCCAGATCGGCAGCAGGAGGTCGTGCAGGAACTGGGTGACGCGTGTGGGCGGATTGCCGACGCGCGCCAGCTCGTAGATCGTGAGCGCCAGGGACACGATGCCCGTCGAGAGGTCGGCGACCCAGACGGGATGGCCGACGGGGAAGGGCGTCAGCTTGGTGTCGTCGGCGATCGTCGGCCCGTCGGGGAGGCCGCTCGGGCCATCCGGTCCGACATCGACCGAGAAGCTGCCCGAGAAGCACATGGCGGCGTCGAGGATCGGAGCCACCCGATCGCGCAGCGTGCAGCCGACCTTGCGGAACAGGGCCACGATGTGGGCGTCGAGGTCGGGCACCGCGAGCAGGAACTGGCGCGCGTCACCGACCATGTCGAGCTGGCCGAGGAGCTCCTCCAGCCGATCGAGGCCGTCGCCCATCAGGTGGCGGATCAGCGCCGCCGCGCGGTACGCCCGATGGGCCTCGATGTCGTCGCGGCCGGACAGCAGCGGCTGCTCGAGCACGGCGAGGCCCGCCTCCACGAGCGCCCGCACCCCGCGCGAGGTCGGCTGGCGCGGTGAGGCGCAACGACGTGCACACCCGGTCGAACAGGTGGACGAGGAGGCCCGACGCGACGGTGACGTCGAGGTTGCACAGGAAGTCACCGGCGCGTCGGAGGAGCGCGGCGAGGTCGACGTCCCCGTCGACGAGCTCCCCGAGCCGTGTGAAGATCTCGAGCGGGCCCCCGTCGCCGGCGAGCGCCGACACGTGCTCGGCGAGCCGCCCGAGCTGCGACTCGAGCTCGCGCTCGAACGCCGCCGAGAACGCCCGGAGATCGCCGGCTCCGATGACCGAGGCGACGACATCGATCCCGTCGTCGAAGCGGGTCTTCCACGGGTACTCACCCGCGGTCGTCTCGATCTGCACCGGGTGCAGCAGCGCGTAGCCGAGCCCGGCCATCGTCAACCTCCCCCGACCGACGCCGAGGCCGAGACCTCGATCGACGCCTCGAAGCGACCACCGCGGATCGGCACCGCGCGCAGCATCGAGTCGAACGCGACCTCGACGCGACCGAGCTCCTCGGTGACCTCCGCGCCGAGGTCGGCGCCGACGGAGCCGAGCAGGTCGCGCAGCAGCCCGGGGAGGTCGAGCAGCGGAACGACGCCCCCCAGGAGCTCCTCGTACAGCGGGTCCAACGTCGCCGCGACGACTGCCCCGGGCCGCAGGGCGCGCACTCGCTCGACCACGTCGTCGTACGTGGCGTCGAGGGCCGCGACGGACGCCGGGTCGATCAACGTGTCGAGGTCGAGGAGGTCGGCCACGGCGTCCGCCGCCGCTTGCAGCGTGGCGCGCAGCGGCGCCGGGTCGAGCGCGCCGACCGCGCCGTCGATCCGGGCGAACACGGCGTCGAGCGGATCGGTGACCGCGGACAGGTCGAGGCCGCGCAGGAGGTCGGCAGCGGCCTCGAGCGAGTCGACCGCGCCACCGATGCCGGCCGCGCCGGTGACCTCGCCGAGCTTGGCCTGGAGGGCCTTCACGACGTCGGCGAAGGCGATGGCCAGTCCCGACAGGTGCGGAGCGATGCGGCCGAAGAGCGCGAAGAGCGCCTGCATCGGCAGCTCCAGCCCCTCGCGCGCCGCCCGGCGGACGGCGTCGAGCAGGGCCGCTCGATCGGCGATCGGGATGATGCAGTCGGCGAACACGTCGGCACCGTCGATGACCGTCAGCCGGCTGTACGTCGCGAGGTCGGCCTGCAGGCGCGGGGCGCGTGCGTCGATCTCGGCACTGAGGGCGCCGAACGGGCCGGCCGCCGCCTCCAGCTGATCGATCACCGCCACCAGACGATCGGTCGCCGCGACCAACCGCCGTCGCTTCGGCACCGGCCGCTGGTCGGCCAGCGCCGTCCGCGGGAACGCGCGCGCCGCACGAGCGAGGGCGGCCAGGTCGGGACCGCGCAGCGCGGCCGGGACCACCTGCGCCGCCCGGAGGGCTCGCGTGATGTCCGCCGTGATGGTGCCGTGGCGGACCGACCGCACGGCGTCGCCGAGCGCCTCGAACCGGTCCTGCAGCGACTCGATGTGCGCCGTGCCCAGCCGCCCGACGATCGCCTCCACCAGTTCGGTGAGCGCGGCGTCGGGCGAGCCGGGCTGGGCGACCAGCTCGCCCAGCCGGCGCACCACGCCCTCGGTCTCGACGACCACGTCGATCCACGCCTGCACGGTGGCGACCGCGTCGTTCAGACCGTCGAAGACGTCGTCGACGCCCGTGACGTCGAACAGCCGCTCGATCGCGGCGGCGATGGCCTCGTCGACCGGGCGGAGCACGTTCGATGGCCGCACGGTCTCCACCATCGCGACGAGCTGCCCGTGGGCCGCCTCGATCGGTGACAGCACGGCCGATGGATCGAGCAGCTGCACTCGATCGGCGACCCGCCGCAGCTCGTTGACGACCTGATCGAGCAGGGCAGCCGGGCTCACGCTCTGCAGCGTGACCAACAGGTCCACGAACGGCCGGTCGAGCACGTCGCCGATGGCGACCGACGGCCGGAACTGGTCGAGCCGCGTGCGGAGCTCGCCGATCTGCCCGTCGAGGGCGTCGAGCAGGCGGCCGGGCCCGGCATCGAGCGCGCCGCCGACGGCGGCCGTGACCGGACCGGCCAGCTCGGCGGTGAAGTCGATGGACGCCACCACCTCGACCGCGCCCTCCACGATCGGCACCGCCGGCTCGGGGATCGTCAACGGGTCGATCTCGGCGAAGGACGACTCGAGGTCGGCGAGCAGGTCGACCACCTCGTCGGCAGCCGCCGAGACGTCGACGTCGGCCAGCGCGGTCCTGGCGGCCTCCAGCGCGGCGTGGACCTGCCCCACGACGTCGCGGATCTCGTCGGTGTCGAGCAGGTCGGCCAGGCGCTCGATGGCGTCGCGCAGCGGGTCGATCAACGAGGCCGGATCGAACTCGTCGAGTGCGCTGTCGAGGCCCGCCACCGCACCCGTGATCGCGTCGCGGATCGGCTCGACCGTCGGGCGCACCTCGCTGTCGACGAACGCGCGGAGCTGATCGGGCAGATCCGCCAGCGCCGCCCGCACGTCGGCCACGCCGGTCGCCTCGATCGCCCCGTCGAGCGCGTCGGCGATCGGCTGCAGCGCGGCCGTCACGTGCTCGCGCACCGTGTCGAGCGCGGCGGTGATCTCGTCGACGACGGACTGCACGGCCCGCTGCACGCCGGCCAGCGGATCGGTCAGGAACGAGAGGTCGAGATCGACGATGGCCTGGGCGGCACCACCCAGCGCGTCGCCGTCGGGTTCGGGGATCTGCGCCAGGAGGGCGTCGAGCGGCGCGCTGATCGATCCGACGTCCATCGCCGGGTGGAAGGCCCGCACCGCCCGCAGGAGCTGGAGCTCGAGGTCGTCGACGAGGTGCGGGAGGCGGCCCAGCGGCGTGCCGTCGAGGTCCAGCGCGGCCGCCGCCTCGTCGAGCGCGAGCACGTGGCGCTCGAGCACCACCAGCTCCCCGATGCTGGGCTGCACCGTCGAGGTGGTGACCTTCGCAGCCAGCCTGGCGAGGAGCGGCGTCAGCTCGGTCGCCGCCGCGCGCAGCCGCGCCGGGACCTCGGCCGCCAGGTTGGCCTGCGCGATGAGCGGGCCAGCGACCCGTGTCCGCGGCATGGCGATCACGTCACCGATCCGGGCCAGCTGCTGGTCGAGGTGGGCGGTGAGGGCGTCCGCGTCGAGACCCTCCCAGGTGACCGCGACGGCGGCGATCTCGAGGACGTCGGAGACGATCGGGATGTGCGGCCACTTGCGGAGGTCGACGACCTGCGGCGCGACCGCCTTCAGGAGCCGCACCAGCGCGGCGCCGTCGAGGTGCGGACCGAAGGCGTCGAGGTCCGCCCGCAGGCTCGCCATGTGCGCGCGGACCTCCTCCGGCGGGAGGTCGGTGCCGGTCGGCATGCCGCGGCGGCCCCACAGCTCGGCCGGGACGGGCAGCCCGAAGCCGCCGCTGAACAGCTCGCCGGTCGTCAGGGTGACGATCGTGCGGGCCACCTCGATGCCACACGCCAGGCGCTGGGCGGCCTCGATGCCGAACCCGGGGACACCGATGCGGCCGAGGGGGTCGAGGACTGCTCCGAACAGGGCGCCGATGTCGAGGTCGTCGACACTGGGGATGCCGGACAGCCGCGCGCCGAGACCCACCAGGCCGTCGAGGCCGGCGGGCACCGGCAGCGACTCGATGGCGTCGATGAGCGTGGACAGGTCGGCCGGCCCCGAGGCGAGCTGGGTGACGGCGCCGGCGACGGTGTCGAGCGGACCGAGCTGGACCGAGATCGAGGCCTCGATGTCGACGGCGCCGAAGAGGTCGTCGAGGCTCACGAGCAGCCCGGGCATCAGGAGGCCTGCCACGGGTCGTAGATGGCCTCGACGTCGAGCAGGCGGAGGCTCACGTCGCGCCGGCAGGTGAGGCGGAGGGGGAGCGATCCGGCGGGCGCCAACGCCGTGAGCGCGTCCCGACCGATGGGCGCGACGGCCTCGACGCGGAACGACGCCGACCGAGCGGGCTCGGCGACGGCCGCGGGGACGGTCCCTCCGGCCAGCCTCGCCGCCGCCAGCGCGGGTGCCTCGACGCGCGCGGGAGGACGGCAACGTCAGCACGTCGGCGGTGAGCAGCCCGTGGGGCGAGAAGATGGCGATCGGCTCGGGCTCGGGATCGGTCGTCACGTGCAGCTGGAGGGCCGGTCGAACGTCGCCGGCGTCCCACGTGGCCGCCTCGTCGAGCGAGATCAGCACGTCGAGACCGTCGACCGCGCGATCTGCGACAGGCGGTCCGTACCAGCGCGCCACGCCGGTGGACGCCCAGGCGATCACCCACACGTCGTTCGCCCCACCTGCATCTCGCTCCGGGAGCGGGGCGCGGTGCCAGGCGGGAGGGCCGGGCCCGAGACGCAGGGCGACGGGATCGGCGAGCGGCGCACCTGGCCGACCCTGCGCGTCAGCGCAGACCTGCACGAGCAGCTCGCACGCCGTGTCGGCGCCGCAGAGGAGCCCGGCTCGCACGAGCGCTCGGTTGCGCTCGATGCCGGCCAAGGCGAGCCGTCGTGCCACTCGGGTGCCGGCGCGCAGCAGGACTCCGTGGCGGGTGGCCGGATCCGGGTCGTCGGCCGCCGCCACCAGCCGGGCCGGCCCGAATCGGCCATCGAGCGTCATCGTCACCACCACCGGCACCAAGCCGGGTGGCACGTCGATCGTCGCGGGTACGGGTGCACCCTCGAGCGTGACGCTCAACCCCGTGGATCCGAGGGCGGCGTGCCGGTACCGCGCGTCGAGCCGGATCTCGTCGCCCGCCAACTCGCCGGCCGCGGTCGACGTGGCAGTGAGTCGGAGCACGAGGTCGTCGGTCCCACCGGCTGCGAGCGCGTCGTGCAGGACGGCCCGTGCGGCTGGCGTGAGGTCGATCTCGGCCGGCGCATCGGACAGCTCACCGGCGAGCTCGGCGACAGTCGCGGACGAGCCTCCTGAAGCCGCCGTCAGCGTGACGTCGTGCGGGGCCGACGCCCACGTCGCCACGACGGCCTGCGCCGTCCAGGCGAGGCCGACCGCTTCGTGGGGGAGGCCCCCGTGGCGGGACTTGTCACGGTTGGCGCCGACGAAGACCTCGACGTCCGACGCCGCGACGGGTGGTTCGAAGCTGACCGCGGCGGCGTCCTTGACCGGGTCGTCGAGGCGGAGCGACGCCCCGGCGAGGACGGGCCCGTACAGGCCGGCCGCGTTGTCGGGCATCTCGTAGTGCGGAACGGCTGCCGCGGGCGGAGCGTTCGTCGGTCGGACCATGACGTGCACCGGATCGCCGGCATCGTCGGTGTCGCGCTCGATCCCGTCGCCGGTGGTCCGCCAGCGCCAGCGCGCGACCGAGCCGGTCGACGCGCGGAGGACCACGTCGTCGCCGACGGCTGCCGGGTCGATGCGCACGCTCCGCAGCTCGACGCGCCGCAGCGCGCCAGGCCGTCCCTGCAGACGCACCGACGCCGCGACGTCTGACTTGGCGACCTGCACGGGCGTGACGTCGATCCGCCGACCCTGGATCCGGACGAGCGCGCGGTCGACCACCAGCTCCGACAGCCCGGGCAGCCGGGGTACACGCACTTCGAACGCTTCGTCGTTGTCGACGCCTGCCGCCACGACCTTGCCGTCCTCGGCGAAGCGGATGACGTTGTCGAACCGGGTGCGCTGGGTCACCATCGCTGCCTGGAGCAGTCGCGGCGCGACGAGCTCGACGACGTAGCGGGGGTGGGCACGTTGCAGGCTCACGGTCGCACCTCGATCCGCAGCTCACCGACCGGTGCGGTCGATCGGTCGACCGACGCCAGGCTGAGCACCACGCGGGCCGTCGCCGTTGCGGCCAACGCCGCCGCGGGCCGGAACCGGACGGTGAACCGTCCGGCTCCGTCGGGCGCGTAGCCGACCGAGCCCGGCGGCACGCCCGTCGGATCGCCGATCAACTGACCCGGCGGTGCCGCGCCAGAGAGGCGAGCGACGAGCCGCGGGGCCGCATCCAGGGCGCGCACGTCGACGCGGACCGGCACTGCGACCTCGGAGCCGCCACTCTGCGTCGACAAGCCGGTGGGGACGCTGGCGTCGAGCACGACGATGCGTGTCGGGATCGGCTCGCGGATGATGTCGCCCTCGACCACGGGCTCGACGGGCCAGAACCGTCCGGAGTAGCCGCACCACACGTCGAGCCGGTCGTCGTCTCCGTCCCCGTCCGGGACCGGCGCTCCCACGCTCGTGAGGCGGAAGCCGTCGATGGCGAACCCCTGCTCGTGGTCGGCACCCCAGACGCTCCCGTCGCGGACCTCCGGATCGTGCAGCGCGACGAGGACCGCGTCGGCAGCCTGCCAGAGCACCGCTCGTCGCGGGCTCTCGTCCAGCGGGCCATCGGGAGGGCCGATCACGAGTCGCACGCGCAGCCGCCCGCTGAGTCGTTGCGACCGCCGCTCGAGGGTCCTCGTGACCCGCTCGTCCCGATCGGTGCCGACGCCATCGCCCGCCACGGCGTCCACGACGGCGACCGTGATGCGGACCGCAGCTGCGCCGGGCGCCGGGCCAGCGGTCCCGGCGCGCCGCACCGATGCCACCGCCGGGTGTGGTCCGATCCGATCGGCGAGCAGATCGGTCATGGCGATCTCGAACGGGTCGATCACCGGATCGGACCCACCGGCGCGACGACGAGGCCTCCGAGCGTGGTTCGTGGGATCGTCGCCACGCTGTCGACGAGACGGGTGAGGTCCTGGCGCTGGGTGAGCGTCGATTGCTCGAGCGTGCCGAGCCGTGTCCGGCCGTCGACCACGCTCGCCTCGACCTGGGTGAGCCGCGTGTCGTGGGCGAGGGCGAGCGAGTTGGCGCGTGAGGCGACGGAGCCGACCTCGTCCACCCGTCTCGACAGCACCTGCACGTCCGAGCGGAGCGTCGTGAGCGCGGCGACGTTCGCCTCCACCTGCGGCAATCGGCCGACGAGGACCTGGGCCGCCGAGAGGCGGGAATCGAGGTCAGCGAGTCGTCCCGGGACGCTGTCGAAGGCGGCCAGCGCCGCGTCGTGGGCATCGATCCGATCGGTCAGCGACGCGAGACCGTCGAGTCGGGTGCCCTGACCGGTGACGCGCGACTCCACCTGGCCCAGGCGGGCGGTCAGATCGGCGATGCCGGAGGTCGACCGTTGGACGGCGGTCAGGCCGAGCTCGGCGCCGCGCACCCGGCTCCGCACGTCGTCGATGGCGGTGAGCTGGGTGGCGAGGTCGCCGCGGAGTCCGCCCAGTTGGAGGCGCACATCGGAGACGCCATCGGCAACCGGACCGACGCTCGCCGCCACGCGGGCGTCGACGTCGGCGAGCAGTTCCCCACGGAAGCGGTCGAGCCCCGAGCCGAGGTCACCGCCGCCGGCGTCGGACGTCTCCCGCGTCTCGAGCAGGGCCAGGCGCTGCTCGACGCGGCGGGCGTCGACCACGTCCCCGGCGGCGTCGAGCAGCCGGGCCCGGTCGGCCGAGAGTCCGTTCACCGCCGCGCGCATCGCGACGAGGTCGATCGGGTTGCCCTCGACATCGGAGAGCTGGCTCCGCAGGCTCAAGGCCATCCCCACCTGGGTTCGCAGTCCGTGCAGCGTGCTGCGGATCTCACGCACGTCGGCGTCCTGCTGGGACAGCGCCTCGACCGTGTTCGCGACGCGATCGAGTCGGCGCAGTCGTCCGAGGTCGTTGTCCTCCACGCTGAGCAGCTGGCGACGAAGTGACTCCACGTCGGCGGACAGTCGATCGACCCGCGTGGAGAGCTCGACCACCGTGCGCCGGGAGAGGGCGAGGTCCTGCTCCACGTCGAGTCGCCCCCGGAAGCCTTCGAGCTGCTCGCGAGCGGTGGCGTCGAGCCAGGTCGGTCCGACGGCGCCGAGGTGCTCGTGGTCCGCGGCCGCGAAGTGCGCGTCGAGCCGGACGTTCGTCGCCTGTGCGCCCGCCAGCGCGATGCGGGCGAGATCGATGACGGCGCCGACGAGCGCGTTCCACTCGTCGGCCCGGACCGGTTCGCCGGCCGTGGCGTCAGCGAGTGGCGCCAGTCCGTCGACGATGGTTGCGACGCGTGTGACCGTGTCATCGCTCATCGGACACCCCCGTCAGGGGAGGCTCCTGCTGCGCAGGACGGCGGCGATGTTGCCCTTGCTGCTGCGCTGGTCGACGCGGAGGTGCATCTGCACCTCGTCCTCGACCGATGCCGCGGGCATGGTCTCCGCCATCGCAGTGACGGCGGCTGCGAACTCGGAGACCTCGGCGGTGGCGGCGATGTCGGGATCGTCGCTGGGGAGCACGTCGGCGAGGACGTTGGTCAGCAGCTCGCCGGTGCGGCGGAACTCGCGGAGGTAGAGGTACGAGTTGTCGTGGCGGGCGTCGGCCAGCCGACCGAGGAGCGTGTCCACCTCGTTGCGCCGCTCCGGGGGCAGGTTCGGGATCCGGTCGAGCGCCTGGTTGGCTTGCTGCTGGAGCGCGAGCTGTTGGACCTGGCGCTGGATCTGGGCCATCGAGCGTCCGAACACCTCGAGGAACCGCTGCAGGTTGCGTTGGATCTGATCGAGCTTCTCGATGAGCTCGGGGTGGTCGTGACCATGGGCGCTGACCCGCCGCGTCAGTTCGACGCTCGCCGCGGCGACCTGGTCGACGGCGCCGGCGAGTTGGTTCCAGTCGTCAGCGAAGATCGGCTCACCACCACGCTTGACGGACAGCCGCTCGGCGAGCGAGCCGGCGTCGTCGAGCTGCGTGCGAACCGGTCCGAGGTCCTCCTCCGGCACGTCGCGAACCGGGGTGTTCTCGAACTGGCCGAGGTCGATCTGCAGGGGGACGAACGTCGGGCGCTCCGGCAGGACGCGGATCGGTCGATCGATCACGGCGAAGGGCAGGTTGGGATGACGAACCGTCACGCGGTAGCTGCCGGGATCGAGGTTGCGCACGTTGACGGAGCCGTCGAGGAACGGCGTCGCGGCGATGCTGCGGCCGGAGACCTGATCGACCACTTGCACCTGGAGGTCACGGGTGATCTCGACCGGGGTGTTGAGCTGAAGCTTCATCGCGGGCATGGGGTTCTCCGAGTCATGGGCCGTATGGGAAGAAGACCTCCCAGTAGAGGGCGAGCTCGTGCTCGGGCCTCTTGGGAACGGGATCGAACGTGACCCGGTTGTAGATGCGCGCGAGACCGGTCGCGGTGTCGTTGAGCACGCCGAGGGCGGCTTCGGCGATGCGCACCTGGCCGCCGTCGACGGCTCGCGCGCCCTCCGGAGGGAGCACGGCGCGGACGAGCACGCGGACCCGGCGTTGGTCGGCGTCCGTCTCGAACGCGATGGCGTCGGGGTCGAGCGCGACCGCGAGCGGTCCGGTGAGCGCCTGGCCGGTCTCGTCGTTGGTGTCGAGGGCGACCGTGTCGTAGGGCGGGGCGGCGGGCTCCGGGTTCGTCCCGACGCCCATGCCGTTGACCGGCGTCGCGACCCTCCCGGCGAAGAGCTCGGCGACGAGCGCGGCGCCGCTCAGGAACACGGTGTTGGGCCGGTCGCGCCGGTCGATCACGTCGCCACCGGGGATGCGGACGTCGAGCCGGAGCCGCCCGAGCGGGCCTGACGGATTGCGCCATTCTCCCATCCGAACTCCTTCGCTCCTCATGCCAGCCGACCCCGCTCACGAGGGGTCTCGTCGAAGATCGCGCCCGTCGCGACCAGGCGGTCCTCACCGGTGGACGCCCGTTCCTGCGTCGCCGCCGGCGAGAGCACCGTGACTCGATCGAGGGAGGCCTGGACCTCGCGCAATGGCCGCAGCTCCACTCGGCCGACCACCCCGGCCCCGCGCAGCCGGTCGATGCGTGCTTGCAGCAGGGCACGCAACGACTCCCGATCACCCTCTGGGTCGGTGCGGCGGCGGGCGACTCGGGCCACGGCCCCCCATTCGACTGCGACGTCGAACACGCTCGGCGTGCGTTCGATCCAGCTGATGTCGACGGAGGCGAACGGACCGGTCGTGAACACCGAGTCGTCGAAGACCGTGCCGGCGTCGTCGCGGCCGGCGAACCGGCCCTGGCGGAGCAGGGGATCGGTGACGCCGAACGCGACGTGGTCGGTGCCGGGCGCGTCGTAGCGCCCGAGGCTCTCGATGGAGATCGTGTTGTCGCCCCGCACGAGCACGAGCGGTCTGGGTTCGCTGTCGTGGACCAGCTCCGGGCCGAACGCCGGCGAGCTCCACAGCCGGTCGCTCACGTCGTCGCCGTCCAGGTCCGCACCGACCGCCGCCGTCATGAGCAACCGCAGCGTGCGGCCGGCCGGGACGATCCCACGCCACCCCACGGCCCGGCCAGTCGTCCAGTTCACGACCACCGGCATCGCCGTCGCACCTCCGGCCACGCCGATCAACGAGACGTTCGCCGGCACCGCGTCGAGTCCCTCGTTGCGCACCTCGACTCGGTCGTGGGGGCGGACCAGGCCATGCGAGACGACGAGCTGCGAGCTGTGCCGTGGCCGGACCGGCCACTCCTCGATCGACGGCGCGGGCCCCGCAGGCATGGCGAACGCCTCGCGGGCGCCGCTGACGATGCGCTCGGTCACGCTGGTCAACTCGGCGACCGTCACGGAGCCGGACAGGACGGCGGCGACCTCGGCTTGGAGCCGGGCGCGGAACATCGGCAGCGGTTCCCATCCGGCAGGCGCGACGCCGACGAGGGCGCCCAGCCGGCTGGCGTCACCGATGTCGGTCACGGATCCGAGCCAGTGCGTCCGCTGGATGCGGTCGAGGTCCTCGTCGAACACCTGCATGTGCGCCTCGACCAGCGAGACGACGTCGCGGACGACCGAACCCTCGTCGATGGCGAACGGCGGTGGGAGCCGTTCCAGCATGGCGTCGAGGCGGCTCACGGGCCCGTCCCGTTCGGCGTTGCGACCACCGTCCGCAGCTCGAACGTGCGACCGGCCGGGGCGACCAGCGGGGCGTCTCCAGGGCGAGCTTCGACGAACTGGCCCGGTCCGATCTCGACCGCCAGGACGGTGTGCTCGGCCAGCGCGACGAAGCTGGTCTCACCGCCGAGCGCACCGCCGACGAGGTCCGTCGTGAGCGCCGGGGCGTTCGCGATGACGGTCGTCAGCAGGGCGGTCGCCCGAGCCTCGACGCTGGCGGGCGCGACCGCCACATCGAGGACGGTGACTCGCAGGCGCACGTCGACGGGAGCCGTCGTCGGCCTGCCGGGGCCGGCGGCCTCGAACTCGGCGGGCCTGAAGGTGACGTCACGCGCGGCGTCGAGCTGCACGCTCACGGTGCTGGGGACGACGTAGGAATCGCCGTCGATCACCACGCCGTCGGCGGTGACGACGACACCGGCATCGACGATGCGCGCGTCCTCCAGCAGCGCCGCCACCAGCCGGGCCCGACGCAACGTCGCGCCCGGGGCGATCGACCCGGCGACCCGGCCGAGACGTTGCCGCGCCTGGGAGATCACGTCGTCGACCAGCGAGAGCGGTGCAGGCCCACCGCCGAGCGTGAGCGCGACGTCGAACGTCAATGCCAGCCGGCCGGCGAACGTGGTCGTGGCCGCCACCCCGGCCACGCGCAGCTCGTCGACCCGGTCCCGCACGATGCGCCGTGTCAACGGGGTGTCCTCGATGAGCGCAACGTCGACGTGCAGGGTCCCGGGCACACCGTCGACCTGTTCGCGCAGGGTGACCGAGGAGACGAACTCGAGCGCCTCGATGCCCGACCGGACGGCGTCGGCCGTCCCCCGACCGGCCCGGTGGGTCGCCGCACGGACGCGGAGTCGGAGCTGGTCGTCACCTTCGTCCTCGGTCCCGCGAAAGGTCGCTGCGTCGTTGGCGACCGAGTCGACTCCGGCGATCGCCCGCTCGAGCACCTTCAGCGCGCCGGCGTCGACGATGGCGGTCGTCGCCGACTCGCCGTGCACCCACACCTCGACCGTGGTCTGGCTCGGCAGCATGCGGGCGGGATCGGTCGTGCGGTAGCGGGTGCCCTGCCCATCGGTCACCGCCGTCTCGACCGGGATCGTGACCGTGCCGGGCGAGTTGGCCCGACGAGTGAACCGGACCTGACCGACCGGGTGGCGTTGCTGCAACCGGCGCACGTCGACCAGCGCGGCCACCCGGTCGAGCGATGTGCCCGTCGCCGTCTCGACGAACGCCGACTCGTACACGAGTTGCAGTTGCGCCTGCATCGTCGCCAGCTCACGGGCGATCGTCTCGAGCAACGTGCGCACGACGCTGCCGACGGCGACGTCGTTGAGGGGCGTCGGCCCGACCCGGCTCGGGTAGTAGTTGACGGTGACGGTGCTGCCCCGTGCCGGCGTCTGCCCCTTGCCGAAGCGCAGACCGCTGAACGCGCCGTCCTCGCCGGCGTCGGCGAACAGATCGAAGTCACGATCCGTGAACCGGTACGGCACGCGCCGCCCGTCGACCTCGATCTCGCCGGCCACGTGGCTGATCCGACGCACGGGCCCGCCGTCGAAGCGCAGCTCCGTGAGACCGGTCGATGGCACCGGGTGCGGCTCGCCCACGACCCCCTGCGTGAGCCACGTGAGGAGGTCGCGCACGACGTCGGGATAGGTCGCGGCCACGAACGTCACGGTGTGACCTCGATCGTCAGCGCGACCGGCTCGGGGACGTCTCGCGCCTGCACGAGGACGCGGATGCGCACGTGATCCGGCGCGGCCGGGTCGGGAGCCTCGACCTCGAGCTCGAGGGGAGCGAGCACACGCGGTTCCTGCTCCAGCGCACGCAGCACGAACGAGCGAGCCAGCTGCCGCGTGGTCGTCGTGTGCAGGTCGCCCACGAGCTCGTGCAGTCGGGAGCCGTACCCACCGTGACCGAGCTCGGTGAGCGATCCCAGTGGGGTGAGGAGGCGCACCAGCAGGCACTGGCGGATCGCGTCGACACCAGCTGCGACGGCGAGGTCGACGGGCCCCTCTCCCGGTTGCACGGGTGTCGGTGCGAGATCGAGCGAGCCCCAGGTGTGTCCGCTGTAGGAAGGAGCCACGAGGAGGTCGCGCGCGACGAGCTCGGCCATCAGCCCACCAGCACCGTGCTGACGGCGACGACCGTGCCGACGGGGAGGTCGGTCGGATCGTTGCACGTGCGTGCGGTGTCTCCTGCTCGGGCTGCCGCCTTGCCTGCGAACGTGACCGTCTGGCTGCCGATCGTGATCGTCGCCGTGTTCGACGGCGGCTTCTGGAACGAGATGCCCGGAGGCGACGCCACGTGGGACGGCGTGTTGCTCGCCGTGCTGTCCACGGTGGCTGCCGGTTGGCCGGCCACGAGCACGGACGACGCGGTGCCGCCGTCGATGACGCCCGTGAAGGGGTGGGGCAGCGGCACCGGCACCAGCGATGGGCCGGCCGGCACCAGCACGATGTGGGTGTCGACCGCGATGACCTGGTCGTTCGCTCGAGCGGCCGGGGCACCCATCAGTTGAGCTCCAGCGTCTGGCCCTTGAGCTTCACCGACACGTCGGCATCGAGCTCGATCTGCGGTGCGCTGATGGTGACCTTCGTGGCGCTCGTGATCTTGAGGTCACCGTCCTGGCCGAGCTCGATGGTCGTGCCGCCCGCGGACACCGCGACCGTGCCGTCCGACGCCGAGCCGTGACCGAGGCGGACGGCGACGCCGCCGCTGGTGATCTCGACGTGACCGGAGCTCAGCGTGACCGCCGCATCGTCGTCACCGCCGAGCCCGATGCGGACCTCCCGCTCCCCGCCGCCCGCCCGGATCGCGATGTCGATCGCCTCGGCCTCGACGTCGTCGCTGTCGCCGGGCCACACCAGCCGCACCTGGTCGGCGGTCGCCTCCGGCGGGCGGCGGACAGCGCTGTAGACCTGGGCGATGACGATCGGCGACGCCAGCTGCGCGCCGGGGAAGGCGACGAGGACGACGTCGCCGACGCGCGGCAGCGCCGCCAACCCGGTGACCGGCACGGCGACGGGCACGCGGGGAAGGACTTCGCCGGTGTCGCGGAGCTGGACGGTGGCCGATTGGGCGTCATCGCCGCTGTCGAACACCGATGTGACCACGGCGTACTCGACGAAGCTCCGACGTTCGACCTCGTGCCGTGCGGCGGCGGTCAGGGCGGAGGCCAGCCGGCTCACAACAGGCTCCCGATGGCCCGCAGCAGGCCGCCGCTGGAGTCCGCGGCTCCGTGCGCACCCCACACCTCGGTGATGGCCGCGCCGCCCGGCTCGATGGAGTGGACGACCTGGCGCACGTGCAGCGGCCCGAGGCCGAGGTCGTCCGGAGCGCCGGCGACGTCGAGCCGATCGCCCGGCGCGAGCGACGGCTGCAGCCAGCAGCGCAGGCGAGCCGGTGTGCGTGCGGCCGCGTCGCGAGCCGTCCACGCGTCGCCGGCGAGGGTGGCGTCCCCGGTGCTGCGGAGCTCATGATCGACCCGTCGACGGACGCCGGGTCCGGCGTCGCGCGCTCCGCCAGCCCAGAAGTCGTCGGTCGGCCAGAGCCCGCTCGGCGTGCCCGGCTCGCCGGCACCGTCACCGACGAGGGTGAAGGCGACCTCGTCCCCTCCCGGCGCGGCCACGTCGACGTCGAGCACCTCGCGCCCGTACGTGAGGCGCGTCTCGGCCGACGGCGATGTCGTCGCCCGCACCGCTCCTGACGCCGTCACGGTCGCGGTGGCTCCTGCCAACCCGGCCAGCCTGGCGACCTCGTCGAGGGCGGTGCTGCGTGCCGCGGCCACGTAGCGAGCCAGCGTCGGGCCGTCGTCGATCTCCGCGGTGTCGACGCCGACGTCGCCGCACAGCTGGACGATCACCTCGCCGACCGTGACCTGCTCGAGGCTGATGGACGGGCGGTGTCGAGCCAACGCGTGCGCTGCGCCGCGAGCGACGATCGTCGTCATGGTTGGGCCTCGTCGCACCGACCCCACCGTCCCGGTGAACACGTCCGCTGACCCGTCGCCGGCGTCGAGTGAGAGCGTCACCTCGTCGCCGGCGGCGGCGTCGACCCGGACGCGGCGCGGCATCGCGACGTCGAGACGGTCGACGATCGGCAGCACGCCGCGGCGCAGCACCAGCGCCGCGGCCTGGGTGTCGTAGCGCAGCGATCCGACGGTCAGTGAGTAGGCGACGACGAGCATCACCGGTCTCCCAGCAGCAGGTCGTGCAGCGTGGTCGCGACGGACGCGGCATCGCCGAGCGCGCTGAGCTTCTCGGCCTCGGCAAGCAGCGGCTGGAGCGGGTTGCCGGTCGCCAGATCGGCGATCGACCCGAGGGCGTCGAGGGCCTCGATCGCGCCGGTGACGGCGTCGAGTGCGTCCTGCGCCATCGCCGCGACGTCCGCAATGTCGCCGAGCACGTCACCGAGGTCGTCGAACCCGAGATCGGGAAGCCCGAGGTCACCGAGTCCGAGGTCGCCGAGGCCGAAGGGATCCTCCTCCGCCGGCGGCGGCAGCGGCGGAGACTCACGGAGCAGCAGCCGGTACTCGTACCGGCCAGGCTGTCCTGCGGTTTCGACGAACTCGGCCTCGACCAGGACGACCTTGTCGACCTCGAGGGCGGCGGTCACGTCGGCGTGGAACGGCACCTCGACGGCTTCGGCAGCCTTCTGCTGGAGCGACTCGAGCTGGGTCTTCGACTCCGGACCGACGAGCAGACCGGCCAGCTCGATCTCGTGCGAGGCACGACCCAGCAGCTGCTGGGCGTCGCCCGAGAGGCCGGCGACCGGGAGCGACGCGGCCCGCACCGCCGTGCGCTGCCTGATCCACGACACCGCCTCCAGCGGAAGGTCGTCGATGAGGGGCATCGCTCGGGTCACGAGACGTCCACTCCGGCGTCGATCAGCGCCGCTTCGATCACGTCGGCGATGATCTCGCCGAGTCGGTTGAGTCCGAGGACCTCCGCCAGCGTCGGCTCGAGCTCGCGCCACGGCGGCGGGTCGACGCTGCGCGCAGTCGGGCTCCGCTCGCCGTCCCACTCCCGACCGGCGTCGTGGCCGCCCGCCGCGCTGGTCGCCGTCGAGGACAGGTGCCCGACGAGGTGCGGGACCGGGAACGCGGCCGTCGCCGGCGCACGCTCGAGCCGCGTCGACCCGTCGAGGGCCGGTGTGCCGGTGACGTCGGCCTCCTGGGCCCTCGACGTGCCGGGCGCGGGCGGGATCGCCGTCGCCGACCGTGTTGCCGAGGTGTCCCACGACGCCGCGGCCGCCCGTTCGGCGCGCGTGTCCGTCCTGGGCGATGGCAGCCGGCCTGACCATCGCGCCCCGGCGTCGAATGGCCAGGGTGGGAGGACGCGGCCGGACGATGACGGTGGAGCGACGGTCATCGGCTGTCGCGCCCGACGATCCTCCGTCGTCCCGATCGTCGTGGGGAGCGCGCTCGTCGCAGTCGTGGCGCTGTTGGGGCCGCGCTCGCGCACGGACGGTGCGGCGTGCCGCGGTGCGGCCGATGACGGCGACGTCCCGGCGTGCCTGACGGCGAGCGTGGGCACGTCGTCGTCCGCCGTCGCATCGGTCACGGCCACCCTGCCCTCGTGCACCTCGCCACGGAAGGCGCTCGGCTCGACGAGTGCCGAGCCAGCCCAGCGCTCGACGACGGCGAGCAGCTCGGCCAGATCACCGGCGGCCGCGGTTGCGAGGTCAGTGGTCACCGGCGACCACGATCGACGTCCATCCAGCCGGGACCGCGTTGGATGAGTGCTCGACCGCGGGGAGATGGGCGAGCTGCTGGTCGAGGCGGAGCGCCGGCTGGCGGTCGAGCTCGCGCGGCCCGAAGCCCCACGCCCGCGCGAACGATGCCTCTGCCTCCAGCAGCGGCAGCGGTCGCTGACCCGGCGCCACGCCGAGCAGGCGCAGCGCGATGGCGGCCACCAGCTCCCGGCTCTCGGCGCCCGGGTCGGGCTCGACGATCAGCGCGACCATCTCACGCGCGAAGCGCTCGCCGTCGAACCCGCCTGCGCCGTCGGCGCAGAGGTCGACGAGGCGTCGCCGTTCACCCCAGGTCCACTCGCGGATGAGGTACTGCCCGCCCGGCACCACGACGGACCACGTGCCGTCGCGCGCCGACGGGACGACGCCGACGGCCGGATGATCGAGGACCGATGGCATGTGGGCGTCACGCCGTGGCTGGCGTGGACAGGTCGTCCTCGCGCACTCGCGTCGCAGTGAATGAGTAGACGGCCTCGGCGTGACTGCCCGCGCCCATCGTGAACACCTTGCCGTCCATGTGGCACTCGTCGAGTGAGACCGACCGCGCGCTCTGGCCGTGGGCCAGGTTGGCGACGACCTGGAACACGTCGCCCGACGCCGCGAGCGCGTCGAGCCGTTCGCTCACCGACGCGACCCGCAGCTTCGCCCGCACCGTCGTGGCGCCGTAGTAGACGGCGACCCGCTCGGCCGAGCCGAGGGCGTGCACGTCGCTCTGGGTCCGTTCGAGCTGGTAGTCGAGTCCGCGCACACCCTCGACAGGCTCGTTGTCGACGAGGATCCCCGAGCTGTTGGCGACGAAGACGTTGGCCATGGTGCTCCTGTCAGTTCCGGACGCGCAGCGTCGCGTACACGTAGTCGATCGAGGTGACCGGCCGGACGGCGAGATCGATGCGGACGATCCCGCCGGCGGCGTCGGTCTGGCTCGCGTACACCTCGATCGAGAACGCCGGGCTCTCACCGTCCACGGAGGGGACGAGGGCCCCGTCGCGTTCGAGCTGGGCCAAGCGGGCGTGGATCATCTGCCGGAGCGCGTTGCGACTCTCGGCGTTGTTCAGCTCACCGATGAAGCGATCGGCGATCGCCTTCACCTCGCGCACACAGCGGTCGGCGACCCGCGTCACGGAGATCTGCGAGCCGTCCGTGGCGATGCCCTTCACGACGATGACGCCCCGGCCGCGTCGACCGGTGACCACACACACGTTGCCGTCGGGGCCGACGAGCTTGTTGAGCTCGCTCTCGCGGTAGGGCACCAGCGGGACGCCGGGGCTGGCGACCGTCTTGAACGTGGGCGAGCGGAAGAAGTCGAGCTGGCCGAGCAGGCCGGCGACGGCACCCTCGGCGCCGCTGGGCGTCACGAGCACGAGGCGGCGGTCGCGCACCTGCTCGGCGTGATCGAGGATGGCGTCGACGTCGGAGCTGGCTGCCGGGCGGACCGACGCCAGCACGATGCGCGGCTTCGACTCCTCCGCCTGCGCGCGGGCATGCCCGAGGAGGTTCTGCTGCACGGCGACGCCGTCGAGGCGGGGGTCGCCCCATCCCTGCAGGCCGGCAAGGACGAGGTCGACGGCGTCCTCGAGCGCCAGCGCCTCCGTCGCCGCGAGGTAGTCGTCGACAGACGGGGCTGACCCACCGCTCAGCCGGCTCAGGCCACGCGTCTCCGAGGGGAACGTCGATGTGCCCTCGCGTGGGTAGCGGTCGATGGCGCGCAGCAGCCCGCTGCGGGACTCGAGCACGGCCGGGAGGTAGTTCGGCGAATCGGGATCCATCACGAGCTCGTCGAACGCCTCGCGCAACTCGAAGCCGCCACCCTCGTCGACACCCGCTTCGAGCCGCACCGTGGCTGGTGCGGCACCCGGCATCGTCCGGAAGCGGGTGATCGCGGCGTCGGTTCCCGGCGCCGGGACGAGCTCCAGCACGGCCGCCGTGTTGGTCTGACCCTGGTACCGGCGGGCGAAGCCCGCGTCGCGCCCGCCGGCCAGGTAGCGGTCGGCGTTGTCGGCGTCGACATCGGGGAGCTGGCTGCCGTCGGCTCCCGGACGCAGCGTGACGTCGACGTCGACATCGGTCGCGAGGGCGCTGACGATCGTGTCGGCGTCCGCCAGGTCCTCGTAGCTCCGATCGCTGACACCCTCGACCCTGACCACCACGGTGCGGGTCGCGCGCAGTGGCTGGGCTCCGCCGGTCGGCGCCGGCAACACATCGCCTGCCTGGTCGACGAGCAGCCCGGCCGACTCGAGGGCGGCCGTGAGGTCGGCCACAGTGGTCAGGCCCTGGCGACGCAGGACCGGCGCGCCCGCCGACAAGACGTCGACGTCGACACCACCGCCGGCGTTGGCGACGATGTCGACGGCGCGGGGAGGAGATGCGGCGAGCGCCGGCTCCGACGTGCGGACCCGCAGTGCGATCCCGCCCGCCGCGTCCGGCAGTGTCCGGGTGTCACGGCCCCGGCGGATCTCGACGGCGATCGACTCGCCTCGCGCTCCCGCGCTCGTGGCGGCGAGCTCGAGCAACGGGTTCGGGCCCCGCTGGGCGGTTCGTGACGCGACCGAGGCCGGAGCATCGACGAACCCCACGCGATCGGCGTCGGGAGTCGGCAGCTCGAGCCCGAACGCCGGGTCGACGGCGACGAGGACCCTGCTGTCGCGGTTGACGGTGGCGAAGAAGTCGCTCGGATGGCCGGGCGCGATCAGGAGCCCGTCGTGGGACTCGATGACGTTGCCGTCGAGGAGGATCTCGAGGCTGACGTTGCGCACGGCGCCGTCGCGCGTGCGGCGGCGCTTGATCCGGACTCCGAGCCGATTGCCCCACGGCCCGACGGCCCGGGCGATCAGCCGCACCACGTCGTCGCCGTCGTCGTCCCGGAGCGTGGCTTCGGCCTTGCGGCCGCCCGCGACCGGTGAGACGACGACCTCGCTGACGCCGTTCGACAAGGCGCTCACGGCCTCGGGGAAGCTGTACGCCGTCGCCGGCCCGTACAGCTCGAACAGCTCCTGGCGGGTCGTGATGCCGACGACGCCCTGTGATGCGTCATCGACGACACCGACGGCTCCGAGCACGCCCGAGCGAGCGGGAAGTGCCGGCGCGACATCGAACGAGGTGCTGACGCTGACGCCCGGGACGATCAGGGTTCGAGGCAATCCCGGCCTCCTTCATCTTCGCGGAGCGCTCATCGTGCTGGGCTCGGCGTCGCGCCACCGTCACCGCACTGTCTCAGCGCCCGTGAAGCACGTCGTCATCGCGGCCACTCCGTCACAGCGGACGATCGAGGAGGAGCCAGGCTGCTCGACGTCGTGGGCGTCAGCGAGCGCTGTCCGGCGTGCCGGTGACGCGCGTCAGGTGCAGCGTCCGACGGCACGGGCGGGAGTCCGGGGGAGCGTCGCGGCACGCTCCGCTGACGACCCGGCACTCACGGGGGAGGCGATGCGTCGCCGACGAAGTCCTCGACCCACCGTTGCAGCGCCGACCCGATGTCAGCGGCAACCACCGCGGGTGGCCCGCGCATGTCGCGAACGTCGATCAGGTCCGGATCGGCGAGATCGCGCGTGGCGCGGACGCGTGCCCGCAGACCGCTGTCCACCCGCCACAGTCGCACCACGAACGCGCCGCTGCCGCTCGCGCGCTCCAGTGGGACGATGTCGATGTCGTCGTCCTGCATGGCGAAATTGCATCGCCAGGAACGGTTGAGTCGGTCATCCTGGCGTGGCATCGTAACTGTCGCCGCGACGGCGTCACGGGGGCGTCGCCGCAACCTGTGCCGACGCGTTTCGTCCATCGCCACCGAGGGAGGGCCGATGACCACCACGCCGACTCACGTGCAGCTCAACCTGATCGGAGGCTTCGAGCTGCTCTGCGGCGGGAGTGCGGAGGACCTGCCGGATTCGGCGAAGCGAGTGGTGGCGTTCCTCGGCCTGCACCGCAAGCCGTGCTCTCGCGGCTACGTGGCGGGCTCCCTGTGGCCGGAGAAGCTCGAAGACCGCGCCGTCGCCAATCTGCGCTCGGCGCTGTGGCGGCTCAAGCACCAGCCGGCGACACGGATCGTCGAGTGCGGCGGCCCGTTGCTGTCGCTGTCGTCGGCGGTCGACGTCGACGTCCGCCGATTGCAGGAGATCGGCGCGGCGCTCTTCGGGCCGGCGTCCGGTTGCGACATCGAAGGGCAGGTCGTCCGCGAGCTCGCCGAGGAGAAGGACCTGCTGTTCGAGGAGCTGCTCCCGGGCTGGTACGAGGACTGGGTGTTGCTCGAGCGAGAGCGTCTCGGCGAGGTGCAGATCCACGTGCTGGACCTCGTCGTCGCCGCGCTGATCGTCGACCACCAGTTGGCACGCGCGATCGACTTGGCGCTGCGGCTCGTCGCACTGGACCCCTACCGGGAGCCCAGCCAGGTGGCCCTCATCCGCGCCTACGTCGCCGAGGGAAGTCTCGGCAGGGCGCGCCGTCACCACCAATCCTTCGTCGAGTTGATGCACTCGTCGTTCGGGCTGGCGTGGGATGTCAGCTTCGAAGCGTTGTGCGCCGAGGCGAGCCGTGGTGCGGAGCTCCCGCTGCGGGACTCGGCGTGTCAGGTCCCGGTGCGCCAGGTTGGATCTGGTATCCGTGAGACAGGGTGGCGGTGAGGCGACGTTGGTCCGTGAGGATCAGTCGCCAGCTGCTCGAGCTCGTCACCCGCGACGCGACGACGTTCGACCGGCTCTACTCCGAGCACTTGCTGGCGCTGCCCGGGATGGCTCGCAGCACCCGGCACGTCACGCTCAGCAGGATCGAGCACACGACAGCGCTCCCCCTCCCGCGTTCGGCGCGCGACCTGGCCCGAGGAGCAGGCTCGTGGCCGGACGGCAGCGGTCCGACACGACCCTGCTCGATCGCCTCCGCACCGATCCGTCCGTCCGTCCGCTGCGGGCGGTCGGCTGACGGCCAGCCGGGTTCGTCACCCGTGCGCCGCGCCGATCCGCGCGACGTCGGTCATGTGGGATCCGGGTTCATCTCCCAGTGGTCGGGCGACCGCCACAGCGCGCTCGCGGTGAGCGCACGGATCGACGTCATCTCGTTCGGGATCCGGGTGTGCAGCTTCATGAACAGCTCCTCGACCTCGAGCAGCTCGGCATCCCACTCCCGGCGATCGATCGACATGCACGCCCGGAAGTCGCGCTCGGAGAAGTCCTCGAGGCCCTTCCAGTTGAGGTCCTGGTAGCGCGGCATCCAACCGAGCGGGCTCTCGATGCCGACGGCCCGACCCTGCGAGCGCTCGACGATCCACTGCAGCACGCGCATGTTGTCGCCGAAGCCGGGCCAGGCGAACGACCCGTCCTCGCGGCGGCGGAACCAGTTGACCTCGAAGATCCGCGGCGGGTTGGGGATGTTGCGCCCGAACGACAACCAGTGGTTGATGTAGCTGCCCACGTGATAGCCGGCGAAGGGCAACATGGCGAAGGGGTCGCGGCGGACCACGCCCTGCTGCCCGAACGCGGCGGCGGTCGTCTCGGAGCCCATCGTCGCGGCCATGTACACGCCGAACGCCCAGTTGAAGCTCTGCACGACGAGCGGGATCGTCCCCGACCGGCGCCCTCCGAAGACGAAGGCGCTGACGGGCACGCCCTTGGGATCGTCCCAGTCGGGATCGAGCGCCGGGTTCTGCGTCGCCGGTGCGGTGAAGCGAGCGTTGGGATGTGACGCCTTGGTCCCCGCCTGCGGCGTCCAGTCGTTGCCCTGCCAATCGATGGCGTGGGCGGGCGGGTCGCCGTCCATCCCCTCCCACCAGACGTCACCCTCATCGGTGAGCGCGACGTTGGTGAAGATCGTGTTGGCCCGGATCGACTCCATCGCCGATGGGTTCGTCGAGTACGCCGTGCCCGGCGCCACGCCGAAGTACCCGGCCTCCGGGTTGATCGCGTAGAGCTTGCCGTCGGCACCCGGCTTGATCCAGGCGATGTCGTCGCCGACGGTCGTCACCTTCCACCCCTCGTCGGCGAACGCAGGCGGCGGCACGAGCATGGCGAAGTTGGTCTTGCCGCACGCGCTCGGGAAGGCGGCCGCCACGTACGTCGTGGCGCCCTGCGGGTCGGTGACCCCCATGATCAGCATGTGCTCGGCGAGCCATCCCTCGTCGCGCGCCATGGTCGAAGCGATCCGCAGGGCGAGGCACTTCTTGCCGAGCAGGGCGTTGCCGCCGTAGCCGCTGCCGTAGCTCCAGATCGAGCGCTCCTCGGGGAAGTGCACGATGTACTTGACGTCCGGGTTGCACGGCCACGCCACGTCCTCGTCGCCCGGGGCGAGGGGCGCGCCGACCGTGTGCATGCACGGCACGAACGGCCGGTCCGTGCCGAGCACCTCGACCGCGTCGCGACCCATCCGGGTCATGATCTTCATGTTCACGGCGACGTAGGCGGAGTCGGTGATCTCCACGCCGAGCTGGGCGATCTCCGAGCCCAGCGGCCCCATGCTGAACGGCACGACGTACATCGTCCGGCCGGCCATGCAGCCGTCGAACAGATCGTGCAGGATCACCTTCATCTCCGCCGGTTCCATCCAGTTGTTGGTCGGACCAGCGTCATCCCTGGTCCTGGCACAGATGAACGTGCGGTCCTCCACCCGTGCCACGTCGCTCGCGTCGGAGCGGGCCAGGAAGCTGTTCGGCCGCCGCTCCTCGTCCAGCTTGATGAACGTGCGCGCCTCCACGAGCTCGGCGCAGAGGCGGTCGAACTCCTCATCGGAGCCGTCGCACCAGTGGACGTCGGCGGGTCGGCACAGCTCGACCATCTCCGCGACCCAGCTCCTCAGACCCTCGTGCTGCACGTACTCCGGTGCTTCCATGCCCCTCATCGTGACGCAGCGCCGGACTCCCGTCCACGGACCTTGGACCCTGCCGGCGTGACGCGGTGAGCCCGCGGGATCGCGAGACGTGCGCTCAGGCGCGCTTGGTCGCCCAGATGATGGCGGTGTCGCCCGGCCAGTCGTGGAACTGGCCTGCCGGTGAGACGTCGGTGAGCAGCGCGCGGAGGTCGGCCACGAAGGCGTCGAGGCGATCGCCGAAGCGGTCGGGGGCGGCGAACGACATGGACAGGTAGCCGGACACGACCTCGTCGGTCGTGCGGACGATGTCGGGGCGGCCGGGGGCGAACGCGACGTGGGACGAGCCGAACGGCGACTCCTGCAGCGACGTCTCGTAGGTGTCGACGCGCGGGCTGCGGGACCAGCCGAGGTAGCGACCGAGCAACGCCTCGATCTGGTCGTGGGGGATCGGCGGGGCCGGCGGGTCGACGGGCGACGGGTGTTCGATGGCTGGCGCGATGAGGGCCACCGCCCCGCCCGGCTCCAGCAGGTCGTGGACCATCGCGAGCACCGGCTGGCGCTCCGTCCAGTGGATCGACTGGCCGAAGGTCACGAGCCGCGCCGCCGGCAGCTCGAGCGTCGCGAGGTCCTCGGCTCGCGCCTCGATCCAGGCCGCCGTCACGTGGTGGGCGGTGGCGTGCCGACGCGCTTCGACGAGCATCGCCGGCTCGGGATCGATGCCGATCACCGTGTCGAACAACGGGGCCAGCTGGACGGCCAGCACACCCGGTCCGCAGCCGACGTCGATCAGCGCGCCGGTCCCGTCGAGGCCGATCGCCGCCTGCATCACGTCGCTCAGTTGCGCCGAGTACGGCGGCCGTCCCCGCAGGTAGTGGGGAGCCGCCGTCGCGTACGGCCGGGCCGCGTCGGTCATCGCCTCATGATGGCCCACGCTGCTCGTCGCGACGCCGGACGCCCGCGGACGGACTGCATCGGCGCGCGTGTCGAGCGTGGGACGCCTACCCGTGCCGGCGGGTCAGGACGAGGTAGCCCTGTGGCTGCATCTCGTCGCGATCGGCGGGACGCCCGGCCCAGAACGCGACGTCGAAACCAGCTTCCACGAGGTCGCGCGTGAGCTCCTCCGGCGAGTGCCACCAGATGTCGAACTCGATGCCGAGGTCCAGCGTCCGACCGCCACGTCGATGCGTCCCGTCGCCGACCTTGTACGCCGTCGCCACCGGCGCGCCAGGCGCGAGCACCCGCGCGAGCTCGCGGTATGCCGCCGGACGGTCGGCCGGTGGCAGGTACATCAGGGAGTACCAGCAGACCGCGCCGTCGAGCTCGCCGTCGGCGAACGGCAGCGACCGCAGATCGGCCACCGCGAACTCGAACGCCGGGTGGTCCCGCCTGGCGACGCGGATCATCTCCGCCGACAGGTCGACGCCGCTCGGAACGAGGCCTCGGGCAGCCAGGAACGGCGCGAGCCGTCCGGTGCCACAACCGATGTCGCCGACCGTGCCGCCCGGCGTGACCAGCGCAGCGAACAGCCCGAGCACCGCCTGATCGACCGGCATCGTGTCGAGCGCGCTGGCGAGCCGCTCGGCGTACACCTCGGCGAGCGCGTCATGCGCGGCTCGCAGCTCGTCCGTCGACGCATCGACCTCCGCCACGCGCGGCACGGTACCCGGCTCCCCCGACCCGCGCTCGTCGCTGATCCGTTGCAACGAACGCCGAAGCGCATCGTCCGACCTGCCAACGTCGCGGACGATGCGCAGATCGGACCACGAGGTCGCCCACGACTACCTCCGTTGGCTCGGCGACACGCCGCGGAACCGGCGCGAGGCGCGCCGGTTCGATGCACCGGTGGGCGCCCTGCAGGCGACCGCGTTGTCGGATCCGGACCCGTTCTGCCGGGCGCGCTGTCTCGCCGTGCTCGATCACGTCGCCAACGACGCCTCGACGCACGTCTTCGCCGCCGCACTCCGGGATCCGGTCGTCGACGTCCGTCGCCATGCCGTGCACGGACTCACCTGTGAGCGGTGCCGCGCGACGGACGTCTGCCTCGGTGACGTCGTGCCTGCGGTCGTCGCCGCGCTCGCCGTGGAGGGCAACGCGGCGATCCGCCACCAGCTCGTGGTGGTGCTCGGCGGCTTCGCACCACGGAACGACCTCGCCCGTCGGACGCTCGACGCGATCGCCGCCCACGACACGGATGCGCTCCTGCGCGTGGCGGCGTCCGCCGTGGCCACGACCGGGCACACACGCAGTCGCAAGACGCTCGAGCGGCTCGCGCGCAGCGCCCATCGGCATCGCACGCGGGCCCCGGAGGCATCCCCGCACGCCGTCTAGCGGCGCGGCCGGAGCTGCACCAGGCATCCACACGAGCGCCGTGCCGGCGGACGCCGCGTCAGCATCGCTCGTGGTACGTGCTTGCTCGGGGACGGCTACTGTTCGCCGCGCTTCGCGAGGCGACGTCGCCGGGCGCAGCGGAGACGTTCGAGAGGGAGAACGCCATGACTGCTCGTCGCGTCATCATCGTCGGCATCGCGGCGTCCGTGCTCGCTGCCGCGCTGGCGGCTGCCGGCACCGATGTCGCAGCCAAGGACCGGCGGACGGAGGTGGACTACGACGTGGCCACCGAGTCGCAGTACGCGACCATGTGGGCCAACCCCTACGGTACGGGCGAGCTCGCCGCCGGCGGCACGCTCACCGTGGCGAAGCAGGGTGTGCGCGTGGACGCGACGCCGTTCCAGACGGCGGCGGACGTCAGCGTGTTCGACCACCTCAAGTACATCGCGGTCAGCTCGCAGAGCTTTGCCGTGCCCGAAGCCGGTTCGTTGGAGTTCTCCGTCGAGATCACCGCCGACACGCCTGGGACCCAGATGGGTCGCGTCATCCACGGCTGCTACGGGCCATCCGGGTCCTACGCGGCGGTCGGCGATCCGTGCACGACACCGTTCGAGCACGTTGCCCGCCAGGGTCAGCAGGCCGGTGTCGTGCTCAACATGGTCAACTTCGAGACGGGGCAGCTCTTCGACTGGTTCATCGCCGGCAACACCGCGTTCGCGCTGATCGAACGTCTCCCGACGGTCGTGACCGGCAGCCCTGGCACGCCCCTCGACCTCGCGTACACGCAGATCATCGAGCAGGTCGACATCAAGCCCGGCAAGAAGCACGACGTGGCGATCCGCTACACGCGCGGGCCGACCACTTCTCGCGTCGAGTACTTCCTCGACGGCAAGATCTTCACACGGGTCGACAACGTCGGTGTTCCGCTGGACGTGCAAGGCGTTCCATTCACGGGGTACGCCCCGGCCACCGGCGCCGGCGAGCCGCTCAAGGACCGACTCGACTCATTCGTCATCGGACACGGCCTGTTCAGCCTGCTCGACGCGTTCCCATACCAGCATCCCGAGGCACCCGAGCTCAGCGTGTCGATCCCGATCGCCGAGCGGTTGTTCGGCCAAGGCGCCGTCGGCACCTGGGACAAGTTCAGAGTCGCCACCACGACCGCATGAGCGAGGACGCGAGGTCGGAGTCACGCCCTCGCCGCGGACGGCCGAGCACGACCGTGCGCGGCTCGCAGAGTGCTGCGTCCGGCGACAGCGCCGAGCGTCTTGCGCCACTCGCCAGGCGGGCGACGGTGGAACGTCGCCGGCACCGCCAACGTCATCGCGAAGGCCGGCGGTACCGGGTCGTGCTTCCCCTTCGCCGTGTCGTCATCGGGGTCTCCACTGGACGGGATGTGAGCGATCGCTCGATCGTGTGGAGGTGGGCTCGCGGCGGCGGCGACCGCGACGACTCGGGTGGGGCCGGGCGCACAGAAAGATCTGCACTCGTCGCCGCACCCCAGGTCACGGCCGATGACGCATCCCTAAATCGGGCAATCGAGATCGCCACACACAATGGTTTCTCGGCCGTGAGTTTGACGTCCCCGAACGGGTGACTTACGTTCCGCCGGTCGCCTCCACTTTCCATGGTGGAGGAGCGGGAGGGAATTGAAGTGGGAATGCGGCCTTCTCTTGGCCTTGGCTTTGCCTGCACGCGCGGCGGTCGATATGGGCGTCACATCGGGCGGAGGGGCACGACCGCCGTCGTCGTAGCGGCGCTCGTTGCCGGTCTCGTGCCGGCGGTCGCCGCTGCAAATTCGCTCGATCGGTCGTCGGCCGCGGTCAACGCGCGGGAGCCCCTGCTGCGTCCGGCGAACCTGGGGAACGGCACGGTGGACGGCCTCCAGTACGCCTCTCCCACCGAGAGCCTGGCCTTGGTGGCCCCCCCGGCGGCATCGCCCACCGGGAGCGCGCAGCTCACCTACCCGTTCGTGGTCCCTCCGGGCCGTGGGATCACGCCGGCGCTGCAGCTCACGTACGACTCGGCGGGTGGCAACGGCTGGGCCGGCCTCGGCTGGGACCTGTCCGTGGGCGAGATCAGTGTCGACACTCGCTTCGGCGCGCCGCATTTCGATCAGGCGAAGGAGAGCGAGACGTACCTGTTGGACGGTGCCGTGCTCGTGCCGACGGCCAATGACGGCGCGTGGGAGGACCGTGTCCGGGGTGATCGCCAGGATTACACCCGTCAGGTCGAGACGAAGTACGAGCAGATCATCCGCCATGACGTCGACGACGGCGACGAGCGGACGACCGACGATTATTACTGGGAGGTCCGGGACAAGGGCGGCAACATCCGCTGGTACGGAGGTTTCCCGGACGCCGGCGGCCCCTATGGCTTCCCGCAGCAGACCGCAGGCGGCAGCATCGATCCGTCGGCGATCGTCTACGACGACGAGGGCAACGCCGTGCGCTGGCTGCTGTCGGCGCAGCGCGACGTCGGCGTCAACGTGATGCGGTACTTCTACGAAACGGTCGAGTACGCCCGCACGACGACCGGCTGGACGCCACAGGACTGCGATCCCACCGGCGCCGTGATGTGTGGCCGCCACACCTTCCTCGACCGGATCACCTACACCGAGGCGGCTGAGGTCGCTCCGGACCCGCTCGATCCGGATGAGACCAATCGTGGCGGCGACGCGTTCGAGGGCGACGCGCCCTACGAGGTCCACTTCCTTCGCGAGTCCGACCCCGAAGTGGGCCTCGGCGGCGCGCTGGTCCGGTCGGACCCGGTCGTGGACGCCAGCGGCCGATTCGTGGATGTCGTGGTCGATCGTCTCGCCCGTCTCGAGGTCCGCCACGGCGATCCGGAGCCCAATGGTGCGCCGCGGACCTATGACGAGGTCGCCGTCCGGTACGACCTCGCGTACACGACTGGTCCATTCGGGAAGTCGTTGCTGACGACGGTGACACAGGTTGCGACCGCGCCCGAGGAGTCCGCGGTCCACACGTTCACGTACAACGACGAAGTCCTCGCCGAGGACGGGTCCGGGACCTACGACGGCTTCGCCGGACCGACGACGTGGAACACCGGTTCCGACCTCGACGACCGGACCCTGTTCGACCCCGTGTCGATCGGCGCCCTCGGCTCGTCGGAGTCGAACTCCGGTGAGGGCCATGCCTACATCGGGTTCAACCCGCTGATCCCGGACAAGAACCTCTCCTTCGGCGTCTCGCTGCAGATCGGTGCCGGGGGCACGGAGGCGATCTCGGAGTGGATCGACCTCAACGGCGACACCCTCCCGGACAAGGTGTTCGAGAAGGACGGCAACATCCAGTTCCGCCTCAACACCAGCGGCCCCGACGGCGGGACCGATTTCAGCGACCCCGATCAGGTCGAGGGTGACCTCCCCCGGTTGTCGCGCGAGGTGAACGTCGACTTCCAGGTGTCGGCGGAGGCCCACGTGGTCGCCAGCGTGATCGTCGGCCTGGGTGGCCAGGTCTCGATCGGCGATTCCTACTTCAGCGACGTCAACGCCGACGGCTTCCCCGACTTCGTCAGCGGCGGGACCGTGTACTTCAACCGTCTCGACGCCGCCGGCGTGCCGAGGTTCGAGCCAGGCAGCACCGGCACGGTGGTCCCCCTGCCCGTCGGTGGCGTCGCGCCGAGCGTCGACGTCGACAAGCTCGACGAGATCCAGGCCGATCTCAACGAGCTGTCACCGCCGATCGACACCGTGCGCCGGTGGACCGCGCCGATCTCCGGTCAGGTGTCGATCCTCGCCCCGGTGTCGCTCGTGGCCGACTCGCCCTTCGACGGCGTCCGAGTGGCGATCCAGCACAACGGCGACGAGGTGCAGGGCGACGAGTTCGGACCGAAGAACCTGTCGATGCACGCGACCGAGGTGTACTCGACGCCACTCGCGATGACCGTCGCCAAGGGCGACCACATCTACTTCCGGGTGGGCTCGGTGGCCGATGGTCGCGCCGACGAGGTCACGTGGAGCCCGACGATCACCTACACGTCCATCCCCGGCGTCGCTCCCGAAGCGCTCCCGAACCTCGAGGACGTGAACGGCCTCTCCGAGAGCGTGTACTCGGCGGCGTCCGACTTCACGCTCGCCGGCCGCCCGAACAGCGTGGCCGTCATGCCCTACGAGGGCACGGTGCAGGTCAGCGCGGAGATCATCAAGTCCCGGGCGACCAGCGATGACCTGCGCCTCGTCGTGCTGCGCAACGGCGAGGAGGAGATGACGGTGACGCCGGTCGCGATCGTGCCCGCCGGGTCGACCGGCCCGACGACGCTCAGCGCCACGTTCAACGTGGAGGCGCCGGTCTATCCCACCGAGGCCGATCCGGACGTTGTGGCCGACCAGGACACCGTCGAGGTGTACCTGGAGGCGGACTCGCCGATCGACCTCACGGCCGTGGCGTTCGCGCCGCGCCTCGTGTACACCACGGCGTTCGACGAGAACGGCACGGAGATCGACCTCACGAAGGAACCGGTCGAGCTGGACCTGCTCCCGGAGATCGAGCAGTACCCGAACCGCCAGGGTGATGGCCCCGCGGTCTCGTGGGTCGCCCCGTCGTCGGGCGCCTTCGATCTCGTCGCCGCGCTCAACCGTGCTGCCGGTTCTCCGGTGGGTCGGCTCGTCGCGACGATCAAGGACGCCGACGGGACGCTGGTGGCAAAGGCCGCGGCGGAGCTGGCCGGCCCGACCGTGCTGCAGCCCGAGGCGGTGGTGTTCGACCTCGACGCCGACCTGGTCGCCGGCACCCGCTACTTCGCGGACGTGATGATCCGTGACCCGGAGCTGTCGGACACGACGTCGCTCGCCGGCGCCGCGTTGCGTCCGGCCAGCGCTACGGATGCGACGACCGATGTGGCCGTCGCGACCGAGTTGCGGTGGCGTGGCCGTCAGACGATCTTCCCGCTCGCCTACCGTGGTTGGGCGGTGGCCGGGTACACCGCCGCCGGCGACAAGGCCACGACGGCCATCGACCAGAACGCGTTCGTGCTGTCCGAGGGCGACTTCGCGGCGAGCGAGCAACCTGATGGTTTCGACGACATCGAGACCGATGATCTGGGCGCCAACCTCGAACCGGCGTACACGTTCATCCCGATCCCCAACAGCGTGCCGCTCGTCGAGAACCAGCCGGAGCCGCTCGCCGGCGCCCACTGGCGTGGCCCCCGCGAGAACCACGCCGTCAACGGCACACAGATGCGCACCTCGCTGTACGGCGCTGACTCCGTCGACGTCACCGTCCCGGCGGGCAGCGACGGCCGCGGCGTCACCCGGGTCGGCCTGACGATCCCGTCGGCGTCGCTCGCCGTCGGCATCGGCCCCCTCGGCGGCTCCTTCGGCGTCGGTCCGAGCTTCGGTCTCGTCGACTTCGAGGACATGAACGGCGACGGCTACCCCGACGTCGTCACGCCCGGCACCGTGCACTTCACCGACCAGCGCGGCGCCTTCCTCGCCGACGACACCTCGGTCGCCGACCTCGACGAGGCCAACCAGGACCTCACGTTCTCGGTGTCCGCCGGCATGAGCGTCGACCTCGTCGACATCAAGGGCAACTCGAAGGGCAAGACCAACGCGGTCAAGAACACCTCGGCTGCCGGCAAGGGCGGAAGCGCCAACGACTCCGGCACCGGCGCCACGATCGGCGGCGGGGTCGACTTCAGCTGGACGAGCCCCAACGCGTCGGGCGGCGACGCCGGCGTTCCCGGCACCTACGACGACGAGCTCGCCGAGGTGCCCGACGAATCGACCGGTGGCACCGCCGAGATCCAGATGGCGCTGGCCGACGTCAACGGTGACGGCCTCCCCGACCGCGTGCGCACGACGCCCGAGGGCACGTTCGCCCAGTACAACCTCGGCTACCGGTTCACGTCACAGTCCGTGAAGCTGACGACGGGCGGGTTCCAGTCGGTCGAGTCGAGCGCCGGCAACGTGTCGCTCGGCTTCAGCACCCCGTTGGCCGAGTTCTCCGGCGGCGTGTCGGTCAACTGGAACTACGACCAGGCCATCTACACCTGGCAGGACGTCAACGGCGACGGGATCCTCGACCAGGTGCACAAGCGTGGCGGCGGCGATGCACCGCTCGTCGCGTTCGGCACCGGCTCGGGTGTTCTGCCGGCCACCGTCTACGGGGACGTGGCCCTCGTCGACAACGGCGGACTGGTCCCCAACGCCCAGCAGGTGTCCTTCGACCGGGCCAACGGCATCACCGGCGGGGCGGACTTCACCGTCTACATCGGCCCGCTGTGCCTGGTCGCCTGCTACCTCGTCATCAACCCGGGGCTCAGCTTCCAGAACACGGTGAGCTCCACCCAGGTCGACCTCGAGGACGTCGACGGCGACGGCGCGGCTGACTCGCTCGAGACCACCGACGACCACGAGCTGATGGTCCGGCTGAACAACGTCGGCCGCACGAACCTGCTGGAAGGCGTCACGAACCCGCTCGGTGGCAGCGTCGCGATGTCCTACGAGCGTGACGGCAACACGGTCGACCACCCGAGCAGCGTGTGGCGGCTGAGCCGGGTGGCGGTCGACGACCACCGGCCCGGCGACGGCGCCGACGTCACCGCGACGAACTTCACCTACGCCGGCTTGCGTTTCGACCGGGTGCACCGCACGTCGCTCGGCTACGCCACGGTCACGGCCACCGAGATGGACACCGAGGCCGTGGTGGAGACGCCGCTGCGGGTCACGGTCACCGAGTACGAGAACGACAACGTCTTCGTCGCCGGCCTCAAGACGTCGGTCACACTGCAGGCGCCCGACGGCAGCCTGTTGCGCCGCGCCCGCACCACATGGGGGTTCCGCGACGTCCACGACGTCCCGGCCGGCTTCGACGTGCTCGCCGAGGTCTCGCCGCAGGACCTCACGCTGATCGGCGACACGACGAGCGTCGAGTCCCGCGGTCGCTCCATCGCCCTGATGGCCACCCGGGTGGAGGAGGAGACCTTCCAGGGTGGTGCGCTGGCCCAGTCGACCAACCAGACGTTCCGCTTCGACGGCCTCGGCAACATCATCGTGCAGACCGACGCCGGCGAACCGGAGGACCCCAACGACGACCTCGTCGCCAGCTACGACTACACGGACTGCCGCACCGGCGCCGATGGCGAGCTCAACCTCAGCGCATCGACGATGACCGACCTCGACGACGTCGACGGTGACGGCGAGCAGGATCCCGGCGAGGAGCAGTTCTACCCGGACGGTTGCCTCGGCCCGGTCGACCGGCCCTCGCCGATCTACTCGGCCGACCTGTGCCCGACATGGGTCAGCCTGCCCGGCGCGGTTCGACTCACGAACGGCAAGACCGGCACTGCCGAGCAGGTGTACCGGAACCGTGACGGCCGCGGCTCCGTCTGCGACAACGCCTCGATGACGCGCCTCGCCGAATCGATCGACGGCACGTCACCGACGCCACGCGTCCTCGACGACGACGCCGAGGTTCCCTGCCCCGAGCCCGGGCTGGCGGTGACGCTGCTCACCTACGACTCGTGGGGCAGTTACAACCGGATCATCTACCCGCCCGACGCGGACTGCATCAGCTACGCCGTCGCTTACCGCTACGACGGCGACGGGGCCGGCAAGGTCGCCGACGTCACCGAGTTCGACCTCGACGGCACCGTGGAAGCCGACATCGATGACCCCGAGCTCCTCGGCATCTCGCAGGTCGACTACTTCCTCGAGGGCACCAACGTCCCCGACGACCTCCTCGACGACGCCGAGCTCCGGACCGGACTGCACTCCACGGCCGAGTTCGACCCGCTCGCCGGGCGGGTCAGCACGCGGACCGACGCCAACGGCAACTCGATCGACTACACCTACGACTCGCTGCGGCGACTGGAAACGATCAGCAGCCCCCGCCCCGAGGACACCGAGCCACTCGTCACGTTCGAGTACCGGCCGAGCGACCCCGAGTACGGCTACGCCGTGGCGCGGCACCTCGACATCTTCAACACCGGCGACACGATCGACACGTACGCCTTCGTCGACGGCATCGGCCGCACCACCCAGACCAAGCGGGACGCCCGCCTCTTCCAGGGCGCCGGGGTGGCGCCCGTCGTCGGCCGCTCCGTCAGCGGAGCCGTCACGTTCGACCCCCTCGGCCGCGCCGTCGAGCAGTACTACCCGACCCGCGACACCCAGGCCGACGCCACCACCTACGACACCGTGGTCTCCGCCGTCGATCCACAGGAGAAGATGTTCGACCTCCGCGACCGGCCGACGTCGATCTCCGAGCCCGGGGACCGGCTGACGTCGTTCGAGTACGGCAACGGATCGCTCACGACGGGCGGACCCGTCTACGGCACGATCCGCGAGACGGCACCCAACCAGCGGGCGACGACGACGTTCGTCGACGCCCGCCAGGTGATCCGCGGCAAGCGACGACAAGCCGCTCGCACTGCCCGCCGCACTGCGCACCACGTTCGACCACGACGCGATGGGCCAGATGACCGGGATGACCGACACCGCCGGGAACCTGAGCACCTATGGATACGACCTGCTCGGTCGACGCGTCGCCACCACGACCCCCGACGGCGGCGAGGTCGAGTACGGGTTCGACCCCGAGGGCAAGCTCGTGTCGAAGGTGACACCGAACCTGCGGGCCGACGGCACCGAGATCACCTACGCCTACGAGTTCGGCCGCCTCACCGCCATCGACCACCCCGACGGCACCCCCGACGTCTCCTACACCTACGGGAAGCCCGGCGACGGGATCAACGGAGCCGGACGCGTCGTCGAGGAGGAGGACGGTTCGCGGATCGTCACCAGCGAGTACGCCCCCTCAGGCGCCGTCTCGACCCAGGTCAACGAGATGAAGTACCACGACTGGTTCAACGAGACGACCGACTTCACGAGGTTCCAGACCACGATGACATGGGAGTACGACGGGCTCGGGCGCATCGCCTCGCTCGTCTACCCCGACGGTGAGGAGCTGACCTACGACTACGACGCCGGCGGCCTGCCCCAGAACATCGTCGGCGTCGAGGAAGGGCTCATCAAGGTCCCGGTCATCGACCCGGTCACCGGGCTCCAGCTGATCGACCCGATCACCGGCAAGCCGGTCTTCGAAGACCAGCCGCACACCTGGACCTACGAGTACCTGCGCGACCGCCAGTACGACGAGTTCCTCGACACCCGCTTCGAGGTGTACGGCAACGCGGTCACCACCGAGTACACGCCCGACCCGGAGACCCGGTGGCTCGAGCGGCAGCAGTCGATCTCGCCGAACCGCAGCGTCGTCGACCCAGTGCACCGCGAGATCCAGGACCTCAACTACACGTACGACTCGGTGGGCAACCCGACCGAGTACCGCAACTCGCTGGCGCCGCCGATCTCGAGTGAGTTCCTCGGCACCACCGTGCAGCAGTACCGCTACGACCCGCTCGAGCGGGTCGTCGGGGCCGCCGGCAGCTACGAGCTGACGGGCAAGCGGCACCAGCGCTACACGATGTCGCTGACCCGCGATGCCGACGGCAACGTCACCGGCAAGAGCCAGTACGACGCCACCGTCAAGAAGGTGATGCCGGCCGCACCGTCGTTCGGCCCGCCGGTCAAGGGCGAGCTGCCCAACGCGGCGAAAACGTATGGCGTCAACCGCGTCTACGTCGCGGCGGACCCGCCGCACCAGGCGGTCAGCGACGGCACCGGTACCTACCATTACGACGACAACGGCAACCTCACGGGGATCCTCGAGGCAGCGCCCGATAAGTGGATCCGCCGGCTCGAGTGGGACGCCACCGACCGGATGACCCTCATCGACGACGACGGCTCGACGACCGAGTTCGCCTACGACGACACCGGTCAACGCACGATCGAACGCGGTCCCAACGGCGGCGAGACCGCCTTCGTCAACCCGTGGGTCACCACCCGCAACCGCAACGAGATGTACAAGCACATCTGGGTCGACGACCAGCGCATCGCCACGCAACGAGACGACGGCCCGTACGAGGAGACCAAGCGCTACTTCTTGCACCAGGACCTCCAGGGCAGCACCAACGTGGCCACCGACGCGCTCGGCGACACGTTCCAGCACCAGGAGTACTTCGCCACCGGCGAGGCGTGGATCGACGAGAACAGCACGATCTTCCGTACCCCGTACCAGTACGCCGGCGGCTACGCCGACGACGCCCGTGACGACATCAACTTCGGGTCACGCTGGTACGACCAGGACCGGGAGCTGTTCTACTCACCCGACCCCGTGTTGTACGACGACCCGACGGCGGTGATCGGCAAACCCAACCTGGCGTGGGCGTACACGCTCGCCGCCGGCAACCCGGTCACCAACATCGACCCCAGCGGCAACGAGTGGTTCACCGCCAACAGCCGCAACGCGGTCATGGCGAAGCACGAGGCCACCCGCCAGTACATCGCCCGCAACCCGGCCGTGGCGGCGGCCGTCGTCGACAACCTCGACACGGCGATCCCGAAGTTCCTCGTCAACCGCGGCGTGACCGTCGACCCCAAGAACAACCGGATCCAGAACCTGTCGGACATGATCGAGGGGAACCCGATCGTGTCGATCGACCTCAGCGCCGGAACGGTCGAGCTGGCCTTCGTGTGGGGGCCGAGCCTCACCGTGTTCAAGCGCAAACCGGTCGCCGGCGCCGCCACCGGCCCGCAACCCGCCGCCCAAGGAGCGACAACGGCGCCCTCCAACGCATCGCCACCGGCCGACGCGACCAACGCGACCGGCGGGCCCGCCACCGGGCCCGGCGCCGGAGGCGGCAACACGATCCAACGACCCACCAAACCGCTCCCACCGACGCCCAGCGCCGTCACCGCGCAGCGAGCCAAACCGCTGCCGCAAACGCCAACGCGGGCCGACCAATGAGCGCAGCTCCCGACGGAGTCGCCGAGCCCGACAACAGGGTGGCCGCGCGGGGCGCAGCCAACTGCGCGTCGGCGGCTACCGGAGGGCGGTCGAGCTAGGGTCATCGAGCGCCTACGGACCGGCGCAGGGGGCTCGCCATGGCAGCGGACTACGTCATCGGTGTCGGCACCGTCGGTGCCGGTCTGTGGCTCGGGTATCGGGCCGGCCAGAGCTGGCGACACGTGCCGAACGGGCCGCCGGTCGAGGGGAACTGCCGGGCGGTCGCCGTCCAACCGCAGCGCCCCGAGGAGCTGTGGGCGGCCGCCGACGGGATCGGGCTGTTCCGCTCGAGCGACCGCGGTTCGACGTGGTCGCGGGTCGGGCCGACGATCGACGCCGACATCTGGTCGATCGGCCTCGACCCGACGGACGACCAGCGCATGTTCCTCGGAACCTGCCCCGGCGTGTGGCGCTCGCGGGATGGTGGCGAGTCGTTCGACGAGCTGACGACATCGATCAGCGCCGATTGCCCGATCGGCACGTCGCGCACGACGAACGTGCGCGTCGACCCCGGCGACCCGAACGTCGTGTGGGCGTCCGTCGAGGTCGACGGGCTGCACCGCTCGACCGACGGCGGCGACACGTGGACGTCGCTCGGCGCCCTCGGCAGCGAGGCGTTCTACAACGACGTCCACGGTTTCGACACGGTGGTCACGCGGTCGGGCCGCGACCTGTTGGTGACGACGCCGTTCGGCCTCGGTCGCTCGATCGACCACGGGGAGACGTTCGATTGGCACACGTTCGGCGCCTTCGCGGGGTCCAAGCTCGGCGTCGCCTACTCGCGCTGCGTGCGGGCCCCCTGGGACGACGTGATCGTCGTGTGCGTCGGCGACTACGTGCCGGGCCGTGTCGGCGCCCTCGAGATCAGCCGCGATGGTGGCGCGACGTGGCAGCGCGAGCACCTCCCGGTCGTGCCCAACTCGACGATGTACTGGCTGGCCACGCACCCCGAGCTCCCGGGCACGATCGTGGCCACCTCGCTGTTCGGCCAGGTGTACGTGTCCGACGACCACGCCGCCACGTGGCGCAAGCTCGATCGCGAGTTCGGCGAGATCCGCGGCCTCGCGCTCACACCCGCCGCCGCCTGACCACCACAGGGTCGGCAGCCCGCCGATCCCGTCGATGAGTTCCGCCGCCACCGCTCGTCCGAACGTGTGCCGCTGTGGTCGCTGACCCAGCAGCCGCGACGCCACGCGAAAGGAAGCACGCGATCATGCAAGAGCTCCTCGTCGATTTCATCACGTCGCTCGACGGCTACGCGTCGGGGGAGGGCTGGCCCGGCTTCTGGGGTCTCGAGGGGCCCGAGTACCTCGCCTGGCTCGGTGAGCAACCCGACGTCACGTACCTGATGGGAGCCAACACCTACCGGCTGATGTCGGGGTTCTCCGCCGGAGAGCTGCCAGCGGGAACCGACGAGTTCACCGCCGACGAGCAGGAGTCGGTCGACGAGCTCACACGAGCGCCGAAGGTCGTGTTCTCCGCTTCGCTCGACGGGCCGCTGACGTGGGCGAACTCGACGCTCGTGCGCGATGACGCCGTCGACACCGTCCGAGCGATGAAGGAGGACGGCTCCGGGCTCCTGAGCACGATCGGCAGCCTCAGCCTCTGCCGGTCACTGCTGCGAGCCGGACTCGTCGATCGGTTCCGCGTCGTGATGTTCCCGGTGATCACCGGCGCCACCGGAGAAGAACGCATCTATGACGGCTACCCGGACATCGCCCTGGAGATGGTCAGCAGCCGCACGTTCGACGCCAGCATCCAGCTGGTCGAGTACCGGCCCCGCGTGCTCGAGCACCCGCCACTGGCCGCCTCCTCGTGACGTCGCGGCGCATTCCAGCCCCCGCCAGCGCGGCGACGCGTGCGACCTCCGCGCTCGTGGGACCGCCGCCGTGGATGCGTCAGACGGCCGAGTCGGCGGTCCTGGCGGCGCGGTCTTGGGCGACGGCGTCGTAGGCCTCGTAGTCGGCGGAGGTGTCGTCGTCGAACTCGTAGCGCATCAAGCCGGCCTCGCCCCACAGGCGCCGCAGGTAGCCGTCGTTGGCGTCGAGCAGGCCGAGCTTGCGCACGTTGGGGACGAGCTTGGAGAAGAACGCCCGTTGGAACTTCGAGGTCGGATCGGTGCCGAGCTTGCCGGCGGCGTCGCGGATGAACGGCAGCAGCTGGTTGATGTCGACACCGAGGCGCTCCCACAGCTCCGGCGTCGTGGAGCGCAGCTGGCTGCGCAGCGTGTTCTCGGCCAGGAACTCCTGGCGCTCCTTCAGCTCCGGCTCGGACAGTTCGGAGTAGAGCTCCTGCAGGCTGAGGATGCCGAAGGCGACGTGGCGGGCCTCGTCGGCGAGCACGTAGCGCAGCAGCTTCCGCAGCAGCGGCTCGTCGGTGCGGCGCAGCATCTCGCCGAACGCCGCCAACGCCAGGCTCTCGATGATGATCTGCATCCCGAGGTAGGCGATGTCCCAGCGGGAGTCCTCGAGCAGGCCGAAGATCTGGGCCTGCAGGTACGGGCCCATCGGATACTGGTCGCCGACCTTCTGCGACAGGTACCGCTGGAACACCTCGGTGTGGCGAGCCTCGTCCATCGTCTGGGTCGACGCGTAGTACTTGGCGTCGATCCACGGCACCGTCTCCACGATCTTGGCCGCGGTCAGCATGGCGCCCTGCTCGCCGTGCACGAACTGGCTGATCTGAGCCTTGAACGACTCGATGCCCAATGCCGTGAACTCGCGCTCGCCCCACGACGCGATCGGCGATCCCGGCTCTTCGCGCGCCGCGCGAGCCAGGACCATCATGGGCGACTCCCAGTCGATCAGCCGCTCCGGGTCCACGTCGACCGACCAGTCGAGGTCGGTGACGCTCGACCACTGCGACGCCATCGCCTTGTTGTAGAGCGTGACGAGTTGCGGGCGGGACCGCTCGTAGTCCCACAGGAACGCCCGCGGTGCGTGGTCGGTGACGTGGCGGATCGTCGCGTGCACGTCGACACCGTCGGGGATGGCCGGTAGCTCGGTGGTGGTCATCGTCGTCTCCTGGTGGTTCGAGGGTCGTCGCGTGGGGCGTCGTTCAGGTGCCGAAGCTGGCGATGATCCGTCGCATCAGTCGGTCCCAGTGGGCGGGATCGGGGGTCTTGCCGCCGGCGGCACGTTGCAGCAGCAGTCCGAGGGCGAGGGTGCGGACGTAGAACAGCACCGTCTCCGGGTCGATGTCGGCGGCGACGGTCCCGTCGGCGATCGCCGCTTGCACCAGCGGCTCGAGCGCGGCGCGGGACTGGTCGAACGCGTCCTCGATCGCCCGCGCCACTTCCGGCTCGCGCCGTGCCGCCACGTAGGCCTCGAGGCGCACGGCGTCGTACAGGCTGAGCTCCTCGTCCATCCGGCTGGCGACGCGCAGGATCACATCGGCGACCCGTTCGACGTCCGGCAGCGGTTCGGGCGAGACGCTCGCGCCCCGGACCACGGCCTCGCGCAGCAGGTCGTTCTTCGAACGGAAACGCCCGTAGACCGCGCCCGTCGACAACCCTGCCTCGCGAACGATGTCGCCGATGCGCGTGCCTTCGTAGCCCTGCCGCGCGAACACCCGCAACGCCGCGTCGAGCAACTGCTCGCGCAACTCGTCACGACCCCCCACCCGAAGAAGAATACTTATTCTCGGCGATGTGTCAAGAGCTCCCCAGGCTTCGTCCGGAGGCTGTGCAGTCATCGACGTTGTCGCCGCGCGCCGGATGCGAGGCTGAACCGTGGAGACGCATCGACCGGCAGCCCGGCTGGGTTCACGCGTCGCCGAGTGATCGGTCCTGGGCGACCTCGCGCATCGTCGTGGCCGCGAGCACGGCGAGCTCATCGGTCTGCAGGAACCGGGTCAGCACGAAGTGCGTGCGTCCTCGCTGCTTCTCACGCCGGCTGTCGATGATGAACGTCGGGCCAATGATCGGCTCGAAGTAGTCGACTCGCAGGTTGGTCGTGGCCAGCCAACCGTGCCCACCCGGCGCGGCTCGTTGGCTGCGTGATCGCACGGTGAACAGCGCGACGAGATCGACGTATGTCGGCGTGAAGCCACCGAAGAGCTGCCCTCTGGGATTGCGAACGTGGTCGGGCAGGTGCGCCGAGATCCGCAGATACCCGTCGTCCTCAACGAGCACCTCCCACGCCCACGCCTCGAGGAAGTCGCCGGCGGGGTGACCCCGGCCGACCAGCCGTCCCGGTTCGATCGTCGCCCAGGGGCGCTCCAGCGGATCCTCAGCCGCAGGCTCGCTCCAGCTCATGCGCGACTGCTCCATCGCCCGCAACGACACGCGTTCACGCCGCGGAGGCGGTCCTCCGGCGCGTGCACGAACGGGATCCGGAGCTCCCGACCGACACGGCTGGATGGCGGCGCATCTGCGACGGCCGCCGGCGCGGCGCTCAGCGCCCGCCGGCCTGCTTGTACTGCTCCACCACCGAGTTCGGGATCCGTCCTCGAGCGGGCACGGCGACCTTGTTGGCACCTGCCCACTCGCGCAGCTGCAGGATGTCGAAGTCACGCTTCGCCTTGGAGCCGTTCGTCGACGGCGCCGACTTCCGCCGCGTGGAACGCGGCGACGGGCTGCTGCGCCGGGCCGCGCCGACGTAGCGCGCGAGCGATTTGCGGAACGCCGCGGCGTTCTTCTTGCTCAGGTCGATCTCGTAGGTCGCGCCATCGAGACCGAACGAAACGGTCTCGGCCGCGTCGCCGCCGTCCAAATCGTCGATCAGCTTTTCGATCAGTTCTCGCGCCACAGGACACTCGCTTTCTCGGTTGTTCCGAACACGCTACGGCCGCCGCCTCGACGACGCGTGCGATCGCTCGCACGCGGTGGCTCCCGGGGGGCCCGTCGAGAATCGATCCGGTCCAGCGGGCCTTGCTCGACGATGACCGTTCCGCCGCCATGAGCGCGTACCTCGTGTCGTTGATCGAACAAACAGGAGACCGGCACTGGGCGACCACCGAGTACCGCCCGACGTTCGACCGACTGATGGAGAAGTACGGAGGTTCGATGGTTGCCGCAGCGCTGCTCGAGCAGGTCGAGGGCGTACCTCTGGACGAGCACGCGGCCGCCATCTGGGAGTTTCCGACGGTCGCGGCGGCGCGGCAGCTTCTGGAACGATCCGGAGTACCAGGCCGTCGTACCGCTGCGGCGGCCGCTCGGCAGGTTCCAGATCTTCATCGTTCCGGGCATGGATGCATCACCGTGGTCGCCGCCCGACCCCGACGCGTAGCGAACCATCCCTGACGGCCGGACGGTCACGGGTCGGCGCCGTAGAGCCGCAGCACGCTCGCTTCGAGGAGCTTCGCAGCTCGGGTGACGTCGAGCGCGCCGCCGGCGACCAGCTCGGCGGCGGTGTGGCCGAGTCCGAACGTGGCGGCGGCGAGCCAGCCGGCGGGGGTGGTGCGTTCGAATTCGCCGGACCGTTGGCCTCGCCGGATGATCCGTTCCAGCACGACCGCCACGGGACGGTGCGGGTCCTGGCCCTCGGGATCCGGGGTTCGGGCCAGGGCGGGATCGAGCAGGAGCGGGAAGCGGTCGACGAGCTGCCAGCTGATGTCGAGGAACCCACGCACGGCTTCGACGGGTGGCACCCGATCGAGGCGGGCATCGATCAGCGCGGCCAGGTGCGCGGCTCTCTCCGCGTTGATCACGGCGGCGATCAGGACCTCGCGGGACGAGAAGTGGGCGTAGACGGTCTGTCGGCTGACGCCGGCGGCGTCGGCGACCTCCTCGATGCTGGCGTCGGGCCGTTCGACGAGCATGGTGCGCGCCGCCTCGACGATCGCGTCGATGCTGCGCTGGGCGTCGGCGCGACGGGGGCGGGCTCGGGCGGTGGCCTTCGGCCGGTCAGCCATCATCGTGAAGCTACGCCTCGCGTCCAATCCTTGACAAGCTGTCAGAATTCACTAACTCTTACAGGATGTCAGAGAATACCGTCCGTGCCCTCGATCCAACGGCTGCCGACTCCACGTCCCCGGCCGGGCGATCGGCACCACTCGGCCGTCCCCGGTACGGCGTCGACGCGCCACCGTTCCCCGCAGTGCTCGGCGCAGCGGGAGCGGCCTGCTACCTGGCGGCAGCCCGATGGCGGAGGGGACGGGTCGCGACGGCGGTGTTGGGAACGGTGCTGCTCGCCCAATCCGGCTGCTTCCTGCACACCACGTTGCGCGGCAAGCACCGGATCTGGGAACAGGAGCTGGACCGGCTCGGTCTCGCCGGAGACGAGCAGCTGCTGGATCTCGGCTGCGGTCGCGGCGCGGTGCTGATCGAGGCCGCCCGACGGCTGCCACACGGTCGCGCCGTCGGGGCCGACCTGTGGACCAAGGACCAGAGCGGCAACGGTGCCGACGCCACGCTCGCGAACGCCGCGGCAGCCGGGGTCGCCGATCGGGTCGAGGTCCACACGGCCGACATGACGTCCTTGCCGTTCGCGGACGGCAGCTTCGACGTCGTGACGAGCGCCCTCGCGATCCACAACATCGCTGCACAAGAGGACCGCTACCGCGCCGTGGACGAGGCCCTGCGGGTGCTGCGCCCGGGCGGGCAGCTGCTCATCGCCGACATCTCGTTCCACGCCAAGCGGTACGCATCACACATCGGCCACGGCACCCTGCGAGGGGCGGGGATCAACTACTGGTACGGCGGACCATGGTTCAGCGTCTCGTTGCTGCACGCCGTCAAGGACGGCTGATCGGCCAGCACGTCGCGCCAACGACCCCATCGGAATGACGCGGGCTGGGTCGAGGGACCCGCACTTTGACCAGCGATGATGTCGAGAGCGGATGTGGGGAATCGAACCCCGTGCCGACCGGTCTTGGCCGATCTCAGTCGTTCTCAACTCGTTGTGGCACGGATCTGGCATGTGACGATGGCCGAAAACAGCCGAAAAGCAGCTTTGCGCGCTGAGTACGGGCGGCCAGTTTCCGTTTGAGGGCGCCGAAACCAGTCTTACGGGCCCGTGGACACCTACCGACCCGTGACGACGCAGCCTCGTGGCGCGGCTCTGGCACGCGCTCTCTGGCTCCGGACGTCGCATCAGTCGCGCGTGAGTGCTCGGGCTTGTCCGAGGATCGCCGATCGGGCGTGTCCAGGCGTTTCGGCTGAAGACGTCGACGGCGGCGAGCTGGGGGTGCGAGTGCGTGGGCTGCTCAGGTGGCAGAGGGAGTGGGCTCGTGGGCGCAGCTGCCCCGGAAGGCCCACACTGACCGGATCCCGCCACGAGACGTGCCTCGGTGCGGCACCGTGCTGTCGGCCAAGATCGACACATGGCGGTCGATCTCGTCGAGTACGCACGTGCGGTGCCGCTCAACGCGCTCACGGCGTATGGCTTCGGGCCGCTCGGCGGTCCCGGCGGCAAACCGGCGGCGCGGCTGGCGTCGTTGCGCGAGACGACGCGGGGAGCGTGGGCGGCCGTGGAGACGGCGGGCGTGATCGGCCGGCAGCTGCTGCGGGTGCTGGCCGCCCTCGGTGGGTCGGCGTCGCGCGAAGAGCTCGAGTTCCAGACGAGCGCCGCTGTCCCCGGCGTCCTCAGTGACGCCCTCGAACGGTTGGCGGCGGCCGAGCTCGTGGACATCCGGCCCGACGGTGGTGTCGAGTTGGCGGCCATCATCCGCGACGGCATTCCTGGGGCCTCGATCTCGATGACCGATCAGAACGCGATCACGACCGAGGTGGTGGCGCTGATCTGTCGCACCCTCGGAGTGAAGCCGCCGGGCCGGAAGCAGGAACGGATCGACGCGATCGCCGGCACGTTCGCCGATGCCCGCGCCAGTGAGCGGATCCGCCGCGAGCTGTCCGCCGAGGCGCGGGCTTTGCTCGATCGGATCGCCTCGGCGGCGGGACCGGGGTCGACGTCGCCGGACGCTGTCGGACTGACCCACTACCTGCTGCAGTCGGCGGCGGCGCCGCGCTACTCGTTCCAGCGCGTGCCGCAGCGGCCCGAAGCAGCCGCGCTGCACGAGCTGACGAGTCGGGGCATCGTCGGTGTGGCCGAGTGGGAACAGACCCTGTGGGTGTGGCGCGAGGCCTGGCCCTTCGTCGGCCGGCCGTTCTTCACCAGCTGGACGAGCGCGCCGGCCCCGGCCGTGGTGGCGGTGACCGCGGTCGAGGCGTCGCTGCCCGCCGTGGTCGGTGCGCTCGACCAGGCGATGCGGGCCTGGCAGGCGAACCCGCCGGTGGCGCTGAAGAACGGCGACGCCCGCATCGGCAAGGGTGACATCCGCTCGACGGCGAAGGCGATCGGGGTCGACGAGATCGTCGTCGACCTGGCGTCACGCCTGGCGATCAGCGTCGGTCTGCTGCTGCGCAACGTCGTGGGCCGTTCCGGTCGCGGGCGCAACGCCCGCGTCGACGAGGTGTGGTTGGGCGACCCGACCCTGGTCGACGGGTGGCAGTCGTTGGCCCCGTTGGAGCGCTGGGCGCGTCTCGTCGCTGAATGGTGCTCGCCACGTGTCGAGTGCGGGCAACAGCTGTTGGTGAACCGGCATCTGGTGCTGTGGGAGCTGCGCCAGGTTGCCGACGGTCACGGCTACGCCGACGCAACCGCGTTCGCGTCCTGGTTCCACGATCGCTACGCCTCGCTCGGCCACCCGGACGCCGCCCTGGAGTGCGTCGGCGACCTGCGCACCCTGGGCGTCGTGACAGCAGGCCCGCTGGCGTTGACCCGGCTCGGACGGGCCGTGCTCGCCGACCCTTCGTCGGTCGCCGCCCTGACCGGGGCGGAGTCGGCGTCGGTGACCGTGCAGGCCGACCTGACGGTGATCGCCCCACCCGATCTCCGCCACGACCTCGTCGTCGAGCTCGACGCCATCGCCGCGCTCGAGAACAACTCGGGAGCACTGACCTACCGGCTCGACGCCGCTCGGCTCACACGCGCCGTGCAGGCCGGGCGGACACCGTCCGACGTCGTCGACTTCCTGGCGGCCATCTCGTCGGCCCGACTGCCCGACACCGTCGTGCGGCTGATCCACGATGCCGCCGCCCGGGCCGGTTCGGTGCGCGTGATCGCCGCGCCGACGGTGGTGGTCGTCAGCGACCCCGTCGACCTCACGACGGCGTGCGCGATCAAGGCGCTCAAGCTGACCAAGCTGACCGACACCGTCGCCGTCACCGATGTGCCGCTCGCCAAGGTACGGACGGCGCTGGAGCGCAAAGGGCTGGCGCCGGAGGCGGTGATCGGCGGTGGCCGGCCGGCGGCGCGCTCGAGCGCCGACGAAGCCGCCGCCGCCGCGCAGCAGGCCGCCGCCATGCGCGCCGCGGCGCGTGGCCGCCACGGCAGCGTCTTCGAGCAACACGCCCGCGCCCTCGACGAGCGGGCCAGGTCGACGGCCGACGTGCCGGCCCGGCTCGGCGTCCGCGGCCCGGTGACCGTCACCGCGGCGATGATCGACGGTCTCGACGCGACCGGGACATCGTGAACGACGCGACGAACCCGCTGATCGTGCAGAGCGACCTGACGGTGCTGCTCGAGGTGGCGTCGCCCCGGGCGGCCGAGGCCCGCGCCCGAGTGGCCCGGTTCGCCGAGCTCGAGAAGGCGCCCGAGCACATCCACACCTACCGCATCACCCCGCTGTCGTTGTGGAACGCCGCCGTCGCCGGCGTCTCCAGTGACGACGTCGTCGACACACTGACCGGACTCGCCAAGTACCCCGTACCCGACGTCGTGATCCACGAGGTCACCGACCAGATCAACCGCTACGGACGGGTCTGGTTGGCGCGGGCCGCGGAAGGGCTCGTGCTCGTCGCCGACGACGACGTCCTGCTCGACGAGCTTGCCGGTGTCCGATCCGTTGCCGAGCTCCTCTGGCGACGCCTCGACCGGCACCGCTTCGCGGTCGGCGAACACGACCGTGGCGCCCTCAAGCAGGCCCTGCTGGCGGCGGGCTGGCCGGCGGCCGACGAAGCCGGCTTCGAGTCCGGCGCGCCCCTCGGCCCGATGGTCGTCACCGCCGATCTGCGGCCGTACCAACGCGACGCCGTGGAGACGTGGTGGCGCTCCGGCGACGCGTCGGGTGGCAGCGGGGTCGTCGTGCTGCCGTGCGGGGCCGGCAAGACGGTCGTCGGGCTGGCGGCGATGGCGGCGGCCGGTTCCCACGCGTTGGTGGTGTGCACGTCGGTGTCGGCGATCCGACAGTGGATGCGCGAGACGCTCGACAAGACGACGTTGAGCCCCGACGACCTCGGCGAGTGGTCCGGTCAGCGCAAGCAGCTGCGTCCGGTCACGTTCGTCACCTACCAGTCGCTCACCTGGACCGACCCGGCGGCCGCACCAGACGTCGACACCTTCGAACGCCACCCCCACCTCAGCCTGTTCAGCGAGCTCGGCTGGGGCCTCGTCGTCTACGACGAGGTGCACCTGCTGCCGGCACCGGTGTTCCGTGCCGCCGCACGGGTGCAGGCCGTGCGTCGCCTCGGCCTGACCGCCACGCTCGTGCGCGAGGACGGCCGGGAGGGCGACATCTTCAGCCTCATCGGCCCGAAGCGCTACGACGCACCATGGGCCGAGATCGAGGCGGCGGGTTGGATCGCCCCGGCGGTCTGCACCGAGGTGCGAGTCACGATGTCACCCGACCGCCGGGCCGAGTACGCCACCACCAACCCCAAGCTGCGCCACCGCGTCGCGGCGACCACGCCCGAGAAACTGTCCGTCGTCGAGTCCCTCGTCGACCGTCATCGAGGCGAGCAGATCCTCGTCATCGGCCAGTTCGTCGAGCAGCTCCGCGACATCTCCGACCTCCTCGACGCACCGCTGCTCACCGGCCAGACCGGCCAGGCGACTCGCGACCGGTTCTTCGGCGAGATGCGCACCGGGAACCTCCCGGTGCTGGTGGTATCGAAGATCGCCAACTTCGCCATCGACCTGCCCGAGGTCAGCGTCGCCATCCAGGTGTCGGGCCAGTACGGCAGCCGCCAGGAAGAAGCCCAACGACTCGGACGGATCCTGCGCCCGAAGACCAACGGGGCCACGGCCAGCTTCTACACGATCGTCACCGACGCCACCGACGAGATCCGCTTCGCCCGGAACCGTCAGCGCTTCCTCGCCGAACAGGGCTACGCCTACACCATCATCGACGCCCACGAGGTGATGGCCTCCGAGGAATGACCGCGTCGGTCGCGCCAGTCCCGGGACCCTCAGCCCGGGTACGTCGACACGGGTGACCGGCCGACGCCGCCGGTGCAGCATGGGCTTTGTGGATCCGCGCCCGGGACCCTCACCAGTCCGTCCGGTAGCAGCGATCGACGTCGCCGGAGTGGCTGAGGCGCTCGAGGACGGCGACCGCGACACGACGTGGTGGTACGACCCGGCGACCGGACAGGTCGAGATGGGCGTCTCGCCGTGGATCGCCGACGATTTCGGCGAGGACGACGATCCGTCAGAGCGGGGCTTGATGCCCATCGAGTCGGAAGGCTCGCGAGCCGCCTACACCGACATGGTCGACTTCGCCGATTCCGTCGGTGAAGCCCGCGCCGCGGATCTGCTCCGGCGGGCGCTGCACGGTCGCGGTGCCTTCGGCCGGTTCCGCGAGACGCTGTACGACTTCCCGGATCTGCAGCCGCGCTGGACGACCTACTCCCGCGCCTGCGCCGTGACCCGAGCGACCGAGTGGCTGGCCGCCGAGGGCTACGTCGACGGCGACGATGCTGATGCTGCGCTGGCGATCCGGGCCGCCACGCTCGTCAACGTCGGCGCCGCGATCGGCCGGCAGCACGGACTCGACATCGAGGTCGAGGCGATCGGCGAACGGTGGCGCGACATCGAACGCGCCATCGAGGCCGGGCACGACGTCACGCTCCGGCGCGACGGGCGGGCGTGGGCGACCATCTCCCCGGTGTGACGAACAGCAGCTGGCAGGTGACTGCCGCCACCGGCCAACACTCGGGCGGCTCAGTCGGTGCCGGGATCCGGTAGGTCGGCGGGATAGGTGATGTCGATCTCGGCGATCGACGTCGGGAAGTCCCGCCGGTTGTTGGTCACGAAGCGGTCGGCGCCTGCACCGACCGCGGTGGCCAGGTGGATGGCGTCGGCCGCGCGCAGGCCGTAGGCCGCTGACAGTGCAGTCGCCAGCTCGGCCGTCGCGAGGTCGGTCGGGAACAGGTCGAGGCGTCCGAGCAGCGCCGAGAGCTCGGCCACTTCGACCGTGGAACCGTCGCGCAGCGGCTTGGCCAACAACTCGGGCAGGAGGAGCACCGAACCGCACCCGGCGCGTTCCTGGCGGTCGACGAGCGGCTCGATGGGGAACAGCGCCCGTATTCGCCGCCCCAGCTCGTGGTCGGCCACGCCGGCATAGATGAGCACGTCGGCGTCGAACGCGTCCACGGGCTATCGCCCGGCGCGGGCGGTACGAACGGCGGCGACGAGGGCGTCGGCACGTTCCTCGCTGAGCGCCGGCCGCGACGCCAGCCGAGAGGTCCGACCGCGCTCCAGCGCCTCGTTCACGCCGGCGGCTGCCGCGAGTGCGCTCCCAGCCCGTCGCGTGCGCAGGGTGTCGGGCCGCACGAGGACCGCCACCGGTTGCCCGTGCCGGGTCAGGGTGACTTCCTCACCAGCGATCACCCGCTCGACGATGGCGGGCAGGGAGGCCCGGGCTTCGCTCACGCTCACGGTCGACACATCACAAGTGTACGCACATGTACGACGACGTACATTGTGCGTTCGAGATGGAAGCCCGCGGGCGCGTTGAGCCGTCGATGTCACGCGGACGACCCCGACGTCGGTCGGTGCGGGCGGAACGCGCTCACGTCGGATCGTGCGGGAGGGCCCGACGACGCCGATCGTTCGCGGTAGGCGACGACGCTGGCAGCCCGATCATGGCTGACATCGGTCAACCGGGCGCCTCGCTGATCGTTCGTGGCCCGTCGAGGCGCACCGAGGCGGCGCCCTGGACCGCCGGGATGACCGTCCGATGCGGCCGACGCCCACTTGTGCCTCCTCGACCGCGGCGGCCACTGCCCGCCCCTACCCGACAGACCGCTCACAGCGTGACCCACGGATCAGTCAGGAGAGCCGGCTTTCGACTGCGCGGTATCGGACAGCGCCAATTCGGACATCGCGGCGCGTTCCTGTGTGCGCCAGGGACGGCGTTCGGAGGACATCGTTGATCCATTCAGTCGCTGGGACGGAAGAAGCGCCCTCGTCGGTCGTTCACCCCGGCGTTCAAGGCGGAAGTAGTCGAGCTGGTCCGTCAGCCCGGCCAGACCGCGGCGGGCGTGGCCCGCGATCTCGATCTCACCGAGACCGCGGTGCGCGAATGGTTGCGTCAGGCCGACGTCGACGCCAGCAACGGTTCTGGCGGGATCTCTTCGGGTGCTTCGCCGACTCTGGCTCAGTCGTCCGGAGCCTCGACGCGACGGCGCGGAGATCGGCAACGTGACCATCGCCGTGCGCGGCGGGTGACAAGCTCGCGGTGTGGAGTCGCCGGTGACGAGGTACGCCAAATGTGGTGGGCTCCACATCGCCTATCAGGTGATCGGGACCGGGCCGCAGGATCTCGTGTATGTGCCGTCGGCGTTGGGGCACGTCGAGACGTACTGGGAGGATCCGGCGACGGCGGCGTACCTGCTGGGGTTGGCCTCGTTCTCCCGACTGATCCTGCTCGACAAGCGGGGCACAGGGATGTCCGATCGCGTGGTCGGGGTCCCGACGATGGAGGAGCGGATCGACGACGTCCGCGCGGTGATGTCAGCAGCGGGGTCGACACGCGCTGCGTTGTACGGCATGTCGGAGGGCGGGGCGATCGGCGCGCTCTTCGCAGCGACCCATCCGGAAGCGGTCTCGAACCTGATCGTCATGGGATCGGGAGCAGTCGGGTGGGTCACTCCGGAGCAGGCTGAGCTGCTGATCCTGAACCTCGAGACCCGCTGGGGAAACGGCGACATCATCGACAACGGCGCCCCGAGCGTCGCGCATGATCCCGCGATCCGCGCCTATGCCGGGCTGGTGCAACGCCGGTCGGCGACACCGACGTCGATGGCGGCCCTCCTGCGGATGAACGCCACCCTCGACATCCGCGCCTCACTACCGTCGATTTCGGCGCCGACGTTGGTCTTGCATCGCACCGGCGATCGGCTGTACTCCCTCGACATGGGCCGCCAGATGGCCGACGGCATCCCGGGCGCGCGCTTCGTCGAGCTGGAGGGGACCGACCACCTGCCGTACTACGAGGAACCCGAGCGCATCCTGGGGTTGATCGAGGAGTTCGTCACCGGCCGCCGCCCGGTCCGCGCAGCGAAGCGGACGGCGTCGGGCTCGCGCGGACTCACTGCCCGCGAGCTCGACGTGCTCGAGCTGATCGCCGCTGGACGGACGAACCGTCAGATCGCCAACGAGTTGTTCATCAGCCCGGACACGGTGTCTCACCACCTGCGACACATCTTCGCCAAGACGAATGCGACCAACAGGACCGAGGCGTCCGCCTACGCCCACCGTTACGGCCTGGTCCACGCGCACGGGAACTACAAGAACGAGCGATAGCGGCCTTCGGGCACACGGAGAAGTGTCGCGGGACACCTGTCGTGAGCGACGCGTGGGAGGCGACGGTCATGGCAGTCATGACAGACACGCTCGATGTGGATGCGCGGCTCTCGCGTGGGAGCGTGTTCGCGCCCGACGATCAGGGCTACGACGATGCCAGGTGTGTCTGGAACGCGATGATCGGTCGGTGCCCGAAGCCGATCGTGCGGGCCGGCGTCGCCGACGTGCTCGCCGCGGTCGGCGTCGCACGCGACCACGATCTCGTCTTGTCGGTGCGCGGTGGCGCTCACAACGTGACCGGAAGCGCCATCGTCGAGGACGGGCTCATGTCGAGATGTCCGCCATGAAGAGCATCCGGGCTCAGCCTGACACCCGAGCCGCGCCGAGGCCGGATACCTGTGTCAGGAACTCGACCACGAGACGTAAGCGTTCGGCCTCGCCGTCGCCGGCGGCCAGCCGTTCGACACCGGCATCGCCGGCCTCACGCGCGGCGGCAGGGTCGGGCCGCTGATGCTTCTGCGGCGATGGTCGACAACGGGCGAACTACAAGAACGTGCGATGCGTCCCGCGGTGTCGGGGTGGATGCTGGCATCGACCGTCACTCGCTGGCGTCAACCAAGGGAGCACACCGTGTCAATCGTCCTCATCTCCGAGACAACCGATCCGATCGAGAAGTACGACGAGGCCGTTGCTCTGCTCGAAGAGCGTGGTCTCGGGCATCCGGCAGGCCGATTGAGCCATGTCGCCGCGAGCACGGGCGACGGCTACATCGTCGTCGACGTTTGGGAATCGCAGGAACTCCTCGACCAGTTCGCGCAGACGCTGGTGCCGCTGATCCTGGAGACCGGCGGGACGGCACCGCAGCTGCAAGTCCATCAAGTGCACAACACCGTGACACCCTCATGGCTCCTCGACGAGCCCGGCGTCCGCTCCGAGTGACGGGGCCAAGGCCAACGCCCGCGCCGAGCCTGCGGGTAGCGACGGCCGGACCACCGTTGGGTTGCCCGATGAGCGTGCGACTCTCCTTCGGGCGCTGTCGTTGCCGTCCATCGGCAATTGCCCTCGCCGATTCACGGTGCCACCCGGCTGGCGACTGAGCCGGTCGAACCGTGCGAGACGCGACGGTCGAGGCGACGATGCACGGGAGCGGCTCGCTCCGGCTCGACGCAATCATCCGGAAGATCCACGGCGCACCGCCGCGGCCTGCGGGCACCCCACCGCACCTCGAGCATTCCCGCGCAACTGCCACCTGAGAACGCGTTCTCAACGCGCGGATCGAATCCGACGACCACAGCGTCCTCGACCGCCGGATCGTGAGTATCCCGCGTCCATCGCTTGGGAAGATGTTCGCCCCTGAGAGGATCGGCGCTTCCAGGATGCAGCTCCTCGCAGCCTGGGGAGCGATATCGGATGCGCCCATTCGGGCACCGAACGCCCGCTCGGGGTGCTGACGCCTGGTCGGCCGGCTGTCGTTTCGTGCGGTGCGGACCGCGCGTCTCGATCGGCTGGTCTTGGTGCGCGGTCATGCTCGGCGAGTGCGAGGATTCGCAAATGCGTGTTGCCCGGCCTTCTGGGACGGTGACGTTCGTGTTCACGGACATCGAGGGGTCGACGCAGTTGTGGGAACTCGACAGTGATCGCATGACGGCTGTCGTGGCTCGTCACGACGAGCTGATCGCTGACGTTCTGTCGGGGCACGGTGGGTATGTGTTCGCTTCTGGCGGGGACGGGTTCGCTGTCGCGTTCGGGCGACCTGACGCTGCACTGGCCGCGGCTGTCGAAATGCAGAAGCGGGCGTCCAGCGAGGCGTGGCCGGGCGGGTCGGCGCTGCGGATCAGAGTTGGGGTCCACAGCGGTGCGTCCGAGGAACGTGATGGGAACTACTTCGGGTCGGCGGTCAATCGGGCCGCGCGCATTGGCGCGATCGCCAACGGGGGGCACGTGGTGGTGTCGTCGGCGACGGCGGCGTTGCTGATCGACTCGGCGGTTGATCTGGTCGACCTCGGTGAGCACTCGTTGTCGGGGCTGCAGCGACGTGAGCACTTGTTCGCGGTTGCCGGCACTCCCGGCTGGCTGGCGCACGCTCCGCTGCGGGTCAGTGCACGCGCTGGCAACCTGCCTCGTGAGCGAGTGCCGCTGGTCGGTCGTATCAGTGAGGTCGCTGACGTGCAGCGGCTGGTGCGACCAGCGGCGGTGGTGACGGTGGTCGGCGTTGGTGGGGTCGGCAAGACGAGGTTGGCGATTGCAACCGCGGCGGCGGAAGCGGCTCGTTTCTCTGACGGATGTTGGCTCGTCGAGCTCGGACAGGTCGTGGCTCCGGCTGACGTTCCGGCGGTGGTTGCCCAGGCGTTGGATCTGCATCTTGCGTCCGGTCAGGAGTGGGCGATCGCTGCGGCGTTGGAGAGTCAGCATCGTCTCGTGGTGCTGGACAACTGCGAGCACGTCCTAGATGCGGTGACGGATCTGGTGAACGCGCTGCTGGAGCGCTGCCCGACGATTGCGTTGCTGATCACCAGCCGAGAGGCGCTGGGTGTGGACGGTGAGCACCTCGTCCCGTTGCGCCCGATGTCGCTGAGCACGGCGACAGCGCGTTCGGAAGCCGCCGAGTTGTTCGTCGACCGAGCCGACGCCGTCCTTGGACACTACGAACCGACCGATGAGGAAGGGCCCGAGATCGAGGAGTTGTGCCGGCGGTTGGACGGCCTGCCACTGGCGATCGAGCTCGCGGCAGGCGCGGTTGCCGACGATGACGCTCGGCGAGTTGTCGGACAACTTGGCCGATCGGCTTCGTCTGTTGACCCGCCGCCGGGGTGCCGTTGCTCGCCATCAGAGCCTGCATGCGGCGATCGCCTGGTCCTACGACTTGTTGACCCCCGAGGAACAGCACCTGTTCGCGCTGCTGTCGGTGTTCGCCGGTGATTTCGATCTCGCTGCCGCGAGCGCGGTCGCCGAGGTTGGCGAGCTGGATGGGCCGGTGAGCGAGCTCATCCGCTCGTTGGTCGACAAGTCGCTGGTCAACGCCGTGCGCACGCCGCTGGGCACGCGGTTCAGCCAGCTGGAGACCCTTCGGCAGTTCGCCGAAGACCACCTCGCCGACGCCAGTGAATCAGCCGCTGTCCGCGATCGGCACATGTGCTACTTCGTGGCGTGGGCCACTCGCGCTGACGAGGGAGTCAAGGGGGTCGACGAGTCGGTGTGGCACCATCGAGTGGCTGCGGAGTGGCACAACCTGCGCAACGCCCTCAGCTGGGCAGATGAAGCCGACCACGGCGATGCCGCCTGCCAGCTGGTGTCCAGCGTGTTGTGGTGGGCGGGTACGCGGGGTCGCACCGAGCTGGCTGATTGGGCGGTGCTGACGCTCTCGTTGCCGTCGAACGCCGATCACCGTCTTCGCCCAGTTGTGGCCGCGGCCGCCAGCGCACTATCGATGATCCGCAACGACCTGACCCTCGGCGCCGAGCTCGCGGCGCTCGCATTCAGCGAGGAACACCGCCTCGGCGACAGTTCCGCCACCGTCGTCCCCGTACTCTGCGCCATCGCCGAAGGCATCCAGAACGGCCCCGCAGCCGCGGCGGCGATGAGGCGAGAAGGCATGCGGCGGGCCGCGGCCGCCGGGGATCAGTTCATGCAACTGATGGCCGCTTGCATGGAGGCGCAGGACTCGACGGACATAGCGATGAACACCGGCGACCTCGAGCAGATCGCCGCGCTGGCCACCTCGACCAAGGCTCTGGCCACCGCGACGGAGCGTCTCGGCAACCCCAGCCTCATCGCCCTGGCATCCGCACTTCTTGGCTCGCTGGTCGCTGTCGTCGACCACGACGCCGGCGTCGCGAGGCTGGAGAACGCGCTCGACGTGGCGAACACCGTTGACGCCCGGATCCCGGCCGACACCGCATCCGCCCACCTGGCCCGCCTGTACATCCTCGAAGGCCGTGCGCTCGATGCGCTCGCCCTTCTCGAGCCCGGCATCGAGCACTACCGACGCTCCGGCGCACTCGGACAAGCGATGTGGCTGACCATCGAAGCACTCGGCGCCCTCCAGGCACTCGGACACCCCGATGTCGTCGCCACGCTCCTCGACCGTCACGATGTCGCCGCAGGATTCCAACTTCGCGGGTGGTCCATCGAACAACGACGCAACGAACTCCAAGAACAACTCGGACAAGCAGAGGCCGAACGACTCTTCGATCACGGCGCAACACTGTCTGGATCAGCAGCGATCAACCTCGCCCTGAACTCGATCCGGACGAACCTGGAAACCATCCCCTGGGCAAGCGACGGATCCGAGCCACCGGTGCGGACATCCTGAATGGGATCGCGCCCACCGGAAGAACCGTCGGCGTCGGCACAGCCTCCGGCCATCTCCGGTGCGCAAGGCTGGGCGTTCTGCGCTGCGCTCACAACGGCACGCCGCTCGCTGCGCTGAGTCAGCCTCGAAACGTCTGCAATGCCGGAGCGAGGAGGTCGCCCAGCGAGGACGACAACGAGGCATCGGCACCGGTCAATGACGGCAACGTCTGTCTGGCCTCAAAGCCTGTGTCAGGTGTCCGTGCAGCGGGGGGATGCCCACTCCGGCCTCCGCGCCGTCGCCGCTGACATGTCCGAATGACGCAGCGAGTAACGCCGAGTGCCCTCGCGGCCTAACGCCGGCATGATCGCGATGTCGACGCGCCGGTCGCTGGCAGGAGATCTGAGGGCCTACGTTCGAGAAGCGATGAGCCGTACGACCGGATCGTGGCCGTCCTGATGCCCGCGTCGCCCGCATTCGAACCGACCGGCGAGGACCTCGCTTTCTTCGACGTGTACGGCGACTGGGACCCGCTGACGCCGGCCGAACTCGGACACGTCATGGGCGGGTTTCCCGATCCGTGGTGGGTGGCCGGCGGCTATGCCGTGGAGGCGTTCACTGGCGTGGCCCGCCGCCACGAAGACATCGACATGGTCGTCTTTTCCGAGTCGGTGCCGGCGCTGCGTGCCCACCTCGGCGAGACGTTCCACCTGTGGAGCAACCATGGGGGGACGTTCCAGATCATCGATGACGAGCACCCTGAGCCGCTCCACCCATTGAGCCAGATCTGGATGCGACGCGACGCCCGCTCGCCGTGGCGGCTGGACTGCCTGCTCAACCCCTCAGTGGACGGTCGCTGGCAATCGAAGCACGATCGGGGCTTCGTCGCTGACCTCGACGAGGTGACGTGGGTGGCCGGCGACGGGGTTCGCTACCTGAATCCCGAGGTCGCCCTGTTGTTCAAGGCCAAGCAGCATCGGGTCAAGGACGAGGTCGATCTCGAGAACGCCTGGCCGCTGATGACCACCCAGCTGCGCAGCTGGCTTCGAGACGCCGTGCTGCGCCTGCACCCTGACCACCCTTGGCGAGACAGACTCAACCCGCACCGACCCACTGGAGAGGGCCAATCCGAATAGTGCGGAGATGACGCGCGGCGGTCGCGTCATCGAACGCCGGACCGGTCGCGATGCTGCACCCTGACCGCTCCAGTCACGCGATCGGATCGCGGGCCCCGGTGAACGCCGAACTCAACGCGTAGAACTGCATGACGTCGTCTCGAGCTGAGCTGCCTTCTCGCCGACGTCGCCGAGCAGCTGGCCGGCGTCGCCGAGCACCGGCCGCTCGGCGAGAACGATCGCCTCGACCGCCTCGCGGACGCCGGCCAGGCACGCCGCCCGGCGCATGGCGGTGTCGCCGCTCGGCGGCCTGCGGAACCAGCCGACCGACGCACCGGGCGGCGTGGAGAGCAGCACCATCAACCGCTCGACCGTGTCGAGGCGTCCCCACAGGTAGTCCTGCTCGCGGCCCTTGCGACTGAAAAACGCGCCAAAGTGGCCGAGCTTGACGCCGGCGAGATCCTTGTCCTCGGCGCTGGCCAACAGCGTGGACTCCAGCGGGCTGAAGCGCATCACCTCCACGTGATCGCGCTCATTCACGCCGCTCACGGCCTGGATCGGGTAAAGGATGATGTCCCAGAAGGCAAATCCCAGGTGGCGCGTCAGCAGCTCGCGACGGGCCCACGGCGTCCAACTGGCGGCGATCGACACGACCAGCTCGTCGAGATCGTCAGTCAGCTGCGCCAGGTTCGCCCCCACGCGCTCCTGCACCATCTGCTGCAGTGCCAGCAGATGGTCGCCGCGGGCTGCGACAAAGGCGTCGGGATCGGCCAGGACATCGCTCGGCAGCGCCGCCTTGGCGAACAGCGCATCGACCCGGCTGCGGACGTCGTCGTCCTGCACGAGCAACAGCGCCAAGCCATTGAGCTGGTCGAGGTGCCCGTACAGCGTCGCCTTGGCCTCGTCGAGCTGGGCCCGGTCCGGCGCGCCTCGGCGGGCATCGTCCTCGTTCGGTCGGTACCACCAGCTCATGGCCGCGATGAGGAAGCGCGCATGGCGCTCGACGCGGGAGAGATCGAGCATCTCGATCAATCCCTGCTGCCAGGTGGGGCGGTCGTCGGCTGGGAGGCCGGCCTCCTGGCGCGTGGCCCACGTGGCCAGCACGCGTTGCACGAAAAGGGCGCGGGCCGACGTCGGCGGGTACTGCTGGCGGGTGATGATCAAGCGGGCGAAGTCGTCGATAACCGCCCGGCGCCGCAGCCTGAGGTAGGTCGGGTAGGTGTAGCCGGCACGCGCTGCGGCGTCGGCGGCGAGGGCGCGTCGCCACCGGGTCACGTCCGGTGTACTCGGCGCATCCGTCGCGCCGTCGGCGTCGATGAAGGTCAAGACGTCGTTGCGCACCGGATCGAAGTTCGTCTCGATGACGTCCCGGATGCGCTGCACGTTGGTGTTGTGTACGGCCAGGTCGGTCAGGTCAATCAGGATCGGTTCCTGGCGGGGGATGCCGGCGTAGCCGCCGAGGATCGTCCGCACGAGCCCGGGCGCTTCGCCGTCGGCGACCACGCCAGCTTCGGTCGACGGGTCGGGCTCGACGTACACGAGACGGCGGTCGACTTCGGTGGCCGCCGGTCGGAGCTTGATCGCCGCCAGTGTGGAGGCGAACGGCTTGTTGTCGAGTACGCCGCCGTCGACGAAGTGCGTCTGCTCGGGCCGGAACACGTCGGTCGCGCCGTATGTGTCGAACAGCGTCGAGCGCTGTGCGTCGTCGAACGCCGGGTTGCGCACCGCAGCCTCGTAGTCCGTGATCGAGAGGGGCGGGAAGGCGCCGGGGAACGACGACGTGGCACGGGCGCTGAAGGCGAGCGCGTCGTCCCAACGCGGCGAGAGCTGGTCCAGGGACGGGTCACGCCGGTCGTGGACGAAGCGCATGATGTGGCGATGGGTGCGGTCGACGACCCAGGCCGGGTCGTCGGCCGGGATCTGCACGTCGTACCCGTAGAAGTCGGTGATCGGCACGTAGAGCTGCAGCCGCTCCTGGTCGCCGAGCAGCGACGGGACGCCGGCGATGATCGGTGGCTCGTCGTCGCCCATTCCGGCGAGCGCCTCTTTGAGCCACCGCGAGATGCGCGCACCGTCGAGCAGCGGGCGGCGCCGGCCGACCGAGGTCAGCACGCTCGGCAGCTTCAAGGGCAACGGCAGCGTCGCGCCCCGCAGCAGGCGCTTGATGTCGCCCTTCTCCAGCCACATCGCCTGCAGCGGCGCTTGGGAGCGGTTACGAGCGATGGCGGCGGCCAGGAAGATGCCGTTGATGCCGCCCGCCGACGTCCCCGACACGATGTCGACGACGACGCGTGTGCGCACGGTGTCGCGTTCCTCGATGCCCCAGCGTTCCGGGTCCTGCTCGAGCGACCGCAGCAGCCGCCAGTAGACGGCCGCCGTGTCGTCATCAGCAAACGGGTTGTCCGCCGCATCGCGCGCGTACGCCGTCGAGGCCGCGACCAGGCGCTCCAGCTCCTTCGTCACGCCGTGCATGTAGATGGCCAGCGACACACCGCCATAGCACACGAGGGCGAGTCGCAGTTCCCGCACCGCGGAGCCGGGTGCCGTTGGTGCCACCTCCGGCGCGACGACCGGCGATGCGACGACGTCGGTGACCGTGACCTGCTGGTCCTCGACGCCGACCGTGGTTGATTGCTCGGCCATCGGTCCCTCCCGAGCTCGTTCATCCTGGCGCAGCGACGCTAGCGCCCGCTGGTGCCTCGTCTCGATGCATTGCCGCGTTCTGAATGGCGCATCGCGCAAGCACAAGAACCGGGAACCTCGTCCGAACGGACCTCCGAACGGACGGTCGCCTGCAAGTGTTGGGTCTCAGCGACCACTCGACGAGTGCGGCGCCTTGCCTGTGGGTCCCCGATATCTGAAACGACGCCGGACATCACAGCGCCTCGCGTCCCGTACCGCCGCGCTCATGGCCTGCGGTGGTTCGGGTCGGTCTCGATTCGTGGCGTCGCCTGGTTCGTGTTTACGGAGGGATGACCGTGAACGTCGCAGGCGGCGACGAGCTCCTCACGGTTGCGTGGACGCCAAGTGAAATGCCGAACCGCGCTACTCCCGGCGCGCCTGACTCAGCCACGACTGGCCGGTCGCGGACCGAGCAGTGAGCGTTGAACGGGGGCACATACACGCGGTCTCGAGCGTCGCTGCGCCGCCACCGCGCCTCCAGGCGCCGGACGACGCGGTGCACGGTGGACAGGTTTTGGGGAGACCGCTCGAAGTTGCGCTCGTCGGCCTCGTCAGACCGCCCGCCCGACCGCATGGCGGCCTGCTATCTAATGATGTTGATCCCACCGGATGAGCCAAGCCCACGTCGACAGCATTCTCACGCGCACCATCCGATGACCGCAACGTCCGCCGGTCGGAGCCTCCGGGATCGCCGGCCCGATCGGCCGCCTTCTGCTGCGCGCTGGGAGCCGGGTCCGTCCAGACGCAACTGGGCTGCTCAACCGCCAGCTGTGGGCTGAGTTCCCTTGTCCGCCCCCCGAACGCTGTCGAGAACGTTGTGGGCCTGCTGATCAACAAGGCGGGTGAAGAGCTGCTGGGCGTAGCCGAAGATCGCGGCCCAGGCCAGGATCTGGGCGGACGTATCGAGCGCGCTGAGCCCGGGGACGAACCCGCCGCGCATCAGCACCAGCCCAAGGATGGCGGTGACCGCGCCAGTGGGCAGCTTGAGGACGGCGAGGGCGATTGGCACGCCGTACGGCTCGGAGGAGCCTCGCAGCTTGCGGATCGCTGTTGCTGCGGCTACCGCAGCTGCGGCGCTGCCGACGATCGCTACCGTGGCGATGTCGACTCGACTCACCGTCTCGTCAGTCTTGTCGTTGATCTCAGTGGCCGTGACGGTTCCGTCGTCGCGTGCGGCGTCGATCGGACCGGACTGCTCCGTGGGACACACGATCGTCACCTCATCGCCCTCTTGGGGCGCAAAGCACAGCGGCACGGCGGTCGGATGGACGATCCCCAAGACGACGAGTCCGAGGGCGAGGAACAACATCCCCGCTGACAACGCGACGATCGCGTTGCGGAAGCTGCGGACCCGTGTCTGTTCGCGCAGCGCCGCTGAACTGGCGCCTCGCATCGCGGTGACGAGCGAGACCCGGCCATCCTCCACCGTCGACGCAACCCGGCGTCGTGTGTCGTTCGTTTGACCTCTGAATCGGTGCTGTGCGCCGAGAACGCCCAGACCGGACCGTGGTGGCGGTGGCGGTGGCGGTGGGGGTGGCGGTGCGTCCACCTGAGCAAAGATCCGCTCGGTCGCAACACGGCGCGGGTCAGTCGGTTGGAGATGGCGGGCGACGTGATTGACAATGCTCGGCAGCTGTCCGGCGATGTAGTCAGCGGGTGTGAGGTTGAGCAGCTCAGCTTCCGCGGCGTCGAGACGGCTCAACGTCGTGTCGAGGCGGGCTCCCGTGCGGGTAAGACGGTGCCCCGTCTCGTTGGCCGCATCGCGGGCACATTGCAGGTGTTTGCCGATCTCGGCACGGAACCGCGCACGGGCGGCGGCCTTCTCGCGGACCGGTTCATCACATGCAATTGCCCAGTCGGCAAGGGCCTCCAGTTCATCCGCCCTGGTGAGGCAACGCTCCGCCCATGCTGGCCGCCCCTGCGATGGCGGCCGCTGCCGGCTCCAAAAAGGGCGCCGCTTCTCACGAGCGGAGGGCGGACTGCTGCTCGCATTATCCTCGTCCGGCACGGCCCTCCTCCCCTCACCCCAGGGCAATCGGAGCCTACGTCGAATCGCAAGAATGCCGGGAGTGTTTTATCTCCTCACACCCTCGCCATTGCCCGAGAGGGTTCACTCACCAGATGGCACCGAATTGTGCCGAATCCTGACCTCGGATCTCACTGATCGACGCCGCACTGTGTGGCCTCCCCCTGACGCCACGATCGACGGCCGGCCAGCACGGACGATCCGAACTGGGCGGCCACCTCGTCGGGCACGCCGACAACATCGGGGCGTACCCGCGCCCACAGAAGCGACGGCGCGTCAGCACCGCTCGACGACAGGTCCGGTCGCCACATCACGTCCGAGTATCCAGCAGCGCCACGACAGCGGACGCGTCCTCGATCGCCGGGTCTCCTGCGCGTGTCGACCATGGCGTGACGAGTGCGGCGAGCCGTCGCAGCGCGTCGTCGTCACGATCGCGTGGTGGCACGGCCGGATGACGTCGAGCGTGGCGGAGCAATCGACGTCGTCGGTCGGGCGATCTTGCGGGCACGCCGACCGCTCAACGCCCTCCCGCCGGCGGTTCAGCCATCCCTGTGCGACGTGGCGTCACGTCACCACGATGAACAGGCATTTCGCCTGGTCATCCGGAGGGAGCGGATGAGGGGAATCGAACCCCCGTATTCAGCTTGGGAAGCTGAGCGGCACCCGAAGCATGTCCCCTGGTGGGCCCACGTTCCCCCAGGTAGATCCCCAAATCGGTGCAGTGTCACCTTGCTCCAGCATGACGCTGTTGCACCCTGTTGTGCCCTGTTCTAGGCACGTTGTAGGCGCGGCGCCACGCGCTGTCCCGCCGATGGCGCCCTCCTTCGGACGCTGCGCTCAACGCAGACGGCCGTGACCGGTGCGAGTTCGACGGTTGCCCTCGGCCGACCCCTTCGGCGGTTCTGAGGCCGCTGACGGTGTCCCTGATAAGGATGAGGTCACAAGTTCGATTCTTGTTAGCCCCACCGCAAAACCCCAGGTCACAGCGTTAGCGTCGACCCCGGGTCCGGCCGCAAGCACGCCAGGTGTGCAAAGAGGTGTGCAATGGAGTTCGCGTTTCGAACCTCGCGAAGCCGCCCTCGGGCGGGTCGCACCCTCAGTTGCGAACCGGTGGTGTGACGGCGCACCCGGGTGCCAGCAGCCGCGACGATCCGGGGGCTCAATGACACGCAGATGTGGTCAGGCGCGAAGTATCCGCCCGCCCAGTTCCGCACGGACGCCAACGTTCTCGACGGCGTCGACCTGCTCGGTGACGACGTCGCCGACATGATCTGGGCGAGGCCGGCCGTCACCGTCTTGGGCATCGATTGCCCGGCGGTCGACGGAGCCTCGGCCGTGATCCAGCCCGAGGCGCGGGCCCTCGTCAGCCTGCGTGTCCCGCCCGGAATGGATGCGATCGACGCCCAGGACGCCCTGATCGCCCACCTGGCCGCGGTTGCTCCGTGGCACGTCCACGTCGGGTTCGAGCGCGGGTTCGCCGGCCAGCCGTTCGCCGGCTCGGTGGACGCACCGGCGTTCGCAGCGATGGTCGAGGTGATGCAGGAGGTGTACGACCGAGAGGTGACCCTGTACGGCTCGGGCGGCTCGATCCCGCTCTGCAACGTCTTCCAACAGACCTTCCCCGATGCCGAAATCATGCTGCTCGGTGTCGAGGAACCGAGATCGTCGATCCACGCTCCCAATGAGAGCGTCGACCCCAGCGAGATCGCCAACATGGCCCTCGTTGAGGCGCTCTTCCTGCAGCGATGCGGCACGGAAGGCCCGCTCGTGCGCACACGCAGTCACGGCGACCCAAACACACCTACCAGATGAGGCCTCGGACCAACGGTCGAACAGGGATCACCGGTCCGCGGCCGTTGACCTCGTCGAGATTGAGCGTTGAGGGCGGCGATCGTCCGTCGCACATTGCTCGCTGCGGGCTGCTGCAGCACCGACGAGCCGGCAACGGTGGTCCGACGAACACGACGCAGGATCCGGTGGCCGCCACCGAGCCGCGGTTACCACCGCCGAACGGAATCTGACCGTCGTCAACGACACACACACACACACAGACTCGTTTCGGCCGGCCAGCAGCGAGGCAGCGGCCTACGTCACGATGCGTGATCGTGATGGCAAAACACGGCGACTTGTCGGCGACGTCAAGACCGCCGCCGCCGATCTCATTGCGCCACGCGAGTCTCGCCCCCCGAGAACGCCGTGCGGCCAGCGCCGACCGACGTCGCGAGCGACGCTCGGTTGCGGGGCTCGCTCGGCGCATCCTGAAGACGTCCTGTTTCCTCTGTGCGCGACTCCGAGATTTCAGCAGAGGTTGAGACCAGCTGGCTGTGCGATCTGAACAGATCGGAGCGCCGATTCTCGTGCCCCCTCCTGTCGTGATCCAGTCCCTGGTTCCCGACGCCGTGGACGGCGGCAATGGAACTCAGCAGGCACTTCACGACGGAGTGTGGTCGTCGGGGTCGACGGACGTGGCTGGGACGGTCCGTGCCTGCCGGCGTCGGAGCCGTCGATGCCGTCCGCCACGCGTCCCCGTGATGTCGGTGACCAGGCGGCCGGTCATGAGGGCCCAGGCGAGCAGCTGTGTGCCACATAGCACCCCGAGGGCGATAGCAAAGATGGAGCCGATGGTGGCCACGACGTCCTGGCCCCCGCCTCCGCCGGCCAGCTCGGTGAGACCGATGAGCCCGAGCGCGCCGGGGACCAGCAGCCAGAATCCGGGGAGGAACGACGCGTGGGCCGGCATGGCGGCCGGCAGCCGCGACACGAGAACGGAGACGACAGTCATGACGGTCGCGCCGATCAACGCGCTGATGTAGCCACCGAGGAGCCCGTTGGTGAAGAACTGGCTGGCCCACGCGGCGTACAGCACGACGAGGAGCGCCGGGAGGGACCGTGGCGGGGCCGAGTGGGCGACGATGACACCGGCGGCGAACACGAGCACGCCAAGCCATGGCGACCATGCGCCGAGCAAACCTTGGCGGCCGAACAGGACCTGCGATGAGGGGATGCCGACGGCTTCGATGCCGGCGAGGATCCCGAACGACAGGAGGGCCAGCTGCACAACTCCCGACACGAGCCGGCTCGCGCCGGACACCATCTGCCCTGCGGCGAGCTCGAGGACGGCGGTGGTCAAGGTCGTGCCGGGCAGGAAGACGATGAGCGAGGCGACCATGGCCCGCATGCCGGGCTCGATCACGCCTTCCTTGACCGCCAGGGCGCTCAGCGCGGAGACGGAGAAGGCGGCGATGACGGGCATGAGGATTTGCAGCGGCTGCTGGTTCCTCCCGACGGAGCGGAGTGCTCCCACGAGCGCACCGAACACGGCGGCGGCGGCAACATCGCGCGGTGCCGGGTGCAGGATCAGGCACAGCCCGATGGTGAGGACCGAGTAGCCGGCGATGCTCTGCAGCGGTCCGAAGCGCGGCCGAAGTTGGCGGATCTCGGCCAGTCGGCGGAGCCCATCGGTGGGATGGACGGCGCCGCGCTCGGCGTCTTGGGTCAGGCGTTCGAGGGCGGCGATCTGGTCGAGGCGCGGTGAGCTGGAGAGCGGCGTCGTGATCTCGACGGCTGCTGGCTCGCCGTGGCCCATGGTCACCATCAGGTAGGTGGGGAATGCACTGACGGTGGCGGTCCGGGCTCCGTAAGCGGCGGCCGTCTTGGTCAGCCGGTCCTGCACGACGTAGACGGGTTCCCCGGCGGCGTTCATCGCGGCGCCCAGCTGAACAACGAACAGCTGGAGCTCGCTGAGATCGTCACCGCCGTATGTGGTCACTTCGACCCCTCCCCATCGGCCGGCGCTTGCACGGCGCGGGCGACATTCATGTTGCGACGGCGCGGGCCCGGGATCGCTTCCATCCGGCGTCGAGGGCGACGCTGACGAGCAGGATGACGACGAGCGCGACCGCCGTACCGGGTTCGTCGATGAGGGTCGTGAACACGAACGCCACGAGGACGATCACCGTCGAGGCGACGGCGAGGACGAGGATCGTGGGACGCGCCCCGGTCTCGTGGCGGACCCGGAGGTGCCCGACCGAGATGAGGCCGAACACGAGCAGTGCGATGACGCTGCCGATGGAGGCGATCGCATCGAGGTCGAACCCGACGGCGAGCGCGATGGCCAGCCCCGCGGTGATCGCCAGACCGGTGCCCAGCCGACCGCCCAGTCGCCGACCCATGACCGGGGGGAACTGGTCGATCGATGCCATCTCCTCGCACAGTCCCGATGCGGGGTAGAGGCCGGCGTTCGTGGCGCCGGACGTGGCGAAGAGCGCGGTCACCGTCATCATCCAGTACCCGGCGCGCCCGAGCACCGGTTCGGCGGCGACCGCGAGCGCCGTGCCGCCGGAGTCGACGACCTCGTCGACGCTCAACGTGCCGAACACGCCGAGCGCAACGGCGACGTACACGACGGTGGCCAGCCCCAACGCCAGGAACATCGCGCGGGGCAGTTGGCGCGGCGGGGTCGGCGAGATCCTTGGCCGTGAACGTGACGACGCCGAAGCCCAAGAAGGCGAAGAACGTCAGGGCGACGCTGGCCACGATGTCGCCGAACGGCGGGTACTCGGAGAAGGCGAGGAGGTCGGGATCGAGGTTGGCGAGCGTCGCCACCGCGAACACCGTCAGCATGCCGATCACGACGATGACGACGACCGTCTGGGCCCGGGCGACGGCGCGGGAACCGACGACGTTGAGCATCGTCATGACCAGCACGACGAGCACCGCGAACACCTTGACCCAGGCGTCGTCGCCGTCGCCGCCCACGACGGAGCTGGCGTAGCTGCCGAAGGACACGGCGACCATGCCGGTGACGATGGCGTTGGCGGCGAGGATCAACCAGGCGATGACACCGGTGACGTGGCCGTCGCCGAACCCCCGCACGACGTACTCCAGCAGACCACCAGCCGACGGGTACCGCGACCCGAACTTGGCGAAGGAGTAGCCCTGCAGCCCGGCGACGGCACCCGCGAGCAGGAACGACAGCCACACCGCGGCGCCGGCCACCTCGCCGGCTGCGCCGAGCAGGGCGAAGATCCCGGCGCCGACCATCGCGCCGACGCCGATGAACGCCGCTTGGCGGACGCCGAAGGTGCCGGTGGTGGGGGCGACGTCGGTCATGGGCGAGCGACTGTCACACGACGGTCCCGAGGGCGAGGACGATGATCGTCAGGACGGCGAGGATGGCGAGCAGCGGCCAGACGAACTTGAGGTATTTGCCGTAGGGGACGCGGGCGATGGCGAGCCCGCCCATCACGACGGCCGAGGTGGGCGTGACGAGGTTGATCAGGCCGGAGGCGCTCTGGTAGGCGGTGACGACGAGGCTCTCGTTGACGCCGGCGAAGCCGGCGAGCGGGGCCATGATCGGCATCGACAGCGTCGCCAACCCGGAGGTCGAGGGGATGAGGAACGACAGTGGCAGGAACAGCAGGTACATCACCACCGCGAAGGCGGCCTCGCCGACGTCGCCGAGGGCCTGCTCGCACCAGTGCAGCACGGTGTCGGTGATCTGGCCGTTGTTCATGATCACCGTGATGCCGCGGGCGATGCCGATGATGAGGGCGACGCCGACCAGGTCGCGGGCGCCGTCGACGAACGTCGTGGTGAGCTCGCCCTCCTTCATCCTGGCGACGACGCCGATGAGGATGGCGAAGAGCAGGAAGGACGCCGTCATCTCCGGGAACCACCACCACAGCGTCGGCAGCCCGATGCCGAGGTCCTCCCACGGGATGACGCCGTAGATCATCACTGCGAAGGCGGCGCCGAACAGGCCGAGGACCACTTTGTGCTGGCCGGTGAGCACGACGTCACCTGTCTCGGCATCAGTCTTCGCCGAGAAGTGCTGCTCGTTGGCCGCCTTCAGGTCGTAGACGAGCGAGGTGGACGGGTCGCGCCGCACCCGTTCGGCGTAACGCAGGACGAACCAGATCCCGAGTCACCAGGCCGACGATGAGGATGATGAGCCGAAGTGCGAGACCGTCGGTGAGCGGGATGTCGGCGAACCCGGAGGCGATGCCGGTGGCGAACGGGTTGACGGTCGAGCCGAGCACGCCGATGCCACAGCCGAGGAGGATCACCAGCGCGCCGACGAGGGCGTCGTAGCCGGCGGCGATCATCACCGTGATGATCAAGACGTAGAAGGCGAGGCTCTCCTCGGCCATCCCGAACGTCGTGCCACCGAGGGCGAACACGGTCATCAGGATGGCGATCATCCACCGTTCGCGGCCGCGGAGACGGGCCACGAGGAGAGCGATGCCGGCTTGGATGGCGCCGGTCTTCATGGTGATGCCGATGAAGCCGCCGATGACGAGGATGAACAAGGCGACGTCGATGGCACCGAACATCTCGCCGCTGTTGAACACGTCGACGTTGCCGGTGGCCGGGTCCTCGATGCCGTACATCCCGTTGATCGGCGCCTCCAGCGAGTCGACGATGATCCGCGACGGGGTCGACTCGACCTCCTGGTAGGTACCAGGGATCGGAGAGCCCTCGGGGTCGAGGGCGTACTGGCCGGCGGGGATGATCCACGTCGCCAACGCCGTGATCACGATCAACGCGAACAGGATCGTGTACGCCGACGGCAGCGTGAACCGGGGCTTGCGAGGTTCGGGTTCCCCGCGGTCGGGTTCGGCCTCGCCGGCGGTCTCGGTGTCAGTCGACATGTGCGTCTCCTTCCGGGGTGGGCGCTGGCTGGCCGTCGGCCGACGTCACGCTCTCGTTGTCGATCGTTGGCGCCCCGGCCGGGTCGAGGTGTTCGATGTGGAAGCCGGTGAAGGCGTAGGCGAGGGCGACGAGCGGGTTGATCAGGTTGAAGAACGCGAACGGCAGGTACGACACGGTGGGCACGCCGAGGACCCCGGTCATGTAGGCGCCGCAGCTGTTCCACGGCACGAGCGGCGACGTGACCGTTCCAGTGTCCTCGACGGTTCGCGACAGCATCCGCGGGGCAAGCCCGCGGCGGGCGAACTCGGTCCGGAACACGCGGCTCGGCAGGACGACGGCGACGTACTGGTCGCCGGCTACGACGTTGAGACCGACGGCGGTGCCGGCGACCGACGCGATGGCGCCGGCATCGTGGTGAGCCCGACTGACCATCGGCGCGATCAGCCGGTCGAGGAACCCGGCTTCCTCCATGATGGCGGCGAAGCTCAGCGCGCCGAGGATCAGCCAGACCGTGGTCAGCATGGTCGACATGCCCCCGCTGGAGAACAGGTCGTCGATCGTGGCGTTGCCGCTCGCCGACACGAAGCCGTTGGCCATCGCCTGGTACACGGCCTCGATGCCGTCAAGGACGGGCCCGTGGTCGGGGTCGTCGACGAACGCCTCGACGGCAGCGCGCTGGGTGAAACAGGCGAGGATCCCCGAGAACAGGGCGACGCCGAAGATGCCGAGGAACGGTGGGACCTTGCGCAGCGTGACCGCGATCAGCAATACCAAGGGCAGCAGGTTGAGCGGGGAGATGTTGAACGCCGTCGCCAGGACGTCGCGGGCTTCGTCGACACCGACGGCCGATGAAGCCGGGTCGTCAAGGATCCCGATGACGAGGTAGATGAGGAAGGCAATGACGAACGACGGTCCGACGGTCCACACCATGCCGCGGATGTGCTGATTGACGGTCACCCCGCCGACCAGGCTCGGTACCAGCACCGTGGTCTCCGACAGCGGTGACATCTTGTCGCCCATGTAGGCGCCGGAGATGATCGCTCCGGCGGCGATCGTGGTCGACGTGCCGAGGATCGGGGCCATCCCGATGAAGGCCACGCCGAGGGTGGCGGCGGTGGTCCACGAGCTGCCGGTGACCGCCCCGACGACCGCGCAGATCACGGCGACGGCGGCGTAGAAGATGGCTGGGCGGAGGATCGCAATGCCGTAGGAGACGACGGTGGGGATGGTGCCGGCCATGTTCCAGGTGCCGATCAGCGCGCCGACGGCGAGGAGGATGAAGATCGCCCCCATCGCCGAGGTGACGCCGCCGATGGCGGCGTCCCGGAGCGTCGCCGCGGTGTAGCCGTTCTTGAACGCGACCAGCCCAGCGACCATCGCGCTCGTCAGCAGCGCCACCTGCAACGGCCCGTTCGCCGCGTCGACCCCGAACAGCACGATGGTCAGCGTCAACAACGCGATCAGCACCAGCACCGGGATCAGCGAGTCGACGAGACTCGGCGGCCGTGGCCGCGACACCTTCTCCTCGGAAATGTCGTCCATCGTCGATGGTCCGGGGGTTGCCTACGTCGTCGGGGGGACGGTGTCGGCGGCAGTGATGACTGGGGTGTCGAGTGGAGGCGTGGTGTCGTCGACGGTGACGACTTGGGTGCCTTGCGGTGGGTCGGGGTCGCGGTCGTCGACGCCGGGGTCGTTGCGGGCCCAAGCGAGGAGCGCGACGAGCGAGACGGACACGAGGGCGACGAGCATCCAGCGGCTCCAGGACGCCTGCAACATGGCGTCGTCCCTACAGCGGGTCGCGCAGCAGCGGGCAGGTCATGCAGTGGCCGCCGCCGCGTCCTTTGCCGAGCTCGAAGCCTTCGATCTCGATCACCTCCACGCCGGCTTGGCGCATCTTGGCGATCGTGTAGGTGTTGCGCTCGTAGGCCACGACGACACCGGGTTCGAGGGCGACGACGTTGTTGCCGTCGTCCCACTGCTCGCGCTCTTGCTGGTACTGGTCCCCGCCGGTCTCGACGACGTGGAGCGTGGGGACGCCGAGGGCGTCGGCGACGGCGCCGATGAAGTCGTCCTCGACGGTGATGTGGAAGTCGCCGGCGGTCGTTCCGGGCCGCAGGCTGACGGCGCGGATGTCGGGGACGACCTTCGGGTAGGCGGTCGCCTTGTCGCGGTCGAGCAGCGTGAACACGGTGTCGAGGTGCATGTGGGCACGGTCCTTGGTCATCACGCACGCGATGACCCGCTCGGCCGCACCGGCCTCGAACAGCGCCTTGGCGACCTGTTCGATCATCCGCCCCTGGGTGCGTTCGCTCATGCCGATGAGGACGGCGCCGTTGCCGATCGGCATCACGTCGCCGCCCTCCATCGACGCCAGCCCGAAGTCGGCGATCTCGAAGCGGCCGTCAGGCCCCTCGTGCGGGTACCAGAAGTCGAACTCGGCGCCGGCGAACATCGGGTGGGCCTTGTAGATCGCGGCCACGTTGTAGGCCTCGCGCCGGCGGGCCGGCCAGTACATCGGGTTGATCGCCACCCCGCCGTAGATCCAACACGACGAGTCGCGGGTGAACAGCGTGTTCGGCAGCGGCGGCAGCACGAACGCGCTGGGGTCGTCCAACGCCGCGCCGATCAGCGACACCTTGCGCGCCGCCGCGAGGTCGAGTCCGGCCTCGGCGACGGTGAGGCCGCCGAGCAGGTGCTTGGCGAGCTGATCGGGCTTGAGGTCGGCGAGCAGGCTGCGGATCTCGTCGACGAGCGACCACCCGACCGTGTACTCCGAGGCGACCAGCTCGACGAGTCGCAGTCGCGCCTCGTCGCTCGCCGCCAGTGCGTCGGCGAGGAGCTCGTGGAGGTGGAAGACCTCGACGCCCCGCTCGCGCATCCGGGCGACGAACTGGTCGTGCTCGTGCTGGGCCCGCTCGACCCACAGCACGTCGTCGAACAGCAGCTCGTCGTGGTTCGACGGTGTCAGGCGCTGCAGGCTCAGGTCCGGGCGGTGGACCATCACCTTGCGCAGCTTGCCGACCTCCGAGTGCACACCGAAGTCAGCCATCACTCCTCCTCTGTCGACGTCGTGCCGACGACGCTCGTGCCGGCCGCGCCCGCCACGATCTGCTCGATGTCGGCGAGGGCGCCGATGGCGGCGCGCTTGCCGGTCGCCTCGACGAAGCGCACCGCGGCGGCGACCTTCGGGCCCATCGATCCCGCCGCGAAGTCCAGGCCGCGCAGCTCGGCCGGGGTGACCCGCGCGAGCCGGCGCTGCTGCGGTGTCCCCCACCCCGCGTAGACCCCGTCGACGTCGGTCGCCATCACGAACAGGTCGGCGTCGACCTCCCGGGCCAGCAGCTCACTGGCGAAGTCCTTGTCGATCACGGCCTCGACACCGGCCAGCGTGCGCTCCTTCCCCGCCACCCACGTCGTCGGGATGCCGCCGCCACCGGCGCAGATCACCACCACCCCGTGCTCCAGCAGCCACCGGATCGGGCGGATCTCGAAGATCCGCAGCGGCGCCGGCGACGGGACGACGCGGCGGAGCCGGTCGCCGTCGCGCTTGAACGTCCAGCCCTTCGCGGCGGCGAGCGCCTGGGCCGCGGCGTCGTCGTAGATCGGTCCGACGAACTTCGTCGGATCGTCGAACGCCGGGTCGTGGCCGTCGACCTCGACCATCGTCAGGATCGTGGCGAACGGCACCTCGGCCGGCAGCAGGTTCCCGAGCTCCTGCTCGATCAGATAGCCGATCATCCCCTCGGTCTGGGCGCCGAGGAGGTCGAGCGGGTAGGGCTCGACGTCGGTGAACGCGGCCGCCTGCAACGCGAGGAGGCCCACCTGGGGACCGTTGCCGTGGGACAGCACCAGCTGGTGCCGGCCGGCCACCGGCGCCAGCGCCACCGCGGCCACACGCACGTTGTCCCGCTGGACCTCTGCCGTCATCGGCTCACCGCGCTTGAGCAGCGCGTTCCCGCCGAGGGCGACCAGGACCCGCATCGCCGGTCCCGTCAGCTTCCGAGCGTCGCGACGAGGAGCGCCTTGATCGTGTGGAGCCGGTTCTCCGCCTGGTCGAACACGATGCTCGCCTCCGACTCGAAGACCTCGCCAGTCACCTCGAGGCCGTCGGTCATGCCGGTGTGCTCCATCATCTCCCTGCCCACCACCGTGTTCGGATCGTGGAACGCCGGCAGGCAATGCATGAACTTGACCTTCGGGTTGCCGGAGCGCGCCAGCAACGACGCGTTCACCTGGTACGGCGCGAGGAGACGGACCCGCTCGCTCCACACGTCCTTCGACTCGCCCATCGACACCCACACGTCAGTGTGCACGAAGTCCACGCCGGACACCGCCTCGGCGACATCGTCGGTGATCGTGATCGTCGCACCGGTGCGCGCGGCGATGTCGCGAGCGACCTTCACCACATCATCGGGCGGCGCCAACGACCCCGGTCCAGCCAGGCGCACATCCGACCCCATCAACGCGCCCATCACCAGCAGTGAGCGCCCCATGTTGAAGCGGCAATCACCGACGAACGCGTACGACAGGGCGTCATACGGCTTGCCGGACGCCTCGTGCATCGTCAAGAAGTCGGCCAGCATCTGGGTCGGATGCCACTCGTTCGTCAACCCGTTGTAGACCGGCACACCGGCGTGCGCCGCCAACTCCTCCACCTCGGCCTGGTCGTTGCCGCGGAACTCGATCCCGTCGTACATCCGCCCCAACACCCGAGCCGTGTCGGCCACCGACTCCTTGTGACCCAACTGCGACCCCGACGGATCCAGGTACGTCACATGCGCACCCTGATCGAACGCCGCCACCTCGAACCCCGACCGCGTACGCGTCGACGTCTTCTCGAAGATCAACGCGATCTCCTTGCCCTCCAGCCGCTTCACCTCGGTGCCGGCGTACTTGGCGACCTTCACCGCCTCGGACAGCTGCAACAAGAACCGCAACTCCCGCGGCTCGAAATCGATCTCCTTCAAGAAGCTGCGGTTGCGCAGGTTGAACACTCGCACCCCTCCTCGCGTCGTGACCAGCCCCTGCACCTCACGCTCCGACCCGGACGGGTAGCCAGAACCCACCCCGGACAGGGTGGTCGCCGATCGTTCAGGTGGCGTTGGCGCCGCGTTCACGGCGCCACTGTCGGTGCGAGCCTCGCCGTCCGTCAGATCGACGTTGGGTCGATGACCTGGATGGATTCCACCCCGTCACGGGTGGGCCATGACGTCTGTCCGCCCACCATCGTGGCCGCTGTCGTCGTCACGTGCCGCATCACGCAGACCGCTGACGACGACATCACGCGGGCACGACCCTCCGAGGAGAAGCACATGAAGCGTTCGTTGATGATCGGTCTCGCACTGGTCGCAGTCAGCACGTTCACCGCCTGCGGCGATGACGACGACGATTCAGACGTCGGTGAGGCGAACACCGAGTTCTGCGCGGACCTGGCCTCGTACGGGAGCGCGCTCGCCGCCCTGGCCGGCCTCGATCCGGCCACCGCCACCAGGAGCGACTACGACGCCGCGGCGGACGAGGTGAGGTCGACACGCGAGGACATGGTCGACAGCGCCGAAGACCTCGGCGAGGCCGAGTGGGAGAACCTGCAGACTCAGGCCGCCACCCTCGTCGACCAACTCCAGGACGCCCCCGACGACCAAGCCGTCGCCGCGATCCTCGACGAGGCCAAGCCGCAGGCGGCGACCGTGCAGGCGAGCATCGCAACCCTCAACACGGCGATCTGCACCGCCGGCACCACCACGACCACCTGACCACGAGAAATACCTGGATTGGACTCGTGCGTGTCACCGCCACACCCATCGCTCACCCGCAGCGACGCCAGCAGCTCGGAGGAGGCATCCGTCGCCTCCCGAACTTGGGCGGCGGCGCCGCCGCCGGCGTCCAAGCCGCTCTGCGCCGCCGTCCACTCCGTCGCGGCGGTCGACTCAGGGTACGCCGGTGGCGGCGATGGTCCGTTCGGGCTCAGCGGACGGGAGCTTGCGGAGGTCAGGCGTTCACGTCGGCGCGTCGAGTTGCTCGTCGACTGCGTCGAAGGCCCGTTCGAGGGCGTGTGACGTGTCGGTCACGTCGTCGTTGACCACCTTGGCGACGGCGTTCGCCAACAGGGCACCGACGTCGGCGTCCTTGGGGTTGACGGCCACGATGACGAGTCCCGCATCGCCGTCGTCGAGCAGGTCGCCCATCTCGCGGACCTGCTCCTTGGGGATGTTCTTCCAGAAGTGGCCGACGAGCCCGCCGGCGCCGGCCCACACCGCGCTGGTCGCGGCCAGCGGGCCGAGGAACACGATGCCGAGCGGTGCCGACACCACGGTGAGCACCCCTCCCAACACGCCGCCGCCCCAGGCGAGGTGCTTGGCGGTCGAGTCGTGCCGATCGATGTGGAGCTCGCCGTCGGCGTCCTTGACCACCATCGCGATGGCGAGGTGGTCGATCTGGCCCTGGTGCTTGATGCCCCGGATCGCGTCGTAGTCCTGCTCGGCGGCGGCCTTGTTCGCGTACGTGGCCACGGCCACCGTGACGGGCTTGTCCGACATGTCAGGCCCCTTTCAAATCGGTGTCTCATCTATCAGGGACGTGTGCGCTCAGTGAGGTGCTGTCTCCCCAGAACCGCCTGGTGCACTCGACGGAACGTAGGGCGGGCCCGGGTGGCCGTGCCCACCCCTCGGCGGGTGGTTGTCGGTCCGGGTCCTCGGCGGATCGCGTCGTCGGCGTTCCCGTGTGACGGCCACCTCGGCGAGCTTCAGGTGCTCGCTCGACCAACCGTCTCGTGCGACCCCGATCATCGCGGCGTGGAGCTCGCGACAGGCACTGGACCTCGAGGCTCCCCGCTCGGGCCACGGTGCCGCAACACCAGTTTGACGACTTCGCTGACGAGGAGGAGGGCCGCGGCGAGCGCGAGGCACACCAGCCATTGGCCGCCGGTGAGTGACGTGGTGCCGAGGATGCGTTGGAGGATCCCGAGCTCCGTCGATAGCACCGTGAACAGCAGGGCCAACCCGTAGAGCAGGAGCTGACGGCGCCCGCTGATCGTGTCCCGGTCGAGGGCGGTTTGGGTGGCGCTGCGAGCGCCGATGGCGAGCGAGATGTTCATCAGCGAGAAGGCGGCCACAGCCATGGACGCCGCGACGAGCGGGTTCTCCCAGTCCTCGAACACGTCGAGGATCCACAGCGTGCCGATCGCGGTCAGGATGCCGAGCACGATGTCGTAGCCCCATTGCCGGCGCGAGAGCACCGGCTCGGCGAGCGGGCGGGGTGGCTTGTCCATCAGGCCCTCGACCGGGCGGTCGAAGCCGAGCGCCAGGGCGAGCGGCACCTGCACGGCGAAGTTGATCCAGAGCACGGCGAGCGGGGTGAAGGGGATGCCGTCGGCGATGTCGAACAGCGCCGCGCCGAGGTAGGTGGCGATGAAGGCGACGAGGGCAGCCATCTGGAAGCGGATGTACTTGGTGAGGTTGTCGTAGAGCTGACGTCCGTACTCGACGGCGCGCACGATGGTCGGCGAAGTTGTCGTCGGTGAGGATCATCACGGCGGCGTCCTTGGAGACCTCGGTGCCGGTGATGCCCATGGCGACACCGATGTCGGCCTTCTTGAGGGCCGGTGCGTCGTTGACGCCGTCACCGGTCATGGCGACGATGTTGGACTGCGCTTGCAGCGTGCCGACCAGGCGGATCTTGTCCTCCGGTGAGACGCGGGCGACGACACCGATCTCGTCGAGCTCGGCGACGAGCTGCTCGTCGCTCATCGCGGCGAACTCGGTCCCGGTCAGAGCCTTGCCGGGGATGCCGAGCTCGTGACCGATGGCGGCCGCAGTCACGGCGTGGTCGCCGGTGATCATGCGCACGGCGATGCCGGCGCGGTGGCACTGCTCGATCGCCGCCTTCGCCTCCGCTCGGGGTGGATCGACGATGCCGACCATCGCCAGCAGCGTCAGGTCGCGGATGTCGTCGAGGTGGGGGACCTCCGGTTGGAACGTCGCCGGATCGAAGTCGCGGCGGGCGACGACCATCACCCGTTCGCCCTTGGCGGCGATGCGGTCGTTCTCGTCGCTGGCGCGTCTGCCGGCGCTCGTCGTCGATCGGTGTCGACGTGCCGTCGGGCGTCCAGAACGAGGCGGCGCGCCCGAGCAACACGTCGGGCGCGCCCTTCACGAAGCAACGGATGACGTCCCTGCCGTCGTGATCGGTCATCCGGTGGAACGTGCCCATGAACTTGTAGTCGGAGTCGAACGGCACCTCGGCGACGCGGGGGTAGCGCTCGCGGGTGGTGTCGAGGTCGATGCCGCCCTTGGCGGCGAGCACGATGAGCGCCCCCTCGGTGGGGTCGCCGATCAGCTCGCCGTCGGCGAGGCGGGCGTCCGCACACAGCGCCATCGGCAACAGGACGTCGGTGAGGTCGATCGTCGCCCCGCCCTCGTGGCGGATCTGACCCTCGATCCCGTATCCCTCGCCGCTGATGCTGAACCGGTTCTGACCGGGCACGACGAGCTCCCGTGCGGTCATCTTGTTGAGGGTGAGCGTGCCGGTCTTGTCCGAACAGATGGCCGACACCGACCCGAGCGTCTCGACCGAGGGCAGGCGCTTCACGATGGCGTTCTGCCCGGCGAGCACCCTCGTTCCGGTGGAGTACAGGGTGGTGACGACGGCTGGCAGGCCGGTCGGGATCGCCGACACGGCGAGGGCCACGCCGGCGAGGAACAGGTCGTCGAAGTCCTGGTCGTTGGCGAGCCCGAGCAGGATCATGGCGACGAACGCGACGCCGGCGAGTCCGGCGATGACCACCGTGAGGCGATCGAGCTGCTTCTGCAGCGGCGTCTTGTCGGCCTCCGTCTTGTTCAGCAGGTCGGCGATGCTGCCGATCTCGGTGTCCATCCCCGTCCCGGTCACGATGAGCTCGCCGCGGCCGCGGGTGACGGACGTGTTCATGAACACCATGCACAGTCGATCGCCGAGCGGCACCTCGTCGCGGTCGATCGTGGTGACGTCCTTGAGGACCGGCGTGCTCTCACCGGTGAGCGCGGCCTCCTCGATCTCCAACGTGGCGGCCAGGAACAGCCGACCGTCGGCGGGGACGCGGTTGCCCGGCCTCGATCAGCACCACGTCGCCGGGGACGAGCTCGGCGGCGTCGATCTCGACGACCGTCCCATCTCGGCGCACGCGGGCGATGTCCTTCAACATCTTCTGCAGGGCGGCGAGGCTGGCTTCGGCCTTCGCCTCCTGTCGCAGGCCCAACACGGCGTTGAAGACGGTCAGGCCGATCAACACGATCGTCGTGCCGGACTCACCGGTCACGATCTGGTTCACGATCGCCGCGACGACCAGGATGATCTGCATCAGGTCCTGGTACTGGCGCACGAAGGCGCGCAGCGCCGTCTCCTTCTCCTTGCCGGCGAGCACGTTCGAGCCGTACTGGACCTGACGCGCGCGCACCTCGCTCGAGGTGAGCCCGCTGGCGGTGTCGGCACCGAGCTGGGCGACGGTCTCGTCGACCCCGATCCGGTACCAGGCGCGGCGACCGGATGGTTCGGTGGTGGTGATCATGGTGTCCTCATGTGAGCGCGGAACCGATCGCGAGCATCACGATCGTCAAGACGGCCAAGGCGAGCAGCAATGGCCAGACGAAGCGAAGGTACTTCCCGTACGGGACGCGGGCGATGGCGAGCCCACCCATCACGACGGCCGACGTCGGCGTGACGAGGTTGAGCAGTCCCGAGGCGCTCTGGTAGGCGGTGACGACGAGGCTGCGGTTGGCGCCGGCGAAGTCCGCCAGCGGGGCCATGATCGGCATCGCCACCGTCGCCAACCCCGACGACGACGGGATCAGGAACGACAGCGGCAGGAACAGCAGGTACATCACGACCGCGAACGCGGCCTCGCCCACGTCGCCGAGGGCCTCCTCCGCCCAGTGCAGGACCGTGTCGGTGATCTGGCCGTTGTTCATGATCACCGTGATGCCGCGGGCGATGCCGATGATGAGGGCGACGCCGACGAGATCGCGGGCCCCGTCGACGAACGTCGTCGTGAGCTCTCCCTCCTTCATCCGGGCGACGACGCCGATGAGGATCGCGAACAGCAGGAACGACGCCGTCATCTCCGGGAACCACCACCACAGCGTCGGCAGCCCGATGCCCAGGTCCTCCCACGGGATGACGCCGTAGATCATCACCACGAAGGCGGCGCCGAACAGGCCGAGGACCAGCTTGTGCTGGCCGGTGAGCACGACCTCGCCCGTGTCGGCGTCGGTCCCGGCGGCGAAGTGCTCCTCGTTGGCGGCCTTCATGTCGTACACGAGCGACGTGGACGGGTCCCGCCGGACCCGCTCGGCGTAGCGGAGCACGAACCAGATCCCAGCCGCCAGGCCGACGATCAGGATGACGAGCCGCAGGACGAGCCCATCGCTGAGCGGCACATCGGCGAAGCCGGACGCGATGCCGGTGGCGAACGGGTTGACGGTCGAGCCGAGCACACCGATCCCACAGCCGAGGAGGATGACCAGCGCACCGGTGAGGGCGTCGTAGCCCGCAGCGACCATCACGGTGATGATGAGGACGTAGAAGGCGAGGCTCTCCTCGGCCATCCCGAACGTCGTGCCGCCGATCGCGAACACGGTCATCAGGATCGGGATCATCCACCGCTCGTGCCCGCGGAGGCGGGCCACGAGCAGCGCGATCCCGGCCTGGATGGCGCCGGTCTTCATCGTGATGCCGATGAACCCGCCGATGACGAGGATGAACAGCGCCACGTCGATGGCGCCGAACAGCTCGCCGCTGTTGAACACGTCGACGTTGCCGGTGGCTGGGTCCTCGATGCCGTACATCCCGTTGATCGGTGCTTCCAGCGAGTCGACGATGATCCGCGACGGCGTCGACTCGACCTCCTGGTAGGTGCCGGGGATCGGCGAGCCGTCCGGGTCGAGGGCGTACTGGCCGGCCGGGATGATCCACGTCGCCAGCGCCGTGATCACGATCAGCGCGAACAGGATCGTGTAGGCGCTGGGCAGCGCGAACCGAGGTTTGTCGGGCTCTGCGGTCGTGGGTGGGTCGCCGTCGGTGGGCTGGGCGTCACTCGACATGACCGTCTCCTTCTGGGATCAGTGCCGGCGGGTCGTCGACGCCCGCCGCCGGGGTGTCGTCGGCGGCCGGCGTCGTTGCGACTGGCGACGTGCTCGATGCGGAAGCCGGTGAACGCGTAGGCGAGGGCGACGAGCGGGTTGAGGAGGTTGAAGAAGGCGAACGGCAGGTACTGCGACCGTCGGCACGCCGAGCACGCCGGTCATGTAGGCGCCACAGCTGTTCCATGGGACGAGCGGCGACGTGACGGTGCCGGTGTCCTCGACCGTTCTGGAGAGCATGCGAGGGGCGAGGCCACGGCGGGCGAACTCGGTCCGGAACACCCGGCTGGGCAGGACGACGGCGACGTACTGGTCGCCGGTGACGACGTTGAGGCCGGCGCTGGTCGCGGCGACCGATGTGATCGCGCCGGCGTCGGTGTGGGCGCGGTTGATGATGGGCGGCGATGAGGCGGTTGAGGAAGCCGGCTTCCTCCATGATCGCGGCGAAGCTCAGCGCGCCGAGGATGAGCCAGACGGTCGTCAGCATGCTCGACATGCCGCCACTCGAGAAGAGGCCGTCGATCGTGGCGTTCCCGCTCGCCGACTCGAACCCGTTGGCGAGCGCTTGGTAGATGGCCTCGATGCTGTCGAGCACGACGCCTTGGTCCGGGTTCGTCGACGAACGCCGCGACGGCATCGCGTTGGGTGAAGCAGGCGAGGATGCCGGAGAAGACCGCGACGGCGAAGATGCCGAGGAACGGCGGGACCTTGTAGAGCGTGACGGCGATGAGCAGCGCCAAGGGCAGCAGGTTGAGCGGCGAGATGTTGAACGCCGTCGGCGAGCGTGTCGCGGGCCTGGTCCACACCGATCGCTGACGAGGCGGGGTCGTCGATGATGCCGATCACGAGATAGGCGACGAACGCGAGCATGAACGAAGGGACGACCGTCCACAACATGCCGCGGATGTGCTGACTGACCGTCACACCACCGACGAGGCTGGGCACGAGCACGGTGGTCTCCGACAGCGGCGACATCTTGTCGCCCATGTAGGCGCCGGAGATCACGGCGCCGGCGGCGATCGTCGTCGACATGCCGAGGATCGGTGCCATGCCGAGGAAGGCGACGCCGAGGGTGCCGGCGGTGGTCCACGAGCTGCCGGTGACCGCGCCGACGGCGGCACAGATGAGGGCCACGGCGGCGTAGAAGATCGCGGGCCGCAGCAGCGCGATGCCGTAGGAGACGACGGTGGGGATGGTGCCAGCCATGTTCCACGCTGCCGATCAGGGCACCGACGGCGAGGAGGATGAAGATCGCACCCATCGCCGACGTGACGCCACCGATGGCGGCGTCACGCAGTGCCTGGCCGACGGTGTATCCGTTCTTGAACGCGACGAGCCCGGCGACCATGGCGCTCGTCAGCAGCGCCACCTGGAGCGGCCCGTTCGCCGCGTCGATCCCGAACAGCACGATCGTGAGCGTGAGCAGTCCGATCGAGCGCGACCACCGGGATCGAGCGCGTCGAGGAACGATGGTGCTCGTGGCCGCGCCGGCGTGTCGCCGGAACCGTCGTCCATCGTGGGTGCCACCGCACGCTTACGTCGTCGGAGGGACGGCGTCGACCGTCGTGGGCGCGCCTGGGACCGGGTCGACAGCGGCGAGGACCGTGCTGCTCGGCGGGTCGGGTCGCGGTCGTCGACACCGGCGTCGTTGCGGGCCCAGGCCAGCGAGGGCGACGATGCCGACCGCCACGATCACGGCGAGTACCCAGCGCGTTGCGGGGAGCATGAGCCTGCTACAGGGGGTCCCGCTGCAGTGGGCAGGTCATGCAGTGGCCGCCGCCGCGTCCCTTGCCGAGCTCGAAACCGGCGATCTCCACCACGTCCACGCCTGCCTCGCGCATCTTGGCGATCGTGTAGGTGTTGCGCTCGTAGGCGACGACGACGCCCGGCTCGAGGGCGACGACGTTGTTGCCGTCGTCCCACTGCTCGCGCTCTTGCTGGTACTCGTCGCCGCCGGTCTCGACCACGTGCAACTTGCTCACGCCGAGGGCGTCGGCGACCGCGCCGATGAAGTCGTCCTCCACGGTGACGTGGAAGTCGCCCTCCGTCGCGCCGGGACGCAGGCTGACCGCTCGGATGTTGGGGACGACCTTCGGGATACGCGGTCGCCTTGTCCCGGTCGAGCAACGTGAACACGGTGTCGAGGTGCATGTGGGCGCGGTCCTTGGTCATCACGCAGGCGATCACCCGCTCGGCGGCACCCTTGGCGAACAACGCCTTGGCGATCTGCTCGATCATCCGTCCCTGGGTGCGCTCGCTCATGCCGATCAGCACGGTCCCGTTGCCGATCGGCATGACGTCGCCGCCTTCCATCGACGCCAGCCCGAAGTCGGCGATCTCGAAGCGGCCGTCGGGCCCTTCCTGCGGGTACCAGAACTCGAACTCGGCAGCGGCGAACATCGGGTGGGCCTTGTAGATCGCGGCCACGTTGTACGCCTCGCGGCGGCGGGCCGGCCAGTACATCGGGTTGATCGAGACGCCCGCCGTACATCCAGCACGACGAGTCGCGAGTGAACAGCGTGTTCGGGAGCGGCGGGAGCACGAAGGCGCTCTCGTCGTCGAGCGCGGCGCCGATCAGCGACACCTGGCGAGCCGCCGCGACGTCGAGGCCCGACTCGGCGACGGTGAGGCCGCCGATGAGATGGGTGGCCAGCTTGTCGGGCTTGAGGCCGGCCAGGAGGCTGCGGATCTCGTCGACCAGCGACCAGCCCACCGTGTACTCGGACGCCACGAGCTCGATGAGCGTCTGCCGGGCCTCGTCACTCGCCGCCAACGCCTCGGCCGAGCAGGTCCGCCAGCAGGAACACCTCGACGCCTCGCTCGCGCATCCGAGCCACGAACTGATCGTGCTCGTACTGCGCCCGCTCGACCCACAGCACGTCGTCGAACAACAGGTCGTCATGGCTCGACGGGGTCAAGCGTTGCAGGCTGAGGTCCGGGCGGTGGACCATCACCTTGCGCAGCTTGCCGACCTCGGAGTGCACACCGAACCCGCTCATCGTTCCTCCTTCGCCGACACCACGTTGGTCCCTGCCTGTCCCTCGACGATCTGCTCGATGTCGGCGAGGGCACCGATCGCCGCCCGCTTCCCGGTCGCCTCCACGAACCGGGCCGCGGCGTCCACCTTCGGTCCCATCGACCCGGCCGCGAAGTCGCGCTGGCGGAGCTCGCCCGGCGTCACCTGATCGAGCCGGCGTTGCTCGGGTGTGCCCCAGTTCTCGTAGACGCCATCGACGTCGGTGGCCATCAGGAAGAGATCGGCCTCGATCTCACGCGCGAGGAGCTCGCTGGCGAGGTCCTTGTCGATCACGGCCTCGACACCGGCGAGCGTGCGCTCCTGGTCCGGCACGAAGGTGGTCGGGATCCCGCCGCCACCGGCACAGATCACCAGCACGCCGTGGTCCAGCAGCCAGCGGATCGGCCGGATCTCGAAGATCCGCTTCGGCGCCGGCGACGGCACCACGCGGCGCAGGTAGGCACCGTCTGGCTTGAACGTCCAGCCCTTCTCGGCGGCGAGCGTCTCCGCCTGCGCCTCGTCGTAGACCGGCCCGACGAACTTCGTGGGGTCGGCGAACGCCGGATCGTCGGCGTCGACCTCGACCATCGTGAGGATCGTCGCGAACGGCACCTCGGCCGGCAGGAGGTTGCCGAGCTCCTGCTCGATCAGGTAGCCGATCATCCCTTCCGTCTGGGCCCCCAGCAGGTCCAACGGGTATGCCTCGACCTCCTTGAACGCCGCCGCCTGCAGGGCGAGGAGACCGACCTGCGGGCCGTTGCCATGCGACAGCACCAACTGGTGGCGCCCGGCAACCGGGGCCAGCGCCCGGGCGGCCGTCCGCACGTTGGCCCGCTGCACCTCCGCAGTCATCGGTTCACCCCGCTTCAACAGGGCGTTGCCGCCGAGGGCGACGAGGATGCGCACCGTCAGCTCCCGAGGGTCGCGACGAGCAGCGCCTTGATCGTGTGCAAGCGGTTCTCGGCCTGGTCGAACACGATGCTGGCCGGCGACTCGAAGACCTCGCCGGTCACCTCGAGGCCCTCGCTCATCCCCGTGTGCTCCATCATCTCCCGCCCGACGACGGTGTTCGGGTCGTGGAACGCCGGCAGGCAGTGCATGAACTTCACCTTCGGGTTGCCGGACTTCTCCAACAGCGCCCGGTTCACCTGGTACGGCGCCAGCAGCTGCACCCGCTCGGTCCACACGTCCTTGGACTCGCCCATCGACACCCACACGTCGGTGTGCACGAAGTCGACTCCGGCGACGGCCTCGTTGGCGTCCTCGGTGATCGTGATCCGGGCGCCCGTGCGCGAGGCGATCTCCTGAGCCACCTGCACCACGTCCTGCGGCGGGTGGAGGGACGAGGGTCCGGCCAGGCGGACATCGGCGCCCATCAGCGCGCCCATCGCCAGCAGCGAACGGCCCATGTTGAACCGGCAGTCACCGACGAACGCGTACGCCAACGCGTCGTACGGCTTGCCGCTCGCCTCGTGCATCGTCAGGAAGTCGGCGAGCATCTGCGTCGGATGCCACTCGTTGGTCAGGCCGTTGTAGACGGGCACCCCGGCATGCTCCGCCAGCTCCTCGACGTCGGTCTGGGCGTTGCCGCGGAACTCGATGGCGTCGTACATGCGCCCGAGCACACGCGCCGTGTCGGCCACCGACTCCTTGTGGCCGAGCTGCGAACCCGACGGGTCGAGGTAGGTCACATGGGCACCCTGGTCGAACGCCGCGACCTCGAACGCCGACCGCGTGCGGGTGGACGTCTTCTCGAAGATCAAGGCGATCTCCTTGCCGGCGAGCCGCTTCGCCTCGACCCCCGCGTACTTGGCCGTCTTCAGCGCCTCGGAGAGCTGCAGGAGGAAGCGCAGCTCATCCGGACGGAAGTCGATCTCCTTCAGGAAGCTCCGGTTGCGCAGGTTGAACATCGTCACCACACCTCGTTCACGGCACGACGGCCGACTCGTCGGCGAACGTAGCGACTGCCCCGGGTGGGCGAAGACCACCCGCGGCGGGGTGGTTGGGCGATCGGATCGCCTCGATCCGCCCGTTCGCCGGACCGGCGCCCAGCGTTCATGGTCCGTTCGCGACGGGGCTCACCCGGGGCACGATGGCCCAGCCGGGCGGTCGGCCGGATCGGTCCTGGACATGTTGGAATGGCCGACGTGGACGACAGCGGGTCATCGGGCAGCGAGCCGACGCTGCTGAGGTTCGTCGCCCAGCTCGGCGCGGCGCTGAGCGAGATGGGCGAGCCGGTGTCCTCGGTCCAGGATCGCCTGACCGCTGTCGCCCGCAGCGTACGGCGCGACGGGCGCCCGGGTCAGCGCGTTCCCGACCTACTTCATGATCTCGATGGGCACGGGGGAGCCCGTGGTGCTCGAGCTCACGACCTCCTTCGGTGGCTCGTTCCGCCTCGACCAGTTCTCCGCCGTCGACCGCCTCGTCGGCGAGGCACCCGCGGCACGGTCGACCCGGCGGACGGACTGACGCGGCTCAGGGCGATCCGCACGTCGGCCCCCCGGTTCACGACGCTGGTCCGGGTCCTCGGCTACTGCGTCCTGACGGTCGGCCTGACCCTCATCCTCGATCCTGCGCCGAGCGACGTCCTGGTCGGCGCGATCTTCGGACTCGTCGTCGGCGCGCTGCGCGAGCTGGCGGCGAGCCGACCGAACCTGCGGGTGCTGCTCCCGGTGCTCGCCGCCTTCATCGTCGCGGCACTCGCCGCGCTCGCCGTCCGCCACGACCTCGTCGACCCGCCCCTGCGCGCCATCGTCGCCTCGCTCGTCGTGTTCCTCCCGGGGGCGACGCTGACGACAGCCGTCGTCGAGCTGGCGGCCGGGCAGATGGTGTCCGGCTCGAGCCGACTGGTCACCGGCGCCGTGCAGCTCGCCCTGCTGGCCTTCGGGATCCTCGCCGGCATCGAAGCGGTCGGCGTGGCGCCGGTACGGGTGCTCAGCGGGAGCGGCGACCAGCTCGGCGACTGGGCGCCATGGCTCGGCGTGCTCGTGTTCGCCGCCGGTGTCACGCTCACGCACTCCACGCCGCGCCGGGCGTTCCTCCCGCTGCTCGTCGTCATGTACACGGCGTGGGCCGCGCAGGTGCTCGGCGACGTGGTCCTCGGCGGGTACGTGAGCGCCTTCGTCGGGGCGGCAGTCATGACGCCGGTCGCCTACCTCGTGGCCCGCCGACCGATCGGCGATGCCGGCACGGGCATCGTTCCTCCCCGGCTTCTGGCTGCTGGTCCCCGGAGCGCTCGGCCTGATCGGGATCACGCAGTACGCCGGCGACGTCACCGCCATCGGCTCGGACCAGCTCGTGGCCACCGTCGCCTCGATCTTCGCCGTGGCGACCGGTGTCCTCGCCGGCACGCAGCTGCTCACCTCGGCCGCGGTGACGCGCTCCTGGCTCCGCGACGCCGACCTGCCGCTGCTTCCGCGCACCTGGCGCGATCGCGACGCGGGGACTGACTCACGACACGCCCGCGTGCGGCACCGACGGACCGCCGGCCGGCGCCCGTGACTTCCACACTGCGTCGACGACGATGCACCCGAGCGTGATGACCACCAACGTCACAGCGGTCGCCGGCTCGTCCACCAGCGTCGTGAACACGAACGCGACCAGCACCGCGACCGTGCTGACGATCGCCACGGCGAGCACGGCGACGTTCGCTCCCGTCTCGTGGCGGACCCGGACGTGGCCCACCGTGATGAGCGAGAAGACCACCAACGCGACGACGCTGCCGATCGACGCGATGGCGCTGAGATCGAAGAACACCGCCAGCAGCGCGGCTGCCACGGCGGTGACCACGAGACCGGCCGGCACCCGCTCGGCCAGGCGGGTGCCCATCGCCGGCGGGAACTGACCGTTGGCCGCCATCTCCTCGCACAACCCCGCCGCCGGGTACAGGCCGGCGTTCGTCGCTCCCGCCGTGGCGAAGAGGGCGGTGACCGTCATCATCCAGTAACCGGCACGGCCCAGCGTCGGTTCAGCGGCCACCGCCAGCGCGGTGCCGCCCGATTCGATCACCTCACCCACCGTCAACGTGCCGAACACGCCGATCGCCACGGCGACGTAGATCACCGTGGCGATCCCCAGGGCGAGGAACATGGCACGCGGCAGCTCGCGCCGCGGGTCGGCCAGGTCCTTCGCCGTGAACGTGATCACCCCGAAGCCCAGGAACACGAAGAAGGTCAGGGCCACGCTGGCCACGATGTCGGCCACCGACGGGTAGCCCGACGGGTCCAGCAGGTCGGCGTCGATCGTCGAGATCGTCGCCACCGCGAAGATCGTCAGGATCCCGATGACGACCACCACGACCACCGTCTGCGCGCTGGCAACGGCCTGCGACCCGACCACATTGAGTCCCGCCATCACGACGATGACAGCGACGGCGAACACCTTGCCCCAGGTCTCGTCGCCGTCCGCCACCGCGCTGCTCGCATAGCTGCCGAACGACACCGCGACCATCGCGGTGATGATCGCGTTGGCCGTCAGCAGCAGCCATGCCACCACACCGAGTGACGTGACCGTCGCCGTAGCCCTGGCGGACGTACTCGAGCAACCGCCTGCGCTCGGGTAGCGCGACCCGAACTTGGCGAACGAGTAGCCCTGCAGCATGGCCACCGCACCCGCCAGCAGGAACGAGATCCACACCGCGGCACCCGCGACCTCGCCGGCTGCACCCAGCAGCGAGAAGATCCCGGCGCCGACCATCGCGCCGACGCCGATGAACGCCGCCTGACGCACATTGAGGCGCGCGCCATCGCAGACGACCTCCGATGACATCGTCGAAGCCCCCCTTCCGTCGGTCGTCCACCGACCGACCGGCTCATCGTCGCGCACGGCTCGCTCGCGCACTGGGAGGCCGAACACGCCCACGAGGGCCGGCGGACGTGGTGCAGGTTCATGCGCGTCGGCGTCCGAGGACGACGCCCCGGTGTCGGTCGCGGCCGCGGACGCTCGACGCAGGCGAGATCACCGCCGGCATCGAGCAGCGTGGCGCGCTGATCCGTGTCCCAGCAAGAACGCGGCATCGACACTGTCACACGTCACTCACCCGAGCCGACGAGGAACCGGCATCGCTGGAGTCCGGGGGGACGACGGCGGGCCCGACGATGCCGGCCCGGCGCAGCTCGGCCAGCACGACGAACGCGGCGGCGGCGACCGGCACGGCCAGGAACACGCCGAGGAAACCCGCCAGGGCTGCGCCGGCGGTGACGCACAGCGCGATCACCAACGGGTGCAACCGGACGGCGCGGCCCTGGATCACCGGCTGCAGCACGTTGCCTTCCAACACCTGTACGGCGATGACGATGCCGAGCATGGCGACGCCCGTGTCGATGCCCGCATCGCCGACGGCGAGGAGGACGGCGACGAGGCCCGACAGGAACGCGCCGATGTAGGGGATGTAGGCGCCGAACAGCGTGAGCATGAACACCGCGCCGAGCTGGGGGACCCCGAGGACGGCGGCGCCGAGCGTGATGAGGGTGGCGTCGGCGAAGGCGATCACGGTCTGGCCGACGATGTAGCCGGTGAGCATCGCCCAGACACGGCGCCCCGTCCGGTCGGTGAGCTCGCCCAGGTCGCCGAGGTTGGCGACGATCCAGCGCCACATCACGGCGCCGTCCTTCAAGAAGAAGAAGGCGACCACGAAGCTGAGCAACACGGTCGCCACGACGCTCGCCGCCACGGGCACGAACTGGACCACGCCGTTGACGACGACCTCGACGATCGACGAGGCGAGCTCGCTGACGTCCTCACCGATCGAGGCGGCGGTCGACGGGGCGATGCCTTGCTCGCCCGCCTCGTCCTCGAGCGTGGCCTGTCCGCTCGCAAGCGTCGACGAGATGGCGCTCCACTGGTCCACCACGAGGCGGACGGTCAGCCATGCGACCAGCACCACGACCGTGAACAACGCGAGCGTGGCGACGAGTGCGGAGAGCCACGGAGGCAGCTCGCGCCGATCGAGGCGGCGGCTGATCGGCTGCAGCCCGCAGGCGAAGAGCAGGCCGAGCACGAGCGGCACGATGACCGAGCTCAGCACGACGAGCCCGGAGACGAACGCCACGACGGCCACCGTGATGATGACGGCACGCCACCCGATCCCCCCGAGTCGGTCGTACACAGAGGCGGACGCCACTCGGTCATCGGTCACGTCGTGCGCAGTTGACAAGTCCAAGGCTGGAGCGCACGCGGCGAGACTGTAGATCGGTCCAGGCAGGACGAACGTTGACGACGACGCGGCACGGCCCCCGACCGTCGTCCGCCGTCGTCACCTCCCACGGCGCAGGAACGGATGCGAGGTGACGCGGCGCGGCGTCACGGGTCGCCGGAGGGCGGCGCGGAGCCGTCGGAGAGGTCGAAGAAGCGCTGGACCCAGGGGAAGCGCCGCGGCAGCAGGCGCACGATCGGGAGCCGGAACACGAACTGGGAGACGCTCCCGAAGCGTTCGAACACGGCAGCATCGACGGCCATCCCGAACACCATCACCCGGCCGAGGAGGAAGAACCAACCGAGCGTCACGATCGTCGTGGCGAGCGCACCGTAGAGCGCCGAGGCAGTCCAACTTGTCCGGGATGTACAGCTGGGCGATCGCCTGCATCCCGGCCAGGACGACGCCGACGAGCGCCGCGCCGGGCAGCAGCACGCCGGGATCGCTCGTCGTCCGCGGCAACACCAGCGACATCGCCATCCAGGCCGCGGCGTAGATGGCCGCCACGGCCACGAACGACAGGCTGGCGACGCCGACGCCGAAGTCCAGGCGGATGTGGTTGACCACCGTGGCGACGAGTGCGATCGCGACGACGAGCCCGACCACCGACCCGATCACCCGCATCGACGCCCTCGTCGTGACAGGGAGCCGCCACGCCAGGCAGCTGGCCGACACCATCACCTTGCTCAAGGATCGTCCGGCCCAGACCATGCCGACCAGGCCGGCGAGCGTGGCGACCCACCGGGTGCTGGTCGGCTGCGACATCGCCGTGTTGATCTGCACCGCCACCGTGCCACCGAGTCCCGCCGCCTCGTTGATGTCGGCGGCGTCGAACCATCGGGCGACGAAGCCGAGCACGCCGACGACGAACAGCGTCAGCGGAACGAAGAAGAGGAACAACCGGAACGCCAGCGCACTGCCGACGATGGTGCCCGGCCGCCTCCCGATCGCGCTGGTAGATGCGCAGGCCGACGTCGAGCAGCGGGCGGTCGTGGTACTTCTCGATCAGCTCGCCAACGCGGGCCTGCTCGACGGCGATCCGCTCGCGGCTGCGGTCACCAGCGCGCGCACCCCCGTCTCGGCGCTGGGATCGGCGCCGCCTGCCGGATCGGGCGTCTCGACGGCGTCCCGGTCGGAGGCATCCGCACGGCCGCCCGGCGCCCGTCCGGTCAAGGTCGACCCCCGCCCATCGGATCGCTCATCTCGTGCACCTGCTGGTTCCTCCGCTCGGCCCTGCGAGTGCGGGGACGCCACATTCTCGCCGCTGGCGTCCTTCCGCCGTCGCCGCCCCGGGGGTGACGTCGAGCCCTACGCTGCCCACGTGCCCGCCGGGTCCCCCCTCGTCCGCTGGCTCGGGCATGCAAGCGTGCTGATCGAGGTGGCGGGTGTCCGAGTGCTCGCCGATCCCGCACTGACCTCGCGGCTCGCCCACCTCCGCCGGCACCATGCCGTCGACGCGACGGCGATCGGATCGCCGGACGTGGATCCTGATCTCCCACGTCCACATCGATCACCTGCACGTGCCCTCGCTGCGGCTGTTCGACGCCGAGGTGCCGATCATCGTGCCGACCGGTGCCGCCGGGTGGTTGCGGCGCAAGGGCTTCCGCAACGTCCACGAGACCCGCGCCGGCGCCATGCGCGGAGCTGGGGGGCGGTGGTGATCGAGACGGTCCCGGCGGTGCACCCGTCGTCACGCGGCCCGCACAGGCCGGATCGCGGCTGACGCCGTCGGCTACATCGTCCGCGGTGGCGAGGGTGCGCCATCTACTTCCCCGGCGACACCGACCTGTTCGACGAGATGGGCCGGTGGGACGCGATCGACCTCGCGCTGCTGCCGATCGGCGGCTGGTGGCGCACGGTGGGCGAGGGCCACCTCGATGCCGGAGCGGGCGGCACCACGCGGTGGAGATCATCGATCCCCGCCACGTCCTGCCGATCCACTGGGGCACCTACAGCCCGATGCGCGCTCGGCCGACCGGCGTGGCTGGACACGCCAGCCGTCCGCTTCCACGCCGAGCTGGACACCGTCCGGCACCGGCGACCGGTTGACGCTGGTCACCCCGGGCGAGACGCTCGTGCTGTACCTGGCCGCCTCCCCGACACACCCGACGGCGCTGCCGGGACCTGATCCGGAACCGGTCGCCTGCCATCCAGCGACCCCGGGCCCACGGGGCGGCACCATCGAGGCTGCGTCCGTGTCGAGGCCGATGGCAGCA